>CAWEGB010000015.1:0-415749 GCA_963808545.1 uncultured Thermoleophilaceae bacterium | reverse complement strand
TGCCGACCTCGAAGGTGAGGGGCGCGTACACCGCTCGGTCGGGGTCACGCTCGAGGGTGAACGGCTCGGGATCCTGGGTCGGCGGCAGCCGGCGCGATCGGGGAGGGCGGCGGAAGGACCCCACCTCGCCGAGCAGCCTCCGTCCGCGATCGAGGAAGCGGATGTTGAAGGGCACGTTCGTGACCACGGCCGTGGCGCCGCCGTTGCCCTGCACCGGGTACCCGATCACGCGTCCCTCGCGTCCGAGCTCGTCTCCCGTGCCGGCCGACGCGCTTCCGGGCAGGAGAACGAGCACTGCAAACAGCAGAGCGAGGCGGGCGGGCACGCGGCCAGTCATATCGCGTTCATCGCCGGCAGGGCCGGACGGCCAGGTTCCCGCGGCGCGCGCTCACCGACAGGTACATCACGCGCTTGCGCCGGTCGTAGCGCCACCCATGCAGCCGCGCGTCGCCCTCCGCCGACACCCGGCAGGGACGAAACGGGCGCGTCAGCAGCGCGAGCGAGGCCTCGATGCGCCAGCGCCGCCGGCGCTCGCCCGCGATGCCGAGCTCCCAGCCGGCCGCGGCCTCCCGGGAACTCAGCCGCCCACCGTCCTCGAGCCGTGCCGACGAACGGCCGCGCGGGAAGGCGAGCAGTACGCGCCGGTCCGCCCGCTCGCGCAGCGAGACCGCCGGCGCCCGGTCGCCGTAGGCGGCCAGGGTGTCCACGTCCGGGGTGAGCAGCGGCAGCAGGGTGCCCGCACGGGCCAGCAGGGGCAGCTCGTCGAGCGGCGCGGGGAGGCTCAGCTCGCGACCGCCGCGCAGCGCACGTGCCCGTCCGAGCTCCAGCCCGCCGTCGGAGCTCCGGTAGCGCGCCGAGCGCCACAGATCGACCCACAGCCCGCGTGGGAGGTAGACGGCCCGCCGCCGAGCACCGGGCCGGACCACCGGCGCCGCCAGCAGGTCGGGCCCGAACATGAACGCATCCTCCACCGCCGCGGCGCGCCGGTCGCCGGGATGGGCCAGCACGAGGTGGCTCATGACGCGGCCGCCCGGTGCGGCGATAGCCGGCGTCAGCGGCGGCCAGGTAGGGATAGAGCTGGGTGCGCAGCTTGGCCCAGCGGCGCCAGACCGGCTGGATCTCCGGGTCCCAGATCTGCGGACGGGGCGAGTCGGGCACACGGATGCCGTTGGCCTGGGTGCGCATCACGCCCGACACCGCGCCGAACTCGATCCAGCGCGCCAGCAGCTCCGGCGTCAGGCGGTTCTCGAGAAGGGCGAAGAAGCCGCCGATGTCCGAGCCCCAGGTGCTGACCCCCGACAGGCCCATGCTGATCCCGTTGATGACCGACGACTCGAGGCCGTCGAAGCCCCAGTCGACGCTCGGATCTCCTCCCCAGACCACCGGCGCGCAGCGCGCCGTGCCCGTCCAGCCGGAGCGGACGAAGCGGATCGCTCGCGGCTGGGCGGCGTGAGCACCGCAGTGGTAGTCGGTGGGATAGCGGTTGTGGGTCACGAGACCGTCGCTGCCGTCGGCAAAGCGGGCGTCGAGCGGGGTGTACTCGCCGAAGTCCTCCATCCAGCCGTCGTGGCCGTCGGCGCGCGCCTGGGCCAGCAGCCGGCCGTACAGCCCGCGCCCCAGCGGGTTGCTGAAGTCGAACTGGGCGACGTCGAAGCTCTCCAGCGTGCTGTAGCGGTAGGTGTAGGGGCCGCCGGCGGCGGTGCGGGCGAGCAGGCCCCGGCTCGCCGCCTCGCCGTAGGCCGGGTGCTCGGTGCAGATCATCGGGTTGAAGTAGGTGGTCACCGCCAGGCCGCGCTCGTGGAAGGCGCGCACCCGCTCGCGCTCGGCGGCCTCACGGCCGGCCTGGTCGGCGCACGGCAGGTAGTGGGTGTAGGTCTGGGCGACCGAGAGCGGCACGTCGTCGCGCTGGAGGCGAGCGAGGATCGAGCGCTCCTCGTCGCGCGGCTGATACCAGGGGCCGAACACCGCCGGGCTCGAAGGCCGCGGCTGGACGCCCACGGTCCTGGTGAGGCGGCGCAGCACGCCGGCGGGCCGGGGCCCGGCGAACACGCGCAGCTCGAGGCCGGGGGCGTCCACCTCGGCGCTCCAGCGGTCGCGCCGGTCGCTGCCCAGGCGGAACACGCTGCGCTCCGAGTTGTCGAGCAGCACGCCGTAGCCCGAGCTCGACAGCAGCCAGGGCATCGGGAAGTAGGTCGCGTCCGGTCGCGGGTGAAAGCCCCAGGGCGGCACGAACGAGGGTATGAGTGGGCGCTCGTCCGCCTCGAACGGGCCCTCGGCCACGTAGTTCTCCACCTCGTTGCCGCGCTGATCGACCGTGTTGGAACGCTCCCCGAAGCCCAGGTAGCGCTCACCCTGCGGGGCCCGCAGGAAGATCCCCACGCCGGTCACGCCGGCGATGGACCCGCCCACCACCCGCACGCGCAGCGCCGCCACCCCGGGCGCGGCGGGGAAGAGATTGACCTTCAGCCGCCGGCCGGCGGGATCGTCGGTGGCCAGCAGCGCGTCGCCGCCCTCGCCGCCACCGCGGCCATCCGACTCCTCGAGCGCCCGGGTGGCCCGAAACCAGCCCGCTCCGGTGCGAAAGCCGAGCGTGCCGGGCGCGCCTCCGAGCACCACCCTGCCCCGGCCGTCCACGAACGACAACCGCCAGGGCTCGCCGCCCGAGCGGGTGAACAGGTCGCCTCCGGTGGGCGAGGCGGCGGCGGGCGCCGCCGCCAGCAGCGTCGCGAGCGCGGCCAGCGCCACGAGCCGGGTCATCGGCATGCGCGGCACCCTAACCCCGGGCGTAGGCTGGCGTCATCGGCGAGCCCGCATACACCCGCAAGCCGGTGGACGAGCGACGCCGGCAGCTCCTCGAGCTGGGAGCGGAGCTGTTCGCCCGCCACACGTTCGACGAGCTCTCGATGGCTCGCATCGCCCGGGAGGCGGGCATCTCCAAGGCCCTGCTCTATCACTACTTCCCGAGCAAGCACGCGTACTTCGTGGCCGCCCTGGAGCAGGCCGCGGACGAGGTGCGCCGGCGCACCGAGCCGGACCCCTCGCTGCCGCCGGACCAGGCGCTGGCCACGAGCCTCGAACTGCGCGACGAGACGTCCGAGCGGATCCTCCTCGGCCTGGGACTGGAGCCGAGCTTGTCGCCGCAGGCCCGCGCCGCCGTCACAGGCTGGCTGTGGTTCGTGGACGGCGTGGTGCTCGACTGGTTCGAGCACCGCGATCTGCCTCGCGAGGAGATCGCCCGGTTGCTGCTCGAAACGCTCGCCGGCGCGCTGAAGGCGGCGAGACCCGAGGTGTAATCGCTCCCGCTCTCGGATAGAACTCGCAACAAGCAGAGGAGAGGAGCCTCATGTCCAGCACCCTGAATCGCCGCAGCTTCATCACCCGCGGCGCCGCCGCCGCGGGCGGCGGCCTGGCCAGCACCGCCGCGCTCGAGCGGCTGCTCGCCGGTGACGCCGCTGCGGCGCCCGGCCGCAGGAAGAAGCGCCGCGGCGGGTCCTACGGGCCGCTGGAGCGCAAGGCCGATCAGCGCGGCGTCGAGGTGCTGGCGCTGCCCGCGGGCTTCAGCTACGTGACCTTCAGCCACTCGGGGTCGACCATGAGCGACGGCAACCCGACTCCGCTCGCGCTCGACGGGATGAGCGCCTTCCAGGACCGGCGCCCCGGCCGGGTGCGGCTGGTGCGAAACAGCGAGGACCGCAATCTCCCCGGCACGGCCAGCGTGCTCGGCGATCCGGCGGCCAAGTACGACCCTCAGGGCGGTGGCGGCACCACCACGCTCGTGTACGACGAGCGCCGCCGGCGCCTGGTGGCCGACTGGGTGAGCCTCAACGGGACGATCGTCAACTGCGCCGGCGGACGCGGCCTGGGGCTGCGCAGCTGGATCACCGCCGAGGAGTCGATCGGCGGACCCGAGAACGCCAGCTCCGCCATGCGCTTCCCGCGGCGCCACGGCTACCTCTTCGAGGTGCCGCTGTCGCGCGGTCCGGGCGAGCTGAAGAAGGGGCAGCCGATCCGCGACGCCGGTCGCTTCTCCCACGAGGCGGTGGCGGTGGATCAGCGCACCGGCGTGGTCTACGAGACCGAAGATCCGGGCTCCGGGCTCGGGGCCGGCTTCTACCGCTACCTGCCCAAGGACCCGCGCCGGCTGACCAAGGGAGGGCGGCTCCAGATGCTCGCCGTCCGCGGGCGCCCGCAGGTCGACATGCGCGAGGGCCAGACCGTGGGCCGCTGGCTGCCCGTGAGGTGGGTCGACATCGAGGATCCCGATCCCGACTACACGAGCATCAGCGACCCGCGCGGCGTGTTCGCCCAGGGCTACGCGGCCGGCGGCGCGCTGTTCAACCGCCTCGAGGGCTGCTGGGCGGACGGCGGCCGCATCTTCTTCGTCTCCACCAGCGGCGGCGACGCGAAGAACGGCGACGAGAACCCCGACGGCTACGAGGAGGGCTTCGGCCAGGTGTGGGAGTACCGGCCGAAGGGCCGCGACAGCGCGGTTCGGCTGGTCTACGAGAGCTCGTCGGCCACCGAGCTCGACTCACCCGACAACCTCACGATCACGCCGAACGGAGGCGTGATCGTGTGCGAGGACGACGCGTCGTCGGAGCTCGTGGACACCCATCCGCTGGCCCCGGGGATCGAGGACGTCAACCGCCTGATCGGGATCAACCAGAAGGGCAACGCCTTCGAGCTGGCGGTCAACGTCCTCAACGGGTCGGAGCTGGCCGGCTGCTGCTTCAGCCCGAGCGGTCGGACGCTGTTCTTCAACATCTTCGGCCGGGCCACCTTCGCCGAGGACCCGCAGGAGGGCATGACCTGCGCCGTCACCGGACCCTGGCGCCGCGGCCCGCTCTAGGGAGAAGCGCAGACTTGACCTTCGGTGAGGTGCGCTGTTCTTCTGCAGCAGCTTGGGCGCCACCGAATTGCGGGATCAGCAGCGAATTACGGCGAGGTCCCCTCCACCCAGCGCCCCTCGTCCCCCTCGATCTCCTTCTTCCAGATCGGCGCCTCGGCCTTGACCCGGTCGATGAGCTCGCGGGCCCCCGCGAAGGCCTCGCCCCGGTGGGGCGCCGACACCGCCACGATCACGCTCGGCTCCGACAGCGGCACGTCCCCCACGCGGTGCGCCACCGCCACCGCGCACAGGCCGTGGCGCTCGAGCGCTTCCTGGGCGATGGCGGCCATGCGCTCCTCAGCCATGTCGGCGTAGGCCTCGTACTCCAGGCGCTCGACCTGCCGGGTCACACCCGAGAAGGTCACCACCGCGCCGGCACGAGGATCGCGCACGCGTTCGGCGAGCGAGTCGAGCGAGAGCGGCTCACCGCTCACCCGTGTCCAGGTGGTGCCCGCCACGCCCTCGCCTCCGCTCACCGGCGGGATCAGCGCCAGCTCGTCATCGGCGTCGAGCACCTGGTCGGCGTCGGCGTACTCGCGGTTGACCGCCATCACCAGCGGCAGCCCCTCGGCGAGGCCGGCGAGCGAGTCGAGCGCGTCGCTCACGCGTGCGCCCTCCGGGAGGTCGAGCGTGACCTCCGGCGTCCCGGCGCGTTCGCGCAGCATCGCGAACAGTCGGACCGTGATCTCCATCTGTGTCGATGCTACGTCAGGAGCCGAAGCGGAACCCGACTGCGCGCCGCTTGCCGGCGGTGCAGCGCGCCCGCGACAGCTCGTAGCCGAGCCTCTGCGTGACGCAGCGGTACCCGCCCGTCCGGCAGACGCGGTCCTTCGGGCCGTCCGGCATCACGCAGTCGTCGGTCCGTCCCCAGCGCTTGACCTGGCGGCGGGCGGCCTCGCAACTCACGCCTCGAGCCTTCACCTGGTCGGCGAAGAAGGGGCCGGTCATGAAGGTTTCCGGTGTGGCGCAGCGCTTGAGCGCCGAGGCGCCCGCGTCGGCCCTCGCCCCCGCGGGGAGGGTGAGAGCGATCGCCAGCAGCGCGAGGGTGAAGTTGCCCGGCGTGGTCATCACGCCGAGCTTCCCCGATCTCGCCGAGCGTCAACCAACGGAAGCTCGAGCGCCGCTTCTCGAGCTCGAGCGTCCCGACAGGAGCCAGGCGGCGATCACCCCGCCGACTGCCCCGAAGAAGTGCCCCTGCCACGAGACCCCCTCCTGGGGCACGAGGCCGCCGAGCAGCGCCGTGCCCCACACCGCGGCCACCGCCACTCCGATGAGGATCTCGACCAGTCTGCGGTTGAACAGCCCCCGCACCAGCAGGTAGGTGGCGTATCCGAAGACGATGCCGCTGGCTCCGATGTGGATCGTGCCGGCGGGTGCGACCAGCCAGGTGCCGAGGCCGCTGACGAGCGCCACCGTGACGGTCACCGCCAGCACCCGGAGGGCGCCCTGGAAGGCGATCAGGAGACCGAGCACCACGAACGGGATCGAGTTGGCCAGCAGGTGGCCGAAGCCGGCATGGAGGAAGGGCGCGGCCACCACGCCGAACAGCCCGTCCGGGTCGCGCGGCTCGATCCCGTACCGGTCCAGGCGGTTGTCGAGCGCGACGTCGACGATCTCGAACGCCCACATCGCCGCGAGCAGAGCGAGGACGATCCGGGCTCCCTCGAAGCGGCTGTCGCGCGTCGTGACGGGTACCGAGCTCACACGTCAACCGTATCCTTCGCTTCTCAATGGCCACTAAGTCCGAGCAGCAGCCGAGCATCGCCCCGATAGTCGGTCCCGAGGACCCCCGCCGCTTCACCGACTCGGGCATCGAGATCAAGCACGAGTACGACGCCGAGGACGTCAAGTCCGGGCTCGAGGAGCGCCTCGGGGAGGCGGGCGAGTACCCGTTCACGCGCGGGATCCACCCCGACATGTACCGCGGCCGCAAGTGGACGATGCGTCAGTACGCCGGCTACGCCTCGGCCAAGGAGACCAACGAGCGCTTCCACTACCTGATCGAGCACGGCTCGACCGGGCTCTCGATGGCCTTCGACCTCCCCACGCAGCTCGGTCGCGACTCGGACGACCCGCTCTGCCTCGGCGAGGTGGGCCGCACGGGAGTGGCCATCGACACCATCGATGACATGCGCCGGGTCTTCGACGGGATCCCGCTCGACCAGGTGTCGACCTCGATGACGATCAACGCGCCCGCGGCGGCCCTGCTGCTCCTGTACGAGCTGGTGGGCGAGGAGCAGGGAGTGGAGGCCGAAAAGCTCACCGGCACCACTCAGAACGACATCCTCAAGGAGTACATAGCGCGCGGGAACTTCATCTACCCGCCGGTGCCGGCGATGCGGCTGACCACCGACCTGTTCGCCTACTGCCGCGAGCGCATCCCGAAGTGGAACACGATCTCGATCTCCGGCTACCACATGCGCGAGAAGGGCTGCTCGGCGGTGCAGGAGGTGGGCTTCACGCTCGCCAACGCGATCGCCTACGTGCAGGCCGCCATCGACGCCGGGCTGGCCGTCGACGAGTTCGGCCCCCGGCTGGCCTTCTTCTTCAACGGACACAACAACGTGTTCCAGGAGGTGGCCAAGTTCCGGGCCGCCCGGCGCATGTGGGCCCAGATCATGCGCGAGCGCTTCGGGGCCGAGGACGAGCGCTCGATGAAGATCCGCTTCCACACCCAGACCGGAGGGGTGACCCTCGCCGCCCAGCAGCCGCACAACAACATCGTGCGGGTGGCGCTCCAGGGATTCGCGGCGGTGTGCGGAGGCACGCAGTCGCTGCACACCAACGGCTTCGACGAGGCTCTGGCCCTGCCCAGCGAGACGGCCGCCCGCATCGCCCTCCGCACCCAGCAGATCCTGGCCCACGAGTCGGGAGCGGCCGATACCGCCGATCCCTTTGCCGGCTCCTACTTCGTCGAGGCGCTCACCGACGAGATCGAGGAGGCCGCCCAGGCGCTGATCGACCGCGTGGACGAGCTGGGCGGATCGGTGGAGTGCATCCCCTTCATCCGCGCCGAGGTGGAGGAGTCGGCCTGGGGCTACGAGGAGCGCTACCGCCAGAAGCAGGACATCGTGGTGGGCGTCAACCAGTACGTGACCGACCAGGTCGACGAGGTCGAGATCCTGCGCGTGGACCCCGAGGCCGAACGCCAGCAGACCGAGCGGCTGGAGAAGTTCAAGTCCGACCGCGACCAGGACGCCGTGGCCAAGCGGCTCGAGGAGCTGCGTGACGCCTGCCGCGGCTCGGCCAACCTCCTCGAGCCGATGCGGGCCGCGCTGAAGGACCGCTGCTCGCTCGGCGAGGTGTGCGGCGTGATGCGCGACGAGTTCGGCGAGTATTCGGAAGCGTGAAAACCGCGGCCGCTCGCGGCTGAATGCTCGGCGACGATCTGGGGGCTCTGCTCGGGCAGACCATCCCGAGCGATCACAGCCGTCAGACGCTCGCCGACGCCTACGCCGCTCGCGGGCTCTCCGGGCCGGGCACGCGGGTGATGGACCTGGGCTGCGGCCGCGGCGACTCGATCGACCTGTTTCGCTCGCTCGAGCCCGCCGTGGACTGGGTGGGGGTCGACATCGAGCGCTCGCCCGAGGTGGACGAGCGCACGCGCGGCGATGCGAGCTTCGTGTGCTTCGACGGCGAGTCGCTCCCCTTCGAGGACGCGAGCTTCGACCTCGTCTACTGCAAGCAGGTGCTCGAGCACGTTCGCCGGCCGGATCCACTCGTGGCCGAGGTGGCGCGCGTGCTGCGACCCGGGGGCTGGTTCGCGGGCTCGACATCGCAGCTCGAGGCCTTCCACTCGCGCAGCATCTTCAACCCCACGCCCTACGGGATGGCCATGCTGTGCGAACAGGCCGGGCTCGAGCTGATCGAGCTGCGGCCGGGGATCGACGGGCTCACGCTGGTGTCCTGGCGGGCGCTGGGAATGCCGCGTTTCTTCGCCCGCTGGTGGGCGCGCGAGTCCCCGGTCAACCGCGTGATCGACGTCGCCGGCCGTCTTGGCCGCCTGGATGCCCGTACCCGCAACCAGGTCAAGCTGACAGTCTGCGGCCAGTTCGCGTTCCTCGGAAGGAGACCGATTCCGGCGAGCGAACGGGAGGGTGATGCCGGATCTCACCGCCAAGAGGACTCTCGTCAAGTCGGCGCCTGAGCTGTGGGGTGAGCTGAGCGAGGTCGAGCGCCTCGCCAAGCACCTCGGAGCCTTCGGCGAAATAGAGATCACCAAGCTCGAGCCGGAGCACACGGTCGCCTGGGAGGGCGAGCACGCGAGCGGCACCGTTTCGATCGAGCCCTCCGGCTGGGGAACCAAGGTGACCCTGACGGCGGAACTGGCCGAGCTGCAGCCCGATCCGGTCGAGCAATCCTGCCCTGTACCGGCAGGAGCAGTACAAAGCAGGACGGCGGACGAAGTGGTGGTCGAGGAGCCGGAGGAACCCGAGGAGCCGGTCGCCGAGGAGCCACTCCCGCGGCCCGGCTTCTGGTCGCGACTGTTCCGGCGCCGGCCGAGGGACGAAGCGACGCTCGAAGCGGAACAGGCTTCCGAGGCCCTCGCTGCCGTAGTCGAGCCGGAGCCTGAGCCGGAGCCGGAGCCCGAGCCGGAGCCCGCCACCGCCATCCCCACCGACGAGGCGCGCGCGGTGCTCGACGAGACCCTCGAGGCTCTGGGCGCCGCTCATCACCGCCCCTTCTCGCGCGGCTGACTCCGCTGCCACGCGGCGGGAGCTGCTGAAGGCGGGCGCGGCCGCCGCGCTCGCGGCCTCGCTGCCCTCTACCCCGAGCCGCGCCGCCACCGCCGCCAGGCCCAATTTCCTCGTGGTCGTGGTCGACACCCTGCGTGCCGATCACGTCGGGGCCTACGGCGGACGGGCACAGACTCCGGCCATCGATTCCCTCGCTGCACGCGGGCTGCGCTTCACCCACTTCTACCCCGAGGCCATGGCCACGGTGCCCGCGCGCCGCTCGATCCTCACCGGCCGCAGGGTCTGGCCCTTCCGGGGATGGCGCGCGTGGCCCGACCTGCGGGACACGCCGGGCTGGGCGCCGATCTCGGAGCCCTCCCAGACCTTCACCTCTGCGCTCAAGCGAGCCGGCTACTGGACCGGCTACGCCACCGACAATCCGTTCCTCGGTTACGCCGACCCCTACCGGCGCTTTCGCTCGAGCTTCGATCGCTTCGCCAGGGTCGGCGGGCAGCTCGGGCGAGTCGCCGACACGCGCTCCGTGTCCCGATCACAGGTCCATGCGTGGCTCGTGCCCGAGCTCCGCGACGGCAGGCTGGAGCAGCGCCTGCGCCGCCACATCGCCGCAGGTGGCCGCTACTGGGAGGACGAGAACCGCTCGTGGGCCGCGCGCGTGTTCGGCGAAGGTGCCCGGTCCCTCGAGCATGCCGCCTCGCACCAGCCGTTCGCGCTCGTGGTCGACACGTACGAGCCCCACGAGCCCTGGACTCCCCCGCGGGAGTACATCGACCTCTACGGCGACCCGTCCTATCGCGGCCCCGAGCCCGCCACCAGCCGCTACGGCCGCGTGGACAGCTGGCTGAGCCGCGGGCGAGCGCCTGACGTCCTGGGCCGGATGCGCGACCTGTACGCCGCCGAGGTCACGATGACCGACCGGCGGCTCGGACTCATGCTCGCGCGCCTGGGAGAGCTCGGCCTCACCGCCAACACGGTGGTCGTCCTGCTGGGCGATCACGGCTATCTCCTGGGCGACCACGGCTGGACCGGCAAGATCGCTTCGGTGCTCCACCCGGAGCTGATCCACGTTCCGTGCGTGATCGCCGATCCTCGTCAGCCCGGCAAGCGCACCAGCGGCTTCCTGGCTCAGACGCACGACATCGGGCCAACGCTTCTCTCGCTGGCCGGGGTCGGGCGGCCGCCGGGGATGGACGGGATCGACCTGTCGCCGCTGCTGGCCGGCCGGCGCCCGGCCGAGCGGGCTTTCGCCTTCGGGGGCTACGCCAACTGGCACTTCGCCAGAACGGCCGAGTGGGCCTACGTGTCGGCCAACACCGGACGCGGAAGGCGCCTCTACGACCTCGACCGCGACCCGGGTGAGGTCCGTGACATCGCCGGCCGGCATCCCCGGCGAATCGATGCGCTTCGGCGGGCGGTGTTCCGCCGTGCGGACGGCCGTCCTCCCGTTTTTCGCTGAACACGGCGTGACCGCCGCCCGAACGTGGACAATGCGTCCCGATGTCCACGACTCGCCGCCAGTTCGTCGCCGCGGGCACCGCCGCGGCGCTGGGTGGGACGCTGCTGGCCGCCAAGGACCGGACTCGGCGCACGGGGCCGCCCAACGTGCTGGTGATCATGGTCGACACATTGCGCACCGACCACGTCTACGGCGATCGCGCGCGCACTCCGAACATGGACGCACTCATACGCAGGGGGTTGTCGTTCACGCGTGCGGCTCCCGAGGCCATGCCCACCGTGCCCGTGCGCAATGGTTTCCTGAGCGGCCGCCGCGGATTTCCATTCCGAGGCTGGCGCGACGTCGACGGACTGATGGACTCGCCCGGCTGGTCTCCGCTCAGGGACATCGACACCACCTGGACGAGCACGCTCAAGCGCGCCGGCTACTGGACCGGTTACGTGACGGACAACCCGTTCCTCGGCTTCTCCACGCCCTACGACCGCTTGCGGCGGAGCTTCGATCTGTTCATACGCCACGGCGGCCAGGTGGGCGGGATCAGCCGCGGAGTCTCGGACCGAGAGGTCGAGCACTGGATGCACCCCAGCATCCGCGGCCCCAAGACCGAGGAGCGCCTCCGCAAGTACCTGGCCCAGGGCGGAAAGGCCGGCGACGAGAAGGAGACCTTTGCCGGCCGGCTGTTCCGCTCCGGCGTCACTGCTCTGAATCAGGCGGCGCGGCAGCGGCCGTTCGCGCTCGTGGTCGACACCTTCGCTCCGCACGAGCCGTGGACCCCGCCGCGCAAGTACCTGGACCTCTACGGGGATCCCGACTGGCGCGGACCCGAGCCGGGCATGCCGCGCTACGGGAGGGTGTCCAACTGGCTCGCTCCCGATGAGGCGCCCCGGGTGCTCAAGCGGCTGCGCGCCCTGTACGCGGCCGAGGTGACGATGACCGACCGTTGGATCGGCGTCCTGCTCGATCGCCTGCACGAGCTGCGACTGGATCGCGACACGATCGTCGTCCTGGCCGCGGACCACGGCATCTTCCTAGGCGAGCGAGGTTGGACGGGCAAGATCTCCGTGGCCCTGCACCCCGAGCTCGCGCACGTGCCGCTGGTGATCGTCGACCCCGGACGTCGCCGCGCCGGGGCGAGCACCCCCTACCGCGCCTCCCCGCACGATCTGGGACGCACGTTGCTCGCGATGACGGGAGTCAATCCGCCGCCGCTGATGCAGGGGATCAACCTCTCGCGGCTGTTCGCCGGCGTGCAGCCGCCGCGCCGTGACTATCTCTACGGCGGCTACGCCAACAGTCACTACCTGCGCAGCGACCGCTGGACCTTCTTCGCCGACAATCGGATGCGCAAGCCACACCTCTACGACCGGCGTTCTGACGTCGCCGAGCTGAACAACCTGGCGGAGCGCTATCCGGAGGTCACTCAGGAGCTCCACTCGGTCGTGGTCGAGCACGCAGAGGGACGGCTCCCCTACTACCCGGACTGACGCGGCGCACGAGTAGTCTGCGCGCCCCATGCGCCAGAAGTCGCCGGAGACCTACGAAGAGAAGCTGGCCCAGCTCCAGGAGCTGCGCGAGCAGGCCGTGCACACCAACCCGCAGGCGGAGGAGAAACAGCACGCCAAGGGCAAGCTGACCGCGCGGGAGCGGATCGACAAGCTGCTCGACCCGGGCTCGTTCGAGGAGCTCGACACCTTCGTCCGCCACCGCACGAGCGACTTCGGCATGCTCGACAACCGGCCGGTGGGCGACGCCGTCGTCACCGGGCACGGCACGATCGGCGGCCGCCCCGTGGCGGTGTTCTCCCAGGACTTCACCGTGTTCGGAGGATCGCTCGGCGAGGTGATGGGCGAGAAGATCGTGAAGGTGATGGACCTCGCCGCGCGGATCGGTTGCCCGGTGATCGGCATCAACGACTCGGGCGGCGCGCGCATCCAGGAGGGCGTGGTCTCGCTGGGCGCCTACGGCGACGTGTTCGTGCGCAACGTCCAGTGCTCGGGCGTGATCCCGCAGATCTCCCTGGTCATGGGGCCGTGCGCCGGCGGTGCCGTGTACTCACCCGCCATGACGGACTTCATCTTCATGGTCAAGGAGACCTCGCACATGTTCATCACCGGTCCCGACGTGATCAGGACGGTCACCGGCGAGGAGGTGGAGTTCGAGGAGCTCGGCGGCGCGATGACCCACAACACCAAGTCGGGTGTGGCCCACTTCGCCGCCGAGGACGAGGAGAGCTGTCTCGAGGACGCTCGCTACCTCATGTCCTTCCTGCCTCAGAACAACCTCGAGCTGCCGCCGCGCATGGACACCGGCGACCACCCCGATCGCCAGGAGGCAGAGCTCGACTCGATCGTTCCCGACAGCCCCAACAAGCCGTACGACATGCGCGACGTGGTGCACCTGCTCGTGGACAACGGCGAGTTCTTCGAGGTGCAGGAGCACTTCGCGCGCAACATCATCGTCGGCTTCTCGCGGCTGAACGGCCGGCCCGTGGGGGTGGTGGGCAACCAGCCCAGCCAGCTCGCCGGAGTGCTGGACATCGCCTCCTCGGAGAAGGCCGCGCGCTTCGTGCGCTTCTGCGACGCGTTCAACATCCCCCTGCTCACCTTCATGGACGTGCCCGGCTTCCTGCCCGGCACCTCACAGGAATGGGGCGGGATCATCCGCCACGGCGCCAAGCTGTTGTACGCCTTCACGGAAGCGACCGTGCCGAAGCTCACCGTGATCACGCGCAAGGCCTACGGCGGCGCATACGACGTCATGAACTCGAAGCACATGCTGGCCGACTTCGTGTTCGCCTGGCCGACCGCCGAGGTGGCGGTCATGGGCCCCGAGGGTGCGGTGAACATCATCCACCGCCGCGACATCGGCTCCTCCCCCACCCCGGAGCAGCGCCGCGAGAAGCTGATCGGCGACTACAAGGCACGCTTCGCCAACCCCTACTCGGCGGCCGAGCGCGGCTACATCGACGACGTGATCGTCCCGCACGAGACCCGCCCGAAGCTGATCCGCGCGCTGGAGACGCTCCAGACCAAGCGCGTGGACACGCCGAAGCGCAAGCACGGAAACATTCCGCTGTAGGGCGTAATTCTCGGCCCGCACGGCGGTTGGACCGCCATGCGCACACTAACCGCCGTCCTCGTCGTCGCCGCCCTCACCGCCGTCGCGCCGAACGTCTCCCACGCAGTCGGCGGCATCGACCTGAGCTCCGACGCCGGCTGCTCGGTCGACTGCATCAGAACCGTGCTCGTCTACCCCTCGACCAACGCTCTGGCCATCCGGGCGGAGACCGATGCCCCCGCACGCATACGGGTGGTGCTGCGCAAGCGCGTCACCGGCGCCCTCGTGGCGGGCCGGTCGAGCTCCTCGTTGCGCAAGGCGTTCGTGACCTTCGTCGGCGGGCTGGAGAGCGACACGCTCTATTCGATCAGCGTGAAGGCCACCGACTCGGCCGGCCACGTCAACGAGCGTTCCGGCACGTTTCGCACACTCGACTCGCAGACCATCGGGGACGACACCGGTATCGGCGACATCTCCTCGGGCGCCGGCTGCGCGGCGCAGTGCATTCGCACGGCACAGGTGACCGCGGGCCTGCGCGCCGCCAGGATGACGGTCAACACGAACACGCCGGCCCGGCTGTTGATCACCGCGTCGCGCGACCAACCGCTGCCCACGAGCCAGGGTCCGAGCTTCGTCGATCCCGAGGTGAAGATCTCCACCGATTTCGGCACAACGTGGTCGGGCGAGCTGCTCGATCTCGTGGCCAGCAAGCGCTACAACGTCATCATCCGGGCCATCGACGCCAACGGCCGCATGGCCGTGCGGCAGGGCACGTTCGAGACCGCCCAGCGTCACGCGATCGTGACCTTCAAGCGGATCCGAGTGTCCTATGACGGCGACAAGGGCAGCAACCGCGGCGAGCTGAGCTTCTTCGCGAAGATCAACGGCCACTGGCGCCTCGAGCGCGGCGAGGGGAAGGTCAAGTCGAACTCGATCGTGCACTTCCCGCATGGCGGCTCGATCGGCTACACGGACCTGACGCGCTGGATGGACCTCAAGGTGCAGGCCGTGGAGCGCGACAGAAAGGGCACCTGCTCGGACCAGCTCGGTACCGGGCCCTTCCCGGAGCTCTCGGGCAGCATCAAGAAGCGCTGCATGAAGCGCACCTGGAACACGGCGATCGGCGAGGTCGACCTCGACGAGATCTTCGCGCAGGACGGGCTGCTGCCCGGCTTCGGAGGGAGCAGCGCGTTCGAGAAGACGTTCTCCGCCACCCGCGGCGGGGTCCGCTTCTCGGTCGACGTGGGCTTCGAGGTCTGGTCGGCGGCGGAGTGATCCGCGGTCAGCGCGTGACGGTGAAACGACTCGAGCCGAGCAGCTTGCCGTAGCGCCGCTCGGAGCGCGGGCCGAATCCGGGGAACACGAACCACTCGTAGCGCCCGGGGCCGAGCTGACGCTCGTCTCCTCCGAAGCGCCAGCGCTTGCCCAGTTGGAGTCGCTCGCCCTTCGGCCAGCGGGTCAGGATCTTCCGGCCTCCCCGATAGAGCTGGACGTTGTAGTAGCGAGCCCGCCTGACGTCCTTCCACATCAGCAGAGGTGGCCGCGACAGGCGCGCACCGGCCGCGGGGCTCAGGAGGGGCAGGCGGGTGGGCACGCCGGCCGCTCGGGCCAACGCGCGGTTGCCCGCCCGGTCGACCGAGGTGATCAGGTAGCGGTGGCGACGACCGTTCCGCAGACCACGGTCGGTGAAGCCGGCTTCCGCCCCCTCATAGAGGAGGTCGGGCGAGCCATCGCCGGTCACCCGGGCCACCTGCATGACCACGGCATCGACCGGCATCCGCCAGCTCAACGCCATCCGCCGGTTGCCGGGCACGACGGTGACCTTCGCCGCGGCCGCCGGTGTGGCGTCGTAGTTGAGCCGGAAGGACGAGCTGCCGGTGTTGCCGGCGACGTCGGTGCAGGTGCCGGAGAGCGAGATGCCCGCGGCGTCCGGCCCTCCGTAGCTCGCCGCGCTGCACGACCTGACGCCCGAGGTGGCGTCCGTCCCGGCAAAACGAACGCTCACCGGATGGTTGAACCACCCGGCATGATCGGGCGGCCGGGCCGGAACGGGGGTCATCCGTGGCGGAGTCTGGTCGACATGGATGGTCAACGGGCGCCCCGTGTACTCCCCGGTGGTGTCGTTGGTGACCTCGCAGAAGACCCTCGTGCCCCGCGTGTCGGAAGAGAAGAAACGAGAGTCACAGTTCCCGTCCGTTGGGCTTGCGGAGATGTCGTTCCAGTCCCAACTCAGGGTGACCGCCGTGCGATACCAGCCGCTGCAGTCCGAGGGCCCGGGTGAGCAGGCGAAGATGAGTTCGGGCGGTGCCGCCGCGCTCGTCCCGGCGCCGGCCAGGGCGAAGAGCAGCGCGCCCGCGGCCGCGGCCCGCCACACCACTACAGCCCCCTGGTGCGCCGCGTGGCCATCAGCAGGAAGCCCCCGCTCGACAGCGAGAGCGCCAGCAGGATGGCCGCCGCCAGGCCCAGCGGAGGAGCCACCTTGGCCGCGTTGTCCCCGAGGCCGCCGATCAGTGCGCCGACGTCCGGTGAGGGGACGGGCGGGGGCTGTCGCCGCGGCCGGTCGGTGCGGCGCGGCCGCGCCGGTGAGGGATCCGGAGCCGAGGCGCCGATCGGGGGCGAAGGAGGTTCCGCAGCCGCTGGCTCTGGCGTGGGCGCTGGGGGGGTCACCGGCAGTGCGGGCGCCACCGGGGTCTCGGGCCCGACCGGTCCGGAACCGGAATCGGTTTCAGGGGCGGCTGAGGCCGGGCCGGGCAGGGGCGCCGGGTCGGGGGCGGGCAGCACCGACCCGGGAGCGGGGTCGGGGGTGGGCGTCGTGACGGACTGGGCCGAGGCGACGGGCGCCGGGAGAAGCGCCGCTGCAACCACGGCCAAGGCCGTGAGCTTCGGGGTTGTCATCACTGTTCTCCGTGATGTGGGGAGCACTACCAACGTAGGACGGGTGCGCCGATACGTCAACGAAGCGGCCGCCGGCCCGCAGCGCGGGCCGGCGACCGGACTACGCTCGCTCAGCTCGTCGGTGGAGAGGCAGGTTCAGGTCAGCCCTGCCTCTGCCTCAGGGCCTGGTCCAGGGCGTTGCGGTTCCCCGCGTACGAGTTCGCGTAGGAATCGTTGGCCTGACTGAGGTAGCCGGAGCCGCCCCAGCTCTTGAACCGGAACCCGAGAGCCGCGTTCGACGGCTCCCATTGCTTGGACTCGGCGTTGGACTTGGCTCCCTGCCAATTGAAGGCAGCCTGGCCCGCGGCCTGGATCGCCTCGCCCCCGTGGCAGCCGCAGCCGCCCAGAGCCTGGGACTGGTCGATCGCCTGCGTGGTGTCGTTCTCGTTCTTCGCCGTGGACTCGGCGCTGGACGAGTTCGACTGCTCAACGTCGCCGTCGTTGCCGGGGCTCAGCACTCGCACCGAGATGTTCGTGTTGCTCGGCTTGATCTGCTTCGACTCGGCGTTGGAGGCGGCGTACTGCTTGTTGTACGCCTCCTGACCGCCGGCCTGGATACCGGTGCCGCCGCGGCAGCAATAGGCGCCGCCATGGCCGCGTTCGGACCCATAGCCGTTCTCGGTCTTCATAGGCGGCTTCTTGGGCTCACAGCACCCACCGCCGCTCTGCTCCTGGCTCAGCGTCTGGTCGAGCTCGTTCGAGTTCTTCGCCTTCGACTCGGCCGAGGAGTTGTTGCTCTGGCTGACAGAGCCGTTGTCGCCGGGGCTCAGGACCCGGACCGAGATGTTCCTGTTGCTCGGCTTGACCTGAGTGGACTCGGCGTTCGACACCGCCGCCTGCTGATTCCCGGCCTTCTGAAGCGCCTCCTGGATGGCGGTCGCGCCGGCGCCGGACTGGCTCTGGTCGACCGTCTGGGAGGTCGTGTTCTGATTCGCAGCGTTGGACACGGCCGAGGAGTTGTTCTCCTGCGACACGGCGCCGTCGTTGCCGGGGCTCAGAACCCGAACCGAGATGTTGGTGTTACTGGGTTGGTACTGCGTTGAGGTGGCGTTGGACTGCGCGGCCTGCTGGCTGCCGGCGACCTGCTCGGCCGCTTGACCGGCAAAGCCTCCGTCTTGGGCCATCGCGGGACCCGCTCCGAGAGCGAGCACCAGTCCGCTTGCCGCCAACGCAAGGAAACGGTTTCTCATCGTTCCTCCGTTAGTGCTTGATGCACCGGGCTCGACGCCCGGTGATTGCGTTGGGGTTCGCGTGGGCGCTAGCCCGGCCGCTCGAGCCTCGACGAGCTGAGCAGTGAGCGAAGTCTCTGTTGCCAGGCAGCGATGCGGCCGCCCGGCGGAGGCGGCACGAGGGCGAGCATCCCGACGAGCGCGGCGAGCAGCAACACGAGCCCGCCGCTGCCGGCGCCGCCCGTGCCGCCGCCGGCCGACTGAGCCGCGAGGGGCGCAGGGAACGGGAACGGATCGCGTTGGACGTCATCGTCTCGCCGGGGGCGGCTGGTGGAATCCGACCGCTGCACGTCGCTCGGCCTGCCCCGCGGCTCGATCGGCACTGGGACCGAGGCGTCCATCGGCGCGGCCGCCACCAGCGGTGCGGCGAACGGGGCCCCAGCCGGCGCCTCGCGGACGGTGTGCCGACCGCCAGACGGTGCACCCCCCTCGTCGGAGACGCCGGCCCGGACGTTCGTATCGGCATCCTCGCCCAGAGGCATCCCGAGGCCCTCCAGGTCGGTGGCGGCGAGGTCAGGCGCAGCCGTCGGGAGCTGATCGGCCACCAGCTCGAGCAGCTCCCGGGCGTCGGTCCCCGCCGGCAGCTCCGTGGCGCCACCGCAGCCCCAGTTCCAGTTCCAGTTCCAGCCGGCGGTCGACGGTCCCGCGTTCGACTCGCATCCGGGCAGATCCCAGTTCCAGTTCCAGGTCCAGTCCTCCGGCATGCCCGGGCTCGCTCCGGTGCCGCCGTTGAGGCCAGGAGTGCTCACACCGACCGTTGTCACCGGGGCTGAGCACCCGCAGATCGAGATTCAGGTGGGTCGGGGGCGCCGGCGCCGGCGAGGCTTCGGGAACGGGCGCCGCCAGGGGTTGCGCGACCGGCTCCGGCGGTGGGGCCGGAGCCACTTCCGGGACGGGCCCCGGCGGGGCGGGGGCCCCGCCGGCGGTGGGATCGGGCGGAGAGCCCGGCGTGACGGGCTCCACTGGAGCCGCGGGCTCTGCCGGCGCAGCCACCCCACCACCGACGGAGGCCTGGAAACTCGCGTCGAGCGACGGGTCCGGCACCGTGCTCGGCAACTCCGGCTGTTCAGGCAGCTCCGGCATGGGCGGCATCTCGGGCATCTGCGCGGCCGCGGGACCGGCGAGGCTCAGCGCCAGAAGCACGGCGAGCAGGCACGAGATTGAGTGCGCTCGCCGCGCGTAGCGCCGGCGAGTCGCGTCTGAGGCTGAGTTCATGCCTCGAATTCCGTCGGGTCCGGAGCGAGCCTTCACCGGTCGAGTACCCGCTCGGTGGCCGGCACGGCCGCCGTTATTCCGCTTTCGGGTGCGTGATACCGGTTAGGCTGGCGCCTGATATCAGGTCAAATCAGCCCAAGGGGGATGTGACGGCCGAGCACGAGCGCGCTGAGCGGGACTCCGCCACCGGCCGTCTGCTGGCCGCGTACCGCCTGGAGGGCGATACGCGAGCCCGGGACCGGCTGGTGGAGCTGTATCTGCCTCTCGTCGAGACACTCGCACGCCGCCATCGCGGCTCGAGGGCCGAGCACGACGATCTGGTGCAGGCGGGGTCGATCGGCCTACTCAACGCGATCGAGCGCTACGACCCCTCCCGCAGTGACGAGTTCGCGGCCTACGCCGTGCCCACGGTGTCGGGCGAGATGAAACGCTTCATCCGCGACCGCACGGCCACGGTGCGGCTCCCGCGTGGCCTGCAGGAGGCGCGAGCACGCATGCCGTCCACACGCGAGCGGCTGACTCGCAGCCTCGGTCGCGAGCCGACCGACGCCGAGCTGGCGGAAGCACTCGAGATCAGCCCAGAGGACGTGGCCGGGCTGTCGGCCGCCACGAAGGAGACGCCCGCAGCCTCGGAGACCGCCGTGACGGGGCGTCCGGAACCCGACGTCGCCGACGAGCGGATCGCCCTCGCCGGGGCCTTCAGCGCGCTCGACGAGCAGGAGCGCGAGATCGTCTATCTGCGTTACGTCGAAGAGCTGGACCGAAAGGAGGTGGCGCGCCGGCTCGGCATGTCGGAGAGCCGGCTCGGGCGCCGCACCCGCGCCGCCCTGGGCAAGCTGCGCACCGAGCTCGAGGACGACGGACTTCGGCGCGTCGCGGAGGCCACGCAGGCCCAGGCCGCCTCCAACGCCCCCGAACCTGCCCAGGCGCCGGACCGCAAAACGGGCGGCCACAGCGGGCGCCTCCTCCTGCGCATGCCACGCCCGCTCCACGACGACCTGGCCGAGGCCGCCGAGCGCGAGGGCGTGAGCCTGAACCGGTTCATCACCGGCACGCTCACCGCTGCGATCGACCGCCGCGCGACCGGCCCCACCGAGGCCCAGGGGACGACCCGGGACGGTGAGCTCGAAGCCCGCGAGGTGCCGCGCTGGCTGCCGGCCGCGATCGTCGCGAACATCGTCGTGGTGGCGCTCGCCGCCGTCGTGGCCCTCGTGCTGCTCGCGATCGCCTGGCAGAACGGTTGGTAGCGGGCGCCTATTCGGCGCCGCCGGCCGGGACCTTCCGCTCGCGCACGAGCCACATCAGGGCGGCCCCTGCCACCAGCAACCCGGCGAGCACGGTCAGTGGCATCTCGAAGCCGCCGGTGGAGTCCTCGCTGATACCGGTGAAGGCGGGCCCGGCGAAGCCGCCGAGGTTGCCGATGGCCGCGATCAGGGCGATGCCGGCCGCCGCCGCAGTGCCACCCAGGAGCGCGGTCGGGAAGGCCCAGAAGACGGGAATGGCGGACAGCAGGCCCACCGCTGACAGCGTGATGGCCACGGTCAGCGCGAGCGGGGACTCCGCGTAGGCGGTGGCCACGCAGCCCACGGCGCCCACCAGCACCGTCGCGGCCACGTAGGGACGGCGGCTGGGCGCCCGGTCGGCCCGCCGGGCGATCACCAGCATGGCCGCGGTGGCGAAGCCGTAGGGGACCGCGGAGAGCACCCCCACCTCGAAGTCGCTGTAGCCGGTGCGATCCTGCACCAGGTCGGGCACGAAGAAGGTGAGGCCAAAGGCCGCGGCGATGATCAGGAAGTAGACGAGCGACAGGAGCCACACCTGCCCGCTGCGCAGGGCGTCGCCGAGGCCCTGGCCTCCCATCGCCGCCTTGAGCTCACGCTCGCGCGCCACCTCTCCGGCCAGGAAGGCCCGCTCTTCGGGCTCGAGCCAACCGGCCTCCTCGGGACTCTCGTCGAGGAAGCGCAGGGTGACCCAGCCGAGCACCACCGCGGGGAGCCCCTCCACCAGGAAGAGCCACTGCCAGCCGTCGAGGCCGAGCACGCCGTCGAGCTCGAGCAGACCACCCGAGAGCGGGCCGCCGGCCACGTAGGCCACCGAGATGGCCGTGAGGAACAGCGCCAGCACCCGAGTGCGCTCGCGCTCGGGGAACCACCACGTGAGGAACAGGATGATGCCCGGGAAGAAGCCCGCCTCGGCGGCGCCGAGCAGGAAGCGCAGCACGTAGAACGAGGTGGCGTCGACGATGAAGAGCATCGACATCGAGATGACGCCCCAGAGGATCATGATCGCCGCCAGCCAGCGCCGCGCGCCGAAGCGCTCGAGAGCAAGGTTCGACGGCACGCCGAAGATCACGTAGCCGAGCGAGAAGATGCCCGCGCCGATGCCGAAGACGGTGTCGCTGAAGCCGAGATCCTCCTCCAGCTGGAGCTGGGCGAAGGACACGTTCACGCGGTCGAGGTACGCGACCACGTAGATGAGGAAGAGGAACGGGATCAGGCGCCGGGTGGCCTTGCGAAAGGCCCGTTCCTCCAGAGACACGCGGGGAATCTACCCCGCGTGCCGTTCCGTAGCGGCGGCTACTCGATGACGACCTTGAAGGCCTGGCTGATCTCGTTCCCGCTCCCCGCGCTGCCGCCCACGAGCGCGGTCAGCGGCTCGAGGTAGGCCCTCACCTGCTGCCACTGCGGGTCGGCCGCCGCTTCCGTCGAGTCGATCAGGCTCAGCACCGCCGGCATGTCGAGGAAGAACGACGTGTTGTAGCCCTTGAGCGAACCGACTGCCGCGCTGAACGCAGGGGCATCGGCCAGCGTGTTGGACGGATCGACGGCATCGGCCGCGGCAGCGTCGCCGTAGGCGACCACAAAGCGGTCTCCGTCGAGGAACACGTGAACGGGCTGCGGCAGCTCGGTCGCGGTGACGGTGAAGCCCTCGCCGTCACCTGGAGCCGAGAGCGGCCCGATGGTGGTGCCCGGATCATCGTTCTGCGCACGGGCGAGCTGAGCCAGCCGGCTGAGGAAGCGCTCAGTGGCGGCCGGATCGGTGGTCTCCACCACCAGGCCGCCGTTCAGGTCGGCCACGCTCGTACCACGCACGAACAGGCCGAAGTCGCCCATCCAGTCGAGCACGTCGGGGCCGAGGCTGAGGCCGGTGGCGTTGCGCAGCTGGTCCTCGATCACCTCGCGGCCGCCCACGCTCGAGGCGAAGGCGTCGACGTAGAACTCGAGCAGCTTGCCCAGCTCGGGCTGGGCCAGAGCCAGCCAGGAGTCTCCCGGCAGCTCCCGCACCAGCTCGCTGCCCTCACCGAGGAAGGGCACGACCTTGGACAGGGACTCCGGCGCGTCGCCCTCGAACACCACGCCGTCCTTCTCGGCGACCATCGTCGTCACGTAGGGCTCCTTGAAGAGGTCACGCAGCGAGCCGAGCGGGACCCCGCCGGCGGTGCTTCCCTGGGTGGCCTCGAACAGCTTCGGCGAGTTGAGGTACACGAAGCCGAGCCGCTCCTCGGCAATGTCGCCCGTGGCCTCGTCGAAGGTCTCGTCGTCGGCCAGCGGCGAGCCGCCGTCGGTGGTGTCGATCGCCGTCTTGAGCGCGCGCTCCGTGCCGATGATCAGGAAGCCGTCGACCACGCCGCCGGCGGTGTCGTCGCCCGTCGAGACGAGGTAGTCGACGTCCTTGTAGCTGCGCTCGCGCGAATCGCCCTTCACGGCCTTCTCCAGGGCTTCGCGCGCCGCGTCCTCGTCGTCGGCGGCGATCATCGCGGCGCCCGAGTCCAGCTGGGCGCCCTGGACGAAGAAGCCCGCCTCGTCGCCCAGCCACGGCTCGACGTCCTTCTCGTAGCTGAGCGGCTGGTCCGCCTCCGCCAGAGCGTCCTCGAGCACTCCCCGGATGCGCTTCCCGAGCGAGCCCTCACCCGGGAACTTGGCCACCAGGGTGTCGAGGGCCTGCTTCTGACCGCCCTCGGGCGCGAGCGTCACCTCGCCGTACATGACGGCGCCGGCCGGGGCCACCGAGTCGGCGCTGGAGGCGGTGCCGTCGCTGCCGCAGCCGGCAATGGCGACTGCCGAGAAGGACAGGACGCAGAGGAGAAGGGTGAGTGAGCGCATGTGGTCAGGTATCGGCGGGTCGGGGGTGGAGTTGAACGCGACTTGAAGCGCGAGCGGGCGGTGCCCGCGAGCCTATGACTTACAGCGTGACGGTCTGCGCGCGGACGCGTGCCGCACGGTGAGCGTCGAGCAATGCGATACAGAGTGCCAGGTCCTGAATCGCCAAGCCGGTCGAATCGAACAGAGTCACCGCGTTGGCGCGCGAACGCCCATCGGCCGACCCGGTGAGAACCGTCCCGAGCTCGGTCACCTGGTCGCGCGCGATCAATCCGGCCTCGAACGCGCCGGTCAGCTCGCCGCCGTGGCTGGCCTGGGCCCACTCGTCGCAGAACAGCTCGGCGGCGGCCACCGCCTCGGGCTCGGCCTCAGCCTTACCGGGACCATCGGCGCCGAGCATGTTCAGGTGCATCCCCGGCCTCAGGTCGGCGGCCGTCACCACTGGTTGGTATCCGGGGGTCACACAGGTGACTACGTCGCAGGCCAGGGCGTCGTCACGGGCGCCCACCTCCCAGCCGAGCTCGCCGGCCAGCGCGCCCGCCGCCTCGGGGTCCGGGTCGAAGCACACCCCGGGCCCGTACTCGGCGGCCGCCAGGCAGCGCGCCGCCCAGCTGCCGTGCAGCCCGCAACCGACCATTCCGGCCGTCTGCGCGTCCTCGCGTGCGAGCTCCTGCGCGGCCACCGCGGCCACGGCCCCGGTGCGAAGAGCGGTGATCGCCCGCACGTCGACCAGGGCGAGCGGCCTGCCGTCGGCGGCCGACGAGACCGCGATCATCCCCATCACCACGGGCAGGCCGGCACCCGGGTTGCGCGGGAACGAGGTCACCCACTTGAGGATGGCCAGGCCGTTCCCCCGCGCCGGCATGGCGCGAAAGTCACCGTCGGGCGGCGCGTCGAGATAGACCTTCGGGGGCATCTGCCACTCGCCGTGGGCGTACTCCACGAAGCCGTCTCGAACCCGCTCGATGGCCTCCTCGGGCGTGATGGCTGCGAAGACGCTCTCCTGGGAGAAGACCGGGATCTCGGGCACTCGGACTACGCTACCCGCGCAGTGGCACGAAACGGACGGCATCGCCCCGCGCGCCCGAGCATCGAGCTGCGTCAGTCGGCCTCGCCCGAGGAGGCCGCCGCGATCGCCGCGGCGATCGAGCAGTTCCTGCGCGACACGGCTCCAACGCCGGCCTCGCCGGGTCCCTCGATGGCGCCGTGGGCGCGCGCCGGGCTCCTCGAAGGCACGCGCCGTGACCCGGCCGGACCGTCGCCGTGGGGCGATCAGGTCAGCTGGGGCGCTCTGTAGAGCGGCCCCGAATCTGTTCGCTAGCGTGGCCGGAATGGACGAAGACGCAATCGTCGTCGAGGGTCTCGAGAAGTCCTACGGCGACGTGCACGCGCTCTGCAATGTCGACTTCGCCGCACCCACGGGCAGCGTGCTAGGACTCCTCGGACCCAACGGCGCCGGCAAGACCACCGCGGTCCGGATCCTGGCCACGCTCCTGGAGCCGGACGCCGGCACCGCGCGCGTCGTCGGGCTCGACTCCGTCAAGGACGCGGCCAAGCTGCGGGCGCAGATCGGCCTGGCCGGTCAGTACGCCGCCGTGGACGAGAACCTCACCGGGTTCGAGAACCTGGAGATGGTCGGCCGGCTCTACCACCTGGATCGCGCCGACGCGCGCCGGCGCGCCGACGAGCTGCTCGAGGTCTTCGATCTCACCGAAGCCGCCAAGCGGCCGGCCAAGACCTACTCTGGCGGCATGCGCCGCCGGCTCGACCTGAGCGCGGCGCTCGTGGTCCGCCCACCGGTCCTGTTCCTGGACGAGCCCACCACCGGGCTCGACCCGCGCAGCCGCCAGGGCATGTGGGAGACGATCGAGGCGCGGGTGGCGGCCGGCACCACGGTGCTGCTCACCACCCAGTATCTGGACGAGGCCGATCGGCTGGCCGACCGGATCGTCGTGATCGATCACGGCACGGTGATCGCCGAGGGCACCTCGGACGAGCTGAAATCGCGGGTCGGTGGCGAGCGGCTCGAAGTCACCCTCGCCCAACTGGACCAGGCGCGCACCGCCATCGACGCTCTCGCACCGATCGCGGGCGGCGCCCCCCCGGATTGCCCCGACCGCGTGCTCAGGATGCCGCTCGACCGCGAGCGGGGCGGCATCGCCGAGGCGGTGCGGCGCCTCGACGACGCGGGGGTGGAGATCGATGACATCGCCATCACCCGGCCGACGCTCAACGACGTGTTCATGTCCCTCACCGGCCGCTCGGCCGAGGAGGACGAAGAGGACACCGGGCAGACGCGAGAGGAGAGCTACGCATGACCGCGCTGTCGCTGAGCGTCTCCGACACGCTGGTCCTCGCCGCGCGCAACCTCAAGCGGATCCCGCGCCAGCCCGACCTGCTCACCGCGTACACGATCCAGCCGGTGATGTTCGTGCTGCTGTTCGTCTACGTCTTCGGTGGCGCGATCAGCACGCCGGGGTTCGACTACGTGGACTTCCTGATGCCGGGGATCATCGCCCAGTCGATCGCCTTCGGCGGCTTCACCACGGCGCTGGGGCTGTCCGAGGACGTACAGAAGGGCCTGATCGACCGCTTCCGCTCGCTGCCGATGTCGCGTGCGGCGGTGCTCACCGGGCGGACGATCTCCGACATCGTGCTGAATTGCCTGTCGATCGCCGTGCTGTTGACCGTCGGCTTCCTCGCGGGCTTCGGCTTCATCGACGCGACCGCCGGAGAGATCGTCCTCGGCCTCGTGCTGCTGATCTTCCTGGGCTACGCCTTCTCCTGGGTGTTCGCGCTGGTCGGCCTGTACTCGTCGTCGCCTGAGACGGCCAACGCGATCGGTTTCACGGCGATCTTCCCGCTCACCTTCGCCTCGTCGATGTTCGTGCCCGTGGAGTCCATGCCCGACGGCCTGCGTCAGTTCGCGGAGGCAAACCCCTTCACCACGATCACGGACGCCCTGCGCTCGCTGTGGCTGAACACGCCGGCCAACTCCGACGTGTGGATGGCCTTCGTGTGGTGCGCGATCCTCGTCGCCGTGTTTGCGCCCCTCGCCGTGAAGCGCTATCGGCGTGTGACGGTGCGGTAGCGATCTCAGCCCGCGGCAGCGGCGAACAGCGCCGGCGTCCGCTCCACCCAGGGCTGAGCCTCCTCGAGCTGGGCCGCCACCCGGAGGAGCAGGTCCTCGCGGCCGTGCGTGGCCACCAGCTGAACGCCGATCGGGAGGCTCGCCGCGTTCCAGTGGAGCGGCAATGAGATCGCGGGATGGCCGGTGGCGTTGAACGGCGCGGTGAAGGCCGCGTAGGGCACCGAGCGCACGATCGGCAACAGCGGCTCGTCCTCGCCGGCGCCGCTTCCGATCGAGCCCAGCTCGGCCGGGGGCAGCGCCATCGTCGGGGTCAGCAGCAGATCGCGATCCTGCCACCACTGCGCCAGCTCGCGGGCCATCATCTGGACGCGGCCCACCGCCCCGAGGTAGTCGGCCGCCGAATGGCCGCGTCCCTGCTCGGCCAGCGCCCAGGTGAGCGGCTCCACGTCGCCGGCGCCTATCGGCCTGCCGGTGCGCGCGCTCCAGAAGTCGAGCGTGGCCGCGGCAGCGCCGGTCCAGCGGACGAGGAAGTCGGGAATGATGCCCTCGTCGTCCAGCCCGCCGGGGTGGGACACGTCGACCGAGTGTCCGAGCGACTCCATCAGCCGCGCGGCGCTCTCGGCGGCGGTGACGCAGTCGGGATCCACGTCGTACTGGCCGCCCGGCGCCGTGGTCATCACACCGATGCGGAGCGGGCCCGGATCAGCGCCCGGCTCCTCGGTGTAGGCGCGGGCGCGTTGCGGGGCGAAGTAGGGCTCACCCGGCGGGGGATCGGCCACCCACTCGAGCACCGCGGCCGTGTCGCGCACCGAGCGCGAGACCACGAGCTCGCCCGCTAGGCCGGAGGCGAAGTCGCCGCTGGGCGCGAGCGAGACGCGAGCCCGCGTGGGCTTGAGGCCCACCAGGCCGCAGCACGACGCGGGGATCCGGATCGAGCCGCCACCGTCGTTGGCGTGACCGATCGACACCATCCCGGAGGCCACCGCGGCGGCCGAGCCGCCGCTCGAACCGCCGGGCGACCGGTTGGGGTCCCAGGGGTTGCGGCACGGTCCGTGCGAGAGCGGCTCGGTGGTGGGCAGGATGCCGAGCTCGGGCGTGTTGGTGCGGCCCACGAACACGAAACCCGCCTCCCGCAGCCGGCGGGCCAGCCACGTGTCCGACTTGGCGTGCCAGTCGAGATCGCGCAGGAAAGCCATGCCCTCGTGATGGGGATCGCCCGCGGTGGAGCACACGAGGTCCTTGATCAGCAGCGGCACGCCGCGGAAGGGCCCGTCGGCGGGATTGGTGTCGAGCGCCTTCTCGAACAGCGGGTGGATCACCGCGTTGAGCTACGCCGTCGAGGGCCTCGATGCGCCCGATCGCCTCCTCCACCAGCTCGCGCGGGGACACCTCTCCGCCGGCGACCAGTGCTGCCTGCGCGGTGGCGTCAAGCGGGGCGCTCATCGGCCCGCAGCCTACTGCCGCGGGCTATAAGCCCAAAACCCGATCGGGTTTTGGTACTTTGCTTCGATGGAACCGACCGCCGCCGCCGAAAAAGCCCAGCGGGGCAAGGGCCGCAAGGGCTCCCTCGAGAACCCCGAGGTCTACGAGAACGTCCCCGGCCACGTGATCCCGATCATCGAGCGCGAGTTCGACGATTTCGACAACGAGGCCGAGAAGTTCCTCGAGGGGCAGACGGCCGAGGACGAGTTCATCGGCTTCCGGCTCAAGCAGGGCGTGTACGGACAGCGCCAGGCCGACGTGCAGATGTGCCGCATCAAGCTGCCGATGGGCGGCGTGACGCCCGAGCAGCTCGAGATGTTCGCCGACGTGGTGGAGCAGTACGCCCCGCTCAACAAGGGCCACATCACCACCCGCCAGAACATCCAGATCCACCACATCCCGCTGCGGCAGATGGCTGAGCTGATCCGCATCGTCTCGGACGCCGGCCTGTCGTCGCGGGAGGGCTGCGGAAACACCGTCCGCAACGTGACGGGCGACCCGTGGGCGGGCGTGACCGAGGGCGAGCTGTTCGACATCACCCCCTACGCCGGCGCCTACGTGCGCTACTTCGTGCGTCACCCCACCACGCAGCTGATGCCGCGCAAGGTCAAGACCGCCTTCACGGCCACCGACGAGGACCGCGCGATCACCGGCATCCACGACATCGCCTTCATCCCCCGCGAGCGCGACGGCGTCCGCGGAGTGGAGATCCGCGTGGGCGGCGGCACGTCGATCATGCCGCGCGTGGCGCCCACGCTCTACGACTTCGTGGAGCTCGACAACGGCGACTACCTGAAGGTGTCCGAAGCCGTGTTCCGGATCTTCGACCGCCAGGACTGGCTGCGGGTCAACCGCGCCCGGGCGCGCATCAAGGTGCTGATCGACAAGATCGGCATCGACGCCTTCCGCGAGCAGGTGGAGGAAGAGCTGGCCGGCGACTGGGTGGCCGAGCGCGACTTCGACCCGGCCCCGCTGCTCTTCGCGCACGACGAGGAAGCCAACGTCCCGGCGGCCGCCACCACCTACGCGCAGCCCAACGGCGACGGGTCCGCGTTCGAGCGCTTCCGGGCCTCGAACGTCGAGCCCCAGCGCCAGCCGGGCTTCTCGAGCATCCAGGTGCGGATCGTGCGCGGCGACCTCACCCCCGAGCAGTTCCGGGGCCTGGCCCGCATCGCCCGCGACTACTCCGGCGGCTACGCCCGCACCACGGTGGAGCAGAACCTGCTGCTGCGCTGGGTGCGCGACGAGTCGCTGTACGAGGTCTGGCGCGCTCTCGACGAGCTCGGCCTCGGGGGGGCGGGCGCCGGCGAGATCGTCGACACCGTGAGCTGCCCCGGCACCGACAGCTGCAAGCTCGGCATCACCAGCTCGATGGGCCTCAACCGCGCGGTGATGGAGCGGCTGGAGGAGATGAAGATCGACGACCCGCTGACCAAGCGGATCCACATCAAGATGTCCGGCTGCCCCAACGGCTGCAGCCAGCACCACATCGCCAACATCGGCTTCTACGGAGCCTCCATCAAGGTTGGCGAGCACACGATCCCGGCCTACGTGGCCCACATCGGTGGCCGCTACGAGGGCGGCGAGGTGGTCTACGGCACCCGGCTGAAGGTCAGGCTGGCCGCCAAGCGCGTGCCCGAGGCGGTGGAGCGCTGGCTGCGCATGTACGAGGCCGAGCGCGAGGAGGGCGAGGAGTTCAACGCCTACGCCGAGCGCGTCGGGAGCACTCGCTTCGAGGACGAGGCGCGTGAGCTCGCCCTCCCGATCGAGTTCAGCCTCGACAACATGAGCCACTTCATCGACTGGCAGCGCAAGGAGCCCTTCCAGGTGATCCGGGGCGAGGGCGAATGCGCGGTCTGACGAGCCTTGCCGAGGAGACGCTCGCCCAGGCGGTCGAGCGCCACCACCCCAGCCTGGTCATGGCCTGCTCGTTCCAGAAGGAGGAGACGGTGCTCATCGACATGCTGATGCGCATCGAGCCCTCGGCACGCGTGTTCACGATCGACACCGGTGTGCTCTTTCCCGAGACCTACCAGGTCTGGCGCGAGGTCGAGGACCGTTACGGGCTTCACGTGGAGGTGATGGACGCCACGCCCCCCAACGGCACGCCCTGGAGCGCCGGCAACTGCTGCGGCACCCGCAAGGTCGACGCCCTGGCGGCAGCGCTGCTGGGTGTGGACGCGTGGATCACCGGCATCCGCCGCGAGCAGTCACCCACGCGAGGGGACGCCCAGCACGTCGAGTGGGACTCCCGGCGCGACGTCTGGAAGTTCAACCCGCTGGCTGATTGGACAGCCAAGGACGTGTGGGAATATGTCGAGGAGCACGATCTGCCCTACCATCCGCTCCACGACAGGGGTTACGAGTCCATCGGATGCGCCCCCTGCACCCTGCCGGGCAACGGACGAGAAGGACGTTGGGCCGGCCAGGAGAAGACGGAGTGTGGTCTCCACGCGTGACCACGACGCCCGTCACGCCTGATCGGCCGCGTATCCTGCGGGCCGGACGCGACATGAGCTACGAAGTAGAACATCTGCGGGCACTCGAGTCCGAAGCCATCCACGTGATTCGTGAGGTGGCCGCGGAGACCGAGCGCGGCGTGCTGCTCTTCTCCGGCGGCAAGGACTCCGCGGTGCTGCTTCACCTGGCCAAGAAGGCCTTCCACCCGGGCGGCCTGCCCTTCCCGGTCATGCACGTGGACACGGGCCACAACTTCCCGGAGGTGATCGAGTACCGCGACCAGATGGTCGGCGACCTCGGCGCGCGCCTGATAGTGGCGTCGGTGCAGGATTCGATCGACGACGGCCGCGTCACCGAGGAGAAGGGACCCCGGGCGTCCCGCAACCGGCTGCAGTCGGTGACGCTGCTCGACGCGATCGAGAAGAACGGCTTCAAGGCGGCCTTCGGGGGCGCCCGCCGCGATGAGGAGCGCGCCCGGGCCAAGGAGCGCATCCTCTCCTTCCGCGACGACTTCGGCCAGTGGGACCCGAAGGTGCAGCGCCCCGAGTTGTGGAACCTCTACAACGGCTTCGTCAAGCCGGGTGAGCACGTTCGCGTGTTCCCGCTCTCCAACTGGACCGAGCTCGACGTCTGGCAGTACGTCCACGAGGAGGACATCCACCTTCCGTCGATCTACTTCGCCCACCCGCGTGAGGTCTTCCGCCGCGACGGGATGCTGTACGCGATCTCCGAGTTCATCGAGTTGCTCCCCGACGAGGAGCCGTTCGAGGCCAACGTGCGCTTCCGCACCGTCGGTGACATGAGCTGCACCGGCGCGGTGCGCTCGGACGCCGCGACGCTCGAGGACGTGGTGTCCGAGATCGCCGCCACGCGTATCACCGAGCGCGGCGAGACGCGGGCCGACGATCGGGTCTCCGAGGCGGCCATGGAGGATCGCAAGAAGGAGGGCTACTTCTAGTCGTGGCCCCCGGAGCCGCCACCAACGGCAGTCCCGTCCTCGCGCGTCCGTCGGAGCTCGTGCGCTTCGCCACCGCCGGCTCGGTGGACGACGGCAAGTCGACCCTGATCGGCCGGCTGCTCTACGACACCAAGTCGATCTTCGAGGACCAGCTCGAGCACGTCGAGCGCACCTCCGAGCAGCGCGGCGACGGCTACGTCAACCTCGCGCTGCTCACCGACGGGCTGCGTGCCGAGCGTGAGCAGGGCATCACCATCGACGTGGCCTACCGCTACTTCCACACGCCGCGGCGCAAGTTCATCATCGCCGACACGCCGGGCCACGAGCAGTACACCCGCAACATGGTCACCGGCGCCTCCACAGCCGACCTCGCGCTGGTCCTCGTGGATGCCCGCAAGGGCGTGCTCGAGCAGTCGCGCCGGCACGCCTTCATCGCGTCGCTGCTGCGCATCCCCCACCTGGTGGTCTGCGTCAACAAGATGGACCTGGTCGACTTCGACCAGGAGGTGTTCGAGCACATCTGCTCGAGCTTCACCGGCTGGGCGGCCAAGCTCGACGTGCAGGACGTGACCTTCATCCCGATCTCGGCGCTGCACGGCGACAACGTGGTCGAGCGCTCCGAGCGGATGCCCTGGTACGAGGGCAGCTCGCTGCTCTACCACCTCGAGCACGTGCACGTGGCCTCCGACCGCAACCTCCAGGACGCTCGCTTTCCCGTGCAGTGGGTGATCCGGCCCATGAGCGACGACCATCACGACTACCGCGGCTATGCGGGCGAGGTCGCCTCCGGCGTGTTCACCGTGGGTGACGAGGTGGTGGTGCTCCCCTCTGGGATCCAGACCCGCATCGCCGGCATCGACACGATGGACGGGCCGCTTGACGAGGCCTATCCGCCGCTGTCGGTGACGCTCCGCCTCGAGGACGACGTGGACGTCTCGCGCGGCGACATGATCTGCCGTCCGAACAACCGGCCCGTGGAGGCCAAGGACGTGGACGTGATGGTCTGCTGGATGGCCGAGCGCCCGCTGCAGGTCTCGGGCCGCTACCGCATCAAGCACACCACCCGCACGGCGCTGGCCAAGGCCGACGAGGTCCGCTACCGGATCGACGTCAACAGCCTGCACCGCGACGAGGAGGCCACCGCTCTCTCGTTGAACGAGATCGGACGGCTGCGGCTGCGGCTGTCGTCGCCGCTCTTCCTCGACGAGTACCGCCGCAACCGGGCCACCGGCAGCTTCATCCTCATCGACGAGTCGACCAACGACACCGTCGCTGCAGGCATGGTCCTCTAGGAAGGGAGCTGCGGTGCTCGCCCGACCAACGCTCGGGCTGCGCTCCTCGCCGGAAGGACCCGCCGTCCCGTGATGGTCGTGATGACACCGGAGGCCACTCCGGCGCAGATCGAGACGGTGGTGGCTCGCCTCGAGCGGGCCGGCGTGCACGCCAAGGTGATGCCGGGCGAGTTGACCACGGCGATCGGAGCCATAGGCGATCCCGAGGGAGTGCGCGAGCTCGGCCTCGAGGGGCTGCCCGGCGTGGACCAGGTGATCCCGATCTCCCGCCCCTACAAGCTCGCCTCCAGCGAGCTGTCTCACCACGAGCCGACGGTGTTCGACGTGGACGGGCGGCGCGTGGGCGGCGACGAGACCTTCTGCCTGATCGCCGGGCCCTGCACGGTGGAGAGCCCCGAGCAGACACACGCGGTGGCGGCCGCGGTGGCCGAGGGCGGCGCCTCGATGCTGCGGGGCGGAGCGTTCAAGCCGCGCACGTCGCCGTTCGCCTTCCAGGGCCTGGGACTCGAGGCGCTCGAGATCCTGGCCGAGGTGCGCGAGGCCACCGGGCTGCCGGTGGTGAGCGAGATGACCTCGGTGGAGCTCGCCGATCGCTTCGCCGCGGTCGTCGACGTGGTCCAGGTCGGCGCACGCAACATGCAGAACTACGGCCTGCTCGAGGTGGTGGGCCAGATGGGCAAGCCGGTGCTGCTCAAGCGCGGACTCTCCTCGACGCTCGACGAGCTGCTGCAGGCCGCGGACTACGTGCTCAAGGAGGGCAACGAGCGGGTGATCCTGTGCGAGCGCGGCATCCGCACCTTCGACACGGCGATGCGCTTCACGCTCGACCTCGGTGCGGTGCCCTGGCTCAAGCTGCACACGCATCTTCCGGTGATCGTGGATCCGTCCCACGCATCCGGCGACCGGCGCCTGGTGGGCCCGCTGTCGCGCGCGGCCGCCGCCGTGGGCGCCGACGGAATCATCGTCGAGGTGGCCGATGATCCCGAGGCGGCGCTGTGCGACGGGCCCCAGCAGCTCTATGCGCGGGACTTCGCCGCCTTCGCCGCCGAGGTGGCGGCGCACGCGGGGCTGGTGGGCCGGACGCTGGCCTGAGGGTGAGGCGAGCTGTTCCGGCCCGACTTGCGTACTGGCTGGTATCCAGATACCGTTGAGTACGTGAACACCTCTGCCGCCCCACCCCTCCCGCCCGGCCCCACCTGGCCCCGCGCCGTTCAGACCCTCCGCTGGCTGGTGCGCCCGACGGCGATGATGGAGGAGCTGCACCGGCGTCACGGCGACATGTTCACCGTGCAGATCGCCAACGAGGGCACGTGGGTCTTCCTCGCCCACCCCGACGCGGTCAAGCAGGTGTTCACCGGCGACCCGCGCCTGCTTCACGCCGGTGAGGCCAACCGGATCCTGCTGCCCCTGTTGGGTCACCATTCGGTGCTGCTGCTCGACGATGCCGCGCACATGCGCCAGCGCAAGCTGATGCTGCCGCCCTTCCACGGCGAGCGCATGCGCAACTACGCCGAGGTCATGGCGGAGGCCGCCCGGGCGGAGGTCGGGCGATGGCCGGTGGGTGAGGTCGCCGCGGTGCGGCCGGCCACGCAGCGAATCACGCTCGAGATCATCACCCGCACGGTGTTCGGCGTGCAGGACGAGCGCCGGCGCGAGCGCCTGATGGCGGCGCTCGGGCACGTGCTCGAATGGGGTGGCGATCCCAAGCGCATGGCGGTGCTGGCCACGCTGGGGCCCCGCCACGCCGCCACCACGAGGATGTTCCGCCGCGTGCGGGCGGCTCCGGACGAGCTGATCTACGAGGAGATCCGCAGGCGCCGGGCGGTGCCCGACCTCGAGGAGCGCGAGGACGTGCTCTCGATGCTGCTGCAGGCCCGGCACGAGGACGGCAGCCCGATGGGCGACGAGGAGCTGCGCGACGAGCTCATGACCCTGCTGGTGGCCGGTCACGAGACCACGGCCAGCTCGCTTGCCTGGGCGGTGGAGCGCCTGGTGCGTCACCCCGAGGCCCTCGCTCGCCTGCGCGCGGAGGCCGACGAGGGCGGCAGCGACTACGCCGACGCGGTCTGCAAGGAGACGCTGCGCCTGCGCCCGATCCTCTCGCTCGTCGTCCGGCGCCTCAAGGAGCCGATGGAGATCGGCGGCCAGTTGCTGCCCGCCGGGGTGACCGTGGCGCCCTGCATCTACCTCGTGCACCGCCGGCCCGACGTCTATCCCGATCCACTCGCCTTCCGGCCCGAGCGCTTCCTCGAGCAGCAGGCCGGCACCTACACCTGGTTCCCCTTCGGCGGCGGGGTCCGGCGCTGCCTCGGCGCGAGCTTCGCGCTGTTCGAGATGCGGATCGTGTTGCAGGAGCTGGTGGCCGGCCTGGACCTGCGCGCCGCGGACCCGCGTCCCGAGCGCTTCGTGCGCCGGGCGATCACCAACGTGCCGCGCAAGGGCGGCGAGGTCGTGGCCGAGCGCCGGGCCGCCCGGCCCGCCCGCTCGCTCGTTGCCGCTTGAGCGAGCGGCTGACACGCAAGGAGCGCCAGGCGCACACCCGAGCCCGCCTCATGCACTCGGCGGCCAAGGTGGCGGCGGCGCGTGGCCTCGAGGGCGCCTCGCTCGACCTGGTGGCGGAGACGGCCGGCTTCACCAAGGGCGCGGTCTACGCGAACTTCGAGAGCAAGGAGGCGCTCTTCCTGGCGATGCTCGACGAGCGCTTCGCCCAGCGGGTGGCCGACCTCGACCGCGTGCTGGCCGGGGAGGGGACCATCGAGGAGCAGGCCCGCCGGGCGGGCAGCGACTTCATCGCCGCGATCGAGGCCGAGCCGGAATGGGAGCGGCTGTTCTTCGAGTTCGCCGTCTATGCCGCCCGTAACGAGAGCTTTCGCCTAGAGCTGGTCAAGCGCTACCGCGGCCTGCGCGAGCGGATCGCGGAGCTGTTCGAGCGACGCGCGAGCGAGCTGGGCTTCGAGCCGCCGCTGCCGGCGGCTCAGGTGGCCATGATGACGTTCGCCATGGCCAACGGCGTGGGCCTCGAACGGGTGCTCGAGCCCGAGGCGGTGGACGAAGAGCTGTTCCCGGCGATGCTCGCCACCTTCTTCGCCGGCCTGCGGCCGCCGTCCTAACGGCCGATCGGCGCTTCGGTGGCGGCCGCGGCTGCCCGGACGCCGCCGGACTGCGCGCTCGGGCGCAGCCGGCCCTGGACGAGCCTGCCACCCAGCCGGCCACGGGCGCGCAGCCCGCGCAGGGTCAGCCGACCGGACGGGACCCCGGGGCGACCTTCGATCCGCAGCCGGCCCCGCTGGCGGGGCTGCCCGAACCTTGTGACCGTCCCGGTGACGGCCACGCCTCGCACGTACTCGAGCGCGGTCAGGTGAAGCGTCCCGCGGCCGTCCACGCGATACCGGCCGGCCCGCAGGCCGCCGTTGCGGGCGATGTCCGGGTCGTCGATGTCGAAGATGAAACCGGCCACCGCGTCGGCGAACACGTCGCTCAGGGTCAGCGCCAGGGCGTTGAGGACGCGGCCCCGCCGGCCGGCCGCGGCGGATGATCGGGGGACCGCGGCCAGGCTGTTCGGAGCGGGCGGTGTGACCGGGAACTCGCGGCGCGTGCGCCGGCACCGGGTCGTGACGGCCGCGCCCTGCAGGAAGCGGCCGAAGGCCCGCTCGGTGCAGCCGCTGCCGTCGCTCCCCAGTGCCGAATGACCCGTCGCCGGCGCCACCACGAGCTGGGCCCGGGGGAACTGCGCGGCCACGCGCTGTGCGTTCTCCACCGGAGTGCGCAGATCGTCCTCGCCCTCGATCAGCAGCACCGGAACATCCGGGAGCGGGCCGCTCCCGAAGCCCGGCGCGGCCGGGGCGGCGGGCCAGCGGCCACAGAGGTCGATCAGGTCACTGTCGAGCGCCGTCCCTCTGTCGAACGGGGCGAACGTGCTGTCCGGCAGCAGGCCCACGGCGGCTCTCGCCGCCGAGCGGCGCACGCGGGGGTCGGGTGGCGTGCCGCGCGGCCAGGGGAACGGGGTTTCCTCGCAGGTGGTGGTCGCGTAGAGCATCGCGCTGAGCTCGCGTGGGCGAGGCGCCACGCCGTCGACCGCGTAGGCACGGACGAGCAGCCTCAGCATCGGCGCGGCGTCGCCCGCAAGGGCCGAACGCACGGCTCCCGGAAAGGCCGCTCGAAGCGAGGGGTCGAAGTCCCCGGCCAGCAGCACCGAGAAGACGTCGCCGCGATCCAGCTCGGCGGCGCGGCGGCGTCCGCGCGGGCCGACGAGGCGCCCGCGCAGCGGTGCCTCGGCCAGCCGGCGCACCAGCCGGGCGACGTCGGCCACGGGGTCGCGGGTGAAGGCCGAACAGCGGCGGGCGCACACGGCGCCGAGGGCACGGGGCACGGCCTCGAAGGTGTCGCGGTAGAAGGGATCCGGACCGCCGGCCTCCACCACCGAGTCGAGCGCCAGGCGCTCGACGCTGTCCGGGTGGCTCAGCGCGTAGCCCAGAGCGACCTTGGTGCCGTACGACGTGCCGAACAGCGCCACTCGCTCCGCCCGCAGCGCCCGCCGTACGAGCTCGACGTCCTCCACCGAGTCCCGGCTGGTGTAGAAGGCCCGTCGCCGTCCCAGGCGTTGCGCGCAGCGGCCGGCGGCCACGCCGGCGCTGAGCAGGTTGGCCTCCTCGAGCAGCCGGCAGCGCAAGGCCCCGGACCGGCCGGTGCCGCGCTGGTCGAACACGATCAGGTCGCGGTTGCGGTAGGCCGGATAGACCACCGCGAGAGCGTCGCCGTTGAAGGCCGCCGTAGCCGACTGCCCCGGCCCGCCGGCCAGCACCACCAGCGGCGGCCGGGTCGCGCGCCCACGGGCGCGAACCCGCTTCACGTACAGCGACACGCGGCCCGGAACGGCGCCCGAGTGATCGAGGGGCACGCTCACCCGGGCGCACTGGAAGCCGAACGCGCCGCAGCGCTCGAAGCGCAGCTGAGCCTGCGCCGGAGCGGCAAGCGTCAGGCCTGCCGCGGCGACCGCCACGAGGGCGGCGACTCTGGCCGGCATGTCAGCCGCGCGGCGCTCTCAGCCGAGGCAGGTCGTGCGGCAGAGGCGAAGCCGTCAGAACGAGGAGGGCGGCCACGGCCGCGAGCACCGGGCGGCTGCGCTTCACTCCGGCGATTATGCGCCCCGCCGGCCACGTCCGCAAGCGCCTGCCACCCAACGCCGTCGATAACCTCCCCGCCGCTCATGTTCGAGAAGGTTCTCGTTGCCAACCGGGGTGAGATCGCCATCCGCGTCATGCGCACGCTCGAGGAGCTGGGCGTGGCCAGCGTCGGCGTCTACTCGGAGCCGGATCGTGACTCCCCGCACGCGCGCCGCGCCGACGAGGCCTACCTGCTTGGGCCCGGACCGGCCGCCGAGAGTTATCTCGTGGTGGAGAAGATCCTCGAGGTCGCGCAGCAGTCGGGAGCCCAGGCAGTGCATCCCGGGTACGGGTTCCTGGCCGAGAACGCCGCCTTCGCGCGGGCCTGCGAGGAGGCGGGCATCGTCTTCATCGGGCCACCGGCGTCGGCCATCGACGCCATGGGCACCAAGACACGCGCCCGGGAGATCATGCGCGACGCCGGGGTGCCGATCGTGCCCGGCACCACCGAGCCGGTGGACAGCGTGGACGACGCCCGCAAGGTGATCGACGACGAGGTGGGCTACCCCGTGGCCATCAAGGCGGCGGGTGGTGGCGGCGGCAAGGGCTTCCGCGTGGCGGAGTCCGAGGACGAGCTCGAGAAGGCCTTCGAGGGCGCGTCGCGCGAGGGCGAGAAGTTCTTCTCCGACGCCACCGTCTACGTCGAGCGCTACCTGCCCGACCCCCGCCACGTGGAGGTCCAGGTGCTGGCCGACAGCCACGACAACGTGATTCATCTCTTCGAGCGCGACTGCTCGGTCCAGCGCCGCCATCAGAAGCTGATCGAGGAGTCGCCGGCGCCCGCGGTCGACCCGCAGCTGCGCGAGCAGATCGGCAAGATCGGCACCGACGCCGCCCGGGCCGTGGGCTACCGCTCGGCGGGCACGGTCGAGGGGCTCCTGCAGGACGGCGAGTACTTCTTCCTCGAGATGAACACCCGCGTGCAGGTTGAGCACTGCGTGACGGAGATGGTCACCGGCATCGACATCGTGCGCGAGCAGCTGAAGGTCGCCGCGGGCGAGGAGTTGAGCTATTCCCAGGAGGACGTCGTCATCCGCGGCCACGCGATCGAGTGCCGCATCAACGCCGAGGACGCGTCCAAGAAGTTCGCTCCGGCCCCGGGGCGGATCGGCAGCTATCGCGAGCCCTCCGGGCCGTTCGTGCGGGTGGACTCGGGTGCCGAGGAGGGCTACGAGGTTCTGCCCCTCTACGACCCGATGATCGCCAAGCTGATCGTCTGGGACATCGACCGGGAGGCCTCCACCCGGCGCATGCTGCGCGCACTCGGCGAGTACGAGATCGAGGGGCTCAAGACGCTCATCCCCTTCCACCGCGCGCTCCTGGCCACCGAGCAGTGGGCGCGCGGCGAGACCTGCCGCGACCTGGTCGAGGACCCCATGTGGCTGAAGCAGCTGGCGTCCCCGGCCGCGCCGAAGAAGGACAAGGGGGACGGCGAGGAGCAGGCCGAGAAGGTGGAGCGCGACTACGCGGTCGAGGTGTCCGGACGCCGCTTCGACGTGAAGGTGATCGGCGAGGCGATGGCGCCCAACGGGGCCGGCCCCGGCGCCGAGGCCGGCGGGCTGCGCAAGGCACCGACGCGTGAGCGCAAGCAGAGCGCGGGCGGCGGCGCCCCCGGCGAGCTGATCTCACCGATCCAGGGCACCGTGCTCAAGGTGGCCGTGGAGAAGGGCGCCGAGGTGGACGAGGGCGCGCTGATCTGCGTGATCGAGGCCATGAAGATGGAGAACGAGATCACGGCGCCGTCCGCGGGCAAGATCGAGGAGCTGTCGGTCTCAGAGGGTGGCTCGGTGGCCACCGGCGACAGCATCGCGGTCATCAACTAGACCGTGAGCTCGGCGCTGGTGGTGGGGGCGGGAATCTTCGGCTCCGCGCTGGCCGACCGTCTGGTGGCCGACGGCTGGGACGTGACCCTGATCGACGTTCACGAGCCGGGCCACCCCAGCTCCGAGTCGGGCGGGGAGACCCGGCTGCTGCGCTACTCGCACGGCGCCGACCGGCTTTACACAGAACTTGCGTTCAGAGGAAGAGTCCTGTGGAAGGAGCTGGGCGCCGGGGTCCTGGTCGAGGCCGGCATGGTCTGGTTCGTTCGCCAGGAGGACGGCTGGGAGGCGGCGAGCGAGCTCACGATGCGCGAGGCCGGCATACCGGTCGAGCGTCTGGACCCGGACGCGACCCGGCGGCTGTTTCCCAGCCTGAACGTCGACGATTTTGCCTACGGGATGCTCGAGCCCGAGGCCGGAGTGCTGAAGGCGGGCGACGGGGTGCGCGCGCTCGTGGCCCGGGCCCGGGCCGAGGGGCTCAGCGTCCTGCAGGGCAGGGCGCGACCGGACGGCGCCGGCGTGCTGGTGGACGGCCGCCGGCTGGAGGCCGATCAGGTCGTGTGGGCCTGCGGTGCCTGGCTCGCGCCCCTGTTTCCGTCCCTCATGACGATGCGGGTGACCAGGCAGGACGTGGTCCTGTTCGACGTGCCCGCCGAATGGGCCACGCCTCCGGTGCCCGGCTGGCTCGACTTCGACACCTCGTTCTACGGTCACGGCCTGATCGAGCCCCACGGCATGAAGGTCTCGAACGATGCCGAGGGCGAGCCGGTCGACCCGGACGGCAGGCCCGAGCAGGCCGATTCGGCCTACGTGCAGCGCTCGCGCGACTACCTGGCCCACCGCTTTCCCGCGTTGGCCGGCGCGGCGATCCGCTCGGCGCCCGTGTGCCACTACTCGATCACCGACGACGGCGGCTTCGTGTTCGCCTCGCACCCCGAGCACCCCCGCGTGTGGCTGCTCGGCGGCGGCTCGGGTCACGGCTACAAGCACGGCCCGGCCCTCGCCGAGCAGGCGTCCCGGGTGCTGAGCGGAGCGGCCGAGCCGGAGCCCCGCTTCGGGCTCGGCGATCGCGCGCCCTCCACGGCGCTGCGCACCGCCGGCTCCTGACGCCGGCAGGACATCCGCGGCCTTCGTCGTACTCCGGACTACCGTGCCACGCGGGTCTGCGACCTTGCATCGGCGGCGTCGGCGGCTTCTCACCGTGCTCGTGCCCACAGCCGTGATCGCCCTCATGGGCATCGTGGAGCTCGCCTCGGGCCTCACGTCCAGTACCCCGGACGATCCGGGCGGGCAGCGCGACGTCACCACTCTCCTTCCCATCGGGGACGACGAGCCGCCGGCCGGCGAGCGCCAGGCTGCGCGGCCCGAGGCCGAGCCCGAGCCGAAGGCCGAGAACCGCCCCGAGCCGGCGGCCACCCGGGCGCCGCCGCAGGGCGCGATCAACCCGAGCGTCCCCGGCATCACCACGTTCCGCGGCAACCTCACCCGCACCTACTACGGCGAGGGACCGGTGCCGCGCCGGCCCGAGATCCTCTGGCGCTACCCGCCGAGCGGCGGCCTCTGCTCGCGCTCGACCGACGAGACCGGGACGAAGAGCTGGTGCGGCGTGGGCTGGACCGGCCAGCCCAACGTCATCCCGGGGCCGCGCGGCCGGCTGGAGCTGCGCTTCGGCGCCTACGACTCCAACTATCACTTCCTGAACGCGCGCACGGGCGAACAACTCCGCGAGGACCTGGTGACCGGAGACCTGGCCAAGGGCTCGGCCACCTCCGATCCCGACGGCTACCCGCTCTATTACGCCGGCTCGCGCGACGACCTCTTTCGGATCGTCGCCCTCGACCGCGGCGCGCCCAAGGTGCTGTGGTCGCTCGACGCAAACACCAGCGCTCCCGATCCCACCTGGAACAACGACTGGGACGGCGCGGCGCTGGTGGTGGGCGACTACCTGATCGAGGGCGGCGAGAACTCGTGGCTCCACGTGATCAAGCTCAACCGCGGCTGGACTCGGAGCGGCAGGGTTCGCGTGCGCCCTCGCGTGGTGCTCACGATTCCCAGCTGGGACGACCAGCTCGCCCGCGACGCACCCGACCGGCACTTCTCGATCGAGAGCTCGGTGGCCTACCACCAGGGCGTCGTCTACTTCGCCAACTCGGCCGGGCTGGTGCAGGGCTGGGACATCTCCCGCGTGTTGCGCGGCGGCCGCAGGGCCAAACGAGTGCTGCGCTTCTGGACCGGCGACGACACCGACGCCTCGATCGTGATCGACGAGCAGGGCGCGCTGTACGTGGCCAGCGAGCTCGAGAAGATGAACGCCCGCGCGCTCGAGGTCGGCCAGCTGATGAAGCTCGATCCCCAGCGGCCCAGGCGGCCCCTGGTGTGGTCGGTTCCGATCAGGGAGACGAGCGACGGCGCGGGCGGCTCCTGGTCGACTCCCGCGCTCGACCGCGAGCTCGTCTACGTGGCCATCAACGCCGGGGGCCTGCTGGCCGTCGACCGCGACAGCGGCAGGGAGCGCTGGCGCATCGCCCTTCCGGGTCCCACCTGGAGCTCTCCCGTGGTGGTCGACGACGTGCTGCTCCAGGGCGACTGCGCGGGCGACCTCCACGCCTACGACGTGTCCGACCAGCGGCGCGCGCCACCGGAGCTCTGGAAGGTGAGCCTCGGCGGGTGCATCGAGGCCACCCCGTCGGTATGGCGGGGCCGCGTATTCGTGGGCACCCGCGCCGGCGCGATGTACGCGCTCGGCAAACCGGCCCGCTGAGGGTGCTGAATAGGGTGGCGGCATGGACTACGAACCCGTGCGCGCCGGCCTCGCGCAGGCCATTCCCTACAACAACCACCTGAAGCTCGAGCTGGCCGGGCTGGGCGACGGGAGCGGCAGCGTGCGGCTGCCGGACGACGACGAGCTTCGCAATCACGTGGGCTCCCAGCACGCCGGCGGGCTCTTCTCGGCAGGCGAGTTCGCCTCCGGCGCGGCCTTCGTCGGAGCGTTCGCCGAGCGGCTCGGGGACGTCACGCCGCTGGCCCGGTCGGCGAGCATCGAGTACCTCAAGCTGGCCAAGGGACCCATCACCGCCACCGGGAGGCTGGGCGAGGACAAGCTGGCGCTGCTCGACCGGCTCGATCAGGACGGTCGCGTGGAGTTCCCCATCGAGGTCGAGCTCACCGACGAGGACGGCAACACGGTGGCCCGCATGTCCGTCGCATGGCACGTGCGGCGCAACTCGTAGCCCGGCTCCTCCTCACTGCCGGACCTGCCCGGTGCGGGCGCGGGAGAAACCGCACCTGGACGGTACGGTGCGCCATATGAGGCAGCTCACCCTGACCGAGGACCGTCGCGTGGAGTGGCAGGAGGTGCCGGATCCCCTGCTGCGCGAGGCCAACGACGCGATCGTGCGACCGCTCGCCGTGGCGCTGTGCGATCTCGACCAGCCGATGGTCCGCGGCGAGGCGCCCTTTCCCGGCCCGATCGCGCTCGGCCACGAGTTCGTCGCCGAGGTGGTCCAGTCGGGCGACATGAACCGGATCGAGAAGGGCACCGTGGCGGTGGTGCCGTTCCAGATCTCGTGCGGCGAGTGCGCGCGCTGCCGTCGCGGGCAGACCGGCGACTGCCTGACCGTGCCCGAGCGCTCGATGTTCGGCTTCGGGCAGTTCGGCGGCGACTGGGGAGGCGCGCTGTCCGACTACGTGCGCGTGCCCTTCGCCGACCACATGCTGGTGCCGGTGCCCGAGGGCGTCAGCCCCGTGGCGGTGGCCAGCGCGAGCGACAACATTCCCGACGCCTGGCGCACGGTGTACGACCCGCTCCAGCGCCGGCCCGGCGCGGACGTGCTGATCGTGGGCGGCGGCTCGCCGAGCATCGGCCTCTACGCGATCGAGGTGGCCAACGCTCTGGGCGCCCACAGCGTCACCTACACCGACCACAACGCCGGACGGCTCGAGATCGCCGCGAGCCTGGGCGCCGACGTACACGAGGGCGAGCTGCCCCACCGCCTCGGTCCGTTCCCGGTGACGGTGGACTGCGGGGCCAGCCGCGAGAGCCTGGCCCTTGCGCTGCGCTCCACCGAGCCCGACGGCGACTGCACCAGTACGGGCATCATCTTCGAGCCCGAGACGCCGGTGCCGCTGCTCGAGATGTACACCTCGGGCGTCCACTTTCACACCGGGCGCGCCCAGGCGCGGCCGCACATCCCGGCCATCCTCGAGCTGGTGGCCGAGGGGCGCCTGCGGCCCGAGCTGGTCACGAGCAACGTAGTCGCCTTCGACGACGCCGCCGAGGCGGTCCAGACCCGCGAGCGCAAGCTGGTGATCGAGCGGGCTTAGCCCACGCGGCCGGCGTTCTCGGCGTGGATCTGGTGCTGGGCCTTGGTGCTCCTGCCCTGCGGCAGCCCGATCTTCTCGTCGCCGCGCTCGAGCGCGTCCAGGTAGTCCACGTCCTCGTCGAGCAGACGTAGCGCGGTGTCGCGGCCGTGGTACGGCCCGTGGCCGGGCACCACCACCTCGGCCGCCTCCACGAGCGGGGCGAGCCGGGCCAGGGTCGCGCGGTAGTCGTGGAGTGACCCGCCCTCCGAGATCCACGGGATCTCGACCGACGACAGGTAGTCGCCGATCACCAGCAGGCCGAGCGGCCGAGCGAACACGCACATGCCGTCAGGCGTGTGTCCCTCCGCGGGCTGGAGCTCCAGCTCGATCGCGCCCTCACCGGTGCCCAGATCCAGACGGCCCGGAACCGGCAGTCCCTGCACGGCGCCCAGGGCCAGCGGCGCAGGCCGCTCTACGTAGAACTCCGCGTCTTGGTCGCGCAGCTCGCGCTGGACGGCGCCGGGCCGGCGCTGCAGCCGCTCCACCGACAGCTCGCCCATACCGAGCGTCATGTCGTGATAGGCCAGCCGGCCAAGCAGATGATCGAAGTCGGCGTGGGTGGCCAGCAGGCCGTCCGGCTCGAAGCCTGCGCCGGCGAGCAGGCCCGGGAGGGCGTCGAGCTCGTCGGGCAGGTAGGGCGAGTCGATCAGGAGCGCCTCGCCGCCGGCCCTCACCGCCACCGCGTTGGTCTGCCAGAACGCGCTCGTGACCACGAGCGCGTCCGGGTTCACGGAGACGGCGCGCAACGGCGGGCCGTCAGGCGGCCTTCAGCAGCTTGCCGGCGTCCCGGAAGCTGCGCACCTCGGCGTCCGGCTTCTTCTGCCCCGGCTCCAGCTCCTCGCCGTGGCGGTTGACCCAGATCACCGGTGTCTTCTGCTTCAGGCAGGGCTCCACGTCCGTGGGGTAACCCGAGGCGATGTGGACCCAGTTCTTCTTCAGCCCCTCGATCCGCCGAGCACACTCCTTGAAGTGAGCGGGGTCGGGCTTGTAGGAGCGCACCTGCTGAGCGGTGACCACGAGGTCGAAGTCGGTGCGGAAGTGGCGCCGCGTTGCGCCGAGCAGCTTGTCGTCGATGTTGGCAAGGATGCCGATCTCGTACTTCTTGGCGAAGCGCTCGAGCTGCGCGTTCGTCTCCCGGAACGCCTGCCAGGCCGGCACGCTGTTGGGGAGGAAGTTCGAGCGCGACGGCTCGAGCTCCCAGCCGAGCTCGCCCGCCACGCGCACGGCGGTGCGGCGCAGGACCTCGGCGTAGAGCTCGTACGAACCGCGCTGGATGTCGCGCTGAGTCTCGACGAAGCGCGGGACCAGGGCGTCGCGGTCGATCGTGAATCCGTCGCGGTCCGCCTCCTTCTGGAATGCGTCGTAGACGCCGGACTCCCAGTCGATCAGGGTGCCGTAGCAATCGAAGGTGACGAACTTGACTTCTTTGGGAAGGGCCATGACTTCTTTTCGATAGGGTCGAGCGCCGGCTCAGGCGGCGCGCTCAGGCGGCGGCCACTCTATCTACCAGCCATGGATCTCCTCGAATATCAGGGCAAGCAGTTGCTCAAGAAGCACGGAGTGGCCGTGCCGGACGGCCTGCCCGCCACCTCGGTGGCCGAGGCGGTGTCTGCCGCGGAGCAGATCGGCTTCCCGGTCGTGATCAAGGCGCAGGTGCAGATCGGCGGCCGCGGCAAGGCCGGCGGCATCAAGCTCGCCTCCGACCGCGCCGAGGCCGAGCAGCACGCCGAAGCGATCCTCGGCATGGACATCCGCGGCTTCACCGTGCACGAGATCTACATCGAGCAGGCCAGCGAGATCGACGAGGAGTACTACGCCGCGATCGTCTTCGACCGGTCGGCCAAGAAGCCCATGGCCATGCTCTCCCGGATGGGCGGCATGGACGTGGAGGAGGTGGCGGCCACCGATCCGGAGGCCATGCGCATGCTGCACGTGGACCCGCTGATCGGTTTTCAGGACTTCCACGGACGCCGCCTGGCCTTCGAGTCCGGGATCGCGTCCGACGTGATCCGTCCCGTCGGCGCCATGCTCGCCCGGCTCTACGCGGTGTTCGAGGCCGAGGACGCCACGCTCGTGGAGATCAACCCGCTGCTGATCACCAAGTCACGCGAGGTGGTGGCGCTCGACGCCAAGGTCACCATCGACGGCAACGCCCTGTTTCGCCATCCCGACGTGGCCGAGCTGCGCGACTCCTCGGCCGAGGACGAGCAGGAGCGCATGGCGGCCGAGCGCGGCCTCACCTACGTGAAGCTCGACGGCAACGTGGGCATCCTCGGCAACGGCGCGGGCCTCGTGATGTCCACGCTCGACGTGGTGGCGCAGGCCGGCGGGCAGCCCGCCAACTTCCTCGACGCGGGCGGCGGCTCCAAGGCCGAGGCGATCACCAGCGCGGTGGAGGTCATCCTCTCCGACCCCAAGGTGAGCGCGGTCCTGTTCAACATCTTCGGCGGCATCACCCGTTGCGACGAGGTGGCCCGAGGCCTGATCGAGGCCTTCGCGCAGATCGAGCCCGACGTGCCCTTCGTGGTCCGGCTCGACGGCACCAACGACAAGGAGGGCCGCGCGCTGCTCGCCGAGGCCGACCTGCCAAACGTCTACACCGAGGCCACCATGCTCGGCGCCGCCGAGAAGGTCGTGGAGCTGGCCGGCTGATGGCGGCTCACTGATGGCCATCCTCGTCGACAACGACACGAAGCTGTGCGTGTCCGGGATCACCGGGCGCGAGGGCACGTTCCACTCGCTGCGAAACCGCGACTACGGCACGCAGGTGGTCTCCGGGGTCACTCCCGGCAAGGGCGGCCAGGACGTGGAGGGCATTCCGGTGTTCGACACCTTCCACGAGGCCGTGCGCGAGACCGGCGCCAACACGGCCATGGTCTTCGTGCCGCCGCGCTTCGCCGCGGACTCGATCCTCGAGGCAGAGGACGCCGGCATCGAGCTCATCATCGCCATCACGGAGGGCATCCCGGCGCACGACGAGCTGCGGGTCTACAACCACCTGCGCCGCGGCCGCTCGCGCCTCATCGGCCCCAACTGCCCGGGAATCCTGTCTCCGGGCAAGGCCAACGTCGGCATCATCCCAGCGCAGTTCTTCAGCGCGGGCAACGTCGGACTCGTATCGCGCTCGGGCACCCTGACGTACCAGATCGGCAACGAACTGGCCCAGTCGGGCTTCGGCAACAGCTCGATCGTGGGCATCGGAGGGGATCCGGTGCCGGGCTCGAGCTTCGTCGACGTGATCGAGTTGTTCGAGGCGGATCCCGAAACCGAGCTGATCGTCATGTGCGGCGAGATCGGCGGCTCGGCCGAGGAGGAGGCCGCCGACTACATCGCCGAGCGGGTGAGCAAGCCGGTGCTGGCCTACATCGCCGGCTTCACCGCGCCGCCCGGCAAGACCATGGGCCACGCCGGCGCGATCGTCTCGGGCACCAAGGGCACCGCGGCGGCCAAGGCGGAGGCGCTCGAGGACAAGGGCGTGAGGGTGGGCCGCAATCCCACCCAGGTCGCCGAGATCGCGGTCGAGATACTCGGCGCGAGGGTCTGACCGGAGGCAGGGCCGCGGTGACCGACGCGCGGCTCGAAGCGGTCCACGAGTTGTGGGCCACCTACCGCGAGTCCGGCACCGACGCCGCCATACCGCTCCTGCACCCCGAGGTCGAGTTCGTCGACCACGAGGGCCGGCGCTTCAGCGGCCACGAGGGCGTGCGCTCCTTCTTCGATGCGTTCAGCGCCCGCGGCGAGGAGTTTCGCGCTGCGCCCTTCACCTTCGAGCTGCACGAGCCCGACCTGCTGGTGGTGGGCCACCGTCGCATCAAGACCGACGAGGGCACCCAGGGCGACTACCTCTTCTTCGTGCACAGCCTGCGTGACGGGCGGGTGTCGCGCATCCGGGCGTGCAACAGCCGCGAGGAGGCGCTGGCGGACATTGCGGCGCGGGCCTGATCCAGTCGCGACCCGGGCTGGGGAGCGGGTGCGGCCCGGGAGGGTTTGACGCCTTGTCCGCCCTATGGACGAAGAGCGCGCCACACCCCCTTTCCCCCGGACGTGCCGGCTCACCCCCTGTTTGCCGAAGCGGTCCACCTTCCCAAGAACTCCTCGCGTCTGGCCGCGCTTCATCTGGCTCACCCCGGTTGTAGATATCGTGGCCCCCGTGGCCGAATTCACCAACATCTCGCTGGCGCGGGGCGCTCCCTCGCTCGACATCGTCGCCGTGGACGAGCTAAAGGCCGCCGCTCAGCGGGCCTTCGACAGCGACCCGGGCGGCATGTGCGCCTACGGGACCTCGCCGGGCTATCTCGGCCTGCTCGAGTGGCTGTCGGAGAAGCACGGTGTCGAGCCCGGCCGGCTGGTGGCCACCAACGGCTCGATGCAAGCCGATGCCTTCCTGTTCTCGCAGCTCGTCGAGCCGGGCGACGTGGTGGTGGTGGAGGCCCCCACCTACGACCGCACCCTCCTGGCGCTGCGCAAGATGGGCGCCGAGGTGCTGCCGATCCCTCTCGAGGACGACGGCATCGACGTGGAGGCGCTGGCCGCCGAGCTGGCCTCCGGCGTTCGGCCCAAGCTCGCCCACATCATCCCCAACTTCCAGAACCCCGCCGGCTGCACGCTCTCGCTGGACAAGCGGCGGCGGCTGATCGAGCTGGCCAACGAACACGACTTCACGATCTTCGAGGACGATCCCTACGTCGACCTTCGCTTCGAGGGTGAGGACCACCCGCGCATGCTCGACATGGACGGCGCGGGCGAACGCGTGGTGTACGCCTCGTCCTTCTCCAAGACTGTCTGCCCCGGGATACGGGTGGGCTACCTCGTCGGCTCGACCTCTGTGATCGCCGGGATCCGCAGGGAGGCCACCGAGACCTACATCTCACCCAACATGGTGGCCCAGGGCATCGTGGCCGAGTTCTGCCGCTCGGGTGCCATCGAGGGCTCCATCGCGACGGTCAAGGCCGCGCTGCGCGAGCGTCGCGACGCCACCGCCGACGCGATCTCACGCCACCTCCCCGACGCTCGCTTCGTGACCCCCCAGGGCGGCTACTTCCTGTGGGTCGACCTGCCCGAGGGCACGGACGTGGCCTCACTGTTCGAGCGCTCGAAGGAGCGGGGGGTGGTCTTCGTCAAGGGCACCGACTTCCTGCTCGAGGGCGGAGAGAGCTCGCTGCGGCTCGCCTACTCGGCCGTGCCACCCGACCAGATCGAGGAGGGCATCGGACGCGTGGCCGACGCCTATCGCGAGCTGGCGGGTGCCGCTGCGTGATCGAGCTCGCGCGGACGCGCGACGTAAAGGAGCTGTTTCGCGACACCTTCGGCGTCTTCTTCCGGCACGCCGGGGTGTTCATCGCCCTGTCCGCCGCCGTCGTGGTCCCGGTGCACGTCGTGGTGGAGGGCATCGGCCTCGAGATGCTCACGGGGCCCTACGACGATTCGCTCACCCTGGCCGAGTCGGCGGTGCCCACGATCGTCGACTTCCTCGTGGTCTCACCCCTAATCACGGCGATCTGCATCTACGCCCTGCGACAGATCGCCGACGGCAGCAGCGGCCCCAGCTTCGTCCAGACCTTCGTTTCGGGCTTCGAGGCCTTCACCCCGCTCTTCTTCGCCATCGTCCTGGCCACGCTCGGGATCGCGGTGGGCTTCGCCCTGCTGGTGATTCCGGGCATCTACCTGTTCGTGCGCTGGTTCTTCGTACCCCAGACGGTGGTGATCGAGAACGCGCGAGGGTGGCAGGCGCTGGTTCGCTCTGGAGAGGTGGTGCAGGGACTCTGGTGGCGCACCTTCGGCCTGGTGGTGCTGATCAACCTGGCCGCGGCACTGCCCGCGCTGCTGGTGGCCGCCCCCTTCGCCTCGATCGCCGACAACACCGGAGACGCGATCTGGGCGCTCGTGGGCACGATCCTCGCCGGCTGCGTGACGGCGCCGATAGCCGCGCTCTACTCGACCCTTCTCTACTACGACCTTCTGGCCCGGCGCATGCAGTAGTCGGCCAGCACGCGGGCGTGTGACACGGCCGGAGCCAGTGGAGCCGTGTCACGATCGCCGTAGAGCTCGAGCAGGTAGCTGTGCCCGTCGCCGACTGCACCCACCGCCAAGAGGCTGTCGTAGCCGAGCTCGTCCAGCGTGGCCAGCTCGGCGGGATCGGAGCCGGGCACGTCCCGGGCGGCCACGAACGCGTCGCTTTCGGCCAGAGCCCGCGCGGTGGTGGGGAAGTCGGCCAACGGATAGACGTGGTCAACCGGGGCGTCAAGCATGCGGACTCCGGAGTGCGGGTCGAGCGCGCTCGCGACGCCGCGCACCACCTGGAGACCCGTTCCGTCCTCCGTGGTCACGGAGATCGACCAAGCGGCACCTTCGACCGCCCTGACCAGCTCCCGCGCCAGCAGCTCGAGCGCGTCGAGGGGCTCCTGCGGCCGGTGCTGGTCGAGCATCGCCACCACCCGCGGCACGAGGTCGTCGATCGCGCGGCGGCCGTTCGAGCGAGAGGTCCGGGCAGGCTGGAGGGTGGCCGGCAGCTCGGGGGCCGTGGCCAGCCGCAGTCGCAGCCGGCCAGGCCCCTGGGCCTTGGCCTCCAGCAGGGCGCCGTCGGCGGCCGCCATCAGAGCCGGTGGCGCGCCCGCGGTGGACGAACTGCAGGCGGCACCCCAGCACACGCTCACCCGCTCCCCCACGTCGGCCGCGATACGACGGCTGGCGGCACGGGCGAAGCGCTCCGCCGCCGCCAGTGGCGAACCCGGCAGCAGCACGCAGAACTCGTCGCCACCGGCCCGTGCCACCAGCGAGCGCTGGAAGGCCGCGGCGGTGACGCTGAGGGCGCCGGCCACCCCTTGCAGCAGGGCGTCGCCGGCTGGATGGCCCTCGCGGTCGTTGACCTCCTTGAGCCCATCCACGTCGCACACCAGCAGGGTCAGGTTCTCGACGCCGGCGGCGGCCAACCGCTCGTCGAGCAGGCGCCGGTTGGCGAGCCGGGTGAGCGGATCTTCGTAGGCGAAGCGGGTCACGAGCCCGAACTGCTCGGCGCGGCCGATGGCCTGCGAGACCTGCTCGGCGATGGCCTGCAGCAGCCTCACGTCTCGCTCACCGAAACGCCGGCCGTTGCGGCCGGTGGCCCACAGCTCGCCCCAGGTCACGGACTCGTAGACCACCGGTACGGCGAGCTCGCTCTCCTTGCCCAGCCGGTCGAGGAAGGCCAGCGACGAGGGCTTGGTGTCCGGATCGTCGACGGCGAAGACGTAGGGCTCGCCTCGCCGCAGCAGGTCGGTGATTTCCTGAAAGTCGGCCAGCGGGTACTGCTCGTCGGCCGGCCAGCGCTCCTCGCCCGGCCCGAGCTCGCCGACGTTGATGAGCGTCTTCAGGACGTCCTTGTCGCGCTGCCAGCGGCTGATCGAGAAGGAGGCGGCGTCGAGCGCGTGCAGCGACTCCTCGGCCACCACCTCGAGGACGTCCTCCACCCGCTGCGCGCCCAGTGCGGCCTGGCCGATCCGCAGCACGGCCCGCAGCGCCACCAGATCGCCGCCGTTGTCCGATTCGAGCAGGTCCAGCACGGCGAACTCGCGCGCGCGAGCCTCATCCGCAACCTCTCGATAGCGATCTTCGGACTTCATCAACACCTCGTGCGCCAACGACCAGCGATCGGCTGACGCCCTAATGTGATCGGTCAGGACGCGCCGGTACTTGATCGCCGGAGGCCGGCGCTAGCCGGCCCCAGACCGCGAGAAATCAGCGCCCGTAGCGCTCTTTGCCCAGCACGAGCTGGTCCGGCAACGCCACCCGCGCCGGAGGAGACGGGTCCGCCACCACCGACACCGTCTCGGCCACGCTGCGCGTGAGCGAGTGCGTGGTGCCGGAGGCGTCGAGCTCGATCTCGTCACTGCCGGCGTTCTTCAGGGTGGCCTCGAGGCCCGGGTGCAGCCCGGTGTCCTTGAGGTAGTGGAGGAGATCCTCGGCCTCGTTCTCGAAGCGCAGTACACGCACGGCGGCGCCCTCCTCGACATCGGCCAGAGGCACTCCCTGCTCGCGCTCGCCCTCGAAGATCGGGTGCCCGTGGGGGCAGGTCTTGGCGTCGCCGATGGCCCGCAGCATGCGCTCCTCGACCACCGGAGACATCCAGTGTTCGAGCCGCTCGGCCTCCTCGTGCACCTGATCCCACGGGATGTCGAAAACGTCGGTGAGAAAGCGCTCGATCAGCCGGTGGCGGCGCACGATCTGAGTGGCCTGCTCGTGGCCCGATTCGGTGAACGTGAGCGACTTGTCGGACGCGCGCGTGACGTAGCCGTCGGCCTCCAGCCGGCCGATCATCTCGTGCACGGTCGGCGCCGACACCTGCATCGCGCGAGCGATGTTCGCGCCCGTGATGGGCAGGCCCGCCTCTTGGAGCCAGTAGATGATCTGGAGGTACTCCTCCTCGGCGACCGTGACCTGGTCGTGAGACATGGGAGCATCCTACTGACGCGTACTGGCATGCTCCCGCCAATGAAGGTGGGGCCTGGAACCCGAGTCCTCGTGACCGGCGCATCGCGCGGAATCGGCGCAGCCGTGGCCGCTGCGTTCGCAGCCCGAGGCTGCGCCCTGGGCCTGGTTGCGCGCGACGCCGAGCCGCTCGAGCGGCTTGCCGCAGACCTTCCCGGCGCCGGTCATGCAGCGCTCGCCGCGGACGTGTCCGACGCCGGCTCGATCGCGTCCGCCGTCGAGCACTTCGGCGACGTGGACGTGCTGGTGGCCAACGCGGGACTGACCCACTACATGCCCTTCGCCGAGCTGCCACTCGAAAGCGCGAGGCAGATGAGCGACGTCAACTGGCTGGGGACCCTCCACACGGTGCGGGCCGCGCTGCCGCGGATGCTCGAGCGCGGGCGCGGCCACCTGGTGATCGTGTCGTCCGGCGGCGGCGTGCGCGGCTTCCCCGAGGCGGCGGTCTACAACGGCACGAAGGCGGCTCAGCGAGGGTTCGCCGAGGCCCTGCGGCTCGAGTTGGTGGGAAGCGGCGTGTCGGTCACCACCGTCTATCCGGGAGAGATCGAGACCTCCCTGCACGACCACGAATGGGATCGCATGCCCGCCTGGTACCACCGCAATCGCCGCTCGCCGCCGGGCCCGCTCGCCGAGCGCATGGTGGCGGCGGTCGAGGAGGACCGTCGCGAGCTCTTCCACCCGCCGATGGTGCGGCTGTTGCGCATGGTCAACGGCATATCGCCGGGCCTGGCCGACGTCATGCTGCGCCGGATCCTCGGGCCGGCGGTGGCGCCTCGGCCGGATCGCGGCTGAGCAGCTCGAGCACCCGCTCCACATCGCTCTCGTCGTTGTAGAGATGCCAGGACGTGCGCAGCCGCCCGGCGCGCGCGGCGGCTCTCACCGAGCTGCCGGCCAGGCGCTCCTCGGCGTTCGCGAGCTCCACCGAAACGATCGCCGAGTCGCCCGCGGGCAGGCCGAGACCGGCGCGGAACAGATTGGCCAGACGCAGGTCGTGCTCGTGGATCTGCTCGACGCCGATCTCGAGCAGCAGCTCGAGCGCCGGCGCGGTCCCCACCCAGGGAAACCAGGCGGGGCTGACGTCGAAGCGCCGCGCGTCGCGGGCCAGGCGCAACGGCGGGCCGTAGTACGAGGAGTGCGGGTCGGCGCCTGCGTACCAGCCGGCGCCGGACGGAGTTAGCCGCTCCGCCAGCTCGGGGCGCACGCTCATGAACGCCGTTCCTCGGGGTGAGCAGAGCCACTTGTAGGCCGAGCACACCAGCACGTCGAAGCGATCCGCGCGCAGCGGCAGCCAGCCGCAGGCCTGGGTGGCGTCCACGACGGTGAGCGCGTCGCAGACCTCAGCCGCGGCGGTGATGCCGGCTACGTCGGCCAACTCGCCCGACGAGGACTGCACCGCGCTGAAGCTCACCACGTCGACGTTTGCGTCGATCGCACCGGCCAGCTCGGCCGGAGACACGCAGCGGACCTCGATGCCGCGCCCCTGGGCCATGAAGGGCCACAGAGCCGACGTGAACTCGGGCTCGGTGGAGAGCACGTGCGCACCGTCCGGCAGCGACGCCGCCACCGTTCCGACCATGGTCGAGACGTTGGCCCCCACGGCCAGCCACTCGGCCGGCACGGAGCACAGCTCGGCAAAGGCGAGGCGGGCGCGCTCGGTGGCCTCGCCCCAGTGCTCCCAGCTGGTGCGCCCGGCCCGCCACTCCTCGAGGGCGACCTGCAGGGCGTCCCAGCCGGCATCCGGGGGGAGGCCGAAGCTCGCGGTGTTGAGATAGATGCCCTCGGGTCGCCACTGCGCTCGTGCCCGGTTCGAGATCACCGGAGCCACGCTAACGTGCGGGCCTCGTGGCCCTGCCTCTCTCCCCACCCCTAAAGCCCCAGCTGGCCAAATCCTCGCGCGAGCTGCCGCAGGGCGAGGGCTGGCGCTACGAGCCGAAGCTCGACGGCTTTCGCACGATCGTCTTCCGCGACGGGGACGACGTGCACCTGCAGAGCCGCAACGGCCGGCCCATGAACCGCTACTTCCCCGACGTGGTCGAGCAGGTGCTGGCTCTCGACTCTTCACGCTTCGTGCTCGACGGCGAGATGGTCGTGACGGTCGACGGCGTCCAGGAGTTCGACCTGCTGTCCCAGCGCATCCATCCCGCCGCCTCGCGGGTCGAGCGGCTGGCCGAGGAGACCCCGGCGGTGCTGGTGGCCTTCGACCTCTTGGCCGACGGCAAGGAGTCGCTGCTCTCGCTGCCCTACGAGGAGCGCCGCGAGCGGCTCGCCGAAGTGGTGGGAAAGCCGGTGGAGCTCACCGAGTCGACCTCCGACCACGACGAGGCGACCAAGTGGCTGGCGGGTACCGGAGAAGGAGTGATCGCCAAGGAGGCCGACTGCCCGTACAAGCCGGGTGAGCGCACGGGCATGGTCAAGATCAAGCGCGTCCGCACTGCGGACGCCGTGGTGGCGGCCTTCCGCTACGGCAAGGAGGAGGGCACGGTCGGCTCGCTGATCCTCGGCCTGTACGACGACGACGGGGACCTGCGCATCGTCGGCCACACCTCGAGCTTCAAGGCACAGCAGAAGCGCGACCTGATCGAGCTGCTCGAGCCCTACCGCACCGGCGAGCGCGGCCAGGGCGAGCCGAGCCGCTGGAAGTCCGACGAGGAGCTTGTCTGGGAGGGCCTGAGACCCGAGCTGGTGGTGGAGGTCAACTTCGACCACATCACCGGCAACCGCATCCGTCACGGAGCGAAGTTCGTCCGTTGGCGCGATGACAAGGAGCCGCTGGAGTGCCGGCTCGATCAGCTTCGCGACTGACGGTGCGCCGCCTGCTGCCGATCGCGGCGCTCGTCGCCGCCGTCGCCGGTGCGGCACCCGGCACCGCCGGCGCGCAGGCGCCCTACGACATCCCGGCCGGGAACCCGTTCGTCAACACCCCGGGCGCCCGGCCCGAGGTCTTCGCCTACGGGATGCGCAACCCCTATCGCTGGTCCTTCGACCGCGCCACCGGTGACATGTACATCGGCGACGTGGGCGGGATCAACGAAGAGATCACCTTCCTGGCGCGAGCCCGGCAGGCAGGCGCCAACCTCGGCTGGAACTGCCTCTCGGGCACCGCGGTCCAGAGCCCTTGCACCCCGGCCGCCTACGCGCCGCCGGCCTTCCAGTGGCCCAGCAGCCCCGACGTGGCGATCGGCGGCTACGTGGTTCGCGACCCGGCGCTCTCGGCGTTCCGGGGCCGTTATCTCTACGCGCGCTTCAATACCGGACTGCATCTGCTCGGCGCGCGCGCGGCGGCGCCTGACCAGGACATCGCCTCGGTGAACATCGCCTCGGTCTCGGGGCTCGGAGAGGACAGCGCCGGGCGCCTCTACGCCACCTCGCTCAGCGGCCCGGTCTACCGCCTGAGCCAGAGCGGGTCGGCGCTGGCCGCAGCGCCACTCCGAACCTTCGAGCAGCCCGTGGGGGTGGCGGGGATCCCGGCTGACCCCGAGCGTCTGCTCGTGGTGGAGAAGCCCGGCCGCATCCGCAACCGGGACGGCAGCCTGTTCCTCGACCTCAGCGGCCTGGTCCGGGACACCGGCGGCGAGGAGGGCCTGCTCAGCGTGGCCGTCGCGCCCGACTTCACCGCAAGCAGCCGCGTGTTCGCCTTCTACAACGACAACGCCGGCAACCTGCAGGTGGACGAGTTCAGGCGCACGGCCACCGGTCCCGACCGCTCGAGCCTGGCAACGCGCCGGCCGCTGCTCACCATCCAGCACGGGCAGGCGGACAACCACAACGGCGGCCAGCTGCTGTTCGGACCCGACAACCACCTCTATCTGTCCACCGGAGACGGCGGCACCCAGGGCGATCCCGAGGGCGACGCCCAGAACCTGGGCTCGTTGCTCGGGAAGATCCTTCGCCTCGACGTGAACCTGGCCGCGGCACCGCCGGTCGCGCCGGCGCCGATCGTGGCCGACCGCACCGCGCCGCGGCTGCGCATCCGGGTCAAGCGACGCCAGCCCGTGCTCAGACGCCGCGGGGCGGTCGCCCTCGTGCGCTGCAACGAGGGCTGCTCGGTGCGGGCCGCAGGCGTGATGCGGATCGGCAAGCGCCGCTTCCGGCTGCGCAGTGCCGCCCGCAACGCGGGCTCGGGGCAGACCACACCGCGGGTGCGGCTGAAGGTCGAGCTGAAGAAGCGCAGCACCCGAGCGCTGCGCCGGGCCATGCGCCGCGGCCGCCGGCCGCTCGTGCGCGTGGGGCTGCGCGCCACCGACGGCGCCGGCAACCGGTCGCGGATCGTCTACCGCTGGGTGCGCGCCCGGCGCTGATCGAGCTCGGCCAGGCGCCGCTCGAGAAATGACCGCTCGGTCGGATTCTCCGCCAGCTCGATCGCGCGCTCGTAGGCAGCGGCGGCCTCCGCGTCGCGCCCGAGGCGCCGCAGCAGGTCGGCGCGGGCGGCCGAGAGCAGGTGGTAACGCTCGAGCCGCCCCTCCTCCTCCAGCGCGTCGATCAGCTCCAGACCGTGCTCCGGGCCGTCGGCCATCGCCACGGCCACCGCGCGGTTGAGCTCGACCACGGGCGAGGGCGACAGCTCGATCAGTCGTTCGTAGAGCGCCGCCACCCGGGCCCAGTCGGTGCCGCCGGAGGCCGCCGCCCGGGCGTGCTCGGCGGCGATGGCGGCCTGCACGGCGTAGGGGCCGGGACCGCCACCGAGGACGGCCAGGGCCCGGGCCGCCAGCCCGAGCCCCTCCTCGATCTCGGTGAGGTGCCACAGCGTGCGGTCCTGCTCGTCGAGCAGGACCAGCTCTCCGCTCGGGCTCACCCGCGCGTCGCGGCGTGAGTGGTGGAGCAGCATCAGCGCGAGCAGGCCCGCCACCTCCGGCTCGTCGGGCATCAGGGCGGCCAGCACCCGGGCGAGGCGAATGGCCTCGTCGCACAGCTCGCGTCGCACCACCGTGTCCGCGCTGGTGGCCAAATAGCCCTCGTTGAAGATCAGGTACAGCGCCGCCAGCACCGGCGGGAGCCGGCCGGGCAGCTCGTGCTCCTCAGGCACCTCGTAGGCGATGCCGGCGTCGCGGATCTTGCGCTTGGCGCGCACGATGCGCTGCTGGATCGCGGGTTCACGCGCGAGGAAGGCCCGCGCCACCTCGGGGGTGGACAACCCTCCGAGCAGCCGCAGCGTGAGCGCCACCCGCGCCTCGGGGGCGAGCGCCGGATGGCAGCAGGTGAAGAACAGGCGCAGCCGGTCGTCGGGGATCGAGGCCATCTCCTCGTCCGGGTCGTCCTCGCCGGAGCCCGCCGTCTCGAGCGCCTCGAGCTCCCTCAGCTTGTCGAGGTAGCGGCGCTCACGGCGTATGCGGTCGATGGCCCGGTTGCGGGCGGTGCGGATGATCCAGGCTCCGGGGTCGTCGGGCAGGCCGTCGCGCGGCCAGCGCTCGACCGCGGTGACAAAGGCGTCCTGAACCGCCTCCTCGGCCCGGTCGAAGCTGCCGAGGATCCGGATGAGGATCGCCACCGCGCGTCCCGACTCGCGCCGGAACACGCGATCCACGGCCGCATCGGTGGGCTCTACGCCGGCCGCGACGCCGCCTCGTAGTCCATCACCGGCCGCACCTCCACGCTGCCGGTGGCCGCGTCCGGGATCTTGGCGGCCCAGGCCAGCGCCTCGTCGAGGTCCGCGCATTCCAGGAGATAGAAGCCGCCGAGCTGCTCCTTGGTCTCGGCGAATGGCCCGTCGGTCAGCACGGACTCGCCGTCGCGGACCCGCACCGTGGTGGCCGTTTGAGTCGGCTCCAGGGCGTCGCCCCCCAGGATGCGGTCGCCGGCCTCGCGAGTGAAGGCCTCGTGCGCGGCGAGCGCCGCCTGCATCTGCTCCGGGCTGGCGTCCGCCCAGCGCTGCTCGTCGTCGTAAATGGAGAGGATGTACCTCATCGAAACTCCTTCGGTTCAGCGCGGCGCCGGTCGCCACTGTGCAGCCCTAGGACGAACGGCTCCGGCGAAATCGACAAGGATACGGCCGATGGCGCAACTCGAAGTGACGCAGGCCGACGTGACCAAGCTCGAGGTCGACGCCATCGCCAACGCTGCCAACACGCAGCTGCTCCACGGCGGCGGCGTGGCGGGGGCGATCTCGCGCGCGGGCGGAGCGGCGGTTCAGCGGGAGTCCGATGAGCGCGGACCGATCGCGCTCGGCGAGGCCGTGGAGACCACCGCCGGCGACATGCCGGCACGCTGGGTGATCCACGCCGCCACCATGGAGCTCGGCGGTCCGACGTCGGCGGAGATCATCGAGCGGGCCACGCGCTCGACCCTCGCCAAGGCGGAGGAGCTCGGAGCGGGCTCGCTCGCGCTCGTGGCCTTCGGCACCGGCGTGGGCGGCTTCCCGCTGGATGAGGCCGCGCGGATCATGGTGGGCGCGGCCCGCGAGCACGAGGGCGAGCTGGAGACGATCGTGTTCGCCGTGCACGGCACGGAGGCCGAGCGCGCCTTCAGCGAGGCCGTCAGCGAGGCGTCGTGACGCTCCCGGTCCTGGTCGCTCCCGACTCCTTCAAGGGCACGTTCTCGGCCCGGGAGGTGGCCGCCGCGATCGCCGAGGGACTGGCCGAGGCCGGGCGGGAGACCGTGAAGCTGCCCGTGGCCGACGGCGGCGAGGGCACGATGGAGGTGCTGGTCACCGTGCTCGGCGGCGAGGTGATCCCGCAGAAGGTGTCCGATCCCCTCGGCCGGGAGATCGAGGCGCGTTTTGCCCTGCTGCCCGACGGCAGCGCCGTGGTGGAGACCGCGCAGGCCAGCGGGCTGGGTCTCGTGGCCGAGGAGGAGCGCGACGCCTGGGCCGCGTCCACCCGCGGCACCGGGGAGCTGATCGCGGCCGCCGCGGCCGCAGGCGCGGAACACGTGATCGTGACCGTGGGCGGCTCGGCCACCACCGACGGCGGCGCCGGCGCACTCGAGGCTCTCGACGAGGCCGGCGTGAGCGTCCGCCTGGACGTGCTCTGCGACGTGCGCACGCCGTTCGAGAAGGCGCCGAGCGTGTTCGGTCCGCAGAAGGGCGCCGATCCCGAGCTCGTGACCAGGCTGGAGGAGCGGCTCGACGAGCTGGCCCAGACGTTCGACCGCGACCCCCGCGGCGAGGAGATGACCGGGGCGGCCGGAGGCCTGTCGGGCGGGCTGTGGGGGCGCTACGGCGCCAACCTGGCCCACGGCGCGAGCTACGTGCTCGACGCCATCGGCTTCGACGACGCGATGAAGGACTCCGCCTTCGTCGTGACCGGCGAGGGGCGGATCGACAACCAGACCCTCCAGGGCAAGATCGTGGGCGAGGTGGCCACCCGCTGCCGGCAGGCCGGCGTGGCCTGTCACGCCGTGGTGGGACGCAACGAGCTCGACCCCTTCGATCAGCGGATCATCGACCTGGCCTCCGTCGAGGAGGCCACCGATCTCGAGGAGCTGCGCGCCGCCGGCCGAGCCCTGGTCGACTAGCGCTCTCTTCGACGAGGGCCCGTCGATTGCGACGGGCGCCCCGCGTGGGGGCGCCCGTGCTGCCTCACCCGTGCGACGGCGCTGGGCCGCCGCGGTAGTTCCCTGATTGTAACTTCGGTTACGAGTTGGCGCCAGCGATTCAAGTCGGACATGCGATTTCCCCAATCACCGTGACTCGGCCAGCGCCCTGATCACGGCCTCGTAGAAGCCCTCGCTCATGGCGGCCTCGGTGCGCTCGACGTTCGGGTGGCCGCTCGTGTCTCCGGCCGCTGCGTTGGCCACGAGGAAGAAGCGGCCCACGCTGGCCGCCACGTCGAGATCCTCGCGCGAGTCACCGATGGCGATGCAGTCCTCCGGCGCGTACCCGCGGGCGCGCATGTGCACCGCCACGGCCGCGGCCTTCGAGGTGCCCGCGGGAATCAGGTGGAAGCCGTGCAGCTGCGGCCCGATCTCGCCGTTGTCCACGAGTCGCAGGCCGTCGTGGCCCTCGGCGGCCAGCAGCTCGTTGGCCTCGAGCGCATCGATCGAGCCACGAAACAGGTGTGAGACCTCTCGGTCGTGAGCCCACGGCGTGTGCGGCTCGAGCCGTCCCTCGTAGTGGCGCACCAGGAGATCGGGCGCCCCGGTGGCCGCGATCTGCTGGTGGATCGTCTCGCCCTCGCGCGGCTGCCAGTCTCCCGTCAGAAAGGTCACCTCGCCGTCGATCACCAGGCCGGAGCCGACCTCGAAGATGTACGCGCTCTGCCCGAGCAGCCGGGCGTCCTCCATGACCTGGGCTCGGCGGCGGCCGGATTTGAGGACCACCTCCGCGCCGGCGCGGTGGAGCGCCTCGAGCGCGCGGGCGGCCAGCAGCGTGAAGTCTCCCTCAGCCGTCCGAAACAGCGACGCGCCGCGGCCGAGCAGGGTTCCGTCGAGGTCGGTGTACACGCAGCGGATGGGCATGAAGTGACGGCGCGTACCATGGCAGGGCGTGGCCGGCATCGAGACCTCGTACCCCTGGGATGGGGTCCTGGAGAAGGGCCGCGGCGAGGAACTCGTCGCCACTTCGGGCGAAAGGGAGCAGGCAGCGCTCCTCGAGGAGCTGCCGGCGGGCCTGCATCCGGCGCTGACGGAGACGCTGGCCGCGGCCGGCATCGAAGCGCTCTACGCCCACCAGGCCGACGCCTGGGAGGCCGCACGGCGAGGCCACACCATGGTCACCACCGGCACGGCCAGCGGCAAGTCACTCGCGTTCAACCTGCCGGTGCTCGACACGCTCGCCACCGACCTCTCCGCCCGCGCCTTCTATCTCTACCCCACCAAGGCCCTGGCCCAGGACCAGGCCCGCGCGCTGGCCCGCATCGGGGGCCGCTTCCTGCGCCACGCGATCTACGACGGCGACACTCCGCGGGAGGAGCGCCGCGCCATTCGCGGGCGCTCGAATCTCATCCTCACCAACCCGGACATGCTCCACGTGGGCGTGCTGCCCAACCACCGCTCGTGGGGTGACGTGCTGGCCAATCTCGCCTGGGTGGTGGTGGACGAGGCGCACGTCTACCGCGGCGTGTTCGGCTCACACGTGGCCAACGTCCTGAGACGTCTGCGCCGGCTGGCCCGCGCCTACGGAGCCGAGCCCCGCTTCGTGCTGACCAGCGCGACCATCGCCAACCCGAGGGAGCTCGCCGAGGAGCTCACCGGGGTGGAGGTCGAGCTCGTGGACCGCGACGGCGCCCCCCGCGCGCGCCGCCAGATCGCGATGTGGAACCCACCCCTCGTGGACGAGCGGCTCGGCAAGCGCGCCTCCTCGCTGTCCGAGGCGGCGGGCCTGCTGGCCGAGCTGGTCGAGCGCGAGGTGCGCACGATCTGCTTCCTGAAGTCACGCCGCGGGGTGGAGCTGATCCAGCGCTTTGCCCGCGCGCGGCTGGAGGAGGCGGGCCGCGCCGACCTGGCCGAGCGGATCGCCCCCTATCGCGCCGGCTACACCCCGATGCAGCGGCGCGAGATCGAGCGCCGGCTCTCCGAGGGCGAGCTGCTGGCCGTGGTGGCCACCAGCGCGCTCGAGCTCGGCATCGACGTGGGCGAGCTCGACGCCGCGCTGTGCGTGACCTTCCCCGGCACGGTGGCCAGCCTGCGGCAGATGTGGGGGCGGGCGGGACGCCGGCGGGCGGGCCTGGCCATGTACGTGGCCGGCGAGGACGCCCTCGACCAGTTCTTCTGCCGTCACCCCGACGAGTTTCTCGAGCGACCCGTGGAACGGGCGATCCTCGACCACGAGTCGGAGGAGATCCACCTGGCCCACCTCGCCGCCGCGGCCTACGAGCTTCCGCTGACCCCCGAGGACGCGGAGGTGTTCGGCCCCCGCTGGGAGCACCACGCCCAGCGCCTGGTGAAGCAGGGCCGGCTGCGGGAGCGCGGCGGGCGCTACCTGCCACGGGGCGACGGCTACCCGGCGGCGGGGATCGCGCTGCGATCCGCTTCGGCGGACTCGGTGGCGATCGTGGAGGCCGAGGGCGGTGAGGTGATCGGAAACGTCGAGTCCGCCCGCGCCCACTCTGCCGTCCATCCCGGGGCGATCTACCTGCACATGGGCGCGTCCTACGAGGTCGAGGATCTCGACCTGTCTCAGCGCCGGGCGGTGGTCCGGCGCTTCGAGGGCAACTGGTACACCCAGCCCAAGCGGGAATCGGAGACCTACATAGAGCAGGTGCGCGAGCGCCGCGAGACCGGCGGGGTGGCGCTCTCCTTCGGGATCGTGTCGGTCACCGAGCAGGTGGTGGCGTACCAGAAGAAACACCTGTCGGACCACTCGGTCATCGACCTGCTCGCGCTCGACCTGCCTGAGCAGGAGTTCGTGACCCAGGCGCTCTGGTACGAGCTGCCCGAGCCCTTCCTGCGCGACGACTTCCCGCTCGACGTGCTCCAGGGCTCGCTGCACGCTGCCGAGCACGGTCAGATCGCGGTGCTGCCGCTGATCGCGATGTGCGACCGCTGGGACATCGGCGGCCTGTCCACAGCCTTCCACCAGCAGACCGGCCGGCCCACGATCTTCATCTACGACGGACATCCCGGCGGAGTGGGAATCACCCGCGCCGGCTACGAGCGCTTCGAGGGGCTGGTCGGCGATGCACTGCGCCTGATCTCGGAATGCCCGTGCCGTTCGGGCTGCCCGTCGTGCGTGCAGTCGCCCAAATGCGGCAACCTCAACGAGCCGCTCAACAAGCGCGGCGCAATCGAGTTGCTGTCGCGCATGGCTGCCGCCTGACGCTGCAGGATCACGTGCAGCGGGCAGGAGATCCTTCCCGGATCTAAAGGTCGCCGCAAACATCCCGATGCGATGGCTGGCGTGCGACTCCGGCGAACCATTTCCCTGCTGTGCATTGCGGCGCTCGTGGCAATGGCGCCGGCCACGGCTCAGGCCCAGGACCAGGCCGGCACGGGCGGCACCGCGGCCCCCGCGGACACCGCCGCCGGTGGCGTCACGGCGGGCAATGAGGTTCCGGCGCCGGCCAAGCGCAAGGTGGCCAAGCGCAAGGTGGCCAAGCGCAAGGTGGCCAAGCGCGAGACCCGCAGGCGCAAGTCACGCAGGCGCCGCATCGTCAAGCCGGCTCCGCCTCCGAGCGTCGAGACCGGTCACCACTTCCCGGTGGCGGGGCTCTACGACTTCGGCGGCAAGGATTCCCTGTTCGGCGCGCGCCGCTCGGGCCACCGCCACCAGGGCCAGGACCTGGCCGCCGCCGAGGGCACTCCGGTGGTGGCGCCGTGGGCGGCGAGCGTGGAGTTCGTGCGCTACCAGCGAAACGGCGCGGGATGGTACGTCGTCCTGGACGGCGACGGCGAGGATCGCGACTACGTGTTCATGCACCTGCGTCGCGGCTCGATCACGGTCGAGCCAGGCCAGCAGCTGGCCGCGGGACAGCCGTTCGCGCAGGTGGGCAACACGGGGAGCTCGTCCGGCGCGCATCTCCACTTCGAGATCTGGGTCGGCGGCTGGTACGACGGCGGGCAGCCGATCGACCCGCTGCCGCTGTTGCGCGAGTGGGCCGGTCTACTCGACGCCTAGGGTCATCCGGCCGCGCAGCCCGTCGGTGTCGATCGACGCCGAGCCGGTGAGGTCCTCGAGCGGACCGGTGAACAGTTGCGCGCCGAAGCCCTGGAGACCACTCAGCCCAAAGGCCGGGCCGAGCTGCTCGATCACCCCGTTGACCAGTGCCTGCGCGTCGGTGCTCGTGGCCAACGCCCCGCGCGCTCCGTCCACCTGCTCCGGATCGTCGAGCGCGACCTCGGCCGCCCGCTCCGTGTCACTGGCCACCACGAAGGAGCCGTCGGCCACGCCGAAGGCAGCGACCTCGCCGTCGGGCCCGGTCAGCCGGTAGAAGGCGTCACCCCCGCTCGGCTCCTCCACCGACAGCCCGCTCGCTCCCGCCCCTTCGAGGAAGGTGGGCAGCACCTCGACGATCTTCGTCAGCGTCCGCTCGAAGGCGCCGGCGTCCCGGAGCTCCGCCCGCACGGCGAACTTGCCGTCGAGCGCGACGCTGGCGGACACGTCGCCGTTGAGCTGACCGATCAGGTCGTTGTCGATGCTGATCCCCAGCCGGCTGTCGAGCGTCTGCTTGGCCTGCTCGTAGTCGCCGAAGCCGGAGGGGTCGATCGACTGACCGGCCGTCTCGGCGAACCGGATCACCTGGCCGAGGTCACGCAGCCCGAGGCCGAGCTCGCCGGGACGGGTCAGTACCGGAGGCGATTCGTCGCCGGCGGCCATGGGGAGGTCCTCCTCGCTCAGGCCCTCGGACTCGGTGCGGGCTACGAAGTCGACGCCCACGCCGTCGCCGGAGGCCTTCATCGTCAGGCCCAGGGTGCGCAGGGCACCCACCCACGGGATTCGCTTCGCCGCGGCGCGGCCGTCGGCGCTCGAGGCGATCAGGTCCTGCAGGTTCGCGTAGACGCCGGCCAGGGCCGCGTTCGGGTTCGTCGTCGAAGGCGCCCTCGAACTCGTCCTGGGTGAGCCGCTCGTCTCCGTCAGCACGTTCGAGGGCGCGGTCGAGTGACCGCTCGGAGTCGGCCAGCACCACCATGTCGCCATCCACGGCGAATACCGAGCCACCGTCCTCGTACTTTGTGGCCCCGGCCGTCTCGCCGGCCTCCTCGGCTCCGGACTTCTCGATCAGGTTGTCGAGCGCCTCCTGGTCGTCGGTCTGAAGGGCGGCCACGAAGCTCTCGTCGTTGCCGTCCGCGAGGAACGTCTGGATGTCGGTGGCGCCCAGGACGGCGGTGTTGCCCAGAATCGGCCTGACGTCCTTCTCGAAGTCGACGTCGCTGTCGGCGCCGCGGACCTGGTCGGCTATGAGCTCGGCGATCGTCCTGTCGCCGAACGGAAACTTGGCCAGGATCGAGTCGAGCGCCTTGTACTGGTCGCCTTCGAGGTCCGTGTCGACCACGACGGCGAAGGGAGAGTCGGCGGGCACGTAGGCGAGGCCGGCGTCGAGCGGGCCGGAGTTCTCCTCGTCTCCGCCGCACCCGGGGAGTGCGACCGCAACCAGACAGGCGGACAAGGCCAGGAGCGAGAGCGAGCGCCGCATCGGGGCGGCTCACGATAGCTACGCGGACTCGGCCCTAATGCCGTCGAGCCAGAAGCCGAGCGCGCGGCGCCAGTCGTAGCGCATCACGCCCATGGCGTCCGCTGCCATCATGCTCCCGAGACCGCACGTCAGGGTGCGCACGTCGTCCACGGTCAGGTCGGGCCGCATCTCGCCGGCGGCCTGCGCCCGGTCGAGGATCTGTTGGAGCGCTTTGCGCAGGTCCGCCGCTGTGGGGGCTATCTGCTCCATCGACTCGCGGGTCAGGGCGAAGATCATGCGCTGCTGCGAGGCGTCGGCCTCCATCACCTCCGTGTGCTCGCGCAGCAGATCCGCGAACGAGTCGAACGGCCGCTCGTCAGTTTCGAACTTCTCGCGTGCGAGGGCCGCGAAGGCGGCTAGCTTGATCTTCACCAACTCGGCGGTCAGCGCATCCTTGGTCGGGAAGTGCCGGTACAGGGTTCCCACTCCGACCTGCGCCCGCCCCGCGATGTCGTCCATCTGCGTCTCGGCCCCGTACTCGGCAAAGGCCTCGCGTGCGGCGGCCAGGATGCGGTCGCGGTTGCGCCGGGCGTCCGCGCGCATGCTGCGCTGGGCCGGTCCGGCGGTCGCATCCGTAGTCGTCATGTAGTGATCCTAGTACCGGGAGTTGACAAACGGAACCGCAATTCCGTATGGTAACCGGAACACAGATTCCGCTTGTGAGGAGTAGCACTTGAATTCCACCGATACGGCACGAGCCAAGAACCTGGCCCTCGCGCTGCTGGCCGTGGCCCAGTTCGTCGTCGTCCTGGACGCCTCGATCGTCAACGTCGCCCTGCCCTCGATCGGCGAGGACCTCGACTTCGCCCAGGGCGACCTGTCCTGGGTCATCAACTCCTACACCCTCTTCTTCGGCGGCTTCCTGCTGCTCGGCGGCCGCCTGGCCGACCTGCTGGGCCGCCGGCGCATGTTCATCTGGGGCATGTGGCTGTTCGCGGCGGCCTCTCTGGTCGGCGGCCTCGCTCAGAGCGACATCTGGCTGATCGCCGCGCGAGCCGTCCAGGGACTCGGCGCGGCGCTGATCTCGCCTGCCGCGCTCGCCATCGTCACCACCACCTTCTCCGAGGGCGCCGAGCGCAACAAGGCGCTGGGCGTGTGGGGAGCGGTGGCCGGTTCGGGCGGAGCCGCGGGCGTGCTGCTCGGCGGCATTCTCACCGAGACGCTCGGCTGGGAGTGGGTCCTGTTCGTGAACACCCCGATCGGAATCGCGGCCGCGCTGCTGGCGCCGCGCCTGCTCGAGGACAGCCGCGACGAGTCCCGCGCCTCGTTCGACATCGCCGGCGCGGTGTCGGTCACCGCCGGTCTCGCCCTGCTCGTCTACACGCTGGTCGACGCAAACGATGCCGGCTGGGGCTCAACCCAGACGCTCGTGCTGGGCGGCATCGCGCTGGTGCTGCTGGCCGCGTTCCTGGTGATCGAGTCGCGTACGCGCCATCCGCTCATGCCCTTCTCGATCTTCCGGCTGCGCACGCTACGCGGGGCGAACGTCATCGGGCTGCTGCTCGGCATGTCGCTGTTCTCGATGTTCTTCTTCATCTCGCTCTACATGCAGCAGGTGCTGGGCTACGAGCCGCTCAAGGCCGGCCTCGCCTACCTGCCGCTCGCCGGGCTCATCATCGTGTCGGCCGGGCTGGCCTCGCAGCTGGTCACGCGCGTCGGCTTCAAGCCCACCCTTGTCGCCGGGCTGTTGTTCGTGGCCGCCGGCCTGTTGTGGTTCGGTCAGGTGAGCGCGCCCGGCGGCAGCTACGTCGGAGACGTGCTGTTCCCCTCGATGCTCGCGGCCATCGGCCTGGGCCTCTCGTTCGTGCCGGTGACCATCGCGGCGGTCACGAACGTCAAGCCCGACGAGGCGGGCCTGGCCTCCGGCCTCATCAACACCTCTCAGCAGGTCGGCGGCGCGCTCGGCTTGGCCATCCTGGCCACGGTGGCCACCAGCACGACCGATGACGTGTTCGCCTCCGGTGAGCGCAACCCGGCCGTCGCTCTGACCGAGGGCTTCCAGGACGCGTTCCTGGTGGGCGCCGGCATGGCGCTCCTGGCCGCGGTGCTCGCGGCGGTGCTGATCTCGTCGAAGGACAGCCGTGAGCACGCCGAGGCGGCGCGGCGCGGCGACGCGGCGCCGGCAGGGGCGGCTGCATAGAACGCGTCAACACGGCCGGCCGCGGGGACCGCCTTGCACGGGTGGCGCGCCCCTGCCCGATGGTGTTTGATATGCGCCTGTGCAGCGGCGCGCCCGAAGCATCAGCGCGGCAGCGGCTCTCGTGGCCCTCGTCCTCTGCACCCCTCCCGCCTGGGCGCAGCAGCCGCCCGGGCCCGACGGGGAAGGCACCGACCACTTCGTCACGATCGCCGCCCGGGAGTGCCCGAACTACCAGTCCATCACCGCCAACCGGGCGCGCAACAACATCCAGGAGAGCCTGCGCGACCTCGGCCCTAACACCCCGTACAGGGCCGGCGAGGAGGTCGACCTCGACGTCGAGCAGGAGGTTCAGCCCAACTGCACGCCGATCACCGGCTGGCAGTTCAAGATCGGCAACGCGATCGCCCCGGGCAAGGTGACCGGGTCGTGGGGGTCGCTGTCGGTCGTCGGCGGCGCCGATGACACCGACATCACGACGCTCGCATCGATTCCGTGGCGCAACACGCTCGGCGAGATCGACGACCAGACCCAGCCCGTCCAGGGCGCGACCACGATCGAGCTCACGAGGGACCAGTTGGACCGTGCGCCGAAGGGGTCGCTGTGGATCCAGGGCGGTACCACCACCGACCCCGTGCTCGACGTGCCGTTTCCCAACACCTACGCGTTTGGGGCCTTGCGCTGCGCCACCGACAACGTCAACGGCGACAACGTCGAGTACATCAAGTTCCCGAGCGGCAGCCGGCACGTGTACTGCTTCGCGTACTACGTCGTGCCTCCGCCGACCAGCGGCAAGATCGTCATCAAAAAGCAGGTCAGTGACCCGCCGAACGCCGACCAGAACTTCACGTTCGAAGGGAACATCTCGTACACGAGCGATCACCGGTTCGACCTGCCGATCATCAACGGCGGCACGTCGTCGGCCACCTTCTACCGCGCCGCCACGGGTCCTACCGACGCCGCGTGGACGGTCACCGAGCTCGTCCCGGCCGGCTGGACGCTCACCGACCTCGACTGCACGGCCGGCGGCAGCGTCGTGACCGAGGCGGGCGCGACCGCCACCATCCGGCTGCTCGCCGGCGACACCGTGACGTGCACGTACACCGACGCATTGACGCCGCCGCCCGGCAACCTGCTGCTGTCCAAGATCAGCTTCGGCGCCCTTGACACGTTCGACTTCACCGTGACGCCCGAGGGCGGCGGCGACCCGGTCACGACCTCGGCGACCACGACCAGTGAGGGCGACGCGGCCGACGCCGAGTCCGGTCCGATCCCCCTCGACGCCGGGACCTACGAGGTGTCCGAACAGCTGCCGACCAGGCGCGGCGGCCGCTGGCGGCAGATCGCCGTCAACTGCAACGCCCGCCGGCGCGAGGTCAGCCGGCGCGCCGGAAGACGGCGCACCCCGCCCCCGAAGCAGGTGACGATCACGGCCGGCGAGGGCCAGGCGTGCGTGTTCGAGAACCGCTTCGTGCCGTACGGCGGGATCGCGATCGCCAAGGTCACGCGCGGGCGCACCGGCACCACCGGCTTCCAGATCACACCCGTGGCGAACCCAGCCCGCCAGTACGTCCAGACCGCCACGACCACCGCCGAGGACAAGCCGGCGCTGGCGCGCGGCGACTCCACCGGGCGCCTGCGCCTGGGCCGCTACGTGATTCAGGAGACCGGCACCACGCCGGAGGGCGAGGGTCGCTGGACGCTGGTGGAGATCAACTGCGCAGGCCGGCTGCGCGGCTTCAGCCAGGGCCAGACGACCGTTACGCTGACCCGCAAGCACCCGCGCGTGCGGTGCCGGTTCGTCGACTCGTTCACCCCGGACGCGCCGCCGCTCCCGGTCACCCCCGACCCGCAGCCCGAGCCGTCACCGTCCGGGCCGACGCCGGATCTCGTAGTGACCAAGCGGGCGCTCCAGCGGCGCGTGAACTACGGGAAGATCGCCACCTTTGAGATCACCGTGCGCAACGCCGGCCCGGCGGCCGCCCAGCAGGTGATCGTCGATGACGCCCCGGGAGTCAACGCCCAGCTCGTATCGGCGCGCACCAGTAGGGGCGCCTGCAACGGGCGGACGCCCCTGATCTGCCGCATCGGGCTGCTGGACCCGGGCGAGCGGGCCACGATCCGCGTGCGTGTGCGCGCGGTCGGCACCCCGCGGATCAGCAACCTCGCCGTGGCCGGCACCGCCACGCCCGAGCAGACGCTCGCCAACAACGACGACCGCGCGCGAGTGCGCGTGCGCGAGCAGGGCGGCGTGCGCGGCGTCTGCGCTGCCGCGGTCGCGCGCGCCGCCTGCTGACCCGTGGCGGCGCGCCGCCGGGCAGCAGTTGTCGATGCCCGTCTCATCGCCTCACGCTCGATCCGGCGCCGCCGCGTCACCCGAGGACCCGCGATCAAGCCGGTGTACATCTGCAACGTCGGAAACCTCGGACCGGGAGAGGTTCGGAGGTAAACTTCGAGCTGCTGGTCCAGGCCTCGTCGGGCTCGACCATCGACAACGTCGCCGCCGTCACCACCGCGAGCTCCGAGCGCACGGTCCTCAAGCATCTCCTTCTCCAGGGTCCGCAGGCGCAACCTGTCTGCGTCCCCGGCGTCGGCCTCACTCCGCGCCGCGACGCCTTCGCGTCCTGCTGGGACCGGCCGCTACCATCGTCTGGCTGCTGCGGCGAGGTAGCTCAGTTGGTAGAGCACACGACTGAAAATCGTGGTGTCGCCGGTTCGATTCCGGCCCTCGCCACCTTCCGTCTGTCCTTCAAGCTGACTGCCACGCTCCTCGAGTGTCAAGCGAGCGATACGCGTGCATCCTGGCCGACACAGAGCCGCACCGCGCGCGGTGGGACGACCTCCCGCGTGATTCGGGCATCCACACCGATTACGCTTCCCTCGATCCGGCAGCCGACGGAACTGATCGATGCAGCCGGCAGGACGACCGACCGCTCGATCTCGGCTCCGTCGATCCTCGCTCTCGCCCCGATCGCCGTGTACGGACCGACGTAGGAGTCCGTGATGTACGCGTCCGCTCCAATCGCGAGCGGTCCATTCAGAACGGAGCTCTCGATCGTGGCCGTCTCGTCGACGACCACCGGGCCCATCATCCGGTTCCCGGAGGCTCCTCCGGGAATCTCAGCAGGGCTCAGACCGTCCAGCACGAGCCGGTTGATCTCGAGTAGGTCCTCCGTAGCTTCGACGCGCATCGACCAACCGGTGGGAAGTACGGCTTGGACGTGATCTGGCTTCTCGGCCAAAACTTCCAGGACGTCGGTGACGTCGGCCTGTGCGTTGGGCCTCGCCTCGATCGCCGCGTGGGCCGCGTCGAAGATCTCCGTGCCGAAGACGAAGGCGTTGGCGCCCGCGACCGTTTCCTCTCCGAGGCGCCGCTCGCTGTCTGCAACCTGAGCGTCGCCGCCTCCCAGCAAGATGGTCTGCGGCTTGCGCCACCCGGACTTGGCCAAAACGACGAGAGCGCCCAGCCCCTTTCGGACGAGAAGTTCCACGCTGCGGCCGAAATCGTGCTGGGTCAAGCTCCCGGCCACGTTGGCGACGAACGGGCCAGTGCCAATGAACGGTTCAGCCGCGAGGAGCCGTCCCGCCAGCGCAGCCTCCGCGGGCGGGTCTATGTGGACGAGATCCACGTCGAGGCCGACCTCGACGACCGCATCTCGGGCGAGCGTCGCAAGTCCGGCGTCACTGACGATTCCGATCTCGCGAATGCCGGCGTCGTGCAGAGCCTGCAGCCCGAGCGTGATGAGAGGCGTGTTGGCGACCGGGGCGAGCTCGCGCCTAAGCGGTCGGAGTGACCAGACTTCCCCCTTGTCCTCATCCGTCGAGAGAAGCAGCCCGCGCTTTGCTCCCATACATGAGGAACGAACAGGACGCCTTCGCGGTGACGCTGATTCTGCGTTCCTCCAGGTATTAGCGCGATTCGCGGAGGCTTGAGCCAGTCCCGGATGGGGCGACGATCTCGGAGAGGCTGAACTCAGGGCGACTGCCGAATTCTCGTAGCAGGCGCTGCTGGAAAGCCTGATAGTGGCGCACCGCCCTGCTGAGCCGCCCCTGGCGCACCCAGAGCGACAGCAGTTCATGCTGGACGTCGCCGTCCAACGGCTCCATTTGAGCAAGCCGCTCGAGATAGCGAGCGGCGACATCGGGGTCGTCGGCGTGGAACGCGCTCAACGCGCGCAGTGGCTTCTCGACCAGCGCGCGCAGCCGCGCACGCTCCAGCAGAGCCCATTCCGCGTACGGCTCGTCGGCAAGGAAGTCGCCCTGGTAGAGCGACAAAGCCTTCTCGAAACGGTCCGCGGCCGCGGCACGTTCTCCATGCGCGAGCGCGGCCACGCCGGCGTTCACGTTAGCCTCGAACTCGTCTGCATCGATCCAGACCACGGCGTCGTTGAGCGTGTAGCCACCACGGCGCGCGAGCACGACCGAAGCCTGGCCGCGCTTCGGCCGACCCGGCTCGAGCCTCTTGCGCAGGGCGTGGATGAAATAGCGAACGGTGTTCAGTGTGGAACGCTGAGCATGGCCGGAGAAGGACTCCGCGATCTCTTCCGTCGGAACGACGCGGTGACGCTCGCACGTCAAGTACTTGAGCAGCTGGCCCGGTCGTTGGTCCAGCCACTCCCCGCTCAGGGGGCCGCCCGGCGAGAGCACCTCCGTGCGCCCGAACGTGAAGACCTGGACCTGCGTATCTTCGGTGACTCGTGCGCGCACCGGCGTCGGCGTCCCGCGCTCGGGCACACGACGGACCTCGAACACCAGGCGTGAGCCGTCGTCACGGAGCGGCGCGACAGTGGTCCACAGGGGGGTCCCGTCCGAGCGCTGAATCACGCCTGCCACCTGACGTCCGCCGGCGCGGATCACCCGCTCTGTCAGGCAGCCACCCGGCAGACCGTTCGGCGTACCGCACCCGAGAAGCTCACAGCACGTCTTTCCCAGGGCGTCGTCCTCAAGCCCGAGTATCTCCTCGAGCGCCGTGTTCCATGCGAGGAATGCGCCGACACGATCGGTGACGGCTATCCCGTGCGGGAGATGCTCGAACACCTCGTCCGGCACGCCGTGTTCCTTGGGCCTAAGAGACCTGAGGCGCGAGCCGTTGGCGTCCTGTCGAAGATCCAAGGCGTCCTTACCGGGCTGCATCCTTACCCGCGGGGCTGTCGGGCGCAGGATAACGCTTAGCGCTACTTGCGAGGCGCAAATTGTGCACCTTCTTCCTACTTCCCACGTAGCGTGACCGGCTGCCCGTTTAGGGGACGCAAATTGGGCGAAAGTCGCCCATCTCAAACATCTGACCAACGTAGGCCAAAGACCCCGCCAACCGCCTTGGCTGATCCTGCAGCGAGAGGGATGCGCCGACGATGCAAGGTTACGAGGGCGCGCACCGGAGGAGGGAATCATCGGAAGAGGTCGCGGGACTTCCGCCCTGGACGCAAGCGGGAAGGCGTGCGTTGCACCGCTCTTCAGCCGAACGTCGCGGATGCTCGCAACCACGGCTCTGCGCGGTCAGCAGGAATCGACCCTCAGCGCACTTCGCCGGGCGGGGCGGGCTGATGCCGACGCGCTGGACCACCTCTACAGGCAGTATGCACCGGGCGTATTCGCCTACGTCCGGCGCATCCTCAGGAACGAATATGACGCTCAGGACGTGACCCAGCAGGTCTTCGTCAAGTTGGCAACCTCGCTTGACAAGTACGACGCACAGCGGGCGGACTTCTCCGCCTGGTTGCTGCGGATAGCTCACAACGCGGCCGTCGACCATCTCAGAAAGCAGCGGCGCACGCCGCTGAGCGATCCGGTCGAGGCGACGGATGACACGGAGCAGCCCGTCCGCGACGACGGCCGGTCGCTGCGCGAGACGTTCAGAGCGCTGAGCAGCGCTCAGCGCGACGTCCTGCTCCTGCGCGAGGTCGTTGGCCTCACGCCGCGGGAGGTGGCGAAGCGCCTCGGTAAGACCGAGGCCGCCGTCAACACCTGTCATCACCGCGCACGCCGCGCAGCCGTCCGCTCGTTGATCGCGATGGGATCGACCCCCGCCACCCGGAGTACCGCCACACACCGCGCCGCATAGATGGCGCCCGCTTCGGTCCACCCGCTCCGCGGGAAATAGCGGTGTGTAAGCAGGGCAGGACGTGCCTCGTATCTTGTACATGGCGAGTGCGGCATCGCGGGATGGCTCTGCCTGGCAACTCGGTCACGCCGCGCTCTCGATTGCCTCTATCGGCCCTGGCGAGTCCGTCGCCCGGGCGGCCCTGGCTGCCCTGGAGCACCAGGGGCTGACGGTCGAGTTCGAGCACCTCGGCTCCGGGCCGGCTGCCGTCGAGCAACTCGCCGCGAGCACCGACGTCGTGCTCATCATGCGGGCCGGGTCACAGCGCGCAGGTGTCGTCGTCCAGGCAGCACGGCGTAGAGCGCCGGAGATGGGAATCGTGGTCGTCCTGCCGGCTGCCACTCGAAGCGAGACGCGAGGCCTGCTGGCTGCCGGCGCGGACGCCCTGGTGCTCGAAGCTGAGGGGCAGGCGGTGCTGGCTGCTGCGGTGCGATCTGTCTCGCTGGGGCAGATCTCCGTCCCGCGTCCGTTTCGCGAATGTCTCGATCGCCCAGCGCTCTCGCATCGTGAGAGCCAGATCATTGCGCTGGTTGCAGCCGGCTGCACGAACGGGGAAATCGCCCAGGAGCTCTGCCTTTCGGAGAGCACGATCAAGGCGGACCTCTCGTCGGTCTTTCGCCGGCTCGGCGTGAGGTCCCGCAGAAAGGCGGTAGCGGCGGTGTTCGCGTCTGACGATTCGTTTCGAAGAACCACCCTGGCCTTCGGTGGGCCGATCGACCCCTAGAACGTCCGGGCCGCGTCGCTCAGGCCGGCCCTGCCAGATTGACGCTTTCGCTGAGGCGCCGTGAACCTGCAGCCCGGCTCGGAGAGTCCGGCGTCCATACGCGATCGCGGTGCAGTTGGCGCGGTGCTGTTGACGGTCCGCGCGGCGGGCGCTCAGGTGGTCGCGTTCGTCGGCACACTCGTGCTCGCCCACCAGCTGTCGCCGACCACGCTCGGCATGGTGGCGCTCGGCACCACCGTGGTCACAGTCGGGAACTTCTTCGCCGATGGGGGTCTGGGAGCGGCGCTCATTCGCCGGGCCGAGGATCCCAGCCGGGACGAGCTCCGGGCACTCATGGCCTTGCAGCTCTTATTGGCGTTCGTGATCGCGCTGGCGGTCGCGATCGTGGGACTCCGGACCGGCACGACCGGAGCCGTCACGGCCATCATGTGCTGCTCGCTCCCCCTGCTGGCCCTCAGAGCCCCACACGCCATTGCGCTGGAGCGCGCGCTCGTGTATCGGCCCATCGCGGCCATCGACTTTGCAGAGTCGCTCGTCTACTACGGGTGGGCGATCGCGACGGTCGCTGCGGGATGGGGAGTCTGGGGCGTCGCCTCGGCGGCAATCGCGCGCGCCCTCGCCGGTTCGGTGCTGATGACGGCGGCCTCGCCACTCAAGCTCATCACGCCGCGGCTGGTGCGCGGCACCCTGCGGTCCATGCTGGCCTTCGGCATCGGCTTCCAGGCAGTCGGTCTGGCGGCGTTGGCGAGAACCCAGGGAGTCAACCTGGTGGTCGTCGCGATTGGGGGCGAGCGGTTGCTCGGCTACTGGTCGGTCGCCTACCGACTGATGCAGCTGCCGTTCTGGGCTCTGCAGGCCCTGTGGCGGGTCTCATACCCGACGATGGCGCGGCTGCGTGCGCACGGCGAGGACACGCGTCTCACAGTGGTGCGCTTCGCTCGTGTGACCGCTCTGGTGTCCGGTGCTGTACTCGCACCGCTTGCTGTGTCGGCCCATTTCGTCGTGCCCGTCCTGTTCGGCGCGGATTGGGCTCCGTCAGCCGCCCCGTTGCCGTGGGCCAGCGCCGGCCTGGTGGTCGCCGGGCCGATTTCCGTTGCCGCTGCGGGCTATCTCTACTCGGAGGGAAACGTGCGGACGCCGCTCATCGCGACCGTCGTCAACGGAGCTGTCTGGATCATCCTTACGGCGATTCTTCTTCGCCCACTGGGTATGGCGGCCATCGGCATCTCGTGGATGATCGCTTCGTGGGCGGAGGCCGCGCTCTTCGCGCGTGCGCTGTCGCGTGCAGGCGTGGCGGTCAGCAGAATGATTCTGGTGCCCGTTGCCGTAGCGGTCGCGTCCGCGCTACTGGCGCATGCTGTGCAGACCCCGCTGTCGAGCCGCCTCGTCCCGGGGATCGCAAGCGCGACCGTTGCGGTCGCCGCATATCTTGCGCTCAGCTTCGCGTTCAACCGTGCCGATCTGGTCGCCACGGCTCGACGAGTCAGGTCGCTCACGTGAACACGGAGCGCCCCAGCGGAGCGAGTGCAGGGATTGAGGCCCCATTGTTCCTGGTCGGCTCGGAACGCTCCGGAACCACCCTCCTGCGGCTCATGTTGGACCACCATCCGGAAATCGCCTTCGAGAAGGAGTTCGACTTTGTGGTGACACAGGTCTCGGACGCGGGCGAGTTCCCGTCGCCGCACGACTACGTCGAGTGGATCGCCACCGTTCGCGGGGCGCACTATGCGATCGACCGGTCGCTCGACTACCGGGAGGTCGTGAACGACTTCCTCCGCCAGAAACAGGCCGCCTCCGGAGGCAAGCCTCACGTCGGCGCGACAGTGCATCGGAACTTCGACCGGATCCGGTTCCTTTGGCCGGACGCTCGCTACATCCACCTCATCCGCGATCCGCGTGACGTGGCCCGCTCAGTGCTGCAGAAGGGCTGGGCGGGGAACATCTACCAGGCGTCCGAGTTCTGGATTCAAGCCGAGAACTGCTGGGATTCACTCCTCACGCATTTGAGGAGCGAGCAGGCGATCGAGATCCACTACGAGGATCTGGTGCTGCGAACCGAAGCGACCCTCACGGAGATCTGCCGGTTCGTGGGGGTCGACTACTCGGAGGACATGCTCGGGTACCGAGCCGATGCGCCGCAGTATCCACCACCCGATCCCAACCTGGTCGCGCAGTGGAAGACGAAGCTCTCGCCGCGGAGCGTTGCGCTGGTGGAGCTTCGGACGGTTCGGTTGATGGAGAGTCGAGGCTATGCCCCGACGGGTCATCGACTGCAGAAGATCGGTCCGCTGAAGCACCGGCTCCTCCTCAGGGACGCCCAGCTGCGACGGTTGCGCACGAGGGTCGACCTGCTGGGTCCCCGGCTGGTCACGATGGACGTGCTCGGCCGCCGGCTCGGCATTCGCAAACTCGCGATGCACGCCCAGATACGTATCAACGCCGTAGAGCAGCGCTTGGTCGATCAGGAGACCAGCGGGCGGCGCGCCCCGTCCGCCAACATCGCTCCGGTCGGCCCACCCCCGCGGTAGGAACGCTGAGCGGCCCGGACGTGACCGCCCGAGCTCAGGCCGGCTTCAATCCGTCGCGGCGCGCGACGTCGTCGTACGCGTCGATCAACGACGCGGCTTGGTGCTCCCACACCAAGTCGGGCGCACGCGACACCGCCCGTCGGTGAAGATCGGCGCGCCCTTCCTCCGACCCGGCCAGCTCCGCCACCTGTCGAACGAAGGCAGCCAGATCGTCGCAGGGGACCAGCCGAGCGGCGCCGGCGGCGGTCTTGGCAGTCTCCCGGAGCGCGTAGGAGACCGTCGGCCGCCCGAGCGCCAGATACTCGGAGATCTTGACCATGGTCGTTATGTGGTTGAACGGGGTGCAGGGGGCGGGGTCGACACAGATGTCCGCGTCGGCGATGAGGCGCAGGACCTCCGCGTGGGGGGTCCTACCCAGCAGCCGAACACGGTGAAGCAGGCCCCGCGACGCGAAATCCGAACGGATTGCCTCGAGCTGGCTACCCCAGCCCGCAACCGTGAGCTCAACCCCCGTCAACCCGTGATTGACGACGAGGCGCTCGAGGATCTCCGGCAGCTGGTCCACACCGTCCTGCGGCTCAAGCAGGCCGACGTACAACAGCTTCGGATCCACGAGTCTGCCCGGGCGCAACGGTGGGGGCCGGCCTGACAGCGTCGACTGTCGCGGGCCGTTGCGAACCAGGACGAGCCGGCTGCCCGACCGCGGGCGGCGGCGGCGCGCGTGCTCCATGTGAGTGCCGTTGGTCACGAGAACGATGTCTGCGTTGCGAATCATCATCCTGTTGGCGAAGTCGGCGATCCGCCAGAGCGGGCCGCGTCCGAAGCGCTGCTCGAACAGGCTCGGGAACAGGTCGTGCTCGTCGAACACGAACCTCCGGCGGAGAAGGCGTGCGGCGATCGCCAGCGGGAACAGAGTGTCCGGCGGGTTGTGCGAGTGGAGAAAGTCCGTATCACGCAACAGCGCGCGCATCCCACGGATGAAGAGCTGTGCGTGCGCGACGACGTATTCAGCGAGCAGCCCCGCCTTTCCGCCCCCACGCGACATGGGCAGCCAGTAGCGCTCGACAGCCACCCCGTCCACCTGCTCCTTCCCCGCCTGGCCCGCGCCTCGGGGGGCGATGACACGCACGTCGTAGCCGGCCTCGACGAGGCTGTGCGCTTCATCGCGGACCCGAATGTCGTCGGGGTAGGGGTTGTTCTCGAGCACCATCGTCACGCTCGGCCGGCGCGATCGCTGCGCCTCGGTCTCTGCGGCGAGCGGGCGAAGTAGGGGATGCGGAGACGCCATGCGTACGCCCTACCACTATGAGCGGAAACCGCCCGCAAAGCTACGATGGCCGTCATGAATGCGGAGCGCCTCCTGCTCCTGCCTGGTCCGAGCGCCTATCGCTGGACCGCGTGACGCGCGGCGGTAGCAACGCCACCAGCGACTCCGCCGTGGCCTACATGGTCGTGCGCTTCCCCCTGCTCACGGAGACGTTCGTACTTCGCGAGCTGAACGCGGTGGCGGACCGCGTTGCATTTCCCGTCGAACTCTTCGCACTTCGCCCTGGCCGCGGCGGCCCGGTCCACCCGACGGCGAACAGATGGCTGTCGGTGGTGCAGATCGCTTCCATCGCTCGCGGCTGCCTCGAGTTGATGCGCCTCGCGTTCGCGCGACCACGGGTCCTTGCGCGGATCGTCCGCGCCGTGCTCTCCGACTACGCGCGCGATCCTCGCGCGCTCGTGAGAGGGCTGGCGGTCGTCGTACTGGCTGCAAGCTTTATGCCCGCGGTCCGCCGGCGCAATGTTGCCCACATACATGCGCACTTCGCCACCCAACCCGCTGAGGCGGCGTGGGTACTCGCGGCACTTTCCGGCGTGACCTACAGCATCACAGCGCACGCGTACGACCTCTTCGTGGATACGCGTGGCCTTGATCGACGCATTCGCGGAGCACGGTTCGTCGCCTGCATCTCGGAGTACAACCGGCGCTTCCTCATGGCTCGCAACCCACGGCTCCAGTACCCGCTGGTCCACTGCGGAGTCCCGACGCAGGAGATGCGCCGTCCGCCCCACCTGCCCGATACCGAGTCCACCGCGCTCATCATGGTGTCGAGCTTCCAACCGAAGAAGGGGCACGCGGTGCTGGTCGAGGCCCTGAGGAGCTCTTCCGCTCTGCGATCGATGCGGCTCCATCTGGTGGGCAGAGGACCTCTCGAGCCGACGATCAGGGGGCTCGTGCATGCGGCCGGCCTCGGGGACCGAGTCACCTTCCACGGCGGCCAGCCGGAGGAGGCGGTGCGCCGGATGGTCGCGGGCTCCGACATCCTGGTGCAGCCGAGCGTGGTGGCTCCGGACGGCGACATGGACGGGATCCCGAACAGCTTGATCGAAGCCATGGCGCTCGGAATACCCGTGGTGGCCACGTCGCTCTCGGGCGTCCCGGAGCTTGTGATCGATGGCGAGACGGGTGTGGTCGTGAGGCCGGGAGATCCCGAAGCACTCGCCGCGGGCCTCCGGATGCTCGTTGAGGACCCGGATGCCGCCAGGAGACGCGCCGCCGCCGGCCTTGGGAAGGTCAGGGCGGAGTTCGATATCGCCGGCTCCGCGGCAGCCATGGCGTCGTTGCTCGAGCGCGCATTGAGCGCGGACGGGCCGGAGAAGCTGTAGGACACGGCTGCCAGCTGGCGGCCCTCCGCGCCCCTGTGGTCATCTGGAACGGGTTCGCTTCGTATTTCTCAACGATGCCGGGCGAGATCTACGCGGGGGTCCGACCGAGCGTCCCCTCCGCGCGCGAACCGCCGCACACGCTGGCGTGGCTGGCGCTAACCGTGGCCGCGGCAGCGGCCGCGGGGGTGATGCTGGGGAGAGGCGAGGTCAGGCTCGGGATCCTGCCCGTGGCCGCTCTGCTCGTTCTGATCTTCGCGGGCGTTCCGGCCGCCGGGTACGTGGCCATCTTGTGGAGTGTCGGGACGTTCGTCGACATGCTCGCGCCCCCGGAGGTCACCATTTCCTGGCTCCGGTTCGCGCCCGCCGAGATCCTGCTCTGGATCGCCCTGGGGTCTCTGGCGTTTCTACCCCGCGACGTGCGGCGGGGCTTGAGGGCACTCGCCAGCCGGCGCGAGAGCGTCGTCATGGCGGTGTTTCTCGCCGCTGTCGTCGGTGGCGTGGCCGTGGGCGTCGAGAACGGCGCAAGCCTGCACGCCGCGGCGTTCGATATGCGGCTGATGCTCTTCTACGCCGCGTTCTGGCCGGCGCTGGCCGCGCTGACGAGAGGCCGGGAGCTTGTGTTCAAGCTGGTTGCCGGCGGAGCGGTGGTCGTCGTGATCCTGCAGATCCTCCAGGTGATCGTCGGGCCGTCGACGCACCTTTTCGTGATAGCCCCTTCGGACCTCGCCTCCTCTCTGACGGATGAGACGGGGTTCCTCCGGGTTCGCCCACCCGGGCTCACCACGACCTACGTCGTTGCGGCGTTCGCCCTCGCGCGGATTCTCTGGGGACCCGCTCGGCACACGCTTGGCAGCTGGGCCATCGCGGCGGTGGCGCTCACCGGCGTAGTGCTGAGCCTCAACCGCAACATGCTGCTCGGGCTTGCCCTGGGGCTATGCGTCGCCGCGCTGATCGCCCGGCAAAGGCACCGGTTCGTGGTGCTGGTGGCGATCCTGGGGGTGGCGGTGTCGGGCTTCGGCCTGCTCGCACAGAGCTCGTCCTTGGGCTCGAACGCGGTCGTGTCGCGCTTTGCGAGCATCACTGACTACTCGAGACTGAAGGAGCAGACTCTCGCCGACCGCTATTACGAGAACGCCGTCGCCCTTCAGAGAGTCCGCAACCACCCGGTCGGCGGGCTCGGGTGGGGCCCGGACTATGGAGCGGTGCTACTGAGCTCCGATGATGGTTCCCTTCTCACCAAGCCTCGCTCTTTCATGCATCAGCAGTACCTCTGGATCTGGATGCGGGCCGGCATCATCGGCCTCGTTTCTCTGATCGCGGTGTTGGCCTTCGGCATCTGGAACGGCGCGCGCTGGTGTCGAGCGAGGAATGGAGCGGACGACGCCTGGCTGGGAGCCGGCATCGTGGCGTCGGTGGTGGCCCTGGCGGCCAGCTCGAACGTCGCGATCTACCTCACGCCACCCGACTCGACCGTGCCCCTCGTCGGTGTGCTCGCGCTGGCGGCGGTGTTGCGGCGCGACCTCGCACGGCCGTGAACGACGGCGATACACCCCTCGACGTCATCGTCGTCAACTTCCACAGTGCGCGCCTGATCGGCAATACGATCGCGACCGTGCGCCACTTCGCCGGCGCCGGCATGCGTTTGATCATGGTCGACAACTCCCCGGGTGACGGGGCCGCCGACATCGTTCGCTCAGCCGATCCGGACTCGACGGTCATAGACAACCCGGTCAATCGCGGCTATGCCGCTGCAATCAACCAGGCGGTCTCGGTCGCCGAGGCCGACTTAGTGCTCCTGATCAACCCCGACGTCGGACGCTTCTCCGGAAGCTACGTGGACGTGCTGGAGGCGTTCCGCCACCCGCGCGTGGGCGCGGTGGTCCCCCGACTCCTGAACACCGATGGAACTCTGCAGCCGAACTGCATCTGCGCTCCGCGGCCCTTCGACATGATCTCTGAGGACCTGGCCCTGGCGGCGCGCTTCCCGAACTGGCGACGACCGCGCCGGTACCGCGCGCTCGATTGGGACCACTCCGAAGCTCGGCCGGTGGATGCGGCGAGGGGCGCATGCCTGTTCATGCGCCGTGCCGCCTTCGGTGACGTCGGCCTGTTCGACGAACGCTTCTTCCTCTACTACGAGGAGACTGACTGGCTGATCCGGGCGAAGCGGCGTGGCTGGCGGACGGTCTTCCTGCCGACCGTCGAGGTGGTCCACGCCGGCTCCGGTAGCTCGCCCGACGTTCGCTCGCCCCACGATCTGCTGCTTCTCGAGAGCCAGCATCTCTATGCGCGGAAGCACTTCGGGCCGGCGAAGACGGCGCTCCTTCGCACGACGCAGCTGGGAATCGACAGCGCACGTCTCGCACGCCACGCCCTCGCCGGCAGACCTCAAGCGAGGGCCGCGGCGGCGGACCGCATCCGCGTGCACATGAGCATGCGCGCGCCCAGGCCCTCCTAGCCGGTTGGAGGTCTCATACACAAGCTCGCTCGACAGCGTGGAGGCCGCCGACTGGCATGGCCTTGCGGAGCGAGCCGGACATGTCTTCGCGACACGTGAGTGGCTTCTCACATGGTGGCGTCATTACGGCAAGGCGCGCCGCCAGCTGATCGGAGTCGCACGTGCCGGCGGCGATCCGGTCGCGATCGTGCCGCTGTACCAGTGGTGGAGGTGGGGCATTCCCGTGCTGCGCTTCGTCGGCCACGGCCCGAGCGACCAACTTGGACCCGTCTCCGCACCACTGACTGAGCCCGTGGCCGCCGCCGGCGTCAGGGAGGCCATGGACGCCGTTCCGCTGCGGCGCTTCGTGCTGCTCGCCGAGCAAATCGCCGGCGACCAGCGTTTCGGCGAGTTAACCGGGGCTCGACCCCTGTACCGGGAGGCGAGCCCGGTGCTGCACTTCGAACATGACTCCTGGGACGAGTTCGTACGGGACCGGGGGCGCAACTTCCGCCAGCAGGTGCGACGCTTCCCGCGCAAGTTGTCCGAGCTCGGAACGGTTTCGTATCGGCTCGTGACTGATCCTGAGCGTCTCCCTCGAGACCTCGACACACTGTTTGACCTGCACCGCCGGCGTTGGGAAAGCAGCGCGACATCGTTCATCCTCGCGGCGCCCTTCCACCGCGAGTTCGCCACGCAGGCGCTTCGCCAGGGGTGGCTGCGACTCTGGTTCCTCGAGATCGACGGCAAACCCGTTGCTGCGCTCTACGGCTTCCGGTTCGCCGGCGCCGAGTCGGCCTACCAGTCGGGAAGAGATCCCGCGTTGCGGCAGCAGCCGGTCGGTTTCGTACTTCTCGCGCACGCCGTGCGCGAAGCGCTCACGGACGGCATGTCCGAGTACCGGCTTCTCCGCGGCGGTGCGCCCTACAAGGAGCGCTTTGCCACCAGCGACCCCGGGCTGGAGACATACGGGCTGCCCCGCGGCACCCCCGCGCAGCTCATGCTCCCCGCCGCCAGGGCACTGGGCGGGCGCTCGCTCGGAATCCGGCGGATCTTGGACCGGATCTAGGCTCGTTCACGACGACGGTGGCACCGCGGGTTTCAGTCGGATCTCGTTCCTGTGAGCAAGCTCGAGCACGCGCCCCGCGTCGTGGGGATCGATCGGAAGAACGTGCTGCGCCCACCATCGGGCCGCCTCCGGAGCGGGAGACGGTTCTGAGAATTCCGGACCGGAATAGTCGTCCAGCGGGGGGGCATAGAGGAAGTAGATGTTGATCCTGCGCCGGCGAAGCTCGACGGCCACCGCATCTCGTTCCTCGACGAGGAGCGGGACACGGAGCAACGGCAGCGGAGCGCCCTCACGCGCTGCAGGGGCAACCGAGCCGAGCTCTCGAAGCCGGCGCACGCCCTCGATCCTCTCCTCGCGGTCCCGCCCCAGGTTGCGCAGGCCGGCGAGCGTTCTACTCAGTGCGCTGCGCTGTTGCGGCATTCGATAGTCCGGATACCCCGTCTCCATCCATTCGTCGAACGCACCCAGGCCAGCGCCGCGAAGAGCCTGCTCGAGCCGAGGGGCTCGCAGAGGGATACGCCACGCGACAGGCGTCACGGGGTGCATCACGTGGCGACCGCGATTTACTGCACGCCTGAGATGGAGAGTGTCCACTGCGGACCTGGCCAGCGATCGGCCGATTCCCACCGCCCGTTGTCCCCTCGGCATCGGCGCCGTTAGCTCGTCCCGTAGTCGCACGACCTCGCGGCGGTTGTCATCTTCCTCCAACGACAGAACGCCTCCTCGCCCACGAAAGTGCTTTGACAAGCTGAAGACGGAGGCAGCGCCGAAGGTCCCGATGGGACGTTCGTCAACCTCCGTCTCGAGCGCATGGGCAGCGTCCTCGATCAGCGGAATTCTGAGTTGGTCACACCGCGATCTGGCCTCTACTACACGGTCCGGTAGCCCATATGTGTTTCCTGTCAGGACCGCCGCGATGTTGGACCACGCCGCGTTATCCACAGCTTCGAAGCACACGTTCCCATCGTGGACCGACACGGGCGCCATCACCGGCCTCAGTCCCGCCGCCAGTGCCCCGAAGAAGACCGTGTCGTCCTCGAGCGGGGACATGAGGATGCGATCACCGGGCGAGAGGAGTAGCCGAAAGGCGAGATGGATGGCGAATCGACCTGACGGCATGAAGACGCATGCTCGGGAAGTACGGGCTTCGAGCACCGCCTCGATGTCGTGGTCGAGGCCCGCTCCGCCGGATCCCGAGCGCTTAGGCTGTTCGTGGCGATCGCATTCTTCGGTGCCGCCCGCTCCCGCTAGCCCTGACGAGAGATCGTGATCGAGTATGCGCATCCTGATCGTTTGCGATTTCTTCGTTAAGTACGGCTCGCAGCAGGCGCAATCGTTGGTGAATATCGGCCACGACGTCGCAATGCTCGTCCGCTCACACTCTGCGGAGTTCGGAGGATCCGCGGCGGAGCGCGACGAAGCTCTTGATGCACTTCGTCGCGAGGGGATTCAGTCGTTCGTCGTCCCCGGCCGCGTGCGGTCCCTGTCTGCGATTCCCAGGTTGTTCGACACGCGCCGAAAGCTCCACAAGTGGCGACCCGAGATCGTTCACGTTCACGAGAACTACGATCCCCGCCTCGTGGCGCTTACCAGCGGGTATCGAACCGTCTTCACTGTCCATGATCCCGTGCAGCATCTGGGTGCCCGCCCCCTCACGGCCGCGCAGGAACGGATCTTCAAGCGGTGGTTCCGGCGTGCTGAGCGATTTGTGGTGCACGGACACGCGCTCGCTGAGGAACTCGCGCCGATCGTCGGCCGCGCTCGAATCGTCGTGATCCCGCACGGGGTGTGGCCCCGTTCCGAGCCCCTCGCTCGCCCGGAATCGCCGAGCGTCCTCCTCTTCGGCCGGCTCGAGCAGTACAAGGGCGTGGAGGTCCTGGTCGAAGGGATGCGCCTGGTGTGGCAGCAACGTCCTGACGTGAGGCTTGTGGTAGCCGGCGCCGGCCAGGCGGCACACCTCGTTCCGGACGACCAACGCATCTCGCTGATCGTGAGATACATCCCCGAGAAGGAGGTCGACGAGCTGCTCGCCGGGGCCTCCCTCATGGTCTTGCCATATACCCAGGCGAGCCAGAGCGGCGTTGGTGTCCTGGCGATCGCAGCCGGCGTCCCGGTGGTGGTGAGCGATCTCGGCGCCCTGCCCGACCTCGCCTATGACCCGTCGTTCGTATTCGAAGCCGGCAACCCGGGCGCCCTTGCCGAAACGATCTTGCGGCATCTCGATGACGGGTCGGACGTGAGACGCGCGGTCTTGCGGCACGCGCAGGCACGCTTCTCGTGGGAGCGTGCCGCACAGTTGAGCACCGAGCTCTACCGCGAGCTCGCTGCGCAGAGCGGCTGATCGCCTCCCCAGCACTGGATGCGCGGCAATATCGACATGCCCCAGTAATTACGCACGGGCGCCGGCCGTACCTGTCTATGGATGGAGACGTCGGCGCGCAGCCCTCTCGTTGACATCGACGCCGCGGCATTCGCCGGAGCGTTCGCACGGCGCTCGGTCGCGGTGCGCCACAGCCTCGCCGACCACCCGCTGTTCACGATCGACGCCATTGGCGAGCTCGCGGACCGGCTGCCGCCCGAATCGGTCCGGCGCGAGCGGGCGAACCTACCGCTCGCGAACTACGGCGATTACGTGGACGTCGGGGAAGGGCCGCCGTCCGAGACCATCAGGAACGTCGAGCGCACCGGGACACGGGTATCGCTGCGCGACATCCAGCACGCGCCCGAGTACGCCGAGCTGATCGACGAGTGCCTCGACGAGGTCGAGCCGCTCGTTGCCGAACGCCAGGGGGGCATGACCGCGCGCGCGGGCTACCTGTTCGTCTCCGCCCCGGCCTCCACCACGCCGATGCACTTCGATCGCGAGCACAGCTTCCTCCTCCAGGTCAAGGGTGTGAAGCATGTGAGCGTGGCCGCCTTCGACGACGATCCAGCCGCTCTCCAACGCGAGTTCGATTGCTACGTGGACGGGCGAGAGTGTGATTTCGCCGCGATGCAGGCTGTCGCCGAGAGCTTCACCATCGATCCAGGCGCCGGCGTCTACCTACCGTCCTACGTCCCCCACTGGGTCGAGACGGAGGCGGGCGTCTCCATCTCGTTCTCTATCCCGTTCGACACGGAGTTCGTGGAGCGGGCCGAAGCCGTCATAAGGATCAACAAGCGACTGCGGCGCCTGCATCTCTCGCCCCGGCCGATCGGCGCCTCGGAGCCCGTCGACAGGGCCAAGGCGTCGTTGGTCCGATCCTTGACGAAGCTCCCGCGGAAACTAAGGGCTTGAGCGAGCGATCGGATGACGGGTCGGTCCTCCGCGACTGGCTGAGTGTTCTCCGTCGCCAGAAGTGGATTGTGCTCCTGGCGGTCACCGTAGTCCCCCTGCTCGCCTTCGCAGCGTCACACAGTCAGCAGCGCCTGTACGAAGCGTCGGCAGCGGTCTTGCTCAACGCACAGAACCCGACGACCGCGGAGGCTCTCAATCTCTCTGCGGCGGGCCCCTCGACACCTGACCGTTACGCGGCCACCCAGGCCAAGCTGGCTCGCGTGGGCGCCGTCGCAAAGTCGGCGGTGAGGGCCCCGGGTTTGCCCGATCGCACCCCTGAGGCGCTACTAGCGAACTCGAGTGTGAGCACGAACCCGACGGACGACCTGCTGAAGTTCTCGGTCGCGGACCCCGCCGCCAGCGCCGCCCCGCGGCTGGCCAACGCATATGCGAGGGCATTCGCGGCATACCGCCACCGACTCGATACCGCGGCGCTGTCCGCGACGCTCCGGAACACCCAACGGAAGCTGGACGCGATCGTCGCATCCGGCGGCGGCAGATCCGCGCTGTTCCGTCGCGTCGAGGCTACCCAGCGCGATCTGGAGGACCTGCAGACGTTGCAGCGAGCTGCCTCGAGCGCGACGGTGGTCGGCCTCGCCGACAGCGCCTCGCTTGTGCAACCGAAGACCAAGCGCAACGTCATCATCGGGCTCATAGTGGGACTCGCGCTGGGGATCGTCATGGCCTTCCTCCGTGAGGCGCTCGACACCCGGGTCCACTCCGCGGACGAGTTGCAAGAGCTACTAGGGGTGCCGCTTCTCGGTCAGATTCCCAAGCCGGCCCGCCGCCTCGCGCCGAGCAAGCCGGTGGCCACCCTCGCGGAACCGACCGGAGCCAGTACCGAGGCATTCAGGATCCTCAAGAACAACCTGGAGATCTCGCAGCTCGAGCACCACGCCGGCTCGATCGCGATCACCAGCGCCGGCGAGGACGAAGGCGGGTCCGCGACCGCCGCCAATCTGGCCGTGATCTTGGCCCGGTCGGACCGACGCGTCATCCTCGCCGACCTCAACCTACGGCGCCCCAGCATCGCCCGCCTCTTCGGCCTACGCGAGCGACCGGGTCTCACCGGTGTCGCGGCGGGCATCCCGCCGGTCGATGCGCTCAGGACCGTTGACGTACAACCCGAGCGATCGAGAGCGGTCGCCGGAACGCTGGAGATCTTGACGGTCGGCCGACCACCGCCCGACCCGGGCGAGTTCCTGGTGTCGAGCGCCGTAGCTGAAGCGTTGGAGGTACTGGAGAAGCGCTGCGATGTGCTTCTGATCGTCACACCTCCACTGCTGGCCACGGGGGACGCGATGACAATCGCGTCACACGCGGATGCACTGATCGTCGTCGCGGGGGTTGACCGGGCGGCCGGGAGGCCCTCGTCGAGACCCGACGCGTGCTGGAGCGATGTCCCACGTTCACACTGGGCGTAATCGCGATGGGGGGAAAGGCCACGGAGCGTGGCGACCACCGCCAGCGCTTTCGCTCGGCCGGGAGGCGGACGCACACCGGACGGCGCGGCGAAGCGTCGGGGAAGCTCCTCGCCCATATCTCCGCGTCTGTCCGCTCGATCGCATCTGGGCCTGCGCGACGCCCGCGGCGAGCTCAACGCGCAGGAGAGGAGCGTTCGTAAGAGGTGCCGGATGTCTGACGTGGCGGTACGGCAGCGGTGGCCGGGGGCCACGAGGGGGACGCGTCCGCCGAGGTTCGGCGCTCGCCTCCCGTCTCGACGGTCCGGGGCGGGACGCTCACCGTCCGCTGATCGCCAGCGACACGCTGGCCTTGGCGTTGGCGTTGCTCGTTGCCTGAGTCATCACGTCGAGCACGCCTTTGCGGGCAGCTCTTGACCCGGAGGACTCGTGTTGCTCACGGCGACGTTGCCGGCCTGGCTGGTGGGCATTGACTGTCCGGTCGATAAGGCGCGACGGGTTGCCGATCAGGGTCGTATGGTGCATGAGTGGTGAATCGGGGCACCTGCTCTTGATCGGATCAGCGGTGTGCCTGCTGACGCACGGGCGAGCGAAACCGACGATCCTGCCCGCGAAGGCCGCTCTTCTTGCGGTTTCCGCCGTGGAATTCTGCCGGCAGGACGGTCGCTATACGTGCGCTCGCATGGCGATGGGATGCCTTCAGATCGGCCCGCCCTGATCGTCGGTGCCGGCGATGTCGGACAGCTTGTGGCAAGGAACTGCTCCGTCACCCGGAGACGGCATCAAGCTGGTCGGTTTCTTGGGCTCGCCTCGAAAGCGCTGGCGGGCCGACGTCGGTGATGTACCGATCTTCTGAGCCATCGACGACGCCCTTGATCGTTGAAGCTCGCCGTGGACCGCGTGATCGTCGTGTTCTTGACCGAGTACGACGGGACACGCTGGCGTTGTGCGACCACTTGCACAGTTGAATGTGCACGTGGACGTGGTGCGACGCATGGTTCTAGATCGTCGGTTCCTGCGCTGCACCGCCGGAAATGGAGGGGATCCGACTCGTCACGTCCGCCGCGAAGTCGCTCAGCAGCGGCGTCGCGAGTGAAGTGGGTACCCGACATCTCCGGTGCGAGCGTCGGCCTGATACTCGCGGCGCCGTTGCTCATGTGGGCGGCGTGGCGGATCCGACGAGAATCACCGGGGCCGGTGTTCTCACCGTCAGACCCTGCTCGGGGCGGGCATGCAGGAGTTCACGACGCCAAGTTCCGCACGATGACGGTGCACGCTGATCAGCCGCGTACCAGGCCGACATCGTGCAGGCGATGACGGGGGTCGACGCTTGAGGCGCGGGCGAGCTGAAGAAGCCGACCTACGCGACGTGGTACCCCCAGTGGCCGCTGGCGGCGGTAGCACGAGCCTCGACGCGCTGCCGCAGCTCACCACGTCCTGCAGGGCAAGATGTCCCTCGTGGGCCCGCGGCCGTGCCTCTGGAACGAGACGGAGCTCTCTCGCTCAGGACTACTTCGAGCGATTCCTCACTCCAGCCGGCATGACCGGTCCTCGGCAGGCTCATGGCACGTGCGCATGCTGGCCTTCCAGAGGCGCTCGACATGGACGTGGCGTACGCGCGGAACTGGTCGATCGGCCTCGACCTGTCCCGGCTTCTCCGGACCCTGTCTGAGGTCCTTCGCCAGAGGAGGGCGACCGTCTGACGACGCTGCTGAAAGAGGACCGAGGACGCCTGGAGCAGGACACCGTCTGACCGAACGGTGCTGGACCCGAGGACGCCCGGGTTCCCGTCGGGGTGGTAGGGCTCGGGTACCGGGGGCCCACCTGGTCCGCGGCATCGACGAGTCGGCTGCGGCGGAGGCCGCCTGGATCTGCGCTGCGCGCCCGGAAGCGCTCGACGCTCGGGGCCGCCGCTTTCCGGCCGTCGGCTAAAGACAGGACTTCGACCAACTGCTGGCGGACGAGAGCGTCGATGCGGTTGCAGCGGGCACTCCGGTGTCCAGCGCACGACCTGGCGCTGCGCGCGCTCATCGCCGGCAAGCATGTTCGTCGAGAAATCGCTGGCTTCCTCGTCGGATCTGGCCTGGAGCGTATTGATGCGGCCTATGATGTCCACCGTGTCCATGCCGGTCACACCTTCCTCTACAGCCCGCCGGTCAACCGGATCCGCCAAACGCATCCACGCTGGGATGCTTGGAGATATCTATTCATTTCAATGTCCCGGGTCAATCTCGGGCTGCACCAGTCGGACGTGAGCGTGACGTGGAATCTCGGTCCGCACGACTTCTCGATCCTGCTGTACCCGGCCTCGACGAAGTTCGAAGCCAGGTGATCAGCATGGTCCGCGCCTCTCGACACCAAAGAGGACGTTGGGTTCATCACCGGCAAGTTCTATTCGGCACATGTTCATGTCGCGTTGCCTGGCCCGCACCGAGCAAGCTGCGCAGGACGACCGTGGTGGGGTCGAAGAAGATGGGTCATTTACGATGACTCAGCACCGAGCCGGCGCGCGCAAACGACGCCGGCGTGATGCCGCGTGATCCCAACTGTTTCGCGAGTATCTCGAGTATCGGATGGGCGACATCGTCTCTCCTCACATCGAGAACAGCAGCCGATCGCGCTTCAACTGGACGACTTCGTCGCGCGATTCGCACCGGTACGATGCCCACCTCGTCCGCGCAACTCGGGCTTGACGTCGTGCGCATGATCCAGGCCGTGGACAGGTCGCGGCATCCGCTTCAGCGAACTGGTCTCGGGTGGTCTCCCAGCTTGGCCGATCGCTGACCACCGCGGCCGGAAGGTCGTGCTCTGTATGCTCAACTGGAGGTGGGCGGGGCACAGTGGATGCCCCACTTCCGTCCCGGCCTTGCCCAGCGCGGCTTCGACGTAAGCGTGCTCACGCTCGATGGCCGTGGCGTCTATTCCGAGGACCGCTCGCCCAGGCGTTCCGATCGCATGCGCCGGCCGGCGGCACCGGTCGATCCTGATCGGGCTTCCGCGCGTGCGGCTTGCAGGCGCACGTTCCTCCGCCGTTCCGACCCACAGGTCAGCGCCCACCTCGTCGGCCACGCGGTCGCCGGAGGCAACGCGCAGCCCACGCAGTCACCGAGCACCTGGGCGAGGACCCGCACGGGACGCGACCGCTCAGCCGGCACCGCAGCTCCTGATCGGCCGATGATACCTTGGGCGAACGCCGCGGCGTCCGTGGGCCGACGACGGAGCATCTGGTGCGGGACGGCTACCGCGCTGCCGCCACCGGTGATCGCGAATGGCGTGGAGGATGATCTGCCGGTCCCGATCGCGAGGTGGTCCGCGCCGAACTCTGCGTCTCCCGCACGCGTTCCTGGCGCGCTGGTGGCGGCGCTGCGCCCAGAGAAGCGCGCGCCGGTGTTCGTGGAGCAGGTGTCCGCAGCGCACGCCATCGAGCGATCCGTACAGGGCGTCGTCGTCGGCGATGGGCAGGACGGGCAGTTGGTGGCGTGCGCCGTCAGGCGATCGGGAGGGGCCGGCGCGATGCTGGCATACCGCCCGGATGCTGTGGACATCATGCATGCCGCCGATGCCCTTTGCCTGACGAGCGCGGTTGAGGCCTTGCCGATGTCCGTGCTCGAGGCGATGTCCGTCGCCCGGCCGGCTATCGCACCCCGCGTCGGCGGGTTGCCCGAGGTGGTCGAGTCCGGCAGGACCGGCTTGCTGATCTCGCCGGACCGCCCGTCGGAGTTGGCGCAGGCGCTGGTCAGCCTCGCTCGAGACCCGGCGCGCGCCGAGGAACTGGGGCTGGCCGGACGGGCGCGCCAAAGGCGCGAGTTCTCGATCGAGGCGATGACCCGCGGATACGCGGAGCTTCTGGCAGACCTCGACCGGGCGCGTGGCGCGGGCGCCCTGAGGCGACCGCTGGTTCAGGTCACGCCGTGACGAATAGCACACGCACCGAGCCACTACGCGTAGCCGTCCTGGTCGACTCGCTGATCGTGCCGCAATGGATCGCATGGACCATCGCGCGGATCGACGCCACGAGCGCGTTCGAGCTCGCCGCGGTGGTACCGGCAGCAGACGCGCGTGCCGTGCGCGCGGCAGCTCGAGCACCGCGCGGTGCGCGGCATCGAATCTTCCGGTTGTACGAGTGGGTCGACAGGACGGTCTTTGGCAGTGCCGGTGCCATGCGCGACACCGACCTTTCACGGATCGCCCGTGGGCGGACCTCGTCCTCGGCTATCCGCCCGCTCGACGCGGTCGTGTCGTTCCTTCCCGCCGAGCGCACCGCCTGGGATGGTCCGGCCCCCCGTCACGGAGTGTGGGCGATCATCCCCATGGACGATGGCCTACAGACCAGCGCGCCGAGCCGCTTCTGGGAGCTACGCGAGGGCAGCGGCACCGCGACCGCAGCCGTTGTAGCGCTCGACGACGGCTTCACTCGCGTGATCGCGCAAGGCTCCGCGCGCGCCGATCCACTGTCGCTCACGCGCACGCGCAACGCCGCTGCGTGGACCTGCGCACGCCTCGTGCTGCACTGCCTGCGCCGGCTCCAGCGGGACGGCGGTCTCGTCCCGACCCAGAACGGCCTCGGCGAACCGGGAAACGTGCCTCCGCCGGCGGTCACCGTCCGCCACGCGGCGCGCACGGCGGTACGGGGCGTGGCGGCCAAGAGCCGCAAGATCTGGCGCCGCGACGAGTGGTTTGTCGCGGTGCGCCGGCGATCGACGGACGGGCGTGCATCCGGCGCGCTGCGCGCACTACCAAACCCCGCGGGCCGTTACCTGGCTGACCCGTTCCCGATCGAGGTCGACGGCCGGCACTTCATATTCGTCGAGGACTACTCGCCCGCGGCCCGTCGCGGGGCGATCTCCGTCCTCGAAGCCGGGCCGGACGACGCGTGGTCGCCGGCGCGAAGGGTGCTCGAATGCGAGCATCACCTCTCCTACCCGTTCGTGTTCCAGCACGACGGGGCGATCTACATGCTTCCGGAGACCGGCGAAGCGGGCCGAGTCGAACTCCACCGCGCCGTCGAGTTTCCGGATACCTGGCGCCTTGACCGCGTGCTGCTCGATGGGCTCACCGCCCTCGACGCCACGCTGCATATCGAGGACGGCATCTTCTGGCTGTTCGCAAACGTCGTCGAAGGCCAAGAGGACAGGGGTCAGCTCTGGTTGTTCTCTTCGCGGTCACTGGACGGGGTGTGGCGCCCTCACCCGCGGAACCCGATCGTGACCGACCCGGGCACAGCGCGCCCGGCCGGCCGGCTGTTCAGGCGGAAAGGCCTCCTGATTCGCCCCAGCCAGGACTGCTCGCGCGGGTACGGCAAGGCTGTCGTCCTGAACCGGGTGGACGCGCTCTCGGCGAGCGAGTACCGCGAGACGGCTATGGAGAGGATCGAGCCGAACTGGCTGAGGGGACTCGAAGGTACTCACACCTACACGTTCGATTCACGATATGAGTGCCTCGACGGGTCCCGCTACGTCAACCGCCTGGGCATCCGCGCACCGGAGAAGCGCCGTGCCCGGAGAATGCATCCGTTCGCGGTCGAGGGGCGACCCTAGGGTGGCGGCGCCCTACGTCCACCCGCAGGCCATCGTGGAGACGAATGACATCGGGCCGGGCACACGTATCTGGGCCTTTGCCCACGTGATGCCGGAGGCCCGCGTAGGCGCGGAGTGCAACGTATGCGACCACACCTACATCGACAACGGCGTGGTTGTAGGCGATCGCGTGACGATCAAGTCGGGCGTTTATCTGTGGGACGGGATGGTGGTCGAGGACGGGGTGTTCCTGGGACCGCAGGCGACCTTCACCAACGACCGCTTCCCCAGAAGCCGCGAGCCGTGGACGTGTGAGGGAATCGTCATCAGGTGGGGCGCGACGGTCGGCGCGGGCGCAGTGGTGCTGCCCGGCACGACAATCGGCGAGCGCGCCATGGTTGGTGCCGGCGCGGTGGTGACCAAGGACGTCGAGGCGGACACGGTTGTGGCCGGCAACCCAGCCGGCATCGTGCGCCGGCTCGAGCCACCCGGCTGATGGCGGGCTCCGAAGGCCGGCGTCGGCTCGGCGTGACCGTCCCCCGTCAAGCAGCGTTCACCGCTCGGATCTCCTTTCTCGACGTCGCGGCTGCCTACGCGGAGCTGCAGGATGAGCTCGACGCCGCGGCTCGCCGCGTAATGGCCTCAGGTCAATTCATCCTCGGGCCGGAGGTAACCGCCTTCGAGGAGGAGTTCGCGGCCTTCTGCGACGCCGGTCACGCCATCGGCGTCGGCAGCGGCCTCGATGCGCTGCGACTCATTCTCGTCGCCTATGGAGTGGGCCACGGAGACGAGGTATTGGTTCCCTCCAACACGTTCATCGCGACCTGGCTGGCCGTCACGCATGCGGGTGCGACTCCGGTGCCGGTCGAGCCCGATCCCATGACTCACAACCTGAATGCGGAGGCCGTGGAGGCGGCTATCACGCCCGCCACGAAGGCGATCATGCCGGTGCACCTCTACGGAAGCCCAGCAGACATGGATGGGCTCTTGGCGATCGGACGAGACCGCGGCATCCCGGTGGTCGAGGACGCGGCGCAGGCCCCGGGCGCCCGCTACCGCGGCCGGCGGACCGGCAGCCTGGGCGACGCCGCCGGCTTCTCGTTCTATCCCGGCAAGAACCTGGGTGCGCTCGGAGACGCGGGCGCCGTCACGACCGATGACGACGCGCTTGCCGAGCGCGTCCGCATGCTTCGGAACTACGGCTCGAGGCTCAAGTACCACCACGACCTGCCGGGCCTGAACAGCCGCTTGGACTCGCTACAGGCCGCGGCCCTGCGCATAAAGCTGCGCCGCCTTGACGAGTGGAACGAGCGGCGGCGCGCTGTTGCGGTCCGCTACCTCGAGCGGCTCGCAGGCGTCGAGCGGCTCGTGCCGCCCGGGACGCCGGAATGGGCGCATCCTGTGTGGCACCTGTTCGTCGTGCGGCACCCGCGGCGCGACGTGCTGCAGCGACGTCTATCGGAGGCGGGCGTCGACACGATCATTCACTACCCGATCCCACCCCACCTGTCCGGCGCCTACGCCGCGGCCTTCGAGCGTGCCGAACTGCCGGTCGCCGAGCGCCTCGCCGGAGAGGTGCTATCGCTGCCCATTGGCCCGCACCTGGCGCCCGAAGACGCTGACCGTGTTGCGGCGGCCGTACGCGATGCGCTCGGCGCGCCGGAGGTGAGCACGGCGTCGTGAGCGATGCGGTCCGTGCGCACCAATTCAACAGGACGAGGGGAAAGGCAGTCGTCCGATCCCATCAACAACTACCTAGGACGCAAGTGGCCTAGCAGTCGTGTGGGCAGCTCTTGCCTACAGGTCCGCGGAAGGCCCTCGTTCCCGATCGATCTCGGCGCCGCTCGGACCCTAGTTCGCTGACGGTGCGGGGGCGTTTCGAACGCTCCGGTTGGACACGAATTGAAAACGCCAGCATGAACTGGCGTGCGCTGACCGGAACTCGGCATCGCTCTAGATAGCGAAGAGGCACCGTGCCGCACCAGGGAACACCGAATCGAGGCAACTGAAAACCGTGGTGTCGCCGGTTCGCTTCCGGCCCTCGCCATCTGTTTGGAACGCCTCGGCTTCGAGATCCCGAGCAAACTACGGGGTCAGCGCAGAGCTGCGGCGCATCGTTGAGCACGAGGCGACCCGCGATCTGGCCCCGGGCTCGATCTGCACCCCGTAGGTCTGCCTAACCGTGAACCATCGCTTCGAGACTGTCGCCACCCGCGCGCCCTCCCGCTCGATCTAGTACTCGTGGTCGACGATGCTTTCCTTGGCGGGACAACTAGCCGCTGCCGACGAGGTCAATCGCGAAACGGGCAGTGAGATCATCAGCGCCAATCACGCTCGGGTTCTCGCCACCGCCTCGTCCTCGCCGTAGACGATGAGGCCGTAGACGACCCACACGCAGAGAGCAAAGAGCGCAAGCGACCACCATGGATAGGCGCCTCCCGTCGCAAGCAGATTCGCGATCGCGCCCAGGCTGCCGGCGATGATCCCGATGATCCGCCCGTACGTGTTGCCGGCGATGAGGGAGAAGCCTCCGGTGAGTTGGATCACGCCGAGAATGATCAGGACCCAGCCGAGGGTGTTGAGGTTGGTGAGAATGTACCTCTGGTCGTTCACGAATATGTTCGCGCCATCCAGCGCACCGATGCCGTACACCAGGTTGAGCGTGCCCACGATCAACAGCAATATTCCAGCGAAGACTGCCCGCCCATGACCTCGCATTCCGGTACCTCCTTGAGTTGGTTCGACCGCCCGTGCGACCGCTAGGGCGATCAAACCGCGTCTAGGGCCGAGCGGCATCGCCCAGTTGGCATGAAATCGCAGCCGGGACGCTGAGGCCCGGCGCTACTGCGGCAGGTCTTCTTCGATCGGCCCGGAGCGGCGTCGGCGAGTGCCTAGGCGTGGGCGCTCGCCACGCTCGGCCTTCTGCTCCAGGTACTTCTCGGCGACCGAAGTGAGCAGCGCGACTAGGACTCCGAATCCGGTGAGGATGTAGACGATCGTGTTGATCTGTGTTGCGGCGCTTGTGGGGGCGAGGTTCCCGTACCCGACGGTCATCAGCGTCACGCCACAGAAGTAGAGGGACTCGATGACGGTCGAGATCCTCGAAGCGCCAGTAGAAGAGCGTCGCTGTGACAACTGTTCCAGCACGCCGTGACGCTCGCCCTCGCGGCGGGGGTTACGAGCGATCAGATCGTCGCCACCCTAGAGGCGGTCCACCGGTGACGGGGGCTCCGGCATCGACAATGCGCAGAAGCGCCAAGGAGGGCGTGCAGAAGGCCACGCCCGAGATTCGCACGACGTTGCTGAGTGGGGTTGCGGAGGGCATCTCCGGCCTGAAGTCGCTGCTCTTCTTTCTTGCCTTCGCAACGCTCAGCACACTTTTCGTGCTCAAGGACGGCCCGGTGATGCGGCGCTTCATCAACCGGCACATGGGCGTCCCCGAACGCGACGCCGAAGTCGTCACCAGCAACGTCGCCAAGTCGCTGCGCAGCTACTTCCTGGGCGTGACGATCATCGCCGCTTTCAACGGCGTAGTGATCGGGGTCGCGGCATGGATCGTCGGGGTGCCGCTCGCAGGGACGATCGCGGTCGTGACGTTCGTGGCCGCCTACGTGCCCTTCGTCGGCGCGTGGGTTGCCGGCGCCTTCGCGGTGCTGATCGCACTCGGAACCGTGGGCACGGATGCCGCGGTCGTCATGGCGGTCGTTTCGCTGCTGGCCAACAGCGTGCTGCAGCAGGTGATCCAACCGTTCGTGATGGGCGCGACGCTGAGCCTCAACCCCCTCGTGGTACTCGTGGTTACGATCGGCGCCGGGGCGCTGTTCGGCATGGTCGGCCTCACACTCGCCGCCCCGCTGACCTCCGCGGCCGTGCACATCGCAACGGAGCTGCAGGCCCGGACCGACGGCACGGTCAGAAGCGACCCGGCGCCGGCCCGCTGATGCCACCTGAAGCGTCGTGGCCGACACCCGGCGCGCGTGAGATTTCACCCCATGTGGGTGTCGCACCGGACGCAATCGGACGATGGAATGGGTGCATGACCCGTACACACACTCTTGAACAGCCTTCTCCTCCGCGCAGGGGGATGCTCCGCTCCGGTGTGCTCGTCGCCGCGCTCCTGCTGATTGGGGCAGCGGTGGGCGGATGCGGAGAGTCGGACGAGGATAAGGCGCAAACCCAAGTCTGCGACGCCCGCGCCGATCTGAAGACCCAGATCGACGACTTGGCCGCGCTCACGCCTGCGACCGCGACGGCCGACGGCGTGGAAGAGAACCTGACCGCCATCGAGGACGACCTCAAGCAGATGAAGGACGCACAGGGAGACCTCAACGACGAGCGAAAGCAGGAGGTCGAGTCGGCCACCCAGGAGTTCTCATCCGAAGTCGAAGCGGTCGCAAACGACCTCACCTCGGACCTCTCTCTCAGTGGCGCACAGGCCAAGCTGGAGACCGCAGGCAAGCAGCTGGCAAGCTCCTACCAGCAGGCCTTCGCCCAGATCGACTGCGAATGAGGCGGTCAAGTAGTGAGACCGTGTCCTCGGGATGGCGATGGGCCACCCCGAGGACGCCCGGTTAGATTCCGGCCCTCGCCGTTTGGCTCCTGGCGTGCCGGCTAAACCTGCTCGCGCACGCCCGCCTCTCGTCCTTGACCGCGATGTCCATGGCGTCGCCGTCGCGTCGGTGGGCCGTGCCGTCTTTCCTCAGATCACTCGTCAACGGCGCTTCCTCTCGCCGCAACTCGGTCACCGTCATTGCGCCCGCGCCCTTCGGTGCCCGTTGAGGTGCCGCGCTTGCGCGCCGCAGCCTCGAGGTGGACTGTCTAGCTCGACTTCTTTCCGCCCTTACGGCCGGCGGCCTTCTTCTGTGCTTGGTTGCCTCCGCTGCCGCTCCCGCTGCTGCGGCTGCTCCGGCTCGAGCCGCTGCTCTTGCCGCCCCTGCTCGAGGAGCCAGGTGAGTTGGAGATCGCGGCCGCTCTGGACTTGCTCATGCCCTTCTTGCGCAATCCCTCGTACTGCTTGTCGTCTTTCACGCTCGGTCCATGATCCTTCGCCATCGCTACCTCCGTTCAGGTCCGGGTCCTAGTCGAGTTCCCGTGTACTGGCGGGAAAAACACCCAGGAGCGTCGGCTGCCGGTGATCGACGAGAAGCTACGACCAGGGTCTCGCGAGCGTCACGAGGACCGCCAGCTTTGACTGGTCAGGACGTACAGTTCGGTCGAGCGGGTCAGGCGGCGGTGAGGCCCGGCTGTCTGTGCTGGCGAGGGGCCACGCCGTAGTAGCGGCGAAAAGCCTTGCTGAACGGAGCGTGGTTGCCATACCCGACCCGCAGCGCCACCGCTCCGACCGGCAGGTCCGTACCCTCGAGCAGCCGAGCGGCCACCTCCAGCCTCCGCAGGCGCAACTCCTCGCTGAACGATCGCTCGCCGTGTTCGGCGAAGGCCCGCTGCAGCGCTCTCGTGGAGGCGCCGATCCGGCGAGCCACCTCTGGCAGCCGTAGCTCGGCTGCATACTCGCGCCGCAGGATGGCAACGGCCTCTTCGTATAAGGCCCGTCGCGATTCCCGTGTTCCCGCCATCCCGAGATCGGACAGGACCAGGACGCCGGCAGTTACATCCCCTCGTGCAGCTTCACGCCGCGATTCGGACACGCTCATTGCTGCGGAGCCAGTGCCGTGCATTGGTGCACGCGTGCCCGACTCTTGCCCGCGCAAACGGCCTCTTCGACGGGTGTGCGCCAACTCTGCCGAACGGCGGGCTCGCTCTGCTCGCAGCCCGCGCGCTCCTTGGTCCTCAGGCGCGGTCGGTGAGGCCCTCCTTGCCTTCCTGGGTGGCGCAGTGAGCGCAGCAGTAGATGCTGTCGTCAGCTTGGACCCCGTGGCCGATGATCCGGCAGTCGCAGTGCGCACAGGTCGGTGCGAGCGCGTGGATAGCGCACTCAAATGAGTCGAAGGTGTGAGATCTCCCGTTTCCGGCCTCGATCACCTCGAAAGAGTTGTCGTAGTCATTGCCGCAGACTTCACAGACGCTCACCTACAGCCCCCTTCCCGAGGCGTTCCTCTGTGTTTCGGATGAGTTGAGCGCTAGCTGGAGGAGGGATACGGGTCGTCTTTGCTGTCGCCTCCCGACTGCGTTTCCCAGCTGTTGTTCCCGCAGTTGGGGCATGGTGGAAGCGACCCCACTGATTGGGTGCTGATCGACTCTCCGCAATTGGTGCAGCGGTAGGTGCCGGCGGAAACATCGGAGCCGGTGGGAACGGGCTCTGCCATGAGAATCTCCTTACTCTGTTAGCGGTTTCGCTCGTGTCAGTGCGGGGTCCGTGCGCTCGGTTCTCAGGCGCCGGTCGCCGAGATGGCTTCGACCAAGTCGCCGACCTTCTCGTCCTCGATCCCCCCGGCGAGGTCGGCGATGGTCACGACACCGACCAGATCGTGCCCGTCGATCACCGGAAGGCGCCGGACCTTGTGCTGGGCCATGGTGCTCAACGCTTCGTCGACCGGATCGTCCGCTCCGATGGTGACCGGCTTTCCCTCGCCCAGATCGCCGGCAGTCACGCTCGAAGGATCCTGGCCCTTGGCCAGCACTCTCACAACGATGTCACGGTCCGTCAGCATCCCCTTGAGCCGATCGTCCTCTCCGCAGATCGGCATCGAGCCGACGTCCAGCTGGGATAGCTTCTTCGCCGCATCGAGGACCGTCTCGTTCTCCCCGACGCACTCGACTCCACCCGTCATCACGTCGCGCGCTGTCTTTGCCATCTGGCCATCTCCTTCTCTCGGGTTTCCCGCCGATACCCCGTCCAGAGGCGCTGACGCATCGGGACTGGGCACGGCTCCACCCGCGCGCCGCCGGTTCGCCCCAACTCGAGCGCAACGAGCTGGAGCATCGGCACGAACTCCTACCAGGTGAAGCTGCACTGCAGCAAGACCACGGCGAACGGCTATTGGTTCGCGGGACGGCCCTAGGTCGGGCCGATCAGCCAGCCGTCGCCCGCAGGCTGGCAGGTGCACTGCGGATTCCGTGCGTCCGGGATACCTCACGCGGGCGATCGGCGCCCTGCAGCTGGGCGAGGGCTCGGCCGCCGGGCCAAAATCAGGCCGGCGACCACCAGCAGAGCGCCACACGCGAGGAACGCAAGGTCGTAAAGCGTCTCGTCGTCCCCGGTGCGCACGTGGTGGACACCCAGCAGGTGGTGGTCGATCACGCCCTCCACGAGGTTGAAGGCGCCCCACCCCACCAGCAGCAGCCCGGTCAATACGCGTCCCGACCAGGACCTACCCGGCGACGTCTCGCACCAGAGCAGGTACAGGCCGGCGGCGACGCAGACCCACGTAGCGGCGTGGAACAGCCCGTCGGCGAGCGTGTTGTCCTCCAATCCGGCCACGCTCGTGGCCGGGCAACAGCCCTCGCTCGTGAGCATGTGGTGCCACTGAAGTATCTGGTGAAGGACGATGCCGTCGACAAAGCCGCCGAGCCCGATGCCCAGAAGCAGCCCCGCCACGGTGAAGCGCGATCCCATCGGAGGTCCGCTACCCGAGCTGCCTTTGAGGAATCCCGCACGACGCGATCTGCTCCCTCAGCCGCAGAACCGCAAGGTCCTTGGCCTTGGCTTCGATCATCACGTCGAAGTCCAGGCCGGCCGCATCGTGTCGAAGGAAGTCGGCGAAGGCCATCGCATCCACCGTGTCGGCATGCGCTCGACTGTCAGGAAGGACGAGGCTGCGCTCGACCCGGCGACCGCTCTTCTTCCGTCGCTCGGTCACGTCGAGTCTTGGCGACGAGTAATGAATCTTCGGCTGCACTCCAGTCGGCCAGGTGGCCACCGCGAGCGCGAGCGCTTCCCGCCCGGGCACCTTCTCCGGATCGTGGCAGTGGTGATGCAGCACATCCCACACCAGCGGCACCCCTAGTCGCCGGGACAGGTCGAGTACGTCGGTCAGCGAGTAGAGACGGTCGTCGTTCTCGAGGACGATCCGTCTCTGCGCGGCTTCGGACAGCCGCTCGAAGCCGGCGGCAAACCGGTCGGCTCCGGCCACCGTTCCCCCCGCAGCGCCGCCGACGTGCACCACCACGACGGCCTCGGGCGGCTGGCCCATCCCGTCGAGCAGGCGTGCCTGCACCTCTAGCTCGGCGACGGCGGCGGACACCACCTCGGGCCGCTCCGAGTTCAGGACCGTGTACTGACCTGGGTGAGTCGACAGCCGGATTCCCAGGTCGCGCGCCCGCGCGCCCACGGCCGCGAGCTGATCGGCACACTCGTCTATCTGGGAGTGAAACTGCGGGAGCTCCGGGTGGCTGGCGTAGGGGGCCAAGCCGGTGGCCATCCTGTACATGCGCAGATCACGGCCCACCAGGTAGTCAAGAATGTCCCGGAGGTAGACGAGCGAGTTGCGGAGGTGGGGCCCCGACCGCCATCGTCGGCTGTCGTGCGACGGCAGGCCACCGCCGCCCAAGACCTTGACCGCAAACCCGAGCCGCACCTCACCGCCGCCCGCTCGCCACCGATGACTCCGACGTTCTCGCTCCGGCCTCGGAGGTGTCGAGGATCAGCTGCGTCACGAGCTCGGGTGCGTCCCACATCGGGATGTGACCGCAACCTCGCAGGATCAGCGTTCGGGCGCCCGGGACGCGCAGCCGCCGGGGACGGATCAGCCGGTCGAGCTCGCCGAAGGCGACGGTCAGCGGAACGCGAATCCGCTCGGGGTCGGTGAAGTGGTGCTCGCGCATGGCTACGTTCGTGGCGTCGTAGGCGGTCGCCCGGGCGTAGGAGCCGACCATGCGCCGGGCAGCCCCGTAAGGAACACGGTCCGGATCGGCCACCACGTGCCCGAGGGCCAGCCTGCGCACACGGCGACTGAGCATGACGAGCGGGAGCACGGGCCGCAGGCGCCGCGCCAGCTGCTGGGCACCCCCTCGCGCGGGCACTCCGGCTCGCCGCAGAGGTGCCCCCCACAGCCCGGCCGGACACAGAGCGGTTACCGAGCGCGCCCGATCGGTCTTTCCCAGCTCCAGCGCGACCCAGCCTCCGAGGGAGTTGCCCGCGACGTGCGCACTGTCGATGCCCAGCTCGTCCATCAGACCCGCGATCGCATCGGCCAGCGCGAACGGAGTAGGGGTCACACCCTCGGGAAGCGCGGGCGATCTTCCGAAGCCCGGCAGATCGACGGCGATCACGTCCATGCGCCGGGCCAGCGGCTCGAGCACCGGCTCCCACACGCACAGCTCGCCGCCGATGCCGTGCAGGAGGATCAGCGGCTCACCGCTGCCGCTGCGCTCGAAGTTGAGGCTCACGGCCTGGGTACGCGCCGTGGCACTCGGTCAGATGATTGGTCATCCCTGCCGGTCACCACGAGGGTTGCGCCGGTCCCCGACGGGTATCGCTGTGAGGTTGATCGCGGTACTGACTCTCACCAGTGGGCGCGACGCCAAACTCGCGAACCTCGTCGGCGGGCTCGACGCGGGGAAGCGGGCGCCGGATGTGCTCGTGGTCGCGGACATGGCCGGGGACGCCCGGATCCCGCCCGCGCGTCGCTTCCGAGTGGAGGTGCTTCCGCTCGTCAGGGCAGACGAGCTCCCGCTCGCTCGTGCCCGCAACCTGGCGGCGGAGGCGACCGGCGCCGAGCGGCTGATCTTCTTGGACGTCGATTGCATCCCCGCACGGAACATGGTCGCTGGTTACGACGCTGCTCTGCGCGAGTTCCCCGGCATCGTCATGGGCGGCGTGCGCTATCTCCGGCGGGGGACCCTTCCACGCCCCGGCGCCGATGCGGCACTCCGTGCGGCGAGCGACCCCCATCCCGCGCGGCCGGAGCCGAGGGCCGGTGTTTCTCCGACCGACCGCTACGAGCTGCTGTGGTCGCTGTCCTTCGGCGTCGACCGTGCGGCGTGGAACCGCGCGGGCGGTTTCGATCCCGGATATTGCGGCTACGGGGCCGAGGACACCGACTTCGCGTTCGCGGCACGAGCGGCCGGCGTGCCGCTGGCGTGGGCCGGCGGCGCGGAGTGCTTTCATCAGCACCATCCACAATGTCGCCCGCCGCTGGATCGTGTCGACGATGTGGTGCGCAACGCGCTCCGTTTCCGTCGCCGCTGGGGCGAATGGCCCATGGGCGGTTGGCTGGCTCAACTCGCGGGCCTTGGGATCGTGGCCTGGGAGTCAGACGGGGAGCGGCTCGAGGTCCTGCGGCGTCCCACGCCCGACGAGATGACGCGCGCCCGTGCCGCCTGAGTGCAGGAGAGCGGCGAGCGAATCGACTCGAGCGGCGAGGCGAGCCGTGGCACCGGGGTCGACCGCGGATGCGAGCCGCTCCGTGCCCAGGGCTCGCGCGGCCGCGAGCACACCGGGCCACTCCTCGGGAGCGCACCAGCGGTCTCGCACCACCGCGGCCCCGGCGCGGCGGAGCGCTTCGGCCTTGCCGTTCTGCTCTCCGAAGGGTCGCGGACGCGGAATGCAGACGAGCGGGCGTCGCGCGGCCGCCACTTCCATCACCGCGTTGTGTCCGGCGTGGGACACCACGACCTCGGCGGATCCGATCAGCTCCGGCACGTCGGTGCGCCACTGCCGGGGGCCGGCGAGAAGCCAGTTCGTCCCCGGGCAGGCGGCCGCCGCGGACTCGACATCGCCAGGACCGAACCCGTCGTCGCCGCGTCCGCTCAACACCACGACTCGGCCGGGCACGGGAGGGCTGGTGCCGGCCGGCCTGACCGCGAAGCCTCCCGTGTAACAGCTGGCCCGCCGGACCGCGAGACTGGCCGAGGCGTCCTCGAGCCACGGCGGATAGGGCGCAAGCAGTTCCTCGGCCCAGGAGTAGGCCAGCCGGTGTGCGAAGTCGTTGCGGTCCCCATGCTGGCGAACCATGGCCACCGGGACGCCGCACAGGCGGGCGAACATCGCCACCTCCACCGAGACGTCGACCACGAGCAGGTCCGGTGCCTCCTGTTCGAAGTAGCCGGTCAGAGCGGCCATCCGCGAGCGCAGCGAGGCGGCTCCGACCGGTGCGTAGTGCAGCCCTGGTGGAGGATCCGGAGGCGTCGGTTCCCCGGCCGCGAGAAGGTCGTGGGGCAGTTCCAGGACTTGGATCCCTGAAGCTCGAAGCGCTTCGAGCTCGCGCTGGGCCGGAGCGCCGTCCGTGGCGGAGGTGAGCACGGTCGCCCTGCTGCGCAGGTGGGGGGCTACGGCGCTCGCGCGCGAGAGGTGGCCAAGCCCGTGGTGGTGGGCATACCAGCCGACCGACGGAGTCATGCCGCCAGCTCGAAGTACAGAGCCTCGTAACGCCGCACCATCTCGTCCAGAGAACAGGTGCTCTCGGCCCGACGCCGGCAATCATCGCGTCGCAGCCGCATGGCTTCCGTGGCCGCGCGCGCCAGGTCGGGGACATCGCCGGGCTCAGCGAGGCGGCCGCAATGCTCGTTCAGTATCTCCGGAATGGCCCCGCGCGCGAAGCCCGCTACCGGCGTGCCACAGGCCAGCGACTCGGCCACGACGAGCCCGTACGGCTCGTCCCAACAGGGGGTGACAAGAGAGACCCGAGCGCCTCCCACCAGCTTCACCAGCTCACGGCGCGAAAGGTGGCCCAGGTAAACGGCTTCCCCGCCCAGCCGGCCCCTGATCTCACGCTCGAAGTACTCGGGATCCGGCGTGGGCCCGGCGAGACGCAGCGCCAGGCCTGCTCGATGGGCTGCCTCGATGGCCAAGTGGGGAGCCTTCTCGGGCACCATGCGTCCGGTCCAGACCGCATACGGCGGGTCGGCGGGCCGGCTCGGACGCCACACGCCGAGGTCCACTCCGTTGGCCACGACCGCGCGCACCTGCAGCGAATGGCGCCAAGCCCGAGCGTTGGCCTTGGAAACCGACACGAACTCGTTGCCCGATCGCGCACTGCACTGCACCGCGCTCTCGATCCAGGGGGTGGGAGGCGTGTGCAGCACCGTCACCACCGGCAAGCTCAGACTTGGAGCCATGGCCACCGGCAGGTAATGCAGTGAGTTGTTGTGCAGCACGTCGTGCGAAGTGCGGCGCAACCGCAGCATCAGATCGAGGTAGGCGTGGTGGTCCTGCATGAATCTCTCGTCGGGCATCGACATGTCGCTGCGAGCCCTACGAGAGAGCCGGAGGCGCTGTTCCGGGACCCGGACCGGGACAACGCCCAGACCGGCATCAGAAGCGTCCGAGGCGTAGATGGTGACCCGGTGGCCACGGGCTCGCAGCCCCGTCGCCAGCGCGTGCGTGTGCGCCTCGAGGCCACCGGCGAAGGGCTCGCGAATCGGGTTGCGGGAGTCCGCGATGAGCCCGATGTCGAGCGCGCGCGCCGTGCTCATGCCCACACCGGCACCCCCGGATAGCCCCACGCTCTGCGCCCGTCGCGCGTAGTGCTCTCGATCGCGCCCATCTCTTGGTCGGGCGGCATCCCGCCCGCGGATGCCCCCACGCGCGCGGCCAGCGCACGTGCCGGCTCGAGGTCGAGCCCCAGCCGCTCGTTGAGGTCGCCGAGCTCGCCGGCAACGACGTCTTCGTAGCGCAAGCGAATTGCACATTGCGGACTCTGCGGATCCGACCAGCTCAGTGCCAGACGATTCCAGAAGCGTCCGAAGGCGTCGGCATCGGACACCGGCCGGTCGGGATAGCGCTCGAAGGTGCCCCATTCCTCCGCCACCGTCCGTAGGGAGCGCCAGGCGTCGAAGGGGTCGCGGACCAGAACGAGCAGATGGGCGCCGGGATAGAGCCAGCGCAGCACGAGCGCGTCGGCGCTGCTCAGGCGCACGTCCTTGAGACCCCAACGCGCGTACCCACGGTCTCGAGCGGGCACGGCGAGCCAGCGGTCGAGCAACGCGCGCAGCCCGCAGCGCAGATCATCTCCGCCCGGGAACAGGTTGGCGATCCAGTCTGTCGCGGGATCAGCGGCGTCCAGCCGGCCGAGATCGGTGAACTGGGACGGCGGGGCGCTCTCGCCCACGTGCGTAACCAGGTCCGAGAGACGGGTCAGCGGCGCCAGGCGGCCCAGCGGCTCGCCCCAGATGAGCACCCGCTGGTCGGTCATGATTATTCGCTGCAGGAGCGTGGACCCCGAGCGCCAGCCGCACCCCAGCACGAAGATCGGCTGCTCGGCATCCGCAGTCTCAGGCGACGCCCCGAGGGCGAAGAGCCCCGCGCGCACCTGGGTGGGCGACGGCGGGAGCGGTACACCTATCGGAGAGGACGACACCGGATGCTCGTTCCCGAGCCGCGCGGCCGGAATCGTACGCGGCGCGCCAGGTGTCACGCTCCATGCCGGCCAACGCGGCCACTTACCCGAACGGGGTGCTGGTACTCGAATGATCTCGCTCGGCGCAAAGCAGCCCGCAGGGCCGTTCTCGCCTGGCATCCTCGGGACGAGACCGAAACCGTCCCCACTGGAGAGACCTTGACCAAGCAGCGGCAGAAGATCGTGCAGTACCTGAACGAAGCTCACGCCTCGGAAGTGGCCCTTGTTCGTCAACTTCAGGCGCAGATCGCGATGACGCCCAGCGGCAGCTACCGCAGCGGCCTCGAAACCCACCTCGATGAGACGCGCCGGCACGCCGAGCGTCTGGAGAACCGGTTGCGCGCGCTGGGACAGGGTGACAACCCGCTTCAGATTGGGCTGGGAGTCGTGCAGACGGTCCTCGGGCAAGTGGTTGCGCTGGGAAAGACCCCGCTGGACATGGTCCGGGGCAGCGGCGGCGAGGAGAAGGTGCTCAAGAACGCCAAGGACTCGTGCGCCGCCGAGGCTCTCGAGATCGCGACCTACACCGCGCTGGTCCGGCTGGCCCGCGTAGCGGGCGACGGCGACACCGAGCGGCTCGCCACCTCGATCATGGCCGATGAAGAGAAGATGCTCGATCGGCTGCTCAGGGAGATCCCGCGTCTGACCGACGCGGTGGCCCGCGCCGAGTTCGACGGGGAGGGCTCCTACGACGTCACGGACACCGGGGCCGCCGACGCCGCCCGGGCTGCGGGCGCCGCGGCCAAGCGCACGGCCCGAAAGAGCGCGGCGCAGGCCAGGCGAACCGGCCGGCAGACCCGCAAGGTACCTGGCGTGACCCGAGCGGAGGGCACGGTCAAGGGGGCGGCGGCCTCAGAATCGGACCTGCCGATCTCGAACTACGATTCGCTCAGCGCCGACGAGGTCCAGAGCAAGCTCCCGGAGCTGTCACAGGTTGATCTCGCCAAGGTGAGCGCCTACGAGCGCAAGAACCAGAACCGCTCAACCGTCAACAGCCGCATCGACACCCTCCAAGGCGACGAGCCCTGGTCCGGATATGACGAACTGAGCGTCGACGAGGTGCGCTCCGCGCTCTCCCAGAGCGACGACCAACGCGTCAAAGTGGTGCGCGACTACGAGCGCAAGCACAAGGCGCGCTCCGGTGTGATCGACGCGACCGAGCGCCAGCTCAGCAACGCCTGAGGCCCAGCAACCACGGCCCCGCTGAAATAGGCCGCCCGGCCGGGTCGGACGCCGGTCCCCGCGATCGGCATCACGACCGTCGCTCTCTCCCTGGCCGACCTGCTGGCACGGGAAGAGGCAGCGCAACTGGCCGGTGCGGAGCCCGGCCAGGACTGCGCCGGCCCTGCCGGGCGTGTGATCGGGGCGCCTTCCCGCTCGTCGATCGAGCTCCTGTAACCCACGGACGGCGTGCGCTGTCCCAGTACCCGGAAGCGCGGATCGTGGCGATAACGACAGACAAAGAGGCATCGAAGCAATCCCTCGCGGGCGGGCAGCTTCTCGTCGCGATCTCCGGCGCGGTGGTGACGCTGTTCCGCGAGTGCACGGGCAAGGGCCCCGAGCACTGCAAGGCCCATTGGGCCGGCGAGAACACTCTGGTGGTTCTGCTCGGCGGCGGGTTTACCGGCGCGGAACGGACACTCTTCCAAGCGGGCCACGGTGAGACCGTGCAGGCTCAGAGGAGAGCTCTGCATGACGCTCTGGCGCAGCGGCTGACCGCCGCGGTCGAGGGGCTCGCGGGCCGCAGGGTCGTCGCGTTCATGTCGGCCTCGCATCAGGAGCCCGATCTGATGGCGGAGATCTTCGTGCTGGAACCAGATCTGGCACCCAGGGCACAGCTGCCGGAGTTTTCGCGGCGCCGGGAGCGGTAAACGAACGGTACGGGCGATCTCTTGACCGGAGGGCTGCTCGCACAGCATCGAAGGGGGCCCTTGCCGGTTCTCGCCGAGCCGGCAAGTCGTCGGACTTCCTCACGTTCAAGCAGTCAAACGAGAGGCAGGGGAGATGACTCACACAGAGCAAGCCGTAGCCGAGTGGCGCGGGCGTAACGCGGTCGACAGCGACGGCGGCAAGATCGGTTCGATTGACGAGATCTACATGGATGCCGAGACGGGCAAGCCGGAGTGGCTGGCCGTCAAGACCGGGTTGTTCGGGACCAAGGTGAGCTTCGTCCCTATTAGCGAAGCCCGTGACGACAACGGCGACGTGCGGCTTCCCTACGACAAGGATCAGGTCAAGGACGCACCGACTGCGGAGGCTGACGGCGAGCTCTCCCAGGACGAGGAGGCCGCGCTGTATAGACACTATGGGCTCGACTACTCGGAGGCCCGTTCCGGCTCAGGGCTGCCGCAGGGTGAGGGCACCGGTCGCAAGGACACCGGCCGCAAGACGGTGGGGCGCGACACCAGCGGCCCGACCACCGACGACGCCATGACTCGCTCCGAGGAGGAGCTGCGCGTGGGCACGACCAGCCGCGAGAGCGGCCGGGCGCGGCTGCGCAAGTACGTGGTCACCGAGCAGGTGGAGAAGACGGTGCCGGTCAAGCGCGAGAAGGTCACGCTCGAGCGTGAGCCGATCACCGACGCCAACGTGGGTGACGCTAAGGACGGCCCCTCGATCTCCGAGGAGGAGCACGAGGTCACGCTGCATGAGGAGGAGGTCGTGACCGAGAAGCGCACCGTGCCCAAGGAGCGCGTGCGCATGGGCAAGGAGACGGTCACCGAGGAGCAGGCGGTCTCCGAGGAGATCCGCAAGGAACAGATCGACTCCGAGGGCGCGGGCGACACGGCTGAGGGCAGGGGTAAGAAGCGCCGCAAGTAGGAGATGCGAGGCGGGTGGTGGGGCGCGCCAGCCGGCACGTCCCACCCTCAACCACGAGAGAGGAGCGCATCATGGAGATTCCCAAGGACCAGATCCTCGAGCTGCTGCGCAACCGAGGCGACAACGATAAGGCCGACCAGGCCGATAATGAGCTTCCCGACAAGGTCGACCCCGAGCGCGACTCGGGACTGCTGTCCAAGTTCGGCATCGATCCTTCCGAGCTGCTGGGCAAGTTCGGCGGCGGCAAGATCCCGGGCCTCTAGGCCCGGGCGGCGAGCCGGAAGACAGGAGAACAGGATGGCGACGAGACGCGGCAGGCACCAGAACGGTCAGGCCAACAGCGGCGCGAACGAGCTGGGACGCGAACAGGTTGGAGTGCTGGAGGCGGAGCACGAGCCCGAGCGTGAGCGACCGGCGATCAGCAAGCAGGAGCTCAGGGAAACTCGTGCGCGTCAGCGCGACCAGTACGGCGGTTTCAACCTCGGCTCCGCCTTCTTCGGCTGGCTCGTGGCCACCGGCCTGGCGGTGCTCCTGATCGCGATCCTGGGCGCCGCGGGTGCGGCGATCGGGCTCACCGAGCTGAGCGAGTCCGAGGCCAACGACAGCGCGGGCACGATCAGCATCGTTGGCGGCGCCCTGCTGATCCTCGTGCTGGCCATCGCCTACTACGCCGGCGGCTACGTGGCTGGACGCCTGTCGCGCTTCGACGGCGCTCGCCAGGGGCTGGGCGCGTGGCTCATGGGGCTCGTGGTGACCATTCTGCTCGCCGCGGCCGGGGCGGTGCTCGGCTCGGAGTACAACATCCTCGAGCGGCTCGACCTCCCGCGCATACCGATCGACGAAGGCTCGCTGTCCACCGGCGGCCTGATCGCGCTCGGCGCGATACTGCTGGCCACGCTGGTGGCCGCCATCCTGGGCGGCAAGGTGGGCGAGCGCTACCACCGGAAGGTCGACCGGGCAGGCCTTTGATGGCGGAGATGACCGAGGCCTACGACTGGCGAGGGCGCAAGATCCTCGACGCGCGCGGCGAGCGGATCGGCACGATCGACCAGGTCTATCTCAACCTCGAAACCGACCAGCCCGAATGGGCTTTGGTGGACCGAGGATTGTTCGGCAGGCGCTCAACCTTCGTTCCCGTCCGCTCGGCCAGCCCCACGGGTGAGCACGTTCAGGTGGAGCTTTCGAAGGAGCAGGTCAAGACCGCGCCCGTGATGGAGGGTGACGCCGCGCTCTCTTCGGCGGAGGAGGCCGAGCTGCTGCGTCACTACGGCCTGGGGGGAATCGGCATGCGGACGACCGCCGCGACACAGAGCATCGCCGACTAGGGCCGTAAGGAGCGAGTCGGCGCATGACGCTAGTTGCACTCGCAGGAGGGAGCACGTCCTTCCTGGTGGTTGTCCTTCTGCTGTTGGGCGGCCTGATCTACGGAATGTTCACGCGGGTAGGCAACGGAATCGACCACCACCCCCACGACGGCTCCGATGGAGCGCCGGGCGCCAAGGAAAAGAGCGAGACCTCGGGCCGGGACGAGGGAGACGGCTCCGCCTTCGACGACCATGGAACGCGATAGGAGAGGTATGCCTGACGACGATGGAGCCGGAATCCTGGAGACGGCGCTTGCTCCGCTGCTGCTCCCGTGGCGCGCATTGGGGGACTTGGAGGCCATCGCAACAGCTGCCCGCGGCCTGCCGCCCTTCGAGCGAGTCCTGCTCGAGCGGCTTGAGGATCTCGGGAACGACGTGCGCGACATGGCCACCGAGCTGAACGCTGCCGTGGAACGGGCTGTGGAAGACGTGGAGCAGCTCGACGCCAGAGTGGCCGTCCTGCAGGCCGGGGTTCCCGAGCTCAAACGCGAGCTGGTTGCCACCAAGGCTCTCGTTTCCGACCTCAAGAGCCAGGTGGGCGACGCGGTCGAGCACCTGCCCGATCCCAACTCTCGGGGTCCGATTGCCCGTGCGCGCGACGCCATAGCCGGCAACTCCGAGCCGTCCGGAGAAGGTGACCCGTGATTCGCGCGATGCGGGAGCTGGCCGAGCTGGTCCGAGAGAACCGGCGCATCAGGCGAGCGACGCTGCCCTGGCACGAGCTCGAGTCCGAGGCCGTGCGGCAGGGTTGCTCGCCGGCTGACATCTTCTTCGACCGCGCCGGCCGGAGGCTGGGCTTCCCGGACGGCGAAGGCGACGGTGAGGCTCTGTCCTGGCCGAAGGACGCATAGACAGGCTCGCAACCGGGTCGAGCGCGAACGCGAGCGCTACCAGAACCGCGGCGGGTGGCCGAACGGCGGCCGCCTCGCCGGACGAGCCAGCCTAGACACCGCGGCATGGCTGGCTCGTCGCTGAGCGTCGTTTCTCATCGCTCCTGGAGCACCGAGAGCACGTTGCCCGAGGGGTCGCGGAACCAGGCGATGTACGGGCCCTCTTGGCGGAACACGCCCCGGTCGTCCTGATCCATGCCGTCGTAGCGCTCGAAGGTCACCCCGCGCGTGCTGAGCTCGTCAACGGCCGCGTCGATGTCGTCGACCTGGAAGTTGAGGACCGTGTAGCTCGCCGGGACCGCGTTCGGCTGCTCGTAGATCAGGGTGTCGCGCCCGCCGGCGAGCTTCAGCCACATGAGGCCGTACTCCTCGGAGGTGTTGAGGCCGAGCGTATCGGCGTAGAACCGCCGCGCCCGGTCCATGTCGGTCACCGCGATGCCGCTGTAGGCCTTGGCGTTTGCCAGCATTGACTGCTCCTTCGTTCGAGGTGATTTCGTCAGCCGGCTGCGTGGTCGTAATGACCGCCGGGCGCCGCGAAACTCACCGCGTCGATTTCCGGCGGCCTCGTTCGACGTGCCCATAGACCCCCAACCGAAGGAGACAGGGATGGCAGCAACCGTTCTCTACATGTCGATGTCCCTCGACGGGTTCATCGCCGGGCCCAACGCGGGACCCGGCAACGGGCTGGGCGACGACGGGGAGCGTCTGCACGAGTGGGTATTCAGGGGTGGCGATGCGGACCACCGGGGAATTCCCGGTCGTCCCGCGGGCGTCAACGGGCAGGTCTGGGACGAGTTCATGTCCACCGGGGCGGTCGTCGCCGGCAGGGGGACCTTCGAGCCGGCGGGCGGGTGGGGCGGCGACCACCACGACGGTGTGCCGATCTTCGTTCTCACCCGCCAGGAGCCCGGCACCGAGACGGTGGAGTGGCCCCTGGTGAGCTATGTGAACGACGTCGAGAGCGCGATGGACCAGGCCAGGCAGGCCGCCGGGAACAAGGACGTGCTGGTCCACGGCGCCGGCACCGCACAGCTCGCACTTGCCGCCGGCGTCCTCGACGAGCTCGAGATCCACGTCATCCCGGTGCTCCTCGGCCAGGGCCGCCGCCTCTTCGACCACCTCGGGCCCGAGCACATCGAGCTGGAGCGCACCCGGGTGCTCGAGGGGGACGGTGTGACCCACATGCACTATCGCGTCGCAGGGGCGGGCTCGTCGGTGAAGTAGTCGTCGCCTTCGATGCTGATGCGTGGCAGGCGACGGCCGACCCTCTCCTCGGGGACGCCCTTGGCGACCATCGGCTTCGGTCTCGGCAACCCGGCCCTGTATTCACTCATCTACGGCGATCCCCGCCCCGGTGCACCCGCACCGGCCGCGATCGCCGCCGCCGACATCCTCGCCGCCCACATTCGGTGCATCGCCGAGGCCGGTCGGCTGGTCCACGCGGCGGGCAGCGGCACCACGCTCACCCTCATCGGCCTGCCCGCAGACCGCCGCGACCCGGCGCTGTCTCACACCGCCCGCGACCCTGTCATCGCCGCGATCACCACAGACGTGCCCGCGTCGGCCGAGCCCGGCCCCGCCGGTGCCGCGATCGCGCTCCGCGCCGTCCTGCCGCAGACCTCTGCACTCTCCGCCCACGAGCGCAGGCTGCTGGAGGAGTGGCTCGACCGGATCAGCCGAGGCTGACAGCCGTCACGCCGCCCGCTGCTCGCGCTCGATCCTTCTCATCATCGCCGGGTAGACGATCAGGTGCCGGAACGGCTTGATGGCCGCCATGTAGCCCCTCCCGACCAGTCCGTTCGGCTTGACCAGGACGGCCATCTGGGCGCGGAAGGCCCCGGCGGCGTCGGGCACCCGGCCGATGTGCATCACCCCGTGCATGGTCCGATTGGCGATCTCCGCGGCGAACTCGTCGTCCGTCAGGTACAGCGAGCTGAAGGGGAGGGCCGCGAAGTCCGGGCCGGGCGGGCCGTCGCGCAGGTCTGTCGGCAGGCGGTCGCGGAGCGTCGGCACCCGGGAGCCGACGCCGTCGTCGGGATGGTCCCATCCCAGCAGCTCGCCGATCTTCCAGCGCAGCCACCAGAGCATGCGGACAGCCCCCGGAGAACCTCGCGACGGATCGCCCGCGGCGAATCCCTCCACGAGGCGAGGGAAGTCGTCCGGGCCGCCAGTGACCGGCAGGGCCCACACGTCCTCCAGCCGGAAGTCGGGCGCGATCTCGTGGATTCGCCAGGGCCGGGAGGTATGCGCGTCGTCTGGAAGTCTCACGCGGATCCGAGCTCCCGTTGCATCGCCTCGACCTCGATGTTCATCGCCTCTGCCAGGGCGAGTGCTGCCGAGCGCGGCCTGACCATCACGGTCAGCTCGTCGATCAACCCGTCCTCGCCGGTGCGCACGAAGTCGCACCCCTCCAGTTCGCGGTCGCCCACCCGCGCCCGGAACAGAAGCGCGTGGTGGCGGGCCCCCTCGGCGCCGATCTCGTACTCGTAGCGGAAGTCCTCGAAAACGCGCAGGACGGCGCGGAGGATCAACGCCGAGCGTGTCGCGCCCGTGGTAGGGGCGGTACACGACGGGGCTGTTGAAGACGACGTCCTGCGAGACCAGCTCCAGCACCTGGTCGACGTCACCTGTCTCGACTGCGCGGCGAAACGGATGCACGGGCGCTCACCTCTCTTCGGGGTTGGTTGTCGTGGACGGATCGAGTCCGAGCACGCCGGCGGCAGCACGCGCCGCCAGCAGCTCGTCGTGAGGCGCCCGGCCGGCGAGCTCGATGACCGTTCCCTCCATGGCGCCGAAGAAGGCCAGAGCGACCGTTCTGGCTGGGGGGCCGGGCGGGATCGCGCCCTGCCTCCGGCCTGCGCGGATGAGACGGGTGCAGCGCTTGACGAGGCTGTCGGCCACCTGCTCGAGACGTCGCCCCACGGGATGATCCTGGCCGCTGAACTCGAGCCTCAGTGCCATGGCCACGCGGGCCACGTCTCGCCGGCAGAAGACCGCGTGCCCACGCGCCAGCGCGATCAGTGCCGCCACCGGATCGGACTCTCGATCCACGCGCGGGCCGACCTCCTGTCTCCACGTCTCGTCGACCCAGTCGATCACCGCCAGCGCGAGCTCCTCCTTGTCCTTGAACTGGTGATAGAGCGCGCCGCGCGTGTAACCGGCCTCACTGGCCACCTGCTCGAGAACGAGGTTGCCGTACCCGTAACGGGACAACCCCCGCGCCGCCGACTCCAGCAGCGCGCTGCGCGAGCGGGCGCGCCGGTCGGCCTGGGTCCGACGGGGCAGGTTACGTACAACCATGTTTGTATGTTACCGTACTCGCCATGGTTGAAGTCACCACCACCAAGGGCGCCCTCGACGACGCCGCGCCGCCGCCGACCTATCGACCTCCTCGCGCAATCAGGGCAGGATCAGATGGGAGTCACCGAATTCGTGCCTTCGGTACCCGCGGTCGGCGGCCGCCTCGTAGGAGCGACGCAGGAGCTCCGTTCCCGCCGCGGCCCGGAGCAGGTCCTGATGCGACGCATCCGCGTCGTGCCAGCCGGTGAGCAGGGCGTCGCACGCGCGCAGGCCGCGTGCCGGCGTGATGATCAGGTCGGTCGAGCCTGCGCCGGACCTCACCGATCCGTCTGATTCGGCCACCGTTTCCAGCGCCCGCACCACGGTTGTCCCCACGGCGATCACGCGGCCGCCCCAGCCGTGCACGGCGTTGACGACCCGCGCCGTGGTCTCGGGCACGACGTAGCGCTCTGGGTAGGGAGCCTCGCCACGCTCGAGCGAGGAGACGCCCGTGTGGAGGATCAGCGGCGCGAATAGAACGCCCCGCGCGGCCAGGGAGGAGACGAGCTGGTGGGTGAACGGCCGGGCCGCGCTGGGCATCTCGGCGCTGCCGGGACAGCGGCCGAACACGGTCTGGTAGGCCTCGATCGGCCAGTCGTGGTCGACGTAGTCGTAGCGGATCGGCCTGCCGTGCCGGCGCAGGTAGTCCTCGACCGGCCGGCCGCCCAGGTTCAGCCGCGCGACGGCGAGTCGCCCGCCCTCGCCGTGAGGCTGAAGCAGATCCGCGTGCGCGTGTGCCGGAAGCCGGACACGCGAGCCGACCGGAGGTCGCCCGTAGGGCCGGCGGTCGCGGGTTCTCAGCTCGACGACCCAGACGTCGCGGGCCAGGAGCGTGGAGAGGCGGAGCTCGAGCTCCTCCCCGCCGAGGCTCCCCGGCACGGCCGCGGGAAGCGTGGCCGAGGCGTTGACCACCAGAAGGTCGCCGGGGACCAGGAAGCGCGGGAGATCCCGGAAGCGGGTGTGGACCAGATCGCCGTCTGCGCGCGAGGCTACGAGCAGGCGCACGTCGTCGCGCGCGCCGTTCACCGCCTCCGGAGGCTCGTGCGCTTCCAACGGTGCCGGCGAGGTCAGGGTGCTCATCGGGGCGAGGGCGCAGCGGCGAGCTCAGCCGTCCGGTAACGCCCGCTCGGTCGCGAGCCCTCGATCAGATCCATCAATCCGGGCACGCTCTGCTCGGGTGGGGGCCGGTCGCCGATGTCCTTGCCGGGAAAGGCCTCTTGGTGCAACCGGGTGCGCATGTCGCCCGGATCCACGCTGTAGACCCGAAGGCCCGGGTTCTCGGCGGCGAAGATCGCGGTGAGCTGGTCCAGGGCCGACTTCGAGGAGCCGTAGCCGCCCCAGCCCTCGTAGGCCTCCACCGCAGCGTCGGAGGTGACGTTCAGGATCGCGGCGCCCGGCGCGAGGCGGGGCAGGGCGAGCTGCGCCAGGGCCAGCGGCGCCAGCGCGTTCACCTCGAAGACGTGCCGCAGCTCGGCGAGCGGGTAGCCGGCCAGCGGCGGCTGCGGGCTGGGGCCGAGCACGCTGGCGTTGTTGACCAGCAGGTCGATCCGCCCGCCGGCCGCATCGACCAGGGACTGGCGATGCTCCGGATCGGCCACGTCGCCGCCGAGCGCCGTGACCCCCTCAACCTCACCGGCTGTCAGCCGCAGCGCCTCCCCGTCCCGTGCGTCGACGAACAGACGCCAGCCGCGCGCGGCCAGCTCCCGGGTGAGCGCCAGGCCCAAGCCGCGCGAAGCCCCGGTGACGATTCCGACTGGCCCCTCGTGGGAGGCGTTCGAGTGCATGTCCGACAAGTTACAAGTTGAAGTGAGCTTGAAGTCAAGGCCGAGCCGACCAAGCGGTCGCCATAGCCAGGTAGTCCACGTGGGCTCAGCGGTACCCGGTCGGGTCCGCGCGCCGTCCCGCGTCCTGAACCTCCACCAGGTAGCGCCAGCAGTCGGGCCGTGAGCCGTCGAGGTCGGTGAAGCCGTAGTCGCGGGCCAGTTCACCGGACGAGTAGGAGCCGCCGTTCCTGGCACCGACCTCGGGGTCAGCGGCCAGCGCGGCCACCGCCCGGCCCACGAACCGCGGGCTCTCCGAGATGGCCACGAAGTGCGGGTTGCCCGCCTCGCGCCAGTTGTCCTCGGTGACCCGGTGGTTGTCGAGCATCATCTCCGAGCGCAGCCATCCCGGAGTCAGCGCCACCGCGGCGCAGCCGTGCGGGGCGAGCTCCTCGGCCTGGGCGAAGGCGAGTCGCAGCACGGCCGTCTTGGCCAGGTCGTAGAAGGCGGAGACCCGGTAGTTCTCGGTGTTGTAGGCGCGCGTGCCGTCGGTCATCTCGACCACCAGGCCGCCGCGGCGACGGATCATGAGCGGCAGCGCGAAGTGGCTCGTGATCAGGTGAGTGTCCACCGCGAGGCGGAGCAGCCGCAGCCCCTGGTCGAGGTCGTGCTCCCACAGCGGCGTCTGCCACTCGAACAGGAGCTCCCCGCCCCAGATGTCGTTGACCAGGATGTCGAGTCGCCCGTGGCCGGCGTCGATCCGCTGCACCAGCGCCTCGACCTGCTCCGCATCGAGGTGGTCCGCCACGACTGGAATCCCGACACCACCCGCACCGCCCACCAGCTCGGCGGTCTCCTCGATCGTCTCCGGCCGTCCGTACTCGGAGGGCCTCCCCCGCGTGCTGCGACCGCTGCAGTACACGGTCGCTCCCGCCTCGCCGAGAGCCACCGCTATGCCCCGTCCCGCGCCGCGGGTGGCACCCGCCACCAGAGCGACCTTGCCTGTGAGCGTTCGGTCCATGGGCAGTATATGATACACATTGTATTGTGAATGACACAGTTGTGTCACACGAGGTTCTCGCTGCCGCGCGGCGCCTGGCCGCCAGACAGGCCCTGGCGGGCGCGTCGATGGACGACATCGCTCGCGAGGCGGGCATCACCCGGGTCACCCTGTACCGGCGCGGCGAGACCAGGCAGGCGATCGTGGCCGCGCTCCGCGAGGAGCTCGTTCGTGAGGAGCGTGACCTCCTCTTTCCGATCCTCACCGCCGACGGCGATGGTCAGGCGCGTCTCACCAGAGTGCTCGAGGCGGTTTGTGCCATCACCGACTCGCGCGCCGATCTGTTGACCGGCCTCGACGACGCCGCACTGAACGCGATCTACCACGAGCCGGGCGACGACACACTGACCCGGGGCGAGTTCGTGGCCCCGATCGTGCGGCTGCTGCGCGACGGAGCACTGGACGGATCACTTCGGGCGTTCGACGATCCCGAGGAGGCCGCCACGGTGATCTACGTTCAGGTCACCTACGCCTTCCTCCATCTGCGCCAAGAGCATCGCTGGCCGGCCGAGCGAGCCGCCGCCGCCGTGGTCGACCTGGCGATGGGAGGTGTGCGGCCATGACGTGGCTCCTCCGCCGGATCCTCCCGGACGAAGGCGCGCACCGGGGCCGGCTAGTGCGCCTGACCGCCGGCCACGCCGGCGCCGATCTGTTCCTGGGCGCAGTGCCCGCGCTGATTCCCTTCTTCGTGGCGGACCGCGGGCTGAGCTACGCGGACGCCGGCCTGCTGGTGCTGGCGGGCAGCCTCGCGTCGGCGCTCGTCCAACCGCTCGCCGGCCTGTTCGGTGACCGGGTGCGTGCGCCCTGGCTCGCGCCGCTGGGCCTGGTCCTCGCCGCGGCCGGCCTGTTCGCGGCCACGCTGTTCGACTCGTTCGCCGCGATCGCGCTCTCCCTCCTAGTGGGCGGGTTCGGTGTAGCGATCTTCCATCCCGAGGCCATCCGGGCCACGCGTGCGGCCAGTCCGGGCAGCCCGGGCACAGCGATGGGAGTGTTCTCCATCGGCGGCAGCGCGGGCTTCGCGCTGGGCCCGGCGCTGGCCGTGCCGCTCGCCGCGGGCTTCGGGATCGAGGCCGCCGGCGCCGTGGCCATGGTGCCGCTCATCGCCGCACTCGTGCTCGGCCGCAGCGTGGCGGCGGGCCCGCAAGAGGTGGCCGCCGACAACGAGGAGCCGTCTCGGAGCCACACCGATTGGCTGACCTTCGCCTACGCGACGGCGGCCGCCACGTCGGCGGCCGGAGTGCTGTTCGGCCTGATGGCCTTCGTGCCGGTCTGGTTCGCCGACGAGCTCGGCTCCACCGTGCGATTGGGCAGCCTGGCCGTGTCGGGCATGCTGCTCGCGGGAGCCGCCGGGACCTACGCCGGCGGGCGGCTGGGCGACCGCTACGACCGCGGGCTGCTCGTCCTCGCCGCGCTCGCGGCGCTGGTGCCGCTCACGGCCGGTCTGCCGATGACCACGCCGGCGATGGCGGTGGTGGTGCTCGCGCTGATCGGTCTCACGCTCGAAGTCATCTACTACCCACTCGTGATCGTGGCGCAGGACGCACTGCCCGGACGGGCCGGCTTCGCGTCCGGAGCCGTGCTCGGCCTGAGCGTGGCCTTCGGTGCCGCTACCACCAGCGTGCTCGGAAGCCTCGTCGACGTGAACGGCCCGGTCGCGGCGCTCTGGGCCTGCGCCGGCCTGGCCGGCGTCGCGCTGCTGTTCGGCGCGCTCGCCAGGCATCCCCGCCGGCTGGCCGCGGCAACGGGCAGGGCGCGCCGCCGACGGGCCGAGCCGGGGCGAGCGGCGATCTGAGAGGCTGCCGCCCGTGACCGGCGAGCTGCGCCTCGATCGAGGAGACCAGCCGCCCGCCGGCGGCGCGGCCGCCACCTTCGCGGGCCAGCCGCTGGTGCTGGACCCGAGCGGCCTTCACGGGACGGACGTGGCCGTTCTCGGCGCACCGTTCGACGACGGCACTTCGAACCGGCCGGGCACCCGCTTCGGGCCACGGGCGATCCGGGCGGCCGACGACGGCGGACGCTGGGGCCGGCCGCACATGACACTTGGCCTGGATCCGCTGAGCGTGCTCAGGGTGGTCGACTACGGCGACGCCGCCGCGGCGCCGGGCGACCTCGCCCAGTCCCACGTGGACCGTCCGCCACGCGGCGCTCGAGCTGACCTCTGCTCGGCCGACGTGGTGGAGGTGTGCCCGGCCTACGACGTCGCCGGCATCACTGCCCTGGCTGCCGAGCGCGCGGCGCTCGAGATCCTGAGCGGGATCGCTGCGCGGCGGAGCCGTTGACGTGACGGCCTACGAGGCCACGGAGTGGTCTGACTTCTTCGTCGCCGCCGCGGGCGCCTCCGCCGCTCTGACCGGCCTGGTGTTCGTGGCGGTCTCGATCAACATCGAGCGGATCCTGAAGCTTCAGGGCGTGACGGCGCGTGCGCTGGCCACGCTCCTTCTGCTGCTGGGCGCGCTCGTGGTGTCGCTCTTGGCGCTGGCACCGGGCCTGTCACGGGTGGCCCTCGGTCTGCTGCTGCTCGCCCAGGGCCTGATCTGGACGGCTGTCGTCGGCGGCCTCATTTTCCGCACGGTCGGCGGGCTCGACCACACGAGCTGGGTCGTGTCCCGTGTCGCGCCGCCGGCAGTCGGCACACTGCCCTTCGTGGTCGGCGGCGCGAGCCTGCTGGCCGAGGCGGGCGGCGGCCTCTACTGGACCTTCGCCGGCGTGGTCGGCGCGATCGCCGCCGGGGCGATGACGGCCTGGGTGCTCCTGGTGGAGATCCTGCGCTAGCCCGGGAGGCGATTTCACCCATAACGGGTGATGCCGGTTGGACGCCCTCGGCCTACGGTCGGCCCATGGACGCACACGAGACCGAGCTCGGCCCTGTCGACATCGTCGTGATCGGCTTTCCGGCCGACGCTCCGATGACCGGCGAGGCCGTGCCCATCATGATGGACCTCGTCGACCGAGGGATCATCCGCGTGCTCGACGCGATGTTCGTCGTCAAGGAGGCGGATGGGACCTTCTCCGGGTTCGACGCCACCAACCTCGACGAGCGAGGCGTCGGAGACTTCACGGAGTTCGAGGGAGCGTCGTCGGGCCTCCTCGGCGACGACGACGTGGCCACCGCTGCCGACGCGATCGAGCCCGGAACCGCGGCGGTGATGCTCGTCTACGAGAACCGCTGGGCGGCGCCGTTCGCCGCTGCCGTCAGGCGCAACGGAGGGGTGCTGCTGGACAGCCAGCGCATTCCCGCCGCCGACCTCATGGACCTGCTCGACGCCGCAGAAGCCACCAGCTGAACCTAGGGCTGACCGAGAGGAGCCACCACATGCCAGGACTGCTTCGAGGGATGGCCCGCACCGCCGTGGTCGCGGGAACCGCCACCAGCGTTTCGAACCGGGTGAGCCGCCGCCAGGCCGGCCGCTGGGCACAGCAGGACGCCCCACCCGAGCCCCAACAGGCCTACGCGCCACCGCCGGCCGCGGCGCCCGCCCCGGCGGCCAAGGATCGCGTGACCCAGCTCAAGGAGCTGGCCGCGCTCAAGGACCAGGGCGTGCTCACCGAAGAGGAATTCGCCTCAGAGAAGGCCAAGATCCTCGCCGGCTGAGCACAGCTCCCGCGGTCTGGACAGCCCTCTCCGGATCCCGTACGGTCTCCCTGGACCTGGCCCAATCGCCCGGATGGATCCGGGCGATTGCGACGTCCGGGGAGCATCGTGCCCTACATCTCTAGTCCAATCGACGGCGCGCGTGAAGCGCGCCGTATCGGCGTGCCCGGCATGCTGGCGGTCGCCGTCGCCGGCGGGCTGCTGACCGCGGCCGTCGTGACGATCACGCTTCGGGGGGACATGCCGCACAGCGTGTCGCTTGCAGAGCGGTCGGCCCTGATGGTGTTGGTGCCGATTGCGGTGGGGCTCTACGCCTGGCGAGACGGGGCTCACTGGCGCTTTGGCCGGCTGATGGTGGCCGCTGGGTTCGTCTGGGCCCTGGCCGGCCTGGCGGGATCGAGCGACAGCGTCTTCTACAGCATCGGCCGGGTGGTCGGCTGGACGGTCGAGGGGGTGCTCATCTACCTGATGCTCGCCTTCCCGTCCGGGCGGCTCACGAGCACGACGGATCGGCTTCTCGCCGGCGGCATCGCCGCACTCGTCACCCTTCTCTTCCTGCCCACGGCCCTGATCGCGGAGACCTACCCCAGCCCGTCCGTGATCTCCACCTGTGTCGCCGACTGCCCGGCGAACGCGTTCATGGTGGCCGGATCGGAGCCGGCCTTCCTGGGCGACGTGTTGGTGCCGCTGCGTGAGCTGCTCACCGGGCTGCTGGCGTTGGCGGTGGTGGTGCACCTTGCCAGGCGCATCGGGCGCGCCAGCAGGCTCTTGCGAATGACGCTGATGCCCGTGCTGGTGGTGGCGATCGCCAGGACCCTGATCCTCGTCGTCGCACTGGGCGCCCGGCGGGCCGGCGCCGAGCAGGCGGTGCTGGACGTCCTCACGGGAGCTCTGGCCCTCGGTCTGCCGGCCATGTGCGTGGGGTTCGTCATCGGCCTGCTGCGCTGGCGGATCTACACCGCCGACTCCCTCCTGAGGATGGCCCACGACCTGCGCGAGCAGAGCGAGCCGGGCCATCGCCGTGAGCTGATAGGCGACGCCCTCGGCGATCCGAGCGTGGAGCTGGCCTACTGGCGACCAGAGCACGGCGGCTCGTGGGTCAACGGCGACGAGCAGGTGGTCACCCTCCCCGAGCCCGGCTCCGGGAGGTCGAGCACGCAGGTGTTCGACGACCAGGGCCCGGTGGCCGCGCTGCTCCATGACGAGGCCCTCGAGCATCAGCACGCCTTCGTCGAGGCCGTCGGTACCTACGCCTTCGTGTGGGACGACAACTATCGCCTGACCGCGAGGGTTCAGAGCTCCCTGCGCGACCTGCACGCATCCAGAGCGCGCATTCTGGCCGCGGCCGACGACGAGCGCCGCCGGATCGAGCGCGATCTCCACGACGGCGGCCAGCAGCGGCTGGTGGCGTTGCGCATCCGGCTCGAGATGGCCCAGGACCTGATGGGTGAGAGCCCGGCGCGAGCCCGCGAGATGCTGCGGCGCCTGGGGGATGACGTGGAGGCGGCGCTCAACGAGCTCAGGTCGCTCGCGGCCGGCGTGTACCCCTCCCTGCTGGCCGCGCGGGGATTCTCAGCCGCGATTCGAACGGCGGCGATCGAATCGCCGGTGCCCGCGCGGGTCAGGGTGGATGGAGCCGACCGCTACCCGTCCGAGGTGGAGACGGCGGCGTACTTCTGCTGCGTGGAGGCGCTCCAGAACGTGGCCAAGCACGCGCCGGAGGCGACGTCCGTGGAGATCTCGGTGCGACGCAACGGGGATCTGCGCTTCGAGGTGAGTGACGACGGTCCTGGGTTCGACACCCAGAACGGCCACGTCGGCAAGGGGCTCGTGAACATGCGCGACCGGCTCGCGGCCGTGGGTGGCAGCCTCGAGGTCAGCTCGACCGCGGGACGGGGGACGTCGGTGGTGGGCACGATCCCGGGCCCCGGCGCCGAGACGACCCCCTTCCGTGGAGCTCCCACAGGCGGCGCAACAGCTTAGGGCCAAGCTCCTGCTTGCGCACGAGCGCCGCGGCGCCCGAGCTCTCGATCGCCGGTCCGATGGCAGACCCCTCGTCGATCGAGACGAGCACCACCACCACGCCCGGGTGGCCGGCTGTGATTCGGTGGGCCGCCTCGAGTCCGTCCATGCCGGGCATGCGCATGTCGAGGAGCACGAGGTCGGGGGACAGAGCTTCCACCGCACGGAGCCCCTCCTCGCCCGAGCGCGCCCCGCCCACCCAGCAGAACCCCGGGGTGCTGGTCACGACCTCGCGGGCCACGTCGAGGAAGATCGCGTGATCGTCAACGGCCAGCACGCCGATCAGCTCTTCGGCGGTGGGAGTCATGCCGGCTCGGCCTCCACCTGTCCTGGGCTGCGGGCCCGCGCGAAGTCCGCGGAGATCTTCGTGATGGCCGACGTCAGCGGTGCGGCGAGGATGAGCCCCACGGCGCCGAACAGGCTCCCGCCGGCGATGGTCACGATCAGCACGGCGAGCGGATGTATGCCGAGAGCGGCGCCGTAGGCGATGGGCTGGACCAGCTGCTGGAGCAGCCCGTTGGCCAGCAGCTGGAGCACGATCATCCCGATGGCGGCGTCGGTGCCCGCGCCGCCCAGCGCCACCAGTACCGAGAAGGCTCCGGCGGACCAGGCGCCGAGATAGGGAACGTACGCCGCGAGGAATGTGACCAGGGCGATCGTTCCAGCGAGGGGGACGTCGAGCAGAAAAGCGCCGACGCCCACGACGACTCCGTTGAAGGCGGCGACGATCGTGACACCGAAGAAGTAGCCGCGAAGCGACTGGAGCACGCGGGAGCTCACGCCGTGGGCCACGGGCGCGGGCAGGCCGGTGCGACGCTCGGCCCACGCCCGGATCAGCGGACCGTCCTTCAGCAGGAAGAAGAGGCTGAGTGCCGTCAGGGCCAGAAAGAAGAGGAGCGAGGACAGGTCCTTGAGACCGCTGCCGAGGCCCTGGAGGAGGGCGCCGGCCGCTGACGACGCCGAGGAGCCGGCATCGTCAGCGGCGTTGTTCGCGCTGCCGGAATCGACGCCCAGGTCCTCGAGCCAGCCCTCGACCTTGTCCTTCGCGCCGTCGAGGTGGCCGGTGATGCTGGCGCTCTCGCTCGCTATCCCCACCACGATCAGCACGACCACGCCCACCCCGAGCACCACGAGCGAGAGCATGAGGAGCGCCGCCCCGGCCCCGCGGGGAAGACCGCGCCGGGCCGCGCCGCCCACGAGCGGAGAGGCCACGGCCGCTACCACGGCAGCCGTGATCACCGGGGTGACGATCGTGGAGGTGAGCGAGGCCAGCCAGACCACGCCCACGAGGAGGACGGTGATTCCGACCAGGAACCACGACGTGAAGCCCAGATCCCGCAGCCAGCGCGGCGTGATGAACAGGCCGGTGAGGCTCGTGGGGTCGACCTCGACGCCCCCGCCGGACGGCCTGCTGCCCTCGTCCTTCATCGCTCGAACCTACGAATCCCCTCCGGCGGCCGCATCCCCCGAATCGGGTGAGAGCAACATCAGGGATCCGATCAAGAAGCAGAGACCGCCCAGCGCGGTGGCCCAGTTGGCGGCGGCGAGGTCGAGGATCGAGCCCTTCGAGGGCACGATGAACGACGCCACCGCGGAGATGCCGAAGAGAACGCACCCCGCCAGGTTGATCGCCGCCATGCGCCAGCCGCGGTCGCGACGAAGCGGGCGCCGGACGGCGCGACCGGCGACGCGGTAGGCGAGCAGGCCGGAGGCGAGGAACGCGGTCGAGCCGAACGCGTCGGGAGCCCAGACCAGCCGGTTGGTCTGCTCGCTCGTCAGCCCCTCCTGGGTGGCGGCGAAGGTGCTCAGGTTGAACAGGAGCGTGCCGGCGAACTGGATGGCCGCGCTCCACCACGACGGATCGGCCGACCAGCGGCCCATCCGCACGGTCGCCTCGCGCAGCTCGAGTCCCGCAGCGAACGTGAAGAAGAGCGAGCCGCCGAAGAACACCCACGCGTCAGCGGCCGACCCCACCAGCTGGGTGAAGCCCGGAAACGGACCGAGGAAGAAGCACGTCGAGCCGATCGCGAAGGCGATCGCGATGGTCCGGTCCCACAGCGCACGGGTCTCGGCCCGCGGCGCGAAGGCCAGCGCGTGGCCGACCACCGCGAGCTCAGTAGCCGACGCTGGTCTTGACGCGCTGGCGCTCGCGCTTGTGCAACCCGCCCTTGTGCTTGAGCGTCGTGCAGGCCGCGGCGATGTCGTCGGCCAGCGTGGAGGCCAGGGTGTGCCCGAGCGTGAGCTTGACCAGCGCCCGCATGATCTTCACGTGGTCAGCCTTCGGCGGAAGGGTGTAGGCCGGCACCATCCAGCCCCGCTCCATGGCGAGCTGGCCGGCGACGTCGAACTCGTCGTAGTCGTGATCGCCCTCCAGCTGGAACGCGACGAGGGGAAGCTGCTCCTCGCCGTCGCCGATCAGCGTGAACTCCCCGATGTCCGCGATGCGCTTGGCCAGAGCCTGCGCGTTGGCCTGCATCATCTCCATGATGTACTGGTAGCCGCCGTGTCCGAAGCGGACGAAGTTGTAGTACTGGGCGAGCACCATCGCGGAGCCGGTGGAGAAGTTGAGCGTGAAGGTGGCGTCGGTCTTGCCGAGGTAGTTCTCGTAGAAGACGAGATCTTCGGGCAGGTCCGACTTCTCCCGGAACACGAGCCAGCCGATCCCCGGGTAGACCAGGCCGAACTTGTGACCTGAGGCGTTGATGGAGCGCACCTGCTCGAGGCGGAAGTCCCACTCGGTGTGGGGGTAGAGGAACGGCCAGACGAAGCCGCCGCTGGCCGCGTCCACGTGCATGGGGACGTCCAGTCCCTTCTCGTCACGCATGCTCACCAACAGGTCGTTGATCCCGATGATGTCGTCGGAGTGTCCGGTGAAGGTGGTGCCGAGCACGGCCGCCACGCCGATCGTGTTCTCGTCCACGTGTGGCTCCACGTCCTCGGGCCCGATCGTGTACTTGTGGGGCTGGAGGGGAATGATGCGCGGCTCGACGTCGAAGTAGCGGCAGAACTTCTCCCACACCACGTGCACGTCCCCGCCGAACACGAGGTTCGGCCGCGTGGTGTCCTTGCCCGCCTCCTCCCGGCGTGCCCGCCACTTCCACTTCAGGGACAGGGCCCCGAGCATGATCGCCTCGGACGAGCCCTGGGTGCGAGCCCCGGTGGTCTCCCCGGGCGCGTTGAAGAGGTCGGCGATCATTCGGATGCAGCGTTGCTCGATCTCCGCCGTCTGCGGGTATTCGGCGTGGTCGATGAAATTGCGGTGGAGGTTCTCGGCGATGATCCGCTGGGCCTCCGGCTCCATCCACGTGGTCACGAAGGTGGCCAGGTTGCGCATGGGTAGGCCGTCGAGCACCAGTTCCTCGCCGATCAGGCGCATGGCGTCCAGAGAGGTCATGCCGTGCTCCGGCAGCTCGTTGTCCGGAGCGGGCTCGAGCAGGAACCGATTGCCGTACGTGTGGGCGAGTTCGTCGAGCCTCGCGGTCAGGTCGATGTGCTCCGGGGCGCTCATGGTGGTGACCGTACCGGCAGCGAAGCGCGCCTGCATCGCCCCAACCGGATGATCATCTCAGCCCATCGGCTCGCTGGTCTCCTGCCCATGGCTGAGGTACAGCAGTGCGGCCTTGACCCGCTTGCTCACGTCCACCTCGGCGGCCAGGCCCAGCTTCATGAAGATCGAATGGATGTGCTTCTCCACGGCGCGCTTCGAGAGATACAGGGACGAGGCGATGGCGACGTTGCTCTTGCCCTGGGCGATCTCCGACAGCACCTCGCGCTCGCGAGCGGTCAGCCGGTCGAATCCCGACGACTCCGCGCGGGACCGCGCCGTCACCAGGACCTCGACGATCTTCGGGTCGATCACCGAGCCGCCACCGGCCACCGCCTCGATGGCGGCGGTCAGCTGGTCGCGGTCGTGTACGCGCTCCTTGAGCAGGTAGGCGCGTCCGTCCGAGCCGGAGTCGAGCAGCTCCAGCACGTAGGCCGGGTACGCGTACTGGCTCAGGATCACCACGCCCATCTCGGGGTGGGTGCGTCTCAGCTCGGCCGCGGCCCGGATGCCCTCGTCGGTGTGGTCGGGGGGCATCCGGATGTCGGTGATCACCACGCCGGGCGGGTCGGCCTCGATCGCCGACAGCAGAGCGTCCAGGTCGGAATGGGTGCCGGTGACTTCGATTCCGGGCAGGCTCTCGAGAATCTCGCGAAGCCCCTCCCGGACGAGGAAGCTGTCCTCGGCGAGCATCACGCGGATCACGGGCCGAAGATACCTTCAGGGCGGCTCGGCGGGTGTGTTGGCCCCACCCCGATTGACGTGCGTGCCCCGTTGTCCTGGCAACCCGCGGCCTGAGAGGCTCGCCGGCGGTGGACCTGGCCGTCACCGAAACCCTTGAAGCAGAGCGCGCGCCCACCGGCGCGCCCGTCGTCACTCTGCCCGGCCGGCCCACCGAGCTCGGGGACGGCGCTCTGGATCTCCGCTGCCGGCCGCCCTTGCTGCAACCGGGGCTGCATCCGCGGCAACGGCTCACCCGCAGGCTCATCGAGGCCCGCGGGCGCCCCGTCGTGCTGCTGCGGGCTCCGGCCGGCTACGGCAAGACGTGCCTGTTGAGCGAATGGTCGGCGGTCGACGGCCGCCCCTTCGCCTGGGCCACCCTCAGCGGCGACGACGACGATCCGGCGACGCTCGTCTCGCTCGTGGCGCTGGCGCTGGATGCGATCGAGCCGGTCGGCTGGGAGGTGTTCGAGGCTCTCTCCTCCGGCAGGCCGGACGCCGGCGACATCGCCCGCCAGCGCCTGGGACGCGCGCTCGGGCGCAGGCAGGTGCCCTTCGTGCTGATCCTCGACAACCTGCACGTGCTGCGCTCGCGGGCCGCGCGAGCGGTGATCGAGACGCTCTGGACGGCGCTGCCGGCCGGGTCGCAGCTTGCCCTCGCCTCGCGAACCGGGGCTGCGCTGCCGGTCGGTCGCCTGCGCGCTCAGGGGAGCCTGGTCGAATTGCGGACCAGCGACCTGGCGATGACCAGGTCAGAGGGGGCGGCGGTTCTGGCGGCCGCTGGGCTTGCCGTCGGACCCAAGGACGCCCTGAAGCTCGTGCAGCGCACCGAGGGCTGGCCGGTGGCGCTCTACCTGGCGGCGCTGTCCCTGCGAGGCGAGGGGAGCGGCCGGCCGGTCGACACGTTCGCCGGTGACGACCGGTACGTCAGCGAATACGCGCGCGAGGAGCTGCTCGCCGGCCTTTCGCACGAGGAGCTCGAGTTCGTCACGCGGACGTCCGTTCTCGATCGTCTCTCGAGTTCACTCTGCGACGCCCTGCTCGGCCGCGACGACTCGGGCGCGCGCCTCGACGCCCTGGCCGCGGCCAACCTGCCGCTCGTGGCTCTCGACCGCGCAGGCGCGGGCTACCGCTACAACGTCCTCTTCGTCGAGCTGCTGCGATCGGAGTTGCGCCGGCTGGAGCCGGGTGCCGAGGCCGGGCTGCATAGGCGCGCGAGCGCTTGGCACGAGAAGCACGGCGATCTCGACCGGGCCGTTGTCCACGCTCTGCGCGCAGGCGATCTTCCGCGGTACGGACGGCTGCTGTGGGACTCGGCTGCAGCCTGCGTGGCGCAGGGCCACGGACAGGTGGTGCAGGACAGGCTCGCCGGGCTGGAGGAGCGGCAAGTGTCGGACACGCCCGCGCTGGCGCTCGTGTCGGCGGGCTGCGCACTGATGCGGGGCGACTCGCACGAGGCCGAGCGCTGGACGACGGTGCTCGCCTCGGGGACGAACCCGGCTTCTCCTCGGCGCGGACGGCAGCGGATCGAGGGTGGCCTGGCGCTGGTCCGGGCGGGCCTCGCCCGTGACGGGATCCAGCGGATGGGCGCCGACGCGGCACGTGCCCGGGAGCGCCTCGAGGCCAACAGCCCCTGGATTCCGATGTGCCTGTTCTACGAGGGGGTGGCGCTCAGCCTTGCCGGCGAGACGGCCGCCGCGCAGGCTCGGCTCGAGCAGGGAGGCCACCTGGCCGCCGTGGCGGCGCCGCTCGCACAGGCCCTGTGCCTCGCTCAGCTGGCGCTCATGGCGGGCGACGAGGGCAACGGCGAGCGGGCGGCGGCGCTGGCCGCACACGCCAAGGCCCAGATCGAGCGCTGTGATCTGGCCGGCGAGCCGCTGGCCGCGCTGGTACTGGCCGTCGGGGGCGATTCGCGCCGGGCCCTCGAGTTGCTCGGCCGCCTGCCGGATCTCCCGCGATGGTACGAGGCCGAATGCCGCATCGCGCTGGCGCGTGAAGCCCTTCGGACGACCGGCCCGGCGCCGGCCGCTGAGCTGCTCGATGGAGCCTGCCGCGCCGCAGCGAAGATCTCGGACGCCCCGATGCTGGGGCGCCGGCTCGAGGAAGCCCGCGGCGAGATCGAGCGCTCGACGGCTCGCCTCGGCGGTGACGACTGGGCGCTCACCGCCGCGGAGGTCAGGGTGCTGCGCCACCTGCCCAGCCATCTCTCGTTCCGCGAGATCGCCGGCCGTCTGTTCGTCTCGCCGAACACCGTCAAGACACACGCGCGGGCCATCTACCGCAAGCTCGGCGTCTCGTGTCGCGGGGAGGCCGTGGAGGCGGCGCGCCGCGCGGGAGTGGTCGGGGCGGGCGGAGGCGCATGACGGGCTCCCGAAGCCGTGGCCGCCGGCGACTGGCGATCGCTCTGATCGTCGTCGCCTCGCTGCTCACCTTCCTGGCGGTATTCGCGCTCTGGGCCAACCGTCAGCTGCTCAACACCGACAACTGGGCCGAGACCAGCAGCGAGCTGCTCGAGGACGACGCGATCCGCACCCAGGTGTCGACCTTCATCGTGGACGAGCTGTACGCGAACGTCGACGTGCAGAGCGAGCTCGAGCAGGTCTTCGAGCAGGTCCTCGCGCCGGCGCGGGCCCAGGTTCTGGCGGGACCGGCCGCGGGCGGGCTCAGGTCGCTGGCTGAGGACGGCGTGGACCGCCTGCTCCAGCGACCGGTGCCGCAGCGGCTGTGGGAGGAAGCCAACCGCCGTGCACAGGCCCGCTTCCTGCAGATCGTGGAGGGCGGGGGCGACAACCTGTCGACCTCCGGCGGAGTCGTCACGCTCGACCTCAAGTCGCTCCTCGGGCAGTCCCAGAGCAACCTCGGGGTGGGCGGGCGAGTCCAGCAGAAGCTGCCCGACAGCGCAAGCCAGATCGTGCTCCTCAAGTCGGACCAGCTGAAGGCGGCGCAGGACGCCGTGTGGCTGCTCAAGACGCTGGCCATCGTGTTCGTCGTGCTCGCGCTGGCGCTGTTCGCCCTGGCGGTGTATCTGGCGCGTGGCTGGCGGCGCGAGGCGCTCCGGGCCGCGGGACTGGGCCTGCTGTTCGCCGGAGCGGGCGCCCTGGTGGCGCGCGCCCTCGTCGGCGACGCGGTGGTGGGCGCCCTGGCGTCGACCGAAGCCGTGCGACCGGCGGCGGAATCGGCATGGAGCATCGGCACCTCGCTGCTGGTCCAGGTGGGCACGGCCACGATCATCTACGGCGCGGTGCTCGTGATGGCGGCCTGGGTCGCCGGCCCGTCCAGGTGGGCAGTGGCCGTCCGGCGCAACCTCGCGCCCTGGCTGCGCGCGCCGCGCTGGGCCTGGGGAGCGTTCGGCGTGGTCGTGCTCGGCCTGATCGCCTGGGCGCCGACCCCCGCCTTCCGTCTGGTGATCCCCGCGCTGGTCCTGATCGGGCTGCTCGCGCTGGGCCTCGAGGCCCTCCGCCGCCAGACGGCGCGCGAGTTCCCCGGCGCGCGCCGCGAGGATTCGTTCACGGGCCTCCGCGGCTGGGGCCGCGGGCTTGCGGCTCGCCTGCACGGTCGCTCCGACGATGACCGGCTGGAGCAGCTCGAGCGGCTGGGCCGGATGCGTGACAGCGGCGTGCTCGATTCGTCAGAGTACGAGCGCGAGAAGGGACGACTGATGGCCGGAGCGCGCCCCGCCTAGGAGGAAGCCGTGTGCCGCTGGAACGCCTACATCGGAGAGCCTCTGGTGATGGGAGAGCTGCTCTACCGGACCAAGCACGGGCTGATCGACGAGAGCCTGCACTCCCGCATGGGAGCCGAAACCACCAACGGGGACGGCTTCGGCGTCGGCTGGTACGGGGCCTCTGACCGCGTCAATCCCGCGCGCTACCGGAGCGTCAACCCCGCCTGGAACGATCAGAACCTCCGCGAGCTCGCCGACCACGTGGAGTCGCCGCTGTTCCTGGCCCACATCCGGGCGGCGATTGGCAGCCCGGTGCAGCAGACCAACTGTCATCCCTTCCGCCACGGCCGCTGGCTGTTCGTCCACAACGGGCATGATCGACGGCTTCGGCTCGCTGCACCGTGAGCTGCTGCTCGCCGTCGATCCGGAGCTCTTCCCCGGCATCCTGCGGATCGACCGATTCCGAGGTGCTGCTCCACCTGGCGCTGACCTTCGGCCTCGAGGACGACCCGCTCGCGGCGATGGAGCGCGCCGTCGGCCTCGTGGAGGCGAAGGCTCGCGAGAAGGGCATGGACAATCCAGTCCAGATGACCATCGGCATCACCGACGGGCAGCGCCTCTGGGCCATCCGCTACTCGTCGCAGCACAAGTCCCGCACGCTGTTCCTATCCGAGGACGTGCACGCGTTGCGCGCCCTGCATCCGGAGAACGAGCGGCTCCAACGTCTCAACGATGGCGACCGTGTGGTGGTCTCCGAGCCGGTGGCCGATCTGCCGGGCGCCTGGCACGAGGTGAAGGAGTCCACGGCGCTGACGGTGTCGGACGGGACCGTCGAGCAGCGGCCCTTCGAACCGGCCTGGACCGGCTAGACCCGTGCGGCTCAGAGGGCCGCGAGTGGGGCTCGAGCCGCTGGGACCCGAACACGCCGGGCGCCTGCGCGAGCTGCGGGCGGCGCCCGAGGTGTCGCGCTGGTGGGGACCGCCCGAGGAGGGCTGGCCGCTCGAGGCGGAGGAGGAGCTGACCAAGTTGGTGGTCACCCTCGGCGAGGAGGTGGTGGGCTTCGTCCAGGTCTTCGAGGAGCCGGACCCGGACTCGCGCTACGCCGACGCCGACATCTTCATCGCCCCCGAGCGCCAGGATCAGGGCCTCGGAACCGAGGCGTTCGGCCTGGTGCTCACGCACCTACTCGACGAGCGCGGACATCACCGCGTGACGCTCACCACCTCTCCGGACAACGCGCGGGCCATCCGCGTCTACGAGAAGCTCGGCTTTCGCAGGGTGGGTGTGCTGCGGCGCTCCCAGCGCATTCAGCCCTTCGGCGAGTGGGAGGACGAGCTGCTGATGGAGCTCGTCCGCTAGCCGTCATTCGGGTTGAGGTTCGAGGGCACCGGGCCGGTCACCGCGACAATGTCCAGATACCCCCCTGGGGTACGGTAGGCTGCAGAGCATGGAAGCCTCAGCGCACCATCACCACGGTCCGATGCCCACGAGCGGCCGCGCGCTCGACGGCATGGCCCTCAGCGCGACCCTCCACTGCCTCACCGGCTGCGCCATCGGCGAGGTCCTCGGGATGATCATCGGAACAGCGCTCGGCTTCTCGGACTGGGGCACGATCGCGCTCGCCGTGGCGCTGGCCTTCGTGTTCGGCTACGGCCTCACCAGCCTGCCGCTGCTTCGGGCCGGCCTCGCGCTGGCCGTGGTCGTGCCGATCGCGCTCGCCTCAGACACGCTCTCCATCGCCACGATGGAGGTGGTGGACAACCTGATCATGCTGGTGATCCCCGGCGCGCTCGAGGCCGGCGTGGGCGACGTGCTGTTCTGGGGCAGCCTCGCGGTGGCGCTGGTGGTAGCCGGCATGGTGGCCTTCCCGGTCAACCGCTGGCTGCTGGCCCGCGGCAAGGGCCACGCGGCCGTGCACGAGACGGGGATCCACGGCGGCCCGCCCACCGGCGTGGTGGGCGCGGTGGCCGTCGTGGCCGCGGTGTTCGGCACGGCGGTGCTGCTGGCCGAGTTGCTCGCGTCGCGCTCCGCTCCGGCCTGCACGACAGTCGAGCGTGGTCCGTTTGAGTGGGGGCGCGGCCGTGGACCCGCCGACCTAGGCGAGGCCCTCCAGCTCGTACTCGCGCAGGAAGCCCTCGAACAGACGGCGATGGCCCTCCTCGTCGCGGAGGATCGCGATGACCATGTCCTGCGTCACCGGGTCCTTGCCCTCGCAGAACTCGATGATCTGGTTGTAGTGCTCGATCGCTCCGCCCTCGGCCTCGATCACGCCCTTGATCACGTGGACGATGTCGGTCTGCTCTCCCGGAGGCTGGAGGAAGGTCTGCTCGGCGCTGAAGTCGAGCGAGCCCGGCACCACGCCGTAGAGCTCCTTGATGCGCTCGCCGTACTGGCGGGCGTGACCCAGCTCCTCCATGATGTCCTCTTCCAGGGATTCGATGATCTCCTGGGCGCGCACGCCGTCGGGGTTGATCGAGTTGGTGATGTAGCTCATCACCGTCTCGATCTCCATCCAGTACGCCTTGGTGAGCATCTCGATGAGCTGCTCGCGTTCCTGGGTGAGCTCGTCGCTCAGGATGCCGTGTCGAGGAGAAGTCTGGGTAGCCATGGGTCCCTACCTTTCTGACAAAGGGTCAGTCGTGCGATTACCCAGCCGCACGCCGGGCAATCCGCACAAGGCTACGACACCCAATGACTCCAAAGAGGCCTAGTTGACAGAGACGGAAACGGTCGCCCCCGGCGACGAGCACATCGAGCACATCGGGCGCCCGCCCCAGTCGCTCTGGAACCGGATCCTGGCCGAACCCGACCGGGCGCCGGAGTACATCGCCCTCGCCGCCGCCGAGCGCTTCGCACCGCAGGCCGAGGAGTGGGTGCGCGTGGCGGGCCCGGGGCACACGCCGGAGCACCTGGCCAAGGTGGCCTACCGAAAGCACGTGCGGCTCGCGCGGCTCGAGGGCGGGGCGCTCGGCCTGGGCGGGGTGTTCACGGTCGCGCCCGACGTGGTGGCGCTGCTCTGGATCCAGAGCCGCATGGTGTTCTACATCGCCGCCGCCCACGGCTACGACCCCAACCATCCGATGAGGCCGGCGGAGTACCTGGCGCTGCAGGGGCTCTACGAGACGCCCGCGGAGGCGCGGGCGGCGCTCGACGGCGTGGGCAAGCGCCTCGCGCAGGCGGCGGTGGAGAAGGCGATCTCCAGCCGCAACACGGATGCTCTCCACATGCGGCTGGCCAAGTACCTGGCCAAGCGGCTCGCCCGCCGCTACGCCGGCCGCTATGTGCCGCTGATCGGCGCGCCCCTGGGCGCGCTCCAGAACGCCGGGGTCACCAAGCGGCTGGGGCGGCTCACGCTCGAGTACTACGGCGGGCGCGGCGCCTAGACCGGTACGGCCGCGCCGGTCGTGGGCTTCGAGTCGTCGGATACGAGGAAGCGCACGACCTTGGCGATCTCCGCAGGCTGGACCCACTTCGACCAGTCGGCGTCCGGCATCGCCTCGCGGTTGGCGGGCGTGTCGATCACGCTCGGCAGGATCGCGTTGCAGCGAATCCCGTGGGACTTGTACTCGGCGTCGAGAGCCTGCACGAACGCGAGCACGGCGGCCTTGGCGCTGACGTAGCCGGCGGCTCCCGGGAACGGCTTGAGCGCGGCCTGGGCCGACACCCCCACGAAGGCGCCGCCGCCGCGCTCGATCAGCCGCGGCATCGCGGCATGGGCCAGGTGGAACGCGGGCGCGAGGTTCAGGCTGTGCATGCGAAAGAAGTCGTCGGCCTCGGTCTCGTGCACGAGCGGGCCGGAGTCGAACCCACCTACCAGGTTGACCACCGCCTCCAGGTCCTCGACCTGCCTGACCGCCTCGGCGGCGGCAGCACCGTCGGACACGTCGGCCTCCACGAGCACGGCTCGGCCGCCGAACTCGTCCTCTGCGCGCTCGCGCTCGCGCTCGACGATCCAGGTGACCGTGCACGCGTACCCGGCGTCGAGCAGCTCCCTCACGACGGCGCTGCCGAGGGCCCCGGTGCCACCGGTCACCAGCACGCCCATGTCAGGAAATGATGGTGGGGGGCGACTCCATCTGCGTGCAGGCTATCCCGTCCGAGTCCAGGTCTACCTTCGAGTTCCCGATGGACCAGCCCACCCTGATCCCCTCCCGGTGCTTCGTTCGCGACCTCGCGAACGGCCAGGACGTGGACTCCATCTTCGTCGTGCGCAGCCACTCCCAGCGCCAGAAGCGCAACGGCGAGAGCTTCATCAAGCTCCAGCTCGGGGACCTCACGGGCAGCGTCGAGGCCGTGGTCTGGGACGAGGTCGAGGCGCTCGCCCCGCTCTGCCCGAGCGGCTCGGTCGTCCGCGTCCTCGGCCGCTACACCGTGGACGAGCGCTACGGGGCCACGCTCACGATCAAGCGGCTGCGCGAAGCGGTGGAGGGCGAGTACGACCTGGCTGACCTCACCGAAGGACCGCCGATCCCGTACGACCAGATGGCCGCCGATCTGCGCGAGCTCGCGGGCACGATCCAGCGCCCCCATCTGCGCCAGCTGCTGGCCCGGCTGATCGGTCCCTCCACTGACACCGGACGCGTCTACCACGAGGCCCCCGCGGCCAAGTACTACCACCAGGCCTACCGGCACGGGCTGCTCGAGCACTGCCTCTCGGTCGCCCAGGGCGTGAGCGCCCTGGCCGCCACCTTCCCCGGCATCGACCGCGACGTGGCGGTCACCGGGGCGCTCCTGCACGACATCGGCAAGGTCGAGGCCTACGCGTCGCGCAACGGCGCCATCGAGCTCACCGACGCCGGCAAGCTGCTCGGTGAGATCCCGCTCGGCTACTACACCGTCCGCCGCGCGATCGAGGAGATTCCTGGCTTCCCGGCCGAGGATGCCGACTCGCTGCTCCACATCATCCTCAGCCACCACGGCAAGCTCGAGCACGGCAGCCCCGTGGTCCCGTGCACGCGCGAGGCCACCCTCGTCCACTTCATCGACAACCTGGGCGGCAACCTGGGGAGCTTCGACCGCATCGAGAAGGCGCTGGCCGATGGCGCCCGCTGGTCGGAGTTCGACCGCGGGATCTCCACCTCGGCCTACTTCGCGCCGCGCGCCAATCGCGCCGCCTGACCGGGGTCAAATTCCGTAAATAGCGGGCGCCAACCGGCAAAGGGGCGCGACGGCCAGGTTTCCCGCTTATCCTCGTGAATCCATGGCCAAGGACACAGAGAAGCTCATCCGCCAGCTCAGCCTGATCTCGTTCCTGATGGCGGAGCGACGCCCCGTGTCCGCCCTCGAGATCAAGCAGGACGTGGAGGGCTACTCGCAGATGAACGACGAGGCGTTCGCCCGTCGCTTCTACGCCGACCGCGCGGAGCTCGACTCGCTGGGCATCCACCTCAAGGTCGACAAGCCGGCCGAGGGCTACTACGAGGCCGAGAACTACTCGCTGCCGCCCGAGAACTTCTACCTGCCGGCGGTCGAGTTCACCGACGAGGAGCTCGGCGCGCTGCGGATGTCGCTGCAGCTGCTGGACGGCGAGTTTGCCTACGCCGAGCCACTGCGCCTGGCCCTCCAGCAGCTGTCCTGGGGCAAGCCCTCCCCGCTCGACGCACCCGAGCAGCGCAGCGTCGCGCTTGCTGTCACCGCCGGGGCGGGCGGCCGCGGACTGTCCCAGCGCCTGTCCAAGGTGGAGACCGCGATCTTCCGCCGCAAGACGATCCTGTTCGAGTACTACACGATCGGCCGGGACGCCGAGGAGCGCCGCAAGGTCGACCCCTACCACCTGCTCTATCGGGGCGGGCAGTTCTATCTGATCGGCTACTCGCACGAGCGCGACGACATGAGGGTGTTCCGGGTGTCGCGCATCCGCGGCAAGGTCGGCTACGCGTCCAAGGCCGAGCACGACTTCAACCGCCCGGAGGAGTTCGACCCGCGGATCTACGCCACCCGCACCGACTGGCAGCTCGGCGACACGATCGGTCGCGCGCGCATCCGCCTCTCCGACCGGATCGACTGGCTGGCCCTTCGCCACTTCGGACACGCCGGGGAGGTGTCGGAGACCGACGGTGGCGTCATCTTCGAGACCGACTATGCGGACTCCCGGCAGATGGTGTCCTGGCTGCTCGGGCTCGAGGACCAGGCGAGCATCGAGGGCCCGGAGGAGCTGGCGGCGGAGGCCCGGGAGCGGCTCGAGGTCGTGATCGAGCGCCACGCCCAGCCGCCCGAGCTCGGCAAGCGCGCCTCGAAGCGCCGTCGCGCCGAGGAGGAGGACGACGACGAGGGCCACGAGTCGCCGATCCGCCCCGAGCGATTCGCCCGGCTGGTCACCCTCGCCGGGCTCCTGATCGATGCTGCCCGCGAGGGCCGCAAGCTCGACGTCAGCGAGCTGGGCGAGACGCTGCAGATCTCCGATCAGGAGCTGCGCCAGGACGTGGACGTGCTGAACGTCGTGAACTTCGGGGGCGGCTCCTACGTGCTCTACGCCGAGATCCAGGGCGACCAGATCGAGGTCGATCCCGAGCCCTACGGCGACAACTTCGCGCGGCCGGCGCGGCTGCTTCCGCTCGAGGCCAAGGCGCTCGTGGCTGCGATCGACCTGATCGGCGAGCACCTGCCCGAGGGCTCGCTCAACTCCGCCCGCCAGAAGATCGTGGATGCGCTCGGTCAGGATCCCGCCGAGGAGGGCCTCCAGATCACCACGGCGAAGGGCGACGACTCCCAGGTCGCGCGCGTGGTGTCGGAGGCGATCATCGCCCGGCGGCTGCTGCGCATCGACTACTACAAGGAGAACGAGGACGAGTTCATCGAGCGGGTGGTCGAGCCCTACAAGCTCGTCAACGGGCAGGAGGGCTGGTACATCCACTCCTGGGACCTCGAGAAGGACAAGCCCCGCTCCTACCGCCTCGACCGGGTGCGCGAGGCCACCGTGCTGGACGAGAGCTTCGAGCCGCGGCCGGGTGTCGAGCCCGATCTCCACGGCTGGCTGTCCACCGGAGAGGTTCCCTCCTCGGCGATCGCCCGAGTGTGGATCTCACCGGAGCGGGCGCGCTGGGCGCGCGAGGACCGCCGCGTGGTCGAGGAGATGGCCGACGGCTCGGTGATCGTCGAGCGCGGCTATGCCTCACACGAATGGCTGGCTCGCGAGATCCTCAAGGAGGGCGGCGACGCCGTCGTGCTCGAGCCCGAGGAGGCCCGCCAGGCCGTGCTGGACGCCGCCGAGGCGCTGGCCGGCGTGGTCAAGCGCTGAGCGCGTCGGCCATGCGATGCAGCCCCAGGGCCCAGGCTCCGGCGCGGGCGCTGTCCAGGTTGGCCGCCTCCGCGCCAGCGCCACGTCCACGGCCGGCGGTCCGGCGTCGCTGGAGCCCATGGGCACAGCGATACCAGACGAGACGCGCCGCCCGAAGGCGGCGCGTCTGTGTCCGGCGTCTGTCGTTCGGGGTCTAGCGGCCGCGCTTCGCGCTGACCTTCGCCGCCAGCGCTCCGCCGCAGAAGCGACCGATGTTCACCCGGTCGCCGCGGTCGACCACGAGGTTGCGGGTGGCCAGCAGCCGCCCGTCCGCGTCCTCGCAACTCAGCTGCCAGGCCTCCTGCGGCCCGATGACCGTCGGCTGCGGGCTCTGGAAGGCCACGTAGCCGTTCGACCAGTCGTCGTACGGCGCGCCGTCGACCTGGTCGTAGTTGACCACGTGGGCCGTGTACTGGCCCGGAGGCGGATCGAACAGCACCGCGTCCTCGGTCGTGTCGCCGAACGAAGCGGAGGAGGTCACGACCTCACCCGCGGCGTCGACGATGTACAGGTCCCAGTCGGTCTCCGGGTTGGTCCACTGGATGTGCACCGTCAGCCTGCCGTTGTCCACGGCGGGCGGACCCTGAACCGTGAACGGAATGGCATCGTAGGGCTGAGCGGGGTAGTCGATGTTCTCCGCCGGCTGTCCGGCCGGGTTGGGCAGGGTGATCTGACCCTGAGGCGGGCCGGTGGCATCCCGTCCTGAGCGCCCGGCCACGACCGGCCGCGTCGACGGGTTCATATGCCACCGGAAGCGGCCGCCCTCGGAGCGGTAGTAGCTCTCCAGCGAATCCGGGAACAGCATCGGGTTGCCGATGTCGTTGCCGAAGTCGTCGTTCCACACCGGGGAGGTGGCGGTCATGAAGCTCTTCTTGATCTTCAGATTCACTCCCTCCGGGGCGCGGCCCGTGACCAGCGAGTGGTAACGGGAGTTGGCCGTGGCCTCGAGCATCTCGTAGTAGGCCTCGCGGTTGCCGCCCTGGCCGGCACCGGCCGCGGGTGCCAACCCCAGGTACTCGGCCACCACGCCGGTCTCGTACGGCGGGTGGAACTCATCCGGTCCGATCTCGAACGTGTAGCCGAGACCGCCGGCGGTCCAGAACGTCCAGTCCTCCGTGGCGCCGGTGGTGTCGTAGAGCTCGAAGCTCGGATCGTTGGCGTAGTTGTTGTGGCTCGTCATCGCCGCGCCAAGGTCTCGCAGCAGCGGCTCCTCCAGCGGGAAGCCCGTATCGGCCACGCCCGGCGGGCGCAGCACGAGGTTCGAGTACGTGTGGTTGGTGATGAGGTTGGTGATCTGACGCTCGGAGTGCAGAGCGCGGATGTTCTGCGTCTCGGGCTCCGAGAACGGCATCGTTCCGCGGAACGTGTTGTCGTCGGGATCGGTGCTGGCGCCCGCGCCGCCCCAGAAACCGCCGTAGTTGCGGTTCGGATCGACCCCGAGCAGGCTCCCGCGCGAACTGTCGTTGCACGGGCCCGTCGCCTCCGGATCGGGCCAGCAGTTCTTGCGCTTCATCTCGTACGAGAAGCGCCCGAACTCTGTCGCCGGCGGGAGGTCCGGCGCCTCGCGGGAGATGTTGAACCCGTCCGGGTTGACGATCGGAACGATGATGTTGCGGGTGTCCCGAACCAGCCGGGTGGTCCGCCGCTCCTGGCCGTAGTTGGTCAGGAGGTCGTAGGCCCACTCGAGCGCGTGCTCCGACGCGGGCCACTCCCGCGCGTGATGCACGCCCATGTTCAGGAAGATGGGCTTGCCGTCGCGAGTGTTGTAGGGATCTGTGGCGATCTCGATGCCGATGACGTCGCGGCCGAGATGCGTCCGGTAGTCGAGCGTGATCGGCTTGACCAGACCGGCGTAACGGTTGGCCAGCAGCTTCAGCTCGAACTCGTAGTCGGGCAGACGGCGATAGCTCGTCCGACCACTGGGCAGCTGGCTGCCCGCCTGCGCCACGCGGGCGCGGTAACGGCGGTCGGCACGGCGGTTGGCCTCGTTTCGCTTGGCCAGATCCGCGATCTCCACCGTGTAGCGGAACTTGTTGCGCCGCAGCACGGCGGCGTCCTCGGCGCCGTAGAGCACGACCTCGAGCGAGTCGGCGTCACCGTGCTCGGTCAGGTCGAGGCCGAGCCGCTGGAGCCGCTCCTTGTCCGCGCGGGTGGGCGTGGCCACGTCCACCACCTGCGCCGGTCCGCTCGCGCTCGGCGGCGGGGTGGCGAGGTAGTTCACCGACACCCTGGCGTTGTTCGCCTTGCCGGCGAACCGACACGCCTGGATCAGCAGGCGCTGACCCTTCGTGACGAAGCCCTCGGCCAGTTCGTTGCCGCGCAGGGCGGCTGATCCGGCCACCGAGCGCTTGGTCTTGGCGTCGAAAACGCCGAGGTCCCAGTCGCCGCGTCCCTTCAAACGGACGCGCAACAGACCCTCGGCGGTCGACCTCGAGCGCACTACATCGGTGCGCGCACGATTGCCGACAAACTTGGTGTGGCAGGCCTTGGCAACGGCCTTCGACGCCGTGACGGTGGTTTTGTTGGCGGCGCCGGCGGAGCCGGCAAACAGCGCCGACAGCAGGCACGCCAGCGCAGTGACGGCGAGCAGACCGCCCCGCCCTCGTGCCGCAATCACGTCGATACCTCGATCATCAGGTCTTCCCCCCAATGGTTGGTCAAAACATCGAACCATTACCCGGAGATCCGGAAAACGATGCGGTGGATACGCTGCGCGGCCCATGCCTTCCCGCCGGGAGCAGATCCAGATGTCGGACGCTGAGCTCGACGCCTTTCTCGCCGAGCAGATGGTCATGCAGTGCGCCACGGTCGGCCCGCGCGGCCTACCTCATCTCGTGCCGCTCTGGTTCGTCAACAAAGGCACGAACTTGCGCGGCTGGACCTACGCAAAGTCGCAGAAGACGAAGAACCTGGAGCGCGATCCGAGGGCCACGATCGGTATCGAGGACGGGGTTCAGTACCAGGAGCTGCGCGGCGTGATGTTCGAGTGCGACGTGCAGATGGACCGCGACCCGTCTGCGGTGGAGCGGTTCGGTCTGGACCTCTTCGCGCGCTACGCGGGCGATCTTGGCGCGGAGGCGCGCGCCATGGTGGCTCAGCAGGCGCAGAAGCGCGTGGGCCTCACGTTCGTTCCCTCCCGCGTGGTCAGCTGGGACCACCGCAAGCTCGCGGGGGCCTATTAATGAAGGGCCTGATCCTCTCCGGCGGCAAGGGCACCCGCCTTCGCCCCCTCACTCACACGAGCGCCAAGCAACTCGTGCCGGTCGCCAACAAGCCGGTCCTGTTCTACGGCATCGAGGCGATGGCGGAGGCGGGCATCGAGGAGGTCGGGAATAATCATCGCGCCGGAGACCGGCGCCGAGATCCGCGAGGCGGCCGGCGACGGCTCGCGGTTCGGCATCTCGATCGAGTACATCGAGCAGGACGCTCCGCTCGGGCTCGCTCACGCCGTGCTCACCGCCGAGCCCTACCTGGGCGACGACCCGTTCGTCATGTACCTCGGCGACAACCTCCTGCGCGACGGCATCGTGGCGCTGGTGGACACCTTCCGCGCAGAGGAGCCGGACGCCCTCATCCTCCTCACCCCGGTGCCCGACCCGGAGTCCTACGGCGTGGCCGAGCTCAACGGCGACGGGCGGGTGTCTCGGCTGGTGGAGAAGCCCACCGAGCCCAAGTCCGACCTCGCCCTCGTCGGGGTCTACATGTTCACCTCGGCGATCTTCGAGGCCGCTCGCGCGATCGAGCCGTCCTGGCGCAACGAGCTCGAGATCACCGACGCCATCCAGACGCTCGTGGACGGCGGCTCGCGCGTGGACCCGCACATCGTCCAGGGCTGGTGGAAGGACACGGGACAGGTGCAGGACATGCTGGAGGCCAACCGGCTGATCCTCGACGAACTGCCCGAGCGGGTGGAGGGTGAGCTCAGTCAGAGCCGCGTGGAGGGGCGTGTGGTGATCGAGGAGGGCGCGGTGCTCGAGGGAGCCACCGTCCGTGGGCCCGCCATCATCGGCAACGGCACCCGGATCAAGGACGCCTACATCGGGCCGTATACGGCCGTGGGCGACGACGTGGTGATCGAGCGAGCCGAGCTCGAGCATTCGATCGTCCTGTCCGGCTCGCACATCGCCGACCTCGAGTACCGGATCGAGGCCAGCCTGATCGGCCGCAACGTCTCGATCTGCCGCGGGCCGGCGTTGCCCAAGGCGTACCGCTTCGTGGTGGGCGACAACGCGGACGTGCAGATCCTGTGAGGCTGGTGGTCACAGGCGCGGGCGGCATGCTCGGGCAGGACGTGATGAGGGTGGCGGGCGCCGACGCGGTGGGCCTCTCGCGCGCCGAGCTCGACGTGACCGACTTCGACGCCGTGCAGGCGGCGATCGGCCCCGGCGACCTGGTCATCAACTGCGCGGCCTGGACCGACGTGGACGGCGCGGAGGATCACGCCGAGGCGGCGATGCTCGCCAACCGCGACGGAGCGGCCAACGTCGCCCGGTCGGCCGGCCGGGTGGTGCACGTTTCGAGCGACTACGTCTTCGACGGTGCCAAGAGGGAGCCCTGGGTCGAGTCCGATCCCGTGGGCCCGCTACAGGAGTACGGGCGCTCCAAGCTCGCGGGCGAGCGGGCGGTGGCCGAGGCCAACCCCGACCACCTCATCGTGCGCAGCTCGTGGCTGTTCGGCGCCGGGGGGGCGAACTTCGTCGCCACCATGCTTCGCCTGGGTGATGAGCGAGACGAGCTGCGCGTGGTGGACGACCAGCTGGGGTGCCCGACCTTCACCGGCCACCTGGCCGAGGGTCTCGTGCGCCTGGCCCACGGCGGCGACCGGGGGGTACGGCATCTGGCGGGCGGCGGCTCGTGCTCGTGGTTCGCCTTCGCGCAGGAGATCTTCGACCGGTCCGGAGTCGACTGCCGGCTGGAGCCGTGCACGACCGCGGAGTTCCCGCGGCCCGCCGCACGCCCGGCCAACTCCGTACTGACAACTGAATACGACGGTGTCCGCCTGCCCGAGTGGCAGGAGGGTCTGGACGCATACCTCGGGGTGCGGGCGTGAAGCTCCTCGTCACCGGCGCGGCCGGCTTCATCGGGTCCACCTACGTGCGCATCGCCCAGGGCGGCCACGACGTCACCGTGCTCGACAAGCTGACCTACGCGGGCCGGCGCGAGAACCTGCCCGACGGGGTGGAGCTCGTGGTGGGCGGCATCGAGGACCGGGACCTGGTGATGGAGGTCGCCGAGGGCGCCGACGCGATCGTCAACTTCGCGGCCGAGTCGCACGTGGATCGCTCGATCGCCGACCAGGACGCGTTCGCGCGCACCCACGTGATCGGCACCAGCGTGCTGCTCGACGCGGCGCGGGAGCGAGGCGTGTCGCGTTACCTGCAGGTGTCCACCGACGAGGTGTACGGCTCCATTCCGGAGGGCTCGTTCACCGAGGTCTCGCCCCTCGATCCATCCTCGCCCTACTCGGCGACCAAGGCGGGCGGCGATCTGCTGGTGTCCGCCCACGCCCACACCTACGGCATCGAGGCCCTGATCTGTCGCGGCTCGAACAACTACGGACCGCGCCAGTACCCCGAGAAGCTGATCCCCCTGTGCGTGCTGAACGCCCTGAACGGCGATCCGCTCCCGGTCTACGGGGACGGCCTTCAGGTGCGCAACTGGCTGTACGTCGAGGACTTCGCCCGGGGCATTCACGCCGTGCTCGAACGGGGACGCCCCGGCGAGGCCTACAACGTCGGCGGTCCTGACGAATGCGAGAACATCGACGTGGTCCGGCGCATCCTCGCGCTCACCGGCCGTGACGAATCGCTGATCGAGTACGTGCGCGACCGGCCCGGTCACGACCGCCGCTACTCGCTCAGCTCGGACAAGATCCGCGACGAGCTGGGCTGGCAGGCCGAGGTGCATTTCGAGGAGGGCCTGGCCCGCACAGTGGACTGGTACCGCGACAACGAGGACTGGTGGTCCCCGATCCGCTCGGGCGAGTACCGCGAGTACTACGAGCGCCACTACGGGCGCTCGCTGTCAGGCGGGTAGCCGGGGCCGTCTTGCCCGGTACAGGGAGCGAGCGAACGGCCGATCTGGCCGTCGTCGGGCCCGGTGCCATCGGAGCAACCTTCGCCTCCGCCGCCGAGCGTGCCGGCCACGTGGTCGCGCTGTGCGGCCGCCGGCCCGGTCCCGCGCCGGTCGTGGAGCTGCCCGGCGGCGAAGAGCATGCGCTCGCGGGCTTGGTGCAGGCTGACCCGTCAACCGCCGTCCCCGTCCCCTGGGTGCTGCTCGCGGTCAAGACGCACCAGACCGCCGCTGCAGGGTCGTGGCTCGCGCAGCTGTGCGGCACCGGGACGGTGATCGCCGTGCTCCAGAACGGCATAGAGCACGAGGCGCTGGTCGGGCCGGTTGCCGGTCCGGCGGAGATTCTGCCGGCCATCGTGTGGTGCCCCGCCGAAGTCTTGGGCCCAGGCCGGGTGCGCCAGCTCGAGCAGGCCCGGCTCAGCGTGCCCAGCACGCCGGCCGGCGCCGCCCTCGCCGAGCTGCTCGGCGAATGCGCGCGGGTCGATCTCGTCCCGGACTTCCGGACGGAGGCGTGGCGCAAGCTCTGTTTCAACGCCACCGCGGCCCCCATGGTGCTGGCCCGGCGCCGAGCGGAGGTGTTTCGCGAGCCGGACCAGATGACCATCGCCCGCCGGCTCGCGGAGGAATGCGTGGCCGTCGGCCGCGCCGAGGGTGCGCGCGTCGGGCCCGACACCGTCGACGAAATCATCGGCCTGATCGAGGCGCTCGCACCCGACCAGGGAACGTCGATGTTGTTCGACCGGTTAGCGGGCCGGCCACTGGAGTGGGACGCACGCAACGGCGTGATCGCCCGCCTCGGCGCCCGTCACGGCCTCCCCACGCCGGTGAGTGACCGCGTCACGGCTGAGCTCGCCGCGATCGACCGGGAGGCTTCGGCCCCCGCTCGCCCCGCTCGCCCGTGAAGCAGTACTGGATGCAGGCGAAGTAGAACTCTTCGCGCTCGCCCAGCTCGGTCATCTCCGCATGCCAGGCCGCCGCGTCGGCTTCGGTGACGCCCGCCCGGCCGGCGACGAAGTCGCGCATCAGCGGCATCAGGGACCCGCCGTAGGACTCCGGCGTGAGCTCGGCGGTCGCGAAGGCGTAGCCCTCCATCGCGACGTTGTCGAAGCCGGCAGCCCGTAGGCGCGGTATCAATGTTCGCGGCAGCGAGGGGTCGGCCAGGTGGTCGTCCCAGGCGCTGAGCACCCGCCGGTTGCGATCTCCATCGAGGGCGTTCACCGACAACGTGGCCCAGTCGACCGCCCAGGCCACGGCCCGCCCGCCGGGTCGCAGCACCCGGTGGAGCTCGGCCAGTGCGGCGTCGACCTCGTTCACGTACTCGAGCACCTGAACGATGACCGCGGCGTCGAAGGCGCCGTCGTCGAAGGGCAGAGACGTGGCGTCGGCCTCCACGAAGGACGCGTTCTCGTGATCGGCGCAGCGGCGCGCGGCCACGGCGAGCATCGACGGGCTCGCGTCGACCCCCACCACCCGGCCGCCGGGCCCCACCTGCTCGAGGAGCTCGAGCACGTAGAAGCCGGGCCCGCAGCCCACGTCCACGATCGCCTCGCCCGGTTGCGCGCCCAGGGCTTCACGGACGATCGCCCGGCGCCGCAGAATGTCGCGGCGGCGGTAGATCACCTCCATCTGGGCCGCCATCCCTTCGTCAAAGGGCAGTTGACTCATGGCGCTCCTTCGGTCGCTCTCGCCACGGTACTCCCAGAGGTGCCCGCAGGGATGGCGTCCGGACGCCGCCCGGGCGTCGATAGCCTCGACGGTCGTGTTCCGTGACGAGAATCCCGCCCTCGAGCTCCGTAGCCTGACCAAGCGCTACGACGATGGCGTCCTCGCGCTCGAGAACTTCGACCTCCGCATACCGGCGGGTTCCTTCTTCGGCTTGCTCGGTCCGAACGGGGCCGGGAAGACCACGCTGATCAGCGCCGTCTGCAACCTACTGCGCGTGACATCGGGCGAGATCGCGGTGTTCGGTCAGCCTCACGACAGCATGGAGGCACGGCGCTGGATCGGTTTGGCCGAGCAGGACATCAACCTCGACCGCTTCCTCACCGTCCGCGAGACGCTTGCCTACCACGGCGGCTACTTCGGCATGAACAGGCAGGAGGCCCGGGATCGAGCCGAGGAGATGATCTCGGTCTTCGGCCTGGAGGCCAAGAGCGACGTCCGCGCCCCCAAGCTGTCCGGGGGCCAGCGCCGGCGCCTGCTGCTGGCCCGCGCGCTGATGCACCGGCCCCGCCTGGTGATCCTCGACGAGCCCACGGCGGGGGTGGACTTCGAGCTGCGCACCGAGCTCTGGGAGTACATCCGCAGGCTGCACGCCGAGGGCACCACGATCCTGCTCACCACGCACTACCTCGAGGAGGCCGAGGCGCTGTGCGAGGAGATCGCCCTCATCCGGGACGGCCGGCTGATCGCCCGCGATTCGGCCGCCGGCCTGCGCGAGCACTTCGCCGTCGACCGGCTGCAGGACGTGTACGTCAAGGCGATGTCTTCATGACCGGGCTGGGCTGGCTGTGCCGTCGCGAGGTGCTGCGGGTGTCCAAGCTCTGGACCCAGACGGTGCTGGCGCCGGTGATCGCCTCGATCCTGTTCATCCTCGTGTTCGGGCTGTCGCTCGGAGGGCGGATCGACAAGGTGGGGGGCGTGGACTACGAGGTGTTCATCGTGCCAGGACTGATCACGATGGGCATGGTGCAGGCCGCCTACGCCAACAACTCCTCCTCGATCTTCCAGGCGCGCTTCGACCGCTACATCAACGACATCCTGTCCGCTCCGATGCCCAGCTGGCAGATCTGCGTGGGCTACCTGTTGGGCGGGTTCTTCCGCTCGCTGATGATCGGCGGCTCGCTGCTGGTGCTGACCGCGCTGCTGGTGGGCGTGCCGGTGGAGCAGCCGTTCGCGCTCGTGGCCGCGATCGCGGTCGGGCTCCTGCTGTTCGCCTCGCTCGGGGTGATCGTCGGAATCTACGCCGAGGTCTGGGACTTCACGACCTTCATCAACAACATCGTGATCCTGCCGCTGGTCTTCGTCGGCGGCGTCTTCTACTCGATCGACGTGCTCCCCTCCCCCTGGGAGGAGCTCTCGCACGCGAACCCCGTCTTCTACCTGGTCAACGCCGTGCGCTTCGGCTTCCTGGGAGAGAGCGACGTGTCGTTCTGGCTCTCCCTGGGCGTGACCGCCGCGCTGGCCGTGCCGGCCTTCCTGTGGGCGCAGTACCTGTTCAGCAGCGGCAAGCGCTTGAAGCCCTAGAGCGCCGGATCACCACCTGCCGGCGCTGTCCTCGCCTGGTGGAGTGGCGCGAGCGCGTGGCCCGCGAGAAGCGGGCGTCCTTCGCGGGCGAGGAGTACTGGGGCCGGCCGGTGCCGGGCTTCGGCGACCCTGACGCCCGCGTGTTCGTCCTCGGCCTCGCGCCGGCGGCCCACGGAGCGAACCGGACCGGCCGCATCTTCACCGGCGACCGCTCGGGTGACTGGCTGTTCGCCTCCATGCACCGCACGGGGTTCGCCAACCAGCCGTTCTCGCTGCGCCGTGACGACGACCTCGAGCTGACGGGCGCCTTCATCTCGGCCGCCGTGCGCTGCGCGCCTCCGGCCAACCGGCCCTCGCCAGAGGAGCGCGACAACTGCCTTCCCTACGCGGCCGAGGAGCTCGAGCTGATCGACCCGGCGGTGGTCCTCTGCCTCGGCGCCTTCGCGTGGGAGGCGGCCTGCCGCCTGCTCGAGATCCGTCCGCGCCCGCGCTTCGGTCACGCCGCCGAGTTCAAGCCGGAGAAGGGACCGGTGCTGCTCGGCTCGTTTCACCCGAGCCAGCAGAACACCTTCACCGGCAAGCTCACCGAGCCGATGACCGACGCCGTGTTCGAACGGGCGCGCGAGCTCGCCTACGGCAGCCGCACCGCCTCGCCCAGCCGCCGGTAGCCGGCGATCGAGGGGTGGGCGTTGTCGGAGTTGAGGCGCGCGAGCATCCGCCCCGGCCGGTCGGGATCCTCGAGCACCCGGTACCAGCGGATCAGCCTGGCGCCCTCGTCCTCGGCGATGCGGGCGATCAGCCGATTGAGCTCCCGGATCTCGCCGGCGGCGTCCGGGTAGCCCCCGTTCCACGGCAGGAGCTCGACGATGGCCACCTCGAGGTCCATGCCCTTGCCGCGGCGCACCATCGCCCGCAGGTTGGCCGCGACCTCCTCCGCCGCGACTCCCTGGGCCAGGTCGTTGACCCCGCCCTGGACGATCAGCGTCTCGGCGCCACGTGCGCAGTCGTCGAGCCGCGCGGCGATCTCGCCGGTGCGCTCGCCGGCCACCCCGCAGTTGCGAAAGCGCGTCCCGGGGAGGGCCCGCTGCGCCCAGTAGCCGTACTGACTGCGGCGGTCGAGCCCGGGGCCGATCTGAGCCCGGATGCCGGGATTGGGATCCCAGCGCGGCGTGCCGGCGGTGATGGAGTCGCCCAGCGCGGCCACCAGCCGGCCGCCCTGAGAGCCGGATGGAGCGCTCTCGTCGTCCTCGCCGCAGGCCGGCAGGGCCAGGGCAGCGAAGATGCAGAGGAAGGGTGCGAGCCGCGTCACACGGACAAGCTTGGCGATCGGGCCGGTTCCGGTCGAGTCGACTGCTACTGTGCCGCCCCGCAAGGAACCCATAGCCGAGTCCACGGTCGCCAGGCGGCCGCGGAACGGGGGAACCAGGTAGTTCGGGGCGAATCACAGCGATCCGCCGTGTAGCGCCACTCTTCTGGCGCGAGCCCGACAGCTAACCCCGTAGGCGCCGAGAAGAGAAGGAGCACCTACGCATGCGAAGGACGCTGCCGGTACTCGCCGCAGCCGCAGTCAGCCTGATCCCGGCCGCCGACGCGATGGCCGCGAGCTACGCGTCCCGCACCCTGGGGCTCGGCTCGAGCGGGTCCGACGTCCGGGCGCTTCAGCGCTATCTGGACCGGGTGGGTTACGAGACCGGCGTGGACGGCGAGTTCGGGCGCGGCACCCGTACGAGCCTCAAATCCTTCGAGGCGGCCGAGGGCAAGCGCGTCAACGGTCGCGCCTCCCGGGCCGAGCAGCGCCTGGTGCGTGAGCGTGCCGCCGGCGGCGAGAGCACCGGTCAGCGGACGGCCGGCCAGGAGACCACCGATCCGAGCGACAGCGGCGGCTCAGCCGAGGGCGGCGCCGGCTACGTGGAGGGAGCCCCCGTGGGCGAGGGAACCCCGGTGACCGAGGCTCCCGGCGACGAGGGCTACGTGGGCGACGACGGCCTGGCCGTGGCGCCGGCCTCTGCCCCCCAGGAGGTCAAGGACATCATCGCCGCGGGCAACAAGATCGCGCGCAAGCCCTACAAGTACGGCGGGGGACACGGTCGCTGGCGCGACTCGGGCTACGACTGCTCCGGATCGGTCAGCTACGTGCTTCATGCCGCCGGCCTGCTCGACTCTCCACTGGCCTCCGGCGGTTTCACGAGCTGGGGCGACCGTGGGCGCGGCGAGTGGGTCACCGTGCGTGCCAACGCCGGGCACGCCTACCTGATCGTCGCCGGACTGCGCTTCGACACGTCGGCCCGCAAGGTCACCGGCAATCGCTGGAGCGAGCGGATGCGGTCCGCCCGTGGCTACACCGGACGTCACCCCGAGGGACTCTGAAAGGAGACCTGACCATGGCAGTCGTCGTCTGTGCCGTACTTCTCCTCTCCACCTTCGCCGGCCTCGCGGCCGGACGCTGGCAGGTCCTGCCGGCAGTCGCGGCGCTCATCCCGGTGGCCGCGCTCCTGCTGAGCCCCGAGGCGGGGGCGCTGACGGCGCTCGGCCTCGCGGGAGTCGCGCTCGGAGTCCAGCTGCACCGCGTGGTGGCCGAGAGCACGCTGCCGCGGGTGAGCTGACCCGCAACGCCTAGGGCGCCTGCTCCTCGAGCTCCTCGCGCAGCTCCTCCGCCTCCTTGCGCAGCTCGTCGGCGTTGCCCTCGAGGTCCTTCTCCGCCTGATCGGCTTCCTTCTTCAGGTCGTCGGCGGCCTTCTCGAGCTCCTCCCGGGAGGTCTTCGTGCCCTCCTCGATCTCCTTGCGCAGGTCCTCGGCCTCCTTGCGCACATCGTCGGCCGAGCTCTCCACCTGGTCGCGCAGCTCGTTGCCCTCGTCCTCCGCCCCGCAGGCCGCCGCCCCGAGCGAGAGGACAGCGGCCACCGCAACGGCGGCCAGTCGAATTCGAAACGAATCCATACCGCCGCAGCGTAGCCGGACGCTCTGAGTCCGGCACCCTGACGCGGTACGCTCGGGGGTCCTGTGAAGCCAGACCCGCTCGCATCGTTCACCCCGCAGGTCCGTGATTGGTTCACGCGCTCCTTCGAGCGTCCCACGGAGGCCCAGGAGCAGGCCTGGCCTGCCATTGCGGGAGGGGAGAACGTGCTCGTCTCCGCCCCCACCGGTTCGGGGAAGACCCTGGCCGCCTTCCTCTGGGGACTCGATCGCCTGGTGGCCGAGCCCGCCGAACCGCGGCGCACGCGCCTCGTGTACGTCTCTCCCCTGAAGGCGCTCTCCTACGACGTCGAGAAGAACCTGCGCGCACCGCTCAAGGGCATCGGCGGCGACATCCGCGTGGCCATTCGCACCGGAGACACTCCGCAGAAGGAACGGCAGGCCATGCTGCGCACCCCGCCGGACGTGCTCATCACCACTCCGGAGTCGCTCTACCTGATGCTCACGTCGCGGGCGCGCGAGTTCCTGGTGGACACCGAGTGGGTGATCGTCGACGAGATCCACGCCGTGGCTCGCACCAAGCGCGGCGCACACCTGGCCCTGACGCTCGAGCGGCTCGAGGAGCTGGCCGGGCGCCCGCTGCAGCGGATCGGCCTGTCGGCCACCCAGAAGCCGCTCGAGGAGGTGGGTCGCTTCCTGGCCGGCGCGGGGCGCGAGTGCAAGGTGGTGGACACCGGCGTGCGCAAGCCGCTTGACCTGAAGATCCACGTGCCGGTGGAGAACATGTCAGAGCCAGACGCCCACGACGTGACCGACCCCGCCGTGGGCGGCATGGGCACCGCGGCCGGAGGTGGGGACCTGGTGGGCACGAGCGACGGCTTCGGCGTGGGCGACACGCCGCCCACCACGCAGCGCTCGATCTGGCCGGCGATCTACCCCGAGCTGCTCGAGCTCGTGAAGCAGCACCGCTCGACGATCATCTTCGTCAACGCCCGGCGCGGCGCCGAGCGGCTGGCCGTGCGCCTGAACGAGCTGGCGGGCGAGGATCCGGAGTGGAAGAAGCGCCTGGAGCAGAGCGAAGACTCCGAAGTTCTCTATGTCGCGCGCGCCCACCATGGCTCCCTGGCCCGCGAGGAGCGACTGGTCGTCGAGGACCTGCTCAAGTCCGGGCAGCTGCCCTGCCTGGTGGCCACCTCTTCGCTCGAGCTCGGCATCGACATGGGAGCGGTGGACCTGGTGATCCAGGTGGAGTCGCCCAAGTCGGTGACCGCGGGGCTGCAGCGGATCGGCCGTGCCGGCCACAACGTCGGCGACGTTTCGCGAGGCCGCATCTTCCCCAAGTTCAGGGCCGACCTGCTCGAGTGCGCCGTGGTGGCCAAGCGCATGCGCGACGGCGACATCGAGTCGACGGTGATCCCCCGCAACCCGCTCGACGTGCTCGCCCAGCAGATCGTGGCCATGACCGCGCCCGGCGACGAGCTCAAGGTGCCGGCCCTCCACGACACCATCCGCCGCGCCTACCCGTTCGCCGAGCTGTCGAGGGAGCTGCTCGACAGCGTGCTCGACATGCTCGACGGCCGCTACCCCTCCGAGGAGTTCGCCGAGCTGCGCCCGCGCATCGTGTGGGACAGGGTGGAGGACACGATCCGCGCGCGCAAGGGCGCCCGCCAGCTGGCCGTGACCAACGCGGGCACGATCCCGGACCGCGGCCTGTACGGAGTGCACCTGCCCGACGGGCGCCGGGTGGGCGAGCTCGACGAGGAGATGGTCTACGAGGCTCGCCCGGGACAGACCTTCCTGCTCGGCGCGTCCACCTGGCGCATCGAGGAGATCACCCGCGACCGGGTGATCGTCACCCCCGCCCCGGGCGCCCCCGGCGCGGTCCCCTTCTGGCGCGGCGAGGGAATCGGCCGGCCCAAGGAGCTGGGCGCCGCCATCGGCGCCTTCTCCCGCACGGCCGTGGACCAGGATCCCGCCGAGCTGGCGGCCGGCTACGACCTCGATGAGCGGGCGGCGAAGAACCTCTCGTCCTTCCTGCGCGAGCAGCGCGACGCGACCCGGGTGGTGCCGAGCGACCGCACGATCGTGATCGAGCGCTTCCGCGACGAGATCGGCGACTGGCGCCTGTGCGTGCTGTCGCCCTTCGGCGGGCGCGTGCATTCGGCGTGGGCGCTGGCCCTGAGCGCGCGCATCCGCGACGAGTTCGGCCTCGAGTCCGACGCCATCTGGTCCGACGACGGCATCATCGTCCACCTCCCCGACTCCGACGACCCGCCTGGCGCCGAGCTGGTGATGGTCGAACCCGACCTGGTCGAGGAGATGGTGGTCAAGGAGCTGTCGAGCTCCGCTCTGTTCGGCGCGCGCTTCCGCGAGAACGCGGCTCGCGCCCTGCTCCTGCCGCGCGCCTACCCCGGTAAGCGCACGCCGCTGTGGCAGCAGCGCCTGAAGGCGCAGTCGCTGCTCGAGGTGGCCAAGCGCTACGGGCAGTTCCCGATCGTGCTCGAGACCTACCGCGAATGCCTGCGCGACGTGCTCGACCTGCCGGGGCTCGAGGAGCTGTTGCGCGGCCTGCACACCCGCGAGCTGTCGCTGGTCGAGGTGGAGACCCAGCGGGCCTCCCCCTTCGCGTCGTCGCTGCTGTTCGACTACGTGGCCACCTACATGTACGAGGGCGACACGCCGAACGCAGAGCGGCGGGCGGCCGCGCTCTCGCTCGATCGCGACCTCCTGCGGGAGCTCCTGGGCCAGGAGGAGCTGCGTGAGCTGATCGACCCCGAGGCGCTGGAGGAGGTGGAGGCCGATCTCCAGCGCCTGAGCGAGCGCACGAGGGCGGCCAATGCCGACAGTCTGCACGACGTGCTGCGCGCGGTGGGGGACCTGACCGTCGCCGAGGCTCAGGAGCGCTGCCTCGAGGCGGTGGCCGCCCGGCGGATCCTCACCGACCTCGAGAGGTCGCGCCGCACGGTGAAGATGCGCATCGGCGGCGAGGAGCGCTGGATCGCCAGCGAGGACGCCGGCCTGTACCGCGACGCGCTGGGCGCCGTGCCCCCCGGTGGGCTGCCGGCCGTCTTCCTGGAGAACGTCGAGGAGCCCCTGGCCCGGCTGGCCCGCCGCTACGCCCGCACCCACGGCCCGTTCACCACCCGCGACGTGTCGGACCGCTATGCGCTCGACCTCGGGCCCGTCCTGCGGGAGCTCGAGCGGGCGGGCTCGCTCATTCGCGGCGAGCTGCGCCCCGGAGGCAGCGAGCGCGAGTGGTGCGATCCGGACGTGCTGCGGCGCCTGCGCCGCGCCTCGCTGGCCAGCCTGCGCAAGGAGGTCGAGCCGGCCGAGCAGCGTGCGCTCGCCCGCTTCCTGCCCGCGTGGCAGGGCGTGGACGGGGCCCCTCCGGGTGGCGCCGGGGTGGACCGCATGCGTGAGCAGCTCGTGCCCCTTCAGGGCCTGGCCCTCGCCCCCGAGGTGTGGGAGCGCGACGTCCTGCCGCGGCGCGTGGGCGCCTACTCGCCGTCCTGGATGGATCAGCTGTGCGCGAGCGGGGAGCTCGTGTGGGTGGGCGCCGGGGCCACCGGCCGGCGCACGGGACGGGTGGCGCTCTACTTCCGCGAGGACGCTCGCTGGCTCGGTCCGCCGCCGATCAAGAGCGAGGCCCCGGCGGAGCCGCTCCACGACGCGCTGAGGGAGCGGCTAGAGCGCGGCGCCGGCTTCTGGAGCGACCTGCTGGCCGACCTGGGCGAGGCCGAGCCGGTGGAGCTGCAGGAGGCGCTGTGGGATCTCGTCTGGGCCGGAGAGGTGACCAACGACGCCTTTGCCCCGCTGCGCTCGCCCCGCCTGAGCGTGGCCCGGCGTGAACGCGACGCCGGCCGGCGCTTCGCCCGTCGCCGGCGGCCCGGAGCTCCGCAGGTGCAGGGGCGCTGGTCGCTCACGGGCCCGCTGTTCGCCGGTGCGCCCGCCCACGGGCCGCGCATGCGCGCGCTCGCCGAGGTGTTGCTCGAGCGCTACGGCATAGTCACCCGCGAGACCGTGCTGGCCGAGGGGATCCCCGGTGGCTTCTCGGGCCTCTACGGAGAGCTGGCCAACCTCGAGACCCTGGGCACGGCTCGCCGCGGCTACTTCGTCGAGGGGCTCGGCGGGGCGCAGTTCGCGCTCTCCGCGGCAATCGAGCGGCTGCGCTCGATGCGCAGCGACGAGGCCGGCGGCCCGCTCGTGCTGGCGGTGACCGATCCGGCCAATCCCTACGGGGCCACGCTTCCGTGGCCCAAGCGAGACGACGAGGCCAGGCGCCCGTCGCGCGTGCCCGGGGCCTTCGTGGTGTCGCTCGACGCCGAGCCGGTCCTGTACGTGGAGCGCGGCGGCAAGGCGCTGCTCGCGCTGCGGGAGCCGGAGGAGGACTGGCTGCGGCCCGCCCTCGAGGCCCTGGCCGACGCCGTCAAGCGCGGCCGCGTGCCGCGCCTCGGGCTCGAGCGCTTCGACGGCGAGCCCGTGGTGGGCACCGAGGTCGGTGCCCTCCTGATCGAGCTGGGCTTTCGCCAGAGCCCGCGCAAGCTCACGCTCAGCGCCTGAGCATGAGTGGCCTGAGCGCGTCCGGGCACGGCCTCACTCCGACCGAGGTCACCGTCGCGGCGCTCGTGGCGCAGGGAAGGACCAACCGCGAGGTGGCTGCCCAGCTGGTGCTATCCGAGAAGACGATCGAATCCCACCTGTCTCGGATCTACCGCAAGCTGGGCGTGCGCTCGCGCGCCGAGCTGGCGCATCGGTACCCGGCCGGGCCGGCGTGACCGCGGCAGCAGCTACGTACCCTCGGTGTAGTGCCCGAGGGCGACACCATCCATTACGCCGCGCGGCGGATCCGCGACGCGCTCGTCGGCAGCGAGATCGAGGAGATCGAGACTCCGCAGGCGCGTCACGCCCGGGATCGCTGGCCCGAACGCCTGGACGGACGCGGCGTCCGGGCCGTCGACGCCACCGGCAAGCACCTGTTCATCCGCTTCGAGGGTGACCTGACGCTCCACTCCCATCTGCGCATGACCGGCAAGTGGGGGGTCTACCGGCGTGGCGAGCGCTGGCGGCGCTCCCCCCGGCGCGCCTGGCTCGTGATCCGCACGGCCGAGCACGAGGTGGTCGAGTTCGACGGCCCGGTGCTCGAGCTGTTGACCGACTCGCGGACCCGTTTCGACCAGCGCCTCGCCGGCCTGGGCCCGGATGTCCTGGCCCCGGAGTTCGACGAACGCCGTTTCCTGCGCCTGCTGCGTGGTGACGATCCGACGCGCGGGATCGGCGATGCCCTGCTCGACCAGCGCAACCTGTCCGGGATCGGCAACGTGTGGAAGTCGGAGGGCTGTTTCCTCGCCGCGGTCGATCCCTGGCGCCGGGTGCGCGACGTCGGCGACGAGGAGGTGCTCGCCATCGTCAGAGGCATCAAGCCACTGATGGAGCTCTCGGTGGAGCGCGGCGGCCGCATCGTCAGCTACCAGCCCGAGAAGCCGCTGCGCAGGGGCGAGCGCCGCATGTGGGTGTTCGAGCGCACCGGGCTTCCCTGCCGGCGCTGCGGCACGCGGATCCGGGCGCGCGGGCAGGGCGACGACAACCGGACGACGTACTGGTGTCCGGAGTGTCAAGGGTGATACGGGTAGGCCACAAGGGCGCGGACCACGTGGCGCCGGGCAACACGATCGACAGCTTCGAGGCCGCTCTCGAGCATGGCGTCGACATGATCGAGTTCGACGTGCTGCGCGCCCGCGACGGACGGTTGGTGCTGGCCCACGACTACGAGGACGCCGAGAGCCGTGACTGCCTCACGCTGGAAGAGGGCCTCGACCATTTCGCCGGCGAGGCCTACGCGGGCGTCGAGCTCGACGTGGACCTCAAGCTGCCCGGGTACGAGGGGGAGGTGGTGGACGGCCTGGCCGCGCGCGGCCTGCTGGAGCGCTCGCTGGTGTCGAGCATGTACACGGAGAGCCTGGACCGCCTGGGTGAGCTGTCGCCCGGGCTGCGGCGTGGCTGGTCGGTGCCGCGGGTCAAGCGCAACTACCTGCGCTCGCCGCTGGCGGTCCCCGCCTACGTGCTCGTGCGCGTAATGCGCTCGCGCCTGCCGGGCCAGGCGGCCGCCCGAATTCGTGCCGGAGGCTGCGAGGCGGTGATGGCGCATCAGGTGCTGGTGAGCAGGCGGCTGGTGGAGGAGGTCCGGGTCGCCGGCGGGCAGGTCTACGTCTGGACGGTCGACGACGCCCGGCGCATACGCGAGCTCGAAGCCCTGGGTGTGCACGGGGTCATCACCAACGACCCGCGGCTGTTCGGCGCCGGCTAGGGACGCTAGCCCGAGACGGAGCAGCTGCCGGTGACCTGCGTGGCCGTGCGGCCGGAGCCCATCTGCATCTCGGCCACGGCTCGGAGCTGATAGCTCTTGCCGGCAGGCACGCTCAGCGAGAAGGTCCAGCCGGCCTGGCCCCATGTGTACTCGGCCGAGCCGGCGGACTGCCAGGGTGAGGTGGCGGCGCCGTTGAGCGGCACCCAGCCGCCAGGGCTGAGCCACTGGGCGGTGAAGCGCACCTGCATGGCGTCCGAGGATCCGTCCCCGGAGAGCTGGGCGCGGGCGCCGAGCTGGCTCGTGCTGCAGATGTTGACGTTGGCCCAGGAGGACGACAGGCTGTCCTGCTGGCGGGCGGAGGCAGGGGCGGCGAGGACGGCTGCCAGGGCCGCACTCAGGGCGATTGCGGTGAGCTTGCGCGAAGCCAAATCGTCGTCTTCGGTCCTACCCTCCTCGTTCGGAGACTAGACCACGACGCCGCGGCTCGCTACCAGATGAGGCACATCGCCTTGGACGTTCCCACCGGATCGCCGCCACCCACCCCCTGCTTGCCGGTTTCGGTGAGCAGAGCCTGGCGCTTTACCACCGACCGACGGGCGCGCTTGCGACGCTTGCTGCTCGCCTCGGCCTGATCGCGCCAGCTGAGCTCGACCACGCCGCGGATCACGTAGGTGGTGCCTTCCGGCGGCTGAGAGAACCGGAAGGTCCAGCCCGCCTGGTGGGGATGGCGGTTCTGGCGGCCCACGTAGTTCCAGTCCGTCTTCCCCGCTCCCTTCACGGTGAGCCAGGACTGCTTGGCCCTGCTCCACCACTGGGCGGTGTAGCGCGCATACACGAGCCGCCCGCTGCCGTCGCCGGGCACGCTGGTGCGCACGCCCAGCGCGTTGGGGGACTCCTCGGTATCGCAGATGTTGACTGTGGCCCACAGCGGCGGCGGGCCCTCGTTGAAGCGAAAAACGGTCCGGGCGGCAGACGCAGAGGCGGCCACGCCGTGGGCCGGGCGGGAGCCGAGCGGGACGGGCGCCATCGAGGCGGGAACCACGCCGGCGGGCAGCTTCGGCGCGGCGTCGGCGCCGGGCGGGAGCTTCAGGCCGGCCTGAGCCGAGGGGACCGCGAGGAGGGATGCGGCCAGCGCGAGGACGGAGACGGAGAGGGCGGATCGTCGTGCCACGCTTCCGGTTATCGACCCCCGGAGCCGCTCCTTTAGGCCGAGTTCGCGAATCTCGTGATGAGTTGGACTGGCGCACTGGGTGAGCGCCAGGCCGTGCCGAGACCGAGGGTCCGAGTTACGAGCGCACACCCCCGAGCCCGGCTCGTGCGCGCGCCCACCGCGCGTCCGACAGCGGGCGGGCCCGAGGCCACGGCCTCGGCGGCGAGGCGGCAGCCGGTCCTGAGCGCCTCCTCGGGCCCGGCGCCGGCCAGCCGCGCCGCTATCAGGCCCGCGGCGAAGGCGTCGCCGGCCCCGGTGGAATCCACCGCGTCGGCCACCGGCTCGGCTGGAACTCGCACCAGCTCGCGGCCGTCGGTCCACAGCGCGCCGAGCTCGCCGAGCGTGATCACCACCTCGGGCACGCGCTCGGCCAGCCGGGCGGCCGCGGTCTCGGGGTCGCTCACGCCCGTCAGGACGGCGGCCTCCTCCGTGTTCGGAAGCAGCAGCCGCGCGCCCTCGGCGAGATCGAGGAAGGCCGGCGACAGGAGAGCCGCCGACGACGGATCCACGGAGACGCTGAGACCGCTCTCGAGCGCACGCTCGAGAGCGGCCCGGGCACCCTCCCGGGAACCGCGTCGCAACAGGGCATAACCGGCCACGTGCAGGTGATTCCCGGTCGCCAGGAGCGAGTCGGGCAGCGCTCCGGGCACCAGGCCGTCGTTGGCGCCGGCGTCCGGGAACATGGTGCGCTCGCCGTCGGGCGCCACCAGCACGACGCAGGTGCCGGTGGGCCGCAGGGGATCGCGTGTGAGGTGGGTTCGCACCCCGCCGCGCTTGAGCTCCGCCTCGGCAGCGGCGCCGTGGACGTCGTCGCCGACCCGGCCCACCATCGCGGTGGGCGTACCGGTCACCGCGAGCCACGCCGCGGTGTTGGCCGCCTGCCCGCCGCCGCTCATCGACACCTGTGCGGGCGAATCGCTGCCCGGAGCGATCGGTCCGGAGAGACGCGTGAGGACATCGGTCATGACGTCACCCAACACCACGGCGGTCGTCATGGTCCGGCCAGGGCGCTCGCGATCCGTGCCGCGAGCTCGGCGTTGCGCAGCACGAGCCGCACGTTCGCTTCGAGGCTGGCGCCTGCGGTCTCGCGGTGGAAGTGATCGAGCAGGTAGGGAGTCACGTCCTTGCCCGTCACCGATCCCCGCTCGAGAGCGGCCAGCCCGGAGGAGAGAACCCGGTCGTGGAGGCCGGGATCGAGCTGCTCGTCCGGCGGCAGCGGGTTGGCCACCACCACCGCCCGGCCGGCGGTACCGAGCTCGGCGCGAGCCGCCGCCACAGCGGCCGCCTGCTCGGGAGAGTCCACGCGCCAGGCCAGGGCGTGGCCCGAGTCGGACAGGTAGAAGCCCGGAAAACGGTCCGTGCCGTAGCCGAGCACGGTCACGCTCAGGGACTCGAGCCGTTCGAGCGTCGCCCCCACGTCCAGGATCGACTTGACCCCCGAGCACACCACCACCGTTCCGGTGCGGGCCAGCACCTCGAGATCGGCCGACTCGTCCCGGGTCTCGTGGGCGCCGCGGTGCACGCCGCCCAGCCCGCCGGTGGCGAACAGCGCGATGCCGGCCAGCGCGGCCAGATGGGCGGTGGCAGCGACGGTGGTGGCACCGTGGCCGCCGCGCGCCGCCACCGGGGCGAGGTCACGCAGCCCGCACTTGACCACGCCGGTCTCGCCGGCGACCACGGCAAGGGCCTCCTCGTCGAGGCCCACTCTCACCTCACCCGCCACGATCGCCACGGTGGCGGGCACCGCCCCGCCGGCGCGCACGGCGGCCTCCGCCTGGCCCGCCACCTCGAGGTTGCGCGGCCGGGGCAGCCCGTGGCTGATGAGCGTGCTCTCGAGTGCCACCACCGGCCGCCCATGCGCGAGCGCCTCGGCCACCTCGGGAGCGATTCGCATGCGGGTAGCGTAGGTCCCATGAAGCAACGCAAGCTGGGTGACCTGACCGTGTCCGAGATCGGGCTCGGCTGCATGGGCATGTCGGAGTTCTACGGCGCGACCGACGAGGCCCAGTCGCTCGAGACGATCCGCCGCTCGCTGGACCTCGGCGTCACCTTCCTCGACACCTCGGACATGTACGGCAGCGGCCACAACGAGGAGCTGGTCGGGCGGGCGATCGAGGGCCGCCGGGACGAGGTGCAGCTGGCCACCAAGTTCGCCATCCGCCGCGACGGCGGTCGCCGCTCCATCGACAACTCGCCCGAATGGATCCACCAAGCCTGCGAGGCCTCGCTGCGACGGCTCGGCACGGACCACATCGACCTCTACTACATGCACCGCCGCAGCCCGGACGTGCCGATCGAGGAGAGCGTGGGCGCCATGGCCGAGCTGGTCGAGCAGGGCAAGGTCCGCCGGCTCGGCCTGTCCGAGGTCAGCCCCGCGACTCTCCGGGCCGCCGCCGCGGTCCACCCCATCGCCGCGCTGCAGAGCGAGTGGTCCCTGTTCACCCGCGAGATCGAGGCCGAGATCGTGCCCACGGCACGCGAGCTCGGCGTGGGGCTCGTGCCCTACAGCCCTCTGGGCCGGGGCGAGCTCACGGGGCAGCTCGAGATCAGCGGCGACGACGACTTTCGCAGCAGCCTCCCGCGCTTCCAGGCCGAGAACCGCGGGCGCAACCTCGAGCGGCTCGAGACGGTGCGCACGGTGGCCGAGGACTCCGGAGCAACCCCCGCCCAGATCGCGCTGGCCTGGCTGCTGCACCAGGGCGAGGACGTGGCCCCGATCCCCGGCACCAAGCGCGTGCGCTACCTCGAGGAGAACGCCGCGGCGGTCGAGATCGAGCTGAGCGCGGAGCAGCTCGAGCGTCTGGAGGAGGCCTTCCCGCCCGGCGCGACCGCCGGCGATCGCTACCTGGAGTCCGGGATGGCGAGCGTCGAGCGCTAGGCCTCGGTCTCCACCCGCACCGAAAAGCCCTCGGCCCGCGCCGCCTCGAGCAGCTCGCGGTTGCTCTCGGCCCCACTCGTCTGGAGCACGAGCTTGATGGCGGTCTCGCGGACGTGAAGGTCGATGCCGTCGCGCAGATGCTCCACGTCGACGACGTTGGCGCCGCAGTCGGCCACCAACCGCAGGAGTCCGGCCAGCGCACCGGGGCGGTCGGGCACCACGAAGGAGAGCACCATGCGGCGGCCGGCCGCGGTCTCGCCGAGGCGGATGCACTCCGACAGCAGGGAGGCATCGACGTTGCCGCCCGAGAGCACCGCGCACACGTCCCCGTCCCCGCTCGGGCTCACCCGGCCGTGCATGAGCGCCGCGACCGCCACAGCGCCGGCGCCCTCCACCACGAGCTTCGAGCGCTCGAGCAACAGCACCATCGCCTCGGCCACCTCGTCGTCCGACACGGTCACGACCTCGTCCACGTAGCGCTCCACCAGCGGAAGGGTGAAGTCGCCGGGGCGCTTGACCGCTATCCCGTCGCAGATCGTGTTGGCCGACCGCGCTCCCACGGGCCGGCGGGCCGCCAGCGAGTCGATGTAGGGCGCGCACGCCTCGGCCTGCACGCCAATCACCCTGAGTGCCCGGAAGCGCGGTCGCCGCGGCCAGGGCGATCCCGCTGGCCAGGCCTCCTCCGCCCAGAGGCACCACGATCGAGCGGACCTCGGGCCCCTGGCGGGCGATCTCCAGGCCGATGGTTCCCTGGCCGGCCACCACGAGCGGCTGATCGAAGGCGTGCACGAGGGTCAGGCCCTCGTCCTCGGCCAGGCGGCGAGCTTCCGTTCCCGCCTCGTCGTAGCCGCCCTCCACGAACCTCACCTCGCCCCCGTACTGGCGGACCGCCGCGACCTTGGCCAGGGGCGCCTGCTCCGGCATCACGAGCACCGAGCGCGCTCCGGCGTCACGGGCGGCGAAGGCCACCGCCTGAGCGTGGTTGCCGGCGCTGGGCGCCACCACACCGCGTTCGAGATCCCGTTGAGAGAGCCGCCGGATGGTGTTGGTGGCCCCGCGAGCCTTGAACGACCCCGTCAGCTGGAGGTTCTCCGCCTTGAGCAGCACTCGCGCGGCCCAGCCGGCGCCCGAGCTCACCGGCAGACACCAGCGGCGTCTCGCGTACGCGACCGGAGATCATCCGCGCCGCATCCTCGATATCGGCGTGGCTCACGGCCTGTGGGGCAACGGAGGACATGTTCATCCGGCATTATCCGCCCATGAGCAACGGCAGCGAAACCGCGCGCCTGCTCGCGCGCACGGAGGTGTTCGGAGATCTGGTCGAGCGGGAGCTCGACGAGGTGGCTCAGGTGGCGGTCCCGAGGCACTGGGATCGCGGCGAGATGATCTTCCGCGAGGGCGATGTGGGCGACACCTGCTACCTGCTGCGCACAGGGGCGGTGGTGCTCACCCGCGAGCACCAGGACGGCCGCACGGTTGCGCTCGCGGAGCTCCGCACGGGGGCGCTGTTCGGCGAGCTGGCCATGTTCCGCGGCGAGACCCGCTCCGCCACGGCCGAGGCGATCGAGCCCACCGCCGCGGTGGCGCTCCTCGCGGGTGACATGCAGCGGCTGATCCGACGCAATCCTGATCTCTCCCTGAAGCTGTTGGCGGCGCTCGCGGAACGGGTGTCGAGGACCAACGAGCGGCTGCTCCAGCAGTCGTTCCAGACCGTCGCGGGGCGTGTGGCGAGCGCCCTGCTGGCCCAGGCGGTCGCCCGTCAGGACGACGGCGCCCCGGATGAGGACGTGCTGATCCGCTCCACCCAGGCGGAGATTGCCCACCTCGCCGGCACCTCCCGCGAGAGCGCCAGCCGTTTCCTGGCCACGCTCGAGCGAGAGGGAGTGGTCACGCTGGGCCGGGGAAAGGTGACCGTCCATGACCCCGGACGACTCCGGAACTACATCCATTGAACGGCGCCGCATGGTGCGGCGCCAGCTGCGCCGACGCGGGATCGAGGACGAGCGCGTGCTCAGTGCCATGAGCCGGGTGCCGCGAGAGCTGTTCCTGCCCGAGGACCAGCGGCGGCGGGCCTACCGCGACGGCGCTGTGCGGATCGACGAGGGACAGACCATGTCCCAGCCCTGGATCGTCGCCTGCATGGCTCAGCTGCTCGAGCTCGACGGCTCCGAGCGCGTGCTGGAGGTGGGCACCGGGTCGGGCTATGCCGCCGCGGTACTGGCCGAGCTCTGCCGCCAGGTGGTGACGATCGAGCGCTTCGAGCGGCTGGCCGAGCAGTCCCGGGCTGTGCTCGACGAGCTCGACTACGACAACGTCGAGGTGCTGGTGGGCGACGGATCGCGCGGCGCGCCCGAACATGCGCCCTTCGGGGGCATCTCCGTCACCGCCACGGCCCGGCAGGCCCCGCCGCAGGCGCTGTTCGATCAGCTAGCTCCGGGTGCCGCGCTGGTGTGCCCGGTGGACCGCGACGGCCGCGAGCTGCTGATGCGCTTTCGAGACGGAGCCGAGGAGGCCGTGGCCTCCGTTCGCTTCGTGCCGCTGGTGCAGGACGAGTGAAGTAGGCTGGCGGCCCGTGTTGGTCCTCAACTTCTATTCGCCGGTCTTCATCGACCAGCTCAAGCGCGGCCGGAAGACCGCCACCATCCGCCTGGGCGACAAGGGCCACAAGTACCGCAAGGGCGAGGTCGTGCTGGTCACCGTAGGCTTCCAGCACTCCCCGCGCGAGAAGATCTTCGAGGCCGTGATCGACTCGGTCGAGGTCAAGCAGGTCCAGGACCTCTCCCGCCGCGACATCGAGCACGACAACCCCGAGTTTCGCCGCATCGACGAGATGGTCCACTTCCTCGAGCAGATCTACGGCCGCAAGGTCGAGATGGGCGACACCGTCACCGTGGTCCACTTCTCCCAGATCTCGGAGCGTCCCTCCGAGATCCGCGAGCGGCTGCGCCCGGACGCGCCCGCCCAGAACTGACGCCCAGCGTCCATCGTCGCTTGGCACTCTGAGTGCTAGAGTGCCAACCCCGGCACTCTCGGTGTGAGAGTGCCAGCAGAATCTGCAAGCGTCAATCGGAGGTAGTGCCCATGAATCTCAAGCCTCTGGGTGATCGTCTCATCGTGCAGGCGATCGAAGAGGAAGAGACCACCGCAAGCGGCATCGTCCTTCCCGACACCGCCAAGGAGAAGCCGCAGCGCGGCAAGGTCCTTGCCGTCGGTGAAGGGAAGTGGGACGAGGACGGCGAGAAGCGAATTCCGCTCGACGTAGCCGAGGGCGACGAGGTCCTGTACTCGAAGTACGGCGGCACCGAGGTCCAGGTAGAGGGCGACGATCTGCTCGTCCTGCGTGAGTCGGACGTGCTCGCCAAGGTCGCGGGCTAGGAGGAGAACACACATGGCTCACAAGGAACTGAAGTACGACGTCGAAGCGCGTCGTGCACTGGAGGACGGCGTGAACGCCGTCGCGGACGCCGTAAAGGTCACACTCGGCCCCAAGGGTCGTTACGTGGTGATCGACAAGAAGTTCGGCGCCCCCACCATCACCAACGACGGCGTGTCGATTGCTCGGGAGATCGAGCTCGAGGAGCCGTTCTCCAACCAGGGCGCCCAGCTCGTGCGTGAGGTGGCCACAGCCACCAACGACGTCGCGGGTGACGGCACCACCACCGCCACCGTTCTGGCCCAGCGCATCGTGCGCGACGGTCTCAAGAACGTGGCCGCCGGCGCGAACCCGCTTGCTCTCAAGCGCGGCATCGAGAAGGCCGTCGACCAGGTAGTGGACCACATCGGCAAGATCTCCACGGAGATCTCCGGCAAGGAGCAGATCGCCCGCGTGGCGGCCATCTCCGCGGCCGACGACGACATCGGCGACGTCATTGCCGACGCCATCGACAAGGTCGGCAAGGACGGCGTGGTCAACGTCGAGGAGGGTCAGACCTTCGGCATGGACCTCGAGTTCACCGAGGGCATGCAGTTCGACAAGGGCTACATCTCGCCCTACATGGTCACCGACCAGGACCGCATGGAGGCGACCCTCGAGGATCCCTACATCCTCATCGCCAACCAGAAGATCGGTTCGGTGCGCGACGTCCTGCCGGTGCTCGAGCAGGTGATCCAGTCGGGCAAGCCGATCGTGGTCATCGCCGAGGACGTGGAGGGCGAGTCGCTCGCCACCTTCGTGGTCAACAAGCTGCGCGGCACCTTCACGGGTGTGGCGGTCAAGGCGCCGGGCTTCGGCGACCGCCGCAAGCGCATGCTCGAGGACATCGCCATCCTCACCGGTGGCGAGGTCATCACCGAGGAGATGGGTCTCAAGCTCGAGAACACTCAGCTCTCGCAGCTCGGCCGTGCCCGTCGCGTGGTGGTCACCAAGGACACGACCACGATCGTCGACGGCGCCGGTGAGTCCGACGCCATCAAGGGCCGGATCAACCAGATCAAGAACGAGATCGAGAGCACCGACTCGGACTTCGACCGCGAGAAGCTGCAGGAGCGGCTGGCCAAGCTGGCCGGCGGCGTGGCTGTCGTGAAGGTCGGAGCCGCCACCGAGACGGAGATGAAGGAGAAGAAGCACCGCGTGGAGGACGCGCTGCAGGCCACCCGGGCCGCCCTCGAGGAGGGCATCGTCCCGGGCGGCGGCGTGGCCCTTCTGCGCGCGCAGGACGCCATCAAGATCGACGCCTTCGAGGGCGACGAGAAGACCGGCGCGCAGATCGTCTACCGCGCGCTGGAGGAGCCGCTGCGTCAGATCGCTGACAACGCGGGCCTCGAGGGTTCGGTCGTCGTCAACGACGTGCGCAAGGCCAAGGGCAAGAACAACGGCCTGAACGCGGACACCGGCGAGATCGTCGACCTGGTGGCCGGCGGCGTCATCGACCCGGCGATGGTCACGCGCTCTGCGCTGCAGAACGCGGCTTCGATCGGCAAGAACATCCTCACCACCGAGGCGATCGTGGCCGAGATGCCCGAGAAGGAAGGCGCCGGCGGCATGCCGGGCGGCGGCATGGGCGGAATGGACGGCATGATGTAGACCGCTTCCGGAGCCTCCGAGCTCCGGCCGCAGTCTTTCGAGGGCCCCGCTTCGGCGGGGCCCTCGTCGTTGTGGCGTAGGGTGGCGCAGTGGCTCGAGTCACCGGGATCGGCGGCTTCTTCTTCCGCGCCCGCGACCCCGACGCGCTCAACCGCTGGTACGCCGACCACTTCGGCGTGGTCATGCTGGAGTCGCGCGAGTACGCGGATCCGGGCTGGTTTCAGGACCGCGGGGAGACCGTCTTCGCCGCGTTCTCGCCGGACTCCGACTCGTTCGGCGGACCGGACAGGACCTGGAAGATCAACTTCCGAGTCGACGATCTCGACGGTGTGGTGGAGGCCCTGCGTGCCGCGGGGGTGGCGGTGGAGCCTCACTCGGAGAGCTATCCCAACGGGAGCTTCGCCGAGCTCGAGGATCCCGAGGGCAACCGCATTCAGCTGTGGGAGCCGAACGAGGCCTCGCTCGCCCGGGACCCCGAGCGCCCCTAGCCGCCGAGCACCCTTGCCATGGGAAGTGGCCGCACGCCGAGCGCCTCCGCGTCCGCAGTGCCGCGCTCGGTGACCATCGGCTCCTCCATCAGCTCGGCCTCGTCCCAGGTGGCGAACACGTGCGGACCCACGGCCAGCCGCAGCAGCCGCAACGACAGGCGGGTCAGCGGCAGCGGCACGTGCAGCAGCCGGCGCCGGCGTCCGCCGGCGCGCAGGGCCAACCGGACGATGTCGTCGTAGGAGAGCGTCTCCGGGCCGGCGAGCTCGAACCGGCCGTCACCCCTCGGACCGTCGTCGGCCAGCGCGGCCGCCACCCCGTCGGCCACGTCCTCGGCCCAGATCGGCTGAAAACGGGCCTTGCCGGAGCCCGACATCGGGATGGCGGGCAGATACGAGAAGCGCTCCAGCAGGGTCAGCCAAGGGTCGCCGGGCGCATAGACGATCGACGGGCTGAGGATGGTCGTCTCGAGCGGCGAGGCGGCCACGGCCTCCTGGGCCAGGGCCTTGGCGCGGAGGAAGCGCGTGCGCGAGTGATGGGACGCCCCCAGCGCGGAGAAGAAGAGGAAGCGCCGGGCGCCGGCGCGCTCCGCCGCCCGCACGAGGCGAAGAGTGGCCATCGCGTTCAGCTCCTCGATCGAGGCGCGCTGCTGGTCGCGGATCGACGCCGCGAGGTGCACGACGGTGCTCACCCCCCGCAGGGCGTTGCGAAAGGACGCCGGATCGGCCAGATCCCCGAGCGCGATCTGCACCCGCACCCGCTGGTCGCCGAGCCGTCGCGGGTCGCGAACAAGGCAGCGCACCGGCTGCGGCTCGGCGGTGAGACGGCGCAGCAGCGCGGCGCCGATCGTGCCCGTGGCCCCCGTGAGCAGGATCACCGGCGGCCCACCACCACCACGCGCCAGGGGGAGCGCTCGTTCCGGTGGGTCTGCACGCCGGTGAAGCCCGCGTCGTCCATCCAGTCGCGGATCTCCGACGGCTTGAAGTTGCGGCTGTGACTCCAGGCGTAGAAGAGCAGGCTCGAGATCGCCCCGTGCTCGGACACCGGCTCGCCGGGCTCGGGCCGCGCCGAGTCGCCGATCACGAACGCTCCGCCGGGCCGGAGCGCGGCGTGGGCCATCCGGCACAGCTCGCGGTCGCGCTCCTCCGGCAGGTGGTGGATCAGGTTGAACACCGACACCACGTCGAGCTGCTCGCCGAGCCCGAGGTCGAACACGTCTCCTTCGCGGAAGAGCACGCGGTCGGAGAAACCCTGCTCGGCCACGATCTCGCGTCCGATCCGCGCGCTCGGCGGCAGGTCGAGGACCGTGACCTCCAGACCGGGATGGCGCCGGCACATGGCCATCGCGAAGCCCCCGTGGCCGCCGGCCACGTCGGCCATCAGACGCGGCCCCTCGACCTCCACCAGCGCCGCGTTGTCGTCCTGCTCGGCGCGCGAGACCTCGAACAGGCCACGGATGTAGGCCTCCCAGCGCGCTCCGTCATCGCGGCGCTCCTCGTGCATCGCGTAGGGCCGCCCGCTGCGCACGGCCTCGGCCAGCGGGGCGAGCACCTCCCAGTGCAAATCGGCCTGCTCGCCCGCGAAGGTGGCGATTGACTCGGGTGACGAGCGGACCAGCAGCCGCTCGGTCACCTCGGTGTTGGCGAAACGGCCGTCCGTGTCGCTGACGTAGCCGAGCGTGGCCAGCGCCACCAGCAGCGTCTCCGCCCCGAGCGGGTCGAGCCCCAGGCGTGCCGCGAGGTCATCCGCCCGAGCGGGCTCGTCGTGCAGGGCATCGAACACGCCGAGCATGATCGCCGTGGCCACCGCACGCGCCGTCACGAGGCCGGTGAAGGTGTCGAGGAACGGATCTGCGTCGCGGCGCCCGGCCATCCGAGCAGCCTATGGGGTGCCCGGGGTGGCGGCAGGGCCCTCGGTACAATGCTGCACTCCATGGCCTACGTCATCGCCGAACCCTGCATCGACCAGAAAGACAACTCCTGCGTCGAGGTCTGTCCGGTGGACTGCATCCATCCCACGCCGGACGAGCCCGACTACGACGCGGTGAAGATGCTCTACATCGATCCCGAGGAGTGCATCGACTGCGACGCCTGCGTGGAGGCGTGTCCCGTGGACGCCTGTTTCGCCGAGGACCAGCTGCCCGACGAGTGGCAGCCGTACATCCAGATCAACGCGGACTACTACAAGTCGAAGGCCGGCTAGGCCGAGCAGGTCCGCAGGACGCCCCCTCGGCGTCCCAGCACCCTGTGCCTGGTTGCCCCGGCGGCCACGTCAGAAGCGCGAATCAGGCTGCAGACCCGCCGGGCGATGCGCTTGCCCTCGGCATCAGGCTTCAGGTCGGTGCCGACGGTGATCCTCCGGTCGGTCACTGAGATGGTGTCGATCCGGCTGAGCCATGGCCGCGGGCCGGACTTCGCGAGCAGATAGCGGCGCAGCTCCTGGCCGGTGCGCCGATCGGCCTTGGTGGCGCCGCCCACCCAGATGAAGGCTCTGAACGTGACGCTCGCCAGGTCGCCCCCGCCATCTCCCTCGAGCAGGCACCAGCGCACCCGGCTGGACACGTCGCGATCCAGCCGGAGACGCAGCGTCTTGTTGCCGCGCGGCCAGACCAGCTCCGCCGACACCGCGATGCTGCCGGCGCGGCGCTGGCTGAAGGTCGCCGAGCAGACCGCCTGGACGCTCTTGCCCCAGACGTCGCGCCGCGCGTCGGGAGGTGAGGAGCCCCGCCGGGGCGCCAGTCTCAGGGTGAGACGCCGGCCGTTGAGGTTGAAGCGCACGCCGTTCGACTCGTCGACCCTCGTGACCGAGGCAGCCGCCACTGCTGTCGGAACCCGGGGATCACCGGGGTCGCCCAGTGCGGGCGCGGCCGTTACCAGACCGAGGATGAACACCGACAGAAGGGCACACCGGAGCACTCGCATGGCCCGGCAAGATAGCCCCCAGGCACACTGCGCGCACGCATTACAACCGGTCTCTCAGCGAGCTTATGTAAGTGAGTGCTAACGTATGGCGCGCAGTGCAGGACGTCATCGCAGCCATCGTCGAGCCACGCCGCCGGGAGATCCTCTCGCTGGTGCGTGGGGGTGAGCTCCCAGCGGGGGCGATCGCCGCACGCTTCGGCGACGTCACGCGTCCGGCGATCTCGCAGCACCTGCGCGTGCTGCGCGAAGCCGGGCTGGTCGTCGAGCGCCGGGACGGCACGAGACGGCTGTACAGCGCGCGACGCGAGGGCCTCGTGGGCCTGCGCGCCTACCTCGACCAGTTCTGGGACGAGCGACTCGAGGACCTGAGGATCGAAGCCGAACGCGAGGAGAGGAGACGGCGCGATGCCCGAGGCAATGACAACTGAGCCGGTCGTGAAGGAGAAGCGGATCGCGGCGAGTCCGGAGACGGTGTTCGCGTTCTTCACCGAGCCGGACAAGCTGACCCGCTGGCTGGCCGAGGCGGCGACGCTCGATCCGCGCCCGGGTGGGACCTGCCGGCAGACCCACCGGGGCGACGACGACCAGCTCTACTCGATGCGGGGCGAGTTCGTGGAGGTGTCACCGCCGTCGCGCGTGGCGTTCACCTGGGGCTTCGAGGAAGAGTCTGTGGGTGTGCCGCCCGGCACGAGCACGGTGGAGGTGACGCTCACGGCCGATGGCGACGGCACCCTGGTGCGCCTCGTCCACCGCGACCTGCCGCCCGGCGAGGTCGATACCCACTCGGAGGGTTGGACGGAGATGCTCGAGCGGCTGGGACGGGCACTGGCCGGCGGCGGCGCGGCATGAACTCGATCGTTCACGAGGTCTGGATCAACGCCGAGCGAAGCACCGTCTTCGACGCCATCGCCACCAGAGATGGCCTGGACTCCTGGTGGGGCAAGGCGGTGCAGGCCGAGCCCGAGCCGGGCTACCTGGTCGAGTTCGACCACGGGTTCGGTGCTCCGCTACAGATGAGGATCATCGACCTCGTTGCGGGCGAGCGGGTGGCGTGGCGGTGCGAGTCGGAGTTCACCGACGGCCGGAACCCTGCCTCCGAGTGGTTCGGCCACGAGCTGACCTTCGACCTGGGCACCCCCGAGGGCGACCCGGCGCTCGAGTGGCTCGGGCCACGGCTGGGCTACTCGGAGAGCGGCGCCGACGCCACCATTCTGAACTTCTCCCACAGCGGCTGGCGCGACGACTCACGCTGGTATGCCTTCTGCAACCTGGGCTGGGGAGCGACCCTGGCGGGCCTGGAGCAGTACTGCGAGACTGGCGAACAGCAGTGACCACCGTCTCCTACACGCGCATGGAGGACATGACCGAGGCCGACCTGCGTCTGATCAACAGCGACTCCGACGAGGACGCCCGCGAGCTGCCGAACCGGCTGATGGACGCGGTGGCCGAGCTCGACCAGTTCCAGGGGCCGCTCAAGGTCAGCCGGCTCGAGCACTCCCTCCAGTCCGCCACCCGGGCCCACCGCGCCGGGAAGGACAGGGAGTACGTGGCGGCGGCGCTCCTCCATGACATCGGCGACGCGCTCGCGCCGCACTCCCACGGCGACATGGTCGCGGCCGTGCTCCGGCCCTTCGTGAGCGAGCGCATGTGCTGGATCGTGCAGAAGCACGCGCTGTTCCAGAGCTACTACTACGCCCACCTGATGGGCGAGGACCGCAACGGCCGGGACCGCTACGCCGACCACCCCTGGTACGACGACTGCGTCGAGTTCTGCGAGCACTTCGACCAGAACTGCTTCGACCCCGACTACGACTCGCTGCCGCTCGAGTTCTTCCGGCCGCTGGTGGAAGAGGTGTTCGGCCGGCCCCGCTACGCGGCGGACGACATCGGCTTCGTGGCCGAGACCGGCTGACTCACAGCGCCTTCTCGCCCCAGAACGAGGCCACCGGGTTGGCGTTGAAGTTGCCGATCTCCGCGTAGCCCGCCTCTCGGTACATCCGCTCGGCCGAGGGCTGGAAGGGACCGGTGTCGAGACGCACAACAGCGAACCCGCGCCGCCGCGCCTCCTCCTCGAGGGTCGCCAGCAGCCGGCGGGCCACGCCACGCCTGCGGGCCTTGGGCACGACGTACATGCGCTTGATCTCGACCGCTCCCTCATCGAGCGGCTTGAGGCCACCGCAGCAGATCGGCTCCTCGTCCTCGAAGCCCACGAGAAAGAGGGTGAAGTCCGCCGGGCCGGCCGAAGGCATCTCGGGCGAGTCGGGATGGCGCCCCTGGGGGTTGAGTTCGGTGAGGGTCACGCGCATCGCCTCGAGGAGCGTGACGGCCGGCTCCTGGTCGGCGGGGACGGCTCGGAACGTGAGCACGACCGCCTATCCCGTGGCCGTAGCCGATCTCAGGGGCGGGAAGCCGGTCGCCAGGCCGGGAGCCTCCGCCTCGAAGATCTCGATCGGCTCGGGCAGCCCTCGAAAGCGCCAGGAGCCAAGGCTCTTCAGGCCGATCTCCTCCGGCAGGGATTCCAGGGCCGCCGTGCGGACGGCCGATGACATCACGATCTGGCCGCCGTGAGCCGAGAAGCAGATGCGTGCGGCGGCGTGGACCGAGAGGCCGACATAGCCGGTGTCCGTGAGCTTGGGACGCCCGCGGTGCAGGCCGATCCGCAGCCGCACGTCGCCGCCCCCCGGCCAATCCCCGTCGCGCATGTCCCGCTGGATCTCCACGGCGGCCTCGAGCGCCGCCGGAGCCCGCTCGAATACGGCGAACACGTCGTCGCCGCGAGCGGACACCTGGTGGCCGCCGGCGCGCCGGACCGCCGCGGCCACCACGCGCCGGGTGCCGGAGAGAAGACGTGCGTAGTCGTCGCCAAGACGCCCCAGCAGCTCGGTCGAGCCCTCGATGTCGGTCAGCAGGAAGGTCAGCGTGCCCTTCGGGAGCCTGCGCTCCGGTCGCAGCTGCGCGTTGATGAAGCCGATCGGCATGATCCCGTGCTTCTGGGCTGCCCGCAGCAGCCGGCCCCGGGCCCGGTCCCGAGCTTCGTCGTCCTCGAACGCCACCTGGCCGAAGCGAGCGAGGGCATTGCGAACGTGCGACGCATCGTGGATCGGTAGACGGCGGCGCCCGTCCGAATCGATGTACGCGAAGGCGCTGTCGGGTAGCTGCGCGCGCTCCCTTGCTCGAAGCGGTGGCATGGCCGCATGATTATCGATCGGCGAGGATCGTCAGGTCGAGCTGCTCGAGACGAGCGGGGTCGGCGAGCGCATCTATCGCAGCGATCTTCCCGCCCGTGACCGTGAAGGCGAGGATCGAGAAGGGCTTCCCGCCGGGGGCCACCACGACCCCAGCCACTCCGTTGACGAGCGCGGGCTGCACGAACGGCGACAGCCGCGCGTAGGTGAACGCCCGCCGCGCCACCGCCTCCGCGCCGTGTACCTCCACCGTGGCGGCAGGACGCGCGACCCCGCCGTCCGAGCGCAGCACCACCTCGGGGTCGAGCACCGTTACCAGCCGGTCGAAGTCACCGTCGCGGGCGGCCGCGAAGAAGGCGTCCACGACCTCCCGTTGGCGGCCCAGGTCGGGGTCCGGCGCCGGTGCCTCCCCCCGGACACGGCGACGGGCCCGGCTGGCCAGCTGGCGGGTCGCCGCGGGCGAGCGTCCCACCATCGGGGCGATCTCGTCGAAGGGCACGGCGAACATGTCGTGCATCACGAAGGCGAGTCGCTCCGCCGGAGTCAGCGACTCGAGCACCACGAGCAGCGCCAGCCCCACCGAGTCCGCCAGCAGAGCCTCGTGCTCCGGGTCGGTCATGTCGGCCCGGCTGACGATCGGGTCCGGGACGTGGACGTCCAGAGGCTCCTCCCGGCGGGTGCGCCGAGCGCGCAGCATGTTCAGGGAGACACGGCCGGCCACCGTGGTGAGCCACGCGGCGAGATTGTCGACCTCGCTCGTGTCGGTGCGGCTGAAGCGCAGCCAGGTCTCCTGGACCGCGTCGTCGGCCTCCGCCACGGAGCCGAGCATCCGGTAGGCCACGCCGCGCAGGCGGGGCCGGTGCTCCTCGAAGCGCTCCGCCAGGTGTTCGTCTGCTTCCACGGTCACATCCCTTGCTCGCCGAGTGTCTACAGCAGTGACCAACGAAAAGGAGTTGTTGTGACCGAGCAAGCACATCGCAAGATCGCCGTAGCCGGAGCCACCGGGAGGGTCGGCCGCCCATTGGTGGAGATCCTCGAGGCCGCCGGGCACGAGGTGGTGCAGATGTCGCGCTCCACTGGCGTGGACCTGATCAGCGGCGACGGACTGGCCGAGGCGCTCGAGGGCGTCGACACCATCGTCGACGCGGCCACCGGGCCCTCGCCCGACGAGCAGGCGGCCACCGAGTTCTTCACCACCGCGGCGCGAAACCTCCAGTCCGCCGGCGAGCGCGCCGGTGTGAAGCGGATCGTGGTGGTGTCGATCATCGGGGTCGACCGGTTCAGCGCGGGCTACCAGGCGGCCAAGCTCGTCCACGAGCGGGTCACGCTGTCGGGGCCGATTCCCGCCCGGGTGCTCCGCGCGGCGCAGTTTCACGAGTTCGTGCCACTCCTCATGGAGTGGGGCAACCGCGGCGACGTGACCTACGTGCAGAAGATGCGGACCCAGCTCGTGGCCGCCCGGACCGTCGCCGAGAGCCTCGCCGGTCTGGCCACGGCCGACTGGGCGCCTGTGGCCGACTCCGCCGAGGCTCCGATCGGGGAGGTCGCCGGGCCGCGCGAGGAGCGCCTGGTGGAGATGGCGAGCCTCTTGGCGGCCCGGCGCGGTGACTCGGCCCGGGTGGAGGAGATGAGCGACCCCGACGACCCCGACGCCGGGCTCTACGAGACGGGCGTGCTGCTGCCGGGTCCGGGCGCGACCCTGGCGGGACCGACGTTCGAGGAGTGGGTCGATTCGGGCGACCGCGCGGCGACGGCCTAGCCGCCCTGTCGCTCGCGACCGTTTCAGGATGCGGCGAGGACCGGGGCGATCAGCCCCGGGAAGCGGCGGTCGAGCTCGTCTCGGCGCAGCCGGAGGTGCTTGCGGGTGCCCTCCTCGCGCTCGGCGATCACGCCCGCGGCGGTGAGGATCTTGAGGTGGTGGCTGCAGGTCGACTTCGCCACCGGCAGCTCGAGCTGACCGCAGGTGAGCTCGCCGCCGTCCTCGCAGCGCGCGAGCTGTCGCACGATCGCGAGCCGGACGGGATCGGAGAGCGCCTGCAGCACCGTGGCGATCTCGATCGCCGCCAGGTCGGGCGGTGAGTCCACGGTTTGCTCGGCCTTGACGGACATTGTTTGACGCTCATCGAACATTTAAGTACGATGCTCATCGAACAATACCCGAGACCGCCCCCACTCAAGAAAGCGACTCGTGTCCACTTCAGCTTCCTCCACCCCCCTCGACGACGGCACCGGCCGGCTGAGCGCTCGCGCCTGGGGTGCCCTGCTGGTGCTGTGCGCCGCCCTCTTCCTCGACGCGATGGACGTGTCGATGACCGGCGTGGCGTTGCCGTCGATCCGCACCGATCTCGATGTCTCCACCAGCTCGCTGCAGTGGATCGTCAGCGCGTACGTCCTGGGCTACGGCGGCTTCCTGCTGCTCGGCGGGCGCGCCGCGGACCTGCTCGGGCGGCGGCGCATGTTCCTGATATCGCTCGGCGTGTTCGTGGTCGCCTCGGGCCTCGGCGCCCTGGCCACCGACGAGGGGCTGCTGATCGCGACCCGCTTCATCAAGGGCGTGAGCGCCGGCTTCACCGCTCCCGCCGGGCTGTCGATCATCACCACCAGCTTCGCCGAGGGGCAGGCCCGCAACAAGGCGCTCGCGATCTACACGGCCACCGGCGCCACCGGCTTCTCGCTCGGGCTGGTCTTCAGCGGCCTGCTCACCGAGCTGGGCTGGCGCTGGGTGTTCCTCTTCCCCGTCCCGCTGGCTCTGATCACGCTGATCGCCGCCATCCGGCTGGTGCCGGATCCCGGCCGACCGGTGCGCACGGGCGCTCGCTTCGACGTGGCCGGTGCGCTGGCGGTGACGGTGGGAATGCTGCTGCTCGTATTCACCGTGGTCGAGGCGCCGGAGGCCGGCTGGACCTCCGCCCGGACGCTCGGCTCGCTCGCCGGCGCGGCGGCGATCCTGGGCGCCTTCGTGGCGCACGAACGCCGGACGCCGGCTCCGCTGGTCCGACTGGGCATCCTGCGCTCGGGCGCCCTCGTGCGGGCCAACATCGGGGCCATGTCCCTGATCGGCGGCTGGTTCGGGTTCCAGTTCATCGTCACGCTCTACATGCAGCAGCTGCGCGGCTGGTCGGCGCTCGAAACCGGCCTGGCGCTGTTCCCGGCCGGCCTGCTCGTGGCTGTGCTGGCCACGCGCCTCGCCCCGCTGATCGCCCGCTTCGGGGTCAACCGCCTGACGGTGGCCGGCCTCGCTTCCACGGCCGCCGGCTACGCGCTGTTCCTGCCGATCGGGCTCGACTCGAGCTACGCGGTGGCGATGCTGCCCACGTTCCTGCTCACCGGACTGGGCTTCGGGCTCGCCTACGGGTCGCTGAACGTCGCCGCCACGAACGGAGTGGCCGCGGAGGAGCAGGGCCTGGCTGGGGGCCTCGTCAACACCTCGTTCCAGTTCGGCGGAGCGCTCGTACTCGCCGTGGCCACCGCGGTCAACACCGCCAACGCCGGTCCCGCCGGGTCGCCCGACGGGCTGCTGGACGGCTTCCACGCGGCGATCATCGTGTCGCTGATCGTGGCGGTCCTCGGTGTGGCCGCCACGGCGCTGCGGCGCCCGGGTCAGGCGACCCCTTGCCCGCAGCCGGCGTAAGGAGGACGGGACCTCGGGCCGACCCGGCGGCGTAGGAGGTTCATGAGGCGACGCGTGCTGGTGGCCGGACTGCTGGTCTTGACTGGGCTGATGGTGGTGAACCCCGCGGCAACTTCTCCGAGGCCGCGGACGGACGCTGCGCAGCCGCGGCTGTACGGAGTCAACTGGCGGGGTTCGCTCGGTCTGGTTCGGGTCGACCGACACACGTTGCGCCCGCTCGCCGGCCGGCGTGTACCGCTGGCCGCCGAGCCCTTGGGTTGGAGCTTCGCCCCGGACCGCTCACGCATGGTGTTGGGCTCCACCGCTCGCGGGGCCAAGCTTCGTCTCGTCGATCTGGGCGCCATGCGGGTGATGGGCGACGTGACGGTCACGCGGCACGGGTCGGGCGTGGCCACCACGTGGGCCGGACCGGGGCGCGTGCTGGCCGTGGTGGTGACACCGGGCTGTTGCGGGGCGGGCGATACGATCGTCGCCGGGGTCGACTCCCAGCGCCGCCGCGTGGTCTGGCGGCGAACGCTCGGCGGCTCGCTGCAAGCCGGCGAGCGTTGGCGTCGCGGCTTCCTGTTCGTGCTCGGCCCACGCGGGCGCTCGGTCGGCCCCTCGCGGCTGGTCCATGTCGGTCCTGACGGACGTGTCCGTTCCGCCGCGCTGCCTGAGATCCGCTCCGGCTCCGAGCCGAGCGGCCGGCTGACCCGGGTTTGGAACCCGGGACTGGCCGTTGACCGCGCGGGCGGCCGAGCCTTCGTGGTTCAGGCGCAGGCGCCGGTGGTCGAAATCGACCTGGACGATCTCCGGGTCCGCTCGCACCCCTTCGCACCCACGGCGCGAGCGGCGGACGGGGTGACGGGCCCGTCACGCGACGCGCTCTGGCTGGGCGACGGAATGCTCGCGGTCACCGGCTCCGACCGGGACACTCCTGCCGGCCTAACGCTGATCGACACCCGCACCTGGCACGCGCGCACGGTCGACCCGCGCGCCACAGACGCCGTGCTCGTCTCCGGCACCGTGCTCAGCTCAACGTTCCTCGAACTGGCGAGATCCGGCAGCGGGCTCACCGGCTACTCGGTCCACGGCCGGCGGATCTTCCACCGCTTCGGCAACGATCCGATCTGGGGCGTCCAACCGCTCGGCCGAAACGCATTCGTGGGAGGACCGAACGGGTCGGCTCTGATCGACGCCCGCTCCGGGCGCCGGCTACGCCAATACCGGCGCTTCAGCATGACGCTGCTGAACGGCGACGCCCCTGTGCATTACTGACGCCTAGGCCATCGGCAGCGCCGTCCCGGTGATCTCCGGAACGGGCGGGCCGGACGGCGCCTGCAGCACCGCCAGCTCCTGCGGGGTGGCGGCGATGATGCCTCGCGTGGCGTGGTAGATCGCCTGGGCAGCGGGTGCCGAGGGATCGTCGAGCACGAGCGGACGGCCCTCGTCGGCCGACACCCGCAGCTCCTCCTGAAGAGGGATCTTCCCGAGCAGGGGCACGTCGAGCTCGTCGGCGAGCACCTGGCCCCCGCCCTCGCCGAAGATGGTGAACCGGTCGCCGGCCGGGGTGGTGAAGCCCGACATGTTCTCGATCACGCCGAGCACCTCGAGGTCGAAGCGCCGGGCGGTCTCGGCCGCGCGAGCGGCGACCTTCTGCGCGGCGGGCTGCGGCGTGGTGACCACGACGAAGCGAGCCTGGGGGAGCAGCTGGGCGAGGGTCATCGACACGTCGCCGGTGCCGGGAGGCAGGTCGATCAGCAGGTAGTCGAGCTCTCCCCAGTCCACGTCCTCGAGGAACTGGCGGATCGCCTTGTGGAGCATGGGGCCGCGCCAAGTGATGGCCTGGTCGCGTTCGTTGAGGAAGTGCTCGATCGAGATGGCCCGCACGCCGCCCGGCCCCTCGAGCGGAATGATCTTGCGCTCGGCCGAGACCTTGGGCCGGCCGTGCACCCCGAGCATGCGGGGAATCGAGTAGCCCCACACGTCGGCGTCGAGCGCGGCGGCCTGGTGGCCGTCGGCCTGCATCGCGGCCGCGAGATTGGTGGTGACGGTGGACTTGCCGACCCCGCCCTTGCCTGAACCGATGCAGATGACGTTCTTGACCGCCGCGAGGGCGCCCTCGGGCAGGCCGCTCTGACCGCGGCCCAGCCGCTGGGAGAGCGTCGACTTCTCCTGGTCGGAGAGCACGTCGAAGGCCACGCTGACCTGGCTGACGCCGAGGCTGGAGACCTTCTCTCGGACGGCCGTCTCGAAGTGCGAGCGGATCGGACAGCCGGGGGTGGTCAGCGACACGATCACGTCCACGCGGCCCTCCTCGGGCTGCTCGATGGAACGGACCATGCCGAGGGTCACGATGTCCTTGCGCAGCTCGGGGTCGATGACCCCGCGCAGGACGTCCTCAATCTGTTCACGGGTAGGCATCACTACCTATTGTCGCAGCCCTCAATGGCCAACGACGCCCGTAGGCGCCGCTGGCTGAGGGAGGAGAGATACTGCACTGCCGGCGAGATATGAGGCCGGCAGTCTTTCCCGGTTCCGCTCTCTCCAAGCGGGCGGGGGGAAGCCTGTGCGCGCTACTAGGCGAGCGTGCCCACGCGGTCGACGAGCCCCTCGGCCTGAGCCTGCACCTCGCGGCGCGTGGCAGTGACCTGGCGCTCGAACTCACGGCGAGCCGTCTTTACCTGCTTTTCGGCATCGCGGCGGTTCTGCTTGACCGTCCGCACCACGCCGTTGCGGCGCTGGCGCAGCTGACGCTCCACGCGAGTGCGCGTCTTCTTGGTCTCGCGCACCGCCCGATTGCGAGCGGTGGTACCGCGGCGCTCGGCCTTGCGAAGGTTCACCGACACGCGCTTGCCGACCTTCTCGATCTCCTTCTCGGCGCTCTCGCGACCGGCCACGTAGGGCTTGGTCACGTCCACCACGGCGTCACGCGCGATCAGCGCGGCACCCACGGGGATGAGCACGGCGCGCTCGGCCTGCGCCTGCACGACCTGAAGCGTGTTCAGCTCGGCCTTGATGCGGCTCTCGGCGGCGTTGCTGGCCGCGGTCCGGGTGGCCTTGGCCGCGGACTGCGTGCTCCTGGCGGAGTTCTGCGCCCGCTTCGCGGAGCTCTTGGCGGCGGTGGCGCTGCGCTTGGACGCGTTGCGACGACGGGTCGCGGCGGCCTTGCGAGCGGTTGCCTTGCGCTGGGTTTCGGTCTGAGCTGCCATATCGGTGACTCCTTTTTTCGGTCCCTGCCCGTCCGTCTGGACGTAAGCTTATTAGTTCTAAGTTCGGTACAACTATACCAACGAACACACGTTTGTAAACCTGCGCGGCGGGTTGGTTACAGGGTGAGCTCCGTTCGGGCGGCACGGCACTTCGCCGGGGTATGACGACTTGTTCGCCCTATAGACGAACACAGCGTCAGACCCCTGGGCAAGGGTGGGTTCCCCTTCCCCAGCCAATCGTGGGCGTGTCGAAGCGCCGCGCAACGCCCGAGCGGAGCTCAGTGGGGCGGCGGCGCCGTCCCTAAGCCGCGCGGTCGCGCGACACGCGCGCCAGCCAGGCCGCCGGCTCGGTCAGCTCGTCCATCGTGGGGAGAGCTTCAGGGGATGCCCACACGCGGTTGAGGCCGTCGATGCCCGCCTCGCTCACCACGGCGTCGCTGAAGCCCTTGCCCAGCTCGTACTGGCGGAGCTTCACGTTGAAGCCCAGCAGGCGCTCGATCAGGAGCTCGGGCGCCGAGCGGCTTTGGCGCCGGGCGGTCATCGCCGCGCGGAGGTTCTCGTAGTCGGGAATGGCGCGTTCGGCGATCGCGTCCATGACGTGCTCGGAGTAGCCCTCGATCACCGCCATCGCCGCCTGGATCCGGTCCATCTGGGCGCGCTGGTCGTCGTTCTGGACGAGCGAGGCGAGGCCGCCGTCACGGAAGGCCTCGATCAGCTTGCGCGGGTCGGGCAGCGAGGGCAGCCCGCCGGCGCTGCCGTGATCGATGCGCACCTCGACCGTCGCGAGATACTCCCGCAGCAGGCCGCTCATGTGCCCGCGCAGCCACGGGACGCCCTGGAACTGGAAGACGTGGGTGAGCTCGTGGGCCGCCACCCAGCGCCCGAAGGCGAGCGCGTTGACGTCGAGCTCGCGGACCGCCTTGTCCAGGTTGGGCGCCACGAACAGCAGCCGGGGAGGCGCGTCACCGCCGAGCAGCGAGATGTCGTACTGGCCGAGCACGCGCGTCGACACGTAGCCGAGCACGAGACCGGTCTCTGCTGCGAGGGTGGCCGAAGCCCCCATCCGCAGTGCGCCCGCCAACGGGCCGGCGGAAGCGAACCGTTGGTCCAGGCGCGCGGCCACCGGATCGAGCACCGTGGCCACCGAATCGATGTTGATCGAGGCCCACTCGGCGCGACTGACCGCCTCGGCGGGCGGGCGCGGGTCGGCCGGGACCAGATCGGTGTAGCCGGCCACGTGCGGCTCCATCTCCTCGCACAGCGCACTGACATCGAGTGCGGAGACGGCCGCGTCGTCACCGCCCGCGGCCAGGCGAGCGAGCGTTCGGGCAATCGACCAGTCGATCATCCGTAGTCACGGTACCCACCCCGGCCTACCCCACACGTCGGCAGTGAATCCCCACCTGGGGTATCAAGGCGTCCCTTCGCACGTCGATACCCATTTCGTCTAAGCCCTTCGACGAACGGAACTCCAATGAAGCGCCTTCTCACCCGCAGGAAGCTTGTTGCCGTCGCTGTTGCCGTCGTGGCCCTCGCCGCCGCCGGTCTCGTCTCCGCCGCCTGGCTCGCCAACGGCACGGGCTCCGGTTACGCCAAGGCCGGCACCGCGGCCGCGCTGACCACGGCGGACGTCTCCGCCTCCACCACCGCCTCGCTTTACCCGGGCGTGAGCGGGAACGTGACCCTGCGGGTCAACAACCCCAACCCCTATCCGGTGCGGGTCACCAGCGTGTCGAACGGCACCGGCTCGATCACCCCCGACGCGGCACACGCGGCTGGGTGCACGACCACCGGGGTGACCTTCGCCAACCAGACCGGGCTGACCATCGACGTGCCCGCCAGCGGAGCCACCACGGCCACCCTGAACGGCGCGGCCAGCATGTCCAACGCCTCGTCGGACGGATGCCAAGGCGCCACGTTCACGATCCCGGTCGCCCTCACCGGCGCGAGCAACGCCCCATAAGGAGACCGCGGAGTCCGTTCAGCACGGCGGGAGGCCCCGGCCTCCCGCCGTTCGTCCCGCCCCCCGCATGAAGCGACCCCTCCTCCTCCTCGCCGTGCTGGCCGCGCTGTTCGCGGCCGTGGCCACGGCCGACGCACTGGTGAACAGCCAGAGCGGTGATGCCGGTGCGCCCACGGCCGCCACGCACCGGAGCCATCACGGTCTCCGGCTCTCGGCTCGCGTGGAGGGCCTGCTCTATCCCGGCGTCAGTCGGCCCGTGACCGTGCGGGTGGCCAATCGCCGCCGCCGTTCGCTGACGATCCGGCGCGCCCGGGTGTGGGTCGCCCGCGCGCCGCGCGGCTGTTCCTCCAAGTCGTTGACGTTCGACGTGTTCCGCGGCTATGTGCCGCTCCCCGCACGGCGTGTGCGCCGCCTCAGCCTGACCGTGCGGATGCTGCCCACGGCGGAGCCGGCCTGTCAGGGAGGCCGCTACACCCTGAAGGCCCGGGCTCGCGCAGGTCCCGGGAGGCCGCGGTGACGCGCGGGCTGAGGCTTGGTCTCGCCGCGGCGCTGCTCGCGGCCCTGATCTGCGCGCCCGCCGCTATGGGCGCGTGGAGCTCTCCCGGCAGCGGCGGCGCCTACGCCAAGGCATACACCATGCCCGGCGGCAACACGCCCACCAGCTCGCGTTCCAATCGCAGCGTCACCGTCAGCTGGGCCCAGAGCAGCTTCTCCGGCGGCCCGGCCGTGGGCGGCTACCTGGTGAAGCGCTACCTCAGCGGCGGAGCGGTCCAGACCATTGGCAGCGCCTGCAACGTCACGATCAGCGGGCTCACCTGCACCGAGACGGGCGTGCCGGCGGGCACCTGGCGCTACTCCGTCACCCCGCGGCAGGGCACATGGGCCGGAGCCGAGAGCGCGCAGAGCGCGGCGGTGACCGTCCCCGCACCGACCCTGACGCTCACCAACACCACGCCGGCCACGGCGCCCGCCACGCTCACGGGCACAATCGCGAACTTCACCACCGGCCAGACCGTGATCTACCGGCTCGACAACCCCACGACCGGGACGATCCTGACGGGCAGCATCACACCGAGTCCGGTGCCCGCGAGCGGCAGCGCGACGGTGAGTGTGACCGTCCCGGCCGGCACCACGCCGGGAAGCCACACGATCTACGCGGTGGGCAGCGGGGGCGACAGCGCCGCCCGGGCCATCACCCTGGGCCCGGCGTTCGTCAAGAACGTCGGTGTGGCGAGCTGCTCGGCCACGAGCCTCAGCGTGAGCGTCCCGGCTGGCGGCGTCGCGGCCGCCAACACGGTGATCCTGCGGCTGGCGCTGCGCGGCACCACGGCCGGCGCCATCACGGCCTCGGACTCGCGTGGCAACACCTACACGGTCGACCGGGACGTGCTCAACGGAAACCAGCGAGTGGCCATCGTGCGAGCGCGGGTCGCGACCGCGCTGACCGTCGGCAACACGATCACCGTGACCTTCCCGAGCGCGACGACCTCCGGTCTGGTCGCCGATGAATACACGCGCATCGCGTCCGCCACCCCGGTGGACGTGACGGGTACAGGAAGCGGCACCGGCACTACACCGGCGGCCTCGCTGACCACCACCAACGCCTATGACCTGCTGGTCGGCGCCGTGAGCATCTCCGGCCTCGTCACCGCCACGCAGCCATCGGGCTGGACGGCGAGCACCGGCCAGAGTCTGGCCTGCGGCAACGCCACCAACGTCGGCGGCCGGCGCCTCACGAGCGCGACGGGCCCGTACACGTACAACCCGGTCATGTCGGCCAGCGGCACCTGGGCCGCCGCGGCGGTGGCCTACAGGGGCGGCTGAGCGAGGCTCACAGGTCCGGCAGGCGCTGCTCCTGCTCGACCACCGGGCGCGAACAGGTCGCCGTGCTCGGCCACGCGCTCGAGGACGTCGGCGGCCTCGAACACGAGCGCCTCGGCGTCACCCCGCTCGACCTCCTCCCAGAGCAGCGGCGTGGAGACGGTCGGCCGCTCACGCGCGCGCAGCGAGTAGACCGCCACGGTGGTCTTGTGCTCGTCGTTCTGGCTCCAGTCGATCAGCACCTTGCCCGTGCGCAAGTCCTTGCGCTGGCTCGAGACGATCAGCTTCGGGTGCTGCGCCTCAAGGTGCCGCGCCAGCGCCTGCGAGAGGCGCTTGGTGCCGTGGTCGTAGTCCACCTCGGTGTTGAGCGGCACGTAGACCTGGAGGCCCTTCGAGCCGGACGTCTTGGCGTAGCAGTCGAGGCCGATCTGGGCGAGCGCGTCGCGCAGCAGCACAGCCACCTCGCAGCACTCCGCCACCCCGGCCGGCGGACCGGGGTCGAGGTCGAAGGCCATCACCGTGGGGCGGTCGATGTCCTCGGCCAGCGACAGCGAGGGGTGCAGCTCGAGATCGGCGAGGTTGGCCAGCCAGACGAGCGTCGGCAGGTCGTCGCAGACGCAGTACGCGATTCCGCCGACCTCCTCCTTGCGCACCCACTCGGGCGCGTGGGAGGGACAGTTCTTCTCGTAGAAGTACTGCCCTTCGACGCCGTTGGGATAGCGCTTGAGCGTGAGCGGGCGGTCGCGCAGGTGAGGCAGGACCGCGGCGGAGACGCGCGTGTAGTAGTCGATCACCTCACCCTTGGTGAAGCCCACGGCGGGGTAGAGGACCTTGGCCAGGTTCGAGAGCGAGAGCCGCCGGCCCTCGACTCCCACCTCGACCCGCTGTGCGGCCACCTACTTCTTGGCGGCGGTCTTCTTGCGCGAGCCCGAGCTCTTCTTCGAGCCCGATCCGTTCTTGCTGCCCGACGAGGAGGTCTTCTTGGCGCCGTCGCTCTTCGGGGCAGGGCTCTTCGCGGCGGCGATCGAGGCCTCGAGCGCGGCCATGAGGTCGGGCACCTTCTGGGGCTCCTCGCTGGGCTCCTCGATGGTGATGGTCTCGCCGGCGGCCTTCTTCTCGATCATCGCGAGCACCTGATCGCGATACTCGTCGCGGTACTTCTCAGGCTCGAACTCGGAAGAGAGCGACTCGATCAGCTGGTTGGCCATGCCCAGCTCGCGCTTGGTCGTCTTGCCGCCGTCGGTGGCGGCGAGCTCCTCGATCGAATCGGTGGGGACGATCTCGTCCGCGAACAGCATGGTCTCCATCATCAGCACGTTGTCCTTGGCGCGGATCGCCACCAGGCTCTGCTTGGAGCGGATCACCACCCGGGCGATGGCCACCTTGTCCGACTCCTCCATCGCGTCGAGCAGCAGCTTGTACGGCTTGGCGGCGCCCTTGTCCGGCGCGAGGTAATAGGGATGGTCGTAGAAGATCGGGTCGATCTGCTCGAGGTCCACGAAATCCTCGATGTCGATCGTGCGGGTGCGCTCCGGCTCGACCGACTCGAGCTCCTCGGGCGTGATCGTCACGTACTTGTCGGGGCCGATCTCGTACCCCTTGACGATCTGCTCGTAGGCGATCTCCTCGCCCTCGCTGTTGACCCGCTGCTGGCGGATCCGCTGGCCGGACTCGGAATCGATCTGGTTGAAGCGCACCGTCTTGCGCGCCACCGAGCTGTACAGCTTTACCGGGATGTTGACCAGCCCAAAGCTGATCGCTCCGCTCCAAATCGCTCTCGCCATGACCCGAAGATACCTCGCCTGGGCGGGTTTACCCTCCTCGGCGGGCGCGAACTTGCGCCCTCCGCCGCTCCCGGCTACTCCCGAACCGCCTCCTCGGGCGGCGTGTCCGGACGCAGGCCCTTGAACGACGGGGCGCGCAGGGTCCCGCTCGAGGTCCACTCGCGAAACTCCACGAGCGCCACCAGGCGTGGTTCCACGAACGTCGTCCCCTTCGGCGGCTGGCGCCCGGCGAACGGAGTGCTGTCGCGGCGCAGCGGCTCCAGCTGGCGGATCAGCACGCCGAGCATCTCCTGCGTGAAGCCGGTCCCGACCTTCCCCGCGTAGACGAGCTCTTCTTCGTCCATGACCCCCACGGCCAGCGCTCCCAGGTGGCTGCTGCGGTTGCCCTCACCCGAGGTCCACCCGCCGATCACCACGTCCTGCTGGCGGACGTTGGGGATCTTTATCCAGTGGGACGCCCTGCGCCCCGGCTCGTAGGGACAGTCGAGCTTCTTGGCCACGATCCCCTCGATGCCGAGCTCGCGAGTGGCCTGCTGGAGCGCCCGCCCCTCGCCGCCGTGGTAGGCCGGGGTGCGCCACGCCGGACCGTCCAGGGCCAGCTCGTCGAGCAGGCTGCGCCGCTGCTCGTACGAGAGCGACAGGGTGGAGTGACCGTCGAGGTAGAGCAGGTCGAAGATCACGTAGGTCACCGGCGTGTCGCGCATGCGCCGCCGCACGGCCGAGTCGGAGGCCAGGTGCATGCGTGACTGGAGGCGCCCGAAGCTCGGCTGGCCCTGCTCGTCGAAGGCCACGATCTCGCCGTCGAGGACGATGCGCCGGTCGCCGAGCGCGGGCGCCAGAGCGCGAACCTCCGGGTAGCGCGGCGTGAAGTCGGAGAAGTTCTTGCCCTGGAGACGGCTGTGGCCGTGATCGGCGAACACCACCGTGCGGATGCCGTCCCACTTGACCTCGAAGCCGTAGCGCTCCTCGTTGCGCGGCAGGCGCCCGCTCGTGGCGAGCATGGGTGCCAGGCGCTCGGGCAGCGGCTCGTAGGTCGGATCCAGCGGCGGATCCATGCGGTGGATCATCCAGTCGCGCTCGCGGGTGCGAAACAGCGCGTAACGACCCCTCATCCGCTCGCCGTGGAAGACGGCGATCACCTCGCCGTCACGCCACTTCTCGGCCTCGAACGTGCCGCCGTCCCAGATCCGCATGCTGCCGGCGCCGTACTCGCCCTTCGGGATGTCCCCCTCGAACTCCAGGTACTCGAGCGGGTGGTCCTCCGTGTTCACCGCGAGCCGGTTCTCGTCGGGGTGGGCCGGAACTCCGCGCGGCAGTGCCCACGAGACCAGCGTGCCCTCGTGCTCGAGCCTCAGATCCCAGTGAAGGCGGCTGGCGTGGTGCTCCTGGACCACGAAGCGAGCCTCTCCGTCGCCCTCACGGGGTTTCCCGGCGGGTTCCGGCGTGGTCTCGAAGTCGCGCTTGCCGCGGTAGTCGCCCAGGCGGTCGGACATAGGTGAATCCTGACGGTCTCAGCGCGTGAGCGGCGTGGAGTCGATGTCGGCGCGCAGTTCGTCGATCGAGCGGAACACCGCCTCGGCGCCGGCGTCCTTCAGCTCCTGCTCGGAGAAGCCGCCGGTGAGCACGGCCAGCACCGGCACGTCTGCCCGGGCGGCCGACTCGCAGTCGAAGGTGGAGTCGCCCACCATCACGGCTTCGCCTCCCCCCGCCTTTTCGATCGCCGCCAGCACCAGGTCCGGCTCGGGCTTGGTGGCCTCCACGTCGCCCGCGGTCGTCCAGCCGTCGACCAGCTCGCGTGCCTCGAGCAGGTTCAGATAGTGGTCGACCTCGTCCGGCTTGGCCGACGAGGCGAGGATCACGGCGTGGTCTCTCTGCTTGAGGTCGAGGATCAGGTCGCGGGCGCCGTGCAGGGGCTCTGCCTCGTCGATCAGCTGCGCGAAGTGGTCGCCCTCGGCGGCGCGGATATCGTCGCCCTTCTCCTCCTCCACCGCATCGCCGCACACGGCGGCCACCAGCTGATCGCCGCCCATCCCGATGTGGCGGTGCACCCGCCAGATCGGCACCAGCTCACCGTGGTCGCGCAGGGCGCGAAACCACGCGATCGCGTGGTGGTAGTTGGTGTCGACGAGCGTCCCGTCGACGTCGAGGATGGCTGTGGGAGGCATAGGGCTCTCTGTTCCCGCGCCGGCATCGAACATTCGTCCAGGTGGACCGTGACCGAGCTTCATCCCGCCCTGGGCAGCGCCGAGTCGAACCATGAATGGGCGTTTCGATCCGTGCTGTCCTGCTGGCGTTCGGCTGTCTGCTCGGCCTCGCGCTGGCCGTGCCGTCGGCGCAGGCGGGCGGAGCATGCTCGTCGGCCAGTTCGCGGCCCGCCGACCTGGGTGAACGCGCACTCGTCCGCTCGACGCTCTGCGTGCTCAACGCCGAGCGCGCTCGCCGCGGGCTGCGCCCGCTCGGCCTCGATGCCCGCCTGTCCAGCGCGGCGCGTCGCCACGCGATCGACATGGCCCGCAAGAACTTCTTCGCCCACAACTCGCTGGACGGCTCGAGCTTCCTCGACCGGATTCGCAGGTCCGGCTACCTGCGCGGCGCCCGCGGCTGGGCCGTGGGCGAGAACATCGCCTGGGGCTCCGGGGCCCAGGCCAGTCCGCGCGCCATCGGGCGCGCCTGGATGGCGAGCCCGGGACATCGCGCGAACATCCTCAGCCCGTCCTTTCGCGAGATCGGGGTGGGTGTGGCGAACGACGCGCCGGTGCGCGGCCTGTCCGGCGCCACCTACGCCACGAGCTTCGCCTCACGACGCTGAAACGCGCCTCCTCGAACTCGGGCTAGGCGGCCGGCATGTCCGGCGCCTCGGGATCCGGCTGGGGCGGATCGGGCGCCTCGGGGTCGGGCTGAGGGGAGTCGGGCGGCTCAGGCTGGCCCGGGGCGCCTGGAGTCTCCGGCCCCTTGGGATCGGGCTGGGGAGCGTCGGGGGGCTCGGGCTGGGGCTGCTCGGGAGGCGACGGGGCCGGCACCTCGGTGGAAGGGGGGACTTCGCTTGGTACCTCGGTCATGCCTGGCTCCTTCCCGGCGGCGGCGAAACGGAAACCGCTCAGGCGGCGACGTCCTCGAGATCCTCACCCAGCTCCTCGACCTTCTCGATCGCGTCCGAGTCCCGGTCATTGCCGAGAAGGTCGAGCACGCCCTCCTCCATGGCGAGCTGCACATCGGGCCAGGCCGCGAAGTCCTTCATCAGCTCCGGAAGCGCGCCGCTGATGGTCACGCCGCCATCGAAGCGGTCGAAGACGCGCGGGTCGATGTAGGAGGCCCGGGCCACCGCCGGGGTGTTGCCGAGGTAGTGCGCCACCTCCTTGATCGCTCGCGTCTTGGCCCGCTTGCGCGCGGTCTTGGTGTCTGCCGCCATGCCGGAGACCGACAGCGCGACGGCGGCCAGGACCGTCCCGCTCCAGGTGCGGAAGTCCTTGGCCGAGAAGTCGCCGCCGGTCAGCTCCTTCACGTACGCGTTGATGTCCGCCGACTTGACGTCCACCCAGCCCCGACCCACCTTGTAGGCGAGCAGCTCGTCGACCCCCCCGCGGCGGCGCTTGAGCTGGCGGACGATCTCCGCCACCTGCGGGTCGCCGATTGCCTGGAGACGGCGCTGGCCGCCCTTGGCCTCGTAGTCGAAGGTCACCAGGTCGCCGTCCACGGTCACGTGACGCTTCTTCATCGTCGCCAGCCCGTACGTGTCGTTCTCGGCGGCGTAGTCCTCGGACCCGATGCGAAAGAAGCCGAGGTCGAGCAGCCGCGTGGCACAGCCGAGGGCCTTCTCGCGAGGCATGCCCTCGAGGGCGAGGTCGCGCTTCACGCGCTTGCGCAGCCCCGGAAGAGCGCGCGCGAAATCGCACATCTCCTCGAACTTCTCCCGGTCGCGTCGCTCGCGCCAGAGATCGTGGTAGCGGTACTGCTTGCGTCCAGCGACGTCCGTCCCCGTGGCCTGGATGTGACCCATCGGGTGGGGGGAGATCCAGACCTCCTCCCAGGCCGGCGGGATGGCCAGCGCACGGATCCGCTCGAGCTCGCCGGGTTCGGTGATGCGGGCCCCGTCCTCGTCGAGGTACTCGAAGCCCTTGCCACGCCGGCGGCGCCGGATCCCGGGTCCCGAGCAATCGACTCTCTTCAGCCGCGCCATGGAACTCCCTGATGCCCAACTTCCGAACGGCGCAATCCAACCGGTTGCGCCGGGTACCGGCAGCGGATGCGAGCTCTGGTACTGAACTGCACACTCAAATCGTCTCCCGAGACCTCGAACACCGAGGCCCTGGCGCGTGTCGTGATGGACGCCCTCTCGGAGAACGAGGTGGACACGGAGATGGTTCGCGTGGTCGACCACGACGTGCGCCCCGGCGTCACGAGCGACGAGGGCGACGGCGATGCCTGGCCGGCGATCCACGAGAAGCTGCTCGCCGCCGACATCCTGGTGGTGGCCACGCCGACCTGGCTCGGCCGGCCCAGTTCCATCGCCCAACGGGTGCTCGAGCGGATGGACGCGATGCTCTCGGAGGAGGACGACGAAGGCCGCCCGGTGGCCTACAACCGCGTGGCCGGAGTGGTGGTCACGGGCAACGAGGACGGCGCCCATCACGTGATCTCGGAGATCAGCGGCGGGCTGATCGACATCGGCTACACGATCCCGGGCCAGGCCTGGACCTACTGGAACCGAGGGCCCGGCCCGGGCGACGACTACCTCAACTCGGACGCCGGCCAGGACTGGTCCCACTCCACGGGCCGCGCAGCGGCGGGGAACCTGGTGGGAGTGGCCCGGGCGCTGGCGGAGACGCCGCTGGGGCCGCCGGCGAGCTGAGCGACCCTAGAAAACCCCCACCAGTCGCTCGACCGTCGCGGCGTCCCGGGCCGCCGCCACGCGCGAGCGCATCTCGAGATCTAGGCCGTCGCCGCCCGGAAAGGCCACCGCCCCGCCGCACTCCGTGACCAGCAGCTGGGCGGCGGCCACGTCGACCGAGCGCACCGGCCGCAGCGAGATCATCCCGTCCAGGTGCCCCGCGGCCACGTGGCAGAGGGTGAGCGCCACCGAGCCCAGCGCCCTGATGCGGCGGGCCTCCAGGTCCACCAGCGCCGGTGCCACCTGGGCGAGGAGCTTGGGCCGCGCGGTCTCGAGGCCGAGGATCTCCAGGGGACCCGGTTGCAGCTGGGGGAGCGGCTCGCCGGCCAGGCAGGCGCCCTCGCCGCGCACCGCCCACCAGTCGCGGGCGGCGCCCGCCGCTCCGCCCTCGGGCCCGGCGGGGGCCAGCTCGGCCACCCAGCCCACCTCGACGTCATCCATGCGCGGACCCGAGGCCACGGCCACCGACACGGCCGAGAAGGGCACGCCCCGCTTGGCGTTCAGCGAGCCGTCCACGGGATCGATCACCACGCGGACCGTTCCGCCTCCGCCGATCGGCACCTCGCCCCTCTCTTCCGAGACGGCGGTGAGCGGGATGCCCAGCGCCTCGAGCTCGGCGAAGATCGCGTCCTCGGCGGCGCGATCGATCACGTAGGCCATGTCGCCGCCCTCGCCCACGCCCGTCTCCACCGAGCGCTCCGCGCGCGTGGAGTACGACGCCACCGCCTCGCGCGCGGCCGTGCCCGCGCGGCGACAGAATCCCAGCCAGTCGGCGTCGGGCAGCCCCATACGCGGCGTATCCTAGGCCGGGATGCCCGTAGTCCTCGACGGCCTCAACCGCTCGCAGGAGCAGGCCGTGACCTACGAGGGCGGCCCGCTCGTGGTGGTGGCCCCTGCCGGAACGGGGAAGACGCGCACGCTCACCGCACGCTTCGCCTGGCTCGTCGAGCAGGGGCTCGCGGCCGATTCCATCCTCGCGCTCACGTTCTCAGCGCCCGCGGCGGCCGAGATGCGGGAACGGCTCGAGCTCGCGATCGAGTCGCCCTACGAGGAGCTCCACGTGGCCACCTTCCACTCGTTCTGCACGCGCCTGTTGCAGGACGAGGCCCTCGAGGCCTGCCTCGATCCATTCCTCACGCCCGTGACTCCCGCGGACCGGCTCGCCCTCCTGCTCGAGCGCATCAACGAGCTGTCCCTGCGCCAACACGAGATCCGCGGCAATCCGGCCCCTCTGTTGGCGAGCTTCGTGTCGCGCATCGACCGCCTCAAGGACGAGATGATCTCGGCCGAGGACTACCGCGCCTACGCGGAGCGGCTGGCCGACGACGCTGACGGCGACGCCGGCCGGGCCAGGGCGGCGCGTGAGCTCGAGTTCGCCCGCCTGTACGCCGACCACGATCGGCTGCTCACGCAGCGCGGGGCGCTCGACTTCGGCGACCTGATCCTGCGCTCGTTTCGCCTCCTGCACGAGCGCCCGCACGTGCGCGAGCGGGTGGCCCGGCGCTTCGCCCACGTGCTGGTGGACGAGTACCAGGACACGAACTTCGCCCAGGGCATGCTGCTGCGGCTGCTGGTGGAGGAGCACCGGGCGGTCACGGTGGCGGGCGACGACGACCAGGCGATCTACCGCTTCCGGGGCGCCTCGCAGAAGAACCTCCTCGACTTCCAGCGCGACTTCCCCGAGGCCGAGGTCATACGCCTCGAGCGCAACTACCGCTCCGGCCGGCGCATCCTCGACGCCGCGAGCGCCGTGGTGGCTCCGGTGCCCGACCGGATCGAGAAGAAGCTCAAGGGAGCAAGCGGAGGGCGGGTGCGCTTCTGGCGCTGCAGCTCGGAACGCGCCCAGGCCCAGGCGGTGGCGGCCGAGGCCGAGCGCCTGATCGCGGCGGGCACCTCTCCCGACGCCATTGCCGTGCTGATGCGCTCGACCAAGAGCGAGGGCGCGGTCATCGCCTCCGCGCTGGAGGAGCGGGCCGTACCCGCCCGAACCGTCGGCGCGGCCGCCTACTTCCAGCGTGCCGAGGTACGCGACGTGCTCGCCTGGCTGCGCGCGCTCGCCGATCCGAACGACTCGGGCGCCGTGGTGCGGGCGCTGTCACGCCCACCGGTCGAGCTGCGCTCGGTGGACGTCGCGCGGCTGACACAGCTGGCGCGCCGGCGCAAGCTCGACATGCCGAGCGCGGTGGCCGCCGCGCTGGAGGGACCGCAGCTGTCCGAGGAGGGCCGCGACCGCGGCCGCGCCTTCCTGCGCCTGTACCGGTCGGCGTCGAGCGCCTTCGAGGACCGGCGCCCGGACGCCTTCGTACTGCGGCTGATCGAGCGCATCGGGCTGCGCCGGCAGCAGGTGTTCGCCACCCAGGCCGACACGGTCGAACGGCTGCGCAACATCGCCAAGCTGTCCGAGCTCGCCTCCGCGTACATGCGGCGCGAACCGCAGGCCACGGCACGCGACTTCACTCGCTATCTGACCGCCGTCGCGGAGTCCGGCCTCCGCGAGGACGAGGTCACGGGGGCACCGTCGGCGCCCGCCGTGCAGGTGATGACCATGCACGCGGCCAAGGGCCTCGAGTTCGACCACGTGTTCGTGCTCGGGCTGTCGGCGGCGCGGATGCCCGGGCCCTTCCGCCCCCAGGCCGACGGCGTGCCCGACGAGCTGCTGCGCGAGCGCCTGCCCTCGGGCAGCGAGCGGGCGGCGCACGACGCCGAGATGCGCCGCCTGCTGCACGTGGCCATGACCCGCGCGCGCAAGGGCCTCGTGCTGGCTTGGTCGGAGACCGCGCAGCCCGGCGCCACGCCGAGGCCCTCACCGTTCTACGAGGAGGCCATCACCGCAACCGGCGGCGAGGAGGAGGCCTTCGAGGAGGAGCTGTTCGGCCCCGCGGAGGGCCTGCACTCGACCTTCCGAATCATGCGCGACGAGCTGCTCGACACCGTGGCTCGCGTGGGAGGACGACTGGGCGAGATGCGTCTCGACACCTACCTCGACGTCGATCAGTCCGTGTCGCGTTACCTCGAGCTGATCAAGGTCGCCGCGCTGATCGAGCGGGCGAAGGAGGGGCAGTCGCTCGAGGCGGCCCTGTCAGAGGTCAACGAGATCCTCGTGCAGTGCGCCACCCCCGAACAGCGGGAGATCCTCGATTCCTCGGCCCTCGATGGCTGGCTGCGCGACAGCGAGCGCGATCCCGCCACCCGCCCGGCCGCCGACGGCAACGGCTCGGAGCCGTCGCTCGATCCCTTCATCCCCCGCCGCGGACGCGGGCTGATGCTGTCCGCCTCGGACATCGACACCTATCGGATCTGTCCGCTCAAGTACAAGTTCGCCCGCGTCTTCCGCATCCCGCAGGAGCCGACCATCCACCAGCGCTTCGGCATCGTCGTGCACCAGGTGCTCGAGCGGTTCCACTCTCGGCCCGGCGGCTCCCTGGAGCATCTGATGGAGCTGTTCGAGGCCTCCTGGCGCCGCTCCGGCTTCGGCGACACCGACGACGAGCAGCAGTTCCGCGAGCGGGCAGTGGCCGCGCTCGAGCGCTACTGGGTCGAGGACCGCCGTTCGGAGGCCGAGCCCGTCTGGTTCGAGCGCTCCTTCGCCTTCCGGCTGGGCCCCCACCTCCTGCGCGGCCGGGTGGACCGGGTCGACCGCCATCCCGACGGCACCTACGAGTTGATCGACTACAAGACCGGCAAGGCCAAGAGCGAGAAGGACCTGCGCGAGGACGTGCAGCTGTCGCTCTACCAGATGGGCGCCCGCGAGTCCTGGCGTCTCGAGACCTCGGCCCAGAGCTACTTCTACGTGCTCACCGGGGACAAGGTGCCGGTGGAGCACTCCGACGAGGAGCTCGACCGCGTGCGCGGGACGGTCTCCGAGATAGCCGGCGGGATCCTCAAGCAGCGCTTCGAGCCCACTCCCTCGGCGGAGATCTGCAGCTTCTGCGACTACCGGATCATCTGCCCGGCGGCCGAGAAGTAGGCGTCAGGAGCCGCGGCCCGGATCCTCGGGACCGCGCTGGCGCAGGAAGCGCTGGAAGTCCCGGGCGATCGTGTCCGCGGAGGGCAGGCTCTCCTCGTCGGGCGGATTCTCGGCCTCCACCTCGTCCGCGGCCGTCTCGAGGCGCTCGACGAAGGCCTTGACCTCGGGATCGCTGGCCACGGCCGCGCTGACCTGGCGCTCGTAGTCCTCGGCGGCCGACTCGAGCTCGGCCGCGTCGACGGCCACGCCGGCGATGCCCTCGAAGCCGCGGACCAGGGCGAGCGCGACCTTCGGATTGGGCGAGGCAGCAACGTAGTGGGGCACCGACGCCCAGAGGCTCACGGAGTCCACGCCCTCCTCGGCGAACGCGTTCTGCAGCACGCCGACGATCCCGGTGGGTCCCTCGTAGCTGGGGGGCTCGAAGCCGAGCCGTTCCACCAGCGAGGCGCTCGAGCCGATCCCCGTGATCGACACCGGCCGGCTGTGGGGCACGTCGGCGAGAAGGGCGCCGAGGGTGATGATCATGCTCACGTCGAGCTCCCGGGCTGCGGCGATCACGTTCTCCGTGAAACGCCGCCAGCGCAGCGACGGCTCCACGCCCTCGATCATGATCAGGTCCCGGTCCGCGCCCTGGACCTCGGCCGCCGCGAACGAGTTGTCGGGCCAGTCCATCTCGCGCTGGCGTCCGTCGGTGAGCTTCACCGTCGGGCGCACCGCGGTGAAGTCGTAGTACTCCTCGGGGTCGATCTGGGCCACGTCGTGGGCGTCGAACGAGCCGCGGATGAACGAGAGCGCCGCGGAGGCTGCCTCGCCGGCGTCGTTCCAGCCCTTGAAGGCGCAGACCAGGATCGGCTTTCGCAGCCGCGGTCGCTCGTTCCAGATCACATCACTCACCCGGTTCACGGTACCCGACGTCCGATCCCGACATCACAGTTGACTTCGATGACGGTCGCCGAGCTGAGAGCCGGGGGCGAGGTCGACGGCGTGTACGCCTGCACGCGCAAGGACCGGCTCACGGCGCGCAACGGGAGCCCCTACCTGGCGGTGGAGCTGCGCGATCGGACGGGGGCAATTCCCGGGCGTGCCTTCCGCGACGCGGACTTCCTCGCCGGTCAGTTCGAACGCGGTGATCTGGTGACCGTGGAGGGCCGGGTGGAGCGCTTTCGCGACCAGCTCCAGGTGGACCTGAAGGCGATACGGCGCGCGGAGGGAAGCGGCGCGGACCCGGCGGAGTTCCTGCCCGTGGCCTACCGGGACATGAACGAGCTCGAGGGCTTTCTCGAGCATCTCGCGCGCGAGGTGTACGACCCGCATCTGCGCGCGCTGCTCGACAGCTTCCTGGGCGACGAGGCCTTTCGCGCCGCCTTTCGCCGTGCGCCCTGCACGCGCTCCGGCCACCACGCCTACCTGGGCGGGCTGATCGAGCACACCGTCGCGGTGGCCACCCTCGCGACGGAGACCTGCGTGCTCCATCCCCGGCTCGACAGCGATCTGCTCACCTGCGCGGCGATCCTGCACGACGCCGGCAAGATCCTCGAGTTCGAGCTCGGGGCGGAGATCGCGCAGAGCGAGGCCGGGGCGCTGGTCGGTCATCTCGTGCTCGGCCAGCAGCTCGTGACCGAGCGGGCGGGCCGCCTCGACGCCTTCCCCCGGGAGCGGCTCAACGCTCTCGCCCACTGCATCCTGGGCCACCACGGCGCCGACTCGCTGCCGGGCCGGCGCTTCCGCTCGGCCGAGGCACTCGCGCTCTACCGCCTCAACGCCCTGGACGCGGGAGTCAAGGGCGCGCTGGAACACGGGCTCGACTGAGCCGGGCCCACGTTAGTCTCACCGGCCGTGATCCCCGACGACGGCATTCTGCCCTGGCTCGATCGCCTGCGCGCCGAGGTCGAGGGGCTGTCGCTCGTCGATGCCCACACCCACCTCGGCTCGAACGACCCGGACGGCTACCGCTGTTCGCGCGAGGAACTGGTGGAGGCGCTCGAGCACATCGACGGCCGGGCGATCGTATTTCCGATGCAGGAGCCGGACGGCTACCCGGCGGCCAACGACATGGTGCTGAGGGAGGCGGAGTCGTCGGGCGGGCGGCTGGTGCCCTTCTGCCGACTCGACCCGCACGACAACGCGCTGGCCGAGGCCGAGCGCGCCCTCGGCGCCGGCGCCCGCGGGATCAAGCTGCACCCGCGGGCGGAGCACTTCGGCCTCGACCACCCGGGGCTCGCGCCCGTGTACGACCTGGCCGACGAGCGTCATCTACCCGTGCTGTGCCATGCCGGCCGCGGGATCCCGGCACTGGGCCGCCACGCCGTGGAGGCCTGCACGGAGCACCCGGGGATGAGGCTCATCCTCGCGCACGCCGGAATCTCCGACCTCGCCTGGATCTGGCGCGACGCCCGCGAGCTACCCAACCTGTTCTTCGACACCGCCTGGTGGTCGGCGTCGGACATCCAGGCACTGCTGGCGCTGGTGCCGCCCGGCCAGGTGCTGATGGCCAGCGACGCTCCCTACAGCTCGCCGGCCTGGGGCGCCACCGCCACCATGCGCCACGCCCTTCAGGTGGGCCTCGACGCCGATCAGCTCCACAGCGTGCTCGGCGGCCAGGCCACGCGACTGGCGGAGGGTGAGGAGCCTCTGGATCTCGGGCCGGCGCCCGGTAACGACCGGCTCTCGCGGGACGCCCTGCTTGAACGTGTCTACGCCTTTCTCATGGGCGCCCTGGGCCAGATGTTCCAGGGCGTCGAGCCTGCCGAGCTGCTGGCGCTCGCCCGGCTGGCCTGCGGCGTGGGCGACGACGCTCCGCAGGCTCCGGTGTGCCAGTCGATCCTCGCTCTCCTCGACGAGCGCGAGGCCTACTCCCCGGCCGAAGACGAGCGCCCGGCTCGCTTCGCACCCGGCATCCAGTTCATCGTGGCCGCGGCGGTGCTGGCCCGCACGCCCGACGTGCCCGTACCTCAGGCCACGTGACGAAGGGCTTCCAGCTCGCGCCGGTGCGCCAGCCGCTTCAGCGCCTTCGACTCCAGCTGTCGCACTCGCTCGGCCGATAGGCCGAGGCGGCGGCCGGTCTCGCGCAGCGGCTTGGGGTCCTCTCCGTCGATCCCGTAGCGCAGGCGGATCACTCGCTGCTCGGTGTCGGGCAGCTCGTCGATCGTCTGCCTCAGGAGCTCCTCGCTGAGGCTGAGCTCCACCTCCTGGTCGGGCGGCGGAGTGTCGCCCTCGAGCAGGTCGCCCAGGCGGGTGTCGCCCTCCTCGCCCACCGGGCGGTCGAGGCTCGTGACCGTGCGAGCCGCCTCGCGCACCTCCTCGACCTGTGTGAGCGGCAGCTCGGCCGCCGTGGCGATCTCCTCGTCCGAGGGCTCGCGGCCCAGCCGGGCCTGCAGATCGCGCTCGGTGCGCACGATCTTGCGCTCGCGCTGGCCGATGTGGACGGGGATACGGATCGTCCGCGCCTTGTTGGCGAGCCCGCGTTGGATGGCCTGGCGAATCCAGAAGGTGGCGTAGGTGGAGAACTTGTAGCCCTTGCGCCAGTCGAACTTCTCGGCGGCCCTGATCAGTCCGAAGATGCCCTCCTGGATCAGGTCGAGCAGCGACAGCTCCTGGCCCTGGTACTTCTTGGCGATCGAGACCACCAGGCGGAGGTTCGAGTTGATCATGCGCTCCTTGGCCGCGAGATCACCCTGCTCGATGCGCTTGGCCAGCTCGATCTCCTCATCCGCCGTGAGCAGCGGGTAGCGCCGGATCTCGTTCAGGAACAGCTGCAGGGCGTCCGTGGTGGCCGCCGCCAGCTCGCCGTTGCGAAAGCTCGTGGGCTCCACCGCGGGGCGGCCGCAGTCGTCGGAGAGATCGATGCCCTTGGCCTCGAGCAGGTCCTCCAGCGCCTCGATGTCGTCGTCCAGCAGCTCGAGCGTCTGTGCGAGCTCGTCCAACTCGGAGAGGTTGACGCAGCCGCTCTCCTCACCGCGACCGACCAGCGACGCCACCTCCGGACGGGCGCTCAGCTCCGCGACGCTCATGACGGAGACTCTGCCTCGCCCACGGCGCCGCCCCTAAGCCACGCTTGAACCGTCGTCGACCATCTCCAGGCGCTCCTCGAGGCGCGTGATCGAGAACACCCGCTGGACCGCACCGGGGCCCTTGACGACCACGAACCGCCGACCCTGTTCGCGCGCCCGCTCGTCGGCGGTGATCACCGCCCGCAGGCCGGTCGAGTCGAGGAAGGTCAGACCGGAGAGGTCGAGCACCACGACCGACGCCTCGATGGACTCCACGCGGCGCAGCTCCTCCTCGACCTTGCCCACGGTGGACAGGTCCAGCTCCCCCTTCAGGGAGATGGTCACCTGCTCGTCCGCGCCGTCGCTGACGACCTCGAGAATCTCCACTGAAGGCAACCTAGCGCAGTCCCGCCTTCCCCGCGAGTTGCCACGCCACCAGCAGCTGCAGGGCGGCGAACGACAGCTCGAGCGCGCGCTCGGGAAGCGTGTTGGCCAGGACCACCCCCACCAGTACCCCGATCGGAGAGAGCACGCCGATCACCAGGCCGTCACGCAGCCGGACGTTGCCGTACCCGTGCTGGCGCCAGGTGCCCACCACCGCCACCAGCACCACCGCCACCAGCGATGTGGCCACCGCCTCGATCTGGCTTAGCCCGGCGAAGACCACCAGCGCGGGCACGAAGAGGATCCCGCCCCCCACGCCCAACAGACCCCCGGCCACGCCGGCGGCGAAGCCGAGCGCCAGCAACCCGATGAGCTCGACCGCATCCATCAGAAGATGAGCACCGCCGCCGAGGCCAGGAGCAGGGCCACGAACGCGGCGGCCACCGCGCGCTCGGAGAGGCGCTGTTGCAACGCCGTGCCGGCCGTGACTCCGGCGATCGCGGGCACAGCGATCAGCAGCCCGAGCCACAGGTCGACGTTGCCGTAGAAGGCCTGCGCGACCGCGGCCAGCAGCCCGATCACGATGATCGCGGCCAGCGATGTGCCGGTGGCCTCCTTGTTGCCGTAGCCGAGCCACAGCACGAGCAGAGGCACGATGATCGTTCCGCCGCCCACTCCGAAGAGGCCGGAGAAGGCACCCGCCGCGGTGGCAATGGCGGCGAGGCGAAGCGGCCTGGACGACATCGCGGGGCATACTACGGCGCGTGCCCGCTCCTCCCGGCGAGACTCTGGCCGAGGCCGTCAAGCCTCTGACTGACGATCCCCCGGCCGCTGCCGTGTTCTCCGACGTGGACGGTGTGCTCGCGCCGATCGTCGGCCGGGCCGAGGACGCCCATGTGCGCGAGGAGACCTCCGTGCTGCTCGGCCGTCTGGCCCGCCGCTACGGCTGCGTGGCCTGCATCTCCGGCCGGGCGGTGGCCGACGTCCGCCGGCTGGTGGGCGTGGGCGGGATCGCCTACGCCGGCTCGCACGGCGCCGAGCTGCTCGAGCCCGGCTCGTCCACACCACGTGTCGTGCCCGCGTTCAAGAGCTGGGAGAAGCGGGTGCGGCGCTTCTCGTCCGAGCAGGACACGCGCGAGCTGCGCGCCCTGCGGGTGCGGATCGAGGACAAGGGGCCGATCGCGGCCTTCCACTGGCGGGGGGCTCCCGACGAGGACCGCGCCCGCACGCAGCTCGAGGGGCTCGCCCAGGAGGCCGAGGCGGCGGGGTTCTCGGTCCACTGGGGACGCAAGGTCCTGGAGGTGAGGCCGCCCGTGCGGATCGACAAGGGCCAGGCGGTGACAGATCTCGTAAGGCGATCGGGAGTGCGGTCGGCCATCTACGGCGGCGACGACGCCACCGATCTCGACGCCTTCGACGCTCTCGATGCCCTGGTGGCCGAGGGCAAGCTCGACCACGCGGTGCGGGTGGGCGTGAGCTCGGACGAGGGGCCCGCCGCGATCGTCGACCGCGCGGACCTGGTGGTGGACGGCGTGGACGGCTTCGCCCAGGTGCTCGTCGCGCTCGCCGAGCAGTGAGGTTTCGCGACTTCCTGCGCGTGGCCGTCGTCCTGTTCGGCGGGGCCGCCACCGCTCTGGCCGTCGTGTCGGTGGCCGGGGCGGCCGGCGAGGACACCAACACGCTCGTCTACGTGGCCGCGATCTGGTGGTGCCTGGCCACCCTGGCCGGCCTCTGGATGGGCCGTCGCGCGATGGCCACCCCGGGGATCGCCGACATGCTGGCCGGCGCACGCAAGACCAACGCGCTGCCCGAGCTCGAGCCCGGCACGGTGCTGTTCAACCGACTGTGGCCGCTGATCGTCCTGACGATCGCCTCCGCCGTGATCGGCTTCTTCTTCCCCCAGGTCCCGGCGATAGCCACCGGCTACTGCCTGCTCGTGGCACTGACGTGGCGAAAGCAGTCCTCGGCGGTGGCGGCGGTGGAGGGCCGCGACGGAGTGGAGTTCTGGTTCGACCGCACCTCGCCGCTGGGTCGCCCGCAGCTGCTGCGGCTGCCGGGGCTGCGAAAGGTGGAGCCGGTGGAGGTGTGACGGGTAGGACTCCCTGTCGAGTTATGCCCCCATAGCGCAACAAACTCGACAGACTCACCCCCTTCCCCAGCAAGACGTGGGCGCTCCGAGGCGCCGCGCAGCGCCCGAACGGAACGCAGCCCGAACGGAACGCAGCGCGAGCCGTGGCCCTACTTCCCCCGCTTGCGCAGCTTCCGCAGCTCGTCCCACGGGCGCGTGTTGCCCACGTTGTCCGCGCTCAGCCAGGCCCGGCGGGCGGTTGACACGCCGTAGCGGATGTTCGCCAGCGTCTCCACCCCGTGTGAGTCGGAGTTGATCATGATCGTCACCCCGGCCTCCGCGGCCGCGCGTGCGTAGACGTCGTTCAGGTCCCGGCGGTCGGGGTTGCTGTTGATCTCCAGGAACGTGCCGGTCTCCACCGCCTTCGCGATCACGCGGTCGAGGTCGATGGCGTAGGGCTCGCGGCGCCCGATCAGCCGGCCGGTGGGATGGCCGATCACGTCCACCAGCGGGTTCTCCATGGCTCGCATCATGCGCTCGGTCTGCTCCTTCTCGGACAGGCGAAAGGAGGTGTGGAGGCTGGCCACCACCCAGTCGAGCTCGGCCAGCAGGTCGTCGGCGTAGTCCACGCTGCCGTCGGGGAGGACGTTGGTCTCCGTGCCGGCCAGCACCAGGATCCCCGGGTCCTCGAGCGCGCGGATCTCCTCGATCCGGGCACGCAGGGCGTCCGGCGAGACGTCGTCGCCGAAGCCGTGGGTGGCCGAGTGGTCGGTGACGGCCAGGTAGTCGTAGCCGAGCTCGCGCGCTCCCTCGACCATCTCCTCGAGACTGTTGCGTCCGTCGGAGAGCGTCGTGTGCATGTGCAGGTCGCCGCGCAGGTCGTCGAGCTCGACAGGTCGGGCAGCTCACCGCGACGGGCGGCCTCCAGCTCGCCCCTGTTCTCGCGCAGCTCGGGCACGACGTAGGCCATGCCCAGGCGGTCATAGACCTGCTCCTCGGTGGTGAACGCCTCGTTCTCACCGCTGTCGTCGTCCGAGACGCCGTACTCGCTCACGTGCAGCCCGCGCCTTACCGCCTCGGTGCGCAGCGCCTCGTTGTGCTTGCCGGATCCGGTGAAGTGCTGCAACAGGTTGCCGAACGCCTCCGAGGGGACGATGCGCAGGTCCACCGCCAGGCCGGAATGGGTCACGGCCCTGGCACCCGCCTCGCCCGAGCTGCCGACCACGTCGATGGCCTCGAGCTCGGTGAAGGCCTTCGACAGGGCGGCGGGATCGCTCGACGCCGCCACGATGTCGAGGTCCTTGACGGTGTCGGCGCGGCGACGGGCGCTGCCGGCGAGCTCCACGCGGAGCGCGGCCGGGTGCTCGCGCAGGGCCGCCACCATCTCCTCGCCCACCACCAGAGCCTTGGAGAGCACCATTCGCTCCTTCGGCCGGCCGTCGGCGCCGGCCGCCAACGCGGCCATGACGTTCTCCTCGGCCTTGTCGCCGAAGCCGGGCACGTCCTTGAGCCGCCCGTCCTCCGCTGCCTTGCGCAGGTCGTCGAGCGAGCTCACGCCAAGGCTGTCGTGGAGCAGCTTGACCCGCTTGGGCCCGAGACCCGGGATGCGGGTGATCTCCACCAGGCCGGCGGGAATCTTGGCCTTTAGCTTGTCGGCGGAAGGGATCGAGCCGGTCTCGAGCAGCGCGTCGATCTTCTCGGCGATGGTCTTGCCCACGCCCGACAGCTCCTCGACGCGGCCCGAACGGGCCATCTCCTCCACCGACACGCCCGAGTCGCGGATCGCCTTCGCGGCGTTGCGGTAGGCCACTACGCGGTAGACCACCGCGCCGTCGAGCTCGTACAGGCTGGCCAGCTCCTCGAAGGCCTCCGCTATCTCGGCGTTGCGCATTCCGTGGCTAGGGTACGCGGCTTGCCCGGAGCCTGGTTGATCCTCCCGACCTACAACGAGGCCGAGAACATCGAGCCCTTCGCGCGGGCGGTCACCGGGCAGCTGGAGACCGTGGGAATGCCCTTCACGGTGCTGATCGTGGACGACGGCTCGCCCGACGGGACGGGGAAGATCGCCGACCGGCTGGCCGAGGAGCTGCCCGAGCTGCGGGTGCTCCACCGGCCCCACAAGGCCGGCCTCGGCCGGGCCTATCTCGCGGGCTTCGCGATGGCGCTCGAGGCCGGCGCCGAGCTGGTGCTCGAGATGGACTCCGACTTCTCCCACGACCCCACCGACCTTCCCCGCCTGATCGCCGCGTCGCGTGCGGCCGACCTCGTGCTCGGCTCCCGCTACGTGCCCGGCGGCGGGGTGACCGACTGGGGCCTGCTGCGCCGGCTGGTCTCGCGCGGTGGGTCTGCGTACGCGCGGCTCGTGCTCGGGGTGCCCGTGCGCGACCTCACCGGCGGCTTCAAGTGCTTCAACCGGCGGGTGCTCGAGGGAATCGATCTCGACGAGGTTCAGGCCAACGGCTACCAGTTCCAGATCGAGCTCACCTACCGCGCAGCGCGGGCCGGATTCACGGTCACCGAGGTGCCCATACTCTTCCGCGAACGCCGCGTCGGGACGTCCAAGATGACCCCGCGGATCGCTCTGGAGGCGGTCTGGCGGGTGCCCGCGCTGCGCTTCCGGAGGTGACGCTATATTTTGTATAGCGTCTCACCCCGAGACATCGGTCAAGACAAGGAGCAACCGTGGCAGGCTCGATCATCGAGGTCACCGACAACAACTTCCAGGCTGAGGTCCTCGAGGCCGACAAGCCCGTGCTGGTCGACTTCTGGGCTCCGTGGTGCGGTCCCTGCCGGATCATCGCCCCCCATCTCGAAGAGCTCCAGGGCGAGCGTGAGGACCTCCAGATCGCGAAGCTGAACGTGGACGACAACCCGCAGACGGCGGCGCAGTACAACGTGATGTCGATCCCAATGCTGCTCCTGTTCAAGGGCGGTCAGCCCGTGCACCAGATCATCGGCGCGCTGCCGAAGAGCCGGCTCGTGCAGGAGATCGAGCCGGCCCTGGCCGCCTAGGCGGGCGGCGTCGCCACCGGGTCGCGGCGCTCGACCCTCAGCCGGTACCAGCCGCCCAAGGCTCCAAGGATGCCTCCGATCAGGGTGGTGGCGAACACCAGCCCCACGTGGGGCTCGCCCAGGTAGGCCTTGGCCTCGGTGTTGACGATCTCGAAGCCGAGCAGCGTGAAGCTGCCGTAGACGAGCCCGCTGATCAGCCCGCGCACGAAGCCGTCGTCGCCACCGCGATGGTCCATGCCACCCAGGAAACCGCCGATGATCGCCAGCGGGCCGACGAGGATCCAGTAGACGATCCCGTTCCAGCCGAGCGCCAGGCCGGTCACGATTCCGAACACCATCGGTATCACGATGGCCGCGATCAGCTGCTCGGGAAAGGAACGCTCCTCGAAGGGCGGCAGCAGCTTCATCGCGACGCGAGCCTACTCACGCTCGACGGCGATCAGCAAGCGGCGGCCCTCGATCTCGGCGGACGCGCCGCCTTCGTGCCCGTCGATCACGAGGGAGGTGGCCAGCGTCTCGCGTGAGACGTACTCCTCGTGCGCGCGAGCGGCCTCCAGCAGCTCGCCGTCGCCGCCGAGCGTCAGCGCGATGCGGTCCTCCACGTCCAGGCCCGCGTCCTTGCGCGCCGCCTGGACCGCGTGCACGACCTCGCGGGCGAATCCCTCGCGGCGCAGCTCGTCGTCGAGCTCCAGGTTGAGCGCCACGGCGTGCGTGCCAGAGCGCTCGACCTGGTACCCGTCGAGGGGCTGGAGGGCCATGGTCACGTCGTCTGGGCCGATCGGGTGCTCGTGGCCGTCGATGTTGATGCCCACGTGCTCGCCGGCGCGCAGCCGCGCGGGGTCGAGCGCGGCCACCGCCGCGGCCACCTGCGGCATCTGCTTGCCGAAGCGCGGGCCCAGCGCCCGGTAGTTGGGCTTCAGCTCGAACCGGCCGAGCTCGTCGGCCTCGGTCACGTAGCGGACCGCCTTCACGTTGAGCTCGTCGGTGAGCAGGCGCTCGAGCGCCTCGATGGCCTCGCGCTCGCGATCGGCCGCCACCACCACGGCCTCGCTGAGCGGCTGCCGCACCTTGAGTCGCGCGTGGGCCCGGGCCGCCCTTCCCAGCTCCACCGCGTCGCGCACCACCTGCATGCGCCACTCGAGCTCCTCGTCCCTCGCGCCCGGCTCGGGGAAGTCGCACAGGTGCACCGACGGCTCGGAGCCGTCGAGGTTCTCGTAGATCGCATCGCTCACGAACGGGGTGAGCGGGGCCACCAGCTTGGCCACGGTCACCAGACAGCGGTTCAGGGTCTCGAAGGCCACAGCGTCGCCGTCCCAGAAACGCCGGCGCGACAGACGCACGTACCAGTTGGACAGATCGTCGACGAAGTCCGCCACCGCACGGCCCGCGAAGGTGGTGTCGTAGTCCTCCATGCGCTCCGTCACCCGCTCGACGGTGGCTTCGAGCCTGGACGCGATCCAGCGGTCGAGCTCGGTCTCGGTGCCCTCGCTCAGCGGGTCGTTGACGTTCGCGTAGAGCACGTAGAACGCGTACGTGTTCCACAGCGGCTTGAGGAACTGCCGCACCGACTCCCCCACCGTGTCGAGCGAGAAGCGGTAGCCGTCCCAGGGCTGCTTGGAGGTGAAGTAGTACCAGCGGAAGGCATCCGCGCCGTGGGTGTCGATCACCGCCCACGGCTCCACCACGTTGCCCTTGGACTTCGACATCTTCTGCCCCTCGGCATCGAGGATGAGGCCGAGGCACAGCACCGTCTCGAACGAGGCCCGGCCGAACAGCAGCGTGGAGACGGCCAGCAGCGAGTAGAACCAACCGCGGGTCTGGTCGAGCGCCTCGCAGATGTAGTCCGCCGGGAAGCGCTGCTCGAAGGCCTCCTCGTCGTCGAACGGGGCGTGGAACTGCGCAAAGGGCATGCAGCCGGAGTCCCACCACACGTCGATCAGGTCCGGAACGCGGCGGAACGTCTTGCCGTCACGCTCGAAGGTCACGTCGTCGATGTAGGGCCGGTGCAGGTCATCGGGGATCTCGGCGCCGAGCTCGCGCAACTCGGCCCTCGAGCCGATGCAGACCACCTCGCCGTCGTCGGCGCGCCAGATCGGCAGAGGCGTTCCCCAGTAGCGCTCGCGCGACAGCGCCCAGTCCACGTTGTTCTCGAGCCACTTGCCGAAGCGCCCGTGCTTGATGTGCTCGGGGTACCAGGTCACGGCCTCGTTGGCCGCCAGGAGCTCCTCGCGGCGCTCGGTGGTGCGGACGTACCAGGTGCGCTTGGCGTAGTAGATCAGCGGGGTGCCGCAGCGCCAGCAGTGCGGGTAGGAGTGCTCGTACTCGCCCGCGCGAAAGAGACGGCCCGACTCGCGCAGCGCCTCGACGATCGGAGCGTCGGCCTCGCGCACGTACATCCCGGCGAACGGGCCGGTGCGCTCGTCGAACGTGCCGTCGGGCCGCACCGGGTTGTGGATCGTGAGCCCGTTCTCGGTGGCCAGGCGGAAGTCGTCCTCGCCGAAGGCCGCGCCGGTGTGCACCACCCCGGTGCCGTCCTCGGTGGAGACGAAATCGCCGGCCAGCACCGAGTGGCCGCGCTCTCCGTAATCGGTGATGTAGGGGAAGGGCGGCTCGTAGCGCAGGCCGAGCAGCTCCGAGCCCGGCATGCGCTCCTCGATCTCGGCCTCCTCGCCCAGCACCCGCTCGACCAGCGACTCGGCCAGGATCAGGCGTTCCTCGCCCAGCCGGGCGCGCGCGTAGGTGACTTCCGGATCGACGGCGATCGCCGCGTGCGGCACCAGCGTCCACGGCATCGTCGTCCAGGCGAGCAGGGACACGCTCGGGTCGTCGAGCAGCGGGAAGCGCACGTATACCGACGGGTCGAGCACGTCGCGATAGCCCTGGGCCACCTCGTGGCTCGACAGCGCCGTGCCGCAGCGCGTGCAGTAGGGCACGACCTTGTGACCCTCGGTGAGCAGGCCCTTGTCGTAGACCTGCTTGAGCGACCACCAGACCGACTCGATGTAGTCGTCGTCCAGGGTGACGTAGGCGTTGTCGGTGTCGATCCAGTGACCGATGCGCTCGGTCAGCCGGTTCCAGTCGTCGATGTAGCGCAGCACCGACTCGCGGCAGCGGGCGTTGAACTCGGCCACGCCGTAGCGCTCGATGTCCTCCTTGGATTCCATCCCGATCTCCGCCTCCACCGCGAGCTCCACCGGCAGGCCGTGGCAGTCCCAGCCGCCCTTGCGGTGCACCTGGTGGCCGCGCATCGTCTGGAAGCGCGGGAAGACGTCCTTGAAGACCCGCGCGAGCACGTGGTGGGAGCCCGGCGGGCCGTTGGCGGTGGCCGGGCCGTCGTAGAAGTCGTAGCGAGGGGCACCCTCGCGCCGGCGGATCGACTCGCGGAAGACGTCGCGCTCGCGCCAGCGCTCGAGCACCTCCTGCTCGAGCTCGGGAAACGACTGCGCGCTGTCGACGGGTCGGTAACGGGCCACGGGACTTCGATTCTAGGTGCCACCTGCTTGTCATCCGGCGCGGGGCCTACGATCGCCAGCCGATGTCCTTACTGGAGCTCGGCGACCCGCTAGCGCACCGCGCACTGCAGGCGTTGCTGCGCGCGGAGTCCGCCGTGCGGCGCCGTCTCGCGGCTCAGCTGGAGCGCGAGGGCGTGTCGGCGGCCGGCTTCTCGGTCCTGGTCGTGCTCACCACGGCCGGCGGCTCCCTGGAGCTGAAGACGCTGAGGCGCCGGCTGGGGTGGAGCAAGGCGAACGCCACGGAGGTCACGCTGACCCTCGCCGAGCGCGGCCTGGTGTCACGGCGGCGAGCCCCGGCGGACCGGCGCACCGTTCTCGTGGATCTGAGTCCGGAGGGATGGGACCTGGTCGAACGCCTCTTTCCCGACCACGCCGACCGCGTGTCTCAGGCCTTCGGGGCGCTCGACGAAGGCGAGAAGCGCTCGCTCGCCGAGATCTGCCGCAAGCTCGCTGCCTGAGCGTCAGACCGTGGTGCGTGCGGCGAGCTTGATGCGGGCCGCGGGCTCGGCCGGCGGCTCCGGCACGACCACCACCTGCTCGAGGCGCCCGCTGTCCACGTAGCCCTTGAGCCGCTCGACCGCCTCCACCGGGAGCGAGCCGAGCGACGGGATGCCGTGATCACCCGTGACCGGCATGGCCTCGCGGTACTCGAACACGGGAGCCGCCGAGCCCACCTGGCGTACGGTGTAGACCAGCCGGCCCACGACGTCGAGCGTGGCCTCCCCTCCACAGAAGACGAACGCCGTGGGATCGAGCGCGCGAATGGCCCGCACCACGCGCTCCGGAGGCAGGTCGAAGGCCAGGAGAAGCGTGCGAAAGCCGGCCCGGCGCAGGCCCAGCTCGAGCGCCTGCACCTGCAACGACTCCAGGTCCAGCCGCGGGCTCGAGTCGAACAGCAGCACACCCTGCGGTCGGCTGGCCGTGGGGGTCACGCGGCGGGCGGAGTACAGCCAGCCCGTGGCCCAGCGCATGGCCAGCTCGCGCTCGGCCTCGCGGCCGTCGCGGTCCTCCACGAGCTCGAGCGCCGGGAGCAACACCTCTTCGACCGTGCGCTCGACCGACCGGACCGAGAGGCTCTCCTCCACGACGCGGTCGGCAGACAGCTCGTCGAAGTGGTCGAACGCGTCGAGCAACCGGGCGGGGGAGCTGGGGCCCTCGCCGCGCTGGCGGGCCAGCTCGATGGCCGAAGAGATGTTGTGGGTCTCGAGCAGCGCTCGCCGCAGCGATTCGAGCTCGGCCAGGTCGTACTGCCGGTGCCCGCCCTGGGTGCGGCGCGGTTTGGGGTACCCGAAGCGTCGCTCCCAACTGCGGAGTGTGTTGGGACTGACCCCGAGGAGTTCGGCGGCCGCGTTCGTCCTGATACCGCTCAATCGGTCTCCATCCCGAGAGGTCCGCGAACGGACCCGATGTGCACTTGCAGAGGTTATCGGTGGAAGCCCGTATTCCTGCCTGGACGTTTGTGGCCCCTAGACGGATGTTGCGCAAGTCGCGCAGGCGTTATTGCAGCCCGAAGCGCGGCGCAGGGTGCGTCAGCCGCGGCCGAACTCGCTCGGCTCGACCGTGAGCAGCGCCGCTCGCGGAGGCCCGCAGGTGGCGATCCGGGCGGCCATCGTCCCGACCTCGGACGAGCCGTGACCCACCAGCCGGACCGGCATGACGAGCGGATCGCAGGGCCGCTGGGCCGCCAGCCCGGCGTTGCGTGCGAGGTGAGCGTCGCCGAGCGGGCTGGTGAGCAGGTCGAGCAGGTCCAGCCCGATCAGCTCCCGCTCCTCCCCGAAGTAGCGCTCTCCACCCTCGCTCACCGCGCTCACGGTCAGCTCGTAGTCGAGGATCAGGAACGCGGCGGCCTCACCAGGAAGGGCATCGCGGGGGCAGGTCAGGATCATGCCCATACCGCAGCGCTCGCACACGCGCCGGTTCAGCTCGGGGCGGCCGGGCGGGTCCTCGCTGGGGTGGCCGCAACGAGAGCAGAAGCGGATAGGCCGGGGCCTTCCGTCCCCAGCCGGCGTCCACGACCGGTCGATGCGGATCAGTGCAGTCACGCCTGGCGATCACAACACGGAAGTCGCGCGCTCGCTCCCGCTGCATGGGGAATGCACCGCTTCGCTGCCCAACCCGGTGCAGACCCGGTGCGGCGAGGGCGCTTGGATAGCCTGCGGTACGAGAAAGAGACGAAGGAGAACGATGGCGGTGAACGACACGACCGGGCAGCAGCTGTGGGGCGCCGAAACCACGAAGGCGATCGAGAACTTCCCGGTCTCGGGCGAGCGCGTGCCCACCCCCGTGGTGCGCTGGCTGGGACGGATCAAGGCAGAGGCGGCGCGGGTCAACGCCGAGTTGGGCCTGCTCGATCCCGAGCTAGGGGAGGCCATCGCTCGCGCGGGTGACGAAGTCGCGGCCGGCCGCCATGACGATCAGTTCCCCATCGACGTCTTCCAGACCGGCTCCGGGACCTCCACCAACACGAACGCCAACGAGGTGATCGCCAACCTCGCCGGGGACGAGGCCCACGCCAACGACCACGTGAACATGGGCCAGTCCTCCAACGACGTCTTCCCCTCAGCGGTGCACCTCGCCGCCGTCGACAGCGTGCAGACGGACCTGCTGCCGGCGCTCGAGCGCTTGGCGGGCTCCTTCCAGCGTCGCGCCGACGAGTTCACGGATCTGGTCAAGTCGGGCCGCACCCACATGATGGACGCCGTGCCGGTAACCCTCGGGCAGGAGTTCGGTGGGTACGCGGCTCAGATCAGCCTCGGCCGCGATCGTGTCCGGGACTCCCTCGGCCGTGCCTGCCAGATCCCCCTCGGCGGCACGGCCACGGGCACGGGCCTCAACACCCATCCCGAGTTCGCCGAGCGCGTGCGCGAGCGGCTCGGCCTGGGTTCCGCGCCGCGTGACCGCTTCGAGGCGCAGGGCAACCGCGACGGCCTCGTGGAGCTGCACTCGGCGCTGAAGAGCGTGGCCGTGTCGCTGACCAAGATCGCCAACGACCTCGTGCTGATGGGCTCCGGGCCGGCTACCGGCCTGATGGAGCTCAAGCTGCCCGAGCTGCAGAAGGGCTCCTCGATCATGCCGGGCAAGGTCAACCCGGTGATCCCAGAGGTGGTCCTGCAGGTGGCCGCTCAGGTGATCGGCAACGACACCGCGGTGACCGTGGCCGGCACCCAGGGCGCCTTCGAGCTGAACGTGCGAGTGCCGATGATGGCCCGCAACGTGTTCGAGTCGATCCGCATCCTCACGGCGGCCTCGCACATGCTGGCCGAGAAGTGCGTGGACGGGCTCGAGGCCAACGAGGCCAACCTGCGCCGCTACGCGGAGTCCACTCCCGCGATCGCCACCGCGCTCAACCCGCACATCGGCTACGACCGCGGCACAGAGATCGTCAAGGAGGCCATGGCCTCCGAGCGCACGATTCGCGAGGTGGCCCTGGAGAAGGGCGTGGACGAGGCGACGCTCGACGAGGCGCTCGACCTGCGGGCGATGGCGCGGGGCTCGAAGACCTAGCGTCGCGGCTAGTGCCGCCGGGTCGTCCCGCAGTCGTCGATCCGCTCGCGGCGGTAGTTGACCACCAGCGCCCCGCCGAAGCAGTTGGACGAGCCGCCGGCGCGGCGCGAGGCCACCGCCGCCAGCAGGTAGGGCATCGGGTCGATCGGCGTGCCCCAGCGGCGCACCTCGAAATGCAGGTGCGGACCGGTGGAGTTTCCGGTCGTACCGACCAGGCCGATCCGCGTGCCGCCGTCGACGGTCTGGCCGGCATAGGTGGTGATGGCCGACAGGTGCGCGTACCAGCTGGTGAAGCCGAGGCGGTGGCGGATCACCACGAGGTTGCCGTAGCCCCCCTGGTTGCGGCCCACGAACTCGGTCACGCCCACTCCGGCGGCCCCGACGGGCGTGCCGGTCCACGCCTTGAAGTCGATGCCGGAGTGACGGCGCCGGCCGCCGTCGCGGCGCTCGCCGAAGACGCTGTTGATCGGCGCCGCCACCGGGCGCAGGAAGCGCACGGGGCCGATGGGCGAGGGGGATGGCGACGTCGAGCGGCTGCGGAGAGAGGCCAGGGTGACCGGGCCCACGAGGCCGTCCGCTCCCAGCCCGAGGGCCGCCTGGTAGTTGCGTACCGCCAGGTTCGTGACGGGCCCGAAGATCCCGTCGATCGCACCCGGCGGATAGCCGCGGCGCGCGAGGAGATACTGGAGCGCGGCCACGTCCCAGCCGCGCTGACCGCTGCGGATCATGCGGCTCCCCAGCGTCGGTCGTCCGCGGCGTCCGAGGGCGGCTCGTGTCTGGGGGCCGGCCACTCCGTCGACAGCGAGCCGACGGCGCCGCTGAAAGCTGACCACGCCCGAGCGGGTGAGCGGACCGCGGACACCGTCCACGGAACCGGTGTACAGACCCTTCGCCTTCAGTGCCACCTGCAGCGCGGCCACGTTGGCGCTCGCCGCGACCGCCGTCTGCGGCAAGCACATTGTCGGCATCCATGCCAGGAGAGCCACGCCGGCGAGAAGCCGGAGTAGGCGCATGAGCCACAGGGTGCGCGGGTCACTCGCCAGGGGCAAGGCGGTGCAGGCGATCTTGCATGCTGTCCGGCGTCAGGATCCGGGCAACGGGAACAACGTGAGCAGCCGCCTGGCCGCCGCCCGGCTGCCGCTGACCTTCAGTTGTTGCGCCTGCTCGGCCTCGGACTGCGGGCGGCCGTGCCAGAGGACCTCGGCGAGAGTCCCGGGGTCGGTGGCGACGGTGGCATCTGGCGCATCGGCGCTGCCCCGGGCGAGCTCCATCTCACCGTCCTCCACCCGGATGCGGAAGCTGTCGGCCCCGAGTCGCAGCTCGTAGCCGGCGTCGAGGTCACCGGCGGCCTCCCCGTCGAACAGCGTCTTCAGCGCCAGGGCGGTGGCGTCCACGCCGAGACCGGCATCCGCCTCCGGGAACGGAGCGGTGCTGCCCCAGCGGCCGAGCGCGAGGACGACCGGCTCCAGCTCGCGGCCCCTCGGGGTGAGCTCATAGATCCGCGAGGCGGCCGGTGGGGCCAGCGTCCGCCGCTGCACCACTCCGGACTCCTCGAGCTCCCGGAGGCGCTGGGCGAGAACGTCGGGGCTCACGTGCGGAAGGCCGGCCCGGAGGTCGGTGAAACGCTTCGGGCCGAGCAGCAGCTCGCGGACGACCAGCAGCGCCCAGCGCTCCCCGACGACGTCCAGTGCGCGGGCGATGCCGCACGAATCGCGGTAGCTGCGCATGGCGGGCATCGGCCGAGCTTATCGGTCCTTAGTCCTGTTCTCCGTACAGTTAGTTGGAAAATCCAACTTTATGCTACGGTGCCCCCGATGAGCGAGCGAGACCGATACGAACCGGGTGTCCCCTGCTGGGTCGACACCCAGCAACCGGACCAACAGGCCGCGATGAGCTTCTACGGGGAGCTGTTCGGCTGGCAGTTCATCGGCCCCGGTCCGAATGACTACTTCGTGGCTCGCCTCCGCGATCGCGACGTGGCGGGAATCCAGCCGCAGCCCGTCGACGGCGCCGCGGCGGCATGGACCACATACGTCGCCGTCGAGGACGCCGACGATGCCGCTGCCCGCGGCGCGGACCAAGGAGGCGAGGTGCTGGTCGGCCCGTTCGACGTGCTCCCCGCCGGTCGCATGGCCGTGCTGGCCGACCCGGACCGCGCTGTCTTCTGTGTCTGGGAGGCGCACGAGCGCCAGGGCGCGCAGCTGGTGAACGAGCCGAGCGCCTGGAGCATGAGCGCGCTGAACGCCCGCGATCCCGAGCGCGCCGCGGCCTTCTACGGGGCGCTGTTCGGCTGGACCACCGAGAGCTTCGGCGACATCACGATGTTCCGGCTGCCGGGATACCTGGGCGGCGAGCCCGAGCAGCCCGTGTCACGCGAGGTCGTGGCCGCGATGCTCCCGGCGGACGGCGACACGCCACCGCACTGGAGCGCCGACTTCTGGATCGCTGACGTCGAGGGCGCCGCGGCGCGGATGCCGGAGCTGGGCGGACAGGTCGTTCAGGCGCCCTACGACGTTCCGGGCACGCCGCTTCGGCAGGCGGTGCTGAGCGATCCTGCCGGCGCGGTGTTCTCGGCCACCCAGGTGACGCCAGAACCGTGACCGCCGCGGGCCGAGTCGTCGCCATCGAGAACCTGACCCTCGACGGGGTCATGCAGGCACCCGGCCGTGCCGACGAGGACACCCGCGACGGCTTCGAGCACGGTGGCTGGGCGGCGCCCTACGAGGCCATGGGCAGCCTGATGGGCAAACGCAGCGGGCAGACCCGGGGCATGCTGTTCGGAAGGCGCACCTACGAGGACTTCGCGGGCTTCTGGCCTCGCCAGACCGACAACCCGTACACCGAGGTTCTCGACCGGGCCACGAAGTACGTGGCCTCCACCACCCTCGAGGAGCCGCTTTCCTGGGTCAACTCGAGGCTGCTGCCGGGCGACGCGGCGACGTCGGTGGCGGACCTCAGAGCGGAGGGGACCGGCGACCTCGTGGTGCTCGGCAGCGGCGAGCTGGTCCGCTCCCTGATGCCACACGGCCTGGTGGACGAGCTCACGCTGCTCATCCACCCTCTGGTGCTGGGGCGAGGACGACGCCTGTTCACCGACGGCGTCGAGGCCGCAGCGCTGCGGCTGGTGTCATCCGAGACCACCGACACCGGCGTGGTGATCGCGACCTACGGGCGCGCCTGACGCACCGGCCGCACGCGCACCGACAGGCAGGTCACGCACCCCTCGAGCTTCTCGAACTCGCCGATGTCGACGGTCACCGGGCGGTACCCGAGCTCTTTGAGCAGCGCCTGGGTGCGCGGGGCGCCGGCGGCCATCAGCAGCGCGCCGTCGCCCAGCCGGACCACATGGGCGCCGGCCTCCTCGGGCGACGCCAGGAACCGGGAGAACACGCCGGGATCGTCCAGGGCCTCCGGATGGCCGATCACCGTCTCGTCGGGCAGCACGGTGGCCGCAGACTTGAGGTGCAGCACGCGGCTGAGCGGCACGGTGACCACGGTCATCCCGGCGGGGCCCAGCGCCGCGCCCAGCTGACGGGCGCCCTCCTCGTCGGTCCGCCCCCCGAGGCCCACGTACACCGTGTCGCCGGCGCTCATCACGTCCCCGCCGTCCAACCGGCCCGGCGACTCGATGCGGCTCGGCTCGAGCCCGAGCTCGCCGAGCGTGCCGGCGAGCGAGGCGACCTCGGCCCGTCGCTCGGGCGCGCCGGGCCGCGTGAGCACGGCCACGCCACGCAGTACCACCGCCGCGTCCTCGATGAACACGCCGTCGGGACAGTCGTCCGCCGCCGGCGCCTCCACGATGCGCCAGCCGTGATCGCGCATGACGTTCACGTAGCGCTCCCATTGCTCGACCGCCCGCTCGGCGTCCACCGCCCGGCGCTCGACGTGGGTGACGATGCCGTCGGCCAGCCGCGGGCTCGGGCGCCGCACGATCGCGGTCCCGGCTTCGCCGGCAGTCACGGCTGCGCTAGAGGTTGACGGCCACGTACTTGGTCTCGAGGAACTCCTCGAGCCCCTCGTGACCTCCCTCGCGGCCGATGCCCGACTGCTTGACCCCGCCGAACGGCGCCCCGGCGTTGGAGACCATGCCCTGGTTGAGCCCGACCATGCCGGTGTCGAGGCCCTCGCAGACCCGGATCGCGCGCTTGATGTCGCGCGTGAACACGTAGGCCACGAGGCCGTACTCGGTGTCGTTGGCCCGGGCGATTGCGTCCTCCTCGGACTCGAACGTCGTGACCGGGGCCACCGGACCGAAGATCTCCTCGGTCAGCACGCGGGCGTCGCCGGGTACCGAGCCGAGCACGGTCGGCGGATAGAAGTAGCCGCGGCCGTCGGGGATCTCCCCGCCCACCACGCAGGTGGCGCCCTTGTCGAGCGCGTCCTGCACCAGCTCGGCCACCTTCTCGCGCGAGGGCTGGTCGATCAGCGGCCCGACCTTCACGTCCTCCTCGGTGCCGCGTCCGAGCTTCAGGCCGCCCATCTTCTCGGCCAGCCGCTGCTCGAACTGCTCGCGGACCGGCTCCGCCACGTGAAAGCGGTTGGCCGAAGTGCACGCCTCGCCGATGTTGCGCATCTTGGCCAGCAGCGCGCCGTCCACCGCAGCGTCGAGATCGGCGTCCTCGAACACCAGGAAGGGCGCGTTCCCGCCGAGCTCCATCGACGTCTTGAGGACGTTCGCCGCCGACGCCTCGATCAGCTTGCGGCCCACCTCGGTCGACCCGGTGAACGACAGCTTTCGCAGCCGGCCGTCCTCGATCAGGGGGCCGGTGGTGCTCCCCGACGACGAGGTGGTGAGGATGTTCAGCACGCCGCCGGGCAGCCCCGCCTCCTCGAGCAGCTTGGCCATCGCCAGCATGCACAGCGGCGTCTGCTGAGCCGGCTTGATGACCGCCGTGCAGCCCGCCGCGAGCGCCGGACCGGCCTTGCGGGTGCCCATCGCCATCGGGAAGTTCCAGGGCGTGATCATCAGCGACGGGCCCACCGGCTGCTTCATCACCAGCACCCGGCTCGTGCCGTTGGCGAACTGCTTGTAGCTGCCCTCGATCCGCAGCGCCTCGCCCGAGTACCAGCGGAAGAAGTCGGCCGCATAGAGGATCTCCGCCTTCGACTCGGCCACCGGCTTGCCCATCTCGAGCGTCATGAGCGTGGCCAGCTCGTCGACCCGCTCGGTCATCAGCTCGAACGCCTTCCACAGGATCCCCGCGCGGTCATTGGGCGCGCTGGCCGCCCACTCCTTCTGCGCGCCCACGGCGGCGTCCAGAGCCGCCATCGCGTCCTCGGGAGTGCCGTCGGCCACCTCGGCGATCGGCTCCTCGATGGACGGGTCGATCACCTCGAGCTTTCCTGCACCGCTCGCGTCGCGCCACTCACCCCCTATGTAGAGCTGCTTGGGGACGTTGTCGACAACCGTCTGTTCCTGGGTGGCGATGCTCATGTGGCAACCGTCTCCGTTCCTAGCTCTTCCGAAATGGCCACGTCGAGTGAATAGTCGATCGGCAACACGATCAGCGAGGGTACGTCGAGCGTGAGCGCGTGCCGGAGGCGCTCACCGAAGTCGTCGGCCGACTCGCAGCGCCAGCCGGGGATCCCGAAGCTCTCGGCCAGCTTGACGAAGTCCGGGTTCGTGAAGTCGGTGCCGAAGTGCGAGCCGAACTTCTTGTCCTGCTTCCAGACGATCGAGCCGTACTGGCTGTTCTCCCAGATCACGTTGACGAACGGGGTCTTGAGCCTCACTGCGGTCTCGAGCTCCTGCGCGTTCATGAGGAAGCCGCCGTCGCCGTTGACGGTGACCACCGAGCGCTGCGGGTGCACGAGCTTGGCGGCCACCGCGGCGGGCACCGCGAAGCCCATGCCGGCCAGCCCGTTGGCGATGAGGACGGTGTTGGGCTCGTAGGCGGGAAACATCCGCCCTATCCAGAGCTTGTGGAGGCCCACGTCCGAGATCAGGATGTCCTCGCGCCCGAGGGCCTGGCGGATCTCCCACAGGGCACGCGGGGGCTGGACGGGGAAGGCGTCGTCGTCCTTGGCCTGCTCGAAGCGCCCGAGCACCACCTCGCGCAGCTTGGTCGATCCGCCCTGGTGGGGCACGTGGCGGCACTCCTCGCCGAGGCGGGCAAGCACGTGGTAGATGTCGCCCACCAGCTCGACCTCGGGCACGAAGAACGCGTCGATCTCGGCCGGCACCGAGTCGATGCAGATGATCTCCTTGTCGCGCCGGGGGTTCCAGTGCTCCGGTGAGTGCTCCACCAGGTCGTAGCCGATGGCCAGCACCACGTCGGCGTCGTCGAAGCCGGCCATGTCGTAGTCACCCGACTGGAGGCCCACCGAGCCCAGCGCCTTCGAGCTCTCCGGCGGCAGCAGGCCCTTGCCCATGAAGGTCTCGGCCACCGGGATGCCGGTGGCGCGCACGAACTCACGAAGAGCCGGCGCCGCGCCGGCGCGAACCACGCCGTTGCCGGCCAGGGCCACCGGGCGCACAGCGCCGCGTATGAGGTCGGCGGCCTTGAGGAGCTCGCGTGCCGCGGGCTCCGGGCGCACCAGCCGGCGGCGCGGCAGCGGATCGGCGTCGATCTCCGTGGCCATCACGTCCTCGGGCAGCTCTATGTGCGTGGCGCCGGGCTTCTCTCCCTCGGCGACCTTGAACGCCTTGCGCACCACCTCGGGGATGATCGCCGCGTCCGACAGGCGGGCGTTCCACTTGGTGATCGGCCGCATGACCCGCAAGAGGTCGATGTACTGGTGCGACTCCTTGTGCATTCGCTCCAGGTCGCCCTGGCCGGTGAGCGCCACGAGCGGCGCCCGGTCGAGGTAGGCGTCCGCGACCGCCGTGACCAGGTTGAGCGCGCCGGGCCCCAGCGTGCCCAGACAGACTCCGGCGTGCCCCGTGAGCCGGCCATGGACGTCGGCCATGTAGGCCCCGCCCTGCTCGTGGCGCACCGGGATGAACTCGATCGAGGAGCGTGACAGCGACTCGTTGAGATCGAGCGTCTCCTCGCCCGGGATCCCGAACACGTGCTTGACGCCCTCGGCCTCCAGGCACTCCACGAAGACGTCCGATGCTTTGCGCTCGGCCACGAGCCTGAGCCTACCCGGCGCGAGTAACGTCACCCGCGTGGCTCCCGTGGCCCGTTACGCCAAGAGCGGCGACCTCAACATCGCCTACATCGTGGAGGGCGAAGGCCCCCTCGATCTCCTCTGGATCCCGCCCTGGATCTCGCAGGTCGAATACCTGTGGTCCGAGCCTTCGCTGGAGCGTGTGATGAGCCGGCTCACGCGATTCGCCCGCGTGATCACCTTCGACCGGCGTGGATCGGGACTGTCCGACCCGTTCTGGGGAGCGCCCACGCTCGAGGAGCAGATGGACGACGTGTGTGCGGTGATGGACGCGGCCGGCGCCGAGCGCGTGGCGATCGCCGGCACGCTCGAGGGTGGGCCGATGGCGGCATTGTTCGCCGCCACCTATCCCGAGCGCGTGAGCGCGCTGGTGCTCTACGCCACCTTCGCCCGTGCCACCTGGGCGCCCGGGTACGAGTGGGCCTGGTCGGGCGAGGACCGTGATCGCAAGATGGACGAACTGGTGGCGGCATGGGGCCAGGGCACGGTGGCCGCCGCTGTGGCGCCGAGCGAGGCCGGCGACCCGGCGTTCATGGAGTGGGCGGGCCGCCTCGAGCGGCTCGCCGCCAGCCCGGCCACGATTCGCCGCATCATCGACCTGATCGGGGAGTTCGACGTGCGCGACGTGCTGCCCTCGATCCGCGTGCCCACGCTGGTGATGCACCGGACAGGCGACTCCTTCATCAAGATCGAGCACTCGCGCTACATCGCCTCGCGCATCCCCGATGCCCGCTACGTGGAGCTCGAGGGCACCGACAACATGTTCTCTCTGGGCGACTCCGAGGCGCTTATCGGCGAGATCGAGGAGCACCTCACCGGAGCGCGGCACGACGCCGATCCGGACCGGATGCTGGCCACCGTGATGTTCACCGACATCGTCGACTCCACCCAACGCGCTGCCGAGATGGGCGATCGCGGCTGGCGCTTCCTGCTCGAGCGTCATGACGCGCTGTTCCGTCAGGCCCTGGTGCGTCATCGCGGGCGCGAGGTCAAGCGCACCGGCGACGGATTCCTGGCCACCTTCGACGGGCCCGCCCGGGCGATCCGCTGCGCGGCGTCGGTGGCCGACGCCATGGGCTCGCTGGGAATAGAGGTGAGAGCGGGCCTGCACACGGGCGAGCTCGAGGTGATGGACGGCGATCTGGGCGGGCTGGCGGTGCACATCGCGGCTCGGGTGATGGACCGTGCCGCCCCCTGCGAGGTGCTCGTGTCGGGCACCGTGAAGGATCTCGTGGTCGGATCGGGAATCGGTTTTGCAGACCGCGGTGAGCACGAGTTGCGGGGCGTGCCGGGCGAGTGGCGCCTGTACGCCGTCTCCTGAAGCCAACGTCGCACCCCGCTACCTTGAGCTGTTTGGAGCGTTTGTAGTCCCGTGCGTACCCGCGCCCTTCTCACAATCCTGGCCCTTCTGCTGCTCGTGCCGGCGACCGCCGGCGCGGCCGTCCGCCACGTCATAAAGGGCGCCGGGTTCGGCCACGGGATCGGGATGAGCCAGTACGGCGCCTACGGCTATTCCCTGGAGGGAGGCCGCTTCAAGGGGATCCTGGCCCACTACTACAAGGGCACCGACCTCGAATCCGCGCCGGGGCGGCCGGTGCGCGTCCTGCTTCAGCCCAACGATCCCTACATCCGCATTCGCGGCGCCACCACAGCGAACGGCCGTGAGCTGCGCCGCAGCTCCACCTACGTCGCGCGGCGCTCGGGCGGCGGCGTCCGCTTGAGCACGGCGTCGGGGCGGCGCGTGGCCCGGTTCAGCGGGCCGCTGCGCCTCAGCGCCGGTGGTGACGACCCCGTCCGGCTGCTCGGTCCAGCGCTCAACTACATCAGCGACGGCCTCTACCGGGGCGCCATCGAGATCCGGCCGGACGCCGGCGGCCTCACGGCGATCAACGTGATCGCACTCGACCCTTATGTGAAGGGCGTCGTGGCCGGGGAGATGCCGAGCTCCTGGCCGCTCGAGGCGCTCAAGGTCCAGGCGGTGGCCGCACGCACCTACGCCCTGGCCACGCGCAAGACCACCGGCTCGTTCGACCAGTACCCCGACACGCGCTCACAGGTCTACAAGGGCGTCACGGGTGAGAGCGTGCGCTCCAACGCGGCCGTGGACCAGACCGATGGCCTCATCCTCACCTACAACGGCGTGCCGGCCGTGACCTACTACTTCTCCACCTCGGGCGGGCATACCGAGAACGTGGAGTTCTCCTTCATCGGAGCGCTCTCCAAGCCGTGGCTGGTGGGCGTGCCGGATCCGTACGACACCCGCTCGCCCTACCACCGCTGGAAGGCCACCTTCTCCGCCGGGACGCTCGACCGGGCGCTGGGCGCGCCGGGACGCTTCAAGCGTCTGGACGTGCTCAAGCGCGGCGTGTCGCCGCGAGTGGTGCGAGCGAAGGTGGTGGGCAGCCGCGGCGCGCGCGTGATCACCGGGCCGCAGATCCGTGCCGCGCTCGGCCTGCGCGACACCTGGCTCACACACGTGCGGGTGTCGAGCTCGCGCCGCAGCGCTCGCTCCGCGCGGCCGTCCTCGTGGGGCCCCGCCCCGGTCCGCCAGGCGCTCGCCGGTGAGTTCCGGCCGGCGCCGCGCGGCCGCCGCCTCGCCGTTCAGCGTCGTGCCGCGGGCGGTTGGCGTACGATCGCGCGAGTGACGACGTCCCGACTCGGCCGCTACCGCTTCGAGCCGGAGACACCCGGGCTCCACCGGATCCGGGCCGACGGGGTGACAGGACCGGCCGTGCGCATGCGGTGAGCGCCCGGCGGCGCCTTCTGCCGTTGGTCGTGCTGCCGGTGATCGCCCTGGGCTGTGGTGAGGCCGAGAAGGGGCCTGGGCTGTTCACCCTGGCCGGCCAGGTCACGGGTGCCGCGCCGTTCACCCTCAGCGCCGACACGAAGGAGACGGGCTACATCCGCCTGCGCCTCACGGCGGCGGCGGGAGTGACGGTGGCCATCGAGGACACCGGGCGCGCCCTCACCACCGTCACGCCCACCTCTGCTCAGACCCAGTTGCGACGGGTGGCACCCTGGCGTTGCGACGTACGCAACCGGACCTTCACCGCGCGCGCCGCCGACGGGCGTAGCGCCACCGCCCGGGTGCGGACCCCGGGCTGCGGGAAACGGCTCGCACTGTCCGCGCCGCGCCGGACGCGGGCGGGACGCGCCGTTCCGCTCACGCTGATGGACCGCTGGCGGCTCGGCGGCTTCCGGGCCCGGCTCTGCGTGTCTCCTCCGGGTGGCGACGAGCGGTGTCGATCCGAGCTGATCCGGTCGGGACGGGGCAGAGCGCAGACGAGCTTCCGGGCGCTGCGCGCGGGCGGTTGGCGGGTCCGGCTCGTCACGCCCTGGGCCGCCGAGCGCCGCGTCGTGCGGGCCGTGCCGCGCGGGGGGAGGCTGCGCCTGCTGGCCACCGGCGACTCGATGATCCAGATCATCGACAGCTACCTGAAGCAGCGGCTCGAGCCGCGCGGCGTGCGGGTCCGCAGCGACGCCCGCATCAGCACCGGCATCTCCAAGCCCTCGCTGCTCGACTGGCAGCGCCAGGCCCGGCGCCACGCCGGTGGGGGCCCGGACGTGGTGGTGATGTTCCTGGGCGCCAACGACGGCTTCCCGATGGGCTCCGCGGACTGCTGCGGCGATGCCTGGGTGGCCGAGTACGGACGCCGCGCCCGGCGGATGATGAAGACGTACGCACGGGGCGGGCGAACCCGGATCTACTGGCTGCTCCTGCCCACCCCGCGGAGCGGGTTCTTCCGGAAGTCCTTCCCGGCCGTCAACCGGGGCATCCTGCGCGCCGCGCGGGGCCTCGGACGGGACGTGAGGGTCATCGACCTGGTGGAGATCTTCACCCCGGGCGGGCGCTATCGCGACTCGATCCGCATCGGCGGCCGGACCGTGCGGGTGCGCCAGCGAGACGGCATACACCTCAACACCGCGGGGGCGTCGGTGGCCGCCTCGGTGATCATCTCGACGTTACGGCGCGAGCGGATCCTGCGCTGAAGCCGGCTGGGCCGGGGGCGGCGCCGGCGCGTCGTAGTCCGGCGCGGGCCACCTCAGGGCGGGCGCCATCAGCCGGGTGAGAGCGCGCGCCCCGCGCGGCTGAAGGTGGAGGCCGTCGCTCCAGAACCAGTTCGGGTGCCCGCTGCTGTGACGCACCCAGTCGAGCACCTTCACCCGCCTGCGCCAGCGCTCGCCGGCTGCCCGCATGACCGCCTGGTCCGAGCTGGCCGCGCCGCCCACCTCCCTGGGCGTGACCAGGCCGAGCACCCGCTCGCGTCCGATGATGACGAGGGCCCGGCGCACCTGCCTGCGCTCCACGGTCCAGTTGGTGCCGAGCGCCATGACCACCACCCCGGGGAGGGATCCCGCCCGCGCCCGTGCGGCCAGCACGGCGAGCCCCTCGGAGAACTGGCGGCAACCGCGAACGTCGACCTCGAAGCCCCTGCTGCTGAGCTGCTCGACCGCGCCGAGCATGATCGAGTCGCCGACGGCCAGCGCCGTGCGCTCGCCCGTGCGGGGCGTCTCGGCCCGGTAGCGCTCCACGCCGCCGCACGCCTCCGAGGCGGGCGCGGCCACGCCGACGGCGAGGGCCGCGGCCAGCGCACCTAATATCGCGCTCGCGCGCCGTGGTATTCCCGTCCTTCGAATTCGCATTCTTCTTTCCGGTGGTCCTCGGCCTGTCGTGGCTGCTGATGCCGCGCCCGCACCTGTGGAAGCCCTTCGTGCTGGTTGCGAGCTATGTCTTCTACGCCGCCGCCAGCCCGCGCTACGCGCTCCTCCTGGCCGGGGTCACGCTGGCCAACCAGGCCGGCGCGGTGCTGGTGGCGCGCGCCTCGGACGACAGGAGGCGAACGCACATCATGGCGGCCACGGTGGTCGTCGACCTCGCGGTGCTGGGTGTGTTCAAGTACTACGGCTTCTTCGCGGGCGAGGTCGGCAGCTTCCTCGACTCGCTCGGGCTCGGGATGCCGCTGCCGCTGCTGACGCTGGCACTGCCGATCGGGCTGTCCTTCATCACGTTCCAGGCAATCTCGTACGTGGTGGACGTCAAGCGCGGGCTGCTGCGGCCCGCGTCGACGATCGACTTCGCCCTCTATCTCTCGTTCTTCCCGCACGTGGTGGCAGGGCCGATCGTGCGCGCCCGCGAGTTCATCCCCCAGCTGGCCAGCCCGCGCGACCCTCGCAACGTGGCCGTGGGCGCCGGCGTGGTGCTGATAGCGATCGGCCTGGTGAAGAAGGTCGCGCTGGCGGACTACCTGGCCCGCGAGGTCGTGGACCCGGTGTTCGGCGTGCCCGAGGCCTACGCGGCGCCGGATGTGGCCCTCGCCGCCTACGCCTACGCCGCCCAGATCTACTGCGACTTCTCGGGCTACACGGACATCGCCATCGGGGTGGCTCTGCTGATGGGCTTCATCTTCCCGCAGAACTTCAACAGCCCGTACCGGGCCCTGAGCTTCCGCGACTTCTGGCAGCGCTGGCACATGACGCTGTCGCGCTTCCTGCGCGACTTCCTCTACATCCCGCTGGGCGGCAACCGCGGCGGCAGGCTCAAGACAGCACGCAACCTGATGATCACCATGGTCCTGGGCGGGCTCTGGCACGGTGCCGCCTGGGGCTTCGTGCTGTGGGGAGCGCTGCACGGCACGGCCCTGGTGGTCGAGCACGCGCTGCGCGACCGGGGGGTCAAGGCTCCTCCCACGTGGCTGGCCTGGCTGATCGTCTTCAACGTCGTGGTGTTCGGCTGGATCCTGTTCCGCGCGGAGAGCCTCGAGCTGGCCGGCACCTTCATCGGCCAGCTCTTCGAGCCTGGCCCCGCCACCCTGTGGACGCCGGTCACCGTGGGCGCGGTGCTGGTGGTGATCGGCTTCCAGCTGCTGCCGCCCGATCCGCTCGACCGGCTGAGAGTGCGCCTCGCCGCCCTGCCCGCCCCGGCGCTCGGGCTGAGCCTCGCCGTCGTGGTGGCGCTCGTGGGCGCTACCGTGCCCAGCGAGGGCGTTCCCCCCTTCATCTACTTCCAGTTCTGAGCCGTGGCCGAGAAGCCCTACTACCCGACGAGCCCCGAGCCGCCCGTGCCCCCGGCGCCGAAGGGCCGCAGGCTGAGCGCCCGGCAGGCCGTGACGGTGGTGTTCGTTGCGGCCCTGCTGCTCGCCCTCTTCGAGGGCTCGTCCATCCGCTCGGCCGGCGAGGAGATGGACCCGGGGGTCGGGCGCGAGCTGACGCTCGCGGTGGGCGCCCCGACCGGCTGGATCGCCGACCGCCTGCCCTTCGACGAGTGGACCGACGACGCCCTGGCCTTCCTCGAGGACGACGGCGTGGGCGAGGCCGGCGGCTTCGAGGAATCGGCGCCCGCGGCCGGCGGGGTGCGGGGCGTGCCCGCCGTGCCGCCAACCTCCTTCGACCCGGCCGAGCTCGGCACGGAGACGGCGCCCGGAGAGCTCGGCACGGTGCTCGTGACCGGTGACTCGCTGGCCATGCCGCTCGACGTGGAGCTGGCCCGCCGCTACGCCGAGGCGGGCGGCGACGTGGAGGTGGAGCGCGACCCGCACGTGGGCACCGGCATCTCCAAGACCGGCCTGGTGGACTGGGGCAAGCTCTCCACCGAGCAGGTGGCCGATCGGAGCCCCGACGCCGTGGTGGTCTTCATCGGCGCGAACGAGGGCTTCGACCTACCGGGACCGGACGACGAGTCGGTGGAGTGCTGCGGCGCCGTGTGGGCCGCGGAGTTCGCCTACCGCGTGCGCCGCATGATGAACACCTATCGCCGCGCCGGCCGCGCACGCGTGTACTGGCTGACCCTGCCGGCCCCGCGCGAGCCCGACCGTCAGGAGATCGCTCGTGCCGTAAACGCCGCCATAGAGGTGGCGGCGCAGCCCTACCGCGCGCAGGTGCGCGTCCTCGACATGGAGGAGCTCTTCACGCCGGACGGCACGTACCGGGACGCGATGGAGGTGGACGGGCGCCGGCAGATCGTGCGCGAGCCGGACGGCATCCACCTGAACGGCCGCGGCGCGGAGCTGGCCGCGGACGCGGTGATCGAGGCCGTCCGCCGGGACTTCGCCGACTAGAGGAACTGCGTGTAGGTGTGCTTGACCGTACGGCCGCCCTTGCGGCAGCTGACCTTCGAGTCGTATGACTGGCTCGAGCTGTTGAAGCGGTTCTCGCTGCAGCGGTAACCCGCCACCCGTGGGCATCTCCCGCGCTTGCCGGGCCGGCAGCCGTGGAAGGCCTTGATGAGCTTCTTCGCGCCGCTGCAGGACGGCCCGCCGCTCACGCTGATCCTGATTACGTAGGTCGTGCCGTAGCCGCGGGTGTTGCCGGGGTCGCAGGCCTTGGCCGCCTCGGCCACGGGCCCGGCCGACGCGGACGGAACGAAGGCGGCGGTAGCCGCGAGGACGGCGAGCGGCAGGAACGAGCGACGAAGCGAGCGGGTCATGACGGCGTAAGGTACCGCTCGCCCCCGTTTGGGGCAATCAACCGCTGCGGGCGCCGACCACGCCTCGCACCAGCTCCACGATCTCGGGCGGGGCCTTGTCCACCGAGCCGGCGTCGAAGGGCGGCTGCGGGTCGTACTCGATGGCGAGCTGTATGGCCTGCGCCACCTCAGGCCCGTGGATCCGGGCAACCAGCGTCAGCGCCATGTCGATGCCCGACGACACTCCGGCCGCGGTGATCACGCTGCGCTGTTCCACGACGCGGTCGCGCACCGGGCGCGCGCCGAAGCGCTCGAGCTTGTCGAGGTCGAGCCAGTGGCTGGTGGCGTCGAGGCCGTGGAGCACCCCGGCCGCGCCCAGGAGCAGGGATCCCGTGCACACCGAGGTGGTCCACTGGGAGCTCTCGTGGGCCCGGCGGATCCAGGCCACGAGACGCTCGTCGTCCAGGTGGTCGTCGGTGGTCATGCCACCCGGCACCATCACGATCTCGGGCGCGGGCTCGTCCTCGTAGGCGGCGTCGGCGGCGATGCTCAGCATGCCGTTGTCGGTGCGCACGGGACCGGGCTCGGCGGCCAGCCAGGTGACGGAGGCACCGGGGAGGCGAGACAGCACTTCGTAGGGACCCACCGCGTCGAGCGCGGTGAAGCCTTCGTACAGGGGGATGGCGATCTTCATTTGGGGTTCTCCTCGCGGGTCAGGCCGCCGCGCTGGGGCGAAAGCGGCTGCGGTAGTCGGCCGGGCTCACGCCGACACGGCGGCGAAAGGCCCGGCGAAGCGTCTCCACGGTGCCGAAGCCGACCTCGCGGGCCAGGGCATCCACGGATCCAGCTCCGCCCTCGAGCGCGATCCGGGCGCGCTCCACGCGGAGCGCCTCGACGTAGGCGGCGGGAGTGACGCCGGTCTCGCGCCGGAACGCGCGGGCGAAGTTGCGCTCGCTCATGGAGACCCGCTCGGCCAGCGCCGCGACGCTCAGATCCTCGCCGAGATGATCCGGGATCCAACCCTGGAGCTCGCGCAGTGGCGCGCGCTCTGCGGTCTGCGATGCCAGCTGCGCGCTGAACTGGGCCTGGCCGCCCGGGCGCCTCAGAAACAGCACGAGCCAGCGCGCCACCCCGAGGGCCACCTCGGCCCCGAGATCCTCCTCGACCAGCGCCAGCGCCAGGTCCATGCCGGCGGTCACGCCGGCCGAGGTGGCCACGTTGCCGTCGCGGACGAAGATCGGCTCCGGCTCGACCTTGACCGCCGGGTGCTCCTCGGCGAGATGGTCGCACCAGGCCCAATGTGTGGTGGCGCGGCGCCCGTCGAGCAGACCGGCGCGAGCCAGCAGCAGCGCACCCGTACAGACCGAGGTCACCCGCCGCGAGCGCCCGGCGGCGCCACGCAGCCAGCGGATCAGGCGCTCATCGTCGCGCGCAACGCGCGAACCCCTTCCACCGGCCACCAGCAGCGTGTCGATCGGGCCGCGACAGGCCGCGATCGACCGCTCCGCGCAGATCGAGACCGAAGACGTGGACAGCGGCCCGCGTTCCGGCGCCACCACCTCGACCTCGTAGCCCTCGCCGGCGATCTCGGTGGCGGTGCGAAACACCTCGGCCGGCCCGATCACGTCGAGCGTCTGAACTCCGGGATAGACGAGAAAGACCACGCGCCGCATGAGCCGATTGTGGCGCCCCGGCGGCCTGGCCGCAATGACAGTTACAGGACGATTCCGGCCAGCCGGCAGGAGGGGGTGGGCGATCCGGCCGAGCGGAGCGCAGAACCGAAAACGCAGCTACGCCGGCGTGAACCGAAACGTCGCCACGTCACCGTCCCGCATGACGTAGTCCCGCCCCTCCACCCGCTGCAGCGCCAGCTCGCGGGCTCGCGCGTAGCCGCCGGCCTCCACCAGCGCCTCCCACGGGGTGATCTCGGCGGCGACGAAGCCTCGCTCCATGTCGGTGTGGATGGAGCCGGCGGCCCGGCGCGCGCCCGTGCCGCGGGGGATCGCCCAGGCTCGCGCCTCCTTGTCCTGGCCCGCGGTGAAGAACTGGATCAGGTCGAGCAGGGCGAAGGCCTCGCGAATCACGATCTCGAGGCCCGACTCCTCCACGCCCAGCTCCTCCCGCATCGCGGCGGCCTCGTCGTCGTCGAGCTCCGACAGCTCCGAGTCGAGCCGGGCGCTCACCGCTGCCGCGCGAGCGCCGCGCTCGACGGCGTGGGCGGCCAGCGCGGGCGGCGGATCGAGCGGCTCGCCCTCGGCGACGTTGGCCACGTAGAGCACCGGCTTGGAGGTGAGCGCCGCCAGCCGCACCGCGGCGCCGGGGGCGTCGTCGGGCTCGGGCACGGTGCGCACGCCTCGGCCCTGCCGCAGCGCCTCGATCACACGAACCAGCCAACGCTCCTCGGCAACGGCCAACTTGTCGAGCGACTTGGCCTGCTTGCTCACCCGTTCCAGTCGCCGCTCGGCCTGCTCGAGGTCGGCGAACAGCAACTCGGTCTCGATCGTCTCGGTGTCGGCCATCGGGTCGACGCGGCCCTCGGGATGCACCACCTGTGCGTCGTCGTGAACGCGCACGACGTGGAGAATCGCGTCGGTCTCGCGGATGTTGGCGAGGAAGCGGTTGCCGAGGCCCTCCCCTTCGTGCGCGCCGCGCACCAGCCCGGCGATGTCGTGAAACTCGATCGTCTCGTGCACCACGGGTCGCGCGCCGACCGTTCGCGCCACCCGCTCGAGCCGCTCGTCCGGCACGCCCACCACGGCCACGTTGGGCTCCACCGTGGTGAACGGATAGTTGGCCGCCTGCGCGCCGGCGCGGGTCAGTGCGTTGAACAGCGAGGACTTGCCCGCGTTGGGCAGCCCGACGATCCCGACCTTCACGGACTACCTCTAGAAGCCGACCTTCTGCCCCTCGGTGTCGAGACGCACGTAGACGATCTGCGACAGGTCGAGGGCGACCTCGGAATCCTGGGTTTCGAGCTCGTACCAGCGGTCGGCGTTCGAGTCGCCGAGCGCCTTGCGTAGCCCGTCGTACGCCTCCTTGGCCACTCGGCAGGGGAGCACCTGGCCGCCCTGGAAGCCGATGTCTATGCGCTGAGCGGGGTCGGTCATTGGTGTGCCTCCAGGGCCTCGACCAGCTCGGTCAGCACGCCGCCGGTCGACTTCGGGTGCAGGAACGCCACGCGGCTGTTGCGAATGCCGGTGCGCGGCTGTTCGTCGATCAGAGCGAGCCCGGCCGAGCGCACCGAGTCGAGCGCTTGGTCGATGTCGTCGGTTCCGTAGGCCACGTGGTGCAGGCCGGGGCCGTTCCGATCCAGGAAGCGGCCCACGGCGGTGTCGGGTCCGAGCGGGCGCAGCAGCTCCACGTGGCTCTCACCCACACCGAGCAGCACCGCCTCGACGCCCTGCTCGTCCACGGTCTCTCGGTGCTGGAGCTCCATGCCGAGCCGGTCGCGGTACAGCTCGACGGCTCCGTCGAGGTCCTCGACCGCAACGCCGATGTGGTCTATCCGCTCGAACACGGCCGCTGAGGCTACAACCCCGGGCATGATCAACATCGAAGAGCCGGACTACGACGAGCCGCGCAGCGGAGAGGGCTTCACCTGCCGGCGCGCCAGGATCAGCCGCCAGGCCGGTGCGGAGCGGCTCGGGCTGAGCCTCTGGAACCTGCCCCCGGGCCAGGCCGCGTACCCCTACCACGCTCATCTCACGGAGGAAGAGCTCCTGATCGTGCTCGACGGCACGCCGAGCCTGCGCACGCCGGAGGGCTGGCGCGAGCTCGCGCAGGGCGAGGTGGTCTCGTTCCTGCGCGGCGAGGCCGGGGCCCATCAGATCGTGAACCGCACCGAGGCTCCGGTGCGCTTCCTGGCCTTCTCCACCAGCGGCGAGCCCGACGTGGTGCTCCAGCCGGACTCGGGCAAGGTCGGCGCCTTCGAACGGCGGCCCGACGGGAGCGGCATGCGCGTCTGGTTTCGAGCCGAGGATGCCCGTGAGTACCTGGACGGCGAGCAGCCTCCCGGCTAGGCGGCCACGAGCGCGAAGGCGGCAGCCTCGACCGACAGGCGCGACGGGCCCAGCTCCAGCACCTCGCCGTCGACGTTGAAGCCCGTGCCCACGGGCACGAGCAGGTCGATCACCTCGCCGCGGGCGTGGCGCACGTCCGACCGGCGCGTGAGCCGGCCCGCGCGCAGGCCGTAGGCGTGGGCCACCAGCCGGATCCGGGAACCCGCCGTCATGATCGCCAGGTCGAGCAGCCCGTCATCGGCCTCCGCCGTCTCGAGCCGGGAGCCGGCGCCGAAGTGCCCGGTGCCGGCCACGGTCAGCTGCCAGGCGCCGCCCTCGAAGAAGAGCTCCCCATCCACCAGCACCTGGGTCTGCAGCGGCCGCTCGCGCAGGCCGGCACGAACGGCGCCGAGGGCGTAGGCCAGCGGTCCCAGCAGCTTCTTCAGACCGGTGGCGGCCCGCGTGGCCGATGCGGCCAGCCCGGCGCTGGCCGCGTTGACGAAGGGACGGGTACCCACCCGGCCGAGGTCGAGCGGCCGCAGCGAGCGGCCCTCCGCCGCCAGGCGCGTGGCGGCCGTGCGGTTGAGGGGCAGCCCCAGCCCGCGCGCGAAGTCGTTGGCCGTGCCCACCGGGATCACCGCCAGCGGCCGGCCCGCCGCGCCGGCAGCCGCTGCCGCGGGGGCGATGCTGCCGTCCCCGCCCGCCACCGCCACCCGCTCGGCTCCCGAGGCGGCCGCGCGCTCGGCCTCGTCCGGCCCGAACAGCTCGACCGCAACGCCGAACCCGCGCAGCTCATCGGCGAGTGCCTCCGGCTCGGTACCGGCGCCGGAGCTGGGGTTGACGATCAGCGCGATCGACGCGACGGCGGGCGGCACACGGCGGACTTATACGGCGGGCGGCGGCGCGTCGTCGGCTCGCCGTGCGGCGGCCACGTCGATTGGGCCCGGCTCGAGATCCTTGATCAGCGGACGGCCGTTGGCGGTGGGCTCCCCCCGGTAGGAGCTCACCAGTCGCTCGATGTCCTCCCGCTCGAGCACCTCGTTCTCGAGCAGCGTGAACGCAAACGCCTCGAGCAGGGTGCGGTTCTCGGCCACCACCTTCATCGCCCGTCGGTGGGCGAGGTCGGTGAGGTACTGCTGCTCCTCGTCCACCGTCCGGCGGGTGTGGTCGGACAGGGAGTAGTCGTCGGTCGGCACCTGCTTGGAGTTCAGCTCGGTCCCCATGCCGTACTGGGTGACCATCGATCGGCTGATCTCGTGCACCTTGCGCAGGTCGTCCGACGCGCCGGTGGTGACCGTGCCGAAGACGATGTGCTCGGTGACCTGGCCGCCGAGGAGCACCACCATGTAGTCGAGCAGCTCGTCGCGGGTCTTGAGGTAGCGGTCTTCCTCCGGCAGGTTGAGCGTGTAGCCCAGCGCCTGCCCGCGCGGGATGATCGAGATGCGGTGGACCTTCTCCACCGAGGGCAGGAGCTCCGAGCAGAGCGCGTGGCCGGCCTCGTGGTAGGCCACCACCCTCTTCTCGTGCTCGGTGATCACCCGCCGCGACTGCATCCCGGCGATCACCCGCTCGAGCGCCGCCTGGAAGTCGCGCGTGCCGATCGAGTTGCGGTGGTCGCGGCCGGCGAAGATGGCGGCCTCGTTGCAGAGGTTGGCCAGGTCGGCTCCGGTGAGGTTGCTCGTCTGGCGGGCGATCAGCTCCAGGTCGACGTCCGGCTCGAGCGGCTTGCCGCGGGTGTGCACGTCGAGGATCGCGCGACGTCCCTTGAGGTCGGGGGCCGAGACCAGGATCTGGCGGTCGAAGCGACCGGGCCGCAGCAACGCGGGGTCGAGCTTGTCCAGCAGGTTGGAGGCGGCGATGACCACGACGTTGTCGGCCGAGCCGAACCCGTCGAGCTCCACCAGCAGCTGATTCAGCGTCTGGTCCTTCTCGCCGGAGATGTCCTTGCCGCGGGTGGCGCCGACGGCGTCCAGCTCGTCGATGAAGACGATGGCCGGCGCCTCCTTGCGGGCCCGGCGAAACAGGCGCCGGATGCGCGCCGCGCCGAGGCCGGCGAACATCTCCACGAAGGACGAGGCCGACTGGGCGAAGAACCTCGCCTCGGCCTCGTTGGCCACCGCCTTGGCCAGCAGCGTCTTGCCGGTGCCGGGCGGCCCGTGCAGCAGGATGCCCTTGGGCACCTTGGCCCCGAGCGCGCCGAAACGCTTGGGGTCGCGCAGGAACTCCACGACCTCGCGCAGCTCGTCCTTGGCCTCGTCAGCTCCGGCCACGTCCTGCCAGCGCACCGAGCTCGACGACTGCGGCTTGATCTCCTGCGGCTTGGTGCGCGGCATGTAGCGCAGGGTCATCACCAGCACGACGGCGATCAGCCCCATGAAGACGATCGGCAGCCACGTGATCAACCAGTCCTGAATCGAGTCCCAGGAGAAGCCGCCGCCCTCTGTGGTGGTGGTGTCGGTATCGATGGTGAAGCCGCGCGTGCCGTCCGAGCGCTCGAAGGTGCGGGTGGCGGCGTCGACCTCCCAGCCCTCGGGCAGCTCGCTCCCCGGCGAGCGCAGGATCGAGCGAAACTCCTCGACGGCCTCGTCGCAGCTGAGCTCCGAGCTGTCGCGGATCGTGAGCGTGTAGCGGCCCGGTTCAACCGCCAGACCGTCGAGCTGCTGCGCCTGGTTTACGGTCACCGGCACCGCACAGGTGGCCGCGCCGCCCTCGGCCACCGCCGCAGGGGCGAGCGCGCCCAGCGCGGCGACGGCGCACAGAAGCGACAGCCGGAGGATCCTCATCCAGTTCTTTAGTCGGCCGGGCGGGCCGAGAACATGAGCGGCCGCGGGAGGTGGCGCTTACGGAAGCAGTGAGGGCGTAAGGGCCAACCGAGGGCGTTCGACGAGTTATGCACCTATAGGGGTGCGTTTCGCGTCAGACGCCGTTCAGGAGGCGGCCGCGGCCTGCTCGACCCGCAGGACCTCGGCCAGCGCCGCCTCGCCCACCTCGAGCTGCTCCGCGGTGGGCTCGCGCGTGCCCACGGCCCGCTGGATCTCGTGTCCCGGGCGGCGCAGCAGGTGGGTGACGCGCGAGTCCGGATGGCGCTCGCCCCAGGCGAACACCTCCACGGCCACGGCCGCGCTGCCCAGACCCACCACGGCCTCGACGGCCGGGCCGCGCAGACCCGCTCGGCGGGCGGCAACGTTGCCCACGGCCGCGGCCGCCAGCAACGGCGCCACCAGATGCGAGCCGCATCGGTCGTGCTCCTTGCTCGCCTCCACCGCGGCCTCGTCGTCCTCGTAGCCGGCGATCGACTTGTGCTCCACGCCGTGGTAGGCGGCCAGGTCGCCGCTGCGCAGCGCCAGCAGCGCCGGGGCGAGGCTCACCAGGGCCACCGCCGTCTCGCGGCCCATGCCGCTCGCGCGGGAGGGGGTGCCCTCCCGGGCGGCCCGTCGCCCGCCGGCGCGAATCGCCTGGCCGCCGAGCGCGGCGGCGCCCATGGCTCCGAGCGTGCGCAGGTCCTGCATCGGCAGGCGCGCCTCCGGAAGCGCGCGCTTGACCAGGGGTATGACGGCCATCGCCTCGGCGAGCTTGAGCACGCCGCGCACCCCGGGCACGCCGTCGGCAGCCTTGCCGCCGAGATCGGGCTTGGGCCCGGACGCCACCCGGATCGCTCCGGTGTCGTCACGAACCGCGGCGGCCCAGTGCGTGGGCCCGTGCACCAGCAGCCCGTTGCGCAGAGCCATGCCGCCCAGGCGCAGCTTGTCCTCGGGCACCGGCGAGGTCACTGGAGCATCTCCGACATGAGGTCAGCGTAGAAGGTGGCCGCCAGCCCGAGATCGGCCACCGGGATCCGCTCGTCGATCCCGTGCATCAGCGGATAGGCCTCCACCATGTCCATCGCGTTCTGCGGAAAGAAGCCGTAGGCCGTGCAGTCGGGAAACGCGCGGCGCCACCAGTGCGAGTCCGAGAAGCCGGTCATGACCAGTGGCGCGACCCGCGCCCCGGGATCCTCGCGCTCCACGAACCGCCGGATCGTTTCCATCAGTGGCGTGTCGGGAGCAGAGCGGTTGCCCATCACCTCGCCGTGGAAGGCCAGCCGGTAGCCGTCCTCGCCGATCGCCGCGACGACCGCCGCCCGGGCGGCCTCCTCGCCGAGCTCCGGCGGCACGCGGCAGTCCACGTCGAGGCGGGCGTGCGAGGGGACGACGTTGACCTTCTGGGAGGCGGAGATCATCGTCGGGGTGAGGGTCACCCCGAGCATCGGCTCGAGCAGCACCGCCACCGCGGGCGCGTCCGCCTCGAGCTCGGCCATGGCCTCACCTAGATCGGCGGTGTCGAGGCCGAGCGCGCCGAACAGCTCGTCCACCTCCGGCTGGCGGACCGGCTCGGGGCGCGCCGCGGCCAGAGCGGTCAGGTGGGGGGCGAGCTTCACCAGCGCGTTGTCGCCGATCCGGGGCACCGAGGCGTGGCCGCTGCGCCCGCTGGTGTCGAGCGTGAAGCGGAACACGCCCTTCTCGGCCACGCACACCCCGTACACGCGGCGCTCGCCGCGGCGGATCAGCTCGCCGGCACCCTCGTTGACCACGTAGTCGGCTCGTACGAGCTCGGGGTGCTCGGTGGTCAGCCAGGCCGCGCCGTTGACGCCTCCGGCCTCCTCGTCACAGGTGAACACGAGCTTGAGCTCGCCGGCCTCCGGGCGCCAGCCCTCCTCGACCAGCGCGAGCGCCGCGGCTGCCTCGGCCGCCACCTGGCTCTTCATGTCCTTGGCGCCGCGCCCCCAGACGCAGCCGTCCCGCAGCTCGCCGCCCCACGGATCGACCTGCCAGTCCTCGGCGTCGGCGAGGACCGTGTCCACGTGAGCGAGCAGGCACAGCGTGGGCCCGTCGGAGCGGCCGGGCAGCCGGGCCACCAGGTTCGGCCTTCCGGCCACGGAGGCGAGGAGGTCGCACTGGAAGCCGGCCTGCTCGAACAGCTCGCACAGCCAGCGCTGCACCGGCTCCTCGTTTCCGGGCGGGTTGACGGTGTTGAAGCGGATCAGCCGCTGGAGAAGCTCGGTCGTGCGACCCTCGAGGGCGCCTCGATCGGGCACCGGCCGAGTATATGCTCGCCCCGTGGCCGGGCTTGCACACCGGGAGGCGGGCCCGCCGGACGGCAGAGTGGCCATGCTGGTCCACGGCTATCCCGAGTCGTCGCACATGTGGCGCCACCTGATGCCGGTGCTCGCCGGCGCAGGCTGGAGGGCGATCGCACCCGACCTGGCCGGGATGGGCGACTCCGAGCCCGACCCGCCCGGCACCTGGGAGCGCCGGATCGAGGCGCTCGATCGCTTTCGCAGCGACCAGGGCATCGAGCGCTGTGTGCCGATCCTCCACGACTGGGGCGGCCTGATCGGCCTGGCCTGGGCCTGCGACCACCCTGAGGCCGTCGATGCACTGGTGATCAGCTCCACCGGATTCTTCTCCGACGGCAAGTGGCACGGGATGGCTCAGGCGATGCGCACGCCCGGGACCGGCGAGGAGCTGATCAACGGCCTGGAGCGCGACGCCCTCGGCGCCATGCTCGGTCAGGTCAGCTCGGGCATCGACGACGAGGCGCTCACGGAGTACTGGAAGGCCTTCGCCGACGACACGCGCCGGCGGGGCCAGCTCGAGTTCTACCGCTCGATGGACTTCGAGAAGCTCGCGCCGTATGAGGGCCGGCTCGCCGAGCTCGATGTGCCCGCACTGCTCGTCTGGGGAGAGGAGGATCCGTTCGCACCGGTGGCGGGCGCCCATCGCTTCGAGCGCGAACTGCCCGGCGCGGAGCTGGTGGTGCTCGAGGGCGCCGGGCACTTCGTCTGGGAGGACGAGCCCGCGCGCGCGGCCGAGGCGGTCAGCGCCTTCCTCGCGCGGCTCGGCTAGCAGCCTCGGCTCACCCGCCGCGCCGCTGCGAGAATTCAGGCATGGAGCGCCTGTTCGACCTCGAGGATCCCTCCCGGAAGGGGCGAATGGTCGACGACGCGGAGCTGCCGCTGGCGGCCCGCATGCGGCCGGAGTCGCTGGGCGAGTTCGTGGGCCAGGAGCACCTGCTGGGGCGCGGCTCGGCGCTACGGACCGCGATCGAGGACGGGCGGCCGCACTCGATGATCCTGTACGGCCCGCCGGGCACCGGCAAGACGACTTTGGCGCGGATGCTGGCTGTGAACGCGCGTGCGGCGTTCGAGGAGGAGTCCGCCGTTCGCGCCGGGCGCGCGGAGGTGCGCGAGGTGCTCGAGCGCGCGGCCCACCGGCGTCAGAACAGCGGCGAGCGCACGATCTTCTTCCTGGACGAGATCCACCGCTTCAACAAGGCCCAGCAGGACACGCTCCTGCCGGCCGTGGAGGAGGGCCTCGTGGTGCTGGTCGGCGCCACCACCGAGAACCCGTACTTCGAGGTCAACTCGGCTCTGCTCTCGCGCTGCCGGGTATACGAGCTGCGTGCGCTCGACGAGGCACACGTGCTCGAGTTGCTGCGACGAGCCCTGGGCCACGAACGCGGTCTGGCCGACCCGCCGGCGGTCAAGGACGAGGCGCTCGAGTTCCTCGCGCGCCGCGCGGGCGGCGACGCGCGCAGTGCGCTGTCCGCGCTCGCCCTGGCCGCCGAGACCGTGGGCTCCGACGGCACCGTGACGCTCCAGGTGGCGGAGGACTCGCTTCAGCGCAGCGCGATCCTCTACGACAAGGAGGGCGACAAGCACTACGACCTGATCTCCGCCTGGATCAAGTCCACGCGCGGCTCGGATCCCGACGCCTCCCTGCTCTACCTCGCCGCGATGCTCGAGGGCGGAGAGGACCCGCGCTTCATCGCCCGGCGCATGGTCGTGCTGGCCAGCGAGGACATCGGCAACGCCGACCCGCAGGCTCTGCAGGTCGCCGTGGCCGCCGCCCAGGCGGTGGAGCACGTGGGGATGCCGGAGTGCGCCCTCAACCTGGCGCAGGCCGCGGTCTACCTGTCGCTGGCGCCCAAGTCGAACGCCTCCTACGAAGCGATCGGGCGGGCGCGCCAGTGGGTGCGCGAGCGAGGCACGCCGCTGCCACCCGCGCCGCTCCAGAGCGCCGCCTACCCCGGCGCGAAGAAGCTTGACCGTGGAGTGGACTACGACTATCCCCACGCCCACGCGGAGGGCGTGTCGGAGCAGGAGCTGATGCCCGACGAGGCGATCGGCGAGCGCTTCCTCGAGTTGTCCGAGCACGGCGACGAGCGCGAGCTGAGCGAGCGGCTCGAGCGCATCCGCAAGGCGCGTGGGCGCTAGGCATGGAGGCAGCGGCCACACCCCTGGAGAAGCGCCCGGCCGAGCTCGAGTCGTTCAGCCCCTTCGACGGGGCGCGGCTCGGCGCGGTGCCCACGCTCGAGCCCAGCCAGGTGCAGGGCGTGGTCGACGACGTGGCCGGCGTTCAGCCCTTCTGGGCCCAGCTACCGCTGGGCGACCGGGCGCGCTACATGCGCCGCGCGGCCCAGGCCATCATCGACCAGCTCGACGAGCTGGCCGAGCTCCTGAGCCGCGAGCAGGGCAAGCCGCGCAACGAGTCCTACACGATGGAGCTGTTGCCCACGATCGAGTCGCTGCGCTGGCTGGCCGACGCCGGTCCGGGCATCCTCGAGGACGAGCGCGTCCCGCTGCCGATCTTCCTCAAGCAGAAGCGGGCGCGCTTCACCTACGAGCCGCTCGGCGTGGTCGGCGTGATCGCGCCGTGGAACTACCCCTGGTCGATCCCCTTCGGCGAAGCCGCCATCGCGCTCATGGCCGGCAACGGCGTGGTGCTCAAGCCCGCCTCGCTCACCCCGCTGATCGGCCAGCGCATCCAGGAGGTCTTCGAGCGGGCGGGGATGCCGGAAGGCCTCGTGCGCGTGATCCACGGCGGCGGAGCCGTGGGACAGGCGCTGGTGGAGTCGAGCGTGGCGAAGATCTTCTTCACCGGGTCGGTGGACGTCGGGCGCCGGGTGGGCGAGCAGTGCGCGGCCCGTCTGAAGGGCTCGGTGCTCGAGCTGGGCGGCAAGGACCCGATGATCGTCTGCGCCGACGCCAACCTTCCCAACGCGATCTCGGGCTGCCTGTGGGGCGGCTTTGCCAACGCCGGGCAGACGTGCAGCGGCATCGAGCGGGTGTACGTGGTGCGCGAGGTGGCCGACCGCTTCGTCGAGGGCGTGATCGAGGGCGCGAAGCGCCTGCGGGTGGGTGACCCGCTCGAGTGGGACACCGAGGTGGGCCCGATGGTGTCGGCCGAGCAGCTGGAGCTGGTCAGCGAGCTGGTGGAAGACGCGGTGGCGGCCGGCGCGACCCTTCACGGCGGCGGCGGTGTGCCTCCCTTCCTCGGGCCCGCCGTGCTCACCGGCGTGACCCACGACATGCGCGTGATGGGGGAGGAGATCTTCGGCCCCGTGGTGCCGATCGTGACCGTGGACTCCGAGGACGAGGCCATCGCGCTGGCCAATGACTCCGACTTCGGGCTCGGAGCATCGGTGTGGACGATGAACCGGGCCAAGGGCGAGCGCATGGCCCGCCGCCTCGAAACGGGGATGGTCTGGATCAACGACCACATGTTCAGCCACGGCGCCTGTTCCTGCTCATGGGGCGGGGAGAAGCAGTCAGGGCTGGGGCGGTCCCACTCGAAGTTCGGGCTGTACGAGTGCGTGAACATCAAGCTCGTGACCTGGGAGCCGTCGCGCACCCGCAACTTCTGGTGGCACCCCTACGACGAGGCGCTGGGCCGCGCGATGCGGGCCTCGGCCAAGCTGCTCTACGGCCGCGACGCCGACAAGCCGGCAGCGCTGCGAAACGGCCTCGTGCCGCTCGCCCGGGTGGGGCGAAAGACCGTGCGCGACGTGTTCCGGCGCTGAGGCGCCGCCTAAGGCCCAACCGAGGGCGAATTGCCGATGTATGGCCCCACCCCTTAGTCGTAGTTTGGCGCGCATGACCGGAGCACTGACTTACGCCGCCTCGGAGATACGACGGAGCGAACTGCAGAGGGCCGCGAACGAGCGCCGCCGGCAGGGGCAGAAGAAGCGCCCCCGCCGGTGGCGGCCCCTGCTTCCCAGGTTGCACCGCCCGCGTCACGCGCTCGTGGCCTGAGACCCGCCCCGCCGCACGGGCCCTTCCCTCCCCGTGCGGCGGGAGGGCAGGCCCGACGAGCGCTCGTGCCTAGACTCTCAGGTGATGCCCGCACAGGCCTACGCCGGCAAGGAATGCGTCTGCCAGCTCCGCAGGGGGATCTGCGACCAGAGCTGCGTTCAGGGGATGCTCGACATCCCGTTCTACATCGCCTGCCTCAAGCTGAGCAGCCGTCGCTGCGTGGTCGTGGGCGGAGGTGACGTCGGCCTCGAGAAGGTCGAGGGCCTGCTGGCCTGCGACGCCGAGGTCACGCTCATCGCGCCCGAGGCGATCGCGCCGCTCGAGGAGCTCGCGGCGGAGGGGTCGATCCACTGGGAGCGGCGTGAGTATGCGGGCTCCGCGGACCTGGAGCGGGTGTTCATGGTCATCGCCGCCACCAACGACACCGACGTGAACATCGCCGTCTACGACGACGCCGAGCACCGCGCGATGCTGGTCAACGTGGTCGACGTCCCGCCGCTCTGCAACTTCATCCTGCCCGCCATCGTGCGCTCGGGGCCCCTGGCCATCGCCATCTCCACCGCGGGCGCCTCGCCGGCGCTGGCCAAGCGCATCAAGCGCGAGATCGCCGACGAGTACGGCGAGCCCTACGCTCAGCTCGCGGTGATCCTCAACGAGGTACGCGGGTGGGCCAAGGGAACGCTGCCCACCTACCAGGACCGCAAGTCCTTCTTCGAGTCGATCGTCAATGGCGATCCCGACCCGGTCGAGCTGCTCCGCCGCGGCGACGAGCCCGCGGTACGCGATCTGATCGCGGCGGCGCAGCGCACCCACGCGCCTGCCTGACGAGCTCACACACACCGACGAGGCCGGGCGGGCCCGGATGGTCGACGTGGGCGCCAAGGAGAGCACCGATCGCCGCGCCCTCGCGCGAGCCACGGTGGTGATGGCCCCCGAGACGGCGGCCGCGGTGGCGCGGGGCGACGCCCCCAAGGGCGACGTGGTGGCCACCGCCCGCATCGCCGGGATCCAGGCGGCCAAGCGCACCGCCGAGCTGATCCCGCTCTGTCACCCGCTGGCGCTGTCCTTCGTCGACGTGCGCATCGCGATCGGCGAGGACAGGGTGGAGATCGAGAGCGAGGCGCGCACGAGCGGCCCCACGGGCGTCGAGATGGAGGCGATGACGGCCGCCTCGGTGGCCGCGCTCACCGTCTACGACATGGTCAAGGGCCTCGAGCGGGGGGTGGAGATCGCCGAGATCGTTCTGCTCGAGAAGACCGGCGGACGCCACGACTGGCGGAGATGACGTCCTCGTGAAGGCGGCCGTGCTCACCGTGTCCAGCTCGCTCGCGCGCGGCGAGGGCGAGGACGTGTCCGGACCGGCGCTGGTGGAGCTCTGCGAGGAGGCGGGTCTCGAGGTCACCCACGAAACCGTCTCCGACGACCGCGAGGCGATCGCGGCCACTCTGAAGCGACTCGTCGACCAACAGGCTGTGCGATTCGTGTTCACCACCGGCGGCACCGGCCTGACGATCGACGACGTGACCCCGGAGGCCACCCGCGACGTGATCGACCGCGACGCGCCCGGCTACGCCGAATCGATTCGGGCGGACTCGCGCGATCACACCCCGCTGGGGATCCTCACCCGGGGGATCTCCGGCATCCGCGGCCGCACGCTCATCATCAACTTCCCCGGCAACCCGAAGGCCATCGCCCAGTCGTGGCCGGTGGTGGGGCCGACGCTCGAGCACGCCGCGGCGACGCTCGAGCGGGGATCTACGTCCTGACCGTCACCACAGCCGCCGCAGCCAACGGTCCGTGGTCTCGATGATCTCCGTGATCTTGGAGTAGGCCACGTAATGGTCGCCGCCCGGGAAGGCCACGAGACGACAGGGCAGGCGCACCGTCCGAGCCGACTCGCACACGCGGGTTGACGCCGCGAAGGGGACCGTGTCATCGGCGTCCCCGTGGAAGAGCAGCATCGGCGCGTCGCCCCGGTCGATCTGCGTGTGGTCGAGGATCAGGCCCGCGATCGCGATGGCCCCTCCCACACGCGACGAGTAGCCCGGGTTGCCGCTCTGCCCCGGATCGCGGCGGCTGACGCCGACCTCCAGGGCGGTCACCGCACCGGCGGAATGGCCGCCGATGTAGATGCGGCGCGGATCGACGTTGAGGCGCTTGGCGTGCCGGCGCAGCCAGCGGACCGCGGCCTGGGCATCGTGCTGGGCCGCCTCGACGGCACGGGCGTAGCCCACCTGCGCCAGCTCGCCGTTGTCGGCCAGGCGGTAGGTGATGGTGGCGCTCACGTAGCCGCGCTCGGCCATGAGCTTGGCGTGGGGCGTCATGAAGCTACGCGAGCCGAAGGTGAAGCCGCCGCCGTGCACCCAGACGATCGCGGGCCGCGGCCGCTTGCGGGGCTCGGGCCGGTACAGGTCGAGCGCCAGCCGCTGGCGCTCGCCGTCGAAGTCCACGGCGCTGCCGTAGCCCACGTCGAGCTCCTCGGTCACGGCGGCCGGCGCGGCTGCGGGCAGCGCGAGCGCCGTCACGAGCAGGGCGGACAGGACCAGCGGGCGGGCGAGGCGGATCACGGGCGGGCAGCCTAGTGAGTGTGGCCCTCAGGCCAGGCCCTTGTGGCGCAGCTCGGCCAGCGCGCTCTGCGACTTGCGGAGCTCGGCCAGCCCCATCCCGCGCAGCACCGCCTCGCTCTTCGAGAACTGTATGTCGCCGTACTCCACCACCTGAACGTGGTTGCCCCAGGGGTCGCGGAAGTCGAGGCCGCGGCCGGGCAGTATCTCCGCGCCCTCCTGCTCCAGCCTGCGCCTCACCTCCTCGCGGTCGTCGACGACGAGGCCGAAGTGCCGGGCGTCGTCAGGGCCGTCGGGCTCGCGCACCTGGGCGAGCACGAGGAACTGGTCGCCCATGTCGATGAAGGCCATCTGCGGCACGCGGCCGCGGAGCTCCAACTCGAACAGACGGCCGTAGAAGCCCAGGGCCTCGTCCAGGTCGGCGACCTCCAGCACCACGTGGTTGATGCCCACCAGGCGGGCCACGGGCGCAGCATAGGCTTCGCCGCCATGGAACCGGCGATCGAGCTCGACGGTCTCGAGCGCCGCTACGGCGAGCGGGTCGCCCTGTCGGGAGTGAGCGTGACCGTCCCCACCGGCGCCACGCTGGCCCTGCTCGGCGGCAACGGAGCGGGCAAGACGACCCTGCTGCGCGTGCTGGCCGGCCTGCTGCGCCCCCACGGCGGGCGCGCCCGCGTGCTCGGCGCCGAGCTCCCGGCCGAGCGCTGGAAGCTGCCGGGGAAGGTGGGCTACCTCGGTCACGAGCCGCTGCTCTACCGCGAGCTCAGCGGCCGCGAGAACCTCGGCTACCAGGCGTCCCTGCACGGCGTTCCGGACGCACGGATCGAGGAGCTGCTGAGCGCCGTCGGCATGAGCGACCGCGCCGACGAGCCGCTGCGCGAGCTGTCCAAGGGCATGGTGCAGCGCCTGGCCGTGGCCCGCACCGTGCTGCACGATCCCGAGCTGCTGCTGCTCGACGAGCCCCGCGCGAACCTCGATCCCGCGGCGGCCGAGCTGCTCGAGCCGCTCATCGGGCGAGCCTCCGGGCGCACGCGCGTCCTGGTGAGCCACGACGTGGAGGGCGCCCTGGCCGAGTCCGACCTGGCACTGGGCCTGAGGGCCGGCCGCCCGGCCGCCGCCGACCGGGAGCTGTACCGGTGATCGGCGCCGCCCGGGCGATCCTGCGCAAGGACCTGCGGGTGGAGTGGCGCACCAAGGAGTCCGTGCCCGCCATGACCCTGTTCACGATCACCGTCTACGTGCTCTTCCATTTCGGGCTCGACCGCGACAGCCTCGACGGCGAGCTGGCCTCGGGTGTTCTCTGGGTGACCCTGCTGCTGGCCTCGGTGATTGGCGTGTCGCGCCTGTTCGCCTCCGAGCGCGAGCAGGGTGGCATCGACGCCCTGCTACTCGCGCCCGTGGACCGCACCTCGTTGTTCATCGCCAAGGCGAGCGCCCTGTTCCTCTTTCTCTGCGCCGTGGAGGTGGTGGCCGTGCCGGCGTTCACGCTGCTGCTGCTCGGACCGGGGCTCGGCGCCGCGCTGCCCGAGCTGTTCGCCATCCTCGCGCTGGGCAACCTCGGCCTCGCCGCGGTGGGGGCGCTGGTGGCGGCGCTGGCATCTGAGACGCGGGCCCGCGAGCTGATCGTGCCCCTTCTCCTGCTCCCGCTCGTGGTGCCGCTGCTGATCGCCTGCGCCCAAGCAACGGAACCGCTCCTGCGCCAGGATGGCGGTCCGGACGAGCTCTGGCGCTGGCTGGGGCTTCTCACTCTTTACGATGTTGTATTCGTGCTTCTATCCGTCGCCGTCTTCGACTTCCTGCTCGAGGACTGATGTATTCGAAAGGTCTCACTCCTCTGGCCTGGGCCAGCGCCGTGACCATCACGGTGGCGTTCGCGCTCGTCTTCTTCTACGCGCCGCTCGACGCCGACCAGGGCTTTGTCCAGAAGATCTTCTACGTGCACGTGCCCATGGCCATCGTGGCCCTCGGCGGCTTCGTGGCCGGGGGCGTGATGGGGATCAAGCACCTGCGCAGCGGGGATCGCTCGTGGGACATGCGCTCATACGTGGCGATCCACCTTTCGATCATCCTCGGCGCGGGCGTGCTGATCACCGGCGCCATCTGGGCCAAGGCGTCCTGGGGCCATTGGTGGGTGTGGGACGAGCCGGTGCTCGTGTCCTTCCTCGTGGTCTTCCTCCTGTATTGCGTCTACTACCCGCTGCGCTTCTCGATCGAGGATCCGGATCGCCAGGCGCGCTACTCGTCGGTGTTCGCCATCGCGGCCGGCGCGTTCGTCCCGCTGAACTTCATCGCCGTCCGGGCGGCCGAGGCCTACACCCACCCGCGCGTGCTGTCGCAGACGGGCGGGAGCCTTCCCGGCGAGATGCGCCTTACCTTCCTGGTCGCGCTGCTCGGCATGGCGCTCCTGTTCGTGACGCTCTGGAAGCTCGAGCTCACGGCCAAGCACGCCTCCGCGCAACTCAAGAGACTGAGAAACCGTGCCCGCGTTGCCGCTTGACGAAGCCGGTAAGTACGTGGCCGGCGCCTACGTGGTGTTCGTGGCCCTGATCCTCATCTACGTGGCCATCATCGGTGCGAAGATCGGGCGCATCGGGCGCGAGATCAACGAGCTGTCGGCCGAGTCGGGCGAGGAGGAGCGGTGAACGGCGAGCTGCTGGCGCTGGGCGCCAACCACAAGACGGCCCCGCTGCCGCTGCGGGAGCGCCTCGCTCTCCCGGAGGGACGCGCCTCGCGGGTCCTGGCCGAGCTCGTGGACCACACCGCGGTGCACGAGGCGGTGGCCATCTCCACCTGCAACCGCACCGAGCTCTATCTGGTGACCGCCGACGCCGTGGAGGCCGAGAACGCCGCCCTCACCGTGCTGTCGCGCCAGGCCGGCCTGCGGCCCACCGAGCTGCTGGGAGCGATCTACTCACTGCGCGGCTCCGAGGCGGTGGAGCATCTGTTCTCGGTCACCGGCGGGCTCGACTCGATGATCGTCGGCGAAGCCGAGGTGCAGGGCCAGGTCAAGCGCTCCTACGAGGCCGCGCTGGTGGAGGGTGTCACGGGCCCGGTGTCCAACCGCCTCTTCCGCGATGCGCTGGCCGCCGGCAAGCGCGTACGCAGCGAGACCTCGGTGTCCCGCTCCAACGTCTCGGTGTCGTCGGTGGCCGTGACGCTGGCGGCCGACTTCCTCGGCGACCTCGAAGGCAAGCGCGTGCTGGTGGTGGGCGCGGGCGAGAACGCCGAGCTCACGGCGCGCGCGCTCAGCGACCGCGGTGTGAGCGCCCTCTTCGTGGCCAACCGCCGTTACGACCGCGCGCTCGGCCTGGCCCAGCGCTTCGGGGGCCGGGCGGTGTCCTTCGACGACATGCCGCGCGAGCTCGAGCAGGCCGACATCGTGGTCAGCGCCACCGGAGCGCCGCATCAGATCGTCGGACGGGACGAGCTCGAGTACGTGGCGGCGTCGCGCATGGGGCGGCCGCTCGTGCTGCTCGACCTCGCCGTGCCGCGCGACATCGATCCCGACGTGCGCAGCTGTCCCGGCATCGCCCTGTACGACATGGACGACCTGCAGCAGGCAGTGACCCGCAACCTGAATGTCCGCGAGGCCGAGGCCGACGAGGCCCGCGCGCTCGTGCGCGAAGAGGTCGAGCGCTTCGAGGTGTGGCTCGCCTCCCTCGACGTGGTGCCCACGATCTCCGCGCTGCGGCGCCGCGGCGACGAGATCGTCGAACAGGTCCTGCGCGAGAACGAGTCCGGCTGGGAGTCGCTCTCCGAGGCGGACCGCGACCGCCTCGGGACGATGGCGCGAGCGGTGGTCAGCCGGCTGCTGCACGAGCCCACGCTGCGGCTGAAGGGCGCTGCCGGCGAGGGCGCGTCCTACCGCTACGTGAACGCGCTGCACGAGCTGTTCGGCCTCGAGGCCGCCCTGGCGCCCCAGGAGGACACGCCCGCGTCGGTCACGCCGCTGGCGGAGCGCCGCCTCAGCCGCAGCCGGTGACGATCCGGCTGGGGACGCGCGGCAGCCGTCTCGCCCTGACCCAGGCCCGCTGGGTGGCCGAGCGGCTCGACGGCGAGGTGGAGATCGTGCGGGTGCGGACCTCGGGCGACGAGGAGCGCCGGCCGAGCGGCGAGGTGTCCGCGCGCGATGCGGTCTCCGACAAGGCGCGCTTCGTCAAGGAGCTCGAGGAGGCCCTCCTGGCCGAGACGATCGACCTGGCCGTCCATTCGGCCAAGGACGTGCCCGGGGAGCTGCCCGACGGGCTCGCCATCGTCGGCGTGCCCGGGCGGGGCGATCCGCACGATGCCCTCTGCGGCGCGCGCTCGCTCGCCGAGCTGCCGGATGGTGCCGTGGTGGGCACCGCCAGCCTGCGCCGGGAGGCCGAGCTGCTCGCCCTGCGGCCCGACCTGCGGATCGCCGAGCTACGTGGCAACGTGGATACGCGCCTGCGCCGCCTCGACGAGGGAGGCTACGACGCGATCGTGCTGGCCATGGCCGGGCTCGAGCGCCTCGGAGTGAGGGCCCGCGGCTCGCGCCTGCCCGAGCTGGTGCCGGCCGCCGGCCAGGGCTGCCTCGCGCTCGAGGCGCGGCAGGGAGACGAGCCGGTGGCGAGCGCCGCGGCCGCGGTCACCGACACCGACGCCCTCACCCGCCTGACCGCCGAGCGGGCGCTCGTCACCGCCCTGGGCGCCACCTGTCACACCCCCGTCGGAGCGCACGCTGAGCTCGGCGTGGAGGGCCCGGCGTCGCTGCGGATGACCGCGTTCGTGGGCCTGCCGGACGGGTCGCACTGGATCCGCGACGAGCTCGACGGTGACCCGGCCGAACCGGCCGCGCTCGGCGTCGCGGTGTCCGATCGCCTGCGGACGGCGGGGGCGGCTGAGCTCCTGGCCGAGGCGGAGCTCGCATCGCAGGGCGCCGGCCAGGGGTAGCGTTCCCCGCGTGGCGGAGGGAAAGGTCTATCTGGTGGGCGCGGGCCCGGGCGACCCGGGTCTGATGACGAGGCGCTCGCTCGAGCTGATCGCGAACGCCGACGTGGTGCTCTACGACCGCCTGATCCCCGCGAGCGCGCTCGACGGCGCGAGGGACGACGCCGAGCTGCGTTACGTGGGCAAGCAGCCGGGCGCGGCTGCCATCGCGCAGGAGGACCTGAACGCGCTGCTGGCCGAGCTGGGCGCGGCCGGCAAGCAGGTGGTCCGGCTCAAGGGCGGAGACCCGTTCGTCTTCGGCCGCGGAGGCGAGGAGGCCGAGACGCTGGCGGCCGCCGGCGTGCCCTTCGAAGTGGTGCCCGGCATCACCGCGGGCGTGGCCGCCCCGGCCTACTCCGGCATACCGGTGACCCACCGCGACGCCGCCTCCGCCGTGGCCTTCGTCACCGGCCACGAGGACCCCGAAAAGCCCGAGTCCGCGCTCGACTGGGACGCGCTCGCGCGCTTCCCGGGCACGCTCGTGCTCTACATGGGCGTGAAGAACCTGCCGCTGATCGCCGAGCGCCTGATCGCCGCCGGCCGGCCGGCGGACGAATCCGCGGCCGTGGTGGAGCGCGGAACGTTCCCCGATCAGCGGACCGTCGTGGCACGTCTCGATCGGATCGCCGCGCGGGTTGCCGAGGCCGGCATCGGGCCGCCGTCGATCACGGTGATCGGGCCGGTGACGACCCTGCACGAGACCATCGCCTGGCTCGAGCGCCGGCCGCTCCACGGCCGGGTGGTGGCCGTCACGCGGGCTCGGGCCCAGGCAAGCGGGCTGGCCGCCCGCGTGCGGGAGCTCGGCGCCGAGGTGGTGGAGACGCCGGTCATCCGCATCCGGCCGCGGCCCGTTGAGGGCGCCCTGCTCGACGCCGTGTCCCGCATCGGCGAGTACGCACTGGTGTGCATGACCAGCCCGAACGGCGTGCGCCTGCTGTTCGACGCCTTCGAGGCCAACGCTCTCGACGCGCGGGCCCTGGCGGGCGCCACCGTGGCGGCGATCGGGCCGGGCACAGCCGCAGAGCTGGCCACGCGCGGGATCCACGCCGACGTGGTCCCGGAGCGCTTCGTGGCGGAGGGACTGATCGAGGCTCTCGCCGGCGTGCCGGTGGACGGCCGGAGGGTGCTCGTGGCCCGCGCCGCGGAGGCCCGCGACGTGCTGCCCGATGCGCTGCGCGGGCGCGGGGCCGAGGTGGACGAGGTGGCCCTCTACGACACGGTCGCCGAGGCGCTCGGCGACGGCCAGCTCGAGGCGCTGACCCGTGCCACCCACGTGACCTTCACCTCGAGCTCGACGGTGCGCTTCTTCCTGTCCGCCGGCGCGCGGGTCCCCGAGAGCGCTCGCGTGGTCTCGATCGGCCCGATCACCAGCGCAACCGCTCGCGACGAGGGCCTGCGCGTGGACGTCGAGGCTTCCAGCCACGACCTCGACGGGCTGGTCGACGCCCTCATCCGGGACGCCTCGTGAGCCATCGAACTCTCGTCACCCTTCTCACCGACTATGGGCGCAACGACGACTTCGTGGGTGTCTGCCACGGGGTCATCCGCACGATCGGCCCGGAGCTCGAGATCCTCGACATCACCCACGGCATCCGCCGCTACTCCGTGCGCCAGGGCGCGCTGGTGCTGCGCAACACGCTCCCCTATATGCCGGTGGGGGTCCACGTCGCCGTGGTGGACCCGCAGGTGGGCACCGAGCGCCGCGCGGTGGCGCTGCGCACCGGCGACGGCCGTCTGCTGGTGGGTCCCGACAACGGCCTCCTCAGCCTGGCCTGGGAGCGCTGCGGCGGGGTGGACCTGGCGGTGGACGTGACCCGCTCGCCGCACCGGCTCGAACCGGTCTCGGCCACCTTTCATGGGCGCGACATCTTCGCCCCCGTGGCCGCGCACCTGGCCGCCGGAGCCGAGCTGGCCGACGCCGGCGACCCGCTCGATCCGTCGGACCTGGCCGAGGTCGACCTCCCGGAGGCTCGCGTCGAGGGAGGCGAGATCGTGGCCCACGTGCTGGTGATCGACCACTTCGGCAACGCCGGCCTGAACCTCGGGCACGACGGCCTGGCCGGGACCGGCGTGACCCTCGGCGCGACCGTGGAGCTCGAGCTCGCCGGGGAGCGCTACCTGGCCAAGTACGCCCAGACCTTCGCCGACGTGACGGCCGGCGAGCTGCTCGTCTACGAAGACGCCTACCGCTCGCTGGCCGTGGCCATCAACCGGGGTGATGCGGCCGCGACGCTCGGTCTGCGCCCGGACGCCGAGCTGCGGCTGCGCCCCCGCCCGTGAAGGCCCGCCTCGGCACGCCGCGCGTGCACCTGCGCCGTACCGGCTCCACCAACGAGCGGGCCAGGGAGATGGCCCTGGGCGGCGCCCCGCACGGTGCGCTTGTGACCGCCGACGAGCAGACCTCGGGCCGCGGCCGTCAGGGCCGGGCCTGGACGGCGCCTCCGCGCGAAGCCGTGCTGATGTCCGTCGTGCTGCGCGAATTCGAGCCGGTGCTTCCCCTGGCCGCGGCCGTGGCGATCTGCGAGGCACTGCCGGTGGAGTGCACGATCAAGTGGCCCAACGACGTCTGGCACGACGGGCGCAAGCTGGCGGGCATCCTCGTGGAGGGTCGCCCCCAGGAGGGCTGGGCCGTCCTCGGGATCGGCCTCAATGTGTCCACCACCGACTTCCCGCAAGAGCTCCGTGACCGGGCCACCTCGCTGCGACTCGCCGGCAGCGAGGTCTCGTCCGAGGAGGTGCTGTCCTTGCTGATCGGCGCCCTCGCGGAATGGCTGGCGGCGCCGGCCGGCGCGGTGCTGGCAGCGTGGCGCCGCCGCGACGCCCTACTCGGCGAGACAGTGCGCTGGAACGGGGGCGAGGGCACCGCGGCGGGCATCGACGAGAGCGGCGCGCTGCTCGTGGACGGGCCGGCCGGCCCGGTCAAGCTCGACGCCGGCGAGGTACATCTGCGGCCGTCCTAGGCGGCGTCGCGGGCCGGACTCTCGCCGCCCGTCCCGGCGTCGTCGGAGTCGGTGGACTCCGCGTCCGTCGAATCGGCGTCGGTCGAGTCGGCGTCCTCGGCCTCGGGTGGCGCCTGGCCGTTGGCCTGCACCGCGGCCGCCCCGCCGGCCTCCTGCGCTCCCCGTCCGCCTCCGGAGCCCTTGCGCTTGCGCCGCCGGCCGCCGCGCTTGCGCTTGCCCTTCGGGAAGTTGCGCAGCAGCTCACGGGCCAGCGCGCTCGGCTTGCGAGCCATCCGCATGCGCGCGCCGTCCAGCACCTGCTGGGCCTCGGGTGTGTGGGCCAGGGCCGCGGCCAGCAGAGCCGCCGACAGCCGCCTGTCCTGCTTGCGCGCGGCCTGCACCAGGCGGCGCGCGTTGCGCGCATGGGCCGCGCCGGCCGAGTTCACCAGCAGCCCCAGCAGACGCTTGGTCTCGGGCCAGCGCTGCACCGCGTACTCCTCGTGGACCTCGCGCGAGTACTCGGCGAGGTGCCAGAGCCAGCGGGCCGCCTGGTCGCGCCGGCCGATCTGCCTCTCGGTGAGTGACTGGAGCAGCACCTTCACGCCCTCGCGGCGCTCGTCGCGCGACCAGCCGCCGAGGATCTCCACGGCGTCGTCGAAGGCCTCGGCGTCGCGCAGGTTGCCCACCTCGGCCAGCGCGCGCAGGCGCAGCTGGGTGTTGCGGTTGCGCCGCAGGCAGGTGACGAGGAACAGTCGCCGCAGCTCGCCGGTGGAGTCGAAGTGCAGCATCGCCTTCGCGCGGCGCCAGTTGTTGGAGGCCACACGGGCGCCGGCCAGCATGGCCCAGGCCTGCTGCTGGCCCCAGGTGAGGTGCTCCACCGCCATGCGCCACAGCTCGCGCTCGAAGACCTGGGCCCGGCGCTCCTCGTCGGCCGTGACCGGCACCACGCGGCGCTCGACGCGAAGGCGCCGCCCGCGGCCGCGGCGCACCGGTCCGACGACGATGGCGCCGCCGCGGTAGACGTCGCGGTCGAGCAGCGAGTGCAGGGTGACCACCGGGTCGTCGTTGGGCGTGGCCGGGTGGACGAAGTCCACGATGATGCCCGCCTCCTTGCCCGGGGTGCGGCGCGTCACGCGGCCCACGCGCTGCTGATAGATGCGCCGCGAGGCCGTGGGGGCCAGGTGCATGCAGACGGTGGCCCGCGGCGAGTTCCAGCCCTCGGCCAAGAGCTGGGCGTTCACCAGCACGTCGATCTCGCCGCGCTCGTAGCCGGCCAGAATGCGGGTGAGCTCGCGCTTGGGCGTCTCGCCGGACACGGCCTGGGCCTTCATCCCGGCCTCCCGGAAGGCCTCGGCCACGTTGTGGGCGTGGCGCACGCCGGCGGAGTAGACCACGCCGGGCAGGTCCTTGAATCGCGTCTTGTAGAGGTCGGCCACGGCCAGGTTGAACGGCGTCTGGTCGAGGAGGGCGGCCAGCTCCTCCTGGTCGAAGTCCTGATCGACCTCACCGCGGCGCAGCGGCACGTTGGCGATCGAGCGCACACCCACGCCCGGAGGGATGCGCACGCAGCGCAGCGGCGCGATCACGCCGCGGCGCGCGGCCTGGGCCAGGTCGAAGCGCGACGTCTGCGTGGGGAAGAGATCGGTTACGTGCCGGGCGATCAGCGCGCCGGTGGCGGTCATGCCCACGAACACCGGACCCACCCATTGCCGGATCGCCGCGCTCGTCTTCTCGCCGAGCGCGGTGTGCGCCTCGTCGCAGATGACCACCGTGTAGGCGTCGGAGATCTTTCCGCCGTTGCGCACGAACCATTGGTAGGTCTCCACCGTCACCGGTCCGCCGGCCCTGGGCTCGCCGGCCGCCCGCAGGAGAGGCGGCGAGATGCGGTCCTTGTAGCCGCGGTCGCGCAACTCGCCGAGGAACTGGTCCACGAGGTTGCGGCGATGGGTGAGGATGAGCACGCCGCCCGTGCGCGAGGCCTCGGCGAAGCCGAGCGCGGCGACCGTCTTGCCGGCCCCGGTGGCGTGCTCGAACCAGAAGCGCCGCGCGGCGCCCGGGTCCTCGGTCACCGCATCGGTCGCCTCCTCCTCCTCGGCCTCCTCGGCGGGGTCCCAGTCGAGCGGCTCCTCGTCGGTCAGCTCGTCGCCCTCGATCTCCACCTCGCCCGTGTGGAGCTCCTCGCTGCCGTTCACCGAGGAGCGCCCGTTGCGCGAGGTCTTGAGTAGCAGCTCGGCGGTGAGGGCGATCAACGTGCCGGACAGCGCGTCCACCTGGTGCGCGGACAGCTTCGTGCCGTCCACCAGATGCGGCTCGTCCTCGGCCAGCAGCCGCTCGAGTCCCAGGATGAGCGAGTACTTGCGCCGCCACTCGACCGACGGCTCGTCACGGCCGGCATCGATCTCGGCGAGCGCGTCGTCGAAGGCCATGCGCCGCGCGCCGCCGGGCGCGAGCGCCACCTCGGGCGACTCGGCTTCGAGCACGAAGGGCTCGCGCGCAAACTCTTCGGCGCGCTTGAGGTCGTCGGCAGAAACCGGCGAGGCCTCGGCCACGGAGGTGATGTCAGCCACGATTGGGCAGTCGTTCTCGATAAGGGGGGCGAGCCGGGCTGTCCTACGAGGATGCAGCGAGGCCGCCCGTCAATGCCCGCCGCTCTAACCTTCCCGCGAGCGACGGGCTGCCAGGTCCTTGTGGACGGCGGCACCCACCATTACAGCACACGATCGGCGAAAGGGGGTCTGCCATCCTTTGCCGTGTGCGTCGTCTGGCACCTTTGCTCGTCCTCTTGGCGCTCGCCGGCTGCAGCTCTTCGGAAGACTCCAGTCCTCCGCCTCCGCCCGACTCTGCGCAGATTCGCCTCCTCGACGGCGGACGCGAGGCCTTCGAGGCTCGCGTGGCCAAGGAGAAGGGGCGGCCCGTGGTGGTCAACAAGTGGGCCTCCTGGTGCGGGCCATGCCGCTACGAGTTCCCGTTCTTTCGCAAGCAGGCCGAGAAGCGCTCCGGCGAGGTCGTCTTCCTGGGCGTGAACTCCAACGACAACGACGACGGCGCAGAGGACTTCCTTCGTGAGAACCCGGTTCCCTTTCCTCACTTCCGCGACCCGGACCTCGAGGTCGCGGCCTCCTTCAACGGGGTGCAGGCCTTCCCCACCACCGCGTTCTACGACGCGGAGGGTGAGCTGGCGTTCGTCCACCAGGGCGGGTACGCGAGTGAGCGGAAGCTGGCCGAGGACATCGATCGCTACACGCGCTGAGCCGGCCGCCATGGAAGTTCGCCGACCCCGCACCGATCAGGAGCTCGAGGAGGCCCTGGGTCTGCGCGAGCGCGTCTTCTGCGGCGAGCAGGGAGTCTCGGTGCAGGCCGACCGTGACGGCCGCGACTCGGAGGCCACGCACATCGTGGCGGTGGAGGGCGACCGCGTGATCGGCACGTGCCGGCTGCTCTTCCGTGGTCCGGTTGCCCGGCTGGGCCGCCTGGCCGTCGAGCCCGGCCACCGCGGCAACGGCGTGGCCGCCGCGATTCTCGGCGAGGCCGACCGCGCCGCCCGAGACGGCGGGGCCGAGGCCATCTCCCTCCACGCCCAGACCTACGCCCTCGAGCTCTACCGGCGCGCCGGGTACACCGAACAGGGCGCCCGGTTCGTGGAGGAGGGAATCGAGCACGTGTCGATGGAGAAGCGCCTTGCCTGAGCTGCGGATCGACCCGTTGTCCGGCCTCAAGGTGATCGTCGCGGGGGAGCGGGGCTTGCGTCCCGGCGCGTTCCTCGACGTCAACCCGCGCGCACAGATCGATCCCGAGACCGATCCCTTCGCCGCCGGGCACGAGGACCGCACGCCGCCCGAGGTCTTCGCGCTCCGGGACAACGGCAGCTGGCGCGTGCGGGTGGTGCCCAACCTCTACCCCGCGCTGTCGCCGGGCGAGGCCGGAGATACGGGCGATCCGCTCTCGAGCGGCCGCGGCGAGCCTGACCTGTTCGCCAGCCAGCCCGCCCTCGGAGCCCACGAGGTGATCGTCAACGCACCCGATCCGGTGAGCTCGCTGGCCGAGCTCGAGCCCGAGCAGGTGGAGGCGGCGATGTCCGTCTGGCGCGGACGCATGCGCGAGCACTCGGACGCGGCCTACGTGCACGTGATCGTCAACGAGGGCAAGGAGGCCGGTGCCTCCCTGCCCCACACGCACGCTCAGCTCTACGCCCTGCCCTTCGTGCCCGCCGTCGTGGCGCGCGAGCGCGAGCGCTTCACCGCCTACTCGGACCGGACCCAGGGACGCAACCTGCTCGAGGACCTGCTCCAGGAGGAGGTGCGCCGCCGCGACCGCATCGTCGCTATCGACGACGAAGCCGTGGCCCTGTGCCCGTTCGGCGCCCGTGTGCCCTTCCACCTGCAGATCGTGCCCCGCCGGCCCGCCCCCCGCTTCTCCGACGACGGCCCGCTCGGCGGGCGGCTGCTGCACGACACGCTCTCGCGGCTGGGCGCCGTCCTCGGCACGCTGCCCCCGCTGAACATGTGGGTGCGCACCGCGCCTCGAGACGCCGAGCGCTTCTGCTGGCGGATCGAGATCCTCCCGCGGCTGTCGCAGCTCGCCGGTCTCGAGATCGGAACCGGCGTGCACCTGAACGTGCTGGCGCCCGAGGACGCGGCCGACCGGCTGCGCGGCGCAAGCGTGTAGCGTCCCGCCGCGCCGTGCCCCCAGTCGCCCGCCAGATCCCCCGGTTCGCCGCCGAGCCGCCCCAGGAGCCGCTGCCCTACGGGCGCTGGGGCGAGGTGCTGAGCGAGTCCTTCGAGAAGGCCTGCGAGACCGAGATCGGAGAGATCACCTGGTTCCCCGATCGCACCTGGGGCGGGCGCACGTACGTGCCGGCGACGGCGCCCGCCGAAGGGGGCGGCGAGTGGTTCGGCTTCGTCTCCTACACGCGAGAGCACGAGGGAGCCCAGGCGGCCGACTTCGCCGCCGAGGCCGACTTCACCGAGGAGACGGCCGAGGAGAACCCGGACTGGACGCTCGACCTCTCCGACGCCGAGATCGGCCACTGGCGCGGAACCGAGGGCCGCCGCGGAATCATCACGCTCGTGTGGGGCGTCTCGCTCGTGCCCAACGGCGCGGCGGCCAGCACCGAGCTCGGCCCCGACACCACCGACCAGTGCACTCTCGTGGACAACCGCTTCACCCTCGTCTCGCTCGACGCCTACACCGGCGACTACGTGGAGGTGCGCCTCTTCGGCGCGCGCGGGGCCGAGCTGGCCCGCGAATCGCTCTACGAGGACGAGTAGCGACGCCCCGGTGGGGCTATCGTCTGCCCAGGGCCCCGATAGCTCAGCCGGATAGAGCGACTCCCTCCTAAGGAGTAGGCCGCAGGTTCGAATCCTGCTCGGGGCGCTCCGGGGAACCGTCCTGCATACGGCAAGGTCCGACGCCGGCAACGCGCTGTGGCCGCACATTGCTAGCAACGAGGGCCGTCGTGCTGGTGCCAATGGTGCCCGGTCAAGCTCCGAACTCTCAGGGTTTGCGGACCTCGAATCGAGACTCCGTTCGGGCCGTCCGGTGACTCTTCAGCCTTCAGAACCCCAGAATTCAGAGGACGTCTGACATTGGACACTTGTCTTGCGTCTCAACGGGCAGCACATGCTTGCGGTCACGGTCTGCGGGAGCTTTCGCGGCGCTGATCCCGGTGGACCTGGACTTCGTTGCGGAGGACCGAGGCATACCGCGACAGCCGAGTGCCCCGCTCGGTTGAACGGGGCCGCCAGCCGTCTGATCGGCGGTCTTGTCCACCAGGGTTGCGGCGGCCCGCCGTGCAAGAGAGACTGCTCACGGCCGTCCAACGACACACACGCGCGAGAGGAGCTGACATGGCCATCCAGCCTGACGAAAGCAAACCGACGATCGTCCTTGTCCACGGTGCTTGGGCCGACGCGACGGGCTTCGACGCCGAGATCCGCGCTCTCCAGCGCCACGGATTCCGCGCCATCGGGTTCGCCAACCCGCTTCGCGACCTCGCCGGCGACTCGACCTACCTCGCCGAGCTCCTGCGGACGCTGTCCGGCCCAATCGTGCTCGTCGGCCACTCCTACGGCGGCAACGTCATTTCGACCGCGGCGACCGGCAACGACCAGGTCAAGGCACTCGTCTACATCAACGGATGGATGTGCGACGAGGGCGAGAGCCAGCAGGAGCTCCTCGAGAGGTTCGAGGGCAGCCTCGTGGGGCCCTCAATCAGGCCCGTGCCCTTCACCAGCGCGGACGGGAGCGAGGGTGCGGACCTCTTCCTTGCCCCCGAGGCGTTCCGGGAGGCCTTCGCCGCCGACGTCGACCAGGCCACGGCGGACGTCATGGCCGCTGCGCAACGGCCGTACGCTGCCGCTGCGTTCGCCGGCGCGCCGTCGAGCCCGCCGGCGTGGAAGACGCTGCCGTGCTGGTACCTACTGGGCACGGAGGACAAGGCGATCCCGCCGGCGCTCCAGCGGTTCATGGCCGAGCGCGCGGACGCAACGATCGTGGAGGTGCCGGCCTCTCACGTCTCGTTCGTGTCGCAGCCCGACGCCGCGACCCAGCTCATCCTTCAGGCCGTCGAAGCGACCGTGCCCGCAGCGAGTCGCACCTAGAAGTCCCACAGGCACAGTGACGTCCCGGCGTTCGCTCGGGACGAGAAGCGATTGCGGCGCACCCAGGTCCCCAGCGCCAACACGGAGCGGCAAGAGACCCCAAACCGCCCGGACGCCACCAGGGGTCAACCAGCTCGCTCTCACCGCCCCGGACGGCTTTCGCCAGCGCAGACGCCGCCCGCCCGCGAGCCCTCTCGGCGCGCTTCTCTTCCTCGGTCAGCCGCAATGTGCCTTTCAGAAAAACGGCGTTGCCTCACTTTGCGCCGCCTCATGCGGCGGTCTTTGGAAGGCAGCGACTTCGCGGGCGACCCTCCCCTCGGACGAGGGATACTCGCCTGGCGATGTCGCAGGAGAACGTCGAGATCATTCGCCGGAGCATGGAGTACTTCAAGCGGACCGGCGAGTGGCTGTGGGACGTCATCGATCCGGAGATCGAGATTCACGACAACGACGTGCCTGACGGTGACGTCTTTCGCGGGCATGCTGGATGGCTTAAGTGGGAGAGGACCTTCGACAGTGCCTGGGAGCGCGTGTCGATCGAACCGGAGGCGTACATCGACGCCGGCGGCGACAAGGTCGTCCTCCTGCATCGCCTCGCGGCTCAAGGCAGAGGCGGCATCTCGCTCGAGCGGCAGGACGGCGTTGTTTACACCGTTCGCGCCGGCAAGATTGTTCGAATGGACTACTACGGAAGCCGCGCCGAGGCCCTCGAAGCCGCGGGGCTGCGGGAGTAGGCCTCCCTTCATCGGCCTACTGCTGCCTTGGCGTTGGGCAGTGATCGACCCTCATGACGCATCGTCCGCCTTGCGTTCCAGCTAGTGGTCATGCCGCCAGCTGCTCCCGGTCGGGCTCCATCAGCGCTCTGAGATCGTCGGCGTCCAGCACATCGACCCGTTCGAGCTCGTCGGCAACCGGCATCTCGATCGGTGGTGCGGAGCTCGCCGGCCAGGCGATTGCCGCCGGCCTCGTCGACGAGTGCCACCTGTTCCTCAATCCGATCCTCGTGGGCGGCGGCAAGCGCGCATTGCCGGACCAGGTGCACTCCCCGCTCGAGCTCCTTGATGAGCGCCGATTTAGTGGTGGCGTGGTTCACCTCCACTACCGCATCGGCGCGCCGGGCTAGGGTGCGACCGGCGTCCGTGGCCGCCGCGGACATGGTCCCGGCTCGATGCCCGGCGCCAGACGGATGGGCCCGCCGCTGTGCCGCGCGGCGCTCCCCGAGTACGTGGTTCATGGACCGCTAACCGGCCGCGCCCCGGAGACCTTACGGCGGCCGTGGCGTGAAGGCGAGCATCTCGTCGGCTCCTGGCTGGACGATCAGCGCCGAGCCGGGCTCGACCTCGCGCCAGATGCCGGGCAGATCGCCGAGCGGCTCGGAGACGATCGCGCGCGCCTCGTCGGAGAGCTCCTGGAAGCGCTCGTCGTCCGGGTAGAGCTCGCGCACCGCCCGGGCGTCCTCGGTCACGAACAGTGAGTTGACCACCGGTCCGCTGGCGTAACGGGCCGCGTAGACGCGCTCACCGTCGCTCACGCCCACGGTCATCTGCAGCGGCTCGGCCACGTCGTGACGATGCCCCGTCGCCTCCACGAACCCGGCCATCCGCTCGAGAGCGCCGAGTGGGTCGTTCTCCAGCCCGAACGTCAGGGCGAGATGGAACATGAGCTCGGAGTCGGTGGTGCCCTCGATGCCGGGAAAGAGCTCCGGGCCGACCTCGAGCATCAGGTCGCGCCGGACGCGCGCGTAGTCGTCGATGAACCCGTTGTGCACGAACAGCCAGCGTCCGTGGCGGAAGGGGTGGCAATTGGTCTGCTCGATCGGAGTCCCGGTGGCCGCGCGCACGTGAGCCAGGAACACCGGCGAGGAGATCTGGCTGGACAGCTCGCGCAGGTTCCTGTCGCCCCACGCCGGTGCCACGCTGCGATATAGGCCGGGCAGCTCCCGGTCGCCGTACCAGCCCAGGCCGAAGCCGTCCGCGTTGGGCAGGTTCCCGGCCAGCCTTCCCTGTCGGCTCTGCTCGACGAGCGAGTACTTGGTCTCGTAAAGCAGCGTCTCGGGCCGGATCTCGTTGCCGTAGTAGGCAAGCCAGCGACACACGCGACCCAACCTATGGGATCGTCGCCTCATGAGTGAGACCGCGGCGTTGTCCGTGTGCATTGCAGGCGCCACCGGCTGGACCGGCCAGGCGCTCGTGGGTGGGGTGGCCGACGCTGCGGACCTCACCCTCACGTCGGCCGTCAGCCGGTCCGCGGCCGGCCGGGATCTGGGCGAGGCGCTCGGCGGCGAGACGCTCGGGGTGCCGGTGCATGCGACTGTCGGCGAGGCGCTCGAGGCCGTCGACGTCCTGATCGACTACACCTCCGCCACGGCGGTCAAGGACAACACGCTGACCGCGATCCGTGCAGGTGTTCCGGTGGTGATCGGCAGCTCGGGACTCACGGCAGCGGACTTCGAGCAGATCGACTCGGCGGCGCGCGAACGCTCGGTCGGCGTCGTGGCCTCCGGCAACTTCTCGCTGACTGCGGCGATGTGTCAGGCCGCCGCCCTCCTCGCGGCACGCCATCTGCCGCAGTGGGAGGTCATCGACTACGCAAAGGCCACCAAGCCGGACGTCCCGTCGGGCACCGCCCGCGAGCTCGCCGAGCGGCTCGGCGAGGTCCGCCGGCCCGAAGTCGGCCACCCGATCGAGGACCTCCAGGGACCACAGGAGGCACGCGGAGCCGGCATCGGCGGCGCCCGGGTGCACTCCGTGCGCCTACCGAGCTTCGTCGTGTCGACCGAGGTGGTGTTCGGGCTGCCCGACGAGCGGCTGACCATTCGCCACGACGCCGGCGGGACACCCGAGCCCTACGTTGCGGGCACGCTGATCGCGGCGCGCCGGGCGCCCGGCCTCACCGGGCTCACCCGAGGGCTCGACACCCTCCTGCTCGAGGAGCCGTAGGACCGGGCCGGTCTCTCAACCGCCGAAATCGTGCACGTACGTGCCGCCGCTGCCGCCCTGAGGCGTGCTCACCGCCACCCCGACGCCGCTGTCGCGAAGGCCGCCGTTGAGGATGTTCTCGCGATGACCCGTGGAGTTCATCCAGCCGCTCACCATGCTCCGTGGCGTGCCGAGCGAGCCGCCGCCCCAGGCGATGTTCTCCGCCAGATAGCCACCGGGGTAGCCGAAGGCCCGGATCCTCGTGTCGAAGCTGCGCCCGTCCGCCGAGGTGTGGCTGAAGTAGCCCCGGACGACCATGTCAGCGGCGTGAGCCTGGGCCGCGGCCGCCAGCTGGCGATTGTCGGTTAGCGGGGCGAGGCCGGCCGCTGCGCGCTCGGCGTTGACCAGGCAGAGGGTGGCCGAGCGGACCGCCACGAGATTGCCCGCGGACGGAACCGAATCGGCGGCGGCGCAGTTCGGCGGAGCGGGTGGCGGATAGGACGAGGGCGCGGGTGCCGGTGAGGGCGGACCGGGCGGCGAGACCGGCGCAGGCGGTAGCGGCAGTGAAGGCGCGGGCGAGCGCCGCTTCCCTCGCGCCCGGCGCCTCGCCCGCCGGCAGCGGGCCTTGAGCTTGCGCTGCCTGGCCGCGGGGCGCCTGTCAGCGCCACGCCGGGCCGCGCGGCAGATCCTGCGGGCCCTTCGGCGCGCCCGCGTGCGTGCCGACGGCTTGCCCGCCGCCGTCGCTCCGTCCCCTTCCGGTATGACAGCGGCCGGCTGCCTGGGGCCGGACGCGCTCGCAGACACAGGGATCAGGCAAAGGGCGCACAGAACCAGCAACACCATGGCTCCGGCGATCCCTGCCAGGAGGGTACGAACGGGGGGCAAGCGGGCAGGGTACCTCCGTCCCGGTTGGGCTAAACCCTCTGCATCATCTCGTTCGCCCGAACCCGTCGAGGCAGGGTCAGCCCCGCCGCGGCGCCGGCCAGCGAGAGTCCCGCGGCCATCAGGATCGCCGCCGTGAACCCGTCGGTGAACACCTGCGCCGAGGCGTATCCGCCGACTCCGGCGAAGAGCGCGACCGCCAGGGAGACCCCGAACACGCCTCCCAGCTCGCGGAGCAGGCCGTTGGCTCCTGCGGCGATGCCCACCTCATCCGCCGCCACGGCTCCCACCACGGCGTTGGCCGAGGTGGGGATGGCCATCGAACAGCCCACGCCGGTCACTATGAGCGCCGGCAACAGCTGCAGGTAGCCGAGCTCCGGCTCGGCGATCACCGCGACCCAGGCCAGGCCCGACGCCTGCAGCAGCATCCCCGTCACCACCAGCGGCCGCTCACCCATGCGGTCGGCCAGCGCTCCGGCTGCGGGAGCCACCACGAACAGAGTCGCGGTCCACGGGACCAGGCGGAGCCCGGCCTCGAGTGGCCCGTAGCCCATCACCGACTGCAGGAACTGCGCGAAGAAGAAGACCGCGGCGAACAGGGCGGCAAACAGCAGGAAGGTGGCCGCGTTTCCGCCCGAGAACGCCCGAGCGCGGAACAGGCGCATGGCGAGCATCGGCGCCGGAGCGCGCAGTTCCCACGCCACGAAGGCCGCCACCAGCAACACCCCGAGCACCAGCGAGCCGATTACCTCGAGGCTCCCCCAGCCGGCCGAGTTGCCGCGCACGAGTGCCCAGACCACGCCGAACGCTCCCGCCGTGACGAGAGCGAAGCCGCGCAGGTCGAGAGGACCTCCCCGCCCGCGCGACTCGTCGATGCGGGCGAACACGAAGGGAAGGGCCAGCGCACCTATGGGGACGTTCACCCAGAAGATCCATTCCCACGACAGACCCGCGGCGATCGCGCCGCCGATCACCGGACCGCCGATGGTGGCCAGCCCGGTGACGCCCTCGAGGACCCCGATGGCGGTGCCGCGCCGTTCGGCCGGGAAGGCCGCGCTGACGATGGCCAGGGCGAGGGCGATCACGAAGGCCGCGCCCACCCCCTGTACGGCGCGGGCGATGATCAGCGAGTTCACGTCCGGCGCCAGGGCGCAGGCCCCGGAGGTGAGCACGAAGCCAGCCAGCCCGGCCGCGAAGAGGCGCCGCCGGCCGAAGCGGTCGCCCAGCGCGGCGGCGGGCAGCAGCGAGACGGCGAGGCTCAGGTTGTAGGCGTTGACCGTCCACTCGAGCTGCTCGATCGAGGCGCTCAGGTCCTCCCTGATGGTGGTCAGCGCCGTTGACACCACGAGCGTGTCGAGGGCCACCATCAGGGAGGCGACCGAGGCGAGGGCGAGCGCCCAGTTGCGTCGAGACCGGGTCATGTCCACAGAGACCGGCGGCCCCGCGCGAATTGACCGGCGAACTACCGGGCAAGCCAGGCCGGGAGGCCGAAGCGGGCGAACGCGGCGGGATCGACGAACGCCGTGACCGCTCCGATCAGCCTCCCCTCGAGCGTGAGCACGTCGAGCACCGCCGCCGCATGGTGCTCGCGCCCGGCATCCCAGCGGTAGCACGCGACCGCCGGCTGCCCGTTGGCCCGAACGGGCAGGTGGCGCCAGCGCTCGCGCATCGGACCGGCCTCGAGGAAGGCCGCGATCGCGTCGTGGCCTCGGAACCAGCTCACGTACGGCGGCATCGACCAGGTGGCGTCCTCGGTGAGCATCGCCACAACCGCTTCGACGTCGCCCTGCTCCAGCGCCCGCATGTAGCTCTCGACGGTCTCTCGGAGGCGGTCGTCGCCGAGGGCGCGCAGCGTCACCTGCTGGCTCTGGTCGGGCAGCCGCTCGTCGGCGGCGCGCCGCGCTCGGCTGAGCAGGCCGTTGGCCGACTGGACGCTCGTCTCGAGCGTGTCGGCCGTCTCACGGGCGGAGAAGCCGAGCACGTCACGGAGAATCAGCGCCGCGCGCTGCCGCGCAGGCAGGTGCTGGAGAGCGGCGATGAAGGCCAGCTCCACGCCCTCGCGCTGCTCGAGGCCCAGCTGCTCGTCGGGATACGGCTCGAGCCAGATTCCCTCCACAGTGGGGTCGTCGCCCCCCTCGTAGTCGATGGGGAGCACCCGCTTGGGACGTCGGGAGATGAGGTCGAGACAGGTGTTCGTGGCGATGCGGTAGAGCCAGGCGCGCAGCGAGCCGCGGCCCTCGAATCGCGATAGGGCACGCCAGGCGCGAAGGAGCGTGTCCTGCAGGGCATCCTCGGCGTCATGGACCGAGCCGAGCATCCGGTAGCAGTGGGCGTGGAGCTCGCGGCGATGGGGCTCCACCAGACGCCGGAACGCATCCTCGTCACCCGCTCGCGCGGCAGACAGCAGCTCCCGTTCGTCCACTTCAGATAGGACCGGGCCCCGAGTCCGAACTAACCGCAAGACTGGCGTGATGGAGTTGCGTCCCACCACGCCGAACGACCTCGACTTCGTGCTCGCGGAGGAGGCCGATCCGGATGCCGCGCCGTTTATCGAGCGCTGGGCACGCGACGAACACGAACGCGCCAGGTCGGATTCGTCGAAGAGGGCGTCCTTCGAGACGCTCTTCTGGGTGACCAGGGCTACGAGTCCCTTGTCGTGATGTCGATCCTCGCGCACGAATGGCAGGCGAAGGACGTCACCGCGGTGGGGAGTCGTTGAGATCTCCGCTCACCCGGCTGCGCAGCCTTCGAACACGATCGCCCTCGATCCGCGCCTGCAGGCGCCTGACGAAGCCCGAGACGGGCCGGACGCTGCGAGCGAGCAACTCGGCCGGGAAGGCCGGATGGACCGCCCCGGACTCGGCGTAGCGGTACAGCATCACCGTGAGCACGGCGCGAGCCGCGTGAGCAACGAGGAAGCCGACCGCCAGGCAGGACACCCCGAACACGAACAGAGCGCCCCCCAAGAAGATCACGCCGTTGCGGATCAGGAGCACACCGGCCGCCACGCCGATCGCGCCAGGCAGGCCGAACCAGACCGCGGCCCGCACCCACACGTAGACCAGACCGTAGGCGGCGTCCTGCCACTGGCGGCGCACCAGCCCCAGCGAGTGGCGTGCCGCGACCAGCGGGGAAGCTCCGGTCAGCGCAATCGTCGGTATCGCGAAGAAGCTCAAGAGGCTCCAGCCAAAGCCCAGCACGAGCGCCACCAGCCAGTTCACGGTCACGGATCCGACATAACGGCTTGGCACCCCCACGATCAGATCGACCGCCGCCCAGCCGAGGATCGGCCGGCGGCGTCGCACGATGAGCCGCCATCCGGTGGCGAGCGTGACTGGGCGCGAGTCCAGGCTGTCGGCGACCATGCCGGCCATCCCGACCGCCACTGCGGTGGTCATCACACTCAGGCAGTAGTAGGCGCCCAGACCTGCCAGCACGTAGCCCACCGGTCCGGTGTTGTTTCGGACCAGCACGGCCGCCGCCGCCACTGCGGCGAAGATGACCAGCACGATGCCCGCGGAGATGAGCAGGAAGCGCTGAAGAACCCGGTTCTCGAGGGCAAACCGGATCGCCGCGCCTCCCAGGCGCCAGCCGTCACTCAGGTGGCGGCGAAGCCGTTGCGCTCCTGACAAGGCACCAGCGTATTGGCGGTTGCGACTAGCCGCCGATGCCCCAGGTGCTGGTGAAGGACGCTCCCGGCTCCAAGGTCACCAGCCCCTCGCCCGACCGGAACGCGTTGGGCGGACAGGTCATCGGTTCGACGGCGAGGCTGCGGCGGCTGACGTCCGGAACCGAGTCGCCGGTGAAGATCATCAGGTAGCGATAGGTCTCGTCCACCCACAGCGCGAGACCGGTGTCGCTGCCGGGATCCCGGAGCTCTACCCGAGCCCGGCCGTCGTCACCGCGATCGAGGTCCGTAAAGCAGTGATCGAGCCTGGTGGGGCCGACAGGCCTGGGCTCGACGAAGTCGAACTCCGTGCCCTCAACGGGCCCGGCCCTGACCGGGATCCCGCGTTCGTCGGACTCCAGCACCGTTCGACCCGGCACGGACAGGACCAGCGAGTCGACGGCGGACGTACCGAGGGTCAGATACGGGTGTGCTCCGGCGCCATACGGGCAGCGGTCTGGCCCGACGTTCGTGGCGGTGGTGCGCACGCGAAGGCCCTCGTCAGAAAGCATGTACTCGATCCGCACCTCCAGCAGGAAGGGATACCCCGGCCGGGGGCGGAGCAGATGCTCCATCACCACGCGGTTCGAATCGCGGTCGGCGACATTCCAGGCCACCCAGCGGACCAGACCGTGGATGGCGTCCTGCTCAGCTGGATCATCGAGCGCGAGCTGGTGGCTGCGGCCGTCGAACTCGTAGCTGCCGTCCTCGATCCGGTTGGGCCATGGGATCAGCACCTGACCCCGCCCCGCGCTGCTCATTCGGTGGATCGGATACCCGTCGATCAGATCGCGGCCTCCGCGGGCGTACTCCCTCAGGCCGCCTCCCACCTCGACGATCACAGCCCGCTGGTCGCGATGGCCGATCTCGATCTGATCTCCGCTTGGGGCCATCAGCGGAGCGTCACCACCTCGTCCGGGGCGGACCTTCATGTGACTAGTCCAGCACCTCGTCCGCCAGTTCGCGCAGGGCCCGCCTCGTCTGGGTGAGCACACGGCGGCCCTGAGCGGTGGCCCGGTACTCCCGGCGGGCTCGACCGTCGACCACCGTCCGGCGGGACCGCAGCAGTCCCTCCTGCTCCATCGCGTGCAGTGTCGGATAGAGCGTTCCCGGGCTGATGCGGTGACCGTGCTCGGCCAGCTCAGCGGCCATCCAGCTGCCGTGGATCTCGCCCTCGGCGGCGTGATGCAGGATGTGCAGCCGCACCGCGCCGCGCATGAACTCCCTCATGTCGACGCGAGATATCGGATCTCGATATCGTATCGCGATATCCGGATCGAATGGAGGACCGAATGGCAACGGTCAACGTCCGCTACATCGTCGATGACGTGGAGGCCGCTGCGGCCTTCTACGGTGACCAGCTGGATTTCGAGGTGGAGACGCAGCCCGGCCCCGGCTTCGCGATCCTCGCCCGCGGCAACCTGAGGCTGCTGCTCTCGCAGCCCGGCGGGCCGGGAGGCGCGGCTCGGCCCATGGCGGATGGGCGCGTACCCGAGCCGGGGGGCTGGAATCGCATCCAACTCGAGGTGAACGATCTGGAATCGTCGGTCGAGCGCCTGCGGGATGCGGGGGTGCAGTTCCGCAACGAGATCGTCGAGGGGCGCGGTGGCAAACAGATCCTGGCCGACGACCCCGCCGGGAATCCGATCGAGTTGTTCGAGCCGAAATAGCGGCGCAGGCCTCCATCGGTCAGGTCCTGCGCGAATGGGGGCGGATCGGCTGCCTGGGCTTTGGAGGCCCGCCCGCACACATCTCGTTGCTGCGTGAGCTGTGCGTCGAGCGCAGGCGCTGGCTCGGCGCCCGCGACTTCGAGGACGCTCTCGCGGCGGTCAACCTGCTCCCCGGGCCGGCCTCCACCCAGCTTGCGATCTTCTGCGCCTGGCGGGTCGCGGGCACGCCGGGGGCCGTGGTCGGCGGGCTCGCCTTCATCGTTCCCGGCCTCGTCCTCATCGTCGGGCTGGCCGCGCTGTTCCTGGCCGGCTCGCCGCCGGACTGGGTGCGGGGAGCCGGCGCTGGAGCCGGAGCCGCCGTGGCCGCCGTCGCCGTGCAGGCCGGAGCGAGCCTGCTGCCCGCCAGCGTCGAACGGGCCGGCGGCGCTCGGCTGAGCTGGACCGTCTACCTGACCGCGGGGGCGCTGTCGGCCGCAACTCTGGGACCGTGGCTCGTGCTCGTGCTGCTCGCTTGCGGCGCCATCGAGATCGCGGTCCGCCTTGGCCCGCCCGGCCGTGCCGCCGGACTGCAGGCGGGGCCGGCCTGGTTGCTGGTCGCCGCTTCGTCCGGGGGCCTGGCCGCCCTGGCCTGGACGGCCTTCAAGGTCGGCGCACTGTCCTACGGCGGCGGCTTCGTGATCATCCCGCTGATGCAGGCCGACGCCGTGGATGCGCACGGCTGGATGACCGATTCGCAGTTCCTCAACGCCGTCGCGCTGGGGCAGGTGACTCCGGGGCCCGTCGTGCACACGGTGGCAGCGGTCGGCTACGCCGCGGCCGGAGTCGGGGGTGCCCTGCTCGCCGCGACGGTGGCCTTCGCGCCGTCGTTCCTCTTCGTGCTCGTCGGCGCCGACCGCTTCGACCGGCTGCGGGACAGCCGTGTGATCCAGGCGTTCCTGGCCGGCGCCGGCCCCGCGGCCGTGGGCGCCATCCTGGGCGCGGCCGTGCCGCTGGCGCTCGCGCTCGATGAGGGCTGGCAGTTCGCGCTGTTGGCCCTGGCCGCAGGCGCCCTGCTGGTGCTGCGTCGCGGCGTGGTGGTCGTGCTCGTGGGGGCGGGCGCGGCCGGCGCGGTGCTCGCGCTGACCGGCGCGCCGCTTCCCGCCTGAGCCCGGCTACTTCAGCGGATCGTGGCCCCAGTTCTTCAGGGACTTGGTCCAGGCCGTGTCCTGGAGCGCGTCTCCGGACTTATCCGGGCGCTGCTTCAGGTGGCGGCTCACATAGCCGTTCACCTTCTTCATGTGCCCGAGGTCGGCCGCCTCCAGATCGCCCTTGTTCTTCTGGAGGATCTTCACGATCTTGCGGCCGGATTCGTGGCCCACGGACTCTCCTCCGTCCTTCTGGCCGACCTCCTTCGCCTCGTCGCTGTCCAGCCACTTCTCGAGCTCCGACGCAGTCATGTTCACGTTGTCGCGGAACTCGTCGCGGATCTGCGCGGCCTCGTCCGAGTCGGGATCGACGGGTTGGCCTTCTGGGTCATGTCAGGACCGCTTCCTGAGCGCGCCCGGCTTGTGCACGGCGGTGCCTCCGGACTTCTCGGACTTGACCAGGTACTGCGGCTCGTCCTTCGACGCCTTGACCTTGCGGCCCGCCCGCCTCGGTGTTCGAGGTGATCTTGCGCTCGACGGTTCCCACCCCCTTGCCGCCGTGGCTGTTCCACTCGACCTTGTCGCCCTTCTTGAATTCCTTTGCCATGCCCGGCTGATACCCGGTCGTCGTCGGGCACGCCGCCCGGAGGCCGGTTGGGCGCGTTGGCGCCACGCCGTTGGCGCCGCAGCGATAGAACTGGGGTGTGATCGTCTTCTCGGGGTCGGGGATCGACCGCGCACCGCAGGAACGGGCCGATCCGGTTTGGCTCGACGCCCGCCGGAGCGATCCCCGCGCGCGCACCGTCCAGCTCTCCGAGCGTGGCGTGTGGATGGACGACGGGCACCTGCTTCTGGGCGGAGCCGCCGGCTCCGAGGTCTTCCTCGGGCAGAGCGACGGCACGCCGCTGTTCGCCACCGACGTCACCGGTGTGGAGCCCGGCTCGGGGCGTCCGGCGGGACTGCGCGAGGCGGCCGTGGAGCTCCCGGCGCACGAGGCGGCGGTGGCCGCCTACGCCGCGTCGCTCCTCTCGTGGCACCGTCGCCATCGCTTCTGCGCCAACTGCGGAGCCCCCACGGAGGTGGTCGACGCCGGTCACCAGCGCCGCTGCCCGAACTGCGACGCCCAGCACTTCCCCCGCACCGATCCGGTGGTCATCGTTCGCGTCATCGACGCCCCGAACGACCGGCTCCTCCTCGGCCGGTCACCCCACTGGCCCGCCGGGCGCTACTCGGTGCTGGCCGGCTTCGTGGAGCCGGGCGAGACCCTCGAGGACGCCGTTCGGCGCGAGGTGCACGAGGAGTCCGAGGTCGAGCTGGGATCGGTCTCCTACGTCGCCTCGCAGCCCTGGCCGTTTCCCAGCTCGCTCATGCTCGGCTTCCACGCCCTGGCCGAGGGTGGCGAGCCGCGTCCCGACGGCGAGGAACTCGAGGACGTGCGCTGGTTCGAGCGCATCGAGGTGGAGGAAGCGGCACGCGGCGCCGGTCCCGTCATGCTCTCTCCGCCCTACTCGATCTCCCGGCGCCTGATCGACGGCTGGCTGACCGGCGAGTCCGCCTAGTCGCGATCGGGGCGGTCCGGGTAAACGTCGTCGATGGTGGTCAGCGGCCTGTAGGAGGCGCCCGCCGCCGCCTCGATGGCCTCGGCGCCACCGGCAAGGCGGTCCAGCACGCTCACCACTCCCGCGACCTCCAGGCCATCCTCGCGCACCCGCTCGATGGCCTTCACCGTCGAACCCCCGGTGGTCACCACGTCCTCCACCACCAGGCAGCGCTCGCCCTCCTCGAGCAGGGGCCCCTCGATCCAGCGCTGGAGGCCGTGCTCCTTCTTGTCCTTGCGAACGAAGAACGCCTTGACCGGGGCGCCGGCGCCCAACGCGGCGCAGGCCACCGGATCCGCCCCCATCGTCATGCCGCCCACCGCGGTGGCTCCCACTCGCTCGGCCTCGGCCGCCACCAGCTCGCCCAGCGCCCGAAACCCCTCGGGCAGGAGGATGGCCCGCTTGGCGTCCACGTAGTACTGGGCGGTGAGCCCACTCGTGAGCGTCACCTCGCCGATCACCAGTGCGTGGGCACGCAACTCCGCGACCAGCCGCTCGCGCGGGTCAGCCATGCGTGGAGAGTCGGGGGGCGAGAGTCATGGCTGGGCGGGTGGTGCCGATCGTACTTGTCGATGGGATCGGTGATCCGCGTAACGGCGATCGTCAGCTCGGGAATCGTGCTCCTGGGCTTCGCCCTGTTCGCGATCGACGAGCTCGACCGCGGATCGCAGAACCAGCAGAACGCCCTGGCCGCGGAGCTCGAGGGCGCACCCGAGCGGCCGGTCACGATCGCGCCGAGCTCCGACGAGGAGCGGCTGCGCGAGGAGCGCAACGGCGACCTTAGGGAAGCGATCGACGACGCCAACGACTTCCTGTTGGCCCCGTTTGGCGGCCTCGTGAGCTCCCGCAACGTCTGGGTGGCCAACGGCGTGCCCACCCTGCTGGGGCTGCTTCTGTACGGACTCCTGCTCGGGTTGCTCGCCAACCTGCTGCCCGGCGGCCGGCACCACGGAGCCGACTGGCGCACCGCCTGAGCAGGACTCGGCCACCGCCCGCCGAAAGGTTTCGCTAGTCTCCGCGACCGCAACTTTCCCTGCAAGGAGGGTTGCTTAGGAGAGTCAAGCGCCGAGTCGTGCCGCCCGCCGCCGGGCGAGTGCGAACGGGGGAACCAGAGGTGGCAGGTGCCACCGGGGGCGAATCGCGGTCCCTAGAACCGCATAGCGCATCTTCCAGCGCGAGCCCGTCAGCTAACCCCGTAGGCCCGAAAGGAAGGGGACATGACGGATGAGAACCCACAGGGATCTGGCCCAGCCTGAATACTGGCTGCGCTCCACGGAGCGCTCCCATCGCCGTAGGCAGCTTCTACCCAAGGCGCGGCGTGAGCATGCCCGCAAGCGCAACATGTCGGCGGCGCTCGCGGGCGCCATGCTGGCCGGACCCGGGGCCTCCGTGGCCGCCGCCCAGATGTCCTCCAACGTGAAGGCCGCGGTTGCCGGCGAGTCTCCGGCCAACCGAGCGATCGAGATCAGGGAGGGCGGCCTGCCCCTTCAGCTCGGCAGCCAGGGAGACCTGGTGGCCCACGTCCAGCGCGCGCTGGGCGTCTCCGCGGACGGGATCTTCGGCACGCAGACCGACACCGCGGTGCGCCACTACCAGGCCCGTGCGGGTCTGGAGGTGGACGGGATCGTTGGCCTCGCCACCTGGGGCTCGCTCTTCGAGAGCGGCTCGGGCACGAGCGCCGGCGCGAGCTCGGCCGGCGGCTACAACGTCCCCGAGGCCGTGAAGCAGCGCATCGAGAAGCGCCTCGTCGAGGCGGGTGCGGCCCTCGAGGCCAAGGGCGATCCGGGTGGCTACTCGCTGGGCGGCGACGCCCAGAGCGCTCCGGAGAGCGACCCTCCCGCCCAGCCTCGGCAGGATGGCGCCGACACGGACGCCGGCCCGGACGACACCGGTGACGCTGATTCGAGCGACCCTGGCGGCGGCTCGACCGACACGCCCGCCCCCCAGACGAACGCCACGCCATCCCCGGCCCCCTCTCCGGGCACGGGCAGCTGTGGGTCCTCCACCATCGCCAACCCGGTCAAGGGCACACAGACGTCGCCCTTCGGGCCGCGGTGGGGACGCAACCACGATGGCGTCGACCTCGCGGCGCCCACCGGCACCGCCATCCGCGCCGCCGCCTGCGGCTCGGTGAGCTTCGCCGGTCAGCAGAGCGGCTACGGAAACATCGTCTGCATCACCCACACGAGCCAGTTCTCCACGTGCTACGCCCACATGTCGCGCTTCGCCACCTCCCAGGGGGCACAGGTGAGGCAGGGGCAGGTGATCGGCTACGTGGGCTGCACCGGCAGCTGCACCGGGCCGCACCTCCACTTCGAGACCCGCGTGAACGGGCAGGCGCAGGATCCGGCGCGCTACCTCTCGGGTGGCACGATCCCCGGCAAGAGCGCCAGCTCCACGGCCAGCGCGGTGGGCGGCTCGTCCGGCCGGGGAGTGGTGGCCACGGCCACCAAGGGCGGCTCCGGGAAGGCCCGCACCACGATGACCGTCACGCAGTACGGCGGCGGTGCGGCGGCCGGCTCGAGTCAGGACACCGTCCTGGCGCAGCAGGTCGAGCAAGCCAGGACGGCCGCTCAGGTTGCGCCCGCCCCGGTCACTCCGGTGGCACCGGCACCGGCACCGGCTCCGGTCGCCCCGGCGGCTCCGGTAACGCCGGTGGCGCCCGCACCGGTTCCCGTAACGCCGGTCACTCCGGCCGCTCCGGTGGCGCCGGCGCCCGTGGAGGCCGTCCCGGTCGCCCCGGCGGCCCCGGTCACCCCGGTGGCACCGGCACCGGCTCCGGTCACCCCCGTGGCACCCGCACCGGCCCCGGTCACCCCGGCCGCCCCGGTGGAGGCCACACCCGCTCCGGTGGCGCCGGCGCCCGTGGAGGCCGCACCGGTCGCCCCCGCGGCCCCCGCCCCTCCGGCGCCGGTCGAGGCCGCGCCCGCTCCCGCTCCCGCGGAGACGGCACCGGCCGAGGCGGCGCCCGCTCCGGCGGCTCCGGCCGAGACGGCAGCGGCTCCCGCCGAGACGGCTCCGGCCCCGGTCACCGGCGACGCCACCGCACCGGAGACCTCCGTCACCACTCCAACAGGCTGAGCCCAGGGGCCGCCCGCCCGGCGGGCCGGCGGCATGGGGGGACCCGCGACGACCCTGTCAGGCGAGAGCCGGCGGGGTCGTTGCGCGTCCGGGCCGGCGCGCGCTGTCGGCCACGGCTACTTGTACGAGAAGATCGTGTCGCCGATGTCGATCCAGCCGAAGATCGACGCCGCGTTGGGGACCGGCACCCTGAGGCAGCCGTGGCTCGCCGGATAGTTGGGCACCGACGCATAGCCGTGGATCGCGTAGCCCCGGATGAAGTACGAGGAGTGGACCATGCCCTTGGAGTTGGTCCCCGGGGTCTGTAGGTAGAACTTGTAGGTGCCGAACACCGTCGGCGTGGCCGGCGTGCCCGAGGAGGTGTGGTACGTGCGGACGGGCCGGCCCTTGTTGGCCAGGACGAGCACCTGGCGTGACCAGTCGAACTCCACGTGCTTGCCCGCCTTCGGGTAGCGCAGCCTGTACGCGCCCTGGCGCCGGAACACCTTGGCGTAGACGGACTTCGTGGCGTAGCCGTCGCGGCCCATGCCGTTGGTCTTGCGGAAGGCGTTGACCGCGTTGGCGGTGAGCCAGTCGTAGTGGCCGTTGACCGGCGTGGCGAAGCCGAGCCGCGCGAGGCCGCGCTGGAGGATCAGCACCTTCGTTCCACTGGCGCCTGTGCCGGCCTGCCAGTCGACCACCGTCACGCGCTTGCCGCGCGAGCGGAAGGCCTTCTGGGCCGCTGTGGCGACGTGCTTGACGTAGAGGCGAAAGCCGCCCTTCTTCTTCAGCTGCACCGGGACCCGGTAGCGGCCGTTGGCGCCCACGGCCACCCCGATCCGCCGGGTCAGCTTGTTCCGGTGCACCACGTGGAGCACCAGGGACTGGCCGGCCACGTAGGGCTTGACCCGGCCGCTGACCACGAGCTGCTGGAAGGGCGCCGCGTAGCGCATCTTCTTCGTGGCCAGGCCCTTGGATACCGAGATCGAGGCCTTGCCCGCGGCCGGCACGGGAGCCGGTGCCGGGGCGGGAGGCACGGGGGCGGGCGGGGTCTGGGCAACCGCTCCGGCCGGGGCCGCGACGAGCAGGGCCAGGAACAGGAAGAGCGCGACGCGTCCGTTCATGGCGGCTCACTATGGCATGCAGGGCGCGGGTTTGGGCCGGTTTGGACGAAGGCCGCCCCTTACAGGGGCGAGGGCGCGGGCCGGCTCAGCCTCGGCAGCGTCATGCAGGCCACGAGCATAAGCGGTCCCAGCACCAGCGACACCGCCGCGTCCTCCACGGCCACCCCGTAGGCGACCGCATTGTTGAACGAGTGCAGGGCGATCACCGGCCACAGCGTCTGCGTCTTCTCGTAGACCAGGCAGAACATCACGCCGAGCAACGCGAGCGGGGGCAGGATCAGCAGGGCGTCCGCGCCCGAGAAGTCGTAGTGGATGATCCCGAACAGGAAACCGTCGATCAGCGCCGCCGCCAACACGGAGTAGCGACTGCGGAGCGCCCGGTAGAAGAAGCCGCGGAAGAAGAACTCCTCCGCGAACGGGGCCACGCAGATGACCATGATGCCGGCGACGATCAGCCCTATCGTGCCCTGGTCGGCGCCGAGATCCTGGGCCACGGTCTGCTCGGCGTCGGGCGAGACGATCGCGCTGTAGATCGCCGCGATCACATAGAACGACACCATTCCCAGCGCCGCCCAGCCCACGGTCCGCCAGAAGGGAGCACGGCGCAGGCCGAAATGCCAGGGCTGCGGCCTGCGCGTGAACGAGGCGAACAGCACGGCCGTGCCGACGAAGATCAGGCTCTGCATCAGCGTGGCGACGATCGTGAAGGTCACGTCGTTCTCGTCCGATGCCGCCCCGGTGGCCGCGGCAACGATTCCGACCGCGATGAGCGTGCCGATCAGGCCGACGAGAAAGGCCACCACCGAGTACCAGGCTGGCCAGCGCGGGGCCGCCGACTCGGGCAGCTCCGGGCGCTCGGGCGGCGGGGAGGAGGAAAGGACGCTCTGTTCCACGGGCACCTCAGAGTAGGGCGGGCAGCTCGCGGAGGGTCGAGATCGAATCCACTCCTGGGGGAATCGGCCCGTCGTGGCGCACCAGCACGCCCCGGATCCCCGCGGCACGCGCTCCTTCGATGTCATTGACGATCGAATCGCCCACGTGCACCGTCTGATCGGCACGCGCGCCCGCCAGCTCGAGGGCGTGCTCGAAGATTCCCGGATCCGGCTTGGCGCTGCCCGCCTCCGCCGAGGTGATCACTCCCTCCACCAGCTCGAGCAGGCCGGTGTGCGCGAGCCAGCTGGGCAGCGAGCAGTCCCAGTTGCTCACGATCAACAGGCGGTGGCCGCCGTCCCGCAGCAGCGCCAGCACCTCCAGCGCCTCGGGAAAGGCCTCGAAGCGAAGCGCGCCGAGCATCGCCTCACGGGTCGCCGCCCGGTCCAGCCCTGGAAGACCCAGCTCTGCGCGTAGGACGTCCGCGCAGCGGTCGCGCAATCGATCGAGCGAGGTCCGGTCCGCTCCCTCCAGGTGGTGCTCGAGGTAGTAGGAGATCTCGGCGGCGAACGCGCGCGCCGCCTGCTCCTCGCCGACCTCGAAGCCCTGCTCGGCCAGAAGCGCCACCAGCCTCGGCGCCGGCGGAGAGAGCTCGACCAGGGTGCCGAGTGCGTCGAGGGAGACCATCATCAGGAGATCCAGTGCCAGCCGGCGAACTGCGCGGTGAACAGGCCGAGGCCCACCGCCGACGCGCCGGCCACCAGGTCCGTGTTGCGCCGCTCGTCGCAGACCAGCGCCAGCCACATGAAGATCGGGAACAGCACGGCCACGAAGCGGGGCAGCGACATGAGCGGCTGTGGCGTGACGGGAAACGACAGCGGGAGCACCAGTGACGCCGCCACCCAGACGCCGTAGGCGCGTGGCAGGCGCCGCAGGACCCCCACGCAGGACACGAGCGCGAACACAAGGAAGGCGAACAGCACGATGTTGATGGCCGCGATCCGGTACGGGTCCCCCGCCGCGATCTCGAAGTAGACCGGCGTGCGCGAGCCCGAGGCCAGCTGGCGGGCACCGTCGAGGGCCGCGCTGAAGCCGTCCCAGGCGCCGGTGAGCGGGACCACGAGCTCGCGCGACCATGCGCCCTGCACGTCGAGGAAGCGCAGCGCGTCTCCCTCGGTGAGACCGAGCCAGGCGGCGTAGGCGACCACGCCCAGGGGCGCGAGCAACAACCAGGCGGCATCCGCCGGGCGGCGCTCGCGCGAGCTCCACCACAACATGGCCAGCGGCACCACCAGGAGCAGCCCCGCGCTGCGCGTGGTGGCCGCGCCCAGGGCCGCTCCTCCGGCCCAATCGAATCGGCCGGTCCGGGCGGCGTAGAACGCGCCCACCGCGCAGAGCAGGAAGACGCTCTCCGAGTAGGGCGCGCCGAAGAACACCGCCGCCGGGAACAGCGCCAGAAGGAGGAGGGTGGGCTGAGCCAGCCGACGGCCGAGCTCGAGCTCCACCAGCCGGTACAGGAGCGCGAGCGCGGCCACGAAGGCAGCCAGCGCGATCAGGTAGGCGGCCGCGAGCAGCGCCGCCGGGGACCCGCCGGCCGGCGCGGCGAACGCCCTGATCAGGAGCGGGTAGAGCGGGAAGAACGCGGCCCGCGGCTCGCTGCCCGTGTAGCCCGAGTCGGCGATCCGCAGGTACCACACCGCGTCCCAGCGGGCGAGCGGCGACAGAACGGGCTCGGCCAGCGCGTGGGTGAGCGCCGGGGCGTCGAACTTGAGCTCGTTCTCGCGGGCCAGGCCGCCGCTCGCAGGACCGAGGGACAGTGCGGCGAAGACCGCAACGAGGAGAACCCCGAGACGGGTCGTCCAGGCCACGCGCCAAGCGGCCCGCAGCGCCGCGGAGTCGCGGGCGGCCGCCATCTGGCGAGCCGCGGCGGGGGTAGCCTCATACGCCATGCCGGGAGTCGATTTCTACACCGCCGAGTCGTACCTCGCGCGCAACGAGAACTGGATCGCCGCCATCGCGATCGTCGTGGTGGCGCTCATCGCCGCCAAGCTGGTGGACCGCGCACTCGCGCGCCAGGGCAAGACGGTGAGCACCCGCATCGCGCGCGGCGAGCTCTCGCCCGTCACCAACACGCGCCTGCGGCTGGTGCGCCGTCTCGTGTTCGCGCTGATCATCGTGATCGGCCTCGCGGCCGCCCTGTGGCAGTTCGACACCGTCCAGCACATCGCCACCGGCGTCCTCGCCTCCTCCGCCGTGCTCGGTCTGGTGATCGGCTTCGCCGCCCGCGCCACCTTGGCCAACGCGATCGCGGGAATCCTGCTCGCCATAACCCAGCCGATCCGCATCGGCGACCTCGTGAAGTTCGAGGACGAGACGGGTGAGGTGGAGGACGTGCGGCTCAGCTACACCTACATCCGCCTGGACAACGGCCATCGCCTGATCGTGCCCAACGAGCGCCTGGCCCAGAGCTCGGTGGAGAACTTCACCATCCACGACCCGCGCGTCCAGGTGGAGGTGTCGGTGTGGCTCCCTCCCGACGCCGACCTCGACCGGGCGATCGAGCTGATCGAGTCCGAGGACGACGGCGTCACGGCCGTCGTGGCGGAGGTCGACAAGGAGGGCGTGCGCCTCAGCGCCACCACCTGGGCGACCGACGCGAGCACGCGTGGACAGGTGGCCGCGGAGCTGCGCCGCCGCTGGCTGCGGGAATTGCGCGAGCACGGTCTATCCTCCGTCGAGGCCTCCTGAGCAGGGGAAGCGCGCGGAACCCGTTTCCATGAACCACCGGCACAGACAGTTGAGGAGGCGTAAGCACTCCGGCGGCGCCAAGGGGAAGGTTGCCCTGGCGCTCGGGCTGCTCGCCACCGTCGTCGTCGTGGGCGTCCTCTCGGTCGCCGGCTACGTGCTCGCCATAGCGTCCACCGCGCCCGACCTCAGCGAGCTGCGGGCCGACGACAAGGGCGAGGTCTCGGTGGTGTTCGCCTCCGACGGCACCCGCCTCGGCTTCGTGCAGTCGGACATCGTCCGCCGCGTGGTGCCCTTCGCGGACATGCCGCCCGTGGTACGCCAGTCCACGGTGGCCATCGAGGACGAGCGCTTCTACAAGCACCAGGGCGTGGACGTGAACGCAATCATCCGGGCGGGGATCAAGAACCTCGAGTCGGGCAAGACCGTGCAGGGCGGCTCGACCATCACCCAACAGCTCGTCCGCGCGCTCTACATCCGCGATCCCAAGCGGGACTTCAAGCGCAAGATCCGTGAGGCCAAGCTGGCCTCGGAGCTCGAGGAGCAGCGCTCCAAGCGCTGGATCCTCCACCAGTACCTCAACTCGATTCCCTACGGCACGGTGGGCGGACGCACCGCCATCGGAATCCACGCCGCCGCGGTGACCTTCTTCGACAAGGGGGCCAAGGACCTGACCCTCGCCGAGGCCGCCCTCCTTGCCGGCCTTCCCCAGGCGCCCTCGCAGTACAACCCCTTCCGCAATCCGGCCACCGCGGTGCAGCGCCGCAACGAGGTGCTCAAGGCCATGGCCGACAACGGCTACATCACCGTGGCCGAGCAGCGCGAGGCGGCGCAGGAGAAGCTCAGGCTCAGGCGCGGCACGCGCTACAGCACCCGGCGCGAGCCCTACTTCTTCGACTACGTGCAGGAGCAGCTGATCGAGCGCTACGGCGTGGGCGTCGTGCGCCGCGGCGGGCTGCGGGTGTTCACCACGATCGATCCGAAGATGCAGGAGGACGCTCGCAACGCGATCAACTCCTACTACGGCGATCCCGCGGGGCCGAGCTCCGCCATCGTGGCCGTCGACCCCCGCGACGGCAAGATCCGCGCGATGGCGTCGAGCGGCACCTACGACGACCGCCTGTTCAACATCGCCGCCCAGGGGCATCGCCAGCCCGGGTCGGCGTTCAAGACGATGGTGCTCACCGCCGCGGTCCTCAAGGGCGTCGACCCGGACTCGACCACCTACACGTCGAAGCCGCTGAACATCAACGACCCGGAGTACGGCACCTGGCAGGTCAAGACCTTCGGCGACACCTACGCCGGCAACGTGACGCTCACCCGGGCCACGCTGTCCTCCGACAACTCGGTGTACGCGCAGCTCATCCTCGACATCGGCCCCGACGCCGTGTGCCAGACGGCCAAGCGCCTGGGCATCCAGACCAAGCTCGACTGCTATCCCGCCGAGGGCCTGGGGGGCCTCACCCGCGGGGTCACGACGCTCGAGATGGCCAGCGCCTACGCGACGCTGGCCAGCGGCGGGGTGCGCCACCGGCCCACCGGGATCGAGAAGGTCGTGTTCCCCGACGGCAAGAGCGAGAAGCTGGCCAAGCCCAAGGGCACCCGCGTGATGACCGACGGACAGGCCTACGAGGTCACGCAGATCCTCGAGCAGAACGTGCAGTCCGGCACCGGCACCGCGGCCAGCTACGGCTGCCCCGCGGCGGGCAAGACCGGCACGACCGACGAGGCCAAGGACGCCTGGTTCGTGGGCTACACGCCCGAGCTCTCCGCCGCGGTGTGGGTGGGCTACCCCGATGCCGGCGTGGCCATGCCCGGCGCGCAGGGCGGCACATACGCCGCCCCGGTCTGGAACGCCTTCATGACGCCTGCGCACGGCGAGTTCTGCGGCTCGTTCCCCACGCCGACCGAGCCCTTCCAGTCGTCGCCGTTCTTCGGCAAGTACGCGAGCACCGGCGGGGCCGACACCGGCAGCTACTACGACTACGACGCCGGCAGCGGATACACCGAGGATCCCGATTACAACTCGGAGACCGACGACACCGGGGACACCTCCGAGGGCGGTGGCCAGTACGACCCGGATCTCTACGAGTCGGAACCCCAGCCGCCGCCGGAGGTCCAGACGCCTCCCGAGTCCACTCCGGCCCCCGGAACGGGTGGCACCGGCGGCACCGGGTAGTCCTGCCCGAGCTCGAGCTCATCGCCGCCATACAGGCAGCCCTCGGCCGTCGCAGCGAGCGGATCGTGCGCTGGACCGGCGACGACGCGGCCGTGGTCCGCGCCCGCCCACTGGCCGTCACCTCCATCGACACGGTGGTGGAGGGCGTTCACTTTCGCCTCGACACCCACTCGCCCGCGGACGTGGGCTGGAAGGCGCTGGCGGCGGCGCTCTCCGACCTCGCCGCGATGGGCGCGGAGCCCGGCGAGGCCTACATCTCGCTCGTGCTGCCCGAGCGCTTCGAGGGCGCGCTCGAGCTGGTGGGCGCGATGGAGGCGCTGGCGGCCGAGTGCGGCACGACGATCGCCGGCGGTGACATCGCCGGGGGGCCGGTGCTGGTGGTGACCGTGACGGTCACGGGCTGGGCCGACCGGGAAGCCGACCTGGTCGCCCGGTCGGGCGCACGGCCCGGGGACCTGCTGGGAGTAACCGGCGAGCTGGGCGGCTCCGAGGCCGGGCGCAGACTGCTCGAGCGCGGCGAGCGTGAGCCACCCGGGCTCGTGGAACGCCATCTCCGGCCGCGTCCGCGGCTACGGGAGGGACGGGCGCTCAGCGCGGCCGGCGCGAGCGCGATGATCGACCTCAGCGACGGTCTGGCCACGGACGCCGCGCATCTGGCCGAGGCGAGCGCAGTCGCGGTACGAATAGAGCTCGCGCGGCTGCCGCTGGCTTCCGGCGTGGCGCCGGAGGAGGGAGCCACCGGCGGCGACGACTACGAGCTGCTGGTGGCGGTGCCCCGCGGCGACCGCGAGGCCGCCGAGGCGGCCGGCGTCACTTGGATCGGAGAGGTCGCGGCCGGCGAGGGCCTCGTGCTGGTCGGAGAGGACGGACGACCGGTGGAGGGCCTGCGTGGCTTCGAGCACGCCTGAGCGTACGCCGGCTGCTCAGCGCTCGAGCGCGCTGCTCGTCCCCCCCAGCGACCCCGGACCGGCGTAGGCGCCGGGCCCGTACACGGAAGGGCCGAGCTCCTCGGGCGTGGGCGGCGCCGGCTCGGGGATTCGCCAGGCCAGCTCGGCGGTGGCGCAGACCACGCCCAGCAGCAGGCAGCCCACCAGCGCCAGGCCGAAGCCGAGGCTGTGCCCGGTCACCAGCATGACCAGGTACCAGAGCCCCGCCAGGGGGTCGAGGTCGAGCGCGAACAGGTAGTACAGGCCCACGAGCAGCGGCAGCACCAGGCCGGCGGCCAGCATGGCCAGGCGTCCCCGCCGAGGGGGTGGCGGCCGGGTGAGCACCGCGAGCATCCACAGGTGCGCCGCCGGCACCGCGAGCAGCCCGGCGTACGGGTTGACGGCCCACAGGAGCATGCATCCGAGGCTGAGGGCCAGCGAGACCGCCACCGCCGCGCCCGGCTCGCCGGGTTGCTTGAGCTGCGGATCGGGCCGGGCGGCGAGCCAGCGCGCCAGCAGGAAGGCCAGGAGCATGCCTGCCGCCAGCCCACCGAGGACTCCGAGCGCCGGCCCGTCGAGCGGCAGCACCTCGGGTGGCACCGGAGCCGGCGGCGGTGGCGGGGTGGCCCCGGTGAGCGCCAGCAGCTCGGCCAGGGCCAGAGCCGCCAGGAAGGGCGCCACCCACGCACCCACGAAACGCAGCCACAGCAGCACGTCGATCTGGCGGCGTCTGGCCCGCGCCAGCGCATCCACCGACGCCACCACCACGGGTAGCAGCAGGGTTCCGGCAAGCAGCGAGATGACCCAGCCGGGCAGCACCTGGCTCACCATGAGCAGATACGACTCCGGTCCGTGGGCCGGACTGCGGCCCTGGTCGAGGGCGGTCACCGTCCGCAGGGTGGCCCGGCCGAGCGCGCCGAGCCGGTCCTCGCTGATCGCCTCCACGGGCCCGTCCCCCGAGGGCGGCAGCTCACCGCTGCCGGAGATGCGCACCGAGTCGTAGCCGCCGGCCACGAGCACGCCCTGCGGGCCGATTCCCAGCGGGAAGGAGAGGCGGGCCAGCTGCCCCACGAGGCCGGGGCCGCCGCCCGCGCGCTCCAGTTCCTCGCGGATCGAGTCCTCGACCGTTCGCTGGAGCCCGATCCCAGCCCGGCGGGAGTCGGTCGACCACGCCTGCACGGAGGCCTCCTCGGCCTCGGACCCGAGACTCGAGACCACGATCACGGCGTCGACGAAGCTCGGCGAGCCGATCTCCGAGATGAGGCGCTCGCTGCCGACCTCCCCGAGATAGGAACCATCCACCGAGGCGAGCACCAGAGTGCGGCGCGACGGGCGTCCCTCGAAGACTCGCGCCAGCTCGATCAGGGCGGCGGTATCCGAGGCGCTGCCGGGTGCGTCCGGCACCGCGGCGGCATCGCGGGCGGCCACGACCACGATCTGGCGGCGCGACGAGCCGGCGCGGCGGCCGATCACGTTCTCCAGCCGCTCGCCGGCGTGGGTGAAGCCCTGGCGCTCCACCTGGAAGCCGCTCCGGCTGAGCCGCTGCGCCACCAGGTCCGCCGTGGCCGCGTCCCCCGGCCCCCCCGCGCTCCGGTTGGGCTGGTCGGTGGCGATGCGGGCGGCCAGACCCGCCGCCTCGGCCCCGTCGAACAGCACATCGGCGGCCAATCCCTGCGGCAAGGGGGAGGGGCGTGACTGGAACGAGAACATCGCCAGCACCACGGCCAGCAGCGCCGGGATGAAGGCAGCCCTGTACACCCGCGCCTCGATCACTCCCGCTCAACCTACAATTCCGAAGGTGAGCGCCTCAGCACCCCGCATCCTGCTCGTGGACGACGAGGACGCGGTTCAGAAGCTCCTGACCTACCCGCTGCGCAAGGAGGGCTACGACGTCGTGCCCGCGCTCGACGGCCAGGAGGCACTCGACCGGCTGAGCGAGGACGACTTCGACCTCGTGGTGCTCGACGTGATGATGCCGCGACGAGACGGCTTCGAGGTCTGCCGGGAGATCCGCTCGCGCAGCACCGTGCCCATCATCATGCTCACGGCCAAGGCGGAGGAGACCGACATGGTGCTCGGGCTCGAGCTCGGCGCCGACGACTACATCACCAAGCCGTTCTCGGTGCGCGAGTTCCGCAGCCGGGTGCGTGCGGTGCTACGGCGGGCCGCGCTCACGGCCCCCGAGGAGCGCTTCGAGGAGCCGATCGAGGCGGGCGACCTGCGCATCGACTTCGAGAAGCGCCTCGTCCAGGTCCGCGGCGAGGCGGTGCGGCTCACCTACGTGGAGTTCGAGATCCTGGCCGCTCTGGCCCGCACCCCCGGACGGGTGTTCAGCCGCACCATGCTGCTCGAGCGCGTGTGGGGCGACGCCTCGTACCGCGACCCGCGCACCATCGACGTCCACATCAGGCACCTGCGCGAGAAGCTCGAATGCGAGCCGAAGACTCCCGAGCTCATCCTCACCGTGCGCGGCGTGGGGTACCGCTTCCAGGACGGGTGAGGCGCATCAGGTCGCTCGGCAACAAGGTCGCACTGCTGTTCTTCCTGATCACGGCGGCCGCCTTCGGCGTCATCTACTTCTACGTGGTCACCCAGCCCGAGTCGAGCCTGGAGGAGCGCCGCCTGCGCGACCTGGAGCTGGTGGCCACGGCATCCACGGGCACCCTGGGCCGGCTGCAGGTGGGCGACTCCGACCAGCCGGACCTCGATCGGCAGGTGCGGGTCCTGGCCGAAAGCATCGACGCCCGGCTGACGCTTCTGACCGTGCGTGAGAATCCCGAGGGCCGCCAGCTCGACCGGCGCGGTCTGAGCTTCTTCCCCCGCACGGACTCGGGAGCCCGGCTAGCCTTCCCGCGCGCCTACGACCTTGCCCGGACGGCGGTGCGCACGGAGGAGCAGCAGAGCGGCTTCAGCACCTTCGCGGGCGATGACATCGGCATCGTCGCCCAGCCTCTGCCGCGGAAGAACCCGGAGTGGGTGGCCGTCTTCTCGCGCGATTTCCGGGAGGTGGCCGAGACCGTCTCCTTCATCCGCGATCGCGTGCTCTGGGCGACCGGCGCGGCGCTGCTGATCGCGCTGATCGGGGGCTGGGTCGTGGCCCGGCGGCTGGCCGGGCGTGTGCGCCGGGTGGAGCGCGCGGCGGCCGCCGTGGCCCGCGGCCACTTCCAGGAGCCGCTGCCGGTGGACTCGGAGGACGAGCTCGGGCAGCTGACCCGCACCTTCAACGACATGCAGCGCCAGCTGCGCGAGGTCGAGATCGCCCGCAAGGAGTTCATCGCCACCGCCTCGCACGAGCTGCGCACGCCCATCTTCTCGCTCGCGGGCTTCGTCGAGCTGCTGCAGGACGAGGAGCTCGACGACGCGACGCGGCGCGAGTTCATCGACACGATGAGCGAGCAGGTCGCAAGGCTGCGAAAGCTGTCCGTGGACCTGCTCGACCTGTCGCGCCTCGACGCCGGCGCCATGGAGCTGCAGACCGAACCGGTCGACCTGGCCGAGCTCACCCGTTCGGTGGTGGGCGAGTTCCGCCCCGCGCTCTCCCAGCACGGCACGAACGTCCTCATGCAGGTGCCGGAGACCGGTCCGCTGGCCCACTGTGACCGTGAGCGGGTGGTCCAGATCATGCGTATTCTCATGGACAACGCCCTCCGCCACACGCCGGAGGGCACTGACGTCACCGTGAGCGCGCACCGCGACAACGGGGCCGCCGAGCTTACGGTGGCCGATTACGGGCCCGGCCTGCCGGCCGGCTCGCACGAGAAGGCGTTCGAACGCTTCTACACCGGCGACGCGGCCCGCGGCGCCGGTCTCGGCCTGGCCATCGCGCGCGAGCTGGCCGAGCGCATGGAGGGCCGGCTCGTCCTGGACGGGGGCGATCGCGTGACCGCGTTCCGGCTGCGCCTGCCCTCCGACGGGAATTCGCAGTGAGGAGGGCCGCGGCGGTGACCGGCGCGGCGCTCGCGCTCGCGCTGTTCGGGCTAGGTTGCGCCGACGGCGGCGACGACGAGCCGGCCGCGGCCGACACGCGCGAGGTCACCACCACCCGTGTGGAGGTGGTCAAGGGAATCGGCCGCGAGGGCGGTTTCGAGCCGGGCCGTATCTACGAGCAGCTCTCGCCCGGCGTGGTCACGATCCGGTCCCTCTTCGGCTCGGCCACCAACCTGCTCGAGGACGGTGGCGAAGGAGGGCAGGGCTCGGGCTTCGTGCTCGACGGCCAGGGCTACATCGCCACCAACGCGCACGTGGTCACCGCCGAGACCGACGACAGCGAGCGCGCGCAGCAGGTGTTCGTCGAGTTCTCTGACGGGAACCGCGTGCCGGCCGAGATCGTCGGCACGGACCCCGGCGCCGACGTCGCGCTGCTCAAGGTCGAGCCCAGCGATCTCTCGCTCACCCCGCTCCCCCTGGGCCACTCCAGCGAGATCGACGTCGGGCAGCCGGTGGCGGCTATCGGCAGCCCGTTCGGCGAGAACCAGTCGCTCTCCGTGGGCGTGGTCTCGGCCATCGATCGCAACATCCAGTCGCTCACCCGCTTCGGCATCGGCAACGCGATCCAGACCGACGCCGCCATCAACCCGGGCAACTCGGGTGGCCCGCTGCTCGACGCCCGCGGCCGGGTGATCGGAATCAACGCCCAGATCAAGTCGGCCTCGGGCGGGGGCGAGGGTGTGGGCTTCGCCATACCCGTGGACACGGTTCGCCGCTCCCTGAACGAGCTGCGCGACGAGGGCAGGGTGAACTACGGCTACCTCGGCGTCTCCACGCTCATCCTCTGGCCGCAACTGGCCGAGCGCCTAGACATCGGCGCCAAGGAAGGCGCACTGGTCCAGGAGGTGGAGACCGGAAGCCCGGCCCGCGACGCGGGGATCGAGGCCGGCGAGGACACCATCAGCTTCCAGGGCCAGCCCAACATCGCCGCCGGCGGCGACGTGATCGTGGCGGTCAACGGCGAGCGCCTGACTCGCGAGGACGACCTGTCCGACGTGATCAGCCGCCTGCGCCCCGGTGACGAGGTGGCGCTCACGGTCATCCGGGAGGGCGACGAGCGACGAGTCGAGGTCGAGCTCGAACGCCGGCCGGCCGGCGCCACGCCCTAGCCGAGACGGTTGGGTGCTGAGAAAGCCAGGGCTCGCGGGCACCGCCCGCTCGCCGTTCAAAGGTCCCGGTTCCGGGTAGGGTGCAAAGCGAATTGGAGGCCTCACAGGCAACCGAGAGCCGCGATGTCTCGCTGACCATCCCGGCCCGCCCGGACTACTTGGTGCTGGCGCGTCTCGCCCTTTCGGCGGTGTGTCGCCTGACCCCGTTGTCGCCGGAGGAGGTGGCCGATCTGAAGCTCGCGATCACCGAGGCCGCCAACGACTTCGTCGACGAGACACGTTCGCTCGACGACGAGTCTCGGCTGAGCTTCTCCTTCCGCCTCACCAACGACCGGCTGCTGATGGACCTGGAGGGACCGGCGGGCCCCGTGGCGGCGAGCGAGCAGGAGCTCAGCCGCGCGATCATCGACGCCACGGTCGACGATTCGTCGTTTGCCTCAGGCCAGACCAGGCTGGTCAAGTATCTGAGCGTTCCCGCCGAGTAGTCTGGCCGCGTGCTTCAGCCGATTTCCGTAGGCAACAAGAGCCTGGCCGACTACACGCACCTGGTGGGACGGCCGCTCGTGAAGGAGATCCGGGACCTGGCCGAGGAGCTACAGGGCCTGCGGGTCCTGCACGTCTCGGCCACCGCCTTCGGGGGCGGGGTCTCGGAGATCCTCTACACCCTCATCCCGTTGATGAACGACGCCGGCATCTCGGCCGAGTGGCAGGTGATGCTCGGGCGCGAGGAGTTCTACAACGCGACCAAGCGCCTCCACAACGCGCTGCAGGGCAACCCGGAGTCGCTCACCGAGGAAGAGTGGGAGGTCTACTTCCGCTACAACGAGATGAACGCCTCGGAGATCACCGGCGACTGGGACGTGATCATCATCCACGACCCCCAGCCGGCGGGGATAAAGCGTCTTGTGCCGGACAAGGCCAAGACCTGGGTCTGGCGCTGCCACATCGATCTCTCCACGCCCAACCCGAAGGCGATCGAGCGAATCGTCCCGTTGATCCACGACTACGACCATTCGGTCTGGCACGTGCCGGCCTACGTGCCCGAGGGGCTCGACGGCACCTCCGGGGGAGTGGTCATCTGCCCGCCGGCCATCGATCCGCTGTCGCCGAAGAACATGGCGCTGTCTCCCGAGGACGCGGCGTTCGTCTGCGACCAGTTCGGTATCGACGTCGATCGCCCGCTGATGTGCCAGGTCTCGCGCTTCGATCCCTGGAAGGACCCGATCGGCGTGATCGACGCGTACCGGCTGGTCAAGCAGGAGATGCCGGAGGTTCAGCTGGCCCTGATCGGCTCGATGGCCACCGACGATCCCGAGGGCTGGGAGTTCTTCAACTCGACGATGGCCCACGCCGACGGCGATCCCGACATCCACATCCTCAACAACTTCAACAACGTGGGGGCCATCGAGGTCAACGCCTTCCAGTCGCAGGCGGACGTGGTGATCCAGAAGTCCACCCGCGAGGGCTTCGGCCTCACCGTCTCCGAGGCGCTGTGGAAGGGACGCCCCTTCATCGGCGGAAACGTCGGCGGGATACCGCTTCAGGTCCAAGACGGCCAGACCGGCTTCCTCGTCAACTCGCCCGAGGAGTGCGCCGACCGCTCGCTGCGGATCCTGCGCGAGCCCGACCTGGGCAAGCAGCTCGGCCGCACGGGCAAGGAGCACGTGCGCGCGCACTTCCTGACCCCTCGGCTCCTGCGCGATTGGCTTAGGCTCTTCAGCGAGCGCCAGTGAACTCCGACATCCCTCTCGTCCTCGTCTCGAACCGTGGCCCCGCCACGTTCCACGACGGGGAGGCGAGCCGAGGCGGGGGTGGGCTGGTCACGGCGCTGCAGGGTCTCGTCCATCACCGCGACGCCGTCTGGGTGGCCTCGGCCATGACCGAAGGCGACATCGAGGCCTCCGAGCAGCACGAGGGAGATTCGTTCGAGGTCGAGCTCGACGGCGACACCTACCGGATCAAGCTCGTGGCCAGCGATCCGGACGCCTACGAGGGCTTCTACAACGTCATGGCCAACCCGATGCTGTGGTTCATCCAGCACTACCTCTGGGATCTCTCGAACGCGCCCGACATCCGCCGTCACGAGGTCGACGCCTACGAGAACGGCTACTGCGTCGTCAACGAGGACCTCGCGCGAGCGGTGCTGGACGAGGTCGGCGACGGCGAGGCCGTGGTGATGCTCCACGACTACCACCTCTACCTCGCGCCCAAGTTCATCCGCCGTGAGCGGCCGGACCTGTTCCTCCATCACTTCGTCCACATCCCGTGGACGCAGCCTGACGCCTGGCGCGTGTTGCCCGCGGACATGCGCGAGGACATCTACGAGGGCATCCTCGCCAACGACATCATCGCCTTCCACACCCGCTCCTACAGGCGCAACTTCCTGCTCTGCTGCCGCGAGCTGTTCGACCTCGAGGTGGACGAGGAGGCCGGCATCGTCCACTTCGACGGACGCGAGGTCTGGGTTCGCTCGTATCCGCTGCCGATCTCGGCCGAGACCTTCCACAAGACCGCCCAGCGTCCCGCGGTGCACCAGTACGAGCGCGAGATCATCCGGCGCCGGCGCGAGCACCTGATCCTGCGCGTCGACCGCGCCGACCTGTCGAAGAACGTGCTGCGTGGCTTCACCGCCTTCGACCTCTTCCTGGAGCAGCATCCGGAGTTCAAGGAGCAGGTGACCTTCATCGCCCACCTGATCCCGTCGCGTCAGGACGTGCCCGAGTACGCCGAGTACCTCGAGCGCATCGAGGCGCTGGTCGCGGTGGTCAACCACCGCCACGGCACCACCGACTGGATGCCGATCGAGCTGCGGCTGCGCGAGAACCTCGAGGAGGCCATCTCGGCCTACAAGCACTACGACCTCCTGATGGTCAACGCGATGTTCGACGGCATGAACCTGATTGCCAAGGAAGGTCCACTGGTCAACGAGCGCAACGGCGTGTCGCTGCTCTCGGAGAACACCGGTGCCCACGAGGAGCTGGCCGAGTTCGCCCTCTCGGTCAACCCGTTCGACGTCCAGGACCAGGCCAACGCCATCCACAAGGCGTTGACCATGTCGGCCGAGGAGCGTTCCTGGCGAGCTCAGGGCCTCAAGCGGATCGTCACCGCCCGCGACCCCGGCGACTGGGTCGACGACCAGCTCGCGGACATCGAGGCCAAGCGGCAGGGCCGGGCGCCGGTCGCGGGCTAGGGCGCGGCGGGTTTCGGTGCCGTCCTGCTCTGTACCGCCGTGAGCAGTACAGGGCAGGATTGCTAGGGCGAAGGTCGCTCGGGGCCGAACTCGCCGGCGGGTGAGGCGGCGAGCGGTGGCGGCGAAGCCGTCGGGAGAGGCAGCGGTGAAGGAACTGGGGGTGACGGTGCAGGGGATGCGGGTGGCTCAGCCGGACTACCTCCGGATCCACGCTCCCTCACTGCTGCAGTTCGAGTGCCGCTGCGCTCGGGCCGACGGGCGCGGCCCTGCGGCCGCCCGCGGGCAGGTGACCGCCTACGACGAGCATCCCCGCGTTCCTTCGCCCTGCCCTCCTCTCCCGGCGCCGTCTCGTCTCCGCGCGGCCGCGTCCGGGAACGCTCATCCTCGGCGTCAACCGGCGCCGATTCCGGCGGCGCCGGCACCTCCCCCGCCCCCGTTCGTCCGGGCCCGCCCGTCAAGAACAGCGCACCGGCGGCGAGCAGGGCGATCAACCACCCCACGTTGCCCCATCGGACCCGGCGCAGCAGCGCCGGGACGCCGCCCGCTCGCCACCGGTACACGTCTCCTTGAAGCGGCTGCGTGGCGGCTCTCGCCCCCGTCCGCGGCCAGAACCCGCTGCTAACCTGCGGCGTCTCCCATGGCAGGCCTCTACGACCTCATGCTGCTCATCGACCCGAACGCTCCGGAGGAGCGGCGCACCGCCGCCGTCGCCGAGGCCGAGTCGCTGATGTCTACGGGCGGAACCCTGGTCGGCACGTACGACTGGGGCCAGCGCCGCATGGCCTACGAGATCGATCACCGGCCCGAGGCCGAGTACCGCCTCTACCAGTTCGAGGGTGACAACGCCGTCCTCGACCGCCTCAACCAGCGCCTGCGGATCCTGGACGCCGTCCTGCGCTTCCGGATCATCAAGGCGAGGGCCGACCAGCCCGTCCCGGCGGCGCCCGACCACCAGGCCGCCCGCCGCCGCGAGGATCGCGAGGCGCAGGACACCAAGGTGGCGGCGCGCGCCGCCGCCGACGCCCCGCCGACGGACGAGTAGGGCGCTCTCCCCGCCGCCGGACCGGCCCGCTGGAGGCCCGGCCGACGCACGGCTTCGCGATCTCTGTGACGGGCCCGCCAATTAAGCCGCACTTTTCAGCAACTTCGGTCAGAACCGGCCCAAGCGCGCCGACCCCATTTGTACTCTCGACCGACAGCCCAATCAGCCGTCCTCAGAAGGCAGGGACAGAAGGGAAGTAAGGCTTATGGCCGCAACAAACATCAACAGGGTGATCCTGACGGCGAACCTCACCCGGGATCCCGAGCTACGCAGCCTGCCCAGCGGCACGTCCGTGTGCAGCCTCCGCGTAGCGTGCAACACCCGCCGCAAGGATGCGTCCACCGGGGAATGGACCGACAAGCCCAACTATTTCGACGTCACCGTGTGGGGCGCGCAGGGCGAGAACTGCGCTCAGTACCTCTCCAAGGGCCGCCCCGTGGCCATCGACGGCCGGCTCGAGTGGCGGGAGTGGCAGGACCAGCAGGGCAACAAGCGGCAGTCGGTAGATATCATTGCCGACTCTGTCCAGTTCCTCGGCTCCCGTGAGGGTGGCGAGAACGGCGGCCGCTTCACGCCTCAGAGCGATGTTCCGGCGGATACCGCCGACTTCGCCCAGGCGCCTACCGGCTCCGGGGGATCGGACGACGACATTCCGTTCTGACCCCGAAGTAGCGAGTACGTAGGAGCAAACTGGTGGCCAAGCAGCGTGGAGGAGCAAGCACCGCAACCCGCGACAAACGTCGCGGGCGCGGCAAGGGCGTGCCCGGAGGCGGGCGGCGCAAGTCTTGCCCCTTCTGTAAGGAGAAGGTCGACCGGGTCGACTACCGCGACCTGGCCGCGCTTCGCCGCGCGATCAGCGACAAGGGCAAGATCCGCTCTTCGCGCGTCACCGGCGCCTGCCGCCGCCACCAGTCCCAGCTCGCCACGGCCGTCAAGCGCGCCCGTGAGCTGGGCCTCCTCCCGTACGTCGCGGACCGCTGATGGCTGCGAACCGTCGCACTCCTGTGTCCTCGGTCGCGGACAGGCAGAGCCTTGTCCGCTCCCTGCGTCCTTGGATTGCTCGGTTCTCGCAATCGGTTGGCGCTGTCCAGTAAGGACGGAAGCACCATGGCCCAGGCAATCCTGCTGAAGAACCACGATTCGCTCGGCGAGCGCGGTGACGTCATCGACGTCTCGCCGGGCTACCTGCGCAATTTCCTCGTTCCCCGCAAGCTCGCCCAGCCGGCCACCCCGGCGGCGATCGCGGAGACCCAGCGTCGCCGGGAGGCCGCCGAGCGGGCGGCCGCCGAGGCGGCCGCCAAGGCCGAGGAGACCGCCGCGCTCCTGAAGAAGACCGTGCTGACCATCTCCCACCAGGCAGGCGACGACGGTCGCCTGTTCGGCTCGGTCACATCGCAGGAGATCGTGGACGCCATCCGCCAAGCGCGGGGCGTTCGCCTGGACAAGCGCCGCGTGGCGCTCGAGGAGCCCATCAGGACCACGGGCACTCACATGGTCACCGTCGAGGTCGCGGACGGTGTGACGACGGAGATCAAAACTATCGTCACCCCGCAGGCGTAATCCCTCAGTGACGCTGCGCGGCATCGCCTGCGCCCTGAGGATTCACGCCGCGCGCTGATGGCCGTCGCAACACCGCCAGAAGCCGGCGCGCTTCCTCCTCACAACGAGGAGGCCGAGGCCTCGGTCCTCGGAGCCATCCTTCTGACCGAGCAGGCACTCGACGGAGTGTTCCTCGAGGTGGGGCTGCGGCCGGCGGACTTCTACCGGCCCCGGCACCAGCTCGTGTTCGGCGCCATGGTGCGCCTCAAGGAGAAGGCGGCGCCGGAGGCCGTGGACGCGCTCACCGTGTCGGAGGAGCTGCGGCGGGCGGGCGAGCTCGAGCGTGCCGGCGGTGAGGCCTACGTGCACTCGCTGCCCACGGTGGTGCCGGCGCTCGGGGCGGTGCTGGACTACGCGCGGATCGTCAAGGAGAACGCGCTGCTCCGTAGCGTGCTCTCCGCCACGCGGGAGATCCAGGACGACGTCCTGGGGCGCCGAGCCGAGGCTCATGAGCTGATCGAGCGAGCCGAGTCGGTGCTGTTCAAGATCGGCCACGACGGCGGCACGGCCGAGATGAGGACGATCGAGCACGTCCTCCACGACGAGATCGACAAGCTCGAGGAGCTGTCGCGCAGCGACGTCGGGTTGACCGGTACGCCCAGCGGCTTCCACGACATCGACGACCTCACGGGCGGCTTCCAGTCCGGCAACCTCATAGTGGTCGCGGCCCGGCCCTCGATGGGAAAATCCACGCTCGCCACCAACATCGCCGAGAACGCGGCCATCGAGGCCGGCAAGCCGGTGGCCCTGTTCTCGCTCGAGATGTCCGAGACCGAGCTGGCCCACCGCTTCATCGCTTCGCAGGCCAAGGTGTCGAGCGACGAGCTGCGCAAGGGCCGGGTCAAGGCCGACCGCTGGCCGAAGGTGCTGCGGGCGGTGGAGAAGCTCGCGCGCGCGCCCATCTACATCGACGACTCGAGCGACATCGGCGTCCTCGAGATGCGCGCCAAGGCGCGCCGCCTGCACTCCCGCGCCGACAACGGGCTCGGCCTGCTGATCGTCGACTATCTCCAGCTGATTCGTCCCGACGGGCGGGCGGACAGCCGCGTCGAGCAGGTTGGCCAGATAAGCCGCGGACTGAAGATCCTGGCGCGCGAGCTGGAGATCCCCGTCATCGCCGTGTCGCAGCTGTCGCGTGCGGTGGAGTCGCGCAACCCGCCCATCCCGATGCTGTCCGACCTGCGTGAGAGCGGCCAGGTGGAACAGGACGCGGACGTGGTCATGTTCGTCTACCGGGAGGAGTACTACGACCGCGAGTCGGAGCGCCTGGGCGAGGCCGACATCATCTTCGCCAAGCACCGCAACGGGCCGGTCGGCGAGGTCACGCTCACCTTCCAGCCGCGCTATCCCCGCTTCAGCAGCATGTACCGCGAGCGCAGTGGCGACCCGGCGCCCGACCAGAACGGCAGCGGCTGATGCTGCGCCCGGTGGACACCGAGGATCGGGTCTGCCCGTTCGGGGAGTGCGACGGCTCGACCTGGGTGCTCGACGAAGAAGCCAACGAAGCTCGTCCCTGCCGCTGCCGGGAGCAGCGGCGGCGCAAGGCCCTCAGCGGCGGCATCGGCACCGGCATCGGGCGCCGCTTCCTCGAGGTCTCGTTCGACCGCGAGCCGATCGTGTCGCTGGACTCGCTCGTGCTGCGGCCCGTACGCGCCTACGTGCGCGCCATCGACGACAACCTCGAGAACGGCCGCGGGCTGTGGTTCGACGGCCCGGTCGGCACGGGCAAGACCTCCCTCGCCATCCTCTTGGCCAAGGCCGCCAAGGACGCCGGGCGCTCCTACGCCGTCTACCCGGTCCCCCGCCTGCTGGCCGAGATCAAGCGCACGTTCGACCGCGACGCGAGCGACAACTACCTGGCCTTCTTTCGCCGCCTCTGCTCCGTGGATCTTCTCGTGCTCGACGACCTCGGCGCCGAGAAGCAGACCGAGTGGGTGCTGGAGCAGCTCTACTCGATCGTCAACGAGCGCTGGCAGGATCGCCGCTCGATCGTGGTCACCACCAACATCCCCGACGCCGATCCCGAGGCCCCTGGCCGGATGCTGATCGCGGGCGCGCGAGAGCTGCGCGAAACCATCAAGGGCGGGCGGTTCGACGGCCGCGACCTCGACGAGCTGCGCCGGATCCTCGACCGGCTCGAGCGGCTCAGCAGCGAGGTGGGCGTGCGCGAGGCCGAGGGGCAGTTCGATCCCATCGCGCGGCTGCGGAGGCAGATCGGTGCGCGGACCGTCTCCAGGCTGGTCGAGATCTGCGACGACCCCATACCGATCATGGGCCCTGACCTGCGCATGGCGGCGCAGGGCGCGTGAGCCCGGGCGGCCGGCCCTCCAGGCGACACTAGACTCGACCGCGCGATGCCGGGACTGGTGATAGTCGGCGCCCAGTGGGGCGACGAGGGCAAGGGAAAGGTCGTTGACCTGCTCGCCGAGCAGGCCGATCTCGTGATCCGCTTTCAGGGTGGCAACAACGCCGGTCACACCATCGTCCGGGACGGCGAGACCTTCAAGTTTCACCTGATCCCGTCCGGGATCCTCTATCCGGGCAAGCTCTGCGCCATCGGCAACGGAGTGGTGGTGGACCCCAAGGTCCTCACCACCGAGATCGACGGGCTGAGGCGCCGGCGGATCGACATCAGCGGCCTCCGGATCTCAGCCAACGCCCACCTGATCATGCCCTACCACAAGCTCCTCGACCAAGAGGGCGAGGCCAAGCTCGGCAAGCTCCAGATCGGAACCACGCGCCGCGGCATCGGCCCCTGCTACGCGGACAAGGCGTCGCGCCTGGGCATCCGAGTCCAGGACCTGCTCGACGAGAAGATCCTGCGCAAGAAGATCTATGCGGCGATGGAGCCCAAGCGGGGCATGCTCCGCCCCTACGCCAAGGACCCGGAGCTCGATCTTCACACGATGACCGAGGAGTACCGCATCCTCGGGCACCGGCTGGAGCCCCACATTGCCGACACCGCCCCGATCGCCTGGCGGGTGCTCGACGACGACGGCCTGGTGGTGTTCGAGGGAGCCCAGGGCACGCTGCTCGACATCGACCACGGCACCTACCCGTTCGTCACGTCGTCCAACGTGGTGGCGGGCGCGGCATGCGCCGGCGCGGGGGTGGGGCCGCGCTCGATCGACGAGGTGTGGGGCATCGCCAAGGCCTACACCACCCGCGTGGGCGCCGGGCCCTTCCCCACGGAGCTCGACGACGCCCTCGGCGCCAGCATCCGCGACGCGGGAGGCGAGTACGGCACCACCACGGGCCGCGCGCGGCGCACCGGGTGGCTCGACCTCGTGGCCCTTCGCTACGCCGTCCGGATCAACGGGCTGACCGGGCTGGTGGTCACCAAGCTCGACGTGCTCACGGGAATCGATCCGCTCAACGTCGCCGTTCGCTACCTCGCCCCGGAGGGCGCCACCTTCGACGAGTTCCCCTATCACCAGTCGATCCTCCACAAGGCGCACAGCGATCTCGTGCAGCTGCCGGGCTGGCACGAGGACATCACCGGCGCCCGCTCGGCCGAGGACCTGCCGCCCAACGCGCGGGCCTACCTGGACTACATCTCCGAGTTCCTGAGCGTCCCGGTGGTCATGATCGGCGTCGGTCCCGGCCGCGACGAGATGATCTGGACCGACGCGGCCCAGCGGCTCGGTCCGACGGCGGCCTGACTGCCGCGGCTCAGTAGTCGGTCCTGACCACGTGGCTCTTCGCGAGCATGTCGTGGAGAGCCCGGTTCTGGTCGTCCCACAGCGGCCACAGGTAGTTCACGATCGTGGGGATCGAGAAGAAGAACCCGCCCACGAAGCCGAACAGCAGCTGCTTGATCACGATCTCGCGCAGGAAGCCGTAGCCGAGCCCGATCTCCTCACCCGTGTCGCGGATGACCGTGATGCTCATCGCCTGCTTGCCCCAGGTCTGCCCGTTGTGGGGCCCGGGCCGCTTCATCAGCACGGGCGCGTAGAAGAGCGCGGCCACCACGTAGGCCAGGAAGGCGATGATCCCCGTGACGACGGCACCGGCCTCACTACCCGCAGCGATGGCCACGATCACGATGGTCAGCACGATCACCGGGATGGTGAGGATCAGCCAGTCGATGAGCTGGGCCGCCACCCGTCGCCACCAGCCCGACAGCGGCCTGCCCGCCATGACACCGCTCCAGCTGACCGGCTGGCTCACCGGCTGCTGCCAGCCTCCCGGCGGCACCGGACCCGAGTACCCGGGAGGGGCCTCCGGCCCCGGCGCGGGGGTGGCAGGCGGGGGAGCGGCGGGCGGCGTGCCCCCGGGCACGGCCGGGCTCCCGGCAGGGGCTGGGGCCTGGGGTGAGGCGGGCGCCTGCGGTCCGTCGGGGGGATCGGCCGAGCCGGGCTCTCTGGGTTGGTCGGGCGAGGGTGGTCCGCTTTCCATGGGCGGAATCAAAGCACCGATGACGGAGGTTCCGGCGTCAGGAACTCAGTCGAGCACGACCTCTTCGCCGCGGCGCAGCACCCGCAGTCCCAGGGCGAGCGCTCCCAGCAGCGCGATCACGGCGAGCGTGATCTGCACGCTGAGCAGGCCTTCGCGCGTCCAGTAGACGTCCTCTAGCTCGAGCAGGAGCGCCGACTCGTCGAGGGTCAGCCCCATTCCCACCCCGAACGGGATGGCCAGCCAGGGCTCCAGGTCCTCGTCGCGGGTGAGGATCGCCGCGGCGCCCGCGGCGAAGGCGATGACGATGCCGGGCACGAAGTGGTGAATGTGGCGCCGGCCGAGGCGCACGTTGCGAAACGGCCCGACGGTGCGCCGGTCGCGTAACAGGTAGGTCACGCTGCGCACGGCGATGAAGGTCGCAGCGAACGAGGTGAGCAGGTTGAACATCGAGTTCTCGCGCGTGGACCCGCCGCGATAGCCCGCGCGGGCGACCTCGGCCGTCTCGGCCACGGCCTCCTCGGCGGCGAGCAGGAAGTGATCGCCCTCACTCGGCAGGGGTGCGCGGCCGCGTTTCCAGACGCGGCCCACCTCGCCCACCACGACCGCCACCACCGCGCCGCCGGCCAGCGCGCCCAGGACGAGCGTGCCCCGGCCCGGGGAGAGCGCCCGGCGCCGGCGGCGCAGCGCCATCAGGAGTCCCGGGAGCGGGCCGGCACGCCCATGACCAGGGCTCCGGCGGCCACGTTGCCGGTGACCACGGCGCCCGCGGCCACGAAAGCGTCCTCGCCCACCTCGACCCCCGGCAGCAGCACGGCGCCCGCCCCGATCCGGCAGCCGCGCCGAAGGGTCGCCCCGCGCAGCTCAACCCCGGCGCCGCGCCGGCCCGCGGTGGGGTCGTTGGTGAGCGTCACGTTCGGCGCAACGAACACGTCGTCCTCGACCACCGACCAGGCGGTCACGTAGGCGCCGGTCTGCATCCGCACGCGCGCCCCCACGGAGACGTCGTTCTCCACCGAGGCGCCACGGCCCACCACGCTCTCGTCGCCGATGGAGGTCCGCTCGCGCACGTGGGCCTGGTCGGCCACGACGCAGCGCTCGCCGATCCGCGCGCCCGCCACCAGCACCGCCCCGGCGCCGACGGTCGAGCCGGCCCCCACGACGGTCTCGGTGGCAGTGACGGCGCCGGCCGCGCTGGAACGAACGCCCAGTGCCAGCGGCTTGCCGACGACGCAGCCGTCCTGGAGGCGGGCCCCCTCGCCGACGATGCTGCCCGCATGCACGATCACGTGGCCGCCGAGCTCCACGCTCGCCGGCAGCTCCACTCCGTCACCGAGGAGCAGCCCCGGCGCCCGATCGGATGCCTGCAGCGCCGCGCTCAGCGCCGGGCTCACAACCGGATCAGGTTGCCGGCCTCGATGCCGCGGGTGACCCCGCGGAAGTCCACCACGATGTTCGACTCACGCACCACCCGCTCCAGGTCGAGGTCGGGGTGGGCGGTGACGATCACCGTGCAGTCGGCGTCCTCGGGCCACTCGGAGCGCAGCCCGAAGTCCGGCAGCTCCGGCACGTAGTCGTCGTGGTAGACCACGTCAGCGCCCTGGTCGCGCAGCAGCCGCATGATCCGCAGCGCGGGTGACTCGCGGAGATCGCCCACGCCCGGCTTGTACGACACGCCGAAGATGGCCACGCGCGAGCCCCGCACCGCCTTGGCGTGATCGTTGAGGGCGCGGCCCACGCGATCCACACAGAAGTAGGGCATGCGCTGGTTCACCTCGCCGGCGAGCTCCACGAACTCGGTCTGCATGTCGAACTCACGCGCGCGCCAGGAGAGGTAGAACGGATCGACGGGAAGACAGTGCCCGCCCATTCCCGGCCCCGGCTTGAACGACATGAAGCCGTAGGGCTTGGTCGCAGCCGCCTCGACGACCTCCCAGACGTCGATGTCCATCCGGTCGCAGAGGATGGCCAGCTCGTTGACCAGCGCGATGTTGACCGAGCGGAAGATGTTCTCCAGCAGCTTGGTCAGCTCGGCGGCCTCGGGCGTCGAAACCGTCACGACCTCGTCGCAGACCGCCCCGTACAGCTCCTGGGCGCGGCGCAGACACTCGTCGGTGAGACCACCCACCACCTTGGGCGTGGTGCGCAGCGTGTAGTCGGTGCGCCCGGGATCGATCCGCTCGGGCGAGAAGGCGGCGAAGAAGTCCCGGCCCGCCGCCAGTCCGGATTCCTCCAGCAACGGAACGAAGCGCTCGCGCAGCGTGCCCGGATAGGTGGTGGACTCGAGCACCACGAGCTGGCCCACCTGGAGCACGTCGGCGAGTGCGCTGCCCGAAGCCACGAGGGGCTGGAGGTCCGGCTCGCGGTTGGCCGTGAGCGGCGTGGGGACGGCCACGAGAATGGCGTCCACCTTGGCCAGGTCGGCGTAGCGCGTGGTGGGCGAGAAGCGCCCGGCGATCTCCGCCAGAGTCGCGTCCGATACGTCCTCGATATGTGAGCGGCCGGCCCGCAGGCCCTCCACCACCCGCGGGTCGGCGTCGACGCCGGTGACCTCATGGCCCTCCGTGCAGAACGCCACCACGAGCGGCAGGCCGACATAACCCAGCCCGACGACCCCGATCTTCATAGTCGCTCAGTGTAGGCCGAGAGCACATCGGCGACGCGATCGGCGGCGCGTCCCCCGCCGTAGAGCTCGGGCCGCTCGTCAGGACGAGGACGCAGCAACGCCTCCTGCGCCGCGGCCAGGTCAAGTCCCACCAGTACGTTCCAGCCCGTCTCCACCGTTTCCACCCATTCCGTCGTATCTCGCAAGGTCACGCAGAGAACGCCCAGGAGGTAGGCCTCCTTCTGCACCCCACCGGAGTCGGTCAGCACGGCCCGCGCATTGCGCACGAGCTCCAGGAAGTCCAGGTAGCCGAGCGGTGGCGCGAGGATGACGCCGCCGAGCTCGCCCGTCAGGCCCGCCTCCTCGAGACGGGCCCGGGTGCGGGGATGGACCGGGAACACCACCGGTCCCGGCAGGGCGTGGAGCAGCGCGACCAGCTGCTCCAGCCGGGCCAGGTCGTCGACGGTGCCGGCACGGTGCGCGGTCACCACCAGGTACGAGCCAGGCTCGAGCGAGAGCTCTTCGACGATGCGCGAGCGCTCCTGCGCGATGCTGCGGAAGGCGAGCGACACATCGGCCATCACGTCACCCACCAGGTGCACCTCCCCGGCCACCCCCTCGCGCTCGAGGTTGGACACGGCCGTCTCCGTCGAGCAGAGAAGGAGGTCGCTCGCGTGGTCCGCCAGCACCCGGTTGAGCTCCTCGGGCATCGCTCGGTCGAACGAGCGCATGCCGGCCTCCACGTGACCCACGGGCACACCCGCCTGAGCTGAGGCGAGCGCGCCCGCCAGCGTGGAGTTGGTGTCGCCGTAGACCAGGGTGAGCGTGGGATCGAGCTCGGCCAGAACCGGTTCCAGCGCGGCGAGTATGCGCGCCGTCTGGGTGGTGTTCGAGCCCCCGCCGGCGTCGAGCTCGCGGTGGGGCCGGGGTACGCCGAGCTCCTCGAAGAAGATCGTGGACAGCTCGTCGTCGTAGTGCTGCCCGGTGTTGATGATCAGCTCGTCGCCGACTTCGCGCAGCTTGCGCGAGACGGCCGCGGCCTTCACGAACTGCGGGCGGTTACCGATGATCGTGGCGATGCGCATGGTCGAATCGATCGGGTGTCGGTCCTACGATGGTCACTGGGATGGGCAGGAAGCTCCTTGGAGGCGCGGGCAGCGTGCTCGGCCTCGCCACCGACGTGATCAAGCACGTGGCCTGGTACGTGTCGCACCGAATCGACCCGCGACCGCGCGACCGCGGCTAGCCACGGGATTCAGGTGGCGAGCGCGCGGCGCGTGCGAGCGTTCGTTTTCAAGCCGCGTCGGCCAGTTCCTTCTCGATGCGTGCCTGCAGAGCCGTCCGCGCCGCCCGTGTGCGTTCGCCCTCGTCGAGCTCGATGTCCTCGATCGCCGCGATCGACTGGGCCTCGCGCGTGGTGGAGGCGAGAAAGGCCTCGGTGGCCGAGCGCAGGTCGTCCATCGTGCAGGGCCGCTCGGTCACGGTGACCTCCTCCATGACCCGCGCCCGCGTGATCGACGCGAGGATGTGCTCGCTCAGCGGCGGCGTGCAGATCGTCCCGTCCCGCTCCACCCAGAAGAGCGACGAGGTGGGGGCCTCGAGGACCCTCCCGTGCGGGGTCACGAGCAGCGCCTCGTCGAAGCCGCGCTCGCGGGCGAGGCGCCCGCACAGCATGTTGGCGCCGTACGAGAGCGACTTGACCCCGTCGAGCACCCGCGTGGGCGCGTACTCCACCACGCCCAGCCGTATGCGCTCCGGTGACGGGGGCAGTGGCTCGGTCAGCAGCAGCCGGTGGCCGCCGCGAGTGATGACCACGCGCAGGCAGCCGTCGAAGTCCCCGCCCCCACGCTCGGCCAGCAGCTCGGGGATCTCCCCCTCTAGCTCGGAGCGGAAGACGTCGGGCAGTCGCAGGTTCTGGCCGGAGCGCTCCAGCCGGTCGAGGTGATCGGTGAGCGCGAACGGCCGTCCGTGGTAGACCCTGATGACCTCGAAGGCGCCGTCGCCGCGGAGCAGGCCCTCGTCGGTGGCCGGAATGGTGGCCTCGCCGGCGGGCATGACCCGTCCGTCGAGGGACGCCAGCTCTGCGGTGGTTGTGAGTGCTTCGGCCACGACTAGATGGGCCGTGTAGGAATCGAACCTACAACCTTGAGATTAAGAGTCTCCTGCTCTGCCAATTGAGCTAACGGCCCGAGCCCGCGATTCTAGAAGACGCTCGGAAGCGCCTAGTCCGTGGCGCCGGAGGTCACCGCGTCGAGCGCCTCCTCGCGCGAGGAGTGGATCGGGAACACCCGGTCGAGCCCGGTGATCTCGAAGATCTTGGTGATGTTGTCGTCCGTGCAGACGAGGGCCAGCGATCCGCCGGCCGGGCGCAGCCGCTTGACCCCGCCGACGAGCACGCCGAGCGTGGTGGAGTCGATGAAGGTGGCCTTGGACAGATCGACCACGATCTGCTTCTTGCCCGACTCGATCAGCTCGACCATGCGCTCCTTGAACTCGGGCGCGGTGTAGAGATCGACCTCGCCGCCGAGCTCGATTACGTGGGTGGAGTCGTCAACCGCCTCGTCTTCGATGTGAAAGTTCACGTGTTTCCTGTCGCTTCGATTTCCGGAACCCCCGCCGGCCAGAGCGTAAGCCTACGTCAGCCGCTCGGAGCTTGCGCCCTCTGCTGCTGCTGGATCAGCTTGGCCTGCTGCTCGGCCTGCTCGCGAATCTCCTTCTTCTGGTCCTTGGGAGCGAGATCGATCGCCTTCTCCGCGGCCAGGTCGGCGGTGCGCTTGTCCTTCGCCAGCGCAGCGTACGCGGCCAGCTGGAGGTAGGAGGTCGAGTCGTTCTGGGCTTCCGCCACCAGCGCCGCGGCCTTCTGCGCCTGCTTGGGCTGGTTGAGCGCGCCCACGTCGTAGACGCGCAGGGCGAAGAGCGCCGTGTCCGCGCTGGGGTTCTCCTGCTCCGCGGCCACGTAGCGCTGCCAGTAGGTGCTCGCCTTGCGCAGCTCGTCGCGCGAATCGGCCGAGAACTGGGTGGCGCCCTGCACCTGCTGGGCGGTGGCCAGTTGGTAGTACTCGCGAACCAGTTCCTGGAGCAGGGCCGTGTTCTGCGGATTGCGCTGGAGCCGCTCCTCCTGATCGTCGATTCGATCCTCGATCGCCTGGTTGCCGCTGCCGTTTCCACCGCCGTCCTCGAAGGCGTTGAACAGGCCGCCCGAGACGTCGCCGCCGATGCCGAACAGCACGAGGCCGCCGCCCATCAGCAGGGCGAGCATCAGGTAGGTGAACTGCACCAGCCGGCGGCGCTTGCCTCTCAGGTCGAACAACATGGGGGGCTTAGGCTAGCTAGTGACCGGTGGAGCGCCGACTACGAACCTTCGGCTGACGCGGCCTCCGGGGCCACGTCGGGAGCGGGCCGGCCGAGGGCCGACGCCAGCCACACGCTCAGCTCGTACAGGAGCAGCAGCGGGATCATCTCGAGGATCAGCGTGAGCGGGTCGAGCGTGGGCAGCAGGGCCGCAAGCACCGCGATCACGACGATGGCGTAGCGGCGGTTCTTGCGCAGCTTCTCGGGGGTGGTGATGCCCAGGCGGCAGGCCGCCACCACGCCCACCGGGATCTGGAAGCCGATGCCCATGGCCAGCATCAGCAGGGTGACGAAGGAGTAGTAGTCGCGCGCCCGGACCTGGGTGTTGAACTCGTCCGCGTTGAAGTTGAGCAGGAAGTCGAGGGCCGGAGTGAGGACGACGAAGTAGCAGAACACGACGCCCGTGATGAACAGGACCGGGATCAGCCACAGCATCGGCTTGGCCACGCGCTTCTCCGACGGGCTGAAGGCCGGGAGCACGAACGCGTAGAGCTGGTAGAGGATCACCGGCATCGATATCAACAGCGCGGCGTAGGCCGAGTTGGTCAGCGTCGTGTAGAACGCCTCGGCGGGCGCCAGCGTGATCGGCTCGATCCCCTGCGGCAGCGGCTCGTTGACGATCTCCAGGATCGCGTGGTTCTGCCAGGCCGTGAAGGCCCAGGCGACGCCGAAGGCGATGGCCGAGAAGATGAGCCGCGTGCGCAGCTCGTCGAGGTGCTCGACCACCGAGAGCCGGTCCTCGTGGTCTATCGGGCGGACGCGCCGCACTTACTACGCGCCCGTGACGACTAGGGCTGCGGCTCGCGGCCGGCGGCCGTGGTGGTGGCCGTCGTGGCCGACGGCTCGGGGTCGTCACCCACCGTCTTCATCGACTCGATCTGCTCGTGCTCCTTGTCCTTGCCGGTCACGGAGTCCTTGAACTCACGCATCCCACGACCGAGTGACTTGCCCAGGTCCGGCAGGCGCTTCGGCCCGAAGATCACGAGCACGATTATCAGGACGATGATGATCTCGAGAGGCCCAGGCGTCGGCATGGTCTAGTTCATGGTAGCGGTGAGGCCTAAACGGCGAGCGGGCGGTGCCCGCGAGCCCCTGGCCTACTCCTGTTTGTCGAAGTTCAGATAAAAGCGGCTGGGCGTGGGCTCGGCCTGGCCCTGGTACTTCGAGCCGGTGTCCCGCGAGCCGTACGGGTGCTCGACCGGCCCGTCCATTCGCATGAACGAGATCTGCCCGATCGGCATTCCCTGGTAGATCGTGATGGGGAGGTTGGCCACGTTGGACAGCTCGAGCGTGAGGTTGCCCGAGAAGCCCGAGTCCACGAAGCCGGCCGTGGAGTGGATCAGCAGGCCGAGGCGGCCGAGGCTGGACTTGCCCTCGAGTCGGGCCACCAGGTCGTTGGGCAGCGTCACCCGCTCCAGCGTCTGGCCGAGCACGAACTCTCCCGGGTGAAGGATGAACGGCTCATCGTCGTGGACCTCCACCAGCTCGGTCAGATCCTCCATCGGCTGGCGCACATCGATGTAGGGGTAGCGCGCGTTGTGGAACACGCGAAAGCTGCGGTCAACGCGTACGTCGACGCTCGCCGGCTGGACGAGGGTTTCGTCGAACGGATCGATCACGATGCGCTCCGCCTCGATCTCGGCCAGGATGGTGCGGTCGCTCAGAACCACGGGCCGTCGCAGTCTATTGGCGAAGCACTCGGCTCGGCCGAGTGCGCACGGTTGGATTCCGGCGGCGACTTGTGTGATCCATCGCATCCAATCCGGGGTCCTCGTCGTAAGTAATTGCGTCACTGCCGGTTGGGCTCACATCAGGCCGGACGAAGTTTTCTTCAAGTTCGCCCGCGCAGTGCCGATACCGGGAGCAGAGGATGCGAGAGATGGATAGCCACGAAGAACAAACCCACTATGTGAAGCGCGTGGTACTCCCCAGCGGGAAGACCATCGAGGTCGTCTACTTCAAGGACGGCGAGACCGATGTTCCCGCGCATCTCGAGCCCCAGACGCCCGAGCATCCCCCGGCCGAGCCTCATCAGGACCTGCACGTCTGCATCGACTGCTCCTCGGAGCTCGTCTACCCGGTCAGCTGGGACGAGGCCGGCCCGGACAACTGGACCGTCCTCCTGCACTGCCCGAACTGCGAGATCTATCGCGAGGGCGTGTTCACCCAGCAGAACGTCGAGCAGCTCGACGAAGAGCTCGACCGCGGCGGCGACGCGCTGGCGCGCGACTACCAGCGGCTGCTTCGCGCCAACATGGGCGAGGAGATCGACCGCTTCGTCGGGGCGCTGTCCGCAGGCGCGATCCTTCCCGAGGACTTCTAGGAACCCCTACGCGAGGAGCGCAGCCCGAGCGTTGGTCGGGCGAGCACCGCAGCGTCTAGGCATACCGCTCGACCACGCCATCGGCCACCAGGGCCAGGGCGTGTTCGCGCTCAGCCGTCAGATCGAGCCCCGCCAGCTCCTCCTTCGCCGCGGCCACCTCGGTCAGTGCCTCTTCGCGCGCCTCGTCGAGCGCGCCGGTGGCCGCGATGCGGTCGCACACCGCGGCCGCCTCCTCGGGCCCGGTGACCGTGGCGCGCAGGTCGAGGGCGGCCAGATCCGCGTCGTGCGTGCGCGCGAGGATCAGAGGCAGGGTGACCGTGCCGTCCAGCAGGTCGGTGCCGCGTGGCTTGCCCGTGCGCTCGAACGGACCCGAGACGTCGAGCACGTCGTCGAGCATCTGAAAGGCCAGCCCGATGCGCGCGCCGAAGCGCCCGAGACCCGCTGCGAGGTCGGCGCGTCCCCCGAACAGCGCGCCCAGCCGGGCCGAGGCCTCGAACAGGCTGGAGGTCTTCAGGCGACAGCGCTCCCGGTAGCGCTCGGCGGTGACCGCGGCGTCCCAGGCATCGGCCCGCTGGACGAGCTCTCCGCGCGCCAGTGCCGAAGAGGCCGTGGACAGGGCCCGCACCGGCTCCTCACCCCCCGGGTGCGCCAGCTCGGCGAAGGCCCGCGAGAACAGGAGATCGCCGGTGGCGGTGGCGGCCTCCCGACCAGCGCCCGCGAACACCGTCGGGCGCCCACGCCGCAGCTCGGCGCGGTCGAGGACGTCGTCGTGCACGAGCGTGGCCATGTGGAGCAGCTCCACCGCGGTCGCGGCGGCCACGAGCCGGCGCCGGTCGCCCGCGCCGCACAGGAAGACGAGAATCGGCCGCAGGCGCTTGCCGCCGGCGGCCAGCGTGCCGTCGGCGTGCGCGGCCAGGACCTCGCCGTGTCCCGAAGCGACCTCGGCCAGGCGCCGCTCGGTCTCCTCGAGCAGCCGCGTGAGCTCGGGGCCGCCCGCCGCCAGCACGGCGCCCAGCTGGGCCTGCGCGGTGTTCACGTTCACGAGACGCGGGTGCCTGAGTGCAGAGCGATGATCCCTCCGGCGGTGAGGATCCAGCGCACGTCGGTCAGACCGGTGGCCGTCATCCGGGCCGCCAGCTCCTCGGGATCGGGGAAGCGGCGGACGCTCGAGGGCAGGTACACATAGGCGTCGGGCGCGCCCGTGAGGCGGCCGAGCCGGGGCACGACACGGTCGAACCAGGCCCGGAAGAACCACGAGAGCGGCGGCTTCTGCGGGGTGGTGATCTCGAGCACCACCACCCTCCCGCCTGGCCGGGTCACGCGCGCCATCTCGCGCAGGCCCTGATCGAGGTCGCTGAAGTTGCGGGCGCCGAAGCCCACCGTCACGGCGTCGAACTCGGCGTCGTCGTAGCTCAGCGCAAGGGCGTCGCCCTCCTCGAAGCGGATCCCGGGATGCTTGCCCCGTGCCAGCTCGAGCATCGCCGGCGAGAAGTCCATGCCCGTCACGATCGCTCCCCGCCCGGCCAGCTCGATGGCCAGGTCACCCGTGCCGCTGGCCACGTCGAGGGCCTGCGAGCCGGGGCCCACCCGGGCCACGTCCACCGCGCGCTCGCGCCAGCGGTGGTGCATCCCGGCAGTCATCACCGAGTTCATGCGGTCGTAGCCGCGGGCAACCCGGTCGAACATCACCCGCACCTGCGTGGCGGGCAGAGTGCCGGAGGCGGGGCCGGCCCCGCTCACGCTATTCCTCGCCCTTGAGCGAGGCCACGTACTCGACCAGCTGGTCGAACTGCTCGGGGCTCTCGTCCCTCAGCGACTGGAACGACGGCATCGGTGAAGTGGGGTTGAGGAGCGTGCGCTCGATGGCCTGGGGACCCAGCTTCGTGCCGATGTCGGTGAGGTTCGGGCCGAGCGCGCCGCCGTTCTCGCCGATCTTGTGGCAGGCCAGGCAGCCCGACGAGGCGGTGACCTCCTTGCCCTCCTCGTACTGCGGCGCGGTGGCAAGCTCGATCTCGGTGGGCGAGCCCGCCAGCGCGCCGAGGATCGTGAGGTAGGCCATCGCAGCGATCGTGGCGATGCCCGCGGACACGGCGATGGGGCGGCGCAGCGGGTTGCGCTGCGGGCCCCGGTCGTAGAAGGGCAGCAGCAACAACAGCATCAGGCAGATCGTGGGGATGCCGATGGTGGCGAGGAAGACGAGCGAGGGCGGCTTGACCACGCGCAGCAGCTCGAACAGGAAGAAGAAGTACCACTCCGGCCGCGGCGTGTAGGTCGTGGTGGTGGGATCCGCCTTCGGGCCGAGCTCGGCGCCGAAGAGGATCGACATCGCGATGATCACGATCAGCACCACCACGGCCATGAGCGAGTCCTTGGCCACGGCGTAGGGGAAGAACGGCTTCCCCTGGGTCTTGAGTATCGAGTACTCGCGCAGGTACTGCTCGCGCTCGCGTGCGTTCACGGGACTCTCAGATCTCCTCGCGGAGGAGGTCCTTCTTCTCGGCCTTCAGCCACGGCGGAGCCGTGGTGCCGAGCTTGGCCACCAGGTAGAGGTGAGCGCCGATCAGCGCAGCGATCAGCCCGGGGATGGCGAGCATGTGCAACGCGTAGAAGCGCGAGATAGTGGTGGGCCCGAATTCGGCCCCCGCTCTCAGGAAGTCGGCCAGGTAGGGACCGACGATCGGACCCGACGCGTTGATGTTCACCGCCACGACCGTGGCCCAGAAGGACCGCTGGTCGAACGGCAGCAGGTAGCCCGTGAGGCCCATGGCCAGGGTGAGCACGAGCAGCACCACGCCGATGACCCAGTTGATCTCCCGCGGGTACTTGTAGGCCCCGAAGAAGAAGGTGCGGCCCATGTGCAGGAAGATCAGGATGATCATCACCGTCGAGCCCCACTTGTGCATGCCGCGCACGAACTCGCCGAGGAAGACCTCGTTGGTGATTCGCGAGGCCGACTCGTAGGCGCGGGTGGGATCCGGCTCGTAGTACATGGCCAGGAACACCCCGGTCACGGCCTGCGAGAGGAAGGCGAACATTGTGGCCGACCCGAGCGTGTAGAACCAGTTGGTGCCCTTGGGCGTCTTGCGGAAGAGGAAACCGCGCAGGAACGGCGTGAGCCCGGTGCGCTCCTCGACCCAGCCGATCGATGCGGCGGCCCCCTCGGTCGCGGCGTCCTTGACCGTGGGCTTGGGCGGGGCGACCACGGCGCCGTTGCCGCCGTTGCGGCGAGCACCGTTGCCGTTCCCGTTCTCGCCCGGACGGCCGGGCTTGGGACGCAGTGGGCGGGGCTGCTGTGGAGTCTTCATGTGGTCGGCCTCGACGGGTAGAGGTACTGCCAGAGCCCGTCAAGATGGTTCGACGGGTCACGCGGAGCGAAGCGCTCGAGCTCGGAGTTCAGCGAGAACCGGTCGCCGATCTCCACTCGGCCGCCGGTGACCTGCGTGTAGAAGCGGTCGAGCGGGCGCACCGGCGGGCCGCCCTCGACCTCGCCCTCGAAGCCGTAGACCCCGCCGTGGCAGGGACATACGAACTTGCCCGAGGCCTGGATGTAGCGCACCGGACAGCCGAGGTGGGCACAGCGGGTCGAGATCGCGACGTAGGGCTGCGGATCCTGGCCCTCGATCACCTTGTCGCGCTCGGGGTTGAACGTGCGGACGTAGATCGTGGTCTTGCCGGCCTCGCCGATCGACGCCTCGATGTTGATCACCCGCGGCACGTAGGTCTGCTCGTTGAAGTCGTCCTCGGGGCCCACGTCCTGCCAGCGGGACGGGCTGGTGTCCTCGAACACGGGGCCGAGCGCGAACCCCAGGCCGGGCAGCGCGAACGCCATCGTCGCGATCCCGCCGGCGGCCAGCGCCGTGCCGGTCATCAGGCCGCGACGCGTCATGGTCTCGCCTTCGAAGGCGCCCGCCACACCACGTTGGTCGGTGTAACGCGACTTCTTGTCGGGCTTTGACGGTGTATCGGCCACAGTGTCTCCAGGGATTGTCCCGCGGCTACAAGAGTAGTGCCAACATGGTTACGTAGCGCACGATTGGCGCTATCACGCGCGAGGCGCCGCGAGCCTATCGTGGCGCGTGTGAGAGGGCCGCGGCGCTGCGCTCCCAGAGCTCGTCCGCGTCCCCGTGGCGGCCCTCGGCGTGGGCCTGGGCGCTGGCGGAGATCAGGTCCGCCAGCTCGGCCACGGCCTCCAGGTCGCCGGCCCGGGCCAGCCGCTCCAGCCCCAACGCGTACAGCGCATCGCCCGCCAACAGGCGCAGGTCCTCGTCCATGCCCTCGAAGGCGCGCGGCGTGCCGTAGTGCATCAGGTAGCCCTCGTAGACCGCCTCCAGCACGAACGGGCGCTCGCCGCCGGCGTCGAGAGTCTCGAAGCGGCCCTCGCCCGGCGCGGCCAGGCCGTGGCGGGCCACGGCGGGGTCCACCTCTGCCACGAGCTGAGCGAGCAGGGTCACCCGAGCACCTCGGTCAACGCTTCACGGGCCGCTTCGAGCGTGTGCCGGAGGTGCTCCTCGCCGTGGGCCAGCGACGGAAACCAGGCCTCGAACTGCGACGGCGGCAGGTACACCCCACGGTCGAGCATGGCCCGGCAGAAGCCCGCGTACGCCTCGAGGTCGCACGCCCGCGCTCCTTCGTAGTCGCGCACGGGGGTCTCCGCGAAGAACAGCGTCACCAGCCCGGTGGTGGAGCTGACGGTCACGGGCAGCCCGGTGGCCGCGTCGCGCAGCCCGGCGGCCAGGGCGACGGTGGTGCGGTCGAGGCGGCGGTAGGCGTCCTCGTCGAGGAGGCCCAGCGTGGCCAGGCCGGCCGCGGTGGCCAGCGGATTGCCCGAGAGCGTGCCTGCCTGATAGACGTCCCCGGCCGGCGCCACCCGTTCCATCAGCTCGCGCGACCCGGCGAAGGCCGCGGCCGGCAGGCCGCCGCCGATCACCTTGCCCAGCACGGTCAGGTCGGGGGTCACCCGCTCGCGGGCCTGTGCGCCGCCGGGACCCACGCGGAAGCCCGAGATCACCTCGTCGAACACCAGCAGCGTGCCCTGCGCGCCGGCGGCGTCACGTAGGAAGGTCAGGAAGCCGTCGTCGGGGGGGACGAGCCCCATGTTGGCGGGGTAGGGCTCGCACAGCAGCGCCGCCACGTCACCGCCGGCCAGCGCCCGCTCCACCCCCGCGCGGTCGTTCCAGGGCACCACCAGCGTGTCGGCGGCCTGAGCCGCCGTGACCCCCGGGCTGGCCGGGATGCCCGCGGTGGCGAGCCCCGAGCCGGCGTCGGCCAGCAGGCCGTCCACGTGGCCGTGATACGCGCCGGCGAACTTGACGATCCGGTCACGGCCGGTGGCGGCGCGCGCCAGCCGTACGGCGCTCATGGCCGCCTCGGTGCCGGACGAGGTCATGCGCATCATCTCCGCCGAGGGGATCCGCTTCACCACCTCGGCCGCGAGCTCCACCTCGGCCTCCGTCGGGGCGCCGAAGCTGGTGCCCGCCGCCGCTGCGACCTCCACCGCGGCCACGACGTCGGGGTGGGCGTGGCCGGCGATGAGCGGCCCCCACGACATCACCCAGTCCACGTAGCGGTTTCCGTCGACGTCGATCAGCTCCGCGCCCTCGCCGCGCGCCACGAACACGGGGTCGCGGCCGATCGAGCGCATCGCCCGCACCGGCGAGTTGACGCCACCCGGAAGGAGGCGGACGGCCCGCTCGTAGACCTCAGCCGAGCGCGTGGAGGCGGCTATCCCGCGTGCTCCGCTTCCCACTGGCGGTGCTCGTCGGTGAAGTAGCGGAGCCGGATCTTCTTGAACTCGGTGGAGGAGTAGAGCGTGCGGCGCTCGTGGATCCCGGTGTCCTCGGCGATCGAATCGAGGATCGCGTCGCACTCCTCCTTGGAGCGGCCGTGGGCCATCGTGAAGACCGAGTAGGGCCAGTCGGCGTACGTTGGCCGCTGGTAGCAGTGCGAGATGCCGCGGAAGGAGGCCATTCTCGGGCCGAGCTCGAGGATGGCCTCGTCGGGGACGTTCCAGACGCCCATCCCGTTGGCCGAGAAGCCGGCCCGCCGGTGGAACAGGATCGCCGCGACTCGCCGCAGCGCACGTCGTGCCTGGAGCGACTCGAGCCGCTCGAACAGCTCGTCCTGGGAGAGACCGAGTTTCGCCGCGGCGGCCGCGAACGGTTGCTCCACCGGCTGCATCGGACCCTGGGCTGCTCTGATCGTGTCCACGTCCTCGTCGGACAGCTCGATCGCCTCCGGCTCGAGGTACTCGCTGTCCTCGGCCGCCGCGGCCAGCGCGTCCGTGCCCTTCTCCATCTCGAGGTCCATGCGGATCTTGAACAGCCGCAGCGTGGGCAGCTCGCGGACCGACTCCGCGCCCGTGAGCCGCTGGAGCAGCTCGAGCGTCCCCTCCAGGCCGAGCTGCGAGTCCGGCTCGGTGGCGATCGTGAACCAGAGATTGAAGTCATGGTCACGCAGGTAGTTGTGCGAGACCCCGGGGTGCGAGTTGATGATCTTCGCCGCGCGCCACGGGTTCTCGGCGTCCACGCGGGCGGCCACCAGCATCGAGCGGTAGCCGAGCACGCGCGTGTCGAAGATCGGCGTGATCTCCCGGATGATGCGCTCGTCGAGCAGGCGCGCCGCGCGCCGCAGCACCTCGTCCTCCCCCACCTCCGCCAGGTCCGCGATGTGGGCGAAGGGGCGCCGCGCGATCGGGAAGTTGCCCTGCATGAGGTTGAGCAGCCGCTTGTCGAGGTCGTCGAGCGGCACGGCCGAGCCGCCCTTGCGGCTGCGGACCTTGGCTACCGGCTGAGCCATCGGGCCGCGTCCTTTGCGTGGTAGGTGATCACGAAGTCGGCTCCGGCGCGGCGGAGCGCGGTGAGGCTCTCGAGCACTATCGCCCGCTCGTCCACGTGTCCGGCCAAGGACGCGGCCTTGACCATGGCGTACTCGCCGCTCACGTTGTAGGCGGCCACCGGCACGCGGGTGGCGTCCTTCACGCGCCGGATCACGTCGAGGTAGGGCAGGCCCGGCTTGACCATCACCACGTCGGCGCCCTCCTCGACGTCGAGCAGGGCCTCGCGCACCGCCTCGTCGGCGTTGGCGGGATCCATCTGGTAGCTGCGCCGGTCGCCGAAGGCCGGAGTGGAGTCCGCGGCCTCGCGGAACGGCCCGTAGAAGGCGCTGGCGAACTTCGCCGAGTAGGCCACGATCGGGAGGTCCTTGTGGCCCTCGGCGTCGAGCTGGGCTCGCAGCGCGCCCACCCTGCCGTCCATCATGTCGCTGGGCGCCACGGCGTCGGCACCCGCCCGGGCGTGCGAGATCGCGGTCCGCGCGAGCAGCTCGAGGGTCAGATCGTTGTCGATCTCCCCGTCCTCGAGCACCACGCCACAGTGGCCGTGGGTGGTGTAGGAGCACAGGCATACGTCGGTCATGACCACCAGCTCGGGGTGAGCATCCTTGATCGCCCGCACGGCGAGCTGGACCACGCCCTCATCGTCGTAGGCCCCGGAGGCCTGCTCGTCCTTCTCGGCGGGCACGCCGAACAGGAGCACGGCCGGGATGCCGAGCGCCCCGGCCTCACCCGCCTCGTCGACCGCGTTTGAGATCGACAGCCGGTCCACACCGGGCATGGCCTCCACCGGCGAGCGGCCCTCGCCGAGCTGCACGAACATCGGCAGAACGAGGTCTGCGGGCTCGAGCCGGGTCTCGCGCACGAGCTCGCGCAGAACGCCGGTCTTGCGCAGGCGCCGCAGGCGGGTGGCGGGGAAGGGCATCGGGAGAGAGTCTAGGCGGGTGGCGGGGTGGGCTTGCGTCAAACGCCCCTCGCTCTCAGGCTCACCGCGAGGCGCGGGTCGTCGGTCACCAGTCCTGTCGCCGCCGGATGCGCGAGCGCCGCCCGCAGCTGCTTCTCGGAGTTCAGCGTCCAGGGAATCGCCGGCAGCTCGGCCGCGGCGGCGCTGTCGAGGGCTCCTGAGCGCAGCGACCGCGCCGGCGGGAGGACGTAGGTCGCGCCGGACAATGCCAGCCTCCTCAGCGGCAGGCGCTTCCCCGCGCGGGCCAGCAGCAGGCCGGTGGGAATGGCGGGCGCCACCCGGCTGAAGCGCCGCAGCACGCCGTCCAGGAAGGAAGTGACGATGAGGACCGGCGCGTCGGTGGCCGCCGGCGCATCCAGCATCGGCCGCAGAGCCGCCAGCGCGCTCTCCTCGAGGCCCGCCTCCTTGAGCTCCACGTCGAGCCCGGTGCGGCCCGCGGTGAGCTCGGCCGCGGCCGCGAGCTCCATCAGCTCGTGCCCGGCCGCTTCCTGGAGCGCGGCGAGGGTAGAGCGCCGCACCTGCAGCCCGCCCACCACGCGGTCGTGGAGAAGGACGAGCCGCCCGTCGGAGCTGCGCCTGACGTCGATCTCGACCATGTCCGCGCCCGCGGCGATTGCACCCTCCAGCGCCGCGGCCGAGTTCTCTGCCACCCCCGGTGAGGGCGCCCCGCGGTGGGCGATCACGAAGGTCACGCGCGGCCGGCCTAGGCGAAGCGGGTCAGCGCCAGCCGGGCCAGCCCGCCGAAGACCACGAACAGCAGGGCCAGGTGGAGCAGCGGCCCGGCCAGCCCGCCGCTGTCGTTGAGAGCCGCGTCCAGGGCGTCGAGTGTGGGCTTGAAGGGAAAGGCGGCCGACACCGCGCGGATCACGTCGTAGAGCGCTGGCGCCACCGCCCCGGAGGGCACGAGCGCCAGGAAGGCGAGCGGCAGGCAGAGCATGAAGGCCAGCAGCGAGGCAGCGCGCACCTCGCGGGTGAACGCTCCGATCGCCAGCCCCAGCGCCGCGAAGGCCAGGGCGCCGAGCGCGAGGGCGAGCAGCCACAGCGGGAAGCGGCTCCAGTCCAGGTTCACGAACAGGCCGAGCCCGGCCAGCATCACCAGCGAGACGGCCACCGAGCACACGGCCGCCAGGCCGGCCTTCTCCAGCAGCAGGCCGGTGCGCGAGACGAGGCCGCGCACGAGTCGCGAGAAGGCGTTCTCCTCCCGCTCGAGAGCGAGCGTGCCCGCCGCCAGCAGCAGGGTGATGAACATGAGCGACACCGCCACGGCGAGGGCCACGGCGAACGAGTCGAGCGAGGTGGAGCCGCCGTCGAGCGAGGTCGCCTCCACGCGCAGCGGCTCACCCACCACGCCCAGGACCTCGTCGGAGAAGGACAGGTTCTCGCGCGCAAGCTCGGCGAAGGCGATCACCCGGTCGATCTCCTCGCGCTCGCCCGACCCGGCCGGCAGGTCGGCCTGCGCCGCCTTCAGAATCTCCTCCGACTCCCGCAGTCCCAGCACCGAGAAGTCCTGACCCAGGAAGCTGTACTCGCCTCCGTCGGAGATCAGCTCGAGCAGCTGAAGGGCCTCCTCGGCCACCCGCTTGGTGAGCGCGGCGTTGGCCTTCTGGACCTGGGCGGTGATGGTGTTCTCCACGAACTGCTGCTTGCCGGGGTCCTCGGCGTTGTAGACCACCTCCACCGTGCCGGGCTCGAGCCCCGACTGGAGCTTCCTGGCCAGGTCGTCGGGAACGATCAGCGCGCCGAGCACCTCCCCGTCGCGCACCTTCTGGATCGCCTCCTCGCGGCTGTCCGTGCGCACCGGCTCGATGGCGTCGAACAGGCGCTGCCCCTCCTGGGCGAGGTTGATCTCGCGGCCGCCAAGCTCGACCTGCGCGGGCTGTCCCGCGAGGCCGTTGTAGATCGCCACCTCCGGCTTGTCCGGGCTGCGCGAGATGGCGAAGCCGATGAGCACGGCGATCACGATCGGGTAGAGCACCAGCAGCGCCACCAGGAGGGGCGAGCGGGCCAGGATGCGCAGATCCTTGAGCAGCAGCCAGCGCATGGCCCGCTAGTGGTCTCCGACGGAAATAGGTTCGTGGCTCGGCGAGCGAGAACCGAGACTGGGCGCGCCCGCGAGCGCAGGCAATGCAGCGCATTGGCGAGCATCGCGGGTGTGGTCAGGCGAAGGTTCGCAGCCGCCGAACGCGGGCCTATTTGCGGAGGCGACCACTAGTGACCCCGCTGATGCAGGAACTGGACGAAGGCCTGCTCGAAGTCGAGCCCGGTGGTGCCGGTGGCTCGTTCGAGCTCACCGGGTGGCCCCGCGAAGACGTTCTCGCCGTCCGCGAGCACGATCAGCCGGTCGGCGTAGCGGTCGGCCTCCTGGATGTGGTGGGTGGCGTACAGGACAGTGGTGCCCTCGCCGGCGAGACGGAGGATGAACTCCCAGAGCCGCTCCCGCTGGCGCGGGTCGAGCGCCGAGCTCGGCTCGTCCAGGAGCAGCACCTCCGGCGCCGCCAACAGGCCGATCGCGATGTTCACCCGCTGACGGTTTCCGCCGGACAGGGTGCCCACGAGGTCGCCGGAGCGGTCACCCAACCCGGTCAGGTCGAGCATGCGCCCGACGGTGGCGTCCAGGTCGACGCAGCGCTCGAGCCGGGCGAACAGGGTGAGGTTCTCCCGCACGGTGAGCTTCGAGTAGAGCGCCGCCTGCTGAGGCACCCAACCGATCTGCGAGGCCGCCTCGACCCTGCCCTCGTCGGGCTGCTGGATCCCGGCCAGGATCGAGAGCAGTGTGGTCTTGCCGGCCCCGTTGGGCCCGATCACCGCCATCAGCTCGCCCGGGCCGGCGCTCAGGGACACCCCGCGCAGAGCCACGCGCTCGCCGTACCGCTTGACCAGATCGTGCGCGGCGATGGTCGTCGTGGTCTGCGTGCCGGTTTCCACCGCGCGCAGGTTGGCAGAATCGGTGGGTGTGAAGCTTCTTTTCGTGGGCGACGTGGTCGGCGGCCTGGGCCGGCGCACGCTGGCGGCCCTGCTGCCGGGACTCCGCGACGAGCACCAGCCGGATTTCGTGATCGTCAACGGCGAGAACGCGGCCGGCGGGGTGGGCATCACCGAGAAGACCGCCCGCGAGCTGCTCGACACCGGCGCCGACGCCATCACGCTGGGCAACCACGCCTACCGCCATCGCGAGGTCTACGGCTTCCTCGACCGCGAGGAGCGGATCGTGCGGCCGGCCAACTATCCGAAGGGCAGCCCGGGCCGCGGGCACACGGTGGTCGAGCAGGGCGGGCAGCGGCTGGGGGTCATCAACCTCTCCGGCCAGGTGTTCCTCGACGCGGTGCGCTCTCCCTTTGCCGAGGCCGACGCCCTGCTCGCCGAGCTGCGTGGCCGGGCCGACTCGGTGCTGATCGACATGCACGCCGAGGCCACCAGCGAGAAGGTGGCCATGGGCTGGCACGTGGACGGACGCGCCACCGCCTGCGTCGGCACCCACACGCACGTGCCCACCGCGGACGCCCGGGTGCTCCCGGGCGGCACGGCCTACGTCACCGACGTGGGCATGACCGGGCCCCGAGGGGGCGTGATCGGCGTGAAGCGCGAGCAGGCGCTCGAGCGCTTCCGGACGCTGACCCAGGTGCGCTTCGAGACCTCGGCCGAGGACCCCTGGCTGAACGCCGTGCTGGTGGAGGCGGACGGCGACGGCCGGGCCACACAGATCGAGCAGCTGCTGCTGGCGCTCAGCGCCGGTACATCGCCGTGATCGCGGAGAAGCCCTCAACGGGAAGGGCCGGCCCCTCCACGATCGCGACCGCGGTGGACTTTCGCTCGAGCGTCATTCCCCACGCCGCGCAGAACTTCTCGACCTGAGGCAGAGCGGCCGCGGCGATCGTCATCACGGCCTTGGCCCGCAGGCCCGGTGATCCCGGCCCGTGCAGGTCCGCGTGGCGCTCAAGCCAACCCAGGAGCATCGCGTCGAGCTGCTCGGACAGCGTGAGCGGCTGGTTCTCGCTGCTCAAAGGGGTCATGCATGTCCAGACCGCCCTCCCTCTCTTCCATTCCGTGAGGTCGATCACACGGCAGTGCGCGGTATGCGTCCAGGAGGGCGACGAGGACGAACGGCACGAACCACACGATGTAGAGGTAGAACCAGTACGAGGCGGTCAGCTGAACCGCGATCAGCACCGCCGCGCCGAGGGCGGCCACCTGCCGCGGGCTCGGCCGGCGCGGCACCACGGCCACCACCAGCGCCAGGCCCACCGCTGCCGCCTTGACCGCCGTCTGCAGCCAGCCGAGCGAGTCCACCTGGCCCCAGATGCTGAACGGCGAGGGCCGCCCGGCCTGGTAGCCGATCGTGCGGTCGTAGAGCTCGCGCACGCCGCCGTCGGGCACGAAGGGCAGCACCGTCACGCCGAGCGTGAGTACCAGGACGCCGGCGAAGGCGAGCGGAGCGCGCCGGGCGAACAGCGGCGCCAGCGCCAGCGTCGCAAACTTGGTCGCGGCGCCGAGGGCCACGGCAATGGCGGCCAGAGCGCCTGAGGCCCGCCGCCCGGGCAGGGTCAGCGCCAGCATCGCCCCCACGCAGGCCAGCGCCACGAGCGAGTCGTTGGAGTTCGTCTCGAGCACGAACGAGGTGTAGGGATAGGCCGTCCAGGCGTAGGCCAGGGCCAGGCCCAGCCCGAAGCCCTCGCGCCCCGGGCGCAGCCGGCGGCCGAGCAGGAACAGGCCGCCCATCACCAGCAGGTCGAAGGCGATCGAGGCGCCGTGCGCCGCCGGCAGGTCGTCCCAGCGGCCGCTCCAGCGCAGCGCCTGCTCGAACGGCACGTAGAGCAGGTAGTTGACCGGCCCGTAGGTGTCGCCGCGCTCGACGTCGGGCGAGAAGCCCTCCCCGTACAGGCTGTCGCCGTCGACGATGCGGTCCGCCCCGATCACCCCCGCGTAGCCCACGTCGATCACGTTCGAGTCGGCCACGTTCAGGCCGATCCGAAACGATGCGACGAACACCAGCAGGACCGCCAGCGCCACCAGCGGAACGTGAGGCAGGATCGGCCCGGTGCCGTCGCGGCGGCGGAAGCCGGTCATCAGCATGCGCGCGAGCAGATACAGCAGCACCGGATACACGAGCGGGGCCGAGAGCCCGATCTCCCCGCGGTTGAAGAAGAAGTGGGACGCCCCGAAGGCGAGCAGCACCAGCAGATCGAGGTGCAGCAGCCGGAACGGGCGGCGGAAGTCGACGAACGGCACGAGGAACAGGAGGCAGAGCGGAATCCACACATAGGGGGCGTTCAGCCTGCGGCCGAACGCCCCCTCGTACCCGCGAGCCATTCGCCACGCCACCTGATCGCCCGACCACTGCTCGAGGATTGCCCCGCTGCGGTCGTCCACGTGGATCTGCACCACCTCGTCACCGTTCCGGAAGAAGCTGACCTGCCAGCGCCCGACGCCCCTCGTGTAGGCCGTCGGGTCGAGCCGGCCTCCGCCGCGCGCCTCGCGCACCTTGTCGGCCCGGGTGGCGATCCGCTCGGCCTCGTCGGCGCTGCGCTCGAAGAAGCGCGGCGGCTCGGTCTGGGAACTGGGCAGCTCGGGGTCGGCGGCGCGGGCCACAGCGGGCGCGAGCGCCGCGCCCAGCAGGGCCAGGGCCAGCGCCGCCACGGCGGCGACGGCCGAGGCCGGCCTCAGTCGCGCGAGAGCTCGATGTGAAAGCTCCACATCTTGTTCCCGATGAAGTTGAGCGGCGTGGCCACGATGATCGAGATCGCCTGCGCCGGGAGCTCCGCCACGCCGGCCACGCTGACGAGGACCTCCAGCACGGCCGCGGCGAACAGGAAGGCCACCACGCTGACCGTGAAGAAGCGCGCGGCCTGGAAGCCGGCGTGACCTCCGCGCGCCCTGAAGGTCCAGTGGCGGTTCCACCAGAAGTTGTTGGTCACGGCCGCCACGAAGGCCACCGTGGCGGCCACGAGATGATGCAGGTCGAGCGCCCCGACGCAGACGGCGAAGACGCACAGGTTGACCACGTAGCCGGAGGCCCCGACCATGCAGAAGCGGGCCAGCTGCCACCAGTTGTGTGGCTTGCGCAGCCCCGTGCGCACGCGCAGGTGTACCGGGTGCGAGCGCTCGGCGACCGGGGCCTTGGCCTCTTCAGTCACCCCGCCGAGGGTACACCGAAGTGATCCAGCACCAGCGGCGTCACGTCGGTCACCGACCAGCGCTCGCGCTCGGGCGCCTCCAGGCCGCAGAGCAGCAACACGCCCTCGGAGTCCTCGTGGTGAAGCGAGCCGTGGCTGCCTCCGCCCACGTGATCGGAGCCGCCCCAGTCGGCGAACTCGGCCCCCGGCGCCGCGGACAGCAGCACGTCTCCGGCGTGGGGACACCGGAGTGCCGACCAGAGCCGCCCGAGGGCGTCCGGGTACTCCTCGCCGGTCAGCCTGCCGCCGGCTGCCTCCAGCGAGAGCGTGGCCTCGTCCCCGTCGAGCTCCCAGCTGCGGCCACGTTCGTCGGTGAGGGGGCCGGCGAGCGCGCGGCGCGCGCGAGCACTCCGAGTCTCTCCCGGCCGGAAGCGCAGCGCCCCGGCCTCCGAGCGCACGGTCGCCCAGCCGTTGTCGCGCCAGCTCACGAGATCCACACCGCCGAGCTCGGACACCGCGTCCACCACCTGCGGCACCAGCTCGCCGCGGCGCGCTTCCTCGAGCACGTAGACCGCCCCGGAGCGGGCCGAGGGACACACCGCGAGCTCGGCCTCCACCGGCGCCGGGTCCGCCGGCAACAGCACCCTCCAATCGGCGAGCGCGCCGGCCAGGTTCGCGCTCTCCTCGACCGCCACCTGCGAGTGGTCGGACATGACGATCACCGCGTGCTGTTCGAGGAAGGCCTCCGGACCCCCGGCCACGTGCATGATGCGCTCGAGCGCCTGGTCGGCCTGGGCAATCGAGTCCACCTGCCCGTCCGGGCCCACCTTGTGGGAGTGCGTGTCGTTGTCGGGCAGCGAGAAGAGCAGGAAGTCGAACAGGTCGTTCTCGACCAGGTAGGCCCCCACGCAGCCCGTGTGCCGGTCGCGCTGGCCCGGCATCCCGAGCGCGGAGGTGCAGCCGGTGTTGCGGGAATCGAACAGGTCGGCGTAGAACAGCTCGCTCGGCCCCCACACGGGATGGCGGAACTGGGCCGCCTCCGCTATCCGCCGGTAGACGCTCACCCCGGACGGCTCGTGGCGGGTGCGCCCTCGATAGATCAGGTAGGTCGTGCATGCGGTGCGCAGGCCGGCGTCGTCGAGATGCTCGAACACGGTCCGGTGGCCGCGCGTGAGATGCGCGAGGTTCATGTTGTAGACCGTGTCGTAGAGCGAGCGCACCACCCCGAAGGCCCGCGTGGCCGGAAACGACGAGCCGTACTCGACGTAGCGCTCCTCGCCGCGGTGGTACCAGTTCATGGAGGGAATGTGGTGCTCGGCGGGACCGCAGCCGGTGGCGATCGCCGCCGAGGCCACCGGGGTCACCGAGGGGAAGGTCGATACGCAGTCGCGCACGTAGGTGCCGCTCTCGACCAGTGCGGCCAGCGCCGGCGCGCGCCCTTCCTCGATGGCGAGGTCGAGCATCGCCGGCTTGAGCGAGTCGATGACCGCCAGGACGAGCTTCTTGTGCTGCGCTGGCACTAGCGCAGGACCCGCAGGCCGGCGTACTTCTCGCCCTCGCGGCGCCGGCCGCCGGCCAGCAGCACGACGAAGCCGATCAGGGCGAGGAAGGAGAGAGGCGGCACGAAGATCGCGAGCGCCGCCAGCACGAGTGCCGCGGTGTCGGCGTAAACGGTGATCAGCGCCGCGGCGCCGCTGTCGAGGCGGCGGCGGGCACGCTCGACGAGGCCACCGACCGCCAGCCAGCCGAGCGCCGCGCACACCGGCCCGGCCACGAGGCCGATCCAGCTGGTCTCACCTCCGTCGGCCAGCGCACCCGCGAACAGGAGGGCGCCCAGGACGATGCCCACCACGCCGCTGAAGATCACCACCGGGCTGCGGCCCTCGGTCCTCGGCGAGCCGGCCTCCGAACGCTCGAGGGCATAGGCCGCCAGGCCCACCAGCAGCACCGCGCCCAGGAACACCGGTGACTCGAGAAAGCTCCAGTCGGTGCCGTCGAAATCGATGCCGGCGTCGGCCCGGGCGAGAGCCCCGGTGAGCAGCGGCGGCAGATAGGGCCGCACGCCGGTGGCGCCCGCCAGGCCGGCGCCCGTGCCGATGTCCATGAAGAGGCTCATGTGCCGCTGAGAGGGTCGGTACCCTGCGGCCGGTGACGATAGACCACAGGCGGTCTCGGGCCGCGGTCTCCGCGCGTCGATGAGCATCTCGCGCGATCTCGAGCGCTACGCGGCCCTGTTCGCGTCGCGCACCAAGGTGATGAAGTCGTCGGCGATGCGCGACCTGATGGCCGTCACGGCGCGGCCCGAGGTCATCTCGCTCGCCGGCGGCCTGCCCGACACGAGCACGTTCCCGCCGGACACCTTCGCCGCGGTCACCCAGCGCATCGCCGCGGAGTCCTGTGCCAAGGCCCTCCAGTACGGACCCACCGAGGGGCTGCCCGAGACCAAGGACTGCATCGCCGCCGTGATGGCCGCGGAGGGCATGCGGGTCGACCCCGAGGACGTGATCGTCACCACCGGCGGCCAGCAGGTGATCGACCTGGTGACCAAGACCCTGATCGACCCCGGCGACGTGATCATCGCGGAGGGGCCGACCTATCCGGGCGCCGTCCCCGTGTTCTGCGCCTACCAGGCCGAGGTGGTGCAGATCGAGCTGGACGCGGCGGGGATGCGGATCGACCTGCTCGAACAGACCCTCGACCGGCTCGAGCGGGAGGGCCGCCGCCCCAAGTTCATCTACACCGTGCCCACCTTCCAGAACCCGGCGGGCGAGACGATGTCGCTGGCGCGCCGGCGCCGGCTGGTGGAGCTGGCCCACGAGCGCGAGCTGCTCGTGCTCGAGGACAACCCCTACGGCCTGCTGCGCTACGAGGGCGATTCGCTGCCCCCGCTGTACGCGCTCGATCAAGGCGTGTACGTGATGTACCTGGGCACGTTCTCGAAGATCCTGTCGCCCGGTATCCGGCTCGGCTGGGTGGTGGCTCCGCCACCGGTGCTCGAGAAGATCAATCTGGGCAAGCAGGCTGTGGACCTGTGCACCTCGACCCTGTCGCAACTGATGGTCCAGGCCTACTTCGAGCGCGGGCGTTGGGAGGACTACGTGGAGTCGCTCACGGACGTCTACCGCAGGCGCCGCGACACCATGCTCGACGCGCTGGCCGACTACTTCCCGCCTCAGGCGGAATGGACGCGACCCGGCGGCGGCCTGTTCATCTGGGCCATGCTGCCGGACTTCATCGACACCACCGACCTGCTCGCCCGGGCCCTGCGCGACAACGTGGCCTTCGTGCCGGGCGAGGCGGCCTTCCTGGACGGCCGCGGGCGCTCCGCGATGCGCCTCAATTTCTCGGGCTCCGACGAGGACTCGATCCGCGAGGGCATCCGCCGCATCGGAGAGGTCATCAACGAGCAGGTGCAGCTCTACGGAACGCTCACCGGCGAGCACCGCTCGGCGCCCGACACCCCGGGCGCCGAGGTGGTTCACATGCCCACGCCGGCCGAGCGCGAGCGCAGGGCGAGGCGCTCTTGACGCGGGTCGCTGTGCTGAAGGGAGGCCGCTCGCTCGAGCGCCAGGTCTCGCTGCGGTCCGGAGCGCGGGTGGAGGACGCGCTCGGGCGGCTGGGGCACGACGTCGTGGCGATCGACGTCGGTGCGGATCTGATGAAGCGGCTCCGCGACGCGGCCCCCGATGCCGCGTTCATCGCCATGCACGGACGCGACGGCGAGGACGGAACCGTCCAGGAGCTGCTGGAGATCCTCGGCGTGCCCTACACCGGCTCGGGAGTGCTGGCCTGCGCCCGATCGGTGGACAAGGTCCTGGCCAAGCACCTGATGCTGGAGGCCGGGCTGCCGACCCCGGAGTTCTTCTCCTTCTCCGAGACCGCGTTCCGGGAGCTGGGCGCCGCCGACGCGCTCACGGCGATCGAGGAGCGCCTCGATTTCCCGATCGTGGTCAAGCCCTCGTCTCAGGGATCGGCACTCGGCATCCGCTTTGCGCGCAGCGCCGCCGCCGTGCCTTCGGCGCTGGTGGCCGCCTTCTCCTACGACTCGCGCGTTCTGCTCGAGCGCCACGTGGACGGGCGTGACCTGGCCGTGTCGATCCTCGACGGCGAGGCCCTCCCGGTCGTCGAGGCCGTGCCTCGCGACGACGAGTTCTATGACTTCGAGGCCCGCTACGAGATCGGCCGCACGGACTTCGTCTGCCCAGCGGAGCTGCCCGCGGGCGTGACCGAGTCCGCCCACGCGCTGGCCCTGGCCACCTACCGCCTGCTCGGCTGCTCGTCCTTCGCCCGCGTGGACCTGATGCTCGACGCGGCGGGCGAGCTGACCGTCCTCGAAGTCAATCCCATCCCCGGCCTCACGGAGACCAGCCTGCTGCCCCAGGCCGCGGAGGCGGCGGGCATCTCATTCGACTCGCTGGTGGGCCGGATCCTCGACCTGGCCCTCGAGCGCCAGCCGGTCTAGGACCGGCCCTCCTCCTCGCCCTCGCCCTCGCCCGCCTCGGGCTCGTCACCGCCGGCGAAGTCCTCGGGCGTGACGTTGTCGAGGAAGTCCTTGAACTTCTCGACGACCTCCTCGGTGTCCTCCACCTCGTGCTCGAACTCGATCGCCGACTCGGAGATCACGTCCTCCGCGGCGAAGATCGGCGCGCCGGTGCGAACGGCGAGCGCGAGGGCGTCGGAAGGCCGCGAATCGATCGGTATCTCGCGGCCGTTGAGCTGGAGAGTCACCTCGGCGTAGAAGGTGTTCTCGCGCAGCTCGGTCACCGCAACCCGGGAGCAGGAGACCTCGAGCTCGGACAGCATTTCCGAGATCAGGTCATGGGTCATCGGACGCGGAGTGTTCGCGCCCTGAAGCTTCATCAGAATGGCGGCAGCTTCGGGATGCCCGATCCAGATGGGAAGGAACTTGTTGCCGTCCCGGGTCTTCAGGAGCACGATCGGCTGCTTGCCGACCATGTCGAAGCTCACGCCGTAAATGACCATTTCCTGCATGGCTTCCGACAGTCTAGTCCCGCCGTGAAGCGGGGACCCACGCCTCCCGATGACGAGCAAGCCCCCATGAAAAGGGGGCTCCAGCATGGGCGATCCTGGACTCGAACCAGGGACCTCGTCCTTATCAGAGACGCGCTCTAACCGGCTGAGCTAATCGCCCTCACGCCGCCCCCGAGGGGCGGGCGAAGCGCCGATTGTAGCGCCGCGCGACGGCCGGTTTCTAGGCCGCGCGGGGAAGCCCGCGAGCCATCAGGCGCTCGGCCAGCTGCACGGCGTCGCCGGGCGTGTCGAAGTCGATCTCGGCCCGGCAGCGCTCGCCGCGTGCACGTACCCGCACCTCGTACCCGAGGGCTGCTGACAGCGTGTCCTCCGCGGCGGCCAGCGCCTCCTGCAGGTCGGGATGGACGACCGCCCGCGGCTCACTCGCCGGCCGCTTCCCGGTGGACTGCGCCTCGCGCGCGCGGCGCTCGGTCTCGCGAACCGACCAGGCCTGGTCGCGCGCGTCGAAGGCCAGGCGGCGGCGCAGCGCGTGGTCCTTGCAGGTGAGGATGGCTCGGCCGTGGCCCTCGCTGAGCGCGCCGCCCTCGATCAGCTCGAGCGCCTCCTCGGGCAGCTCCAGCAGGCGGATCAGGTTCGAGATGGCCACCCGGCTGCGACCCACCCGGCGCCCGACCTCCTCCTTGGTGAGGCCGAGATCGTCGACCAGCAGCGCGCACGCGCGCGCCTCCTCGACGGCGTTGAGGTCGACCCGGGCCATGTTCTCCGCGAGGGCGAGATCCAGCCGGTCGGAGTCGCCGGCCGGCCGGACCATGGCCGGAATCGTCTCCAGCTCGGCGAGACGGGCGGCACGCAGCCGGCGCTCGCCCGCCAGAAGCTCGTACTCCCCTCCCGGCAGGGGGCGCGCCACGATCGGCTGCAGCAGTCCGCGCGCGCGAATCGACTCCGCCAGCTCGGCCAGCGCCGTCTCGTCGAAGTTGCGGCGCGGCTGTTGTGCGTTGGGCTTGACGAGCTCGAGCGGGAGCTCACGGAGCCCCTCCTCGCCCTCCCCGGAGCGCGGCAGTATCGCGGCGAGGCCGCGGCCCATGCCCCGCCGCGGCTCAGCCACGGGCGGCCACCTCCTTGGCCAGCTTGAGGTAGGCGGCGGAGCCGGCGCTGCGGGGAGCGTGCTGGAGCACGGGCAGCCCGAAGCTCGGTGCCTCCCCCAGACGCACGTTGCGCGGGACCACGGTGTCGAACACGAGCTCGGGGAAGTGCTCGCGCACCTCGCGCTCGACGTCACGCGCAAGGCGCGTGCGCCCGTCGTGCATGGTCAGGATCATTCCGGCCACGGTCAGCCGTGGGTTCAGCTCCCGGCGGATGAGCGACAGTGTGTCCAGCAGCTGCGCCAGCCCCTCGAGCGCGAAGTACTCGGTCTGGACCGGCACGATGACCTTGTCGGCGGCCACCAGGGCGTTGACGGTGAGCGGCCCGAGCGACGGCGGGCAGTCGAAGAGGGTGAACAGGTAGCGCTCGCGCACGTTGCCGACCCGGTCGCGAAGGATCGTCTCCGACCCGGGGATGCGCGGAAGCTCGACGTTGGCGCCCGCCAGTTCGGGTGTGGACGGAACCACGTCGAGGCGCTCCACGGCGCTGGGGAGAGCCGCGGCGCCGAGGCTGAGATCGCCGGAGAGGCAGTCGTACACGTTGGGGGCGCCGTCCTTCGGCAGGCCGAGCGCGACGGTGGCGTTGCACTGCGGATCCAGGTCCACGAGCAGCGTGGGATAGCCGCCGTCGGCGATGCTGGCGCCCAGGTTGACGGCGGTGGTGGTCTTGCCCACCCCGCCCTTCTGGTTGGCAATGGCGAGCACGCTGCCCATCGGAGGTTGAAGCTACGTGGAGGGCCGGTCGGAATGAGGCCCTGTGAACGGGGTTCGACGGTTCGGGTGTGAACCCTTCAGGGCAACGGCCTCTTCTTCGCCATGCCCGGGCGCCGCGGGAAGCCGGCGGGAGTGGGCCCCACCTTCTCGTACACGTGCAGGTGCCGGTCACGCGCGCCCTCGAAGGGCACCACCCGCTCCACCCCCCTCACCGCCATCCGCAAGCGCTCGGCGGCCGCGGCGCCGGCGGCCTCCTCAGCCGCATTCCGCGCCCCCTTCCAGGCCACCAGCACGCCGCCGACCCTCAACAGCGGCGCCGCGTACTCCGCCAACACGGCCAGCGAACCCACCGCCCGGGCGGTCACGGCGTCGTACACCCCGGCCCCGCCGCCGAGCGCCGGCAGCGCCGCGCCCCACTCCTCGGCCCGTGCGGTGATCGCCCGCGCGTTCGTGATCTGCGCCGCCTGGAGCAGCCGGGCGGCCACGGCGGTCTTGCGGCCCGTCGACTCGATCAGGTCCACCCGCGCGCGAGGGTTGGCCACCGCCAGCACGAGGCCGGGAAAGCCGGGGCCCGACCCGAGGTCGGCCACCAGGCGCCCCGACCGGAGCTCCGGGACCTCCAGCCCGCTGAGTGAATCGCCCACGTGGACCTCGACCGCGTCAGCCGGCGCGCCGGCAGTGGTGTGGGGATCGGGCTCGGCGGCCAGCGCGTCCAGCAGCCGGCCGAGCTGCGCCTCGGCGCCCTCCGGCAACCCATAGCGGGCGCTCAGCGCAGCGAGCGTCTCGCGCCAGCCGCTCAGAGTGGCCGGCTCGGCGAGACCACCAGGCGCCGGTCGGGCTCGTCGCCCTCGCTGTGGGTCTCGACGTCGTCGCGCTCGCCCAGGTAGGTGTGCACGACCCTGCGCTCCATGGCCCGCATGGGCTCGAGCTCGACTGGGCGGTCGTAGCGCAGGGCCTCGGCCGAGGCGCGATCGGCCATGCGGTGGAGCGCCGCCTCACGGCGCTCGCGGTAGCCGGCGGCATCCACGGTCACCTGCTTGCGCTCCCCGGCCCCGCTGAAGGCGGCCCTGAAGGCGAGGTGCTGCAGGGCGTCGATGGTGGAGCCGTGCTTGCCGATCAGAAGGCCGAGGTCGTCGCCGTTGACCGTGGCGCGGATCTCATCGTCGCTCTCGGTGATGTCGACCGTCGCCCTCAGCCCGAGGGCATGGACCACCCGGGCCACCATCGCCCGCACCCGCTCCACCGGCTCCTCCGGTATGCGCCCGGCCGCCTCGCGCCAGCTCTCGAGGTCGACCTCGGCCCGCACCCGCGCCGGCCTGCCGGCCTCGGGCTCCTCGGTCACCTCGAACCGCACCGACTCGGCCGCGAGTCCGGGGAAGCGCGGCTCGAGCGCCTTGACCGCCGCCCACTTGGCCTCGCCCAGGCTCTCGCCCTCGGCTTCGGCGACCAGCTCCTCGGGGCGCGGTTCCTCGCCTACGGACATAGCGCTCAGCGCCTGCGCCCGGAGCGCTTCTTCTTCTTCCGCGGCGACGGAGGCGGTGTCTTCGCTGGACCGCCGTTGCCCCCGGATGCCCCGGCGGCCACCTTCTCGGCGCGGGACTTCTTGCCCTGCTTCTTCCCGTCCGTCTTGGCGTCCTTCGCGTCGGTCTCAGCCGCTACGGCCGCCACCGTGGGCGCTGGTTTGCCGCGTGCGGGCTTGTCCTTGGCCTTCTCCTCCGCCGCCTCGGCGTCGAGGACCGGCTTGGGATAGAGCTTCTTCACCAGCAGCTGCTGCCCGATGGTCCAGACGTTGGTGGTGATCCAGTAGAGGATCAGCCCCGCCTCGAAGTTGATGATGAAGATGACGAAGACGAACGGCAGCGCCAGCATGATGCGGCGCTGCATCGGGTCGGCGCTGATGGCCGTGACGAGGCTGGCCGCGAGCTGGGTGCCCACGTAGAGCACGATGAGCACGCCCAGCAGCACCGGGTCGTCGACCTTCGCCGCCAGGTCGTCGATCGGGAAGAAGCCCGGGTTGGCGGCGATGTCGGCCTTGAACGAGTCCGAGCGCAGCAGGTAGAAGAGCGAGATGAAGAACGGGATCTGCAGCAGCAGCGGCAGGCACGAGCCCAGCGGGTTGACCTTCTCCGACTGGTAGAAGGCCATGACCTCCTGCTGCTGGCGCTGCTTGTCGTCCTTGTAGCGCTCCTGGATCTTCTTGATCTCGGGCTGGAGCGTCTGCAGCCGCTGCATCGACTTCACGCCCTTGAACGTCAGCGGCAGGATCAAGATCCGGACGGTGAACGTCAGCAGGATGATCGACCAGCCCCAGGAGTTCGCCCCGTCGCCGATCACGCCGTGCCAGAACTCGAGCACCCATTCGCAGGCGTCGATGAGCGGCTGAAGGACGTTGGCTATGAACATGGGCTAGGCGTGGGAGCGTGGGCGGAACAGCTTCTGGTCCTCCACGAAGTCGACCCCTCCGTGACTCCAGGGGTTGCAGCGCAGCAACCGCCAGGCAGCGAGTACGACTCCCCGGAACACACCGTAGCTGCGAACGGACTGCACGGCGTATTCAGAGCACGAGGGATAGTACTTGCAGCGCGAGGGAATTCCGGGAGAGATCGCGCGCTGGTAGAAGCGCACCGGCGCTGTCACGACGGAGCGCACCGCCCCACCCACGGCACTCACGACGCGGGCCCGGAGCCGGCCAGCCCCGCCTCCTTGAGGACGGACCGCAGCTCCCGCTCGACGGCGGCTTCGCCACCCGAGCGGGCGAGCTCTCCCGCGGGCGCGCGGGCGACGATCACGAAGTCGTGGCCGGGCCTGAGCTCACCGGCGGCGGCCCAGAACGCCTCGCGCAACAGGCGCTTGATCCGGTTGCGCTCCACGGCACCGCCGAGCTTTCGCCCCACCGAGATCCCCAGCCTCGGGTCGTCGTCGTCGGCCCCTTCGCGCGGGAAGGCGTAGACCACCAGGTAGCGGCTGGCGTGCGAGCGGCCTTCCCGGTAGACGCGCTCGAACTCGCCGCTGCGCGAGAGCCTGCGGCGCTTTCGGCGCGCACCGTCGGCCATGGCCGTTTAGGGAGTGAGCCGCTTGCGGCCCTTGTCCCGGCGGCGCTTCAGCAGCTTGCGCCCCGCGCGCGTGGACATGCGCTCCCGGAACCCGTGGGTGCGGGCTCGCTTGCGCTTCTTCGGCTGATAGGTGCGCTTCATCGGGAGCAATCAGGGTACAAGATGGCGGCGCGGACGCCTGTCGATTTCCTGTCGACACCAACCCATCGCGACAGCCGCGGACGCTTTTCTCGCGTTTTGCGAGGCCACGCCGAGAGACCGGCGCGAGGCCCCGAAACCGGGTGTACACTCGGCTCGCCGAGGGCAGCGGCGTCATCCGAGACCGTCCGTCCCTCCCCCGCACGAAGCCCGTTCGCCGAGGCCCCGAGGAGGGTCGCGCCAAGCCTTGCCCGCACCGCCCGACCCGATCTGGGACGACATCCGCGAGACGCTCCGCCGTGAGACCACGGACTTCAAGTTTCAGATCTGGCTGGAGCCGCTCGAGCTGGCCGCCGTGCACGGCCGCACCCTCCACGTGCGGGCGCCGGATCACATCCGGACCTCGGTGACGGAGCGCTACCTCCCGCTTCTGCGCCGCGTCGCGAGCGAGCGCTTCCACGAGCACGCCAGCGTCGAGATCGTCGGCTCGGACTGGCGCGAGCCGGCCACGACGGCCGAGCGTCCATCCTCGCGAGACGCCGGCCACGACGGGCACCTGAACCCCAAGTACACGTTCGAGCAGTTCGTGATCGGCCCGGAGAACCGCTTCGCCCACGCGGCAGCACTCTCCGTGGCCGAGCTCCCGGCCCACTCCTACAACCCGCTCTTCCTCCACGGCTCGCCGGGCATAGGCAAGACGCACCTGCTCCACGCGGTGGGCAACTACGTGCTGCGCTACGGGTCGGGGCTCAGCGTGCGCCACGCCACGATCGAGGAGTTCACCGGTGAGTTCGTCGAGGCGATCAGGGCGCGGCGCACCGACCGCTTCAAGGAGAGCTTTCGCAGCTCCGACGTCGTGTTGATCGACGACGTACAGTTCCTCGCCGGCCGCGAGAAGACCCGCGAGGAGTTCTTTCACACGTTCAACTCACTGCTCGACTCCGGCCGCCAGCTCGTCATGACCTCGGACTGCAGCCCGGAGGACGTGACCGGCCTCGAGAACCGTCTCATCGAGCGCTTTCGTGCCGGCCTCGTGGTGGAGCTCGAGGCGCCCGGCCTCGAGGTGCGCCGGGCCATCCTGGCCAAGCGCGCCCTGCTCGACGGCGTGGAGGTGCCGGCCGAGGTCATGAACGAGATCGCCGCCCGGGTGGACACCAGCGTCCGAGCCCTCGAGGGCGCGCTGATCCGGGTGGTGGCCTACGCCTCCCTCAGGGGCGAGCCGCCCACGCCCGAGCTCGTACGTCACGTGCTGCGCCGGTTGGGCGCGGAAACCGCCGCCGACGCCTGCGGGATCACCGAGATCCTGGACGCCGCGGCCGCCGAGTTCGGAGTCGAACCCCGAGCCCTCGTGGAGCGCGACCGCACCCCCACCGTCGCCATCGCACGACAGATAGCGATGTTTTTGGCGCGCGAGCTGACCGAGCACAGCCTGCCCGAGATCGGCCGAGGAATCGGTGGCCGCAGCCACACCACCGTGATACACGCCGTCAACCGGGTGAGCTCGGCCATCCAGACCGATGCGGCTGTCCGCAGCGCGGTCGACAACCTGCGTGTAAAGCTCGGTCCTTCCTTGTGATGACCGATCGAACTGGAAGAATCAACAGCTTGCTCACAGGATCGATCGCGCTCCGTACGGGGGTTTGGGCGGGATGTACACCGATCTACAGGCCCCAATCACCTCAAGCAGATAAGGCAGTGATTTGAAGCTCACCGTTTCCCGTGAAACGCTCCTCGCCCGGCTCGGCGTCGCGGTGCGCGCTGCGTCCACGCGCAGCGCCATCCAGACCCTGGCCGGCGTTCTCCTCAAGGTCGAGGGCGGCCGCGCGGAACTCCAGGCCACCGACATGGAGATGGGGGTGCGGGTGGCCCTCGAGGCGCAGGAGTCCACCGATGGCCAGGTCGTCGTTCCCGGCCGGCTCCTCCTCGACGTGGTTCGCTCGCTTCCGAAGGACGACCTGACGCTCGAGTACCGATCGTCGCAACAGGATGTCGAGGTGGTGTCCGGCGCAGCCAAGTTCCATCTGCGCACGCTGCCCACCGAGGACTTTCCGAAGCTGCCCGAGGCACCCGGCGAGGAAGGTCTCACGGTGCCCGCCGGCGCTTTCGTCGACACGATCGCCCGGGTGGCCCGGGCCGCTTCGCGCGACGAGACGCGGCCACACCTCACCGGCGTCCTCGTCACCGCCAGCGGCACAGAGCTGCGCATGGTGGCCACCGACTCCTATCGCCTGAGCGTCAAGGAGACCACGCTCGAGACGGCGCTATCCAGCGACCTCGAGGCCAACGTGCCGGCCCGCACGCTGCAGGAGCTCAGCCGGATAGCCAGTGCCGGCGACGCCGAGACGATCGGTGTGGCGGCGCTCGAGAACCAGGTGATCTTCACCGTGGAGGACGTGGTGTTGTCGTCGCGGTTGGTGGAGGGGCGCTTTCCCAACTACCAGCAGCTGCTGCCCGAGAGCTACGAGCACGAGCTGCGTGTGGCTCGCGACGAGATCCTCGATGTGGTGCGCCGTGTCGGCCTGCTGGCTCAGAAGAACGCGCCACTGCGGCTGCGCTTCACCGAGGGCGCGCTGGAGGTCTCGGCGCAGACGCCGGACGTCGGCGAGGCCAGCGAGTCGCTCCCCGTGCCGTTCCAGGGCGAGGAGCTCGAGATCGGCTTCAACCCGGAGTTCTTCCGTGACGGGCTGGACAGCGCCGAGTCGGAGGAGCTCATCCTGAAGCTGATCAGCCCGCTGCGGCCCGGGCTGATCGAGTCGAGTGGCGATGACGCCGGCTTCCGCTACCTCGTCATGCCCATTCGCCTGAACGTGTGAGCGGATGCCGGCCCTGGCGGTCACCCGGGTCGAGTTGCGCGACTTCCGCAACTACCGGCACGCCGCGCTCGAGCTGGGCGACGGCCTCACGGTGGTGGCGGGGCCGAACGGCGCGGGCAAGACCAATCTGCTCGAGGCCCTCTACTTCGGCTGCACCGGCCGCTCGCCGCGAACCTCGAACGAGCGCGAGCTGGTGACCCGCGGCGCGGGCGTGGCGAGAGTGGTGCTGGACACGCGCGACGAGGAGTCGTCGCATCGCATCGAGGTCGGCTTCGAGCCGGGTGAGGCGAAGCACCTCAGCGTCGACGGCAACGCGGTGGACAGCCTGACCTCGGCCCCCGCCCGCCCACTGGTCAGCGTGTTCCTCCCCGAGCGACTCGAGCTCGTGAAGGGACCTCCCGCTGGCCGCCGGGCTCACCTCGACCAGGTGGTCGCTGCGTTGTGGCCGGCCCGCGCCGCCACACGGAGCGCGTACTCGAGAGCGCTGGCCCAGCGCAATGCCCTGTTGGCCCGCATCCGCGCCGGGGTGTCCGGTCCGGCGGCGCTCGACGCTTGGGACGCCGAGGTCTCCGCCCAGGGGATCCGCCTGATGGAGGATCGCCGCGAGGCCGTGGACGGCCTGCGCGAGCCGTTCGCGCAGCTCGCCGCGCGGCTTGGCCTGCCCGGTGAAGCGGAGCTCCGCTACCGGCCACGGTCAGCGGCGTCGGACGCCGCGGCGCTGGCCGCCGAGCTCACCGAGCGCCGGCACGCCGATCTCGACCGCGGCTTCACCGCGCACGGTCCTCACCGCGACGAGCTCCAGCTGCTGCTGGGCGGATTGACCCTGCGCGCCTACGGCTCCCAGGGCCAGCAGCGAGCGGCATTGTTGGCGCTTCTGTTCGCCGAGCGCGCCCTGCTGGCCGAGCGGCGGGCCCACCCGCCGTTGATGCTCCTGGACGACGTCATGTCCGAGCTCGACGCCGAGCGTCGCGAGCTGCTCGCAGAGCTGTTGCGGGGCAGCGGGCAGGCCGTGATCACCACCACCGAGGCCGAGCACGTGCCGGGAATCGGCCACGGCACGGAGCTCGTGCGGGTGGAAGCCGGGCGTATCGTGGCGCCGGCCCGGGCGGCCGCGTGAGGCGCCTCGCTCCACGTCCGCTGTCGAAGGCGCTCGACCGCGTGCTCGCCGACGTCGAACCGGCCACCCCGCTGGCGCGCGCTCAGGCACTCTGGCCGGAGGTGGCCGGCGCTGAGCTCGCGGCCTTCGCCACGCCGGTGGCCGAACGCCGTGCGGTGCTCACGCTGGCGTGCGAGTCGGCGGTCTGGGCTCAGGAGCTGGAGCTCGTTGGGCCCGATCTCCTCGCGCGCCTGAACGACGCGGTGGCCGCTGCCGCGGGAGCAGAGGCCGGCCCCGGGCCGGCCTTCGCCCGGCTTCGCTTCGTGGTGGGCTCGGGCCGGGCCTAGCCGTCCCGCGCCGCCACTTCGGCGACCCTCGCCCGCCCACCTTCGCGGGCGGTTCGGAGCCGAACCCACCGCCGGCCGGCCCAGCCTCCCCGGCCCGACCTTCAGGGCGTTGCGGCGGTGGCTCGTTTTTGCGCCATTTGCGGGGATTTTGTAACGCTCCGGAGCGTCCGGAGCGGGGGGTAGCCTGCTAGTATCAGAGGCGGTCTTATGTACCGCCCCGACCCGGCCGCCGAAACTGGCCCGGACTCGGGGCTTTTCATGGTGTCCGCAGCCCGCCGGGCTGCGTGAACGGAAGGAATGGTTTGGCGGATAGGCCCGAGAACGGCAGCTACGACGCCCAGGACATCACCGTCCTCGAGGGCCTCGAGGCGGTGCGCAAGCGGCCCGGCATGTACATCGGGTCCACCGGCCTGCGTGGACTGCATCACCTGATCTACGAGGTAATGGACAACTCGGTGGACGAGGCCCTCGCGGGCGAGGCCGACTGCGTCGAGATCGTCATTCACCCGGACAACAGCGTCATGGTCACCGACAACGGCCGCGGCATTCCCGTCGACACGATGGCCAAGGAGAAGCGGCCGGCGGCCGAGGTCGTGCTCACCGTCCTGCACGCCGGCGGCAAGTTCGGCGAGGGCGGTGGCTACAAGGTCTCGGGCGGGCTGCACGGGGTGGGTGTCTCGGTGGTCAACGCGCTCGCCGAGTGGCTGCACCTCACGATCTGGCGCGATGGCCACGAGTGGACGCAGTCGTACGAGCGCGGAACGCCCACCACGGAGCTCACGAAGGGCGCCAAGAGCGACCGCCGCGGCACGAGCATCTCGTTCCTGCCGGACCTCGAGATCTTCGAGACGATCGATTACGACCGCACCGTTCTCGAGCAGCGCTTCCGTGAGATGGCCTTCCTCACCAAGGGCCTGCGGATCGAGTTCCGCGACGAGCGCGGGGAGCGCTTCGAGACGACCTTCCAGTACGACGGCGGCATCGTCGACTTCGTCAACTACCTCCACAGCCAGGGCACGCGCGCGCCTCTGCACAAGAAGGTCGTGTACATGGAGGACTCGAGCTCGACCGGTGAGGTCGAGGTGGCCCTGCAGTGGAACGACTCCTACCAGGAGGCGCTCCTCTCGTTCGCCAACAACATCAACACGCACGAGGGCGGCACACACCTGTCCGGCTTCCGCTCCGCCCTCACGCGCACGATCAACGCCTACGCGCGCCAGAAGGGCGAGCTCAAGGAGAAGGACGACAACCTCTCCGGCGAGGACGTGCGCGAGGGGCTCACGGCGATCATCTCGGTCAAGATCCAGGACCCCCAGTTCGAGGGCCAGACGAAGACCAAGCTCGGCAATCCGCCGGTGGAGGGCTTCGTCCAGGCCGCGGTCAACAAGGGCCTGGCCGAGTTCCTCGAGGAGAACCCCACCGAGGCGAATCAGATCATCCGCAAGGCCGTTGCCGCCCAGCGGGCCCGCGACGCCGCCCGCAAGGCCCGCGACCTCACCCGGCGCAAGTCGGCACTCGAGAACTCCACCCTGCCGGGCAAGCTGGCCGACTGCTCGGTGCGCGACCCCGCGCTGGCGGAGATCTTCGTCGTGGAGGGAGACTCGGCCGGCGGCTCGGCCAAGCAGGGCCGCGACCGCAACACGCAGGCCATCCTGCCGCTGCGCGGCAAGATCATCAACGTCGAGAAGAACCGCATCGACAAGGTGCTCTCCAACAAGGAGATCCAGGCGCTGATCACGGCGATCGGCACCGGGATCCGCGAGGAGTTCGACATCGAGAAGGCCCGCTACCACAAGGTGATCGTCATGACCGACGCCGACGTGGACGGAGCCCACATCAGGACGCTCGTCCTCACCTTCCTCTACCGGGAGATGCCCGAGCTGATCGACGCCGGCTACGTGTACATCGCCAAGCCGCCGCTCTACAAGGTCAAGTCCGGCAAGCAGGACATCTACATCGAGAAGGAGTCGGAGCTCGAGGAGGTGCTGCTGCGCGACAAGCTGGAGAAGCTCGTGGTGGCCGACCGGGAGGGCAGGGAGTTCAGCCTCACTCACGCGCGCTGGCAGAAGTACGGCCGGCTGCTCAAGCAGTACGAGGGCTGGGCCGCGGCGCTGCGCGCGGAGTGGGGGCACGACCCGATCACCTTCCTGGAGGAGTCCACGATCCTCGACGAGGGGGCGGCCGACTCCGATGCGGTGATCGCCATCCTCCGGGGCGACGATCCCGAGAGCGAGCCCTACGAGACGGAGCTGCTCAGCCAGGACGAGACCGAGCTGGTGGTGCGGGTGGTTGAACGCAAGACCGGCACGGCCGCCACCTACCGCCTGTCGCGTGCGCTGTTCGAGACGCCCGAGTACCGGGGCTTCGTGAAGATCCACAAGGAGCTCGAGAGCCTTGCCGGCACTCCGCCCTTCACCGTCGTGCTCGGCAAGAAGGAGGGCGACGCGCTCTCCTTCGAGGAGCTGCACTCCAAGGTGCTCGAGATCTGTCGCGACGGCGTGCCGCTGCAGCGCTTCAAGGGACTCGGCGAGATGAACGCCGGTCAGCTGTTCAGCACGACCATGGACCCGGAGGGCCGCACGCTGCAGCTCGTCACGGTCGATGACGCCAGCGCCGCCGACCAGGTGTTCTCGATGCTCATGGGGGACGCCGTGGAGCCGCGCCGTGAGTTCATCGAGACCCACGCAAGAGAAGTCACCAACCTGGATGTGTAGACATGTCGATTGATCAGCTGACCGGCGGAAACATCGAGCCGCGCGGGCTCGAGGAGGAGATGCGCTCCTCCTATCTCGACTACGCCATGAGCGTGATCGTGGGGCGCGCGCTTCCGGACGTGCGCGACGGCCTCAAGCCGGTGCACCGGCGCGTGCTGTTCACGATGAACGAGAACGGCCTGCAGCCCACGCGGCCGTTCCGCAAGGCGGCCACGACGGTCGGCGACGTGATGGGGCGCTACCACCCGCACGGCGACAGCCCGATCTACGACACGCTGGTGCGCCTGGCCCAGGACTTCGCCATGCGCTATCCGCTGGTGGAGCCGCAGGGCAACTTCGGATCGATCGACAACGATCCCCCGGCGGCCTACCGCTACACCGAGGCCCGGCTCTCCCGGCTGGCCACGGAGATGCTCCGCGACATCGACGCGGACACCGTCGACTTCACTCCCAACTACGACGAGACGCGCCAGGAGCCGCTGGTCCTGCCGGCGCGCTTCCCGAACCTGCTGGTCAACGGCTCCTCGGGCATCGCGGTGGGCATGGCCACCAACATCCCTCCGCACAACCTGCGCGAGGCCATCGACGCCGTCATCGCCCACATCGACGACCCGTCGATCGACGTCAATGGGCTGATGAAGCACCTCAAGGGCCCGGACTTCCCCACCGGCGGCATGATCGTCGGGCACGGCGGCATCCGCGACGCCTATGAGACGGGCCGCGGCCGCGTGGTCATCCGCGGGCGCGCGCACATCGAGCCGCTGCGCCAGGGCAAGGAGGCCATCATCGTCACCGAGATGCCCTACCAGGTGTACAAGGGCGACGGCCGCGGGGACGGCGGCGGCCTGATGCAGAAGATCGTCGAGCAGGTTCAGAACGGCCGCCTCAAGGAGATCTCCGATCTCCGCGACGAGTCCGACCAGTCGGGCATCCGGCTCGTGATCGAGCTGAAGCGGGACGCCATCCCGAAGGTGGTGCTGAACAAGCTCTACAAGCACACGTCGCTGCAGACCACCTTCGGGGTGAACATGGTCGCCCTGGTCGACGGCGTGCCGCGGACCCTCGGGCTGCTGCCCATCGTGCGCAACTACGTCGACCACCAGCGCGACGTGATCGTGCGCCGCACCAAGTACGAGCTCGCCGAGCGCGAGGCCCGGCTCCACATCCTCGAGGGCCTGCTGATCGCGATCGCGAACATCGACGAGGTGATCGAGCTGATCCGTGGCTCGCGCGATCCGGACACCGCGCGCGAGGGACTGATCGAGCGCTTCGAGCTATCTCGCATCCAGGCCCAGGCGATCCTCGACCTGCGCCTCCAGCGCCTCACCGCCCTGCAGACCGACGAGATCAAGACGGAGCACGGAGACGTGGTCGAGCGCATCCGCGAGCTGCGCGACATCCTCGGCGACGAGTCGAGGGTGATGGGCATCATCAAGGAGGAGCTCACCGAGATCCGCGAGCGCTACGGCGACGAGCGGCGCACGGAGATCACGCACTCCGAGGACGAGATCGACATCGAGGACCTGATCGCCGACCAGCAGATGGTGATCTCGATCACTCACTCCGGCTACATCAAGACGCTGCCGCTGGCCACCTACCGCCAGCAGCGCCGAGGCGGCCTGGGCGTGATGGGCATGGAGATGAAGGACGAGGACTGGATCGAGCATCTCTTCGTCAGCTCGACGCACGACTACCTGCTGTTCTTCACCAACCGCGGCAAGGTCTACCGGCAGAAGGTCTACGAGCTTCCCGAGGCGTCGCGGACGGCCAAGGGGCGGGCGTTGGTCAACCTCCTGCCGCTGCGCGAGGGCGAGCGCGTGCAGGCCGTGCTGGCCACGCGCGACTTCAAAGAGGGCAAGTACCTCGTGTTCGCCACCCGCAAGGGCCAGATCAAGAAGACGGAGTTCCTCGCCTACAACACGCCGATCAAGGCCGACGGCATCATCGCCATCAACATCCGCGACGACGACGAGCTGGTGGCCGTCCGGCGCACCGGCGGTGACGACGACATCATCATGGTCTCGCGCTCGGGCCAGGCGGCGCGCTTCAACGAGGACCAGGTGCGCCCGATGGGCCGCGACACCGCCGGCGTCCGGGGAATGAACGTGTCGCGCGGCGACAACCGCGTGCTGGCCATGGACGTGGTGCGTCCCGACACCGAGTTGCTGGTGGTCACCGAGAACGGCTACGGCAAGCGCACGGCGATCGAGGAGTACCCGGTCAAGGGCCGCGGGTCGATGGGCGTCAAGACCATCAGCCTCACCGAGAAGAAGGGCGGGCTCGCGGGCGCGCTGATCGTGCGCGAGCACTACGACCTCGTCTTCATCTCCCAGAACGGCATGGTCCAACGTACCGGGGTCAGGGGCATCTCCAAGCAGGGCCGCCCGGCACAGGGCGTGCGCGTGATGAACCTGCGCGAGGACGACGTGGTGAGCGCGGTGGCCCTGGTGATGGAGACCTCCGAGCCCGACACCGGCGCGCCGGTGCTGGCGGTGGACGAGCCGAGCGCGGACGGGGCGGAGCCGGCGGCGGATGACGGCGGGGCGCCTGAGCCAGAGACGCCCGAGGACGAGTAGCGGCCGGGCGGCGCTCCGCTCGGACCTGCGCGGTCGGCGCTGCGCCCACGGTTGGCTAGGGAAGGGGACGGCCCGTCAGGCGCGATCCTCATGAGCGGCCGGCGAGCTTTGTCAAGTTGACCCCCCATCAGGGGGTCAACGCGACCGTCGGCTGCGCAGGCCCGAGCGGAGGCGCAGCCGCTGCCGCCCGCGCTCCGGAACGCACGAGGGGCGCCCCGATGGGACGCCCCTCGCAGTTTGCTGCTGGACTCAGCCGGTCTCGAGTACTGCGACCAGAGGAACCACTCCCGGTCCTCGTCAGCACCGGCGGTGTCTCGGGTGGGACTCCGCTAAACGGGGCCCAGCACCGATCTAGCGGCCGGACACCTCCAGGGTCCCAAGAATTCTGTCAGTCAACGTTCGGACCACCTCCTTTCCCTGGTGAGCCTCATTGAAGCAGACGGCGAGGTCGGTTTGACGCCCGCCGGTCAGGGAGTTGTTTCGGTGTCCTCGGCGCCGGATGTATCGGCGCTGTCCTCGAGCGCCTGGACCTGCTGCTCGAGGTCGTCCAGACGGCCGTTGAGGCGCTCGATGTCCTGCGACGTCTGAGCGCTGCCGTCCTCGATTTCGGTGAGCCGGTCGTCGAGCTGTCCTATGTCCTCGGAGGACGGGGCCTGGTCGACCCTGCGTTCCAGCTCGTCGATCCGGCTGTCGAGCTGTCGCTGCACTCGGTCCAGATCGCCGGCGGCCTGCTCGCGCCCGGCGTCGTCGGCCTCGTCCGCCTTGACCAGGGCGAACACCGCGATCGCCGTAGCGGCCACCGCCCACACTCCGGCCACGATCAGCCAGCGGCGCAGGGTCTTGAGCGACGCCACCGTCGCCGGCCGCTGGTCCTGGTCGAGGAGTCGCTCGCCACGGCCGGCCGGCGGACCCGACTCGCCGCCTCCGCGCTGCTCGCTCATCGACGGGTGATGAGGTATCGCTCCCAGGCGGCGGGGATGGTGGGTGCCGCCACGTGAATGAAGATCGTGGGGTTGGGAGCCTTGGGGGCCTTCGCCGGAACCATCCTCGCCTGCTTGGGCAGTCGGTCTCCCTTGCGCCGGTTGCAGGGCGCGCAGCAGGTGACGATGTTGTCCCACGACGACGCGCCCCCCTTCGAGCGTGGGATCACGTGGTCGACGGTCAGGTTGCCCCGCTCGTGGCCGCAGTACTGGCAGGTCCAGAGATCACGCGCGAAGACGGCTCGGCGGGTGATCTTGCGCCGGTGGGCGTCGCGCGGGATGCGCACGTAGGTGAGCAGGCGGATGACCACCGGCCGGTCGAGGGTCAACGACTCGGCGCGTAGGGCCCAGTCGCCCTTCTCGAGCACCTCGGCGCGGTTCTTGAGGATCAGCACGGCCGCACGGCGGACGGTGCAGACGTTGATCGGCTCATAGGACGCGTTGAGCACGAGCACACGGCCGGACGAGGAAGACGAGCGCTGCGCAGGCCGGCCGGCCCGGAGCAGCGCGGTGGCAGGGCCTGGTTCCGAGTCACCCACCTCGGTGTGAAACGTCAGCTCCGTCCGGACCGCCACGCTGGGCTCAGTGTACTGAGCGGTCCCGTCTGCAATCTGTGCTCATCCGGTGAAGGAGCGGTAGGAGCCGAGCACCCTCACCTCCTCGACGTGCTCGCCCACGGCGGCGAGAGCCGAGCTCACCGAAGGGCTCTCGACCGCGCCCTCGAGATCGGCGAAGAACATGTAGTGGCCGAGGCGAATGCGTCGCGGGCGCGACTCGATCCGGGTGAGGTTCACCTCGCGCTCCGACAGCTCGCCGAGCACGTCCACGAGCCAGCCGGGTGACTGGTCGCCTCCGCCCCAGAAGACGACCGAGGTCTTCGCGCCGTCCTCGGTCGCCGCTGGCCGGATCTCGGCGGCCCGAGCCAGCCAGACGAACCGCGTGACGTTGTCGGGATGGTCCTCCACGCCGGCGGCGAGCACGGCCGAGCCGTACAGCTCGGCCGCCAGCTGCGAGCCCAGCGCCGCGGTCCCCCGGGCGGCGTCCCGCAGCGACAGGACGGCGTCGGCGGTGGAGGGCGCGTTCACGTGCTCGGCGCCGGGGAGCCTCTCGCGCAGGAAGCGGGCGCACTGGGCCGTGGCCTGGGGGTGCGAGATCACGCTCGTGATCTCGGTCAGCTCGAGCTGGTGGAGCGCAATGAGACAGTGCCGGATCGGGTGGACGACCTCGGCCGCGATGCGCACGTCGGGAGCCTCGAGCACCAGCGTGTCCAGAGTCACCGCCACGCTTCCCTCGAGCGAGTTCTCGATCGGCACCACGGCCTGGTCGACGCCGCCGTGATGCACGGCCATCACCGCGTCGTAGATGGTGGGGTAGGGAACCTCCTCCAGCTCGCCGTGGGCCGAGGCCCGCAGCGCCTCCTCGCTGTAGGTCCCCGCGGGACCGAGGTAGGCGACCCTCATCGGGCGGACATCAGGCCCGGGCGGCCGTGCCGGTCATGGCGGTCTCCACGGCCTGCTGCTCCTCGGGCGAGAGCTCGTACTCGGGCGTGCCTTCGCGCACCTGCTTGACGTAGAAGCGAGCCTGGTCGCGGTGAAGGATCGAGGAGATCACCACCCCGGTGCTGCGGGAGTCGAGCAGCGCCACCGTGCTCGACTGCTGGCCGGAGAGCTCGTTCATGGCGTCGTAGCGCACGAGCGAGGTGTGCGCCACGCAGCCGTCCATGCGCTGCTCGGCCGACCCCACGCGGGCCTCGAGGCCGGCGGCCGTCTCCTCGACCCAGTCGCGCAGCTGCACGAACGCCTCCTGCAGGCCCGAGGCGTGGGCGACGACGTCGGCCTCGCCGCTCCCGAGCACCATCCGCTGCGCCGCGCGCAGCCGGCGCAGCTTGACGCCGAGCACGATGCAGAAGAGCAACGCCACGGCCGCAACCCCGGCGGCCGCCACGGCGACTATCCCCTGCGTGGAGTTCAGATCGTCCACGAAGGGTCAGGGTATCGCCGTGCTCAGCTGGTGAAGATGACCGTGAACTCCGCCGTGTTGTTGTCGGTCACGTCCTCACCCGGCACCGGCTCGACCTCCACCGTGATGGGCACGTTCTGGCCCGTGGCCGGCTCCCCGCCGACGGGGATGGTCACGTTCTGGGCCTCGCCGATGGCGATCTCCGGAATCGCTTCCTCGGCCACGATCGCGTCGTCGCCCTCGCCCACGGTGACCTTCACGTTCACGTCGGTCTCGTTGTTCTCGCCCTGGTTGACCACCTGGACGTCGAACGAGAGGTCGCTGGCCAGCGGAACCGTGGCCGAGCCGCCCGGGGTAAGAGCGACACCCCCCAGCGTGACCGTGCCCAGGCCGTTGCCGTGCAGCCCAGGCGCCGCGGCGTCGTCGGACGTCGCGCCCTCGCCGCTGCGCAGCGCCGCCACCTGGTCGGCGACGTAGTCGGGCTGGACCCACTGGGTGTCGGGAACGAACTGGAGGCGCCCCGCTTTCGGCAGGGTGACCTCGTCCGCGAGGCCCTCATCGTCGAGCGCGCTCTGGAGGCTCGGGATGAAGCGGGCCTGAAGCAGCACATCGCTCGTCAGGAAGACCTGCATCACCTCGGCGATGCGGTCGCTCGACTGGCGGCGCTCCTGGTCGGCCAGCGCGCCCGGCAGCTCGCGGGCGACCACGTCGAGGGCGTCCCGGCGCAGCTCGAGCGACTCGACCAGGTAGTCCTGGGCGGAGGCAACCGGGTCGGGGGCGTCGAGATCCTGCGCGCGATCCACGAGCGTGGCCGACTCGCTGCGCAGGGCGTTGGCGGCGTTGGCCGAGTCGACGTTCTCGTCCTGCCCGCCCTCGCTGCCCAGCAGGCCGAACAGCTGCTCCCCCTCCAGCTTGGACTGGTTGATGAGCTCGCTCGAGTCCGACACGTAGTCCTTGATCGCGCTGTCCTGGCGCGCGCTGAGGCAGCCGCGGAAGCCGATCACGAGCAGAATCAGCACCACGAGGCCGGCGCCGATCGCTAGGGTCCTGCGGACCATCAGCGTCTGGCGGTCGGTGGACCGGCCGCTTGGCGGCCGGCGCCGTGTACGACTTCGTACTGGCTCGTCCGGTTCGTCGAGGAAGGACAGCAGTATCTCTCCTAGCGCTTGAAGGCGTCCCGTGCGCCTCGGTGGGAGTATGAACGGGGGGCAGGACGCGCTCTCCGCGGACCGAAACAGAACCTGGGATGAACCGTTCCGAGACAGGCCTTGACGGACGAGCCCGGCACCCTGCCGCTGGGTTCCTCCGACCCTACACAAAGGCTTGCTCAACCTTCGGGGCCCCGGCTGGTGCTCGATCGCTACCGGCTCGAGCAGCGCCTGGGCGCCGGCGGCTTCGGTGTGGTCTGGGCGGCCTGGGACGAGAAGCTCGAGCGTGAGGTGGCCGTCAAGACCATCCCGCGCGAGCGCGGCAGCGGCGACCGGGTGGCGCGCGAGGCCGTGGCGGCCGCCCGGCTCAACCACCCGGCGATCGTCGGCATCTACGAGCTGGCTTCGGACGAACACGACGTCTACCTCGTGTCCGAGCTCGTTCGGGGGCGAACCTTGGCCGAGCTGCTGCGTGCGGGGGCGCTGTCCGATCGTGACGTGGCCCGCATCGGCGCCGACCTGGCCGAGGCGCTGGCGCACGCGCACACGCGCGGCGTCATCCACCGCGACGTGAAGCCGCAGAACGTGATCGTGGTGGCCGAGCCCGCCGCGGGAGTGGGCTTCGCCAAGCTGACCGACTTCGGGGTGGCGCACCTGGTCCAGGGCGACGCCCTCACCCGCACCGGCGATGTGGTGGGCACGCTCGCCTACATGGCGCCCGAGCAGGCTGAGGGAGCGCGCGTGACGCCCGCCTGTGACGTCTACTCGCTCGCCCTGACCCTCTACGAGACCTGGTCGGGCCAGAACCCGGTGCGCGCCGCTGGACCTGCCGCCACCGCCCGCCGCCTCGGCCGCCCGGTGCCGTCGCTGTCGCGGCTGCGGCGCGACCTGCCGCTCGAGCTCTGTGACGTCATCGACGACGCCCTCGAGGCCGACCCGGCGCGCCGTCCCGCGCCCGCCGATCTGCGGGCCGAGCTGCGCGCCGCCCAGGCCGAGCTCACCGACGAGGGTGGCCTGGTCGAGCCCGAGACGCTGCGCCGGGTCGGACTGCCCAGCACCGGCCGGCGCCGGGGCCGGCTGCTCGGCCGCCACCGCTGGCTCGCCGCCCGAGACGACGCCGCGGGGAGCGACGAGGCTCGAACGGCGCCGCAGGGCCCCGGTCCCGAGGACCCCCGCCCAGCGGTGGTCGCCGCTGGGCTGCTCGGCCGGCCGGGGCTCGCAGGGGGGAAGTCTCGCCAGATGCGTCTCGCGGAACGGGCGGGCGCGGGCCTGCTCGCGGGAGCGCTCGTGCTGGCGGTGCTGTCCACGCTCGGTCCCGAGCCGGCCTTCTCCGAGCTCACCGCGGCCGCCCTCGCCGCCGGCGCCACCGCGCTGCTGCCGCGGATCGGCTGGCTGCTCGCGGTAGTCGGCCTGTGCGCCTGGCTCGTGGCGCCCGAGACCGATCGTCAGGGCACCGCGCTGTTGCTCGCGGCCGCGGCCGCGCCCGTCCCCTTCCTCCTGCCGCGCGCCGGCCTGCTGTGGAGCGTGCCGGTGATCGCGCCCCTGCTCGGCACGGTGGCCCTGGGGCCCGCCTTCGTGGGGCTGGCGGCGCTCGCCCCCACGCCCTGGCGCCGCGCCGGCCTCGCCGCGGCGGGCGTCTGGTGGCTGGTGCTCGGCGAGGCGCTCACCGGCCGGGTGCTGCTGTTCGGCTCGCCCGACGGCACGCTGCCGCGAGCCGAATGGGAGGGCTCCATCTCGGCGGCCCTGTCCGACGCGCTCGTTCCGGTCGTGGGCTCCCCCGCGCTCCTGCCGAGCCTCGTCTGGGCGGCCTTCGCCGTGGCGCTGCCCTTCCTGCTGCGCGGACGCTGGCTGGCGTTCGACCTGGCGGCTGCCGGCGCATGGGCCCTGGGCCTGATCGCGGCGCAGGTGGCGCTGGGCGACGTGCTGGCCGCCGAGGTGGCTCAGGACACCGCCCGAGGCGCCGTGGCGGGCTCGATCGCCGCCGCTCTAATCGCGCTGTCCGTGTCCCAGATCGTGGCCCCCGCCGAGGGCTGGCGCGCGCCACGCGTGACCACCGCCTAGATGGCTGATTTCGGTCCCGGGATCGGACTACCCTGCGAGACGGGATGAGCATGCTGCGAAACCTGGAGGCGAAGCTCGGAGGCCTGGTCGAGGGCGCCTTCGGCCGGGCGTTCAAGACCAGCGTGCAACCGGTCGAGCTCGCCCACAAGCTGGCCAAGGAGATGGAGGAGAACCAGATGGTCTCCGTCTCGCGCGTCTACGTGCCCAACCACTACCGGGTGTTCCTCTCGCCCCAGGACCGCGAGCAGTTCACGAGCTACGAGCCGGCCCTGCGCAAGGAGCTCTCGGACTACCTGCTCGAGCACGCCCGCCAGGAGTCCCTGGCCCTCACCAGCCGCCCTCAGATCGAGTTCCACACCGACGAGCGGCTCGACCTCGGCGAGTTCGGCATCCAGGCCCAGCTGCTCGCCCCGCCCGAGGACGAGGTGGCGGAGGAGCCGGCGCTCGCTCCGGCCCCGTCGGCGGGCGACTTCGGGCACACCATGGTCTATTCGCCCGACCGCGCCGCGCGCAAGCTCGAGGCGCCGCTCGACCGCCGCCAGGCGCTGCTGGTCTCCGAGGGCCGCCGCCAGGTGCTCAGCGGCGACCGAGTGGTGATCGGTCGCAGCCGGGAGTGCGATGTCGTCGTCTCGGATCCCAACGTCTCGCGCCGCCACGCCGAGCTGCGCCGCGACGAGAACGGCTGGCACGCCGTCGACCTCGGCTCGACCAACGGCGTGAAGGTCAACGGGCGCCGCGTGGACCAGGTGTCCCTGCGCGACGGCGACCGCGTGACCATCGGCGTCACCGACCTGACCTTCGAGCTCGAATAAGGGCGCGTAGATGGACGAACCGCTCGCCGTCGCGCTCAAGTTCGGCTTCCTCCTGGTGCTGTACCTGTTCCTGCTCTGGGTGGCGCGCAGCGCCATCCGCGACCTCTCCCGCTACGAGGGCGGCTCGGCGGTGGCCGAGCCGGTGGAGCCGCCGGGACGAGGGCGGCGCGAGGCGGCCACCCCGGATCTGCGCGCGGGGGTGGCCCCGAGGCTCGAGGTGGTGGCGGCCATGGGTCACGAGCCCGGCTCGAGCTTCGATCTCTCCGACGGCGCGACCATGGGGCGCTCCGACAGCGCGGAGGTACGGGTGGACGATCCGTTCGCCTCCTCCGCCCACGCCCGCATCTTCGCGCAGGGTGACTACATGTACCTCGAGGACATGGGCTCGACCAACGGGACCTACCTGAACGGCCGCCAGGTGAAGAGCACGGAGCGTCTCCGGATGGCCGACCTGATCCGCATCGGCGACAGCGAGTACCGGTACCAGGAGTAGCCGCGTGGCTCTGCGCATAGCCGAGCAGGTGGGCCGCTCCGACGTCGGACGCCAGCGCAGCGCCAACGAGGACTCCCTCGTCCTGCGACCGCCCTTCTTCGCCGTGGCCGACGGCATGGGCGGCGCCCGGGCCGGGGAGGTGGCCTCGGCGATGGCTGCCGACGCGTTCGAGGGCGCCGTCGCGGACCCCCCATTGCGGGGGGCAGGCGGAGAGAACGCCGAGGCCCAGCTCTCCCGGCTGCTGCGCGAGGCCAACCGGCGCATCTACGAACTGGCTGTGAGCGACGAGTCGGTGCGCGGGATGGGCACCACGCTCACCGCCGCCAAGGTCGTGGGCGATGAGATCAGCCTCGCCCACGTCGGCGACAGCCGCGCCTACCGGCTGCGTGACGACGAGCTCGTCCAGATCACCCGCGACCACTCGCTGGTGGCCGAGCTCCAGCGCAGCGGCCAAATCACGCCCGAGGCGGCGGAGCACCACCCACAGCGCTCGATCATCACGCGCGCGCTCGGGCCCGAGCCCGACGTGGAGGTGGACACCTACACCGTCCCCGGCCGTCCCGGCGACGTCTTCCTGCTCTGCTCGGACGGGCTCACCTCGATGATCTCGGACGACGAGGTCGGCGCGATACTGCGCGGCGCCGGCGACCTCAACGCCGCGGCCGAGGCGCTGATCCGCGCCGCCAACCAGAGCGGAGGCAAGGACAACATCACGGTCGTGCTGTTCAGGCTGGAGGACGGCGACGAGTTGCCGGCCGGCACCGTGGCCGGCGACGAGGAGACGATCGCCGGCCAGCTGACCGCCGACGACGTCCGTGCAGGGGCGGCGGAAGGGCCGGCACCACCGGGCCCCGGGCCGGCGCTGCGGACCGCGCCCGCACCGGCCACACCCGCCTCTCCGGCGGACACCTCCGCCGCGCGCCGGTTCCCCCGGCCCGCCCGGCGCTCGGCACGCCGCTCCGGAGGCCGGGGCCGAGGTCGTCTCGCGCTCAAGCTCGTGCTGGGCGCGGTCCTGGTGGCCGCCGCGGTCACGGCCCTCTACGCCCTGAGCCGCCAGGTGTACTTCGTCGGCACCAACGACGGCGGCCTGGTCACCATCTACCAGGGCGTCCCCTACGAGCTTCCGTTCGGACTGGACCTCTACGACGAGACCTACGCCAGCGGGATGCCGGCACGGGCGATCCCGGCAGCGCGGCGCGCGCGCGTGCTCGACCACGAGTGGCGCAGCCGGGACGACGCCGTGGACCTCGTGCGCTCGCTCGAGCGGGGCCAGCTCGAGGGTGGCGCCCGCTCCGCCCGTCCCATCGCCGACGGGAACTCCGGCTGATGTCCGCCCGCACACGCGAGCTGTTCGGCCTGCTGCCGGTCTCCCTGCTCGTGGTGGCCGGCTTCGCCGCGGTGCTGGCCACCCGCACCGAGGACGTGCAGGACGCCACGCTCACCTACGGCGCCGTATTCCTCGGACTGTGCGTGGTGGCCCACCTGTTCATCCGGGCGCGCCTGCCCGACGCGGACCCCTACCTGTTCCCGCTGGCCGCGCTCGTGGCCGCGATCGGCCTGGTGCTGATCTATCGCATCGACGCCGAGCTGGCGCGCGAGCAGGCCCAGTGGTTCGTGGTGGGGCTGGCCCTCTTCTGCATCACGATCCTGGTGGTCCGCGACCATCACGTGCTCGAGCGCTACCGCTACCTGATCGCGGCGGGCAGCATCGCGCTGCTGATCATGCCGCGCCTGCCGGGAATCGGCGAGCAGGTGAACGGCGCCTTCCTGGCCATCAAGCTCGGCCCGATCCAGTTCCAGCCGGCCGAGTTCGCGAAGCTCGGCATCATCATCTTCCTCGCCAGCTACCTGCGCGAGACGGGTGACATCCTGGTGCGGCCGCGGCTGCGCCCGCTGCCCTACCAGAAGCAGCTGCTGCTCTACGGCCTCCCGGCGGTGGGCACGCTCCTGACCATCCTGGTGCTCGGCCTGGGGCCGGCCGGCTCGGTGCTGCTGGTGGTCTTCGTCGCCTCGCTCGTGGCGGTGCTGCGCGAGCGCCCCTCACCCAAGCACTTCGGCCCGCTGCTGCTGGTCTGGGGCCTGGCCATGCTGATGCTGATCTTCATCCGCGACCTGGGCAGCTCGCTCATGTTCTTCGGCGGCTTCCTCGCCCTGCTCTACGTGGCCACCGGCCGGCTCTCGATCGTCGGGGTGGGGGCCACGATGTTCCTCGGTGGGGCCATCGTCCTGGCCGAGAACGTCAACCACGTGCGCGAGCGCGTGGAGATCTGGCTCGACCCCTTCACCCGTGAGCGGGTGGACGACGAGGGCTACCAGATCGCCCAGTCGCTCTTCGCCCAGGCGGATGGCGGCTTGTTCGGCCAGGGCTTCGGCAACGCCCTGCTCGAGTTACCCGGGGGCGGGACGATCCTGCCCGCCGCCCACACCGACCTCATCTACTCGGTGCTGGTCAACGAGGCGGGGCTGTTCGGCGCGGCCGGGCTGGTGGGCGGCTACCTGCTGCTCGTGTTCCGCGGCTTCAAGGTGGCCATGCTCGCCTCCGACGGCTTCTCCAAGCTGCTCGCCGTGGGCCTCACCAGCGTGCTGGCGATACAGGTCTTCGTGATCGTCGGCGGCGTGACCCGGGTCATCCCGCTCACCGGCGTGACCCTGCCCCTGGTGTCCTACGGCGGCAGCTCGCTGCTGGCCAACATGGTGCTCCTGGCCCTGCTGCTGATCGTCTCCGACAGCGCGCGCCGGGAGCGGATCCGCCGGGGTGGTCTGGTCTGAACCGCCAGATCGCCCAGCTGTTCGGCCTGTTCGTGCTCCTGTTCGCCGTGCTGGTGGGCTTCACGTCCTACTGGAGCGTGCTCGACGCCGAGGGCCTGGCCGACAACCCGAACAACCGGCGCGAGCTGATCGAGGAGCAGAAGATTCCGCGCGGCCTGATCTTCGCCAGTGACGGCCGCACGGTGCTGGCCGACAACGTGGCGCGGGGCCGCGGCGAGAACCGCGTCTTCGCCCGCACCTATCCCACGGGCGGGCTGTTCGCACAGCCGGTGGGCTACTCGTTCCTGACCAACGGGCGGATAGGGCTCGAGCGCGAGCGCAACGATGACCTGGCCGGCCAGGAGGACGAGTTCGAGACCCTGTTCGCCGGCCTCGAGGGCCGCGACCGCGAGGGCCGGGATGTGGTCACGAACCTCGACGTGGCCGGCACGGAGGCGGCCGTGGCCGGCCTGGCGGGCCGCAAGGGCGCGGTCGTGGCCATCGAGCCGAAGACCGGCAAGGTCCGCGTGATGGTGTCGATCCCCGAGTACGACCCGAACCTGATCCCGAGCGAGTTCGGGCGCCTCAACCGCGACCCCAACAAGCCGACGCTCAACCGGACGACGCAGGAGCTCTACCCGCCCGGCTCGACGTTCAAGGTGGTGACCGCCACGGCGGCCCTCGACAGCGGCGAGGTCACGCCGGATACGGTGATCGACGGCTCCTCGCCCAAGACGATCAGCGGAGTGCCGCTGGCCAACGCCGGCGGCCAGAGCTTCGGGCCGATCTCCTTCACCGACGCCCTCACCAACTCGGTCAACACCGTGTTCGCCCAGGTGGGGGAGAGCGTCGGCCGCGGGACGCTCGTGGAGTACATGAAGCGCTTCGGCTTCTACGAGGATCCTCAGCTCGACTATCCCGACAACCAGATGATCCCGAGCGGCGTCATCAACGGCGACGGCCGCTACGTGGAGGACGGCTTCGACGTCGGCCGGGTGGCCATCGGGCAGGGCGGGCTCGAGGGCGAGATCCGCGCCGCGCCGCTCCAGATGGGGCAGGTGGCGGCGGCGGTGGCCAACGGTGGTCAGCTCATGAAGCCCCTGCTCACCGACCGGATCGTGCGCAAGGACGGCCGGGTCTCGGAACGCATCGAGCCCGACCTCCAGTCGAGGGTGATGAAGCCCGAGACCGCCGAACAGCTCACCGCCATGATGAGCCGGGTTGTGGAAGAGGGCACCGGTACCGCGGCCGCGCTCGCCGGCATCACGGTGGCGGGCAAGACCGGTACCGCGGAGGTGGGCGCCAACCGCGAGTTCACCCAGCCCTGGTTCATCGGCTTCGCCCCCGTGGAGAACCCGCAGATGGCGGTGGCGGTGACCGTCGAGCGCACAACGGGCCAGGGCGGCACGGTGGCGGCGCCGATCGCCAAGCAGGTGCTCGAGGCGATGCTGGGGAGCGGCTCCGAGTGACCGAGGTCGCCACCGGCACGCTCGTGGACGGCCGCTATCGGATCGCCCGGCGCATCGGGTCCGGGGGCATGGCCGACGTGTACGCGGCGGAGGACACGCATCTCGGCCGCGAGGTGGCGCTGAAGGTGCTGCACCGCCGCTTCGCTCAGGACCAGGAATTCGTCGAGCGCTTCCGGCGGGAGGCCAAGGCCGCCGCCGGTCTCTCCCACCCCAACGTGGTGGGCGTCTACGACCGCGGTGAGCACGAGGGCACCTACTACATCGCCATGGAGCTCCTGGGCGGCCGCACGCTCAAGGACGTTGTCGCCGCCGGCGCCCCGCTGCCCCAGCGGCAGGTGATCGACATCGGGAACCAGGTGCTGCAGGCCGCCGGCTTCGCCCATCGCCACGGCGTGATCCACCGCGACTTCAAGCCGCACAACGTGATCGTGGATGCCGCGGGCCACGCCAAGGTCACCGACTTCGGGATCGCCCGCGCCGGCGCTTCGGAGATGACCGAGACCGGCTCGATCATGGGCACCGCGCATTACCTCTCTCCCGAGCAGGCCCAGGGCCACTCGGTCACCGCGGCGTCCGATCTCTACTCGATCGGCGTGATGCTCTACGAGATGCTCGCGGGTCGCCTGCCCTTCGAGGGCGACAGCGCAGTGGCGATCGCGCTCAAGCACCTGTCCGAGCAGCCCACCCCGCTCTCGCAGCTGCGTCCGGACGTGCATCCCGCCCTCGAGGCGGTGGTGATGGCCGCTCTGGCCAAGGACCCGGCTCAGCGCTGGCAGTCGGCCGACGACTTCGCCCAGGGCCTCGAGGCCGCCCGCGCCCAGATCGACGCGGCCGACAACGGAGGCGAGGGCACCACCGCCTTCGCGCCCATCCCTCTGCCGGCCGGGGACGGAGACGGCACGGGTGCGGTGGCGGCGGTGGGCGAGCCGAGAGAGAAGCGGCGGCGCTGGCCCTGGTTCACGCTCGGGCTCCTGGCGCTTGCGCTCGCCGGCGTTCTCGCCTTCCTGCTGGCCACCGGCGCGTTCACCACAGAGAAGCGAGAGGTGCCGCGGGTGGTCGGCCAGCAACTGGTGGAGGCGCGCGCAGAGCTCGAGCGAGCGGGCTTCGAGGTGCGCGAGTCGCGCCTGCAGAGCCAGCAACCGGTCGACCAGGTCCTCGACCAGGACCCCAACGCCAACGAGGAGGCCGACGTGGGCTCGGTGGTCACGGTCGAGGTCTCCGAGGGCCCGCCCGTCGTGCCGGTGCCGCCGGTGGCGGGCCTGCGCGAGCCCCAGGCGATCGCGGAGCTCGAGGAGGCGGGTCTCGACGTGACCGTGGACCGCGAGTTCTCCGACGAGGTCCGAGATGGCCTCGCCATCAGGACGGTGCCGCGCGAGGGGGCCGAGGTGCGCAGCGGCCAGCGCGTGCGGCTGCTGGTGAGCAACGGGCCCGAGCAGGTGAGCGTGCCGGACGTGGTGGGCCTCTCGCAGGCCTCGGCCGAGTCCGAGATCCAGGGCGCCGGGCTGAGCACCACCGTGCAGGAGCAGGAGTCGGAGGAGACGGTGGGCAACGTGATCAGTCAGGACCCGTCCGGCGGCAGCGAGCTGGAACGGGGCAGCACCGTCACCATCGTCGTCTCCACCGGGATCCCGCAGGCCGATGTGCCCGACGTGGTCGGCCTGAGCGAGCGGGACGCCACGATCCAGCTCGGCAACGCCGGCCTTGCGCCGGTCAGGCGCGAGCGCACGGTCACCGATCCCAGTCAGGACGGCGTCGTGATCGACCAGCGGCCGGGAGGCGGGTCGGAGGTCGACGAGGGGACCCAGGTGCTGATCCTCGTCGGTGTGCTCGAGGAGGAGGACACGCTGGAGAACACGGAGCCCGAGGCACCGTGAGGCCGCGGTCGTGAAGGTGGCCGTCCTGTCCGGCGGCCGCTCGAGCGAGCACGACGTCTCGCTGGCTTCCGGCCAGGCGGTGCGCGAAGGCCTGGCCGAGGGCGGCCACGAGGTGGTTGACGTGCGCCTGGAGCGGGACGGCGCCTGGACGCTCGGCGGCGAGCCGTTGCCCCTGCGCCCCGGCCACGGGCTCGAGGGCGCCGAGGTCGTATTCCCCGTGCTGCACGGGCCCTTCGGCGAGGACGGCTCCGTGCAGGGCCTGCTCGAGCTGCTCGACGTGGCCTACGTCGGGGCCGGCGTGCTCGGCTCGGCCGTGGCCATGGACAAGTCCGTGTTCAAGGATCTGATGACCGCGCACGGCATACCCCAGGTCGAGTACGTGGCCGTGCGCGAGGGCGCGCCGGTGACCCTGGCGCCACCCGCGTTCGTCAAGCCGGCGCGGCTGGGCTCGTCGGTGGGGATCTCCCGCGCGTGGTCGGAGGCCGAGCTCGACACCGCCCTGGCCCTCGCCTTCGCCCACGATCCGGTCGCCCTGGTGGAGCGCTTCTCCGGCGGCCTCGAGGTCGAGTGTTCGGTGCTGGGGCACCTGGAGCCGATCGCATCCCAGCCGGGTGAGATCGTGATCCGAAGTGGTGAGTGGTACGACTACGAGGCCAAGTACGAGCCGGGGGGCATGGAGCTGGTGGTGCCCGCCCGCATCCCGCCGGCGCAGCTCGAGGAAGTGAGGCGCCTGGCGGTCGAGGTGTTCAAGCTCGTCAACTGCTCGGGCATGGCCAGGGTCGACTTCTTCGTGGAGGAGGACGCCGTGCTCGTGAACGAGCTGAACACCATCCCGGGCTTCACCTCCACCAGCGTGTACGCCAAGCTCTTCGAAGCGGGCGGCCTCTCGTATCCGAGCCTGCTCGACCGCCTGCTGGAGCTCGCCCTGGAGCGCTACGAGCAAGAGCGCGGCTACCGTTTCTGAGATGGGCGTCCTGGCGATGCTGGAGGTGGACGGCGACACGGGGGCGCTGCTCGAGGCGGCGGAGCGGCTGGAGCGGATCCTCCCCGCTCCCGAGGGCAGCCTGCTGCGGATCGTGGCGCCGACCGACACCGGCATGGTGCTGTTCCAGCTGTGGGCCTCGGCCGAGGCGCGGCAGGCGAACGCCGACGCCCCCGGGCACGCCGAGGCGCTGGCCGAGAGCGGCATGATGGAGGCGGCGACCGGCACGCGGTCGCGGGTCTTCGAGAACGCCGAGCTGGCGCTCGGGGACGCCCCGCCGGCCGCCTGACCGCCCTTCCGGCGGACTGTCCTGACTTCACCCCCTCGTTGCTTCCGTCAACCCTGGCGCGAGAGCCGGATCTCCTGGATCGTCGCCTTGCCCGACTCGGGCAGGCCCGTGATCCAGACGAGGTAGTACTGGAAGCGCTCGTCGCGTGGTGAGCGCAGCCGGAACACCGCGCGCTCGCGGGTGATCGCCTTGGTGCGGCTCACCTTGGTCCAGCTCCGGATCGAGGTGGGAACGGTGGTGCTGGCGGCATAGACCGCGGCCCTGAACTCCGGGTCCGGGGTGGAGGTGATGAGCGCCAGGCGGCGTCCCGCGATCTCCTCGCCGGCGTCGACGTACAGGCCGACGCCGGTCTTGCCGGCGCCCTCGAAGCCGGCCTGGTAGGTCTCGGTGTCCCAGCCGGTGGAGACGATGCCGTCGAGCACCAGGTTCTCCGCGTCGGGCGACTCCTCGCCGTCGTCGCCCTCGGGGTCGTAGTTCGTGGCGGCCTGCCGTCCGAGCTCGACCCGCTCGAGACCGGGCGGCTCGGCCACGATGGGATCGGCGCCGGGGCCCTTCTCCGTGCGGCTGGCGAAGTAGACGACGGCCACCGCGGCGGCGGCCAGCACCAGCAGAGTGAGCACCAGCACTCGCCTGGGATGGCGAATCCTCACGGGGGCGAAGTCGGCCGTGTCCCCGGTGAGCGAGCCGAGGACCGTGGTGGCCTCGCCGCTGGCCTCGCCGGTGCGGGCGGCCTCGATGGCCAGGACCTCCTCCAGGTCGTGCACCAGGTCCGCCGCCGACTGGTAGCGGCGCCCCGTCTCCTTCGCCGTCGCGCGCTCCACCACGGCGGCCAGCGCGGCCGAGATCTCCGGCCGCAGCCGCTGGACGTCGGGCAGCGGGTCCTTCACGTGCTTCATGGCCACGGCGACCTGCGTCTCCGCCTTGAAGGGCGGCTCGCCGGTGAGCATCTCGAACAGCACGACGCCGAGGGAGTAGATGTCCGATTGCTCGGTGACCTCCTCGCCCAGGGCCTGCTCGGGCGAGACGTAGTCGGTGGTGCCCAGCACCCGCCCGGTGGCGGTCAGGCCGTGCGACTCCAGCGAGCGGGCGATGCCGAAGTCCGTGACCTTGGCCCGGCCGTCGGCGTCGATGAGCACGTTCTGGGGCTTGACGTCGCGGTGCACCAGCCGGCTGGCGTGGGCGCACTCGAGCGCCCGCCCGATCTCGATCGCGTAGGCCACGGCCTCCGACACGGGCAGCCGGCCCTGGCGCTTGATGCGCTCCTTGAGCGTCTCCCCCTCGACGTACTCGAAGACGATGTAGGGCGCGCCCTCGTCCTCGCCGGCGTCGATGACCGTGACCAGGTGGGGGTGGTTGAGCTGGGCCGCCGCCCGGGCCTCGCGGCGGAAGCGCTCGAGCTGGTCGGGATCGCTCGAGATGTCGCGGTGCATCAGCTTGATGGCCACCCAGCGCTCGAGGGTGGGGTCGAAGGCGCGATAGACGGTCGACATCCCGCCCGAGCCGATCTTCTCCTCGAGTCGGTAGCGGTCGCCTATGCGGGTGCCGATCACCGTCATCTATTTTCCGCTGTCTCTTGCCGGTACGCGTCAGGTACTACACGGATCCTGCCTGCTCAGCATCGTGGGCGAGTGAGCCCGCCCTACGCCAACTTCTCACGGAGTTCGGCGGGGACCTCGACATCACCTACGTGATGGGTGGCCTCGCCCGAGAGTACGAGGGTGACCTTTCATTTCTCATTATCGAGTGGCTGGAGGCGTCGGCCCGCTCGCGGATGCCACTCGATCCGCGCCTCTGGAGCGGTGCGGGACCGCTGCGCTCGACCTTCCCGGCGTGCATGGCGGTCAAGGCCGCGGCTGACCAGGGCCGGGAGGCCGAGGAGCGCTTCCTGCGGGTGCTGCGCGAGGGGATCATGTGTCACCGCCGCCGGCTCGACCGCACGGAGGCGCTCGTGGAGGAGGCGCGCCGGGCGGGCCTCGACGCCGAGCGCTTCCGGATCGACCTCGAGTCGGCGGCGATCGTCGAAGCCTTCGGGGCCGATCTCGAGGAGACCAGGACCGAGTTGGGCCCGGACAGCGGGCGCCCGCCCCTGCCGGCGCTGCGCTTCGGCGACGACGCCTGGCTCCCCGCCGAGCGGCCGTACGAGGAGTGGCGGGCTGCGGCGGTGGCCGCCGGCGCGACCCCCTCGGCGCAGGAGCGGCCGGGCATCTCCGCGGCGCTCACCCGCTTTCCGACGATGGCCGCCGTGGAGGTGGAGGCGGTCTGCGACCTTCCCGGCCCGCGCGCCCAGGCCGAGCTGTGGCGCCTGGCCACCGAATGGCGCCTCAAGCCGCTGCGGGTGCTCACGGGTGAGCTGTGGGAGGCGATCTAGCCGCTCAGCGGGCCACGGACGCGAAGCCGCCGGAGCGCCGGCCGGCCAGGCCCTGGGGCAGGAGCTCGACCACGCCCGCCGTGCCGGTGGCGCTGCCGATCACGGCACTGCCGGGATGGTGCTCGCCGAGCAGCTCCACCGCGGCGGCGGCCTCGCTCTCGGGCACGACCACGCAGAAGCCGCAGCCCATGTTGAACACCTCGTAGAGCTCCGCGTCCTCCACCGCGCCGCGCCGCGCGATCAGCTCGAACACCTCCGGCACCGGCAGGGGCGACTCGATGCGCCAGCCCACCTCGGCCTCGAGCCGGAGGAGGTTGAGGAAGCCCTCGCCGGTGATGTGGGCCAGCCCACGTACATCGAGATCCGAGCCCAGCAGCTCGCGCACCGCCCGTACGTAGATGACCGTCGGCTCGAGCAGGAGATCGCCGGCCGTGGTGTCGCCCAGCGGCTCGTGCAGGTCGCTCAGCACTCGGCGCGCGAGGCTGAGCCCGTTGGAGTGGATGCCGCTCGAAGGGATGCCGATGAGCGCGTCGCCCGGCTCGATCCGGTCGCCGGTGATCACCGCGTCCAGGTCCACCAGGCCGACGCAGAAGCCGACCAGGTCGAAGCCGTGGGGCGACGGGTGGCCTCGCACGACGTCCGGCAGGACCGCGAGCTCCCCGCCGGGGATCTCCACTCCGGCCCGCTCGGCTCCCTCGCGCAGCCCGACGGCGATCTGCTCCAGCACCTCGGGGTTGGCCTCCTCGACGGCGATGTAGTCGAGCAGGGCGATCGGGTCGGCGCCCACGCAGATCACGTCGTTGGCGTTCATGCCGAACAGGTCGATGCCGATCGTGTCGTAGCGCCCGAGCTCCTCGCAGACGATCACCTTGGAGCCCACGCTGTCGCAGGACAGTGCCAGCCCCTGACGGTCGTCGATGCGCAGGACATTGGCGTAGTGGCCCGAGCCCAGCGCGGCGCGCGAGGGCCGGCCGGTCTCGATCCCGGCGAGCACGCCGACCAGTGCGGCCACCGCGCTGCCCGACAGCGCCTGGTCCACTCCCGCGCGTGCGTATGCGCCCTCGGCCATCTCCGGCCATTCAAGCGCACACAGCGGAGGTCAGCGGCGCGTCAGGCAGGCGAGCCCCAGCGCGATCCGGTACGCCCCGACCAGCCGCAGCGGAGGAGCGCGACGGGCGAGGGGCAGGCTCACCAGCGCGGACGCGAACGCGGCACCGGCGCCGAGTGCCATCGGGCGGTGCAGCTCGCGTGGCAGATCTCCGCCGGCGGCCCGCGCGCCCTTGAGCAGGGTGGCGCCCACCGTCACGGGCAGCGCCGCGGAGAGCGACAGGGCGGCGGCGCTCCGGCGGTCGAGCCCGAGCAGCCGGGCTGCCGTGATCGCGGCGCCGGAGCGCGACACGCCCGGCACGAGGGCCGCGGCCTGGGCCAGCCCCACCGCCGCTTGGTCGCGCCGCCGGATGCGCGTGCGACGGCCGGGCCGCAGGTCGGCGGCGATCAGCGCCGCGCCGGCGGCCACCTGCGCCAGCGCCACGGAGCGAGCCGAGCCCAGCCGCTCCTCGATCGGGCTCTCGAGCAGCAGCCCGGCGAGCGCAGCGGGCGCGAGCGTGAGCGCGACCCCTCGCGCATCGAGGCGAGGGCCGCGAGCGGCGGCCAGGGCGAGCACCGGCGCCGAGCCGGCGTGCAGCGCCACCTCGAATGTCTTGCGCACGCCCCCGGGCAGATCCGAGTAGGACCAGCCGAGCAGACGGGGCACGAGCGCGAGGTGGCCCGAGCTCGACACCGGCAGCAGCTCGGCGGGTCCCTGAAGAGCGCCCAGGCCGAGGGCGTGTGCCACCGGCAGCGCGTGAGCGCCGCGGCCGGTGTCAGGGTCGGTCAGGCCCGCTCCGGCTCGGGGCCCGAGCCCGGTTCCGTCTGTTGCTCGGGCTCGGCGTCCGGACCGCGCCGCCGCCGCACGAGGAGCCAGATCAAGCCGAGCAGGATCGCCGCCGCCACCACGTAGTCGACGTAATGGAGGCTGTCCTTCCAGCTCTCCCAGTTGTCGCCGGCCTGCTTGCCGATGAAGGTCAGCATCAGCACCCAGGGGATGCAGCCGAGGAGGCTCAGGACGCTGAAGCGCCAGAAGGGCATCCGGGCCACCCCGGCGGGCAGCGAGATGAACGTGCGGATGATGGGCAGCATGCGCGTGAAGAACACGGTGGCGTCGCCGTGGCGCTCGAACCAGCGGTCGGCCCACTCGAGGTGAGACTTCTTTATGTGCAGCTTGCGCCCGTGCTTCTCGAGGATGTCCACGCGGCCGGCGTAGCCGACGCCGTAGGCGATCCACGAGCCGACGAGGTTGGCCAGCGAGCCCACCGCGGTGGCGGCGAACAGGCTGTATTCGCCGCGCGAGACGTTGAAGCCGGCGAACAGCATGGTGGCCTCGCTGGGCACGGGGATGCAGGCGCTCTCCAGGAGCATCAGCACGAACACCCCCGGCAGACCCAGCGCGTCCACCACGTCCACGGCCACCTCGACGATGGGATCCGTGATCGAGGCAAGCACGGCGAAGTAGGGTAGCGGCCCGTCCGTGCGCATCTGGATCGACTTGACAAACAGCCCGCACGTGCTCGTCATGCGGCCGCTGATCGAGATCATGCGGGCCGACGGTCACGATGTCGAGGTCACCGCCCGCGACTTCGCTCAGACCCTCGAGCTGTGCGAGCGCCTCGGCATCGAGCACACCGCGGTGGGCCGGCATCGCGGTGGCCGGCTGGCCTCCAAGGGCGTGGGCCTGGTGTCGCGCAGCGCGGCGCTGCTGCGCTGGGCCCGTGGCCGTCGCTTCGACGTGGCCATGGGACACAGCTCGAACGACGTCAGCGTGGCCGCCTGGCTCCTGCGCATTCCGAGCGCCACCGCGTTCGACTACGAGTTCGCCTGGGCCCAGCACCAGGTCAACTGCCGGTTGTGCCGCGTGGTGATGGTGCCCGACGCCATCCCGCCCGAGCGGCTGGCGCGCTACGGGGCCAGGCCGGCCAAGCTGCGCCGCTATGCCGGGCTAAAGGAGGAGTACTACCTGGCGGACTTCGAGGCCGACCCGGCGGTCCTGGACGAGCTCTCGCTGTCGCGCGACCGCCCCCTGGTGGTGGTGCGCACTCCGCCCGAGCTGTCGCTCTACCACCGCTTCGAGAACCCTCTCTTCCGTGGCGTGCTCGAGCGGCTGGCGGCCTCCGAGGCCCAGACGGTGGTCCTGCCGCGGACGCCCGGCCAGCGCGAGGAGATCGCCCGGCTGGGCTCGTTCACCGTGCCCGAGCGCGCGATCGACGCCCAGAGCCTGATCGCGTTCTCCGACCTCGTGATCTCCGCCGGCGGTACCATGAACCGCGAGGCCGTGGCGCTGGGTACGCCCGTCTACACGACGTTCGAGGGGCGGCTCGGGGCGGTCGACGAGGCGCTCATGCGGGAGGGGCGCCTGCATAAGCTCTCTCGGGCGGAGGAAGTGACCATCGAGCGCCGGCCCGCGCATACCGGGTTGCGCATCCGGCGCGACCCTCGCGAACTCGTCACACTGCTGCTCCAGGCATACGATCAATGAGATCTCTCGCATCATCGGTCAACGCGCGCCGGCTCGGCCAGGTCGCCGTCGACGCCTGCCTGTTCTCGCTCGCCTACTACCTGGCCTACGTGCTGCGCTTCGACGAGGGCATCACGCCGAGGTACGACCGTCTGCTCGGGGACACGCTGTTCCTCGTCGTGGCCATCCAGCTCGCCGTCTTCGCGCTGTTCGGGCTCTACTCGAAGCTGTGGCGCTTCGTCGACCAGCGCGACTTCCAGACCATCCTCAAGGCGATGGTGGTGTCCACCGCCGCGCTGCTGGCGGTGCTCTACCTGTTCTCGATCGGCCGCGTGGACCCGCCGCGCTCGGTGATCGCCCTCGACTTCCTGCTGGCTCTGGTGTTCACGGCCGGGGCGCGCTTTGCCGTGCGGGCGCTGGTGGAGCGCCCGTCGCGCGGGCCGATCCTCGAGCGGGCCGACCGCGAGGTGCTGATCGTGGGCGCGGGCAACGGCGGCCAGCAGGTGGCGCTCGAGCTGCGCCGCAATCCCGGCCTGCGCAGCGCGCCGGTGGGCTTCGTGGACGACGACCCGCGCAAGCAGGGCATGCGCGTGGCCGGCCACAAGGTCCTGGGCACCACGGCGGAGCTACCGCGGATCCTCGACGGCGTGCGCCCCTCCGAGGTGATCATCGCGATCCCCTCGGCGCCGGGCACCGTGCGCCAGACGGTGGTCACCGCGTGCCGGGAGCGCGGCATCCCCGTGCGCACGCTGCCCACCACCTTCGAGCTGCTCTCGGGTGGGGTCAACCTCATGCGCCAGGTGCGCGAGGTGCGGGTGGAGGACGTGCTCGGGCGCGAGCCCGTGCGGGTAGAGATCGACCGTGTGGGCGCCTACCTGCGAGGCCACACGGTGCTGGTGACGGGCGCCGGGGGCTCCATCGGCGCTGAGCTGAGCCGCCAGATCGCCCGCGTCGGCCCCAAGCTGCTCGTGCTGGTCGAGCATTCGGAGAACGCCCTGTTCGAGATCCGGCGCGAGCTCGAGGAGGAGCGTCACTTCCGCCGTGCGGCCGCCGTGCTCGCAGACTGCAAGGACGCCACCCGCATGAGTGAGGTCTTCGAGGAGCATCGGCCCTCGGTGATCTTCCACGCGGCCGCCTACAAGCACGTGCCGCTGATGGAGGAGAACCCGGTGGAGGCCGTGCGCAACAACGCGGTGGCCACCCGCATCGTGGCCGCGGCCGCCGGCGAGGCGGGGGCGGAGCGCTTCGTGCTCGTGTCCACCGACAAGGCGGTGAGCCCGGCGACGGTCATGGGCGCCTCCAAGGCGCTGGCCGAGTGGGCCGTCGAGGCGGCGCAGAATCGCTGGAAGGGCACGCGCTACTCGTCGGTGCGCTTCGGCAACGTGCTGGGCTCCTCGGGCTCGGTGGTCCCGATCTTCCGGCGCCAGATCGCCCAGGGCGGTCCCGTGACGGTCACCGACCCCAGGATGACCCGCTACTTCATGACCATCCCCGAGGCGGTGCAGCTGATCATCCGCTCGGGCGAGCTGTCCACCGGAGGCGAGGTGTTCGTGCTGGAGATGGGCGATCCGGTGAAGATCGCCGAGCTGGCGCGCAACATGATCCGCCTGGCCGGCCTGGAGCCGGAGGTGGACATCGGGGTCGAGGTGGTGGGGCCACGGCCGGGGGAGAAGCTGCACGAAGAGCTCTTCAACCCCGGCGAGCGGCCCCAGCCGACCCCGGCGGAGAAGATCGTGTGCGCGGTTCAGGCGCCGCTGGATCAGGAGTGGGTCGAGGGTGCCTTCGCGCGTGTCGAGGAGCTGGTCTACGCCGGCGATGCAGCGGCACTGGCCCGGTCCGTGGCGGAGCTTTCGGCCGAGCGTGCGCTGCTGGCCTCGACCGGATAGCCTCGCGGGTGTCCGCTCCCTTCCGATTCCCGGTCTAGAGTTCGTTCCTTGCCGGAGATAGTTCAAGACATCGGCGCCTACGCCGGGCTGGCCTCCGTCGTCGGCCTCGCGGTTCTCTCCGTCCTCTACTTCTCGCAGGCCCGCGACGTCAAGCGGCTCCGCGAGTGGGCGGGGCGTGCGCCCGAGCGCGCGGTCGAGCCCGGCGAAGTGGTCGCCCAGCCGGTGCCGGGCCGCCTGGCGGTGCAACCCCAGCCGCAGGCCCGCACCGCGGCGCAGGGACCTCCGGTGGTACCGGGTGCGACCGCCGTTCCTGCCGCCGAGCCCGCCCGGGCGCAGCCGCCGGAGGGAGCTCCCCGTCCCGTCCCGGCTGTGCAGCCTGTGGGGGCGGCGGCGGCCAAGACGGGAGCCGGTCCGGCGGTGGCCACCCAGGCCGCTGCCGGCAACACGCAGTCCTCGGAAGGCGAGGCCGCTCCCGACACCGAAACGGACACCGAGGCCCCGGTCGAGAAGAACTCGGACGGCGAGATTGCGGCCCCCATCGGTGCGCCCGCTGCTCCTGGGCCCAACAGCTCCGCTTCCGCCCCCGCCGGCGCTCCCGCTGCGCCCGCCGCATCGGCCGCTCCCGCCGTGCCCGCTGCCCCGGACGCCGCCGAGGCGGGCGCCCCCGCGCCTTCCAAGACAGCCGCTGCCCCGGCCACTCCCGGCGGTGGAGCCGCCGCGCCTCCCAAGGCCCCCGGCGGCCCGCCCCGCCCCGGGCGGCCCGCCACGCCTGCGGGCGGACGTCCATCGGGCGCCCCGCTCGTCCCGGCCGGCGCCGCCAGCGGTCCCGCCGCTGCCAGTCCCGCCGCGCGCGCGTCCGCGGCGCGCAAGGCCCCTCAACACACCCAGATCATCGCTCCGCCGCAGGAGCCGTGGCACCAGCGCCTGTTCGGAAGCACACGCAACCTCCTGCTGGCGATCGCCGGCGTGCTCGTGCTCGGCATCGGCGTGGCCTTCGCCCTCAGCCAGTTCTCCTCGGACGACTCCGAGCCGGAGACGGGCGCCGCGCAGGAGCAGACGCCCGCGGGCGGAGAGCAGCCCTCCGGTGGTGACGAGGAGCAGGCCGACCGCCGGCAGCAGCGGGCGATCGATCCGGCGACGGTCACGGTGGCCGTGCTGAACGGAACCACCGTGCCCGGCCTCGCCCAGTCGCTGAGCGACGAGGTCACGAGGCTCGGCTTCGACGTCGGCACCGTCGCCAACAGCGGGGACGCCGAGGGCCAGCAGCGGGCTGAGTCGGTGATCCTCTACGCCAACGGCAGCGAGCGCGAGGCCTCGGTCGTCGGCCGCCGGCTCGGGATACCCCAGCGCGAGCCGATCGACCCGGCCACGCAGGGCCTGGCCGGTGACGCCACCGTCGTGGTGATTACCGGCGCCGACCGCCAGTAGCGGACGCTCAGGCCACCGCGGCCCGCGCCTTCACCGCCAGATGGGGGACGCCCAGGCGTTCGCTCTCGACGGCTCCCTCCTCCAGCAGCTCGCGACCCCGCCGGGGATCGCTGCGGAGCAGTATCTGGCCTGCCAGCAGGCGAGAGCGGACGGCCTCCAGGGGCCGGTCGAGCTCCGCCCAGGCCGCTTCCGCCTGACCGAGCAGCTCCGCCCCCTCCGCGGGGTCCTGGGCCGCCACGCCCTGCGCCTCCAGGGCTGCGGCGCTGCCAAGCGGGTAGTGCAGCCGCGCAGACATCTGCGCGGTGAGCTCGGCTGCCTCGAGCGCGGCCTGGGGACGGCGGGCCAGGGCCAGGATGACCGACCGGGCGCCCATGGCCTGGATCGACTGCGCGATCAGCCCGGCGCGCTCGCAGACCTCGATGGCCCGGTCCAGCGCGGCCGTGGCGCCGTCGAGGTCGCCCTGGTCGCGCAGTGCCGTGGCCAGGCCGAACAGCGCCTGGAAGGCGAGCTCGGACCAACCCACCTGCTCGGCCTGGGCGTGCGCGCGGTGAAAGAGCACGATCGCTTCGTCGATTCGCCCCTCGCGCCAGCGCAGCAGTCCGCGCAGTGCGTTGGGCAGCGAGAGCTTGCCCACCAGCCCCTCGCGCTCCGCCAGCTCGGCGCTGGCCTCGGTCGAGCTCTCCACGCGCGGCCAGTCGGCGCCGTATACGGCCAGCTGCGCGAGCCAGGCGTGCAGCTCGACCTGCGCGGGGAGCATGCCCACCTCCTCGGCCAGCGCGAGCGCCTCCTCGTAGGCCTCGCGCGCACCGCGGACGTCCGCCTCGGAGATCTCCAGATGGCGGCCCAGGGCCGACAGCGCGAGGATCGTCTCGCCGTGGTCCGAGCCGCGCGCGAGCTCCACCGCCCGCTCGAGGTTCTGCCGGGCCTTCTCGGTGTCGCCGATGCGCCCGAAGACGCGGCCGAAGATGCCATGGGCGCGACTGGCCGCACGCGTCTCGCCCAGGCGCTCCGCCAGGCGCAGCGCCTTCTCCGAGGCGTAGATGGCGAGCATGTTGTCCCCGGTGTGGAGGTAGAGCCACGCCGCCTCCTCGTACAGGCGCACGAGCTCGATCCTGGGCGGGCCGTCCTTCAGCAGGTTGATGCCCTTCTGGTAGTGCTCGATGGCCGCCTTGCGCTCGCCCTTGTGGGAGAGGCCCGCCCCGATCCTGCGGTGCAGGTCGGCCACGCGCTCGAGGTCCTCCTGGCCCCGGTGCCATTCGAGGCACTGGCCCCAGACGGCGATCGCCTCGTCCACCCGGCCCAGTCGCAGCGACACGTCGCCGAGCTTCTCGCCCACGCGAACCAGCACCTGGTCGGTGGTGGGGCCGGGACCGCCCCCCGCCGGCTCGTCGCCCACCTGCGCCACCTGACGGGCGTGGCGGTAGTGCTCGGCGGCCTCGCGGTTCGAGTAGAGCCGGGCGGCCACGTCGCCGGCCTCCTCGAGGAAGCGCACAGCGCGGTCGCGCATCGCGGACAGCTCTTCGGCGGACACGTCGCCCTCCTTGCCCAAGGCGGCTGCGCGCCCGTAGTGCTCGGCCAGCAGCGGCACCACCTCGTCCGTGCGGTCACCGGCGCGCGCCTCGATGAAGGCCCCCACCTCGAAGTGCTTGCGGGAGCGCACCGACTTGGGAAGCATCGAATAGGCGACGTCCCGGATCAGCACGTGCTTGAAGGCCAGCTCGCGTTCGCCGGCCAGGCGCCGTTCGGACGCCGGCGCGAGGATGTCCTTCGCCTGCAGCGTGTCGAGGGCGCTGTCGAGATCACGCCCCTCGGCCTCGGCCAGCGGAACCAGCGAGCCCTGCCAGAACGTCCGTCCCACCACGGCCGCCTGCTGCACCAGCCGGCGTTCGAAGGGCTCGAGCGAATCGAGTCGTGCCGCCAGAACGCCCTGGACGGTGTCCGGCAGCTGAGTGCCCTGGCCGCCGTCCTCGGCGATCCGCCGGGCCATCTCCTCTGCGAACAGCGGGTTGCCGCCGGAGCGCTCCACCACCGCCGGCAGCACGTCGTGGCCGTCCGGTACGAGCGCGGCCACGAGCTCGTGGGTCTGGCTCGAGCTGAGCGGCGCCAGCAGCAGCCGGGTGGCCGAGGCGTGGTCCCCGCCCCAGTTCGGCCGGCGGTCCAGGAGCTCGTCGCGGGCGAGGCAGAGGAGCATCAGGGGCGCGCGTACCCACTGCGCGAGGTGCTCGATCGCCTCCAGCATCCCGTCGTCGGCCCAGTGGATGTCCTCGAAGGCGATCACCATCGGCCGCCGCCGGGCGATCGCCTCGACTCCCGAGCGCAGGGCCGAGAAGAAGGCCTCGCGCAACCGCTCCGGGTCGTCCTCGTCGGGCGTGAGCTCGGGTGGGCTGTCCACGCCGAGCAGGCGCCCGATCAGCGCGGCCTGCCTGTCGCCCGCCGCGAGATCCGAGCTGCCAGCGGCCTCGCGGACGTACCCGGACAGCTTGCCCCAGGCCTCGTCGGCCGTGTCGGAGTCCACGATCCCGACCTCCGCCCGCAGCACCTCGCCGAGCGCCCAGAACACCGTGCCGCTGCCGTAGCGCAGCGAGCGGCCGGTGCGGAAGGCCGGCTGGGTGGGATGAGCGTCGAGCCGCCGCTCGAGCTCCCGCAGCAGTCGTGACTTCCCCACACCCGCTTCTCCTACGAGCGTTATCAGGTGCGGCGTCTCCTCTTCGATCACCCGCTCGTAGAGGGTCTCGACGGCGGCCAGTTCCTCGAGGCGGCCGACGAGTGGCGACTCGCGGGCGGGCGCGAGGCGCCCGGCGGCGTGTTCGGCGATCAGGCAGACCGCCTCCCATGCCGGCACCGGGGCCGCCTTGCCCTTGAGCTCGAGCGGCTCGAGGCGGTCGTACTCGACCGCAGCGCCGGTGGCGCGCATGGTGCGCTGGCCAACGGTGACGCTGCCCGGGCGAGCGGCGCTCTGCAGGCGGGCGGCCACGTTCACGGTGTCGCCCACCACGGTGTATGCGCTGCCCACGGCTCCGGCCAGGACCTCGCCCGTGTTGATGCCCACGCGCAGCGCGAAGTGCACGCCGGCCGGCAGCCCCTCGTTGACCTCGCCCATGGCGTCCTGCATGCCCAGGCCCGCTCGCACGGCGCGCTCGGCGTCGTCCTCGTGGGCAACGGGGGCCCCGAAGATCGCCATCACGTTGTCGCCGATGTACTTGTCGATCGTGCCCCCGAAGCGCTCCACCTCACCGCCGAGGCGCATGAGCGCCCGGTCCACGAGGGACTTGACCGCCTCGGGGTCCATGCGCTCGGCGATGGCGGTGTAGCCGGAGAGGTCGGCGAACAGCACCGTCACCTGGCGACGCTCTTCCGGAAGGCGCTCGGCCGGGGCCCCCAGCCCGGGAGGGAGCGGCTGGCCTGCGTCGAGCGCCGTGCCGCAGCTCATGCAGAAGCGGGCCTCGGAGTGGGCCTTGGTGTTGCAGTTGGGACAGCGCCGCTCGAGCCGGGCGCCGCAGTTCATGCAGAAACGGGCTCCGGGCGGGTTCTCGGTGCCGCAGGCCGCGCAGCTCACCGTTCCAGCCTAGAGCGAGCGCTCGGCCCGAGTGCGTGACGGCGGTCACATTGCAGGCGGCGAGCGCCGCTGTGGTCAGGGCAGCAGGCCGGCGTCCCGGTACGCGTCGGCCGCCTCGGCCAGCAGTCCTTCGTCGACCACGGTCAGCTCACGACCGTCGATCTCCACCAGCGCGCCGGGATGGGGCGGGTACCAGAAGGCCCGCAGCTTGCGTTCGAGGTCGTCGCCGGGGCGCACGCGCCGCAGCCGCTCGAAGTCGTCCCGGCTCACGTAGCGGCCCTCGCCCTGCGCCGACCGCGGCAGCTCCTCGCCGTCCAGGAGGCGGCCCATCGTCCGCTTGAACAGCGCCAGGAGATGCTCCTGGCTGGTCAGGTCGAGCGAGAAGGCCGTCGCGGAATCGCCGTCGAAGGCGAAACGCTCGACCTCCACCAGGTCGCCGGTGTCGAAGCTTGCGTCCACGAAGTGGGCCGACACTCCCCACTCGCCCAGGCCCTCGAGGATGGCGACGTTGTATCCACCGAGGCCGCGGAAGTCGGGCAGCGGCGCTGGGTGGAAGTTCAGGCAACCGCTGCTCCCGAGCGAGATGAGCGGTTCGCGGATCCGCCGCCAGTAGAGAAAGGAGATCACCACGTCCACGCCGGCGGGCGGGTCCGCGTAGAGCTCGTCCTCGCCGACCAGTGGCAGCCCGTGGTGGCGCGCCACCAGGTCCACGCGCTGCTCGTCGCGGGTGAAGCGATCGGGCTCGGAGGCCACCACCGCCGCGATGTCGCAGCCCTGAGCCACGAGCCAGTCGAGGCCTCGCGCGGCCGACCGCTTGCTCTTGGCCAGGTAGACGGCTCTCACGACACCACCCCGCGGTAGACCTCGAGGGTGCGCTCGGCGATCCGGTCCCAGGACAGGGGGCCCGCCGCGGCAGCGGCCGCCCTGCTCTTCGAGCGCGCGCCGCGCGCCGGCGTCGGCCAGCAGCTCGGTGATCGCGCGGGCCAGGGCGTCGGGATCGCCAGGGGGCGCCAGCCGGCCTGCGCCGTGGTCGTCCACGAGCTCGCGAAAGCCACCCACGTCGCTGAGGATCATGGCCTTGCCGAAGGCCAGGCCGGCGAAGAGGACACCCGAGACGTCCACCCGCAGGTGCGGCAGTACGAGCAGGTCGGCCCGGCGGAAGAAGGCGGGCAGCTCGTCGTCGGCCACGTAGCGGTCCACGAAGCGCACCCTGCCAGGCGGCGCCAGCAGGCGCAGCCTTTCCATCGACACTCCCAGCGGCCGGCCCACCACCCACAGCTCGCCCGCCGGCACTCCGCGCATCGCCTCCAGCAGCACCTCGACGCCCTTGTAGTCGCGCACCACTCCGAAGTAGAGGACGACCGGACCCTCCACCCGGGCCAGATCGGGCGGCAGCGGCCGCTCGTCCGTCTGTTCGGTGAGATGGGTGAAGGCGCCGTGGGAGATCACGTGCACGCGCTCGCCGGCGCCGAGCAGCTCCGCGCCGGCTCTGGTGTGGACGATGATCGCGTCGAAGCTGTCGAGCAGCCTGTCGGCCGGCCGCTCGCGTCTGATCACGTTGTGCAGGGTCAGAACCTGCGGCCGGTCTCGCGAGAGCAGCCGGACGCTCAGCGCCTCGAGCCAGAGCCACTGCCAGTGGCTGACGTCGGCGTGCCGGGCGCGCTGCCGGTAGCTCAGCAGGCCGGGTACGTGCTCCGCGCCCTTGAGTGCCCGTCGCAGCCGCGCGCGGCGTGAGCCCCAGCGGGTGGCCGCTCGGTAGAAGGCCTCGTCCACGACGAAGCCAGCCGGCTCGGGCGCGGGGCCGTGAACGAAGCGCGAGGTGATGAGCTCGACGTCGGCCCCGCGGCGCGCCAGCGCGGCGGCCAGGGCGTGGTCGTAGGGCAGGACGTCGGCCGACGGGTCGAGCAGGTGCACGCGCATTGGCCACTCGACATTTGCAGGTCGACCCGGCGGCTAGGCTCCCGCGTCCATGACCCGGCCCCTGGTCCGGGCGGTCTTCGCCGTGCTCGTGGTGGCGACGATCGCCGCCTTCTTCGCCACCCAGCAGCTCAAGGGCGAGTTCCCGCTCGTGATCCGCTTTGCCACCAAGCCGGTCAACTTCTCGCCCAACGGCGACGACTATCGCGACGAGGCAAGGGTGGGCTTCGACCTCTCGGAGCCGGCCGAGGTGACCTTCTCGGTGGTCGACTCCGAGGGGAACGAGGTGCGCAGGCTGGTGGACGGGCAGCGCCTGGCCGGCGACGAGAAGCACCGCTTCACCTGGGACGGCAACGACGACGACGGCAACCCGGTGCCCGACGGCACGTACCGGATGCGGGTCGTGCGCCGGGACGAGAGCCGCGTGATCAACTCGTTCAAGGAGATCAGGATCGACCGCCGCCCCCCGCCCGTGGAGCTCGTGGAGGCCGAGCCGTCGGTGATCGCACCGGGCGCGCCGGGCCAGTCCCCGCGGGTGGAGATCCGGTACCGCGGGCCGGCCAACGAGGCACCCGAGTTCCGCGTGTTCCGCACGGACGACGGCCGCCCGTATGTGGTGCGCCGCTTCAGGGGCAACCGCGACCGCAGCGGCGTGTGGGACGGCCAGGTGGCCACCGGCGCCGACGAGACCGCCCCGGCCCCGGACGGCGACTACGCCTTCACGGTCGCGGTGCGTGACCGCGCCGGCAACCGCACCGAGGCGCCCGCTCCGGTGCCCAGCTCCCGGACGGCTCGGCCCGGCACCGGCGTCACGGTCCGCAACTTCAGCCTGAGCGGCCCGCTCGACGCCGTGTCCGCGGGCTCGGTGGCGCGGCTCGAGGTGGGCCCGTTCGACCGCTCCTTCGACTTCGTTCTCTCGCGGCTCGGCGATCCGGAGGCGATCCGGCGCGGCGGTCGGGTGGGCGGGTCGTTCCGCGTGGGCATCCCGCGCAAGACGCGGACCGGCGTGTACCTGGTGCGCGTGCGGGCCGGTGAGCAGCGGGCGGTGTGGCCGCTCGCCGTGGCCGGCCTGCCGCAGAAGGACTCGGCCGAGGGTCGCAGCAGGGTGCTCGCGGTGCTCCCCGCGCTCACTTGGCAGGGCCTCAACCCGGTGGACGACGACGCGGACGGCTTCGCCGACACGCTCACCACGGCGCGCTCGGTGCGGATCGACCGGCCCTTTGCCGGTGGCGGATTGCCCCCGCGCTTCCAGTCCGAGGTGGCCCCGTTGCTGCGCTGGCTCGACCGCGAGCGGCTCGCCTACGACCTCACCACCGACCTGGCCCTCGCCCGGCGCGTGGGGCCGGCGCTCGGCAACGCCCCCGGTGTGGCCTTCCTGGGCAGCGAGCTGTGGCTGCCGCGGCCGCTGCTGGGCCGCCTGCGCGGCTACGCGGCTGGAGGCGGGCGCGTGGCCGCCTTCGGCAGCGACTCGTTCCGGCGCACCGTGAGGCTGTCGGCCGAGGTGGCGAGCGACCCCTCCGCCCCCGCCCGTCAGGACGCGTTCGGGGAGCGCACGGCGGAGCTGCGGACCAGCGCCTCGCCGCTCACCGTCTTCCAGGACGAGCTGGGCCTGTTCGAGGGGCTGTCGGAGTTCGTGGGGGAGTTCACGCGCTTCGAGGTGTCGCGTGGCCTGGCCGAGGGCGCCCGGCCGCTCACCACCGCCGGCCGCGACCCCGGTGAGCCGGCGTTCATGGCCTACCGGCTCGAGGACGGCGTGGTGCTGCGCACGGGGACGCCCGAATGGGCGGCTCAACTCGAGGAGGCGGCGCTGAGCGTCGAGATCCCGCAAGTGACGAAGCGCATCTGGCGCCTACTCGTTTCCGGGTAGGCGTCTGCCATCCTGAGCCGCGATGTCCCTACGACGTCGCCTCCTCATCGGCGGCGCGCTGATCGTGCTCGCTCTGGGCGTGGCGATCGGCGTGTACGCCTACAACGAGAACCAGCCGCTGGAGAAGCGCGGCTCCGCCAGCGAGGAGTTCGTGGCCACCGAGTCCCCGGAGCCGCCGGCGCCACCGCCGGAGAAGGAGAACCCGCGCCCGTGGCCCACCTACGGCTACGACGACGCGCGCCAGCACATCTCTCCGTACAACCACCGTCCGCCGTTCAGGCGCCTGTGGTCGATCGATGCCCACGACACACTCGAGTTCCCACCCACGGTGGGCTATGGCCGCGTCTACCTGGCCCAGCAGAAGGGTCTGTTCTTCGCGCTCGACCGTGACGACGGAACGGTGGACTGGAAGAAGAGCCTCGGCCGCTGCGCCGCCTCGTCGCCCACGGTCGGCGAGGGGGTCGTCTACCAGTCGTACATGCACCCGGTCGAGTGCCTGCAGGACCAGGCCGGAGCCAACGGCTTCGTCGTCGCCTGGGACGCCGACACCGGCCGCGAGCTGTGGCGCCACGAGACGGCGCCCGTCGAATCTTCGCCGCTGCTCAAGAACGGCGTCCTCTACGTGGGCACCTGGAACAACGACGTGATCGCCCTGAACGCCAAGACGGGCCGCCGCAAGTGGCGCTTCCCGGCCGACGATCAGGTCAACACGTCGGCCGCCTACTGGAAGGGCCGCATCTTCATCGCCTCCGACGGCGGCACGCTCTACGCGCTGAACGCCCGCACCGGCAAGCAGATCTGGAGCAAGCAGTCCAACTCCAGCTTCGGCGCGCGCGAGTTCTGGTACGCCACGCCGACGATCGCCTACGGGAGGGTGTACATCGGCAACACCGACGGGACGATGTACGTGTTCGGGGCCAAGAGCGGCAATCTCCTCTGGGCCCGTCCGCTGGGCTCCTACATCTACGGCGCCGCCGCGGTGTACCGGCGCAAGGTGTTCGTGGGCACCTACGACGGCAAGTTCTACGCCCTCGACGCCGCCACGGGGGACACGCGCTGGGAGATCGAAGCCCAGGGAGCGGTCCACGCGGCGCCCACGGTGATCGACGGCCTCGTGTACTACGCGGTCTGCTCGACCTGCGGCTCCGAGGCCCAGCGCGCGGTGGCCAGCGGCCCCGACGCCACCCACGCGGTCCGGGCGCGCGACGGCAAACGGGTGTGGCGCTTCCCTCAGGGCAAGTACGCCAACCCGATCGTGGCCGACGAGGACCGCGTCTACCTCACCGGGCGATCGCTCCAGTACGCGTTCGCGCCCAAGGGCTCGGAGACGGCGAAGGAGGACGCGCGGGCGGACCGGGGCGAGCCCGAGCCGAAGAAGAAGGCGAAGAAGAAGAAGCCCGCCGAGCCCAGCTAGCGCTCCACTCCCACGCCCCGAGCGGAGCGCAGGGCACGCTCCTCAGCCCAGCCGCCGCCAGCCCGTCCAGTCCACCCCGTCGAAGGCGATCTCCCACGTGGCCCCGTCGGCGCCCAGGGCCGTGACCGTGATGCGGCCGTCGCCTCCGGCCACCGCCGCGGGATCCGAGTGGATCGAGCCGCCCAGGGAGCGCCAGGGCGACCACATCCGGCCGTCGAGGTGGCGCTCCCACAGGGCTGAGTCGGGTCCGGTGGCCAGCAGCACGGTGTGTCCCGGCCAGGACTCGACCGCGGTCACTCCCGAGGCGATCAGGCTGGACGGCGGGCGCCAGACCGGCCCGGGCCCGAACGCGTCGAGGCGCCGCGGCGCCTCGGGGCCGGCCGCGGCGCAGTCGGGATGGGTCGGATCGCCGCCGTGCGTGCCGGCGCACCACGAGTACCAGGCCGGACGCGGGCTGCCGTCGGCGCGCACCAGCGCGGTGTCCCACACGGGGTTGTGGTCGAGCATGTGCCAGTAGTAGAGGCGCTCCACCTGAGGATGGGAGGCGAGCCCGGGACCGAGCATCCAGTCAACCGTCTGCTCTTGGTAGGCCTCGCCCGCGCGTTCGAAGCGCCCGCCCGGTATCTGACCGGCCGCCCCGATCTCGGTGACCCAGATCGGCAGGCCGGGAATCTCCTCGGCGATGTCGTCGGTACTCGTCATGTCGCGGCGGTTGACGCCGCTGTAGGGATGCCAGGCCAGCGCCACCCCGAGCTCCCCGCCGGCCTCCCGGAAGTGGCGCAGATAGTCGGCGACCGTGGACACGCGCTCGCCGTCCTCCACCACGGTGCGCAGCGGCGTGCCGTCGCTCAGGTCGCCGTCGTAGTCGTCGTGGAGATCGGGCGAGAGCAGCCGGTCCTCGGGATGGCGCGCGGCGAGGAAGCCCGACAGCGCCACGGAGTAGCGCGCCAGCACCTCGACGCCGTAGCCGTTGGAGGGGGCCGGACCTGGGCTGTGTGGCGTGGTGGCGAGCCAGTTGGGCACGCCGCCGGGATTGTGGTTCGGCTCGTTGACCGGGCTCCAGGCGCTCACCTGGGCCGAGAACTCGTCCACGAAGGCCCCCACCTTGGCGATCCAGGCCTCCGGCGCCACGTGGGCGGCCGGGCCGCCGAAGGCCACCACCACCTCCCTCACTCCCGCGGCGCGGGCCCGGTCGAGCCGAGCGGCCACCTGCGCCTTCAGCGGCGGGTTGTCCACCACGTTCCAGTCCACGATCACCCGGAAGGTCTTGGGCCGCAGGGCGGCGAAGCGCTCGCGCAGGGAGTTGGCGGGGATCGGGTCGGGGTCGGAGATGCCCAGCCCGTAGCCGCTCTGCGGGACCGTGGCCTGCGCCGGCGTGGCGCCCGAGAGCGCTCCGAGCAGCGCGACGAGGGCGCCGATGGTCAGCCGATGGCGCATCGCGTCATCCGAGGCCGGCGAAGAACTCGCGCACTCGTCCGCTGACCTCCCGCAGGACGTCGAGGGAGGCCGAGGGATCGCCGGCCACCTGGAGCGAGTGGTCGAGGCCCTCGAGCTCGAGCACGTCGAGCGCCTCGGTGTCGGGGACGCTGCCGCCTGACCAGGTCGGATCGGCCGGACTGCCGACGATGAGCGTCGGCCGGGTGACGGCGGCGAGTGCCTCGTTCACCTCCGGCCGCTCGAGCAGGGGTGTCAGCCAGACGGCCGGAAGCGCGCGCTGCGTGGCCAGCGGCGCCGCGACGCTGGCCAGCGACTTGCCCACGAACCCCACCTGGGTCGCCGAGGTTGCCGTGAGCGCGCGTTCGGCGCGCTCGCTCATCCAGGCGAACGGATCCGCGTCAGCGGGCGCCCGCTCGCTGACCTCGAGCACCGACCAGCCCTCGGCCTGTGCGGCCTCGCGCGCGAACCAGAGCAGGGGCGCCTGACTGAAGTAGCGGACGCCGGGGAGCAGCACCACGCAGCGCTCGGGGTCGCCCTCATGGAGGAGCGCCTCACCCGGGTCTAGGTCGATCGGGCGCATCCACTGAAAGTAGCGCCATCAGCGCTGCGATCACCCCCGCCGTCATCGGCCACACGAGGTAGTAGTTGTTGAACGTGCGGCCGATGAACATGAGCCACAGGATGGACACGCCGAACGCGGCCGCCCCGATCCACAGCTCCTGCGCGCGGCGCTGCGCGATCAGGAGCCACACCGTCAGCGGCACCCAGGTGAGCAGGGCGATCAGCGCGAACGGGTAGCTGCCGTCGCGGTCCTCGAGGATGCCGAGGCGCACGAGGATCGCCGACAGCCCGTAGCCCACGATCTTGTAGGTGCCGGCGCCGTACTCGACGGTGTCCTCGTAGAAGGCCTTCGGGTCGGCCACCAGGAAGGGCAGCAGAGCCACGAGCACCAGCCCGCCGAACACGAGGGCAGCGCGGCGGAGCTCGTCTCGCCCCGCCCCCTGCCTGATCATCAGCAGCGCCAGGAAGGGCAGGGCCACGAGCGCGAACTGTTTCAGCAGGATGGCCGCGGCCAGGGCGGCGGCGGCCCAGCCGTAGCGACGCCGTGTGACCAGGGCAAAGGCCAGCACCACCAGCAGGAGGCTCGGAGCGTCGTTCTGGCCGAACCAGGCCGAGCGGACCGCGATGGGGTTGCAGACGAGCAGAGCGCCCAGCGCGACCCGCGCCGCCGGCGGGCCCCGGAACAACATCGCCGCGGGGAGCATCGCCAGTGTGGCCAGGAGCACGAGCAGGCGGTAGTCGTCGAGCGGCTCCGGAAGCAGGCGCCAGGCGGCGGAGGTCAGCGCCGCGCCGGGGAAGTAGGCGAAGTGCTCGAGCGCCACCTCGCGCTCGCGCACGCGCTCGGACACGCTGCCGTCGCGCGTATAGAAGCGCTCGAGCCCGGAGTCGCGGTAGTCGTGCCCGTACGGGCTGTCGAGGTCGAGGACCAGATCCCCGCCCAGCTCGATCTGGTACGTGGAGTCGTTGGTGTGAAACCAGGGCGCCGTCGAGTCCCTCAACCCGACCTGCAGGAGCGTGGAGGGCGCCAGCAGCAGCACCCCGACGGCGAGCACGAGCGTCACCGCCGCCCAGCGCGGCCAGGGCCGCGGGCGGGCGATCAGCAGAACCGCGGCGGCGCCGCAGAGCAGCGCGGCCATGAACGCCGCCGCCCGGGCGATGCCCACGTCCCATTCCTCGCCGGCCGCCCGCACCAGCGGCGCCAGCAGTCCCTGGGGATCCACGTCGGGCGGGCGAAAGCGCCACGGATCGGAGCCGAGCTCGGGGAGGGTGACGGCGATGAGAGCGAACAGCACGCCGACGACGGCCCAGGCGCCGCGGACGCTCACGAACCCACCGGCGCGGACTCCATCCTCGTGCGCGCCCGATCGGCCGCGCTGGGCTGCGGGTCGCGCGCGGCGTGCCAGCTCAGATACCCCGCTCCCACGGCGAGCACGAACCAGGTGAGCGGGTCCTCCAGGAAGCCGCTGTAGAAGAGCGCGTGCACGAACAGCGCGAGGAACGAGGCGCTCAGGGCCAGGCCCAGCGCCTGGTCACGGTGGTAGACCGAGAGCAGCATGCGCGCGCCGCCCACGAGCAGCCAGGCGTAGAGCGCGAGCCCCACGATCCCCAGCTCGGCGAACACGGTGAGCGGCGTGGTGTGTGAGACGAAGTTCGGCGAGGGCCGGTCGCTGCGCGCCAGCTCGCGGCTCGCACGCGGCTGGCCGCCGATCCCCACCCCGATGAGCGGGTGCTCCTCGATCACGCGCGTGGTGTCCTCCACGCGCTCGGTGCGGTCGCTCGTGATGCGGTTGATCGACTTGCCGTCGGCGAGCTGGACCGCCATGTACGCCCCGCCCGCGAGCGCCGCAGCCACGGCCAGCAACCCCACTGCCATCCGTATCCGGCGGTCGCCGGTGACCAGGGCGATGGCCAGGATCACCACCAGCAGCGCGGCCATGCTCGACTGCGAGTAGGAAAAGAACAGACCCGTCCAGAGCAGCGCCAGCACGCCCACCAGCGGCACGGGCTTCCAGCGCCGGGTGGCGAGCAGCGAGAGGGCCACGCCGATGCCGAGCACCAGGTGACGTCCGTAGAGGCTGGGGTCGCCGAACAGCGATGTCACCCGGAAGAAGTCGGTGTTCGCGTTGGAGACGGCCAGGTTCGGCGCATAGAAGAAGAGCTCGCGGGTCCCCGCCTGCCACAGGCCGACCACGGCGAACAGCGAGGCCAGCACCAGCGCCGTCACCGCCAGCGCCTTGGGCACGGCGTCGGGGAAGTCGGCCCGTGCGACGGTGGCCAGGAGAAGGGCGAAGGGCAGGGTGAAGAACACGAGCAGGTTGGTGCCCGCCTCGAGGTCATCGGCCCAGAGGAGGGAGAGGCAGGCGCAGGCGAAGAAGATGGCGGCCGGCAGAGCGATGGCCGCCGGCAGCGGCCGCAGCTCGCGGCCCCGCAGGGCCCGCCACCCAAGCGCCGCGCCGGCGGCGGCGAGCACGAAGTAGAGCGGCAGCAGCCGGCCGAGACGGCCGTCGTCGGCGATCGAGACGAGGAAGGAGCCGCCCGAGTCGAAGGACAGCGGCGGCCTGAAGGGCGCCGCCACCAGCACCGCGATCGGCACGAGCAGGGGACGCCGGGCGAGAACGGCGGCCGCGGCCCCGACGGCGAGCAGGCCGACCAGCGCCGCCGCGAGGCCGGTGGCCCCGGTCAGCCGGTCGAGCGAACCGGTGCCGAGCGAATACGCGAGCAGCAGCTCGGACACGCCCAGCACCACGAGTCCCGCCAGCAGGGCCACGCGCCCGCGGGCCAGCAGCACGAGCGGCGCCCCCAGCGCGCCGCCCACGGCGGCCATCTGGGCGAGATCGGGGTACTCCATGAGGAGGGCACAGCGTAAAGGCGGCTCAGGCCAACCGTGCGTTGTGGTCGCGCGCGGCCTCGCGGATGCCCTCGCCGCGCCCCGGCCGGAGCTGCTGGCGGGCATGCAGCAGGTAGCGCCGCGGGTCGTGGCCGGGCACCACCATCGCCACCGCCGCCCTCACCAGGTAGGCCCAGGTCCAGGTGAGCCTCCAGATGAGCCGCGTGCCGGTCATCCCGTGCTTCACGAAGTAGAGATCACGGTTGCGGTGAAACTCCACGATGCGGCGGCGCATGGCGGCGGCGTCCGTGCCCAGCTGGTCGTGGTGGATCGCTCGCGCCGAGGGCACGTAGAGGATGCGCCAGCCGGCGTCGTGCAGCCGGCGACAGAAGTCGGTCTCGTCGGAGTAGACGAAGAAGTCCGGGTCGAGCCAGTTCACCTGCTCCGCGGCGGCCCGGCGCACGAGCATCGCGCTCGACTGGACCCAGCCCACCGGGCGCACCTGCTCGCCGGTGCTCTCCACCGCCACGCGCCGGTGCAGGAACACGGCCGCGGCAAGGCCCCAGGGGATGTCGGGCAGCCGCCAGGCGCAGGCCACCTCGCGGCCCGCGCCGTCGAGCAACTGCGCACCGGCGGCCGCGGCGCCCGGATCGGCCTCGAGCGCCGCCAGCAGCGCGGCGGCCGCACCCTCCTGCAGCTCCGAGTCCTCGTTGAGCAGCAGGCAGAAGCGCCCGCGCGCCTCCTGGAGCAGGCGCGAGTCGTTCTCCGCCTTGCCGGTGCGCCGCTCGAGCGCGATCAGCCTGGCCTCCGGGTCACGCTCGCGCACGGCCTCGGCCGAGCCGTCGCCGGACGCGTTGTCGAGCACCAGGAGCTCGTGCGAGACGTCCCGTGGATGGCTGCGGGCGATCGCGTCGAGACAGGCCAGCAGGTGCTCGCGACCGTCCGTGTTGACCACGCAGTAGGAGAGCTCGATGTCGTTCAGCGCCCCGCGGCCTCCTCCAGCACGTCGAGCGCCCGCGAGGCCAGCTCGTCGCGGCCGAACTCTCGCTCCGCCAAGGCGCGGGCGTTGGCGCCCATGCGCCGGACCTCGTCGGGCCGGTCGCGCAGCCAGGCCAGCTTGTCGGCCAGGTCGCCGCCGTCGCCGGCGCGAACGTAGAGCCCCGCCTCGTTCGCCTCCACCAGGTCCCGCATCCAGCCGTCCATGTTCACGATCGCGGGCCGGCCCGCCGCGAACGTGTCGAACAGCTTGTTGGGTGAGTTGGTGGCCAGCACGGGCACGTCCTTGAACAGCGTGAGGCAGGCGTCGGAGGCCGCCGCCAGGGCCGCCACCTCGCTCTTCGCGCCGGCCGCTCCGGGGAACTCGACGTTGGGCGGCGCCTCGCGCTCGAGCTCACCCCGGCGTTTGCCGTCGCCCATCAGCACGAAGCGCACGTCGTCCAGCACGCGCGCCGCCTCCAGCACCGCGGTCAGGTCGTTGGCCTCGCCCATGCTCCCGAAGTAGCTGACCGTGAAGGCGCCGTGCTCGCTCGGCGCCGGGTCGAACAGATCGAGGTCGGCCGCGTTGGGCACCAGGGCCACACGCTCCGGCGCGACGCCCCGGGCCGCGACGATGCCGTCGCGTATCCCGGGCGACAGCGCGATCAGCCGCGACGAGCGCGAGTAGACCAGGCGTTCGAGCGCCCGGGCCAAACGGATGGCCGGCGGATGACGCAGCGCACCCATCTGTATCGGCGCCTCGGGCCAGAGGTCGCGCACCTCGAACACGAGCGGCGCGCGCCAGCGCGCGGCGGCCGCCAGGGCGGGCAGCGCCATGGTGAGCGGGGGCGAGGTGGCGTAGATCACGTCGGGCCGGGGGCCCCGCAGGGCCGCCACGCAGGCGGCAACGGCGAAGCGCCCGAAGGCCAGCATCCGCTTCGGATAGGAGAGCGCCGTGGCGCTCACGTAGTCCGAATAGCCCCCGCGCACGCCCACCACCTCGATCCCGTCGATCGTCCGGGTGCCGTCGCCGGCGGTTACCATCCGCACGCCGTGTCCGCGCTCCGCGAACCGGCGCGCGAACTCGTAGGAGCGCGTGCCTCCGACTCCCTCGCGGGTGATGAAGAACTGATGCAGGTAGAGGATCCGCATTGGCTGCGCCCGAAAGGTAATGCGCCGTGAACCGCGCCCTCGACCTGGTCGTTGCCGCCGCACTGCTGGTGCTGAGCGCTCCGCTGCTCGCGCTGGCGGCCGTGGCGATCAAGCTGGAGAGCAGAGGGCCCGTGTTCTACCGACAGCTGCGAGTCGGCCGCCACGGGCGGCCGTTCCAGATGTGGAAGCTGCGCACGATGGTCCGCGGCGCCGAGACCATGGGTGACGGCATCTACGTGCTGGAGGGCGACGCGCGCATCACCCGGGTGGGGGGTCTCCTGCGCCGCTTCTCGCTCGACGAGCTGCCCAACCTGATCAACGTGCTGGCGGGCGATCTGGCCATCGTCGGTCCGCGGCCGACGGTGCGCGAGCAGGTCGACCGCTACACGGAGCGCCAGCGGCGTCGCCTCGAGGTCAGGCCGGGGATCACCGGCTGGGCCCAGGTCAACGGGCGCACGTCACTGCCCTGGCCCGAGCGGATCGAGCTGGACGTCTGGTACGTGGAGCACCGCTCGCTGCGGCTCGACCTGGACATCCTCGCCCGCACCGCGCGCATGCTGGTCACCGGCCACGGCCTTTACAGCGAGGACCGCCGCCAGGGCTGGGACTAGATGGCTAGCGACCGATCCTGATCACCTGTCGCTCGGAGGCCCCGCGGTCGGTGTCGAGATCGGGAGTGGCCACCACGTAGTAGCGATACACGCCCGGGCGACGCGGGGTGAACGAGGTGGCGAAGCGCCCCCGCCGGACCCTCACCCGGCGGGCCAGGGCCTTGCGGTAGCGGCCGCGGGAGAGCTCTTGGACCACCAGCGTGAGCAGGCGCTTGCGCGGCCCGACGCTTCCGGTGAGGGACACGGGCTCGCGGCGCACCCCGCTGGTGGGCGGCTCGTCGATGGTGATCACCGGGCGCAGCTGCAGCAGCAGGCGCGGCGACGAGGAGCGCCGCAGCCCCGAGCGGCCGGGATAGCGCACCCGCACGTACATCCGCCGGGCGGGCTTGATCTCGGTGAAGAAGGCCCCGTCCGGTCCGCTCAGCACGCGGCGGGCGCGTCGCCAGCGGCCCTCGCTCGACACCTGGATCTCGATGCGCTCGCCCGCCAGCGGGAGACCGTCCGGTGCGAGCAGCGCCCCGCTCACCGACACGGGGCTGCCGAAGTCCGCGCGGTAGTCAGACAGCGCGGCGCTGAGGCGGGTGGCCGCCGACGTGACGGGGGTGCCGGTCTCCACCAGCGCGCGCAGCTCGGGTAGCTGCGCGTAGAGGGCGGCCCCGGGGCAGGCGGTGAGCCCGGTGTCGCGGTGCCCGCTGACCCGCTGGATGGTCGCCCTCGTCCCGGCCGCGTAGCGGGTGGCCGAGCCGCCGGCGCTCACCAGGCTGACCCGCCCCGACAGGGGCTGGCCGTGGACGGTGAGCTTCCAGCGGATGTAGTTGGCCAGGGTGGCCAGCGCCTCGGGCGTCTGGGAGACGTTGCTGAAGTCCCCGATGTTGGAGATGCCGGCGGTCTGCGAGTTGAACCCCTGCGCCTGCGCGCCCACGATCGCCTGGTCGAGACCGCCGGCGCGGCCCTCGAAGAGGGTGCCGTACTTGTCGACGAGCGCGTTGTAGCCGATGTCGTTCCAGCCGTTGGAGTTGCGGTGGTAGCGACACACCGCGAGCACGATCGCCGGCGATTCCTCGGCCGAGTAGTCGTTCAGCGACACCGTGTGGTGGACGTGGACGGCCCTCACCGTTCCGTACTCGGGGCCGGCCCGCGGCGGGCAGCGATTGGCGCCCCAGTCCTCGCGAGAGACGTAGGCCGGCGGGGTGGCCTGAGCGGCTCGGGCCCGGCTCGAGCGGGCCGGGTTCACGCCGAGGTCGACGAAGTGCAGCCGCAGCCCGGGGACCGGGCGGCTCAGGCGGTACTGCACCGCGCCCGCGCGACCGACCCAGATCGGATCCGATGCGGCGGCGAGCCGTTCACCGCGCCACAGGTCGGGATTGTGCTCGGAGTGAGCGGCCACCCCGGCCCAGCGACTCCAGCGGCCCCGCTTGCGCACACGCAGCTTCACGTCGGGCTCCGCCGCCCCTCGCCAGCGCAGGCCGACCAGGTTGAAGCGGCGCGGGGTGCGCAGCGCCCGGGAGACCACGGCCTGCCTTCCGGTGCCGGCGGCGGCCGCCTCTGCCGAAGCGGGCGGCGCCAATTCGAAGTCGACAGGCCGCGGTGGCGCCGCCGCGGCGACGGGGGCGGACAGGGCCAGGGCGCACAGGAGCGCCGCTGCGAGAGCGAGCAGCTTCACGTTCCCGGAACACGGTGCCAGGGTCTCGGTTGCGGGCTTGCAGGATCTCGTGCAGCCGGCCGGAGTGCAGGAGGTCGTGCGCGGGCGGCCCCGCGCGAGCCTCAGGGAACCGGCTCGGGACCGCGCGAGCGATGCTCGTCGCGGAAGGCACGGAGCGCGTCGTAGATCTCCGGCGTGAACTCCCGGCACAGCATCAGCCGGCCGGTGCCGTTGGGCACCGGCTCCGCGTTCCAGGCCGAGGCCGCGACGGCGTAGGGCATGTCGCGCCGGGTGACGAGGAACATCTGGTAGGTGTCCTCGTCGAACAGCGCCTTGAGGTTGGCGCGTTCCTCCTCGGGCAGGTTCGGCCTGACCCAGATGATCACCCGCCCGTGCTCGAGGCCGTGTACGAGCTCTGCGTCCTGGGGCGGGTCGCCGTAGGCGCCGTCTACCGCGGGCTCGATGTAGTGGCGGCCCGAGGTCGGCGGGTTGCTCGGGTAGTCGATCGCCTCATCGAGGGTGGTGGTGTGCTGGCGCGACCGCACGCGCTCCGACCGGAGCTCGCAGTTGGCCGCCTCGGCGGCCGGGCGCACCTCGAACTCCTGTTGCTCGGGCACGCTTCCCCCGCTGGGGAAGGCTTCGCTCGCCGCGGCATCCGATCCGCCCCCGTCGTCGCCGCCCATCGCCAGCACGATCACGACCACGGCGACCGCGGCCACCAGCAGCGCCGCCGCGCCGTAGCCGACCATGCGCTTGCGCTGCTGCGCCTCTCGCTGCTGGCGCTCGCGCTCCTCGCGCTCCTTGCGAAGCGCCTCCTTCTGCTCTCGGCGGTGGGACACGACAGCGGAAATGTAGTGAAGCCGGGTTCGGCTCGCGGGTCGTAGCATCGGACCAGATCGCGGGCGAAATGGACTTGAGATGAGTTGTCTGGGGTAAGCACGGCCTCGGAGAGAGGGGAACCATCGTGAAGGACGTATTGGAAGACGTGACGGCCTGGACAGAGCGTGGCGACCGGGTGGCCATCGCCATGGTGGTGGCCGTCAAGCGGTCCGCACCCAGGGCACCTGGGGCGAAGATGGCCGTCAACGACCGCGGTGAGGTGTCGGGCGCGGTCTCCGGCGGCTGTGTCGAGGGCGCCGTGGTCGAGGTCGCCTCCGAGGTGCTGCGCGGGGGCGAGCCGAGGCTGCTGCACTTTGGGATCGCCGACAGCGAGGCCTGGGAAGTCGGTCTGCCGTGCGGCGGCGAGATCGACGTGTTCGTGGAGCAGTACGAGGGGTGAGCGAGCAGTCCGAGTTCGCCCGGATCGCGGGCGAGGACGGCCGGGCCGCGCTCGTGACCGTGATCGCGGGAGCCGGGCTCGGGCGCAAGCTGCTGGTCGAGCAGGAGGGCACGGTGCAGGGCGGCCTCGGAAGCGCGGAGGCCGATCGCGTGGCCCTCGAGGCGGCGGAGGAGCTGATGTGGGCCGAGCGCTCCGAGCAGCGCGAGGCCGGCGACTCGGTGCTGTTCGTGGACGTGACCGCCCCCGCGCCCCGGCTGGTGATCTTCGGAGCGGTGGACTATGCCGCCGCGCTGTGCGAGCTCGCGAGAGCCGCGGGCTGGCGGCCCTTCGTGTGCGACCCCCGCTCCCAGTTCGCCACACCCGATCGCTTCGAGGGCGCCGAGCGCGTGATCGCGGCCTGGCCGGCCGAGGCGTGCGCCGAGATGGGCGGCTTCGACCGCGCCACCTACATCGCGGTGCTGACCCATGCGCCCGACCTCGACGACGCGGCGCTCGGGGTGGCGCTGCGCTCGGACGCGCCCTACGTCGGGGCTATGGGCAGCCGCAGGGCCCAGGCCCACCGCCGTGAGCGGTTGGTGGCCGCCGGATTCGAGGAGGCGCTGCTCGACCGCATCTCGGCGCCGATCGGCCTCGATCTGGGCGCCGTGTCGCCGGAGGAGACCGCCCTCTCGATCATGGCCGAGGTGGTGGCGGTGCGAAACGGTCGCGGCGGCGGCCGGCTGTCCGAGTCGGCCGGCCGGATCCACGAGGTGGGCACGTGATCGGCGGCCTGATCCTCGCCGCGGGCGCGGGCACTCGTTTCGGCGGGTCCAAGCAGCTGGCCAACCTCGACGGGCGGCCGCTGCTCGAGCACTCGGTGCGCGCGATGACGGCGTCGCCGGTCGGTCGCGTGGTGGTGGTCCTCGGCGCGGAGGCCGACGAGGTCGCGTCGGGGGTCGACCTGCACGGGGCGGAGTCCCGGATCTGCTCGCGCTGGGCTGAGGGCCAGTCGGCGTCGCTGGCCTGCGGGCTGGAGGCGCTCGCCGACTGTGAGGCCGTGGTGATCACCCTCGGCGACCAGCCGCGCCTGTCGCCCGACGCGATCCGCCGGGTGATCGCGGCCCGCGGCAACGGAGCCCAGGCCGTCCGAGCCACCTACCGCGGCGATCCCGGTCACCCGGTGCTGCTCGAGCGCGAGCTGTTCGAGCTGATGCGGGACGTGACCGGCGACCACGGGGCCCGCAATCTCCTGCTGAGCGCGCACGTGCGGGAGGTGCCCTGCGACGACCTCGGCGGGGGCGAGGACGTGGACACGCCCGCCGAGCTGGACGCCCTGCGGGCCGGCGGACCGATGGCCTAGGACGGGGCGCTTCGGGGCAGGCCGCTCTCCGCCAGAGCGCCCGCCACCCACTGCGGCAGCTCGCCGAGGAAGCGGGGATCGATCGTGTGCGTGACCGGCGACTCGTGCCAGGTGACGTCGGCCCCGGCCTGCTCCAGCCGTTCCCGGGCGTCACGGGCGAAGTCCACGACGATCACCGGATCGCGGCTGCCGTGTCCGATGGCCACCGGCAGTCCCGCGGCGTTCGCGGGGTCGAGCTCCCAGCCCGCCACGGTGGGGATGAAGCCGCTCAGGGCGATGATTCCTCCGGGCCTTGGGCGCCCGCGGCCGAGCCCGAGCGCGTAGGACATCACCGTTCCCTGTGAGAAGCCGCCGAGCACGGTGCGCTCCGGAGCGATCCCGTGCTCCGCCAGGAGCGAGTCGAGCCATCCACCGGCCCGGTCGTAGGTGGCATGGAAGGTGTCCGGATCGGGGAAGCCGACGCGCTCGACCACGTACCAGTGCGCGCCGCCCGGTGGCAGCGAGAGGGGCCCGCGCGCCGTGACCCCGAGCAGGCGCCGCTCCGGGTCGAGGATGTCGAGCAGGGGAAACAGGTCGTGCTCGTCGGTGGCGCGGCCGTGAAACAGGACCAGCGCGCCTTCCGGATCGCCGTGGGCCGGCCGCAGGAGATGGGTCAGGGTCATCGGTACGTCCCTCGCTCGGATACACTTGTTGTGCCTGCAACTACTCTAGCGTCAGGCCCACCACGATGAGCGCGACGAGCGACAGACCCCGCGGCCCCGCCTCCCCGCCACCCCCGGTCGAGCTGCTCGACGACGAGGAGCTCGCCGCCTGGAGAGGGATGCTGCGGGTGCACGCCGAGTTGACCAAGGCCCTCGACGCCGAGCTCACCCGGGCCCATGCGCTTCCGCTCACCTCCTACGAGGTACTGCTCTACCTGGCCGACGCTCCCGACGGCCGCATGCGCATGTCCGAGCTGGCCGACTCCGTGCTGCTCAGCCGCAGCGGCCTCACACGCCTGGTCGACCGGCTGGAGCGCGCGGGCTTCCTCGAGCGCGTCCAGTGCGAGGACGACGCGCGTGGCTATTTCGCCGAGATCACCCCCGCCGGCCGCCGCCAGTTCGACGAGGCCCGTCGTACCCATCTGGAGGGCGTGCGCAAGCTGTTCCTCGGGCGATACTCGCGCGACGAGCTGCGGCTGCTCGGCGGCCTCTGGGAGAGGCTCTAGCCGTCTACGACATCGGGGCGGCCACCGCGGTCCGGCTGCGGCGACGCACCTCGCGAACAGCACGAGCCAGCCGGCGCGCGCCCTCGTCGAGCTCCGGTGGCTCGAGCAGCGAGTACGAGAGGCGCAGGGAGGCGGCCGAGCGGCGCTCCGCCGTGACGGCGTCGCCCGGGGTGAAGGTCACGCCCAGGCGGGCCGCCTCCGAGTAGAGAGCGCGTTCGTCGAGCGAGCGGTTGAGGGTCACCCACAGGTGATGGCCGCCGCTGGGGACGTCCACGCGATACTCACCCGGCATGTGGCGTTCGAGGGCTGCCAGCAGCGCGTCGCGGCGCTCGCGGTAGAAGGGCAGGGTGTTGGTCACGTGCCGGTCGTGGGCGCCGCCGGCCAGCCAGCGGGCCGCCATGTGCTGAATCAACGTGGGGCTGTGGAAGTCGTTCTCCAGCTTGAGCATGGCGATCCGCTCGCGCACCGGCCCGCGGGCGGCAACCCAGCCGGCGCGCAGCCCGCCGCCCACGCTCTTCGACAGCGAGTTCACGTAGATCACGTGGGCCGGCGCGAGCTCGCGCAACGGTCGTGGCGGCTCCCCCTCGAAGCTCGAGTCCGCATACACCCGGTCCTCGAGGACGAAGAAGTTGCGCTCGATCGCTAGCTCGGCCAGCCGCCGGCGACGTTCCTCGGAGAGGTTGCGCCCGGTGGGGTTCTGGCAGGCGGTCTGCAGCGCCACCAGCTTGACCTCGTGGCGCGCCAGCAGCCGCTCGAGAAGGTCCACGTCGAGGCCCTGCTCGTCGACTGGGACGCCGATCACCCGAGCGCCCGTCTGATGCAAGGAGTCGAGCATGCCGACGAAGGTGGGTGACTCGATCAGGGCGACGTCGCCCTCCTCCAGGGTCGCGCGCGCGGCGAGGCTGAGCGCCTGCTTGGCGCCGGAGGTCACCACGATCTCCTCGGGGTCGTCAGCGAAGCCGGCCTTGCGGCCTCGCAGGGCCAGCTGCTCGCGCAGCTCGTAGAGACCCTCGGCGGACAGGTATGACAGCGCGGCTCCGCCCTCCTCGGCGAAGATGTCGGCGGTGATGCTCGCGAGCTGCTCGGTGGGGTAGAGCTGAGGCGAGGGCCAGCCGACCGCCAGGGAGATCAGGCCGGGATCGCCGGCGCTCGCGAAGGTCTCGGCCATGACCCGCTCGGAGTACGAGATCTCCTCGTCCGGCAGGGCGTAGACCTGCCAGTCGTCCCCGTGCTCCTCGCTCCCCGCGGGAGCCAGGGAGCGAACGAAGGTCCCTCGGCCGACGCTCGCGCTCACGTAGCCCAGCTCCGCCAGCCGGCGATACACCCGCGCGGCGGTCAGGTGGTTCACACCCACCTCGGTGGCGAGCTCGCGCGTGGGCGGCAGCTTCTCGCCGGGTTCCAGCTGCCCCGAATCGATGGCGTGGGTGAAGAGATCGACCAGCTGCTGGGTCAGAGAGGTCTCGGCGTTGCGGTCGAGACCAGACAAGTCTATTTTGTACGACCTTGTCATGGCACTTGTAGTACGTACGCTAGCACTACACGGTCATACACACCAACCCAGGGGAGCCTCATGAACAACGTAACCGTCCGCCGCAGTACTCCAGCCGATCAGGCCGCGCTCGATCGTCTGGCCGAGCTCGACAGCGGGAGGCCGCCTCGCGGTCCGGCGTTGGTGGCGGAGGTCGACTCGCTGATGCTTGCGGCCCTGCCGCTCGGCAGCGGCGGTCCGATCGCCGACCCGTTCAAGCCCACTGCCGGGCTCGTGGACCTGCTCGAGCTGCGTCGCTCGCAGATCGCGGCGGCCCAGGCCGGCGCCTCGCAGACCTCGGGGCGCCTGCGCGCGCTCCTTCGCGGGCGCCTGCATCACGCCCGGGCGTAGCGCAAGGGCTTACCCAAGGGGCTCCAACCCTCCCCCTCGTGAAGCGGCGCCGTGAGGCGCCGCTTTGCGTTGGAGCGCGCTTCAGCGACGGCCGCGCCGGCGGCTGCCGCCGCCGCGCTCGAGCCGCTGGGCGCGCGCCTCGCGCAGCTCGGCGATCGACAGCGGAGTCGCCGGCTCGAGCTCGTCCCGCCCGGGCAGGTCGGTCATGTCGAGCGGTCGCTCCACCGCCTGTCCTCCCAACTCCTCCACCCAGTAGGCGCGGGCGCCGGGACGGGCGCTTACCGCCTCGAGCAGGTCGCGGCCGGCGAACAGCAGTCCCGCGCCGTCGTCCACGGCGTAGCCCGGCGGTACCGCCTCGGTGCGGATCGTCTCGTGGTAGCACGGCCGGCGCTCGGGCTCGCTGTCGTGATGAACCGAGTTGCTGCCCGGCAGCAGGCCGAGTGCGCGTACCGGGCGCGGGGCGCCGAAGGAGGTGGTGAGCCCGGCCTCGAACCAGCACATGGATCCTGCGCTGATGCCACACAGGACCACGCCCTGCTCCCAGGCCTCGCGCAGGATGACGTCGGCGCCATGGGCGCGCCAGACCGCCAGCAGGTTCAGCAGGCTGCCGCCGCCGACGTACAGCACGTCCTGGCCGAGCAGCGCCTCGCGCAGGTCGATCCGCTGTGTGCCGAGCCGGAACAGCGACACGTGCGTGGGCTCGCAGGGCAGATGCCGGAACGCGGCATAGAAGCGCCGGATCTGCTCCTCGGCGTCACCGCCGGCGGTCGGCAACAGGCAGATGCGCGGGTGGGGAGTGCGGGCCGCCGACAGCACGAAGCGGTCGAGCGATGGATCGCCGGGCGGGACGGAGAAGCCACCCCCGCCCATGGCGACGATGCGGCGAGGATCGGACGGGTCGCTGGCCACCAACGGCTCAGGCCGCCACGACCGACAACCGGCCCGATCGTGCCGGCACGGCGGGCTCCGGCGCTGAGCCCAGATAGGTGGCCCGCAGCGGCCGCCGGCTCACGCGCTTGCCGGTCCAGCGCATCGAGTGGGCCCGGGCCTCGGGACGCGACGCGACCACCCGCGCCAGGCGCTCTCCCTCGAAGTGGAGGGCCGAGCCGTCCTCCGCGGCGTAGCCGGCGGGCATCCCGTCGGCCAGCATCTGTCGATAGGCCGAGCAGCGCTCCGGCTCGGCGTCGAAGTGGACGCAGTTGCTCCAGGGCAACAGCCCGAGCCCGCTGACGCGGGTGGGCGGGCCGTGAAAGGCGGTGATCGATTCTGCGAACCAGCACAGCGAGCCCGCGCTCAGGCCGCACAGGACCACACCGCGTTCCCAGGCCTCGCGCAGGATGGTGTCGATCCCGTGGGCCTGCCAGGTGCCGAGCAGGCTGATGACGCTGCCGCCGCCGACGTAGATCAGGTCGCGCGACAGCAGGTGCTCGCGCACGTCGCCCACCGTGCGCTCACGCCTGAACAGCGAGAGGTGCGAGGGCTCGGACACCTCGGGCGAGAAGGCGCGGTAGAAGCGCACGATGTAGTGATCGGCGTCACCGCTCGCGGTGGGCAGGAAGCAGACCTTGGGCCGTTCGCTGCCGGTGATGCCCAGCACGTAGTCGTCGAGCAAGGTGTTGCCCGGCTCCATGGAGAAGCCGCCGCCACCGAACGCGACTATCTGACGCAGATCCCTCTCCACCAGCAGAGGGTAAGGGCGCCCCGCCCGGCCGGTCAACGAATCCTGGACAGCCGTCGAACGAGGCTCGACACGCTGTCGAGCCTCCTCAGCGGGCGCTCAAGCCGCCTGTCTGGCGCTCCACCAGCGGTCGAGCGAGCCCACCGCGGCGCCCATGCTGCCGTCGCGGAACGCTTCGGTGTCGTTGACCGCCAGGCCGGGCGCCGATCAGTTGCATGGCTGGAGACTAGGGTCTCGCCGTGCGCACTCTCGTGATCTCCGATCTCCATCTGGGGTCACGTCTCGGCCGCGACGTGCTGCGCCGCCCGCATGTGCTCGATGCGCTCTTCGACGGCCTGGGCGACGTCGACCGGCTCGTGTTGCTGGGCGATGTGGTCGAGCTCCTCGAGGCCCGGGCCGATCACGCCATGCCCGCCGCCGAGCCCGTGCTGCGCGCGATCGGCGCCGCGGTCGGCCGGGACCGTGAGCTGGTCGTCGTGCCGGGCAACCACGACGTCGCGCTCGTGCGGTCGTGGCTGCGCAGCCACGGCGCCCCGCGCGACGTGGACGCTCCTGTCCCGCACGACGCGACCCCGCTGCTGGCGCAGGTCACGGACTGGCTCGGCCCCGCCCGGGTGAGCGTTCGCTACCCGGGCGTCTGGCTCGCCGACGGCGTATGGGCCACGCACGGCCACTATCTCGACCGGCACCTCCTGCCCGAGTCCGCGTTCGGCATCGCTCGCGGGCTGCTGGGCCGGCTGCCGAGCGACGGCGCGCTGCCGGCTGACTACGAGCAGGCCGGGGGGCCTTCGCTCACCCGCTTCGAGGCGTTTCTCACGCGCTGGCTGCCCCGGCCGCTGGCGGCGCTCGTGGACGACCTGGCCGAGGTCCTGCGAGCGGCCACGATGCCGGGGCCCCAGGCCCTGCTGAGCCGGCGCGCCGCTCCGCTCACCGCCCGGCTGCTCGGCACGCAGATGCGCAGGGCCAGCATCCCGGCCCTGGCGCGAGTGGTGCACCGGCTGGGTGTGGACGCCGACTGGGTGTTGTTCGGTCACGTTCACCGCACCGGGCCGCTGGAAGGAGACCGGCCGGCCGACTGGCAGAGCCCGGCGGGGCGCCCGCGGATCGTGAACAGCGGCTGTTGGGTCTACGAGCCGCTGCTGCTCCACCGCGCCACGCCGCCGCACCCGTACTGGCCCGGCGGCGCCGTGGTCCTGGACGACGGGGCGCCGCCCCGCGCGGTCGGCCTGCTCGACCACCTGTCCGCCGCCGACCTGCACTGAGTTGCGGGCGCGTCAGCGCACTATCGCCGCGACAATCTCGTCCCAGTCGCCCTCGTGCAGCTCGTGGCCGCCTCCTTCGAGCAGGACGAGGTCGGCACCGTGCACGGCGGCGGCCAGGGCCTCACCGTGAGCTGGGGGAAAGAGCGGATCGGCCGTCCCGTGGATCACCGTCAGCGGCGCCTCGATCTGGCTGGCGGCTGCCGTCGCCGGATCCTCGTCCCCGCCGAGCAGCGTGTGGTTGACGAGGCTGGCCGGGTTGGTGGTGCGGGCGAGATCTCTGCGGACGAAATCGCGGGTGGCGGCCTCGTCGAACGGATGCCGCGTGCCCGCGAGCGCCCGGGCGTCGCTCACGATGAAGGCGGCCAGAGCCTCGGTGTCCGACCAGTCGAGCCCCTCGGCCGCCTCGGCGTGCTCGAGGTAGGCGGCGTCCGGGCCGGGCAGCTCACCGTCCGAATTCCCGAGCGCCGTGGTGCTGATGAGGGTCAGGCGCTCGACCCGGTCGGGATGAGCCACCGCCAGCTGCTGGGCGATCATCCCTCCCATCGACATGCCGGCGACGTGTGCGCGCTCGGCGTCGTGCCCGTCCAGCACGGCGACGGCATCCGCCGTCAGATCGCCGGACGTATAGCCGGGCTGTCCCGGCGGGTAGCTCGTCGAGCGTCCCGTGTCGCGGTGGTCGTAGCGGATCACCAGCCGCCCCGCAGCCGCCAGGCGCTCGCAGAGCCCGTCCGGCCACCAGAGCATCGAGGCCATCTGGCCCATGATCAACAGCAGGACAGGGTCCCCGGCTCGCCCGAAGCTCTCGGTGCAGAGCGTCGCGTCACCGGATTCGATGGCCTTCGTGCTCACGCCGACGATTATGTTCCACGGCCGTGGCCAGGCGAAGCGCGGGCATTCTCCTCTACCGCCGAACGGGCGCCGAGCCCGAGTTCCTGCTCGTACATCCCGGCGGTCCCTTCTGGGCCAAGCGCGACGAGGGTGTGTGGTCGCTGCCCAAGGGCGAGTACGAGGACGGCGACGATCCGCTCGAGAGCGCGCGGCGCGAGTTCGAGGAGGAGACCGGGGCGGCCCTCGAAGCCACCGAGCTGCTCGAGCTCGGCTCGGTGAGGCAGAAGAGCGGCAAGCTCGTGGTGGCCTGGGCGGCCGAGGGCGACCTCGACGCGGAGGCCGTTCACAGCAACAGCTTCGAGATGGAGTGGCCGCCCCGGTCGGGCCGGACCGCGGAGTTCCCGGAGGTCGACCGGGCCGGCTGGTTCGGCGCGGACGCGGCCCGAACGAAGCTCGTGGCGGCGCAGGCGGCCTTCGTCGACCGGCTGCTCGAGCGGCTGGCCGCGGAATAACCGGCGTGTCCTTCGCTGCACATCGCGACACGCTCATCCTTCCGCGGGCAGATCCGGGGAATCGCCGTTGCGGGGCTTCTTGCCGGCGCCCTCGCGCTGGTGCCCTCGGTGGCTTCGGCGCACTCGTACGGCGGACTGCCGGACGCCGAGATCTTCGCCACCAACAACACGGCGGTGATCACCGATCCCGCCGACCCGCGCCTCGACCAGGAGCTCAACGGCTTCGCCCGCAAGGTCACGCGGATCATCCATGAGGGAGGGGAACGCCACGCGGCTCGCAGCTGCTCGACGGCGTTTTCTTCTCCTCCGACCTCAACCAGACGACGTTCGAGCGCTCGCGCGACTTCGACGTCGACCACGTAAGCGTCGGCGAGCTGGGTGCGATCGCCGAGCGAGTGCGCCGGCGCTTCGATCAGCAGTCGGTGCTGACCTTCGACTACCTGCCGGCCTCGGCCGGCCGCGTGGACGGAGTGGAGCTCGAGGTGCCGGGTGTGAGCGCGGACGCCCTGCGCCAGGGCCTGCTCGACGACCAGGCCGCCCGCGAGGCGCTGTTCGGAGGCTCGGTCACCCAGGACGGGCGGCTGCTGCTGGTGGCCGACCTGGCCAACGCCGATCTCGCCCGCAGGTTCGCCGCCGACATCGGCGGAGACGTGAGCCGGGCGATCGCGCGGCCCGGGGACATCGAGTTCGTGGGCTGACCGGCGCTCTCACGACCCGCGGTCCGGGCGAAGGTCCTCGATAGGGTCGCGCGCGATGAACGCGCGCCGCGGCATCTACGTCGCCCCCTTCGACGAGCTGTCCGAACCGCGGGTCGTGGCCGAGCTGGCTGCGCGCGCCGAGGAGCGCGGCTGGGACGGCTTCTTCGTCTGGGACCACCTGAAGTACCGTGCCCCGGTACGGAGGGTGGCCAATCCGTGGATCACCCTGGCCGCGGTCGCCGTGGCCACCGAACGCGTGCTGATTGGCCCGATGGTCACCCCGGTGGCTCGCCGCCGGCCGCATCAGCTCGCGCGGGAGACGGTCACGCTCGATCGCCTGAGCGGCGGGCGCCTGGTGTTCGGCGTGGGTCTCGGGAGCTCACGCTCCGGCGAGTTCGACCCGGAGGCCTTCGGCGAGGAAGAGGACCCGCGCGCCCGGGCCCGGCTGCTCGACGAGGGTCTCGAGCGGCTGACCGCGTACTGGGAGGGTGAGTTCGAGCCGCCGCCGCTTCAGCAGCCGCGGATTCCCGTATGGGTGGCGTCGAGATGGCCCAACCGGCGTCCGCTGGCGCGCGCAGCTCGCTGGGACGCGCTGTTCCCGGTCGATGTGCCCAGTCCCGAAGCGCTGGCGGAGCTGGCGGCGGACGTGCATGAGCGGCGCGCCGCAGCGGGCGCGGACGGACCGTTCGAGCTCGTGGTGGACACCCCACCGGGCACGGAGCGCGACCCCTGGATCGCGGCCGGCGCCACCTGGTGCCTGACCGACTTCGGATCGCAGCCCGCCCGGCGCGACGTCGAGGCGGCGATCGACGCGGGCTGACGCCCGCGGCGGCGCCGCAACCGCCGCCTACTGATCAGCCAGCCGGAACACGTCGCTGTAATCGGTGAGCAGCTCGGCCGGATTGGGTCGACCCTTGCCGCGCTGGAGAGCGTCCAGTTCGCGGAACCAGTCGAGCGTGCGCGACGCCGGCGTGGTGCGCCAGGTGACCACTGCCGGCTCGTCGCGGTCGTTCCACATCTGGTGCACGGCGCCCCGCGGGACGTCGAACGCGTTGCCCTGTTCGAAGGTCTCCTCGTGGCCGTCGATGACGGTGCGCACGGCTCCCGACCGCACCTCGAAGTGCTCCTCCTGAGCCGGGTGCAGATGGGCGGGCGGCGCCGGGCTGCCGGGCGCGTAGGTCGCTTCGACCTCCAGCCCGTCTTCGTCGTGCGCCAGCACGGTCAGGCTGGTGCTGGGACCGATGTCGAGCTGCTCCGCCACCGCGGCGGCCAGCCTAGTGCCCTGAGTCGTCATTTCGTGCGCACCTTCCCGGCGTCTCGGGAAGCTGAAGCCGAACTTCCGACTCAGGGCACTAGCCGCCACAGGCCGGCGGGGTGGTCAACCGCGGGTCGGCGGGCGTGTCGGCTCGGCCAGCCACCTGGCAGTAGGCGAAGCGGCCGGTGGCGAAGTCGGCGAGCACCCGGTAGGGATGACCCAGGGTCACCCCGGTGCTCGCGTCGCTGCGCTCCACGGCGGAGGTCACGGCCAGGCAGAAGTAGCGGCCCCGGCGCCGCGACAGGTCGAGCTCGGCGCCGCTCGGCTCGGCCGTGCGAGGGAACGCCTCGCACTCGACCCGCCTTACGGGACCGTCGAGCGCCCCCGTGCGGACCCTTCGGCGCGCGTCGGCCAGCACGGTGGCGGAGAGCTCGTCGAGCAGTGCCGCCCGGGCCGCCAGGCGCTCCTGCGGATCGGCGCCGGGCACTGCCACCGCGCTCGAGCGGGCGAAGCGAGGACGCTGGGCGGCCAGCAATTGCGCCTCGCGCTCCTCTCGCAGCTTCGCCAGCTCGGCGCTCTCGGTCCGGGCGCGCTCCTGCTCGTCGCCGCGCAGGCCGAGCGCCAGCACCACCGCGCCGGCCACGACGACGAGCAGGCCGATGGCGGCGCCGGCCCGCACGCGCGGGCCCATCCTGTTCCAGAGCCACCGCGGCAGGGCGGCGAGCCCCGGCATGGGCTCGTAACGGTCCGGCGGGCGACGCCCAGGTCCGGTGGTCTTCTGGGCACCCACGCGTCACCGGGATTATCGAGGGCGTCGAGAGCAAGCACAAGCACCCGTTACTTGGGGTCGGCGTAAGCTGCGCTGAACAATGCTCGACGTTCGGAGGCTGCGGCTGCTCAGTGAGCTGTCGCGACAGGGCACCATCTCGAGGGTGGCCGGCGTTGTGGGCTACACGCCGTCGGCGGTGTCCCAGTCGCTCACGCGACTCGAGCGCGAGGCCGGCGTTCCGCTGCTCGAGCGCGACGGGCGCCGGGTGCGGCTGACGCCTGCGGCGCGGTCGCTGGTGGCTCGCACCGACCGCGTGCTCGCCGAGCTCGACGCCGCGGAGGCCGAGCTGGCCGCGGAGGAGGGGACCGTGCGCGGCGTCGTGGTGATCGGCGCGTTCCCCAGCGCGGCCGCCGGGCTGGTGGTGCCGGCCGTGGCAGGTCTGGTGCGGCGCCACCCGGAGCTCTCCTGCACGGTCCGCGAGCACGAGCCGGAGGACGGCATCCCGCTGCTGCGTTCGGGCGAGCTCGACCTGCTGGTGTCGGAGAGCTACGACGACGTGGCCGCGGCCCCGGCGGGCGGCCTGGAGAGCCGGCCGCTCATGAGCGAACCGCTCCTGCTGGTGCTCGGGCCCGGTCATCCGGGCGAAGAGCCCGTGGAGCTGTCGGCGCTGCATGAGGAGAGCTGGATCGCGGGCCTTCCCGGGACGCAGTTCGGCGCGATGCTCGAGCAGGTGTGCCGCGCGGCCGGCTTCAGCCCCCGGATCGCGCACAGGGCGGACGACTCGGTCCTGCACACGGCGCTGGCGGCCGCCGGCTTCGGGGTCGGGATGCTGCCCGCCCTCGCGTGCGACCGGTCGGACAGCGCAGGGGTCCGATTTGCCGAGATCGCCCCGCCCGTGCCCCACCGCCGGCTGTCGGCGCTGCTCCGCCGCGGCTCGGCCCGCCGGCCCGCATTGGCCGCGACGCTCGCGGCGTTGCGGCGAGGGGCGCGGGAAGCGGGAGGATCCCGACATGCGTGAGGGTCGTGGCGTGCTGGTGACCGGGGCGGCCAACGGCATCGGCCAGTCCACCGCCGCTCGGTTGGCCGGTGCGGGAGCTCGGGTATGCGGCGTAGACCGCGAACCGGCCGAGGCTCCGAACGGCGGCGCGGCGATGGTGGCCGATCTGGCCGAGCTCGACTCGCTGTCCGACCTCGTGCGGCGCGCTGAAGAGGAGGTCGGCCCACTCGACGCGCTCGTCAACGTGGCCGGCATCCACGAACCGACCCCCGTGGCCACCATCTCGCCTCGGGCGCTGGCCCACACCCTGGCCGTCAACCTGCAGGCGCCGATTCTGCTCGCGGCCGCCGCAGCCGCGGGCATGGCGGCGCGGGGCTACGGGCGCATCGTGAACGTCACCTCCGTCCACGCCCGGGTCTCGGCCCGTGAGGCGCTGGCCTACGACACGTCCAAGGCAGGTCTCGAGGGGGCCACGCGCACGCTCGGACTCGAGCTGGCGCGCAGCGGTGTTCTGGTCAACGCGGTGGCACCGGGTTTCGTGGCCACTCGGGAGGACGAGCTCCAGATCGAGCCGCTGAAGCGCACCTACATCGACGAGGGCCGGCTCCCGCAGGGCCGCAGCGCCACCCCCGACGAGGTGGCCGAGCTGATCCTGTGGCTCGCCGGGCCGGCCAACACGTACGTGGCCGGGCAGACCGTCACCATCGACGGAGGCCTCACGGCGACGTTCTGAGCATCGCGGCCTCAAGTAGGGCCCGTTACCGGCCGATGCAAGTGGGGTAGCTCAATTCAGCGGGCCGTGCCACTTTCCCTGTCCAAATCCCACGCGTACCTGCTCGCCCTCGTGGCCGGGCTGGCTCTCGCTGCCCCGGCGCAGGCGCAGGCTCAGGCCGACGCGGCTCCCGGCGAGCTGATCGTGCGCTTCGCCGCGACGGCGGACGCCGGCGAGCGAGCGGACATCAGAGAGCGCGCACAGGTCGGCTTCGCCGAGCGGCTGCCAGTGCGCGGGCTCCAGGTGGTGGAGGTCGATGCCGGTCAGACGACCGCGGCCGCCGAGCGCGCGCTCGAGCGGGCCGACGGCGTGGCCTACGCGGAGCCCAACTTCTACCGGCGCTCGTTCCTGCGCCCGAGTGACTCGTTCTTCGGGTCGCAGTGGGCCTTCCAGAACACCGGGCAGAGCGGCGGGCTCGCGGGAGCCGACATCAACGCGGTCGCCGCCTGGGACATCACCACGGGCAGCCCGGCCACCACGGTGGCCGTCGTCGACTCGGGCGTGCAGCTCACACATCCCGATCTGACGGGATCGAGCTGGTCCAACCCGGGCGAGTCCGGCGCCGGTCGTGAGGCCAACCGGGTCGACGACGACGGCAACGGGCTGGTGGACGACGTCCGCGGATGGGACTGGGTGGGAGCGGACGGCGACCCAACCGATCTCAACGGCCACGGCACGCACGTGGCGGGCACCGTGGGCGCGCGAAGCAACAACGCGCGCGGCGTGGCCGGCACGAGCTGGGGCACGCGGCTGCTGGCTCTGCGCGTGCTCGCCCAGAACGGGACCGGCACCGTGGCCGATGTCGTGAGGGCCTACAACTACGCCGCCGCCAAGGGGATCCGCATCGTCAACGCCAGCCTCGGCGCCTCGTCGTTCTCTCGTGCCGAGGAGGACGCCATCGCGGCGGCATCCGGGGTGCTGTTCGTGGTGGCCGCCGGCAACGGCGGCGCCGACGGGGTGGGCGACGACAACGACCGCACACCGCAGTACCCGTGCTCCTATCCGCTGGCCAACGTGGTCTGCGTGGCCGCGACCAACCGGCTCGACCAGCTGTCGGACTTCTCCAACTACGGCGCCGGCTCGGTTGACCTGGCGGCACCCGGGGAGGACATCCTGAGCACCTGGCTCGACAGCCGCTACGCCTATTCCGACGGAACCTCGATGGCCACTCCGCATGTCGCAGGAACCGCGGCGCTGTTGCTGGCCGCCCGGCCGGCACTGACCGTCGCCGAGCTGCGAGCAGGGCTGCTCGGCGGCGTCGATCCGCTGAGCTCCCTCGCCGGGCGGGTCGCTTCCGGCGGACGACTCGACGTGAGGCGATCGGTCGAGGTGGCCGCGCCGGGCAGCCTCGGCGCCGGCGCTCCCACCACGCCGCCCCCGGCACCAACGCCGGCGCCACAGCCGGCGGCCCCGCCACGGGCGCCCGCGCCCCCGGTTCAGGCGCCCGCGCCGGCGCTCGACCGCTCCGCTCCGACCATCAGCCTCAAGGCGAAGCGCCGCCTGTCGCTCGCGCGGGTGCTGCGTCGCGGCCTGACGCTGCGCGTGGTCTGCAGCGAGTCGTGCTCGGTGCGGCTTCGGGTCCTGCTCGGCTCGCGGGAGGCACGCCGCGCCGGGCGCTCTCGCAGCGGCCGCGCGGTCTCGCTTCGCAGCGTCCGCATTGCACCCACGCGCTCTCGCCGGGTGACGCTCCGCTTCGGCCGCCGCGCGCGGGTGACCCTGCGCCGCCTCGGATCCGCCCGCGTGACGCTTGAAGCGCGGGGTGAAGACGCTGCTGGGAACGCCCGCAGCGTGCGGCGCCGCGTGGGCCTCACGCGCTAGGAGCATCGTCCAGAAATCGCACTGGCTTTCGCGGGGAAGCTCTGCAATCATCGCGCGCACCGGACTGCCCCCGTAGCGAAAGGCCCTCCATGTCGCTCCGCCGGAACGTGCTCGCCGTGCTCGTCGCGTGCGCTGCTCTGCTCGCCTCAGCCGTGCCCGCGGTGGCGGGCGGCCCACCGGAGCTGAAGGTGGTGGCCGAGGGCCTCGACAACCCGCGCGGGCTGGACATCGGACGCCACGGCGCCGTCTACGTGACCGAGGCGGGCCGCGGCGGCACGGGGCCCTGTCGCCAGGGACCGGAGGGACCGGAGAGCGGCGAGGAATGCGTGGGCGCCACGGGAGCGGTCACCCGCATCCGGCACGGCGACCAGCGCCGCGTGCTGAGCGGGCTGCCCTCGCTGGCGCCGGCCAACGGCGAAGCGGCCACCGGCCCTCAGGACATCTCGATCGGCCCGCTCGGCAACGTCCGGATGGTCGTCGGCCTCGGCGGCCCGGCCGAGCAGCGGGCGGCTCTCGGTCCGCTCGGGCCGCTGTTCGGACAGCTGTTCAAGGTCTCGCCCTACGGCGGTGCTCGTCCGATAGCGGACCTCGCCGCGTACGAGAGCTCGGCCGATCCGGACGCCGATGGCGCGGACAGCAACCCCAACTCGGTGGTGGCGAAGTTCTTCAGCTCGGTCGTGGCCGACGCGGGCGGCAACAGCCTCGTGCGCGTGGGACCGCGTGGGCGGATCTCCACGCTGGCCGTCTTCCCGGACCGCCTCGTGCCTCCGCCCGGGCCGCCGGCTCCGCCGACCTTCCCCATGGACGCCGTGCCCACCTCGGTGGTGGTGGGGCCAGACCGTGACTACTACGTGGGTCAGCTCACGGGCTTCCCGTTCCCGGTGGGCGGCGCGAACGTCTACCGCGTGGACCGGCGCGGGTCGGAGCCCGAGGTCGTGGCCGGGGGCTTCACCAACATCAGCGACATCGCGTTCGGTCCCGACGGGCGTCTGTACGTGCTCGAGATCGCCAGCAACAGCCTGATGGCGGACGTTCCGGTCGGCGCGCTCAAGCGAGTGAACCGCGACGGCTCGATCACGACGGTGGTGGGTGAGGGCCTGGTGTTCCCGACCGGTCTGGCCATCGACCGGCGGGGTCACGCATACATCTCGAACTACGGAGCCGCCGCGGGCGTCGGGGAGGTCGTGCGGGTCAAGCTCCGCCACTAGCGGGGTCACCCTCGATCTCCTCGAGGAGATCTCGCCTCGAGGAGGCTGCGCCCGGTGTCTCGAGCTCGACACCGGGCGGCAGCTCGAGGTGCAGGTCCGAGGAGTGGTCGAGGGCGATGTCTCCGTCGCGCACGCGGCAGTCGAGCACGTGGCCCCCGGCCGAGCGGTCGCCGGTGATGAAGTGCAGGTGGTACCCGGAGACGTTGAGGCCGGCGGCGTAGTCGGGAAAGCGGAAGCCGACGATCGTGCCGCTCACGTCCTCGAGCACGAACACCCGCTGCTGGGCGGCCACCTCCGCCAGCGGCGGGTAGGGCTTGTGCTGGCGGGGCACCGAACGCACCTTCACGCGATCGAAGCGGCCGTCCACGCGCACGGCATGGCAGGCGCCGCCGGCCGGCAGGCGAGAGTCGAGCAGGCCGAGCAGCTCGTCGTGGTCGAGCGGGCTCGTCACCGAGAACCGGACATCGGGGTCGAAGAAGATCACCAGGGCGAAGGGCGTCCGCTCCTCGTCCGCCACCCGGCGCACCGTCCCGTCCACCGCGGCCTGGAAGAACTCGCCGTCGAGGGCCACCATCTCGCCGTCGCACGCGTCCAGCGTGCCGAGACCGAGGTCGCCGTGCCCGTGAAGCTCGCCGAAGCTGATGTCGCCGTCGTAGGCGCCGTCGAGGAGCGCGTCGATGGTCGAGGTCTGGAAGATCACATGGGGCTCGTGCTCGTCGTGGACCGCGTTCCTGCGCAGCGCCTCGACGTGCAGGGCCTTCACCAGCCCTTCGTCGATGCTCATCTCGGCGCGCCGTAGCGGGCCACGGCCCTCCGGTAGACCTCGAAGGCAGGCTTGCGCGAGTAGTCGTCGCGCAGCAGTCCGAAGTGCTGCTGGAAGCTGGGCCCGGAGCTGTTGTTGTCGCGCAGGCCGAAGAAGCGGAAGTCCGTGATGCCGTAGCTGCCGCGGTAGCGGTGGGCGGCGCGGGCGAACTCGCGCGTGGCCTCGGCCTGGTCGGCCTCCGAGCGGCCCGGGCCGGTGCCGTAGCCGGTCTCCTCGATGCGCAGCGGCGTGCGGCCGCTGAATCCCGCCCTGGGCATGAAGCACTCGCGGGTCTGCGCGATGCCCTCGAGGAAGGCGTCGCCGAAGTCGTGGATGCGCGCGGGGAAGAGGAGCCCGGGCGTGAAGGTGCCCGGGTAGAGGTCCACCCCGACCCAGTCGGTGTGACGGCGCAGCCGGCGCCCGCCCCGCCGGCCCACGGCTTCCCAGAAGCGCGAGTCGTTCGCGGGGTCGGCGAAGTCGAAGCGCCAGGCGTAGTTGAAGCCGATCGCCTGATGGTCGTGGCCCAGCCGCCGGGACTCGCGCTTGGCCGCCACCACGCCCTCGACGAGGGCCTCCACCGCGGACCGGTAGGCCCCGTCGGAGGTGTTCGGCGAGAAGCCGACGTTGACCTCGTTCGTGATCTGCAGGCCGGTCACGCGCCGGATCGGACCGAACTCACGCACCACACGCCGCACGAAGCGCAGCCACTTCGCGATGTTCCCGTCGTCGGTGGGCGCCGGGTGGTAGCGCACCTGCAGCTCCACCTCGAGGCCCTGGCGCGCGAAGCGGCGCGCCAGGCGCTCGAAGCGCCTGATGCCGGTCAGGCCGTCCTCCATGAAGAGGCGGTTCAGGCGCACGGCAAAGAAGCGATGGCCCGCGAGCCGTCGCACGGCGGCGTCGCGCTCGGCGGGGTCCTCACGGACGGTGGGGACGGTCTGCTGCGTGCCGCCCTCGCCGGCCAGCCGCGGCCCGACGCCGAAACGAACGCGCGGCCCGCCGGCCGGCGGATCGTCGGCGTAGCTTTCCAGGCAGTGGGGATCGGGGTGCCGCGGCGAGGGTGTCTGCGACGGCGGGATCGCGCCGCCGCGGTCCCACGGGACCGCCGAGACCGGCGCCGCGCAGAGGCCGGCGGCCACGACGGTCAGCAGGGGGACGACCTGGCGTGAGATCAGAGCCACCGGCTACGTCTCCGCGATCCGCGCGACCCCGTCGACCCAGCGCTGATGGAAGTGGCGCACGGCCGGCCGCAGGACCGGACCGAGCAGCGCGATGGCCGCGCCGCGCTGGGTCTCCTCGGTGAGGATCTCGCAACCGCCGGCCGTAGGGCTCAGGAGCCAGGCGTGGTGGCCGACCGCGCCCAGGCCGCGGCCGGTCCAGGCGAGCCGGTGCGGAGGCTCGAATTCGGTCACCTCGGTGGTCACCGGGGCGCCGAAGGTGATCCAACTGAAGCTGCTGCCGAGCGCCAGCTCGGGCCAGGGCCCGGCCCGGTGGCGGACGCGTAACGCGTTGGGATAGAAGTCGCGCCAGCGGTCGGGCCGGACCAGCCGGGCGAATATCGCCTCGCAGCCCGCAGAGGAGCTGCTGCGGTTGGCCTGATGCAGGCGCGCGCCATCCGGCTGGTGCCCGGCGGGCCAGCGAACGGCACTGCCGGTCGTCGCCGGGGACATGGCTCAGCTCTTGCCGGGCCGGGGAAACTGGGACGCCACGAAGCGGTCCCACATCCCGTCTGTCATCAGGCTGCGCTGGCGGATCAGCAGATGCGCGGAGGGGGTCACGCGGTAGCGGATCTTCGGTTTGCCAGCGGTGATCGCGCGTTCGATCGCCTTGGCCACGGTCCCCGGCCCGCCGCCGAGCCGGGACACCGGCCCCTTCTCGTACACCTCCTTGGTGCTCTTGGCCACCGAGGCGTTGAACTCGGCGTAGGGGCCGTCGCCGGTCTGGACCTCGGCCGCTGCGGTGCCCCCGAACTCCGTCCGGATCAGTCCGGGCTGGATGACGACCACGTCCACGCCGAAGCCCTTGACCTCGAAGCGCAGCGCGTCGCTGATCGCCTCCACCGCGTATTTGGTGGCGTGATAGATGCCTCCGCCTGGGAAGGTGAAGTTCGCGCCCATCGAGCTGATGTTCACGATTCGCCCGTAGCCCTGATCGCGCATGCCCGGCAACACCAGCTGGCACATTCGCATCAGCCCGAACACGTTGGTCTCGAACTGGCGCCGCACGTCGTCCATCTCGATCGTCTCGATGGCTCCCGACTGGGAATAGCCGGCGTTGTTCACGAGCACCCCGACGGCCCCCTGCTCGGCCACCACCTGCTCAACCGCCGCCTGCATCGAGGCCTCGTCGGTCACGTCGAGCGCGAGCGTGCGGCAGCCCGCTCCCTCAAGATCCGAGATCGCATCGGCCCTGCGTGCGGTGGCGTAGACGGTGTGGCCGGCGACTGCCAGGCGCTGGGCGGTGGCGCGGCCGATGCCGGTCGAGCAGCCGGTGATCAGGACGGCCCGGGAGGTGACGTGGTTGGTCATGAGCGGCAAACTAGCGTTGTGGCGCAACCGGCCAAGTCCGACACGCTGGAGCTCGGCCGCCGGTCGTACGGGCGCCGGGAATGGACCGAGGCTCACCGGCTGCTCGCCGGCGCTGACCGGGCCACGCCGCTCGGCGCCGACGACCTCGGGCTGCTGGCCACGGCGGCCTACATGCTCGGGCGCGACGCGGAGCACGTGGCCTGCCTCGAGCGCGCCCATCGGTTGCATCTGGATCTGGACGAGCCTCTGCGCGCGGCCCGTTGCGCCTGGTGGATCCACATCAACCTGCTCGTACGCGGGGAGCCGGCCAGGTCCACGGGCTGGCTGGGCCGGGCACGCCGACTGGTGGAGCGCGACGGCCGGGACCGCGTGGAGCGTGGCTACCTGAAGCTGTCGCTGATGTTCGAACGCGAGGGCGCCGGTGATCGCGCCGGCGCGATCGCCGCGGCGGACGACGCGCTGGCCGCCGGGGAGCGGTTCGGTGACGCCGATCTGATCGCCCTCGCCGCCCAGGACCAGGGAATGCTGCTGATCAAGGAGGGCCGGGTGGCCGACGGCCTGCGTCTCCTGGACGAGGCCATGGTCGCCGTCACGGCGGGCGAGCTGTCGCCGATCGTCAACGGCCTCGTCTACTGCGGCGTGATCACGAGCTGCCAGGCGGCTCACGATCCGCGTCGCGCCCAGGAGTGGACCGATGCTCTCACGAGCTGGTGCGAGCAGCAGCCGGACATGGTGAGCTTCAGCGGCACCTGCCTCGTTCATCGCGCGGAGCTCATGCAGCTCCATGGGGCCTGGCCTCTCGCTCTGGAGGAGGCGCGCCGGGCCGGAGAGCGCTGCGCGGCGGCCTCCAACAGCGGCGGTGTCGCGCAGGCGCACTACCGCCGGGGCGAGCTCCACCGTCTTAGAGGAGAGCTCTCGTCCGCGGAGCGCGCGTACGGCGAAGCTCGCCGATCGGGTCTCGAGCCCCAGCCGGGGCTGGCTCTCCTGTGGCTGGCCCAGGGGCAGGGCGACGCCGCGGCCGCCGCCGTCAGCCGCCTGCTCGACGAGACGCCTGAGCCCTCCAGCCGCACCGGACTGCTGGCGGCCGGGGTCGAGATCCTGTTGGACCAGGGGGACGTGGCGGGCGCGCGCCGGGCGTGCGACGAGCTCGACCGGATCGCGGCGGGCTGGGAGGGTCAGATGGTGGCCGCCACCGCCGCGCACGCTCGGGGAGCGGTGGAGCTCGCCGGCGGCGACGTACGCGACGCGCTGGCCTCGCTGCGTCGCGCGGGGCAGGCCTGGCGTGAGCTGGACGCTCCTTACGAGGAGGCTCGGACCACGGTGCTCGTGGCAATGGCCTGCCAACAGCTGGGAGACGAGACCTCAGCGGAGGCCGAGCTTCAGGCCGCGGCCGCGGCGTTCACGCGGCTCGAGGCGGCACCCGACCTCCAGCGCATCGAGACGATCGCGACCGCCCCCGATCTCGCCGCTGAGCACGGTCTGACCGCCCGCGAGCTCGAGGTGCTGCGGCACGTGGCGGCCGGGCGCAGCAATCGTCAGATCGCGGCCGAGCTCGTGATCAGCGAGCACACGGTGGCTCGCCACCTGCAGAACATCTTCGCCAAGCTCGGCGTGCCTTCGCGCACCGCTGCGGCCTCGTTCGCGTTCGAGCACGGCCTGGTCTGATCCACGGGCGTGGTCAGAAATGACCACGTCGGGCCGGTCTGAAGTTGGTGATTCCGGGCGATGCGGGGCCCAGCCCGTCGCCGTAGCTTCGGCCCATGACCATTGAGCAGACGGCGCCCACGATGATCGGCCCCGACCACGCCCGTTACGACGAGCTGCGCAAGGTGTTCAACGGAACCGTCGACCGCCGTCCGGCGCTGATCGCTCGCTGCACGGGGCCCGAGGACGTGGCCACGGCGATCGGCCTCGCCCGCGAGCACGGGCTGCCCGTGTCCGTATACGGCGGCGGTCACAACGTGACCGGCAACGCGGTGTGCGACGACGGGCTGACGATCGACCTGCGGCCCATGAAGGCGATCTCGGTCGACCCCGCCACGCGCACTTGTCGCGCCGCCGGCGGGGCCACCTGGGGAGAGCTCGACGCCGCCACCCAAGAGCATGGTCTGGCGGTGACCGGCGGCCGGATGTCCACCACGGGTCTCGGCGGACTGGCGGTGGGCGGCGGCTCCGGCTGGCTCGAGCGCAGCTGTGGCTACACGGTCGACAACCTGATCTCCGTCGAGGTCGTGACGGCCGATGGAGAGATTCGCACCGCGTCAGCCGACGAGAACGCCGACCTGTTCTGGGGCACCCGCGGCGGCGGAGGCAACTTCGGCGTCGTCACGAGCTTCGAGCTCCGGCTCCACCGCGTCGGGCCAACCGTCCTCGGCGGGATGCTGATCTACCCGGCTGCCATGGCCCCGGAGGTCCTGGCGAACTTCCGCGACGTGATGGCGGACGCCTCCGACGAGGTCGGAGCGGGCGTGACGCTGACCACGGCGCCGGCGGCCGACTTCGTACCCGAGCCGGTGCGCGGCCGTCCGGTGGTCGGCATCATCGCGATGTACGCCGGGCCGGTGGACGAGGCCGAGGATGCCCTGCGGCCGTTGCGCGAGTTCGGCCCGCCCGCCGTCGACATGGTCCAGCCGATGCCGTATCTCGAGGTGCAGCAGTTGATCGACGCCGACTACCCGGCCGGACAGCGCAACCACTGGACCGGCGACTTCCTCACCGGGCTCCCCGACGAGGCGATCCAGATCCTCTGCCGCTTCCAGCTGACCAAGCCCTCGCCGCACACCCAGATACTCGTCCTCCCGGGCGGCGGGGCGGTCGCTCGGGTCCCGGACGGGACGATGGCGTGCGGCCACGATCGCCGGGCGCCGTTCAACCTGCACATCACCTCGCTCTGGGCGAACCCGGGCGACGACGAGGCGAACGTGGCCTGGACGCGGGAGCTGAGCGCGGCGATGAAGCCGTTCACCACGGGCCGGGTGTACGTCAACTTCATCGGCGACGAGGGCGAGCAGCGCGTCGTGGCGGCCTTCGGCGGGGCGGAGTCCTATGCCCGGCTGCAGGAGCTCAAGCGGCGCTGGGACCCGGGCAACCTGTTCCGCTTCAACCAGAACGTGCGCCCGGTGTGACGTAGGTCGCACACGGGGCTAGTGGCAGGCCGTACAAAGGGATCCCGCACCCGCAAGCCCGGAGGCATGCACTGCAGGTAGCTGTCGCGTCTGCCGGAACGCCCTGCTCCGTCGACGTGTTCCCTGGCGCCGCATTCGACGGCCGGCCGATCGCCTGCACGGCATGCGACCGTCGCGCACTTCGGCGGCACGGCAAGTCTCACGCTGCTGGAGCGATGAACGAGCTGGCTCCCGCCCTCGGCGTGCTGGCCGCGCTGGTGGGAGTGGCGGACACGATTCCCTACGTGCGCGACATCGCCCGGGGGTCGACACGTCCTCACCGCGGGACCTGGCTGATCTGGGGCACGTTGGCCACCGTGGTCTTCTGGTCTCAGTACTCGGACGGCGCCTCGTGGAGCCTGCTCATGGCGGGCACCCAGGCTCTGCTCACCGCGCTCATCTTCGTGATGGCCATCCGGCACGGCGAGGGCTGCGTTGCCGCCGGCGACATGGTCATGATCGCCATCGCGGCGGCCGGTGTGGTGGGCTGGATCACTCGCCGGCGAGCCGCTGGTGGCGGTCGGCGCGGTGGGGGCCCTCGACCCCTCGCTGCTGCTCTATCCGGCCTACTTCTGCCTGGTCAACGGAGCCATCGCCGTGGTCATCCAGCAGCGCCGGGCCGCGGCGCCGGCCCTCGTGCTGGCCGTGCCGGCACCCCGCGGCTGACCGACCAGAGCTTGTCAGCGCCGGCCCACGCGGCGAAGCAGAGCCCGCCGACCGTTCCGGTCACCGTCATCAGCACACCGGCGGCCGCTGCCGCCGCCACCCCGTCGCTGCCGAGGATGAGCACCGCCGCCGCGGCGCCGACGCTGGGCCCGACCGGCAGCGCAGCGAGCGTCACCACAGCGATCAACACGGCGACGGCGTCGAAGAGCGAGGCGTCGACGCCCACCGCGTGCAGCAGCAGCCAGTTGCGGAGGATCTGCGCGAACACAGCCACCAGCACGAAGGCGATCAGGCGGCTCCCGCGGGCCAGGCTGCGGATTATGGCGAGGCCCTTCCATAGCTCGCGCCCCTTCCGCAGGGCGAGCCGCCGCAGGCCGACGCAGGTCGCTCCGATCACCGCGAGACAGATGAGCGGCAGCCACCAGGGCAGCCCCAGCGGCCCCACCAAGGTGAACGACGTCAGCGCGGCCAGCGCCGCCTCGACGACCACGATCGGAAGCTCCGCGGCGATCAGGGTCGGTACCCGCGGACTGGCATCCGGGGAGGAGCGGCGCAGCGCAGCGATGCGAGCGGCGACCGCGGCCTGAGCGTTGATCAGGCCGCCGAGGACACCCATGCTCGATGCTCGGTAGAGAACGCGGCGATCGACCGTGCCACCGGCCTCTTCGATGGTCAGATGCCAGGCCTCGCTGCGCGACACCAGCGCGACGATCTGCAGCAGCACCGTGAGGGCGAGCACCCAGGCCGCGGCGCCGGAGAGCGCGGCCGCGAATTCGTCGCGGCGCCCGGCGAGCAGGAAGGCGAGGAGCCCCGCGGTGGCCAGCGAGCCCACGACCGTGATCAGGGTGCTTCGGCGGCGACCGAAGTCACGGAGCGCGGAAACCTGTCCTGCGAGCCGCCCCGGGACCGTCACCGCTCGGTCTCGGAGCGCTGCTCCCCGGCGAGGATGTCGAGGAGGTCTCCGATCTTCTGCTCGCGTGCGAGCGGGTCGGGAAGCGGCAGGTGGGATTGGATCGTGTAGTGGTTGCGGCGGCCAGTGCGCCTTCGCCAGATGTAGCCGGCCGCGGCCAGCTCCACGACGATGCGGTGCGCGGCGCGCTCGGTGATCCCGACCGTCGTCGCCGATCTCGCGCAGGCGGACTCCCGGGTCGTGCGCGATGCAGATCAGCACCTGGGCGTGGTTGGTGAGAAACGACCAGCTGGGCGTGTCGTCCCGGCCCACAAGAGTAGACTAGCTTTTCTAGATTCAAGTGTCCTAGGTGACCCCTCCGACACCAACCGAAGGCGGCCCTGTTGCCCCACTTCAAATGCGTGGCATGCAAGCTGCGGTTGCACAGCACTCCGGCCCCGGAGAACCTGGTCGGCAATCTATGTCCGGGCTGCGGCCGCCGGCTCGAACCGGTGGGCGAGCTCGCTGAGATCGTCGGGTTCCGGGTGATGGAGGATCATCCGCGGCTCGAAGCCGAACTCTGGCTCGACGACGCGGGCGACTTCAGCTCCGAGGCGATGGCCCAGGCAGTGGTGCTGCCCATGCCGACGGAGAAGCCGTGAGCCTTTCCGCTCACGACGAGCTGGTGCGGCTGCGTGACGAAGCGCGCTATCGCGGCGAGCGGCTCGCCCTCTATCGAGCGAGGCTCTACGGCGGACGCGCGGTCAGCCAGGGCAAGCTGAGGGAGCTCGAGCGAGCCTCCGACGGTGCCGCTGCCCGCCTTCGCCGGGCGGAGGCGCGAGCCGCTGGGTGATCGGCCCGGCGGGACCCAGGCGGCCTACGAGGCGGGTGCGGCGGTGGCGGTGACGGTCAGCTCGCCCAGCGGCAGGCCCTCCTCGAAGAACGTGACTCCGAGGATGCTGTTCATCGCGGCGGCTGCGTAGTCGGTGAGGGTGGTGGTGATCCCCGAGGCCACGATGGCTCCATCTCTCGTCGATTTCTTCACCTGCTCGAGATCGAGCGCCAGAATCGGCAGTTCGGCGGCACCGGCGGTCGCGCTGAGGACGCCGGACTCGGTGTCGGCCACGAAGTTGGTGATCTCGAGGGTCTCTTTGCCAACCGTGAACAGCAGCCCGCCGCGGTGGGCGATCGTGCCGGCCAGCGTGTCCGAGTCCACGGTTCCACCGGTGATCGGGAACTGGATCGCCCCGGTGTCGGTGGGCGCCGCCGGTTCGATGGGCGTGACCTTCACCTTCTGCTTCTGGAGAACCGCGGCAACGTCCTCGTTCAGCGCAAGGGCGGTGCTCTGGCCGTTCAGCGTGAGCTCTGTCGAGCTCCCCCCGTCGTCTCCGCAGGCCACCGCCGTGAGCGCGAGCGACAGGGCCACCATCAGGGCGAGCAGGCGTGGTGTCCTTGGCCGATCCAAGAGGCAGTGGAGCTAGCCGGACTCGAACCGGCGACCTCCTGGGTGCGATCCAAGGCGCTCAGCGTCTAAATGTGGCGGTTTGCAGGAAGTTTGGGGTGCATCACGCCGGGCCAGCGTACCGAAATTCTTCCGCAATTTGCGAGAGTTCACGGGAGTTCTGGCACGTGGCGGCGTTCGCGTGGCGAAACCTCCGACGGCTATCGAGACCGGAAGACCCGGCGGGGCGAGGAGCCTCCCGCGATTCCTCGCGAGCGACACCGGCGACCGACTCTTCCGCTTGCCTGCGCAATCCAGTGGTCTGGGAAGACCTGAGCGCGGCTGCCGGAACTCGTCCGGACCAGGAGCCAGGATCGGCGCGAGCCGACACAGCCGCTTATGCGCGAAGGGGGCCGGGCGGACACGATCTTCGAGCACGCCCAGGTTTCGTCCAGGCGGAGCGCAGGCGCTCGCGACGCGTGCTGGTTTCTCCTCAGGCGCGGGAGTCAGGCGCCGCGGAGCGGACAAGGTGGTGGCGGAGCAGTAGCGATCCGATCCCGATGAAGCCCGCGAGCAGCGAGGCGACGAGGATTGCGAGGGTGGCCTGGGCCTGTAGCGCGTCGTCGTCGAAGGCGAGGATGGAGATGAAGATTGCGACGGTGAAGCCGATGCCCTTCAGCGGCGCCATGGCGGCGATCGCTGCCCAGTCGAGGCTTCTGGGCAGCGTCGCGCCGGTGACGCGCGCGACGCCCATGGGCAGGAGGATGCCGCCGATCGGCGCGCCGACCACCAGCCCCAGCAGGATGCCCAGGCCCACTGGCCCGGTGAGCGCGTCGCTCAAGCCGTCGAGGGTCACCTCGACGCCGGCGTTGGCGAGGGCAAAGATCGGAAGCACGACGAAGGCGGACCAGGGGTGCAGCGTGTGCTCCATCCGCACGAGTGGCGCGACGGCCTCGCGGGATAGTCGCGACACCTCGGACATCGTCGCCTCGCTGACCTCCTCATCGGTCTCGGCGACGAGAGTGCCGAGCTGGTCGGCGATGGCCTCGCTCGTGTCCCGAGGCGGGTAGAACGGTCGCGCCGGCGTGAGGAACCCGAGGGCGACGCCAGCGATCGTGGCGTGGACGCCGGACTCATGCACGGCGACCCATGTCGCCCCGGCCGCGACGACGTATGGTGCGAGTGCGCGGACGCCGATGCGCTGCATGACCGCGACCGCGGCGAGCGCGAGCAGGCCGCCGACCAGCCAGGCGAGTGCGATGCCCTGCGAGTAGAAGACGGCGATCACGACGATGGTGGCAAGGTCGTCGACGACTGCGAGCGTGAGCAGGAACGTCCGCAGCTCCGCGGGAGCGCGCCGTCCGACAAGCCCGAGCGCGGCGAGGGCGAAGGCGATATCGGTGGCGATTGGGATCGCCCACCCGTCCATGTTGCCGTCCGCCGATGAGGTTGACCGCCAGGTAGGTGAGCGCGGCGCCCACCATGGTCCCGAAGGCCGCGGCGATCGGCAGCGCTGCGTAGCTGCGGTCGCGCAACGCGCCGAAGATGAACTCGCGCTTGACCTCCAGGGCGACGACGTAGAAGAAGATCGCCATGAGACCGTCGTTCACGACCTCGAGCAGGTCGAGGTGCAGCTCGAGGGTGCCCACGCCGGCGACGGCCTCGGTGTGCCAGAAGTCCTCGTAGGATGCCGGCGCGGCATTCGCCCAGACGAGCGCGGCGATCGCCGCGACCATGAGGATGGCGCCGCTGCCCGACTCCTGGGCTGACGAACTCCTCGAGCGGCTGCACGATCCGCCGCGCGACCGGGCGATCCGACCGCGCCCACGGGGACGGGAACTCGCGCGGCTGCCGGACTTCGGGTGGGTCGTTCATCGGTTCCCATGCTGCGAGTCGCTCACTGCGGCCCGCACCCTATTTCCGATGGCTCCGGATCCGACCCGTCGCGTCGAGGCGATGCTGTGGCGTCTGATCGTTCCGACTGGACACGACCGCAGCCCGCTCTGAGGTCGCACCGACCCTCCCGGCAGACGCGCTGCTGTCAGCTCCCGCCGCCAGGAGAGAGGGTGGCCGCGTCGGGTCGCGCGGATCACCGCGCCTCTAGGAAGCGCTTGGCAAGGTGAGTGAAGAAGTCGCCCCGGGTGATCACGCCCTTGAGGCCGTCCGTCGTCGCGACCGGAACGATCCAGGACCCGGTGGTGGAGGAAGGTCTCCGCCACCTGCGATGTCGGAGGCGTCCTCGGCGACGTCGACGTGGTCGGTGTTCATGTGCTTGGCGACGGGCTCGTTGCGGCAGGCGGCGCGCTTCTCGAGCGCCTCGTCGAGGCCGCGGGGACGAAGCCCGCGAAGCGAGCTCGCCGACATAGCCGGGGAACAGGGCGGCCATGAACTCGCGCTCGCCGAAGATGCCGGCCAGCCGTCCTGGTCGTCCACCACGGGCAGGGCCGGCAGGCCGCTGTCGAGGATCGCCCGGACGGCCTCCTCGACGGTGTCATCCTCGCGCAGCAGCGGCGCCTGCGCGGACGAGCGGACTGCTGATGCTGTTCGGGCTCACAGGTACCGGACCCGATGTAGGCGGTGGCGAGCACCAGCGAGACGGCGGTGGCGGGCAGCCCGCCCGAGGAACGTGACGAAGCCGATCGGCCGCCCGGCGCGGCCGGCCATGCCGGCGGCGGCGACGTTGGCGGCGGCGGCGATCAGGGTGGCGTTGCCGCCGAAGCAGGCGCCCAGCGCTAGCGCCCACCAGTAGGCGTCGTCGCCGCCGTTGCCGCCTGGAGCTGCTCGACCACCGGGATCATCGCCGCGGTGAACGGGATGTTGTCCACGACCCCGGAGCCGAGCGCCGACACCCACGTGATCCCGAGGATCTCGGCGGTCCGGTCGCCGCCGGTGAGGTCGCGATGCCCGTCGGCCACCTCGCCGATCGCGCCGGTCTCCTCGAGCGCGCCGACCATCACGAACAGGCCGATGAAGAAGAACAGCGTCGGCCACTCGATCCCGGCCAGCGCCCCCTCCAGCGACTGGCGGCGTGACGAGCAGCATCGACGGTCGCGCCGGCCAGCGCGACCGTAGCCGGCTCGAGGTGCGAGCGCCTTGTGGAAGAAGAAGACGACGATCGTCAGCGACCAGGATCGGCACGGTGCGGAGCAGCTCGTCGCGGTCCTCGATCGACGCGGCGCGCGTCGAGCTCCATCACGCGCTCGCGCGCCTCGGGCGCGATCTGCAGCCGGGGCCGGTACGCGAGTACAGCACCGCCGGTCACGACCACGAACGTCGACGCGCGGCGATCGGCGCGAGGTTGGCGATGAACGCGCCGAACGACAGGCCGGTGGCGCCGGCGATGATGATGTTCGGCGGATCGCCGATCAGCGTGGCGGTGCCGCCGATGTTCGACGCGATGATCTCGATGATCACCAGCGGGATCGGGTCGATGTCGAGCGCGTCGGCGAGCAGGAACGTGATCGGCACCATCAGCAGGACGGTCGTGAGGTTGTCGAGGAACGCCGACAGCACCGCCGTCGTCACCGCCAGCGCGACCACGACGGCCAGCGGCCGGCCGCGCGAGAGCTGGCCGGCGCGGATCGCGAGCCAGGTGTAGACGCCGGTCGTCTCGGTCAGCCGGACCATCAGCATCATCCCCGCCAGCAGTCCGATCGTGTTGAAGTCGATCGCCTCGATCGCCTGCTCCTGGTCGATCGTCTGGGTGACCAGCATCAGGCCGGCGCCGACCAGCGCGACCTTGGTGCGGTCGACGCGCTCGCTGGCGATCGCCGCCAGCGCGAGCGCGAAGATGCCGACGGCGAACGCCATCAGCGCTAGACCGGCTCGCTGCCGTCGGCGACCACCAAGCTTGGGTGCATGCCGAGCAGCCGCAGGTCGGCTACGAGGTCGCGGCAGGCGGCGTCGCGCGCGGCGCGGGCGGCGTCCTCGCCGCAGCGGCAGTGCATCTCGATCAGCCACTCGCAATCGGCGCCGCCGCCCAGCGCGGGGGTCTGGAGGCGGATCAGGCTCGACGCGCTCGACGCCGTTCGCTGCTGGCGAGCGGCGTGGCCTGCTCGCGCATCCAGCGCGACGCCTCCTTCTGGGAGAGAACGTAGGGGCGGCGGACGAACAGCATCAGGCGGGCCACCGGCTCGATGCTCGGCGACACCGGGCTAGCGCCAATGGGGGCTCGTCCCCAAACACGCCGGGGTGCCCGGCCCCGGCGTCAGGGGTCGATCAGGCCGCGGCTGATCGCGTAGCGGGTCAGCTCGACGCGGTCGCGCATGCCGAGCTTGGCCAGGATGTTCTCGCGGTGGCGGTCCACGGTGCGGCGGCTGAGCGACAGCTCCTGCGGCGATCTGGTCGCTCGTATAGCCTCGGCGATCAGCTTCAGCACCTGCAGCTCGCGCGGCGACAGCGGGTCGGCGGGGGTTTCTTCTCGGGCCTAGGTAGTCGCGGATCAGCGCCGTGACCGCGGCCGGATATAGGAAAGGCTCGCCGCGCATCGCGGCCCGCCCGCCTCGACCAGGTCGCGATCGGCGGCGGTCTTCAGCACATAGCCGCTGGCGCCGGCCTTGAGCGCCTCGAACAGGTACTGCTCGCTCTCGTGCATCGACAGCATCAGCAGCTTCAGCTCCGGACGGCGCCGGGACAGCTCGGCCGCCGCCTGCAGGCCGGTCATGCGCGGCATGGCCACGTCGAGCACGGCGAGATGAAACGTCCTCGCGCAGCGCAATCTCGACCGCCTCGGCGCCGTCGCCGGCCTCGGCGCCCACCTCGAGGTCGGGCTGCCGCGTTCAGCACCATGCGCAGGCCGTGGCGCACCATGGGTGGTCGTCGGCCAGCAGGATGCGGGTCTTCAGCGGCACGCTCATACCGGCGTCCTCAGCGTACCGCAGTGCCCCGCCCGGGCGACGAGTCGACCTCGAGCCGGGCGCGCACCAACAGCGCCCGCTCGCGCATCCCCCGGATGCCCGACGTGTCCGCACGAGCGCGTGGTCGAACCCGCGGCCGTCGTCCTCGACCTCGAGCAGCACCGCGCCCCCGCCGCGCGAACGAGAAGCGCAGCGCGCCGGCGTCGGCGTGGCGGACGGCGTTCGTGAGCGCCTCCTGTGCGACGCGGTAGACGACCAGTTCCTGCTCCGGCGACAGCGGCGGCAGGTCGGCTTCGATCTCGGGCGTCATGTCGATGCGCGCGTCGCGGGCCACCGAGGCGCACCAGCGCGCGCAGGGCGTTCCGCAGACCGAGATCGTCGAGCGCCTCGGGCGCAGCCGGCGGGCGATGTCCCGCACCTCCTCGAGCGCCGTCCGCAGTCCCTCCTTGCCGCGTCCACATCGACCGGTCAAGCCGCAGCATCGCCGCGGTCAGGGCCTGCCCGACCTCGTCGTGCAGCTCGAGCGCGATCCGGCGCCGCTCGCTCTCCTGCGCGGCGAGTGCCCGCAGCGCGCTGTCGCGGCGCTCGCTCTCGAGCCGCTCCACCATCTCGTTGAAGGCGCCCGTCAGCTTGGCGATCTCTGGGTCGCCGTCCGCGAGCGGGACCCGGCTCCCGGGCCGCAGCGGATCGACCTCGCGCATGAATCGGGAGAGCCGACCGAGCGGCGCGAAGACGCGCCGCAGCAACGCCAGGTTCACGACCAGTAGCGCGGCCAGCCCCGCCGTGAGCACCACCAGCTCGGTCAACGCGACCGGGAAGCTCACCGTGAGCGGGGAGACGACCAGCGCGAGCATGGCCGCTGTCAACACTGCGGCGTTGATGGCGAATACCCGCCACAGCAGCGGCATCGCTCTTGCCTACGAACGCGGTCCGGCCACCGGCGCGGGCGAGTCATGCACCGCGTGACTGGTCGCTCTCGGCCAGAGTAGACCGCCCGCCAAAGCTCTTGCCGCAGCGGCTCGACCTCGCTCCCGTACAGAGGCGTGGCGGCCGAGGTGAGCAGCCATTCGACCAGGGCGACGCCCCGAACGGCGGGTCCGGCGCGAAGAAGGTCGGCCACGTGGCGAAGCTCGGGGGCGGCCTCGCGGATCACGCGCGGGTCGGTCAGCGGGCAAGACGCGGGTAGCTTCGGGGAACGAGCGGCGCTCGCCAGCACGTCGTCGATTGACCTCGCGAACCGCTCAGCAGTGCGGCGGTCGAGGAGGCGCCGACAGGACCGCTCGATGCAGGGCAACGCCAGCGTCGCGTGGCCTTCGACAATCAGCTCGAGGCATATCCCCCGCCTGCAGATCCTGAGTGCCGCGACCCGACACGCCAGGCCGGCCTGAACGACTGCGGCTGCGACCACAAGGGACAAGCCGAACGCCGTGCCGCCGGCCAAGAACACCACGCCCGCAGCTTGGGCCGCCGTGACCCACATCAGCTGCTCGAACACGGTCTCGAATCGGCCCAGCAGCTTCACAAGGGGATGCCTGGCGCCGAGTAACGCCGTGGCGAGGGCACGCTCACTGCCATCCCACTCGGTCGCGGCGGGACGCTCGTGGGCGGTAAGCGGTCGAGGGAAGTGTGGGCGCATGGAGGTTCCATGCCGACCAGACTTCCCGGCACACCTACGCGCAAGAGTACTCCTAGTTGGGGACAGCCTCAACGGCTCCGGGCGGGCAGGGCTCGCCCGCGGGTGGCTGCTTCTTGCGGGCCGACGGGGTTGTCGAGCGCAGGCCGGCGCCTGATGCCGGCCTTTTTCGCTTGCCCTGGTCGTCGCGAGCGTGGGGGCAACCCTGGCCGCTAATGGGGGCTCTACGTATGGACCCGCCGCCGCAGGAAAGCGACCATCAGATGCTCCCACGACACCCACACGGGGAGGACCGATGCGGTTGTTCGGACGCAGGCGAAGCAAGGACGACGTCGAGGAGCGCTGTCCCCACTGCGGCGAGCCCGTGCCCGAGCGAGCGCTCGAGTGTTTGATGTGCGGAGTTGACCTCAAGCCGCTCCGCGGGGACTCCGATCGACGAGGGGGCCGAGGCCGCGCAGGCGGATTCGCCAGCCAGGTGAGGCGGTAGCGGCGCCTCCCGTCGATCGTCACAGGCCGGCGGTGACCTCGTCCTCTTCCAGCGTACGCACTGGGCCCTGGTAGCGGTCCTTGGCCGACACCAGGTACCAGATACCGAAGATGAGCGGGAACACGATCGCGAGCGGCGTGTAGTTCACGACGCTGACCTCGAAGTCGGCGTGCCACGGCAGTCCGGTGGGGGTGTAGGGCAGGTTGAGGCTGTACACCACCAGCACCACGAAGATGATCGCGAGAATGTTCACCAGCCTGTAGCGGCGGCCCAGGTTCCATGGCCCGGGCTCAAAGGCGTCCCCCTTTTTGAAGCCGCAGGTAGACCGGGATGATGTAGGCGAGGTAGAGCCGACGGTGCAGATTCCGGTGATCGCGAAGAACGCGAACGGGTAGTCGTTCTCGCCGAACAGGGCCGGGATGGCGATCACGAGCGAGAAGAACGAGACCGCGATCACGGCGTTGAAGGGCACGCGGTCGCGGTTGACGCGGCGGAACATCGCCCAGCCCGGCATGCCGCGGTCGCGCGAGAACGCGTACCAGGTGCGCGAGGCGCTGGTCAGCCGGCCGCCCGCAGAAGAGTGGCCGATGGTCGCGATTATCAGGACACAGCTTCGCCGCCCAGGGTCCAGCGCGCTCGTCGAAGATCGCGAACACCGGCCGGCCCCCTCGTTCACGGCATCGACGTCGCTGGCCGCGAACAGGAAACGAGCAGGACGAACCAGCCGATCAGCGCCGAGAAGAAGACCGAGCGCCAGACGCCCTGCGCGGCGCGTGATCGCCGCGCCCTTGGTCTCCTCGGCGGTGTGGGCCGAGGCGTCGTAGCCGGTCTGCGTGTACATTGTCAGCAGGAAGCCGATCGGGAGCACGAGCAGCCAGAAGCCGAGGCTGCTGGTCGAGCCGTCGTGGAGGCCGGAGTTGTTGATCCGCTCCCCGAACACGAAGCTGGCGCTCTGATGGTCGTCGGGCACGAAGACGAGCATGCCGAGGATTACCGCCACCCCGAGCATGTGCCATCCGACCGAGATGTTGTTCATCAGCGCCAGGCCACGGTCGGCGAAGATGTTCACCACCGTGTAGAAGACCATGATGAGGAAGAACAGGAGCCAGGTTTCGCCGAGGATGTGCACGTCGTCGCCGAAGTTGAGCCCGAGGATGTTCGAGGCCGTAGAGGCCGAGCAGCTCGTCGAGGAACAGCGCGGCGCCGTAGCCAACCGAGGCGACGATGCCGACCAGGCCGACGATGTTGAACCAGCCCGTCATCCAGCTCCAGCCCTTGCCGCCGAGGTCGTGCGCCCACCAGTAGGGCCCGCCGGCGGTCGGGTACTTCGAGGTCAGCTCCGCCATCGAGAAGGCGACCATGAGCACGAATGCGCACAGCACCGGCCACCCGATCGAAGCCGCGATTGGGCCGCCGTTCTGCCAGGCGAAGGCGAACGCGGTGAACGTCCCGGCCAGGACCGAGATGATCGTGAACGAGATCGCGAAGTTCGTGAATCCCGACCAGGCCCGCGAAAGCTCCTGCCTGTAGCCGAGCTCGTGAAGGCGCTGCTCGTCTTGGGTCAGCTCGCCGCCACGATCGACCGGACCGCCGCTCTCGCTGGTCGCCATCCTCTTCCCTCTCAGTCGAGCGCTCGTCGGGATAGCTCGGCCCCGACACGAAGCGCATGCTCGTCTCCCGGCCTAAACAGGGGGGGAGTGCGGGTTCTGCAGCAGCTGGGACGCCAGGCCGACCCCTTGCGCGGCCGCCGGCGCTTCTAGCGTGAGGCTGGCTGCAAGCGCGCGAAGCTCCGGTGCCGCGCCCATGACCGCCGGGCGATCAATCGACGCCGTGCAGCTCCACGCGGGACTGCGTAGGCCTCGCAGACAGCCCGGGCGAACCGCCGGCCAGAGCCCGCCGCGAATGAAGGTCGGTGATTTGAGCCGCGCGCAGCGTCAGCTCGGGTCCCCATGACGGGTCGGCGCCGGCGGCGAGCAGGCCGTCGAGCATGTGTCGCTTGCGTAGCACCCTCGCACGAAGCAGGAACGGCGCGCGCAGACGAAGTCGACGCTGACGCGCCACCACCCGATGCGACGCCGCGATGGCATCGCATCTAGCCTCCACGAACGCCGTGAAGAGCACATCAAGACTCGGCCGCTGCGCGTAAAGATTTCGTCAAGAGCCCCGACGATCAGCCGGCGAAGCGGTATCCGATCCCTGGCATGGTGGTGACGTAGCGCGGGTTGCAGGGCTCGGGCTCGATTTTGCGTCGCAGGTTGGCCACATGCGACCGCAACAGCGGCGTGTCCTCTTCGTGCACCGGCCCCCACACCTCGCGCAGCAGCAGCGAATGAGTCATCAGTCGCCCGCGGTTGCGCACCAAGGTCCGAAGCAGCGAGAACTCGGTAGGGGTCAGATGAACCGGCCTCCCGGCGACGGTCACGGAGTGCGCTACCGCGTCGAGCTCCAGCTCGCCGACGACGATGGTGGGCTCTTCGGCGGGGTCTCCTGCACGACGCAACACCGCGCGTAGCCGCGCGACGAGCTCGTCCGGCCCGAACGGCTTGGTGACGTAGTCGTCGGCGCCCGCGTTCAAGGCGCGAACCTTCTCCCCCTCGTCCCACACGGCCGACAGCATCACGATCGGCATGTCGCTCCACTCGCGAAGCGACCGCGCGACCTCGACGCCATCCCGATCCGGCAACAGAAGGTCGACGATCGCGGCCTGCGGAGGGCGGACCACGGCCGCGTCGAGCGCCTCATCAGCAGATGCCGCCGTAACAACGTCGAAGCCCGCGTCGTTCAGCACGACCCGCAGTGCACGGAGGAACTGCGGCTCGTCGTCGCAGACCAGGATGCGCGTACCTGCGCTCATTCAACCGGCCCCCCGGCAACCGGCGCGTGCATGCGCGCCTCACTCGGAACGGGCAGCTGGAACACGAAGGTGCTGCCCTGCCCCGGTTGCGACTCCGCGCGGAGCCGTCCCTCGTTCGCCTCCACGAAGCCACGAGCGATCGCCAGTCCCAGCCCCGACCCGCCGGATGCGTGCTGGTCAGAGCGATGAAACGGCTCAAAGACGCGCTCGAGTTCCTCACGTCCGATCCCAGGCCCCTGATCGCTGACGCGCAAGACCAGCCAAGCGCCGCCCCAGTGGCCCCGCACACTGACCGGCGCCTGCCCCGCAAAACGGGCCGCGTTGTCGAGCACGTTCCCTAACGCGCGCTCGAGCTGGGCGGCATCGGCCCTCAGAGACGGAGATGGTCGGGAAGGAGGACATCGAAGCCGCCGGAGGGCTCGGCAACGGAGCGGATGGCCTCGCGCATGATCTCGTCGATAGAGCACCACTCGCGCCGCGGCCGCAGGTTGCCGGCCTCAGCCTGGACAGATCGAGAAGGTTCTCGACGAGGCGCGAGAGACGCGCGGTCTCCGAAGCCGCCACTGACGTGAGCTCGAGCCGGGCTTCGTCGGAGAGAGTCTGCGAGCTCATGCCGCCAACCGCGGTCGTGATCGCCGTCAGCGGGGTGCGGAGATCATGCGAGATCGAACGCAAGAGCGCCTTCTGCAAAGCTTCACTCCGCTTGAGCGCCTTCGTTTCGATGACCTGCTGCTCGAGCGCGTCGCGGCGGCGAACCTCGGCGACAAGCGCCGCGAGCCCGGAACCACCGCTTCCCGTACCGCCTCTCGCGACGCGGCGTCCGCGTCGCGGGGAACCAGCACCGTGCCGACCCGATTGCCCTCGACTATCAGCGGGATCGCCTGGTTCCGATCACCGCTGTCGACCCACCCCAACTCGACCTTCACGTCTGCGAGTCCGAAGGCCGCGGCGATCCGCTCGCCCACCGCACGAACCGAAACGTCGATTTCGGAGCCTCCGAGAACGAGACGAGCCATATCCGCCGCGAGGGCGGCTTCCCGGCGGCGCCGCTCCGCCTCCTCCTCTGAGACCGAACCGCAGTGGTCAATGTGCTGGTGACCACAGCGGTGACGAAGAACACAGCCAGCGCCACCCAGTGCTCGGGAGTCGCGATGTCGAACGCGCCCTCCGGCGCCAAGTGGAAGAAGTTGAACGCAGCCGTGCTCGCCAAAGCCGTGAACAGGCCAAGCCATAACCCCCAGTAGCTCGACACCAGCAGGACCGCGAGCAGGTAGACGACCCCTGTCGAGACCGCCGGAGTGATCTCGCGCAAGGCGTAGTTCAGCCCGGTGATTGCCGCTACTGCAGCCACAGATACCATCGCGCCAACCCACGGCGAACGCTGACGAAGTCGGCTCACCACGCTCCAATGGTCGCCTAGCCGAAGACAATACGCCAGTGGCGCATCGCGGAAGGAGGGCCGGGCCGGCTGGGTAGCTCCTCGATCAACCAGCGGGTTGGTGTCGATACGCCTCGCCGACGCCGACCGTGAATACCGCGAACTGCTTGGGGGATCCTTCAGAAGGAGGCCGCTGGCTAGCGCGGAGCG
>CAWEGB010000014.1:0-146151 GCA_963808545.1 uncultured Thermoleophilaceae bacterium | reverse complement strand
TGCGCGCCGGACCCGCGTGCCGGGTGCCGTGGCTCCGTAGTCTCCGCCGCCCATCTGTCACATCCTCGCGTCGCGCCGGGTCATCCCTTTGACCAATCGGAATCGAACCGACGTGACAGAGGAGAACACCATGGAGACCACGACCCTTCAGGCGCGAATCGGCAACCCCGCCTTCGTCGTCCCCGATGCGATGGACGCGCTGCAGGGCCTCGGAAAGGCGATCCAGCGGACCGGGCTCGACCCCAAGCTGCTCGAGCTGATCAACCTGCGCGCCAGCCAGATCAACGGCTGCGGCGTGTGCGCGCTCCAGCATCCCAAGATCGCGCGCAAGCTGGGCGAGTCCGACGACCGCCTGCTCGCGGTCGTGGCATGGCGTGACGCGCCGTTCTTCACCGACCCCGAGCGAGCGGCGCTGGCGCTCACCGAGGCGGCCACCCGCCTGAGCGACACCGCCGACCCGGTCCCAGATGAGATCTGGGACGAAGCCGCACGCCACTACGACGAGCAGGAGCTCGCGGGACTGGTGATGGCGATCGCCTCCATCAACGTCTGGAACCGCCTGAACGTGGCCACGCGGCAGGTGGCCGGCGCCGAGTGGTGATTCACGACCCCTCGCTAGGTTGGCCGGGCGATGACCCCCTCCCAGCTCGAGAAGGCGAAGGCGTTTCGCGCCCTCCACGAGGGCGAGACCTTCGTGACGCCGAATCCCTGGGACGCGGGGTCGGCCCGGGCGTTCGCCAAGCTTGGCTTCAAGGCGCTCGCGAGCACGAGCAGCGGGTTCGCATTCACGCTGGGCAGATCTGACGGCGAGGTCAGCCTCGACGAGGCGGTCGAGCACGCGCGGGCGCTCGACCGGGCCACGGAGCTGCCCGTCTCCATGGACCTCGAAGACGGCTACGGCCCCGAGCCCGCGGACGCCGCCCGTGCGATCACCCGGGCGGCAGAGGCCGGCGCGGTCGGGGGCTCGATCGAGGACTGGGACCGCAGCGGCTTCCTCCACGAGCCCGAGCGCGCCGCAGAGCGTGTCGCCGCCGCCGCGGAGGCGGCCCGGGCGCTCGACTTCCCGTTCACGCTCACGGGCCGTGCCGAGAACCACTTCCGGGGCAACCCGGACCTCGATGACACGATCCGGCGCCTCCTGGCCTATGAGGAGGCCGGCGCCGACGTGCTGTTCGCACCGGGGATCCGCACCGATGACGAGATCCGGGCGGTCTGCGAAGCGGTGACGAAACCCGTCAGCGTCCTCGCCCTTCCCGACATGACGGTCGATCGGATCGCTGCCGCGGGCGCGAAGCGGATCAGCGTACCCGGGCTCTCGCGCGTCGCGATGGGAGCCGCTGTAGGCGCGGCTCGGGCGATCCATGAGACCGGTGACTTCTCAGCGCTCGCGCCCCCCTCCCGCGCCTGAGTACTCCCGGGCGCCGGACGATCGCCGCGCTCCATGCGCTGCAAACCGCCCATGGGCCTCCCCTACGATCTCGCGATGGAGCACTTCCTCGAGCGGCGCCGGGTGGCGACCGCTGCGGCGTGGAATCTCCGCGACGGTGTTGTGCTGGTCGCGGCCGGGGACGAGATCCCGGTTCCCGGGCGCGGCGATCGGATGTACCCGTTCCGAGCGCACTCGGAGTACCTGTACCTGACCGACCGCGAACGCCCGGGCGGCGTGCTCGCGTTCGATCCGGGCGAGGGCTGGGTCGAGTTCGTCGCGCCGGTCACCGCCAAGGAGCTGCTGTGGACTGGGCTCGAGGGCGACCGCGAAGGCGTCCCCGAGGGAACGCGCCCGCTCGACGGGCTCGAGGCGTTCGTGTCCGGACGGCCCGTGCGCCGGCTGGGCGCGACGCCGGAGCCGGACGCCGAGCTGCGCGACGCGCTGATCCGCGTCCGGCGGCCGAAGGACGACGTCGAGCTGGAACGGATGCGAGCCGCCGCCGAGGCCACGCGGGACGGCTTCGCGGAGCTCGTGCCGCTGATCGAGCCCGGACGAAGCGAGCGTGAGCTGCAGGTGGCGCTCGAGGCGGCCTTCCTGCGCAACGGTGGCGACTTTCTAGCGTTCGAGAGCATCGTCGCGGCGGGCGACCACGCCGCCGTCCTGCACTTCACGCCGACGTCGCGCACGCTCCGCGACGGCGAGCTGCTGCTCGTCGACGCGGGCGCCGAGGTTCGCGGTTACGCCAGCGACGTGACCCGGACGTATCCGGTGGGGGGCGCCTTCGCGCCTGAGCAGTCGCTCGTCCACGAAACAGTGCGGCGGGCCGGCGAGGCCGCGATCGCCACGTGCCGGCCGGGCGTTGAGTGGCGAGAGGTGCACCGCACGGCGGCGCTCGTCGTCGCGGACGGCCTCGTCGAGCTGGGCGTGCTGCGGGGCCACCGCGAGTCGCTGGTGGAGAGCGGCGCCGTGACGCTCTTCTTTCCTCATGGGGTCGGCCACATGGTCGGCCTCGGCATCCGCGACGCAGGCCCGGCGTCCGACGAGACGGAGGAGCCCACGCCCGGACTGCCGCCGTTGCGTGTGGCCATCCCGCTCGCGCCGCGCCAGGCCTGGACCGTGGAGCCGGGCGTCTACTTCGTGCCTGCTCTGCTGAGCGGCGCCCGCGACCGCGACGACGTGGTGTGGGACCGCGTCGACCGGCTGCGCGGCTTCGGCGGCGTCCGCCTCGAGCAGAACGTGCTGATCAGCGACGACGGCTGCGAGCTGCTGACGGCGGCCATCCCGTTCGCACCCGCCTGACGGCGAGAGACGGTCGGGGGGCTAGAACTCTGAAAGCGGGCTTGGATGCCTGGGTTCGTAGACGCCCATCTCGCCCGCGCCCGGGATCTTGAACTGCGCGATCCGGCCCCAGCCCTCGTCCTCGATCGCCGAGACGAAGTCCACGCCCTTGCCCTGGAGCTCCTCGACGGTCCGCTCGATGTCATGGCACATGAGGAACAGAACGTGTTGCCCCGGTCCGCGCCCCCAGCCGGAGCCGGGGTGGACCGCGACCTCGCCCGGCGGCATGGCGAAGATCAGCCAGCCCTCGCCGGCATCGATTCCCTCGAAGCCCAGCACGTCGCGAAGGAACTCCCGAGCCCGCTCGGCGTCCTCGGCGAAGATGATCGTGTGCGCCCCGGCGATCACGGCGCGGATCGTAGCGGCGCCTGATTGCGGCTAGGGTCGGCCGATCGTGCGCAAGTGGCTCCCGATGATGATCCTCGCGTCGGCTCAGTTCGTGATGGTTCTCGACTCGAGCGTGATGAACGTCGCGATCTCGCAGATCGTCGAGGATCTCGACACGACGATCCAGGGTGTCCAGACGGCCATCACCCTGTACACGCTGGTGATGGCCGCGTTCATGCTGCTCGGCGCGAAGCTCGGCGACATGCTGGGCACCAATCGCGCCTTTGTGATCGGCCTGGCGATCTACGGCCTGGGGTCGCTCACGACGGCGCTGAGTCCGAACCTCGGGGTCCTGCTGATCGGCTGGTCGGGCATCGAAGGGTTCGGTGCCGTGCTGGTGGTGCCGGCGATCGCGGCGCTCACCGCCGCCAGCTACGAGGGCCGCGAGCGCGCGCTGGCGTACGCCCTGCTCGGGGGGATCGCCGCAGTCGCGGTCGCCGCGGGGCCGCTGATCGGCGGCTGGGTGACGACGGAGTTCACGTGGCGCTACGTGTTCGCGGGGGAGACGGTGGTCGTGATCGCGATCGTGCTCCTGCGCGGTCAGCTCGCGCGAGCGCCCGCGGCCGAGCGACGTCCACAGCTCGACGTCGTGGGCGTTGCGCTCTCCTCGGCCGGCCTCGGCCTGATCGTCCTCGCGATCCTGCGCGCCAGCGTGTGGGGCTTCGTCAAGCCGCGCACGCCCCCGACGATCGACGGCACGGAGCTCACGCCCCTGGGCTTCTCGCCGGTGCCGTTCGTGGTGCTCGGCGGTCTCGCGTTGCTGTGGGCGTTCACCGAGTGGGAGCAGCGGCGCTTCCGGCTGGGACGCGACCGCCTGCTCGACACGGCGCTGCTGGGCATCTCGCAGCTTCGGGCCGGCCTGTCCACCCTGGTCGGGCAGCAGCTCGTCCTGATGGGCACGTTCTTCGTCATCCCCGTCTACCTCCAGGTGGTCGTCGGCCTGGATGCGTTCGAGACCGGCAAGCGACTGCTGCCGCTGTCCGTGGCGATGCTCGCGTTCGCCCTGCTGGGCCCGCGGATGGCGGCCCGTCGCTCGCCGCGCACCGTCGCCCAGATGGGCCTGGTGGCGGTGAGCATCGGCGCCATCGTGATGCTCGCGACGCTCGACGTGACCCTCAGGGACCCCGGCTTCAAGATCGCGCTCGCTCTCATCGGGGCGGGCGCCGGGCTGCTCGCCTCGCAGCTCGGGAACATCATCATGTCCTCCGTCGCGCCCACCAAGACCAGCGAGGCCGGTGGGCTTCAGGGCACGGCCCAGAACCTCGGATCCTCGCTCGGCACGGCCATCATCGGCGCCGTTTTGCTCGCATCGCTCGCGACCGGCTTCAGCGAGCGCATCGTGAGCAACCCCGACGTCCCGCCGGCCGCCCGGGAGACGATCGCCGCCAACACAGAGGATGGGATCGACATAGTGCCCGTCGAGGCCGTCGAGCAGGCGGCCGTGGAGGGCGGGCTCAGCCCCGATCAGGCCGGCGCGGTCGCCGCCGACTACGGTGACGCGCAACTGGACGCGCTGCGGCTGTCGCTCGGCGCGGTCGCGCTCGCGGCCCTCCTCTCGCTCTGGCTCACGCGACAACTGCCGACCATGTCCCTGGCGGAGAATGCGGACCCTGCCACGGAGGCAGCCGCCGTCGCATAACGTGAGCTCCATGGCGCGAAAAGGAATCCCCCTGCTGGCCGTGGTCATGTCGGCGGCCGCGCTCGTGCTGCCGGCGGCGCCGGCAGCCGCGGCGGCCGCCGGCCCAAAGCTGACCGTGCCCCGGGCAGATCTGGAGGCAGCCTTCAAGTGTCCGATCGATCCCCGGAACGCGAAGCGGACGCCGCTCATGTTCGTGACCGGCACCGGGGCGAGCGGAGACCAGGGCTATCTCATCGGCCAGGCCGCCTTCGAGACCTACGGCCATCCGGCCTGTTACGTCAACTTCCCGGACTTCACGACCGCGGACATTCAGACCTCGGTGCAGTACCTGGTGTACGGGCTGCGCAAGGAGTTCAGGCTCGCGGGCCGCAAGGTCGCCGTCTTCGGGATCAGCCAGGGCGGGCTGCTTCCGCGCTTTGCGCTCACCTACTGGCCCGACCTCCGCCGCAAGGTCAGCGACGTGCTCGCGGCCGCCGGGACGCAGCACGGCACGAGCGTCTTCCACGGCTGCTCGGCCGCATCGCCGTGCGCGCCCGCGAACTGGCAGCAGGGGCGTGGCTCGAACCTCCTCGCCGCGCTCAACGCGCAACCGGACGAGACGCCGGGCGACGTCTCCTACACGACCGTCCGATCGCTCGCGGACGAGACGGTGCAGCCGCAGGGCGGCCGGCGGCCGACGTCGTCGCTCGAGGGGGCTCGCAACATACTGATTCAGGACGTCTGTCCCGGACGCCGGACGACGCACATCGGCACGGCCGTGGACTCTGTCTCCTTCGAGGCGTTCACGGACGCGATCGAGCACCGCGGCAAGGGCAGACGAGGAGCAGCGAAGGTCTCACGCCTGCCGAGCGACGTGTGCGATCACCCCTACGCCACCGGACTCGACGAGGCGCAGACGAGCGCCTTCCTCGCCGGGTCGGGCGGGTTGATCGGGGCCCAGCAGGCACAGGTCCCCAAGGTCGGGGCCGAGCCGAGGGTGCGCCGGGTGTTCAGGCGCCGAGCGCCGTAGCCCACACGGTGCGTCCTCCTTGATCGCCGCCGTCACCGCCCGCGCGTTCGACGTCGTGGCCGAGCGCGCGCCGGGCGGGGTCGAGCTGCTGCAGCTGCCCGAGGGCCGGGACGATGCTGCCTTCATCCTGCCCGGCTGGGAGGACCGCGAGACCGTCGACGCGTTGCCCCGGCTGGAGCGGGTGCGCGTGGTGCAGACCCTGTCGGCCGGCACCGAGTGGATCGAGAAGCGCGTCCCGGCCTGGGCGACCCTGTGCAACGCGCGCGGAGCGCGCGACACCGCCGTGGCCGAATGGGTAGTCGGCGCGTTGCTGGGCGACGCCTACGGCCAGTTCACCGCCGCCCGCACGCGCCGCTGGTCGGACACGAAGCCGCGCGAGCTGAGCGGCGCGACGGTGCTGATCGTCGGCTTCGGTTCGATCGGGCAGGCGGTGGAGCGACTGCTGGAGCCGTTCGGCGTCACCGTCATCGGCGTCGCTCACCGCGCTCGTCACGGTGTCCATGCAACCGGCGAGCTGCCCGCACTGGTGGGGCAGGCCGACGCCGTCGTCGTGCTGACCCCGCTCACTTCGGAGACCGCCGGCCTGGTCGACGCCCCGATGCTCGCCCGGATGCGCGACGGCGCCCTTCTGATCAACGCAGGTCGCGGCCGCGTGGTCGACACGGGTGCGCTGCTGGCCGAGTTGCGGTCGGGCCGCCTGCGAGCGGTGCTCGACGTCGTCGAGCCCGAGCCGCTTCCCGACGACCATCTCCTCTGGGACGCCGCACTGGCCATCACGCCCCACAACGCGGGCGACACGCCCGCGGCAGAGGCGCGGGCGGCGCGCTTCGGCGCCGAGCAGCTTGCGCGGTTCGCGCGTGGGGAGCCGTTGCGCAACGTGGTGCGCGAAAACGCGTGAACGCCGCGCCCGCGCCGCTCAGCCCTCGAGCCGCTCCAGCGCCTCCCGGCGCCAGCGCTCGGTTCGCTCAACCTCGTTGAAGGTGTAGAGATGCAGGCCGGCCACGTTGCGATCGGGTTCTGTGATGCAGGGTGCGAGCTCGGCGACGAGCTTGTCGGGCTTGAAGCGGCGCGACAGGATGCGCGACAGCCAGCCCTGGTGGTGGCGCATGAAGCGGGTCGACTCGCCCAGCCCGATCTTCATCGAGATCCGCAGGAGCTTCCTGTAGTCCACCTGCCCGGGCAGTCCGATCCAGATGGGGAGCCGCGTACCACGGCGGCGCACTCGCTCGACCCAGTCCACGATGACATCGGCCTCGAAGCAGATCTGGCTGACGATGTGGGTCGCCATTTCCGCCTTGACGAACATCGCCCGGATCGTCTCCTCGTCGGAGATCAGGTGGTGGCTCTCTGGATAGCCGGTGATCCCGATCGCCTCGAACTCGTCGCGGCGAGGGCCCATCGCCCGGAGCAGGTCCGCCGCGCCGTGATACTCGCCGGCGGGCTCGGGCGCATCACCGGCCAGCACGAACAGGTCGGTGACCCCGGCGGCGCGTATGCGGTCGAGGATCGCGTCGAGATGGCCGCGGTCGGTCACCAGCCGCGCCGAGAGGTGCGGCTCCACGCGGTAGCCGGCTGCGATCAGCCGCTCGCTCAGGTCGAGGGTGGCGTCGAGGCCGCGACTGGGCGAGGCGGTCACCGTGACCTTCACTTCGGTCCCGAGGTGCTCGCGCACCTCGTCCTCGACCCCCTCGAGCGGCAGCACCTCGAAGCGCGCTCGGCGCAGCAGATCGGCCAAGAGCACCGAGCGATCGGGCTGGGAGCCGCTGGCAACGCCCGCGCGCATGCTGATATATCAAGGTAGCATCGTGTCCGCTCCTGACCCTGGTGCGATGGCCGCGGACCCCTCTGAGACCCCGAGCACGCTGACGCCCTCGCCGAAGCTCGTGGCGGAGCGCGCCTACGTCGAGTTGCGCGACCGGATCGTGACGCTCCACATCGCGCCCGGCACGGTGCTGCGCGAGGACGAGCTGATGCGCGAGCTGGGAATTGGGCGCACGCCCCTGCGGGAGGCGGTCAAGCGCCTGGCGCTGGAGAACCTCCTGACCGTGCAGCCTCGGCGCGGGACGTTCGTGACCGGAGTCGAGGCAACCGACATCGTGAACATCACCGAGGTCCGCGCGGAGCTCGAGGCCTACGCCGCCGAGCTCGCCGCGCTGCGCATGAGCGACGAGGCCGTCGAGCTGGCCGAGTCGCTGCTGGAAGAGGTCAGGGAGCTGAGGCGCCCCGACGACCAGGACTGGTTGATGCACTTCGACGAGCGCATCCATCGCTTCATCTGGGAGGCGGCGGGCAACCCCTATCTGCTCGACACGCTCGAGCGGTACTTCACCCACTCGCTGAGGATCTGGTACCTGGTGCTCGACCGCGTGCCGGGGCTGGGCCACGCCGTGCACGACCAGGCCCACCTCCTCGAGGCGCTGCTGTCGCGCGACAGCGCCACCGCCCGCACCATCATGCGCGAGCATGTGCTCGCCTTCCAGCGCGAGATCATGGCCGCCTTCAGTCGCGGCTGACAGCGCCCGGGTGCCACAGCGCGCGGCCGCGCAGCTCCCAGCGTCCGCGGGTGAGCCGCCCCAGCGTCGCGCCGCCGTGCGCTTCGAGAAGGGTCGCCAGGGCCAGGAAGGCCTGAGCGGTGGTGAGGGCGTCGCCCTCCGCGTCGTGGGGGCGATGAGAGGGAAGACCGAGCCCGGCGGCCACGGTCTCGAGCGCGCACCAGCCCGGGTCGTCGTCGCCGCGAGTCAGGCACAAGATCCGCCACAGGAGCGCCGTGTCCACGGTCGCCTTCGGGAAGGACGAGCCCAGCTCGAGCAGGCTCGGGCCGAGGAAGGTCTGTTCCACCCAGGCCACGTGCACCACCGGGACCCGGCCGCGCAGAGCGGACACCAGCGGAAGCAGCGCCTCGGCGGCCGGCGGAGCGGCCGCGAGGTCTGCCGCCCGCAGTCCGTGTATCTCGACCGATGGCCCCGGCGGCGGCGTCCGCGGCCGGACCAGGCCGGTCACCGAGCGGCCGGCCACCACCCGGCCGCCGTCCACCGGGACCGCCGCGAAGGAGATGACCTCGTCGGCGCTCGGGTCGAGCCCCGTGGTCTCCACGTCGACCACCACGAAGGGCACCTTTCGCCACGGAGTGCGGGCGCTCGGGCTCAATAGGTCGACAGCGATCGTTCGACGTCGAGGCCGCGCTGGACGCGCCGCACCCCCCGGAAGGCGTCCTTGAGAGCCGCGCGAGTCAGCGGCGCCAGGCGCTTGGGCTCGATCAGGTCGTCCGGCTCCTGGCCAGCCCGCAGCTGCTCCACCTGGTGCTCCATGCGCAGCTCGCAGAACAGCTCGAACGCGTCGCGCAGGATCTCCACCTCCTCGGTGCCGAGGGTGCCGGCCGTCTGCGCGGCGTCCAGCCGGGCGGACGTCGAGGCCGCGGCCACGCCGGCCTTGAGCCCGGCCCAGCGAGCCAGCGACTCCAGGGGCAACAGGCCGCCGTGCTTGATGTCCAGAAGCCCTCGGCGCTCCCCGCTCGAATGGAGCACGAAGTCGCGCAGGAAGCCGGTGGGCGGCCGCGCTGCCAGGGCGGCCGCGAGCAGGCGCGCGAGCATGAGCCGCCGGTCGGGCGACCGAGCGAAGGCCGAGAACAGCCGGTCGGCCACCGTCGTCTGTCCCCAGACCGGGTCGCTCTCCACCACCACCGACAGCAGCATCAGCCCGCGGTCGCGGTCGGGATCCTCGGTCCAGCCGCGGGCGGCTCGCTCCCAGCCGTCCACCGAGCGCACGAACAGCGGGTTCGACGCCACCGCCCCGTTCTCGTCGGAGGCGAAGCCGCTCAGGTCCAGGCCCTCGAGCACGCGTTCGGAGATGGCCCTGAACGTCCTGGCGGGCTCGTCCTCGCCGTCGTCCTGGCCCTGCCAGGCCACCGCGCAGTCGACGTCCGAGCTGGGGAAGGGCTCGCGACGCCCGAAGCTGCCCATCGCCAGCCAGGTGTAGGGGACGGGCGGCGCCCCGAGCTCCTCGTGCGTGAGCGCCACGAGGCGGCGTGTGGTGGCGTCGTGGATCCCCGAGATCGTGCGCGAGATGGCGAGGGCGGGCAGGCCCGCCTCGTGGAGGGCGATCACCACCGCCGGCAGCTCCGCGGCGGCCTCGGCCACCGCCGGCACGTCCGCGGCGCGTGCCACGAGGGCGCGCAGCCGGAACGGGGTGCGGTGCTCGCTGGCCAGCAGGTCCACGTCGTCGAGCACGCCCACCAGCCGCCGCCCCGCGTCGAGCACCGGCAGGTGGCGGATGCCGTGATCGAGCATCTCGAGCAGAGCCTCCGCGCCGCTCGCGTCGGCCGGGACGCTGAAGGCGGGCGCGCTCATCACCGCCGCCAGCGGCGTCTCCGGCGGCGCTCCCGCGGCCACGACACGCTCGCGGATGTCGCGGTCGGTGACGATGCCGAGGGTCTCTCCCAGGTCGACGGCCACGCAGGTCACGCCCGCCTCGACCATCCTGCGGGCCGCTTCCCTGACGCCGACGTCGGGCAGGCACACGAGCGGCTCGGCTCGGACGAGGTCCCTCACCGGCCGGCCCAGCCCGGCCACCGGCGCCTCATCCTGCCCGGCCAGCAGGCGCACGCCCTTGTTCATGGAGTGGGCGATGAAGCCGGCCGCCGCCGGCCGCTCCAGCACGGGCCGGATGGCGTGCTCGGGAAAGCGGTAGACCAGCGTGTCCTCCGCGGCGCGCGCCACGAAACCCAGCGGGCCCTCCTCGAGCATCGAGGCGAAGCCGAACATCTCGCCCTCGCCGAGCAGGTCGAGCAGGCGGCCGCCGATGAGCAGCTCCACCGACCCGCGCCGGATCACGTAGGCGAACTCGGAGGTGGCCCAGGCGCTGTCGAGCACGGGCGTCCGGGCGGCGTGGAACTCGATCTCGGCGCTACCCGCCACGGTCGCCAGCATCTCCTCATCGAGCGTGTCGAACGGGGGATGACGGCGCAGGAACTCGGCTATGTCGTGCATGGCGGACGTCCGCCGCGGCTGGCTTGGCCGCGGATGGCTTGGCCGGGCCGGTGCAGACAGATATATCACCCTTGACAGGGCCGAACGACCCGGCGATAGTCGGCTCGCCGAGTCGGCTAGCGAGGGAGAGCACGGACGTGGCCACGACCAGCGCCGGTGATTCGAACGAGCTCGAGGAGTTCGGCTACAAGCAGGAGCTCGACCGCAGCATCGGGAGGTTCGCCAGCTTCGCCGCCGGGGTCAGCTACATCTCGATCCTCACCGGCGTCTTCCAGCTCTTCTACTTCGGCTTTGCCTTCGGCGGCCCGGCCTACTGGTGGACCTGGCCGATGGTCTTCGTCGGCCAGCTGATGGTCGCGCTGTGCTTCGCCGAGCTGGCGGCCAACTTCCCCGTGGCCGGCTCGATCTACAACTGGGGCAAGAGGATGGGCAGCGCCACGGTGGCCTGGCTCGGCGGCTGGATGATGCTCACGGCGTCGATCGTGACCATCGCGGCGGTCGCGCTGGCGTACCAGATCACGCTGCCCGAGATCTCGTCGTTCTTCCAGTTCTACGGCGACGGCACGGGGGAGAACGACTTCGCGATCAACGCCGTGATCCTCGGTACGGTCCTGATCGTCTTCACCACGCTGATCAACGCGCTCGGAGTGAAGCTGATGTCGCGCATCAACAGCTCGGGCGTCTTCATCGAGCTGATCGCGGCGGTCGTACTGATCATCGCGTTGCTCGCCTCCGCCACGCGTGGTCCGGACGTCGTGTTCGAGACGCAGGGCACCGGCGCGGGCCACGACTGGGGCTACTTCGGCGCCTTCCTGGCCGCCTCACTCGCCTCGGCCTACGTGATGTACGGCTTTGACACCGCGAGCTCTCTCGGCGAGGAGACCCACGACCCCCGCAAGACGGCTCCGATAGCGATCCTGCGCGCGGTGATCGCCTCGTTCATCCTCGGCGGGCTGATCATCCTCTTCGCGATGATGGCCGTGGGCAACATCGGCGCGCCCGAGATCGGCGAGTTCGGCGGGCTCCAGTACATCATCCTCGACGTCTTCGGCAACACGGTCGGGAAGATCTTCCTGATCTGCGTGGTGATCGCCGTAACGGTCTGCTGCCTGGCCGTCCACACCGCGACGATCCGGATGGCCTTCGCGATGGCTCGCGACAACAACCTGCCGGGTGGCGAACGGATCGCGACGGTTCACCCCAAGACGAGGACGCCGATCGTGCCCGCCGTGATCAGCGGCGTCCTCGCCGTCCTGATCCTCGTCGTGAACATCGGCAACGATCAGATCTTCACGGTGATCACGAGCATCGGGATCATCATGATCTACATCGCCTACCTGCTCGTGACGGTGCCGATGCTGGGCAAGCGCCTGCGAGGCGAGTGGCCGCCGAAGCACGCGGAGGGCCAGCGCTTCTTCTCGCTCGGAAAGCTGGGCCTGCCGATCAACGTGCTCGCCGTCGGCTGGGGCACCTTCATGGCGATCAACCTGGCCTGGCCGCGCAAGGACGTCTACAACGCTGTCGCGCCGTTTCACTGGTACCTGCAGTACGGCGCGGTCCTGTTCATCGGCCTCGTCTTCTTCGGAGGGCTCGCCTACTACTGGTTCGTACAGCGGCACAAGACCGGGGTGCTCGAGTCACATCGCTTCGTGTCGGCGTCGCCGGCGGACGAGTCGCCGGCGGTACCCGAGTCCGCCCCTTGAGCACCCGGATGTTCATCGACGGCGAGTGGTGCGACGCCGCGAGCGGCGCCACCGTCGAGGCCACGAGCCCGGCCACGGGCGAGTCGCTGGGTCCGGTGGCCGAAGGCAGCCGCGAGGATGCCGGCCGGGCCATCGCCGCGGCCAACGCGGCCTTCGCCGCCTGGGGCGGTCGCACGGGCTTCGAGCGGGCGGTCTATCTCCACCGCATCGCGGATGAGTGCGAGCGCCGCACCGACGAGCTCGCCCGCATCCTGACCCTCGACCAGGGCAAGCCGCTCGAAGCGGAGGCCCGGGGCGAGGTGGGTGAGCTGGTCGAGTTCTTCCGCATGGCCGCCGAGGACGGAAAGCGCGTGGAGGGCACCATCCCCGAGAGCGCCGCGCCGGGACGCCGGGTGCTGCTGCTGCGGCGGCCGCTGGGCGTGCTGGGCCTGATCACGCCGTGGAACTGGCCCTACACCATGCCGGCCGAGATCCTCGCGCCCGCGCTGGCCTGCGGCAACTGCGTCGCCTGGGTTCCCGCGCCGTCCACCGCGGTCTGCTCGGGTGTCCTGATGGAGTGCATCGCGGAGGCCGACCTGCCGCCGGGCGTGGTCAACCTGGTGCTCGGCCCAGGGCCCGAGGTGGGCGATGAGCTGGCCGTGAACCCGGGCACGCGCGCCGTGGGGTTCATCGGCTCGACCGCCACCGGCCTCAGGGTCGCGCAGCGGGCGGCAGGCAAGGCGCAGCTCCTCGAGACCGGCGGCAACGGACCGTTCGTGGTCATGGAGGACGCCGACCTGCCCGCCGCCGCCGAGGCGGCTCGGGTCGGCTCCTTCCTCGGGGCGGGCCAGAGCTGCTCGGCGGCCGAACGGCTGCTGGTGCACGAGGCGGTGAGGGAGGAGTTCGTCTCGCTCCTGGCGGGCGAGGTGGAGCGCGAGGTGCGCCTGGGCGACCCGCTCGACGCCGCCACCACCCTCGGCCCCGTCAACAACGAGCCCGGAGCGGCCAAGATGGACGAGCACGTCGCCGACGCCGTGGAGCGCGGCGCCACCGTGGTCACGGGCGGCAGCCGCGCGGGTGGCTACCCCACCAGCCTCTACTGGGAGCCCACCGTGCTCGACGATGTGCCCGCCGAGTCGATCGCTGCAACCCAGGAGACGTTCGGGCCGATCGCCCCGGTCATCGGTGTGCGCTCGCTCGAGGAGGCGATCGAGCAGACCAACGCGCAGTCCTTCGGCCTGATGGCCGCGATCTTCACCGGCGACCTCGGGGCCGGCATGCGCTTTGCCGACTCCGTGCACATGGGACTCGTGAACATCAACGAGACCACCAACTACTGGGAGGCCCACCTCCCCTGGGGCGGGCGAGCTCGCTCGGAGAGCGGCATCGGCCGGGTCGGCGGCCGGTACCCGATGGACACCCTCACCGAGCTGCAGACGGTGATGATCCGGGGCTGAGCGCGCCTTCGCAGCGCGCTGCGCGGGAGCAATCCCGGATTGGGCACCGCCACGGTGCCCAAAGCGGGTCTGCTTCGGGATTAGACGGCACGGCGGGCTTAACCCCTTCCCCACTAGCGACCGCCCCGGCGCCTGATATATCATCGCCCGCGCATGGCCGACGCGCACGGTCCCGGCGCCGTCAGGACACCTGAGGCGCCCCCCAACGGCTCTCCCGAGGGCGAGCCGCTTGTCCGCGCCGACGGTGTCTGGAAGGTCTTCGGCCCCCATGGCGAGCGCATCATCGGCACGCCGGACGCCGAGCTCTCACGGGCCGAGCTGCGTGAGAAGACCGGCTGCGTCATCGCGGTGCGCGACGTATCCATCCACATCAAGCCGGGCGAGATGTTCGTCGTCATGGGGCTCTCCGGGTCGGGCAAGTCGACCCTGATCAGGACGCTGATCCGGCTGATCGAGCCGAGCGCCGGGCAGATCAGCATCACTGGCCGCGACGTGCTGGCCGCGGACTCGGACGCCCTGCGCGAGCTGCGCCGTCACACCGTGGCGATGGTCTTCCAGCATTTCGGGCTGCTCGCGCACCGCACCGTGATCGAGAATGCCGCCTTCGGGCTCGAGATCCAGGGCGTGCCCAAGGCCGAGCGCCTCGGCCGCGCGGGCGAGGTCCTTCAGCTGGTCGGACTCGAGGACGCGGCCCATCAGTTCCCCGACCAGCTTTCGGGAGGCATGCAGCAGCGCGTCGGCCTGGCCCGCGCTTTCGCGGTCGAGCCGGAGCTGATGCTCTACGACGAGCCGTTCAGCGCCCTCGATCCGCTCATCCGGCGTGACATGCAGGACGAGGTGTGCCGCCTGCAGGTGGAGACCGGGAAGACCATGCTGTTCATCACCCACGACCTCGGTGAGGCCCTGCGGCTGGGCGACCGCATCGCGATCATGCGCGACGGCGCGATCGTGCAGCTCGGCACCCCCGAGGAGCTGGTGGCCAGCCCGGCCGACGACTACGTGGCGAACTTCGTGCGCGACATCCCGCGCACGCACGTCCTGACGCTGCGGTCGGTGATGCGTGACGCCCGGCCGGGCGAGCACACGGACGGCCCCGAGCTGGACGTGGCCACCAAGGTCAAGGACGCCGTACCAGTTGTCGCGGCCACCGAAGGTCCGGTGGCCGCCACCGAGGACGGTCGCGTGGTGGGTGTGATCGACCGCGTGGCCATCCTCGAATCGATGGCCGGGGCGCCTGAGGCGGCCGGTGGCAGTAGCTAGCGGCAGGGTCGCCGCCCCGGCGCTCGTCCCCCCCAACGCGCTCTGGCGCAGCCGGCCCCTGCAGGTGGCCGGGATCGCGCTGCTGATGGTCATCGGCTTCGCGCTCATGCGCGGCGACTTCCCGTGGCCGGCGTCGCTCACCTGGGTGGAGCTGCCCGAGCGCCTCGACAGCGCGCAGACCTGGCTGCTGGAGGAACGCACCGCCGAGAGCCCGAACGTGATCTTCGCCATATTCGATGGTTTCCGGGCTCTGGCCGAGTGGCTCGTCACGGCGATCAACAACGTGCTCTTGTGGCTCACGTGGGTGGGCACGGCCGCGGCCTCGGTGCTGCTGGTGCTGCGCTTCGGCGGCTGGCGCGCCGCGCTGATCGTGGCCTTCGCCTTCGTCTGCTTCGCCCTGACCGGGCTGTGGGAGGAGAGTGTCCAGACGCTCGCGCTGATGTCGGCGGCGGTGACGCTGTCGCTGGCGGTGGGCGTGCCCATCGGCGTGATCGCGGGCCGTTCGGACCGCTTCTACCGCGGCATCACGCCGGCACTCGACGCCATGCAGATCGTGCCCGCATTCGCCTATCTGATGCCGGTGGTGATCCTGTTCTCGGTGGGCCCGGCCGCGGCCGTGATCTGCACGATGATCTACGCCATCCCGCCGGCGGTCCGCATCACCGCGCTCGGGATCCGCGGGGTCACCGCCGACTCGGTGGAGGCGGCCAAGGCCTTCGGCTCGACCTCGGCCCAGACGCTCTTCAAGGTGCAGCTGCCGCTGGCCCGCCGCCAGCTGTTGCTGTCGGTCAACCAGACGATCATGTTCGCGCTGTCGCTCGTGGTCATCGCCGGCCTCATCGGGGGGCGCGGGCTGGGCGACGTGGTCACCAACGGCCTCTACTCGAACCCCGGGCTGGCGATCCTCGCGGGACTGGTCATCGTGATCATGGCCATCGCCCTCGACCGCGCCACGGCCGCGATCGCGGACCGCACGGACCCGGCGCGGCGCCACCTCGACGAGCGCGGGCGAAAGAGGGCTCGCAAGATGACGCTGGCCACCGTCGGGGCCATCGCGGCCGTCGTGGTCGTGGCACGGCTGCTCGGCGCCGACTCGATCTACCCGGAGGAGTTCGAGACCGCCACCACGGTCTACCCGGCCGACATCCAGGCGGACCTGCTGAGCTGGATCCAGTCGGTGCTCGACTACGTCCAGGACCCGGACTCGTTCGTGTTCGGCATCACCGAGCCGATCGGGAACTTCCTGCTCGAGTACCTGCTGGAGCCACTGAGGGTGCTGCTGGTGGAATCGCCCTGGTTCGTCACGCTCGCCGGCCTGGGCGCGATCGCCTTCGTGATCAGCGGCGCGCGCCCGGCCATCACCGCGCTGCTGATGCTCGCGGCCATAGGCGTGATGGGCGTCTGGGATCCCGGCATGGACACCGCGTCCCAGGTGCTGGTGGCGACGCTGCTGGCGGTGGCGATCGGAGTGGTGATCGGCATCTGGGCGGCCGAGAGCCCGCGCGTGGAGCGCCTGTTGCGCCCGTTGCTCGACACGCTCCAGACACTGCCTCAGCTCGTCTACATCATTCCGTTCATCTACCTGATGCCGGTGTCGCGCATACCCGGCGTGGTGGCGTCGGTGCTGTACGCGATCCCGGTCGTGATACGGCTCGTGACCAACGGGCTGCGAGGCGTCTCGCCGGCGGCCGTCGAGGCGGCCTCGGCGTTCGGCGCATCACGGATGCAGGTGCTGGCCAAGGTCAAGGTGCCGCTGGCCCGTGACTCGATCATGCTCGGCGTCAACCAGGGCATCATCCTGGTCCTGGCCGTGGTGGTGATCGGCGGACTGGTGGGCTCGGGCGCGCTGGGTGACCTCGTGGCTCGCGGCCTGCAGCGCAACGAATTCGGAGAGGGTGTGGTGGCCTCGCTCGCGATCCTCGCGCTGGGGATCGCGCTCGACCGGGTCACCCAGGGTCACCGCGGCACGCGCCAGGAGCAGGCCGCGCGCCGGCCGGCCCGCGGGCTGGGACTCAGACGTACACAGGTTCAACCACGATGAGGGGGTAGGGAATGAGGAGGGGACTCGTGAAGAGCAGACGCCTGATGTTGCTGGTGGCTGCGGTCGCGCTCGCACTGTTCATGGCGGCGTGCGGCGAGGACAAGGACGACGAGGGCAGCTCGGGCGGCGGCAGCGCCGACTCGGGAGCGACCGACTGCGGGAAAGTCGTGCTGAACGAGCAGGCGTGGGCCGGCTCGACGGCCAACACCTACATCGCCAAGGCGGTGCTCGAGGACGAGCTCGGCTGCGAGGTCGAGATCACCAAGATCGCCGAGATCCCGGTCTTCCAGGCGATGGCCGACGGCAAGGTCGACGCGGCGCTCGAGGACTGGGAGCACACCGCGGAGTACGACAAGTACATAAAGAAGGCCGGCACCGTCGTCCAGGGCGGCCCGCTGGGCGTGGAGGGCCACATCGGCTGGTTCATCCCCAAGTACCTGATGGACGAGTACCCGGAGTTCGAGACCTGGGAGGGCCTGAAGGGCAAGGAGGACATCTTCAAGACGGCCGAGTCGGGTGACCAGGGCACCTTCCTGGGAGGCGACCCCTCCTACGTCCAGAAGGACAAGGAGCTGATCGAGGCGCTCGACCTCAACTTCAAGCACGTGACCGCGGGGGCCGAGCCCGCGCAGGTGGCGCGCTGGAGCCAGCTCTACAAGCAGGAGAAGCCGGTCATCTTCTACTGGTACACGCCTCAGTACCTCAACCAGGAGTACGACCTGGCCGAGGTCAAGCTGCCGCCGCGCAAGGAGGGCGTGGACTGCGAGGACGACGCCAAGGCCGGCGGCGATCCGGAGCAGTACAAGTGCGAGTACGACGTGACGACCATCAACAAGTTGTTCAGCAAGAAGTTCGCCGACAGCGGCTCGCCGGCGTATCCCGTGCTGCAGAACATGACGCTCACGAACGAGCAGCAGGAGGAAGTGGCCAAGGCCATCGCGGGCGACAAGGTCGACCCCGAGCAGGCCGGGCAGGACTGGGTCCAGGAGAACGAGAAGGAAGTCGCCTCCTGGCTCGAGTGAGCCTCGCCCTCTGAACGGCGCAGCACCGCCGGGGACCGAGCGGTCCCCGGCGGTGCGGACGCCGCTCGACGGGTCAGACCCGCGCGATCCGGATGCCGGATCCGGCGGCGAGCATCACCGAGCCGAGCAGCAGGAGCCCGATGAGGCCCAGCCCGGCCACCGGAAGGCTGCCCGGGCCGTACGCATCGAGCGTCCTCACGGCGTCCGAGGCGAGCTCCGCGACGCCGCGTCCCGGCGTACCGGACGGGGTGTGCGGGAGGCTCGGTGAGCCTGCCCCGTCAGTGCCCACGGTGAGAGCCTCCGGGCCGGACGTTGATCCGCCCGCATCGGCGACCTGCCCCTCCGAGGCGGACGCAACCGCGGCGCTGTCGTCGCCGTCGCTCAGCAGCCGGACCGGGAGGCTCAGGCGAACCGGCGCGATCTGCACCACGCCCACCGAGTCCGTGCTGGACGGGGACCCGGGGGTGCCCGGGGTGGAACCCGAGCCCGCACTCTCATCGTCGCCGTCGCTCAGCACGCGGATGGGTGCGCGGATATCCGTCGCCCCCACCTGTACCGTGCCGACCGAGTCGTCGCTGGTCTGTCGCCCCGGAGTTCCGGTGCCGGCCGGCGACCGGTTCTCGCCGTCGCTCGCCACCCTCACCGGCGCCTGGACACCGACTGGTCCGGCCTGAACGGCGCCCACCGAGCCGTTCACCGACTGCGAGCCCGGCTTCACGGGACCGGGTCCGCTGCTCGACCCGCCCTGCGGCGCCGAGCCGTTGTCGCCGTCGCTCAGCACGCGCACCGGTGCGTTTACCGCGACCGGCCCGGTCTGCACGGCTCCGACCGAGTCGTCGATCGCCTGCGGGCCGCCGGCAGCCGAGGCGCCGGAGCCGTTGTTCCCGTCGCTCAGCACGCGCACGGGAGCGTCGACCGCGACGGAGGCCACCTGGGCTCCCCCGATCGAGTCGTCGATCGTCTGGGTGGGCGCGGCCCACGCGGGCCCGCCGGTCATCGCCAGGGCGAGCACGCTCGCGCCCAGCGCAATGTGACTGCGCTTCATGGTCTGTCTCCTTCGTCTCGTTCTCGAACTGCGCCGGGATTGCTCCCGGCGCTGGCTGTGACCGCGGGCGGCTAGCCCGGGCGTTCGAGCCGGAAGACGAGGTTCTGGGGCCGCCAAGCGGCCGAGGGAAGCTTGAGGCGCCGGCTGACGCCCGGATCGCTCAGCCCCAGGGCGAGGGCAAGCAGTGCCATGCCGGCGAGGAACGGCGCGAAGGCCGACGCCGAGGCCGCCGAGGCGGCGGCGCCAGCCGGCGGCGGCGCGGGAAGAGGAGCCTGATCGGGTCCCGCAGAGCGGGCCCCGGCCGGGTGGGTGGGCGACAGCTCGCCGGCGGTGCCGGACGAGGTCTTGGCGGGGAAAGCAGCGGGAGCGGCCGGCTTCGGCGCACCATCGTCTGCCTCGGCCTGGGAGCGCCGCGACGGCGTCCGCGAGCGGTCCGGCTGCCCGTTTGGGCCGGCGTTGCCGGGGTCCCCGGCAACGGGAGCTTCGCTCGGCGTGGACGGTGTGGCCGGCGTGGACGGCATGGGGCTCGGGGGCTTCGCGACCGGAGTCTGTGGGATCACCCGCGCCGGAGCTTCGGCCGTCCGGGCCACCGCTCGGACCGCGGGCTCGGCCACCGGAGCGGACGGCGAAGCGGCAATCGTCTGCTCCACGGCAGGGCGCACTGTCGTGGTTGCGCCGTCGACGACCGGCGCGACGGGCACGCTGCTCACGGCGCCGGCCGCAACCGACGCCGCCGTCGACGCCGCCGGCAGCTGGCTCACGGTCAGCTCCGCCGCGGCCGCCGACCCGGACAACCCGGCCGTTGCCGCGAGCGCGCCGGTCAGCACGATCACTCCCGTGACCGCGCGCGACTTCAGGTGGCGGGCCCCTGCCTCCACGTGACCGACGTATAGAGCCTTCGACCCGTCTCGTCGGCGGCGCACGGGTTTCACTCACCCTGCACGGGCGTAACCGACGCGACAAGCAGGCCGGCGTCGAGGAAACCTCGATCATCCGTCCACCGAACCGCTGTCACACGAGCAGCCCCCGTCTCGTCTTCCTTGGTGACGACCGACCAAAAGGAGAAGTCATGAAGATCTTCGTCGCCGGTGCCACCGGAGCCCTCGGGAGGCGGCTCGTGCCGTTGCTCGTGGCCAAGGGTCACGAGGTGACCGGGCTCACCCGCAGCGAGACGAGGGTCGCCAGCCTGTGGAACGCCCGGGCGACCCCGGTGGTGGCCGACGCCCTCGATCCGGACGCGCTCGCGGGCGCGATCAGCAGGGCGGAGCCCGACGTGATCGTCCACCAGCTCACCGCCCTGGCGGGCTCGCTCGACTTCCGCCACTTCGAGCGCGAGTTCGCCCTGACCAACCGTCTGCGCACCGAGGGCACGGACAACCTGTTGTCCGCCGGCCGGGCACTGGGGGTGCGGCGCTTCGTGGCGCAGAGCTTCGCCGGCTGGCCGTTTGCGCGCGTCGGAGGGCCGGTGAAGACCGAGGAGGATCCGCTCGACACGTCCCCGCCCGACGCGGTACGCACCACGCTCGAGGCGATCCGCCACCTGGAGCGCGCGGTGACGAGCGCGACTTGGACCGAGGGCCTGGTGCTCCGCTACGGCGGCTTCTACGGCCCGGGCACCTCGATGGGTCTCGAGCCGGAGGGTGAGCACGTGCAGGCGATCCGCCAGCGCAAGTTCCCGGTGGTCGGCGACGGCGGAGGCGTGTGGTCGTTCATCCACATCGACGACGCGGCCCAGGCCACCCTGGCGGCGGTCGAGCGTGGAGCGCCGGGCATCTACCAGGTGGTCGACGACGAGCCGGCCCCGGTGTCGGTGTGGCTCCCGGTGGTGGCGGACGCGCTCGGAGCAAAGCCGCCTCGGCGGATGCCACGCTGGCTGGGACGGCTGGTGGGCGGCGAGCTGGTGACCGTCATGATGACCGAGCTACGTGGAGCTTCCAACGCAAAGGCCAAGCGCGAGCTCGACTGGCAGCCTCGCTGGGCGAGCTGGCGTGAGGGCTTCGCCTCCGGGCTGACCGGATGACCGATCGGGAGAGTCCTCTCTACGCGGAGCTGCGCCCGGCGGCGTTCGCGATCGCCTACCGGATGCTCGGCAGCGTGAGCGAGGCCGAGGACGTGGTGCAGGACGCGCTGCTGCGCCTGCACCGCGTCCTCGAGTCCGGGGAGGAGATCGAGTCCCCGCGCGCGTACGTGGCCACGGTCGTGAGCCGCCTGTCGATCGACGTCCTGCGCTCCGCGCGAGTGCGGCGCGAGACCTACGTGGGCGAGTGGCTTCCGGAGCCGCTGGTCACGGACGAGACTGCCGACCCGGCGCAGCGGGCCGAGCTGGCCGATTCGCTGTCGGTGGCCTTCCTCGTGTTGCTGGAGAGCCTGTCGCCCGAGCAACGTGCCGCCTTCCTGTTGCACGACGTGTTCGACTACGCCTACGGCGAGATTGCCCCCATCGTGGGCACGAGCGAGGCCAACGTGCGGCAGCTGGCGAGCCGCGCCCGCCGCCACGTGGCCGAGGGCCGGCCGCGCTACGACGCCTCGCGCGAGCAGCAGGAGGAGCTGGGCCGGCGCTTCCTCGCCGCGGTCGGCGATGGGGACGTTCAGGCGCTCGAGATGCTGCTGGCCGAGGACGTGGTCCTCCACGGGGACGGCGGCGGGAAGGCGCCCGCCCTGGCCAGGGCCCTGTTCGGCCGCAGCCGGGTGGCACGCACCCTCGGCGCGTGGGGAAAGCAGGCGCAGCGGATGGCCGGGATCAGCACCGAGCCGTCCGAGATCAACGGCCAGGCGGGGGCGATCGTGCGCGACGGCGAGGGCCGCATCGTGGCGGTCTTGGCGCTCGAGATCGCCGAGGGCCGGGTCCAGGCGATCCATTCGGTGGTCAACCCCGACAAGCTCGCCCACCTGGGCGAGCCGGCCGACGCCTACGCCCTGCTGCGCAGTCGCGGCAAGCACTGAGCCGGGCTCAGCGCTCTATCTTCTCTCGCTCGCCGGCCTGGCGGACAGCATCGGAGTGCTCCGGCGCCCCGTTCGAGTGGCCGTTCAGATTGCCGTTGGTGGCCACCGCAGGCGCGGCCGGCGGCGCAGAAGGCCGCGCGGAGCGGCGCCCTCGAGTGCGTATGCGCTCGGCCAGTACGTAGCTCCCCACCACGAACAGCGCAGCGGCGATCTGCGCCACGATCGTCTCCACCGTCGGGAAGATGCCGAGCCACAGTCCCATCCAGTAGGGCGGGTCGATGTCCAGCGGGGTGATCGGGAGCCAGCCCACGCCCTGGAGGGTCCGGGCGGTCTTGCCAACCATCACGACCAGGACGACGGTGAGGAGCACGCCGGTCACTATCAGCATCTTCTTGTAGGGCAGCTTGCGCTCGAGCACGAACGTGGCCACGGCCACAGCAGCCACGGCAATCCCGCCGAGAGCCACGCCCTCGAGCACCACCCAGAGGCCGGAGCTCAGCTCGAGCGCCTGCAGGAAGAGCACGGTCTCGAACCCCTCGCGGTAAACGGTCGAGAATCCGAGCAGGACGAAGCCCGCTACCTGAGCGGACATCAGCCCGCCGCTGGTGAGGCCGAGCAACCGTCGCCGGCGCTTGTGGAAGCGCGAGATGTGCTCGGTCCAGTAGACCCGGTGGAAGAACCAGTTGAGCACGAGCAGGAGGATGCCGATGGCCACCAGGCCCACCACCGCCTCGAGCTTCTCCCCGTAGCGGGCCAGCGAGGTGAGCACGGTCTGGGCCAGGACGAAGGTGATGGCACTGGCCACGATGGCGAGTCCCGCGCCGATCAGCATCGGCTTGCGCTGGCCGCGCGCGGCGCCGAGCAGGCTGGCCATCACGGCGGCGAGGATGAGCACCGCCTCGAGTCCCTCGCGGAAGACGATCACCGCGGCGTTGGTCACGACCGTGGCCGTGCTCGCGCCCTCGCCGAGCGTCCCGGCGCCCTCCTCGAGTGCCTCGTCCAGGGCGAGCCGTGTCTCGCGCACCTCACGGGAGGGGCTCTCGTTGGCGATCAGCTTGGCCAGCCCGTCCTTACCGTCGGCGCCGAACCAAACGAGCGCCTCGACCTGCGCCACCACCTCGGGGGCGATCGAGCGCAGGCTCAGCTCGGGTCCGAACTCGAAAAAGGCGTAGGCCTCGAGCCGGGCCTGCTCGGCCTGGCGATACTCGCCCGCGCCCACGGCCGCCTCGAGGCGATCGAGCGTGAGGTCGATGAGGTCGAAATCCGACTGGGAGTCGTCCTCCTTCCACTCCTCGGGGAACAGCTCGTCGAGCCGCTCGCTGGCCTGCTCGTGGGTCTCCTCCACGTCGTCCTCGGAGACGATGCGCCTGCCGCTCCCCGCGTCCTCCACGTAGGTCCCGAGCCGTTCCAGCGCTCGCTCGACCTCGGCAGTGGCCGTGGGATCGCGCTCGCGCAGCTCGGCCTCGAGGTCTCCGAAGGCCGAGACGGCGCCCTCCTGGAAGGCGATCCCCTCCTGGATCTCGAAGGGGATCGTGACCCGCCCGTCGTCGACGCCATCGCGGTACTCGACCGGGATGAGATCGAGGAAGCGCACGAGCTGGGCTGCGCGGCGCGCCTGCTCCTCGGCGGTGAAGGGCGCGGCCACGAAGCCGTCGAGCACCTCCATCGCGTCATTGCGGACGCTGAGGAACTCGCCCGTGGGATCGCCGGTGCTGCGCTCGAGCGCAGCGAAGGTGGCGTCCGCCTCGGCGCGGGCGGCCGCTCCACGCTGTGTCTCATACTCGGGAGCGAGCACCAGCCACAACCCGGAGGCGGTGGCGGCGATCTCGGTGAGCCGGGCGTCGAAGCCGCGTTCGGCCGCTTCCTCCGCCTCCCCCAGCTCGTCGATGAGCCGGGCCTGGTAGGCGTCGAGGAGGTCCTTCTTGACTCCCAGCAGAGCCCGGCGCGCCCCCCACTCACCGCGGGCCAGTGCCCGCACGGCCAGGGTCGCGTCGATCCCGGGACGCGTGAACCGGGTGGCCTGGCGAAACTCGCGCAGCAGCAGCCAGTTGCGGGCGCGAGCGGCATCGCCGGCGCGTACCGCCGCGACCGTCACAGCGTACGAACCGCGCAGCAGCGCGGCCCGGAGACGGCCCCGGGCGGCCGCGAGCGCGGTCTGGTCGCCCGCGCGCACCGCGCTCCGAGCGTCGCGAAGGGCGCGGCGCGCGGCGCGGTCGGCCTGCGGGGCGTCGGCGCGCAGTCGGCGGGCGAGCTCACCCCGGTAGAGCCGCTGCGCGCGGGCGGCGGCGCGCTTGGAGGCGGGCTCGCCGAGGAGGAGGGCGCTCTGCGCGGAGAACAGACGCTCCTGGATGCGTTGAGCTGCCTGCCAGGGCGGCTCGGCCTGGGCGAACGCCCCCGCCGGAGCGACGAGCAGGACGGCCAGCGCGAGGCCGGCCGCCAGGAGCGCCAGGCGGCTCCTCACGACGAGCTCAGCCCTCCTCCAGCTCAATGTTCAGCTTCGCGGCGGCCTGGGTGACCTGGCCGGCTATCGCCTCAGCCTGTTGCTGGGCCTGGCTGCCCAGCGCGTCCGCTTCCTCGGCGCTGTACTTGCGGCCGGCCTCCTCCTTGTCGCGCAGCCCGGCCGCGAAGTTCTCGAGCTGGGCGAGGCTGCGCTCGGTCTGCCGCGCCTGCTGGCGGTCGGCCTCGGCCACGAGCGGCTGCACGCCGTCGTAGGTGAACACGAGACCCTCCAGGATGTCGGCGATGTCCGATAGGCGTGAGGTGGCCACGAAGGCCTGCTCGCTCGCGTCGCTCCCCGCCACGAAGCGAGAATTCTTCCAGGCTTCGAAGTACTCCGACATCGTCGGCGTCATGATCACGAGGGCCGAGAAGGCGTCCGACTCGGTGGGCTTGAAGTCCGCCGCCGCCGAGTCCAGTTCACGCGCGTACTTGTCGAAGTCACGTGTGGTGGCCAGGAAGATCTTGGCGTCGGGCAGCGCCTCGCCGAAGTCGACCTTGCCGTTGCCGTCCACGTCGGGCTCCACGCCCTTGGCCAGCAGAGCGTCGTTGGTGCCGTAAAGCGCGGTCTCGGTCAGGAACATGAAGTTGCCGGGCTGTTCGAGCGTCTTGCCGTCCGGCAACTTCAGGTCGAAGGGCACCGCGTTCTCGGGATCCTCGCCCGACGAGCCGGCGTCGATGATCACGTCGTAGTCGGCCAGCGAGGCCACGCCGGCCACGATCCCCTCCATCTCCTCGTAGGCGGGATTGGCGCGGCGGTAGGCGGCCTTGGACTCGGCAAGGACCTCCTCGACCTCGGCCCGGTTGTCGCGCATCAGCTTCGCGTAGTCGAAGCCGGCCTGCTCGGCCAGCCGGTAGTAGGCCGCGCCCTGCTCCTTGAGGGTCGCGGTCTCGGTGGCCAGGGCGGCGGAGTGCTCGGTGAGGTACTGCTTGATGGCCCCCAGGTCGGCTGCCTGGGAGTTGGTGGCGGAGCTCGTGTCAGCCTCCTCGGAGTCGCTGTCGTCGCTGCCGCAGCTGGCCAGGGCCAGGCCGGCGACGGCGAAGAAGGCGGCGAGGCGGGTGCGCTTCATCGTGCTGGGGTTCCTCCGAGACGGGTTAGGACGGCCTTATTAGGGTGCCCTAAGGGCACGCGGGGCACGCTAGCACGATCGGCTTTTCAACACCAAGCTGGCCGGTAGGGATTAGGCGTCCAGCGTCTTCCCGAACGAGACCCGCAACAGAGCCCCTCCGCCGGGCGCGTTCAGCGCCTCCACCGACCCGCCGTGCTCCTCGGCGGCCTGGCGCACGATGGCGAGGCCGAGACCGGACCCGGGCAGGCCGCGGGCGTCCGCGGCACGCCAGAAGCGCTCGAACGCCCGCTCCTGATCGCCGTCCGCGAAGCCGGGGCCGTGGTCGCGCACCGTGAGCTCGCCCCCCGAGAGAGCCAGCTCGATCTCGCCCCCGGGCGGGCTCCATTTCGCGGCGTTGTCGACGAGGTTGGCGATCGCCCGGTGGATGCGCTGCGGCTCGCCTCGCACGAGCGTCGGTTCGGCCCGGACGCTGAAGCTGGCCGTATCCCCCGCGCGCGCCCTGGCGCGCTCCACCACGGCCTCCACGAGCTGGTCGACCCTGACGTCGTCCTCGGCGCCCTCTGGCTTGGCCCCGCGCGCGAGCTCCACGATGTCGGCCACGAGCGCCGTGAGCTCGTCCAGCTCCTGAACGATGTCGGCCCGCAGCGCGCTGCGCTCGTCCGGGGGCAGGCGGTCCGCCTCCTCGAGCGTCTGGATGTTGGCGCGCAGGCTGGCCATCGGCGTACGCAGCTCATGGCTCGCGTCGGCCACCAGGTGGCGTTGCGCCTCCACCGATCGCTCGAGAGAGTCGAGGGTGGTGTTGAAGCTCCGGGCCAGGCGCGTCAGCTCGTCCCGGCCGACGACCTCCATGCGCTCGGAGGGGTCGGGATCGGCGGCCAGCTCCTCGGTCCTACGCGTGAAGCGGGCGATTGGCGCCAGCGCGGTGCGCGCCACCGCCGCGCCCAGTCCGGCCCCGAGCGCCACGCCCACCGCGCCGACGATCAGCAGCAGGAGAGCGATGTTGTGGAGCTGCCGGTCGATCTCGCCGAGCGGCCGGGCCACCTGGATCGCGCCGGCTTCCGGTAGGCCGGCGGTGAGCACGCGCAGGTGAATGCCGTCGACGGTGAGGTCGGTCAGGTACTCCCCCGCGCCCTCGCGCGCGATCTCCCTGGCCCGGTCCTCCACCGGCAGACGCTGCTGCTCGTCCGGGAAGCGCAGTGCCCGGCCGCCGGGCAACACGATCTGGGCGTAGCCCTCGGGCCCTCCGAACGGCTCCGCGGGCACGTCGCGCGGCAGGCCCCCGAAGGGACGGCCGGGCCGGCCGAAGCCGGTCCCGTCGCCGGGACCTCCCCGCGGCCCCCCCGGGCCGCGATCGACGATCGTCTGCGCCCGCTGGCGCAGTGAGTTGTCGACCTCGCCCCGCAGCTCTCCGCGCACCCCCAGGTAGACCGCCAGCGCGGCGGCCGCCACCGCGAGAGCCACCGCCAGGCCTGCCGCCGCCGCGATCCGGGTGCGGAGCGTCATGGCTCGCGCAGGACGTAACCCACGCCGCGCACGGTATGCAGCAGCGGGCGCGCGCCCACCTCGTCGAGCTTGCGGCGGAGGTAGCCGATGTACACGCGAAGCGCGTTGGACGCCGGGCCGAAGTCATAGCCCCACACCCGGTCGTAGATCAAGGCGTGGGGCAGCACCCGCCGGGGGTTGCGCATCAGCAGCTCGAGCAGGTCGTATTCGGTGCGGGTGAGCTCGACGAAGCGGTCCCCCGCCGCCAACCCGTGGCGCGCGCTGTCGAGCCGCAGCTCCTCGAACTCGAGCTCCTCCGGCGGCGACTCGGCTCCGGTCCGCCGCAGGAGCGCGCGCAGTCGCGCCTTGAGCTCCCCGACGTCGAACGGCTTGACCAGGTAGTCGTCGGCCCCGGCGTCGAGGCCGTCGATGCGGTCGGCGATCGCGTCGCGCGCGGTGAGCATCAGCACCGGCACGCGATCGCCTGCGCCGCGCAGCTGCCGGCACACCTCCAGGCCGTCGATGCCCGGCAGGCCCACGTCGAGGACGATGGCGTCCGGCGCGGCGGCGGCGACCGCGGCCAGCGCCTGCTGGCCGTCCTCGGCCAGCGTGATCTCGTAGCCCGCAAGGGCAAGGGCCCGCCTCAGCGCATCACGCAGGGCGCGGTCGTCGTCCACGATCAGAACCTCCACCCCACTGATTCTGTCGCGCCGGGCGGCTCTCTTCGGCATCCCCTACGTGGCTCTTACGGTCCTCCTACAGTCGGATACGAGCCTCGCCTCATGCGAAATTCGAAGAAGGTCACAACGGTGGTGCTCGTGGGAGCGGTGGGGCTGGCCTCCGCCGCCTACGGGATCGGCAGCCAGATGGGCGATGGTTCGGCCTCCGCGGGCAGCGGGGCCGGGAGCAGCTCCGCGTCGAGCGCGGCCGATCGCGGCTTCGCCCGCGGGGCCCCGCCGGGCTTCGGCAACCTGGCCGATGAGCTCGGGGTGGACGCCGACGCCCTCGAGGCGGCGCTGCGCGAGTTTCACGACCAGGAGGCGAGCGGCCGCCGCACCGACTTCACCGAAGCGCTGGCGAGCGCACTCGGGATATCGGCCGACAAGGTCAGCTCGGCGCTCGATCAGCTGGGCGAGCAGAAGCGGGAGCGCTTCGCCAAGCGACTGGCGAATGAACTCGGCGTGGACGCGGCGAAGGTGCAGACGGCTCTCGACGAGCTGGCTGACGAGCGGCCCGATCGCGGCGCCCACGCTGGGCCCGGCGGGCCCGGCGATCTCGCCGAGGACCTCGCCGCGAAGCTCGGCGTCGACGCCGACAGGGTCGAGGACGCGCTGTTCGCACAGCGGCCCGACCACGGGCTGCGGGACCGCGATCACGCCCGGCAGCCGCTGCGGCAGCTCGCGACCGCGCTGGGAGTGAGCCGCGCCGAGCTGCGCAAGGCCTTCCGTGAGGTCCGTGCCGGAGCGGACGACGCCTGGGAGAAGCGCCAGGATGCCCTCGTTCAGTTCCTGGCCGACCGCTTCAACCTCTCCGAGGCCAAGGTCGAGCAGGCTCTGGGCGACCTGCCCGGACCACGTGGCCCCGGCGGTCGCGGCGGGCCCGGCGGGCCCGGCCCCTTCGGTCCCTGAATCGAGGCGGGGCCGGTTCGATTCAGGGACCGGCCCCGGCCTCCACCAGCCACAGACAGCAGTCAGGCCCCCAATCGCGCCCGATTCGACCTATTGTCCAATGATGCACCGGGATCTTTGGACGCCGGGCCAAGTACAGAACGCGAAACTGGGAACACGCTAGGTCAGTGACCAGCGGCTCCACCGCCACCCCCAGTCCGTACAGCCCGGCCACCGGCATCTTCGACGAAGCGGTGCAGGCCGACGGCTCGCCGCGGCCGGAGTACGGCGATCTCCTGAGGGCGCTGGACCGAATGGATCTGGCGGCGCTGACGGCGGCGGTCGACGAGCGGGTGGCGGCCGGTGGCGTGGACTTCAAGGCGGACGGTGGCGAGACCGAGCCGTTCAGGCTCGACCCGATCCCGCGCCTCTTCACCGCCGGCGCCTGGGAGCGGCTCGGCCACGGTCTCGTGCAGCGCGTGCGCGCGCTCGACCGGTTCGTGGCCGACGTCTACGGCGAGCGCGAGATCGTGACGGCGGGGGTGGTGCCGGCGCGGGTGATCGACAGCTGTGACCACCTCGAGCCGAGGCTCTCCGAGCTTCCGGCGCCTCCGGTGCGCATCACCATCGCGGGCCTCGATGTGGTGCGCGATGCGCAGGGCGAGTTCAGCGTGCTCGAGGACAACGTGCGCACGCCGTCGGGGCTCGGCTACGTTCTCGCTGCGCGGGATGCCCTCGCCCCCCTCATGCACGAGCAGCTGAACGAGCGGGTCCATCCGCTCACCGAGGCCGTGGACATGCTCAAGGGCGCGCTGGCGGCGGCCGCGCCCGACGGGGTCGACGAGCCGTCGATCGTCGTGTTCAGCGATGGATCGGGGAACAGCGCGTGGTACGAGCACCGGCGCCTCGCTCGCGAGCTCGGGCTGCCCGGGGTGACGCTCGAGGATCTCAGCGTCCGCTCGGGCCGGCTCTGGGCACGCTGCGACGGGGAGCCACGCGCCGTCGACGTCCTCTACCGGCGCACCGACGAGGATCGCCTGACCGACCAGCAGGGCCGCCTGACCGATGTGGGCGCCGCTCTGTACGAGCCGCTTCGGACCGGCGCGCTCAGCGTGGTCAACGGCTTCGGCACCGGGGTGGCGGACGACAAGCTCGTGCACGCCTACGTCGAGGACATGGTCCGTTTCTACCTGAGCGAGGAGCCGCTGCTGCCGTCCGTGCCCACTTACGACCTCGGCGTGCCCGAGACTCTGGAGATGGCTCTCGACCGCATCGACGAGCTCGTGATCAAGCCCCGAGCGGGTCACGGGGGGCGCGGGGTGGTGGTGGCTCCGCACGCGCGCGACGGGGACGTGCGCCGCACCGCCGACGAGGTACGGGCCAACCCCACCCCCTTCATCGCGCAGGAGCTGGTGATGCTCTCCCGCCATCCCACGATCGTGGACGGACACCTCCAGCCACGCCACATCGACCTGCGGCCGTTCGTCTTCCAGTCCCCGGGCGGCGCCGAGGTGGCGCCCGGTGCGCTCACCCGGGTGGCCCTGGAGCGCGACGCACTGGTGGTCAACAGCTCTCAGCGTGGCGGCGCCAAGGACACCTGGGTGCTCCTGTGAGTCCCGAGCCGATCATCGGCGTGTCGACGTCCGAGGTGCGCCAGCGCGACGACCACGCCACGCTGCCTCAGGGCGAGCCGCCGCGCACGGAGCTCGCACTGGGCGAGCGTTACCTCGAGGCCGTGCGAAAGGCCGGCGGGCTTCCGGTAATCCTCGCCCCCGTCCGCACCGGCGCGGTCGACCGGCTGCTCGACCGGCTCGACGGACTGTGCCTGTCGGGCGGGCCCGACCTCCATCCCTGGGCCTACGGCGCCGACGAGCATCCCGAGCTCGGCCCCACCCAGCCCGAGCTCGACCGCTTCGAGCTGGCGCTGGCCCGGCGCGCGGTGGCCCGGCGGCTGCCGGTGCTCGCGATCTGCCGCGGCGTTCAGGTGCTCAACGTCGCGCGAGGCGGCACGCTCCACCAGCACCTGCCCGAGCTCGGCACGGAGATCGACCATCGCCAGGACATTGCCGGTGGCAAGGCATCTCACTCGGTGAAGCTCGAAGCGGAGAGTAAGCTCGCCGCTCTGATGGGCGGCGCGCGGCTGCGGGTCAATTCGTTCCACCACCAGGCCGTGGACAAGCTCGGTACCGGCCTGCGCGTGGTGGGCTCGTCCCCGGACGGGACCGTCGAGGCACTGGAAGGCACCACCAGCGCCTTCCTGTTCGGCGTGCAGTGGCACGCGGAGGCGCTGGTGAAGCGCCGCGCCCAGCTGGCGCTGTTCGAGGGGCTGGTCTTCGCGGCGGCCGAGCACTCGGCGCGACTCGAGAGCGCCGCATGACGCCCATGGGGGTGTCGGGCTGGGCCGACTGGAACGTCAACCCGGACCGGCCGGCGTGGACGGTCGGCATCGAGGAGGAGGTGATGCTGCTCGACCCGCGGGACTGGCGGCTTGCCCACGTCATGGACGACCTGCTCCCCGAGCTGTCTCCCGGCCTGGCCGAGAAGGTGAGCGCCGAGACGCACGCCTGCACGCTGGAGCTCGAGACCGGCGTGCACGCCACCGTGTCGGACGCCGTGGCCGAGCTCCGAGCCCTGCGCACGTCCCTGGTGGACGAGCTCGACCCGCTCGGCCTCGTCCCCGCCGCCGCCGGCACGCACCCGCTCGCTGTGGGCGAGGACACGGAGGTGTCGGGCAGCGCGCGCTACCAGGTGCTCGAGGATGGTCTGCGCGTCCTGGCTCGCCGCGAGCCCACGTTCGCGCTTCACGTGCACGTGGGCGTGCCGATCGCCGAGCTGGCCGTGACGGCCGCTGATCGCCTGCGCGCCCAGGTACCGCTCCTGCTCGCGCTCTCCGCCAACTCGCCGTTCTGGCGCGGCGCCGACACCGGCCTGGCGTCCATGCGCGCTGCTCTCTTCCAGGCCTTCCCCCGCGCGGGGCTTCCGCGGCGGTTCGGGAGCTACCCGCGCTACGTCGAGACGATCGACGCCCTGCTGCGCGCGGGCGCCTTCCCCGAGCCGACCTTCATCTGGTGGGACGTCCGCTTGCAGCCGCGCTTCGGGACGGTTGAGGTACGCATCATGGACGCCCAGTCGAACCTCGAGGACGTGGCTGCCCTGACGGCTGTGATTCAGACGCTGATCCGCCAGCTGGCCACCGAGCGCCTGGTGCCCGAGGAGATGCTCGATGCCCAGGAGGCCATCGAGGAGAACCGTTTCATCGCGAGCCGCGACGGCATGGAGGCCAGCTTCATCGACCCGCTGCGCGGTACGCGCGTGGCTGCTGTCGACGAGCTCGCGTACGTGCTCGACAGCTGCCGTGCCCACGCGCACGACCTTGGCTGCCGCACCGAGCTCGCGTCGGCTCGCCTTCTGGCGGAGCGGACCGGGGCCGCGCGACAGCGGGCGCTCGCCAAGCGACATCCGCTGCCGAAGGTGCTGGCCGGCCTGGCCGACGACTTCGTGCCGGCCGCCACGCTGCCCGGCCTCGCGCCCCTCGGCGGCGGCTTACGGGATTCTCATCTCGATCCGTCACCCTGAGGGGCGTGCCCCTCACTCTCTACCGCTGCACCAGCTGCCGTGAGCTGATGCTCTCGCCGCTCTCCACCCGGGTGGGCCGCTGCTCCTCCTGCCTGGGGCGCGTGACCCCGGTCTGGATGCCACGAGCGCCCAGGGCCAAGCCCGGGAGCTACCGCGAGAGCCACGCCACCTGGGCGTCGATGGAGGACTTCCTCGAGGCCGACGACCGGCGTCTGCACTCGAGGGAGGTGGACTACGGCGTCCTGTGGCGGCGCCCCGGTTCGAGGGTGACCCATCGCGCCGCCTGGATCGAGGAGACCGGCGAGCTCTACCTGGTGCAGTCGGGGCCACCCGCGGCGGGCGGCGGGCATGTGGAGCTCCTGGCGCTGACCGATCGCGACGGGATCGAGCGTGCTCTCGACGGCTGGGAGCCCGCGTCGCGGCGCCCCGGCGGGCTGGACTGGCTGCTCAGCCGTGTATCGAGGCTTCGCCGGCTGGGTCCGCCCACGCCGCGGCTCGACGGGCCCTGAGCGCGCGTGGCCGACACGCTCGTGTTCATCCCGGCCTGGAACGAGGAGAGCTCGCTGCCCGATGTGCTGGCCGAGACCCAGAAGCTCCTCCGCGGCGGCCGCTAGACCGTCACAGCCGCGGGTGCTCGGGGTCGCTGTCGGCGCGCCCGTCGCGGACCAGCACCCGCGGGCTGTCCAGCAGCAGGCCGCGCCGGCGCAGGCCGGTGAAACGCGGCTCCTCGCCCTCCAGGGTCACGAGGGCGGCGTAGGTCTCACTGCGTGCGACCGTGAGCGCGTGGCCCGCGATCTCCACGGGGCGCCCGTCGAGCTCGTAGCGGACCCCGCCGTATCCGGGCTCGACCTCGAGGGCCACGCTGCTGGTCCTGGCGGCCACCAGCGGCGGAGCGGAGCCGCCGTGGGTGGCCAGCGGAGTCACCGCTATCCCGTCCACGTCCGGGGCGAGGATGGGGCCGCCGGCGGCCATGTTGTAGGCGCTCGAGCCGAGCTCGGTGGCCACGATCAGGCCGTCGCCGGCGATCCGCACGTACAGCTCGCCGTCCACCCGCACCGCCACGAGCACCTGTCCGGCGCCGTTGCGGACGACCACGAGGTCGTTGATCGCCACGCCGGCGCCCCCCTCCCATGTCACCTGGAGCGCGGGGACCGGCTCAGCCGTGAAGCGTCCCCCGGCGACCTGCTCGAGAGCCCAGCGCGCGCGGTCGGCGTGAACCGAGGTGAGCACCCCCACGCTCCCGCAGGCCACACCGAGCACCGGACGATCGACCCGCGCGCCGGTGTGCAGGGCGATCAGCGTGGTGCCGTCGCCGCCGAGTGCGAGCACGAGGTCGCAGTCCGGCGCCTGAACCGGTTCGGCCAGGCGCCGCGACTGGCCGTCGGTGGGGATCTGGCCGATCCTCACGCCGTGCTCGTCGCCCCAGGCCTCGATCTCCGACATGGCCCAACCGACATCGCGGCTGGGATGAGCCACGAGGCCTATCTGACGTAGTTCGCTCACGGGCGGCATCCTCGCCGAACCGCGGGCACCGACGCCGCGCGGTGTCCGTCAGGTCAGTGGCGGGGACGCGCGGAAGGCGACAGCGCGGCGCGCATCGCCTCGGCGCAGAGCTGCTCGAGCGGGCCGAGCAGGGGCCGCAGCACCGACAGGGGCTCGAGATCCTCCTCGCGCACCCAGTCCGCCTCGTCACGCGACGCCACGAAACGCGTGATGGCGTCGCGGTACACCGACAGGCGCGCGGGCCGCATGACCACCGTGCCCGCACCTCCGCTGAGCTCTCCCAGCTCGTCGGCCAGGGCGGTGAGCTCACGCAGCTCGAGCACCTCGTCGCTCGACATGGTCGCCGTGCGAAAGCGCTCGCCCGTGTGCGCGCGGACCGCGTGGGCCGATGCGCCGATCGCGGCCTCGGTGAGATCGAAGCAGGCGTGGACCACGGCGTCGCCGTCCAGGTCCGTCGAGATGTCGATGTGTGCGCGCTCCATGACCTCTCCGAATCTATCGGCCCCTGCGGACCGGTACGTGACAGTGCTTACGCACTACGAGGTCAACGGTTGACCGGATCGGTAGCGTCCGTGGCGTGAGCCAAGACCTGCCCATCGCGTGCTCGCTCACCGCCGCGGAGCTGCCCGCGCGCCTGGCGGAGATCGAGGCGCTCGGCCGCGACGCGCTCGTACGCCGGGAGGCGGACGGCCGGCTGCGCTTTCGTGGTGACGAGCGCACCCGCGAGCGGCTCGAGGCCATCGTCGCCGCGGAGTCGCAGTGCTGCTCGTTCCTGGACTTCGAGCTGCGCCGGGACGGCACCGAGCTGGTGCTCTCGATCCGTGCACCGGCCGAGGCTGCGGGCGTGGCCGACGCCCTGGCCTCCGCCTTCACCGGGCGAGCCGTCCTTACCTGAGGGCTACTCGTCCTCCAGCATGACGAAGGCCACGTCGTCCACGTAGCAGTAGGTCCAGTCCTCGCCCGGCTCCACCGAGGTGATCAGCGGGTGCTCGGTCGCCCGGGCGTGGGCCGTGGCGTGGCGGTTGGGCGAGGAGTCGCAGCAGCCCACGTGCCCGCACGAGCGGCAGACACGAAGGTGCACCCAGCGGTCCCCGGTGCGCAGGCAGTCCTCACAACCGGGAACGCTGTCGGGACGTTCGACGGTTACCTGGTCGAGATGAGAGCAGGTGGTCATGGGGAGAAGTGTTGCGTATCGGCTTCTCCGTGGTGCGCTCCGCTAAGGGGTTTGACGCGTTGTCCGCCATAGGGACGAACAAGTCGCAACAAGCCACGGACCACGCGACGACCGCCCCACCCGGAGCGGAACGCGTAGGGCGGCGGCTAGCGCCGCCCCACGAACTCCAGCACCTGCTGGAAGGTCGGCCGGTTGGTCGTTCTCATCGTGTTCGGGATCAGGCCGGGCGCGAACCCCGTCCGTGACGCCTCGGAGCGCCACAGCCTCGGGTTGGGCTGGTTCTGCGCGGCCGCCAGGCGGTTGGCCGTCTCCGCGAGCGCGGCCCAGAGGGACGCGCGGCACGCCGCGAGGCGGCCGTTGCCGCAGTAGCGGAGGTTGAACCGGCCGCGGACCCGCTCGTCCAGGGCGGTGCGCAGGTCCTTGTCCACGTAGGAGTGGCCCGACTGGCCGCTCAGGTTGCGCACGTCGTCGAGCGCCTCGAGCAGGTCGCCGCTGAACACCGGTCGCATCACCGCTTCGGCGATCGGCCGCCAGGCCTCGTCCATGATGGTCGGGCCGGGGCTGTCCCAGAACCCGTTGTTGTCGGCGTCGAGGCGCGGGGCGTCGCGGCGCACCCACTGGTCGAGGATCTCCCTCACCTGTCCGGCCAGCGGGGTCGGCGGGCTGCCGCCGCGCAGCACCCTGCTCACCACCGGCCACACCGGTGAGCGCACGTCCTCGGTTGCCGCCCGGTTCATGATGCCGACGTTGCCGGTGACCGTCACGCGCCGCGGGTAGCGGTCGAACAGCTCCACTCGCTGCGCCGACCCGTAGGGCTCGTCGTCGCCGTGCATGAAGCCCGGCGCCGAGCGGTTGTTCCAGTTGAGCAGAAGGCCGCCCGGGCCGCTGAGCGCGTGCGGGTGCTCGTTCTGGGACAGGAAGCCGCGCCACTCGTAGCGGCCCGTGCCGAGCGTGGGCAGCCGGCGGTCGAGACCGCGGGGGCGCTCGGGCAGAAGACCGGACGAGAAGTTCGCCGTGCCGCCACGCGAGACGTAGGCCCAGTTGAAGGTGAACTCGAACTGGTTCGCCGCGCGATAGAAGCGCCGCGGCGTCGAGGCCTTACCCTCCGTCATGTCCTTGAGCGCGGCCAGGTTGAGCGCGTCGCGGCCGAAGGTCGAGCGCTTGCTGGCCAGCGCGTAGGGACGGCCGCCCACGGTGGCCGTGCCGATGATCGGGCCGTGGACCGACTTCCGGAACCGGAGTGGTTGGCCCGCCAGCAGCCCGGCGTTGAAGTCCTCCAGCGGCCGGCACCGACCGTTGTACAGGTAGCTCGCCGAGGCACGGGTCGGCTGGCCGCCGCCCGGCTCGCACAGCTGCTCGGCGTAGACGTCACGCACGTCGTGTCCCGCCGAGGTGAGGCTCCACGCGTAGTTCTCCGTGCGCCCGATCAGGATGTACATGGCCAGGCCCGGCACGGCCGCGCCCTGGGCCTTGATGCCCGGTCCCTCGAGGTGCATCTGCTGCACGATCTCGGGGTAGTAGTAGCCCAGCTGGGGCCCCATCACCGACAGCGAGTTGCCGCTGCGCGAGCGCTCGGGAGCCACCGCCAGGAAGTTCGAGGCCCGTCGCCGCGGCGGCGCCGAGGCGGCATTCACCGCAGCCCCCGCCGGTGCGGCGGTGGGATCGAATTCCTGGATCGAGCCGGGATCGATGACCACCGAGCCCCTGACCCGGCCGCCGGTCAGCGGTCCGTAGGGGAAGCGGCGGTCGATGGTGGTGGGCGCCTCGGGATCGTTGGCCAGCATCACGTCCTCCCAGGCGGCTTGGCCGCGGGTGCGGCCGAGCGAGCTGCGTAGGCGGGCGAGGAGGTCCGAGTTGCGCGCCTCGCCACCGCCCCCGGCGCCGAAGATGGAGCCGATGAAGGCGGTCACGGCCAGCACGTCGTTGACCGTGGCCGGCCGCTCGCTCACGTTGTTGGCCTGCCAGTAGGCGTTGATGCCGTCGGCGTAGGCCTGGGCGTCCGCGATTATCTGCCGCCCCTTCGCGCCGTACGTCCTCACGAGGAGACGTCGCTGAGCCGTGACCAGCGCCTCGGTCTCGGGGCTGGCCTCGAAGGACTGGCCGCTCGTGACCAGGCTGAAGGCGTCGATGCCGGGGACGTCGGCCACCGCCACGCGGGCGGGGCCACGGGCGAGCGTGATCAGCAGCGCCCGGTCACGGGCGGTCACCCAGCCGGCTCCGAACGAGACGTCGGCTCGCTTCTGGCCGTAGATGTGCGGCACGCCGTACTCGTCGTAGACGATCCGCAGCCCGGCCCGCCCCGTCGGCTCTACGCGCCTGGCGCCGATGGGCTTGAAGTTCTCGGGCAGGAAGAGCCGGTTGATGTCGCGCCCTGTGACACGGCCGCGCAGCGGCGTGAGGCCGTCGTAGAGCGGAAGCTGGTCGAGAGAGTTCTGCGTGGTCGGCAGACCGCCGTAGTTGCCCGGCGGCAGGATGTAGCGAGCGGTGTCGCCGGGCGCCGCGGCGGCGCCGGCGGGCACGGCCGCGAGCGCGACCAGGGTCAGGACGGCAAAGCAGAGCGAACGGCGCACGGGTGAGGCTCCTCCTCTGAGCATGACCGGCAGGCGACCGGCCGCGGGCCGGGCACTCTTTCACATCCTGGCCACGCGGCCAGGAAAAGGGGCCGATCTCCCGACCTGCGCCCGTCATCCCATTCGGATGATGTGGCGCGTCCGCGTACGGCAGACGATAATTCCCGGCTCGTGGACGCAGACTCCGGCACTCCCACCGGCAACCAGGTCGGCTGGCAGCCGGCGAGACCGCGCTTGCGCCCCCTCCGGCTGCTCGTGGCCTGGATCGTCAGCGCGGCCTCGGTATGGGTGGCGGCCGCGATCGTCCCCGGGTTCGATCTGGGCGAACTGGGCTCGGCCTTCGCGGTGGCGGCCGCGCTCGCGGTGTTCAACGCCGTGCTGCCGCCGCTGGTGGCGGCGCTGCGCCTGCCGGCCACACTGATCACGGGCTTCCTGGTTGTGCTGGCGGTCAACGCCGGCGCGCTGATGCTGGCCGACGCCCTGCTCCCAGAGTTCGGCAGCGTGGGCTCGTTCTGGGATGCCCTCCTGGCCTCCCTGGTCATCGCCGCGGTGGCCATCCCGCTGCAGGTCATGCTCGGCACCAACGACCACGACGACCACGCGTTCAGGGTCGTGCGGCGGGTGGCTCGCCGCGGGCGGGGCGAGGTGCCGCTCACCCCCGGCATCGTCTTCCTCGAGATCGACGGGCTGGCCCTGCCCGTGCTGCGAAGGGCGATGCGCGACGGGAACACCCCGGTGATGGCACGCTGGATGGACGAGCGCGGCTACCGCCTCGCCGAGTGGGAGACGGACCTCTCGTCGCAGACCGGGGCGAGCCAGGCCGGGATCCTGCTCGGCTCGAACGAGGACATCCCGGCCTTTCGCTGGGTGGACAAGCCGTCGGGCAGGCTCGTGGCCTGCTCGTCACCCGCGGACTGCGCCGCCATCGAGCAGGAGCACTCGACGGGAGCGGGCCTGCTGGCCGACGGAGGCGCGAGCCGAGGCAACCTGCTCTCCGGCGACGCCGAGGAGACGATCCTCACCGTGAGCCGCATGGACGCCGAGACGGGACGCAATCCCGGCTACCGGGCCTTCTTCGCCGACGGCGTGAACGTGACCCGGGCGCTCGTCCTGTTCTTCTGGGAGGTCATCCTCGAGTGGACCGCCGCGGCGCGGGCGGCCCGGCGGGACGTCCGCCCGCGGGGCCACCGGGGCGGCGTCTATCCGTTCCTGCGGGGAGCCATGTGCGTGATCGTGCGCAACGCCATCGTCTTCGGCGTGATGACCGACATGATGCGCGGCCGCCCCGCCGTGTACGCCACCTTCTCGAGCTACGACGAGGTGGCCCATCACTCGGGGCTCGAGCGAGCCGACACCCTCGAGGCGCTGCGCAAGCTCGACCAGGAGTTCGCCGCGATCGAGCGCACGCTCAGCTATGCGCCGCGGCCGTACGAGATCGTCGTGCTCTCCGACCACGGCCAGACCCAGGGCGCCACCTTCAAGCAGCGCAACGGCTACGGGCTGGACGAGCTCGTGGAGCGCAACCTGCGCAGCGGAGAGGTGGCCGGCTACGCCGGCGGCGACGAGCAGCGGGCCATGGTCGGCCACGCGGTGAACGAGGCCACGGGCGCCAAGCCGAAGAAGCAACCGAAGAACGACGTCTCCGGCCGGACCGCCGTCGTGCTCGGCTCCGGCAACCTGGGGCTGGTCTACCTGATGGACGAGCCGCGGCGCCTGACCCTCGAGGAGATGGATCAGCGTCACCCGCAGCTCGTGCCCTCGCTGAGGGAGCACCCCCACATCGCCTGGCTGCTGGTGCGCTCAGAGTCCCGCGGCGGCCTCGTGCTCGGCCCCGGCGGAACCCTCGAGCTCGACAGCGGACGCGTCGAGGGCGACGATCCCCTGGCCGCGTTCTCTCCCACCGCCGCGCGCCACCTGGCCCGGACGGACGGCTTCGCCCACGTGGCCGACATCATGGTCGGCAGCTTCTACGACCCGGAGCGCGAGGAGGGCTGCGCCTTCGAGGAGCTGATCTCGTTCCACGGCGGACTTGGAGGACCCCAGACCAGGCCGTTCATCCTGCACCCGGCGTCGCTGCCGATGCCGGCCGAGCCGATCATCGGCGCCGCTGCCGTTCACACCCTGCTGCTCGGCTGGCGCCGGCTGCTGCAGGAGCCTCAGACCAGCACCGTGCAGCCGTCCGTGGCTAGTCCGGTCCCGGACGGAGCCCCTTGAAGCGCTTCATGTTCTCGGTCATGGCCACCTCCGTGGGCAGGCGCTCCATGCTCGAGGCGCCGAAGAAGCCCTTGATGCCGGTGGTCCGCTCGAGCACGTAGGCAGCATCCTCGGGCTCGGCGAGGGGGCCGCCGTGGCAGAGCACGATCACGTCCGGGTTGACCGCCACCGCGGCGTCGCGCATGGCCTGGATCTCGTCCACGCACTCGTCGAGCGTCTTGGCCGTCTCGGCGCCGATCGTGCCCTTGGTGGTCAGGCCCATGTGGGGCACGAGCACGTCGGCCCCGGCCCGGGCCATGGCCTCCGCCGACTCCGGGTCGAAGACGTACGGCGAGGTGAGCAGCCCGAGCTCCGAGGCGGCGGCGATCATCTCGACCTCGAGGCCGTAGCCCATGCCGGTCTCCTCCAGGTTGGCCCGAAAGGTGCCGTCGATGAGCCCCACCGTGGGGAAGTTCTGCACGCCGGCGAACCCGGTGTCACGCACGTCCTCGAGAAAGCGCGGGATCAGCCGGAACGGATCGGTGCCGCACACACCGGCCAGCACCGGCGTGTCCTCGACCACGGGCAGCACCTCGCTGGCCATCTCCATGACGATCGCGTTGGCGTCCCCGTAGGGCATCAGCCCGGCCAGCGAGCCGCGACCCGCCATCCGGTAGCGGCCCGAGTTGTAGATGATGATCAGGTCGGTTCCGCCGGCCTCGGCGCACTTGGCCGACAGCCCGGTGCCTGCGCCGGCGCCGATGATCGCCTTGCCGGAGTCGATGGTGGCGCGCAGCTTGGCGCGTGCCTCGTCACCGGTCATAGGACCACCACCTTCACAGCCGGCCGAGCCGGCTGTTTCGGCCATGACGCCTGCATGTACTCGTCGAGCTTGGCCACCATCGCGCGCGCGAACTCCGGATCGTTCACGTCGAGATCGAGCTCCACCAGCTCGACGTTGTCGCCCACCTTGCGCAGCTCCTCGAACAGCGCGGCGTCGGCCTCCGGGTCGTGGAAGGGCTGGCCCTCCACGTCGATCATCGACACACCCTTCAGCGGCAGGAACAGGGCCGTTGGGCCCACGGCCGCCGACAGCTTGCGGGCGATGCGACGACCCAGCTCGGCGTTCTCGTCCTTGGTGGTGCGCATCAGCGTGACCACCGGGTTGTGCACGTAGAGGTTGCGGTCCTCGAACTCGGAGGGCACCGAGTCGCGCGCGCCGAAGTTGACCATGTCGAGCGCGCCGACCGACACCACCTGGGGCACCCCCAGCCGGCCGGCCATCTCCAGGCGGTCGGGCCCGGCAGAGAGCACCCCGCCCACCAGGTCGTCGCACAGCTCGGTGGTGGTCACGTCGAGCACGCCGCGCAGGAAGCCCGACTCGATCAGCCCCTCCATCGACTCGCCCCCCACTCCGGTGGCGTGGAAGACCACCGGCTCATAGCCCAGCCGCTCGAGCTCCTCGCGGGCCACGGTCAGGCACGGAGTGGTCACGCCGAACATCGTGGCCCCCACGAGCGGCCGGTCCTCGCTCACGCCCGGCGGAGGCGCGTTGACCATGCCCGCCATGGCCGCGGCGGCGTTGGCCAGCACGCGTGCGGAGATCGGGTTGACCCCGGCCACGTCGGCCACCGAGGCCATCATGGTCACGTCGCGCGAGCCCACGTAGTCGCGGGTGTCGCCGGCGGCCATCGTGGAGACCATCAGCTTGGGTACGCCCACCGGCAGGGCCTGCATGGCCTGGGTGGCGATGGCCGTGTTGCCGGATCCACCCGCCGCCAGCACGCCGTGGATGCGGTCCTCCTCGTGCAGGCGCCGCGCGAGCGTGCCGGCCGCGGCGGCCATCGCGCTCACCGCGGCGCCCCGGTCGCGCGCCTCGGCCAGGGCGGCCAGGTCAGCCCCGCCGGCGGCGGCCAGCTCCTCTCGGCTGATGTCCGGCTCGACCGACGGCGGATCGAGCGTGCCGGCGTCGGCCAGCAGCACGTCCACCCCCGCGTCCTGCAGCCGGTCGCGCAGGAACTCGTACTCGGCCCCCTTGGTATCGAGGGTGCCGATGAGCAGGACGGTGGGGCTCACGAATTCAAAGCCCAGTCGGGCCCGTCGCCCTCGCGGAAGTCCGGCAGGTCGCGCAGCGCCTTCTCGGCGCCGCCCGGGTTGTAGAGCGCGAGCAGCCGCAACGGTTGCCAGCCGGTGTTCACGGTCGAGTGGAACATCCCGGTGGGCACGTAGATCGTGTCGCCGGGAGCGATGGCGAAGCTGTTCTCGCCACCGTCGTCGAGCATCTGCTCGCCCTCGCCGGCCAGCACGTAGAGGATCTCCTCGGACTCGGGGTGGTTGTGGCGCTCGTGACCCTTGCCCGGAAGCAGCACGACCTCGCCGAAGGTCAGGTTCGCGCCCTCGGTGTCGTCGGGCGTGACGAACCACTTGATCACTCCCCAGTCGAACGACTGGACCGGCTTCGAGCCGGCGTCTACGGCTTCCATCCTCTACTCCTCTGTGGCGATTGGCTCGACGCCCAGGAAGTGGCGCTGGGCGTCCGGATCGTCCTGCAGCTCGGTGGCGGATCTCTCGGCGGCGATCTGGCCGCCGACCATCACGAGCTGGCGCTCGGCGAGCGCAGTCGCGGGTAGAGCTTCTGCTCGACCACCAACAGCGCGCTGCCCTCGGCGCCGTCCCCCGGTGCTCGTGGCCAAGACGAGCATCCCGTAGCCCAGCTCCTCCAGGGTCTCGCGGGTGCGCGTGACCGCCGGGGTGGTCACGCCGAACATCGTCGCGCCGACGAGCGGCGCCGGCCTCCCGCACGCGGGCGCACATGTACTCGAGCTCGTGCCCCTCCGTGTCCAGCGTCCCTACGAGGACGACGACGGGCTCGGCGGCCATCAGGCCCTCTCGACGCCCAGGTAGCGGCGCTGGGCGTCGGGATCGTTCGCGATCTCGCTGGCCGTGGTCTCGGTGAAGATGCGGCCCGCCACCATCACGAGCAACCGTTCGGCCAGCGTCGTAGCCACGGCCAGGTTCTGCTCGACGACCAGGATTGCGAGCCCCTCGCCGCTCAGGCGCCGGAAGGTCTCGGTGAGCGACTCGATGATGGCCGGCGCGAGCCCTTCGGACGGCTCGTCCATCACGAGCAGCCGCGGGTTGGTGAGTAGCGCCCGCCCGATCGCCAGCATCTGCTGCTCACCGCCCGAGAGCTGCATGCCGCCGTTTCGGCGACGCTCGGCGAGGCGGGGGAAGAGCTCGTAGACGGCGTCGGGGGTCCAGCGTCGCTCACCGCGCGAGGCGACCATGCGCAGGTGCTCGTCGACGGTGAGCGACTCGAAGAGCCGCCGGCCCTGCGGGACGTAGCCGATGCCCGAGGCCGCGATCTTGTACGACGGGCGCCCGACGCATTCCTCTCCCCGGAAGCGGATGGAGCCGCGGGTGGTGGCCGGTCGGATCTGCATGATCGCGTTGCAGAGCGTCGTCTTACCCATGCCGTTGCGGCCGATGATGGCCACGGGCTCGTCCCCCATCGTGAAGGTCACGCCCTGCAGCACATGCGCCGGGCCGTAGAACGCGTCCAGGTCCGAGACCTCGAGCAGGGGGCCGTCGTCAGGATCGATCTCGACGTCGACGTCGACGTCGACGTGCGGGGCGGCCCTGCCTTCGCTCTCGGCCGCCGCGCTCAAGTCTGCTCCTCGTCGTCGCCGACCTGGCCGCCCAGGTAGAGATCGTGCACCAGCTGGTTCGAGCGGATCTCCTCGGGGGTGCCCTCGACGATCTTCTCCCCGTCATGCATCATCGTCACCGTCTCGGCCACCCGCAGGGCGACGTCCATGTCGTGCTCGATGAGCACCAGGGTGATGTCTGGGTCGAGCTCGAGCAGCATGTCGGTCAGCGCGACGCGCTCGCCGCGCGAGAGCCCCGAAGCGGGCTCGTCGAGCAGCATCAGCTTGGGATCCACGGCTCGCGCCATGCCGACCTCGAGCTGGCGCTGCTCGCCGTGGGAGATCGAGCCCACCAGCGTCTCGAGCTTGGGGGCCAGGCCCACCTCGGCGGCGAGCACACGCGCGCGCTCGCGCAGCTCGCGGTCGACCGCCCGACGATGCAGGCGCAGGTGGCCCTTGCGTGTGCCGAGCACCGCCAGGTAGAGGTTGTCCTCGACCGACAGGCCCAGGAACAGTCGCGACTTCTGATAGGTGCGGCCCATGCCCAGCCGCGCACGGCCGGGCGCCGACACCTCGGCGACGTCCCGGCCGAGGAAGAAGATCGAGCCCGACGTGGCCGGCATGTCGCCGGAGATCACGTTGAACAGCGTGGTCTTGCCGGCGCCGTTGGGACCGAGGATCGCACGGCGCTCGCCGTGCGCGACGTCGAGGTCGACGTCGCGCACGGCATCGAGGCCGCCGAACCGCCGGCCGACCCCGCGCAAACGCAGGATCGGCTCGGCCTGTTCGGATACTGCTTCCGTCACGGACCCCCTAGCCCCCGATGACCTTCGGCTTCTCGGTCTTGCCGAGCCACGGGATGTCCCGCTTCTCGCAGGGCGGGTAGGTCCGTCCGGGCGCCGGGCTGTTATCGCTGAACGTGCCCCCGAACGTCTGGTCCACGTCCGGCACGCTGCCCACGGTCTTCGTGGCCAGCCCCTGATCGCCCTCGACCAGCTGCAGGTAGTACTGGTCGGTGATCGCCTGGCGGTTCTCGTCGAGCGTGATCTTGCCGTACGGAGCGTTCAGCGAAATCTGCGCCAGCGCGTCCTGCAGTTTCTTCTGGTCGCCGGAGATGTCGCCCCCGACCTCCTTGAGCGCCTCGATCAGCCCCCAGGTGTTCACGAAGAAGCTGTAGGTGAACACGCTGGCCGCCTGCGGCGCTGATTCGCCACCGGGCGGGATCTCCTTGAACCACTTGCCGATGATCTGGTTGGCGTAGTACTGGGCCTCCGGCGTGTCCAGATCGCCCGCCGTGCCGGCACCGCCGGCGTACACACCCGCGACCCGCGGGCCGAGCTGCTCGAACTGCGACGGGGTGCCCCAGAACACGTTGCCCAGGAACTTCTTGGCATCGATCGGCCCCTTGGCCTGCTCGTAGGCCTTCAGGAACGGGATCAGCCCCGCGCCGCCGACGGCGACGAACGTACCGTCGACGTCGTCCGGCAGCTGCTGCGCGAAGGACGAGTAGTCCGTCGTGTTCAGCGGCGGGAAGACCCGCTTGGTCACCTGTCCTCCGGCCGCGCAGAACTCCGAGATGAAGCCGGCCATCGACGTCCAGCCGAAGCTGTAGTCGTCGCCGATCACGGCCGCCGTCTTCCAACCGAGCTTGTTGTAGGCCAGGTCGCCCAGGCCGGCGTTGAACTGCGCGCCGTCACCGTTGAAGCGGGCGAAGTTCGGCGCCCGCACCTTGAGCGTGGTGTCCTGCGCGCCGGCCGCACCGTTGACGAACGTCTTGTCCGGGTGCTGCTTGGCGTAGTTGGCCACCGCGATCGACTCGTCGCCCGAGAGCGGGCCGATCATGACGTCCGCGCCCTCCTGTTCCATCAGCCGCCGCGTCTCCTTGATGGCCGTGCCGGATGTGTCGTCGCCGCATCCGACGCCCACGAGCTCGAGCGGGTGCCCGTTGATCGCGCCGCCGGTCCATCCGTCGCGCGGCTTGTCCGGGTTCTTCGGCTTGGCGCCGGCGAACTGGGCCAACGCCGAGACGGCGCCGGCCATGTTCTGGTTGTCGAACGTGCCGAACGCGCCCTTGCACTCGGAGAGCACCGCAACCTTGATGGGCGACTTGCTGCCGCCCGTCTCCTGCTTGACCGGGGCGTAGCCCGGGGGCGCCTCCGTGGTCGGCGCTGCCTCCTCGGAGGCGCCACCGCCGCCGCCACCACTGTCCTCGTCATCGTCATCACCGCAGCCCGCGAAGGCGAGCGCCGCGATGCCCAGAAGAAGCGCAAACCACATCAGGCCGCGCCTCCTTTTCCTTACCTCTGCCATTGACTTCTCTCCTCCTCTTGCCGTGGACCCATGCCCCGGCGGTGTCGTTCTACGAGCCCGTGAGCGTCGATGCTCCACGCTCACCTGCCGGCACAGCGCCGGCCGAACCTCCTTCCCCGGTCGTCGTCCCCGGGCTGGACGGACCGCGCAGCCGCCCGACGGTACGCTCCCACAGGCCGACCAGCCCGTCGGGGGACACAAGCACGATGATCAGGAAGATCACCCCGATCAGCGTCTGAAACCGGTCGGACATAAAGCCGACGTCCTGCGCGTAGTTGTTGATCAGCGACGTATACGAAGGCTCCGATCCACGCCCCCTCGAGCCGGAACATCCCCCCGATCACAGCGATCAGGAGCACATCGATCGTTGCGGTGAGGTCGATGGTCGACGGCGCGATCTGCGCGTTCCACCACACGAAGAGAATCCCGGCGATCGCCGCGACGAAGCCCGCGAGGGTGAACGCGAGCAGGCGGTGCAACGTGACCCTGTAGCCCAGCGAGCGCATCCGCACCGGGTCGTCGCGAATTCCCTGCAACGTCAGCCCGAACGGGGTGCGCGCAACGTACCGCAACCCGATGTAGACGAGCGCCGCCACGAGCAGCGTCGCGAAGTAGAGGCGGTCAGGGTGGACGGTGCGGTCGAGGAAGCCGGGGATGGGGATCCCGCTGATCCCGCCGAAGCCCGACACGCTCGTCACCTGCCCGAAGAAGAGGTTGGCGATCACCGAGAAGACGAGCGTGATCATGAGGAAGTAGATGCCGTAGCTGCGGCTGGCCAGGAGGCCGAAGATGAAGGCGACGACGACCGCGATGGCGATGGCGACCAGGATGCCGGGCACGGGCTCCCAACCGAGGTTCAGGCCCTTGGTGTTGCCGGAGGTCGTGAGGTTGCCCAGCGCGAACCCCGCGATGCCGTAGATCGCCACCTGGGCGAGCGACACCATCCCGCCGTCGGCCGAGAGGAAGATGAGGCTGGCGGCGACGATTCCCAGGAACATCGTCTGGGTCAGCAGCGTGGACACCCAGTACTCGCTGACGATGAGCGGTGCGAGCAGCGCGAGCGCCACGAGCAGGATCCCGACCGCGCGGTCGGGGGTGATGCGGGAGCTCCGTGCAGCGCTCATGCGGGCCGGCCGAACAGCCCGAGCGGCCGTGCGGCGAGCACGACCGCCAGCAGCACGAACGTGAAGATGATCGAGTAGAAGGTGTAGTCGGACGGGAGGTAGGCGGCGGCGAAGTTGGTGGTCAGCCCCAGCAGCAGCGCCCCGATGGCGGCTCCTCCCAGTGACCCCATGCCGCCGATGATCACGACCACCAGCGAGTTGAGAAGCCACAGCCCGTCGACTCCGGGGGCCAGGCTGGCGAACGACCCGCCCATGGCGCCTCCGATGCCGGCCAGCGCCGACCCGATGAAGAAGGCGATGGCGAACGTCAGCTGGATGTTCACGCCGAGGGCGGAGACCATGTCGCGGTCGTCGACGCCCGCCCGGATCACCATCCCGGTGCGGGTGCGCTTGAGCCAGAACCACAGCGCTCCGCCGATGAGCAGGCCTACGCCGAGGATCACGATGCGCGTGAGCGTGTACTCCACCCCCGCGACCTGCAGGTTCACGAACTTGTCGAAGGTCCGCGGCCAGGAGATGTCCTTCGCCACGCCGCCGAAGTGGGCAAGCATCTGGTCGGCGGCGATGATCGAGACCGCGATCGTGATGAGCGCCTGGCGCAGTTCCTGCCCCTGGTTCCAGCGCAGGAAGGCCTGCTGCATCAGCAGACCGACTCCGCCCACGATGAGACCCGCAGCCATCAGCGGAAGGAACCAGTTCATGAAGCCGACCTGGGCGCTGGAGATCCCGAGCGCCGAGTCCCCGCCCGAGACGGAATTCCGCTGCAGCTCCAGAGCGATATAGCCACCGAGCAGGAAGAACGCGCCGTGGGCCATGTTCACCACGCGCATGAGCCCGAAGATGAGGGTGAAGCCGCTGGCGACGATGAAGTACAGCGCCGCCGCGGTGACGCCGTTGAGGAGCGTGATGAGGAAGTTCTTGGGGTCGTCGATGGCCGGGCCGAAGGTCGTGTCCGACGCGATGAACAGGACCCAGACGATCGGGAACGCGATGACCAGGGCAAGCAGCACCAGACCCGTGATCCGCAGCGCCCTCCGCAGGGACACACTCGTCGAAGCCGAGCTGGGCGTAACTAACACCGCCCCGCATTCAAGCGCAAGACAATGTCCGGGCGGCCTGAGCCGCGCCTCGTCGCTCTGGGGGCGCTCGTCGGCGAGGAGAGCGATTTCCCCCACGACCTCATGGTCCAGTGTCGAGGCATCCGGCGGTCGACCTCGCCGAGGTTGCCCGCGGGGTCGCGGAGATACATCTGTGCCGAGCCGTCGATGGACAGGGTCTCGGCCGACGGATCAACGGCCGCGGCCTGGTTACGTCGCAGCGGTACAAGCATGCTTGACACGTATTGAAAACTCATGCAGAGTTCGTTGTCAAGTCCTGAAAGGGCATGACGGCTTTTGTTAACCTGGCCCTAAGGAGTTGCGTGACGTCGGGTAGCCCGCTGCCAACCGAGTACGGAACGCCCGGAGCCGATCCGGCCACCGTCGACGCCCTTCGCTCCGAGTTGGCTGCCGAGCTGGGCGAGAGCGTGGTCAGCTCCGCCCCCGAGCGCCTCGACGCCTACACCGCCGACACCTACTGGATGGCCCTCCATGCGAGCGCCGTGGGCACCCCGCTGGGGCGCCCCGATCTGGTGGTCACGCCGCACGACGAGAGCGGCGTGGCCACCGTGCTCCGTCTGGCCGACGCCCGCCGGGTCCCCGTTGTGGCGTGGGGCGGCGGCTCGGGAACGCAGGGCGGCTCGGTGCCGACCCACGGTGGCGTGGTGATCGACCTCACCCGGCTCGACCGGATCCTCGAGATCGACGAGCACTCGCTCACCGTCACCTGTGAGGCCGGGGTCAACGGCAACCGGCTCGAGGCAGAGCTGAACGAGCGTGGGCTGATGCTGCCCCACTACCCCGCCTCGTCGGAGTGGGCCACCGTCGGCGGCTACGTGGCCGCCCGCGGCTCGGGGGTGCTCTCCACGCGCTACGGAAAGATCGAGGACCTGGTGCTCTCGATGCGGGTCGCGCTGCCCGGCGGTCAGGTGATCGGAACGGTGGAGGTGCCCCGCCATGCCGTGGGACCCGAGCTCACGCAGCTGTTCGTCGGCTCGGAGGGCACGCTGGGCGTGATCACGCAGGTGACCCTGCAGATCGTGCCCCTTCCGTCCACGCGGCTGTTCGCCACCGTCCGCTTCTCCGACATCGGATCCGGGGTGGAGTCGATCCGCCGTGCCCTCGCCGCCGGCGCGCGCCCCTCGGTGGTGCGCATGTACGACGACGAGGCCACGCGGCTCGCCTTCTCACCGGTGGTCAAGCAGGAGCTCGACGGCGTCTGCACCGTGCTCGCCTTCGAGGGCACCGACGCCGGCATTGCCGAGGCCGAGCAGAACGCGACCCTGAACATCGCCCGCGAGGCCGGGGCCGAGGAGCTCGACCCGGAGCTCGGCCGGATCTGGTGGGACCGGCGCTACGACTTCTACCACCCCCCTCATCAGCCCGAGCTGCCCTCGGTGTGGGGCACGATCGACGTGGTGGCCACCTACAGCCGCATCGAGGCGGTCTATGACGCCCTGCGCGCGGCGGTCAAGGAGCCCTTCGCCGAGACGGACCTCCAGCTGCGCATGCACTTCTCGCACTGGTACGCGTGGGGCACCATGATCTACGCCCGTTTCGTCGTCCCCGACGGCGGAGGCGGACCCGAGGCGGTGGCGCTCCACGACCGCATCTGGGAGGAGGGCCTCGAGGCGGCCTTCGCCGCGGGCGGAGTGATGAACGACCACCACGGCGTGGGGATGAAGCTCGCGCCGTACATGGAGCGTCAGCACGGCGCGGCGCTGGGAACGCTTCGGCAGATCAAGGCTGCGCTCGATCCCAACGGGATCATGAACCCCGGAAAACTCGGTTTCTAGAAGGAGGAGCCACTTGAAGTTCGCCATGCACAACTGGATGCGCGCGGAGCCGATCGAGGACACGATCGAGCGACTGGCGCGTTGCGGCTACGACGCGATCGAGATCTCGGGCGAGCCGTCCGTATGGGACACGGACGAGATCAAGGGCCTGCTCGACAAGCACGGCATCGGCTGCTGGGGAGCGGTGACGCTGATGACCGGCGGGCGCGACCTCGTGCACGAGGACGCCTACGTGCGGCGCGGCTCGATCGAGTACGTGAAGGACACGATCAGCCAGATCGCCGACTGGGGCGGCGAGATCATCACCATCGTCCCCTCGACGGTGGGCAAGGTCGTGCCGATGGGCTCGCCCGAGGACGAGTGGAACTGGGCCGTCGAGGGACTGAAGGAGTGCCAGGCCCACGCCGAGGAGCGCGGCGTGCGCATCGGGCTCGAGCCGCTCAACCGCTTCGAGACCTACTTCGTGAACCGCGCCGACCAGACGCTGGCGCTGGCCGAGGACGTGGGCGGCAACTGCGGCGTGAGCCTCGACATCTTCCACATGAACATCGAGGAGGCCGACTGGGCCGAGGCGATCCGAAGCGCGGGCGACAAGCTCGTGGACTTCCATGTGGCCGATAACAACCGCATGCCCTGCGGCCAGGGCGCGCTCGACTGGGAGAAGCTCATGCAGACCCTGGACGAGGTGGGCTACGACGGCTGCGTGACGGTCGAGTTCGTGGCCACGGTCGACCGCAGCCGCATCTCTGACCGCACCGAGATCACCGACGCCTCCGAGAGCGAGGGCTCGCAGGGCATGGAGCAGTTCCTGCGTGACCACGGCACCGGCACGGTGCCCGCGCACCTGTACGACCAGTACACGCAGGACTCGATCGACCGGCTGAAGAAGGCGGCCGAGTCGGTGGGTCAGGCCGTTTGAGGGAATCGCCACAGATAGCGCTGGTGGCCACGCTCGACACGAAGGGCGAGGAGCTGGCCTACGTGCGCGACCGGGTTCGCGCGCTCGGGGGACGCACTGCGGTGATCGACTCGGGGATCCTGGGTGAGGCGGCCGGCTGTGAGCCCGACGTGTCGCGGTCGCAGGTGGCCGAGGCGGCCGGGAGCGACCTCGAGACCGTGCGCGCGGCGGGCTCGAGGGGAGCCGCCGTGGAGCAGATGCAGCGTGGCGTGCGGGCGGTGGTCGATCGGCTGTGGGAGGAGGGCCGGCTCGACGGCGTGCTGTGCCTCGGGGGTGCCGAGGGGGCGCTGCTCGGGGCCGCCGCCGTCGCCGGCCTGCCGGTGGGGGTGCCCAAGCTGATCGTGTCGCCGAGCGCATCCGGGCGCCGGCCCTTCGGCCCGTTCGTGGGCGAGGGCGACACCCTCGTGATGCACTCGGTCACCGACATCCTGGGCATCAACCCGATCTCGCGGACGGTGTTCGACAACGCCGCCGCCGCCGTGATGGGAATGGCCCGGGACGCGGGGCGCCCGGCGGAGAGCCTGGGCGAGCGCTGCGTGGGCATCACCATGCTGGGCCACACCACCCCCGCGGTCATGCGGATGCTGCCCCAGCTCGAGGAGGCCGGGTGGGCTCCGGTGGTCTTCCACGCCAACGGGGTCGGCGGCCCGGCGATGGAGCGGCTCATCGAAGCGGGGGCCATCGCCGGGGTCATCGACTTCACCCTCTCGGAGCTGGCCAACTCGATGCATCCCACGGGAATACACGCCACCGGCCCCTCGCGGCTGACGGTGGCCGGCGCCCACGAGCTGCCCCAGCTGGTGGTGCCGGGCTGCGTGGACTTCTTCAACCAGGGAGCCCTCGCCGACCTGCCCGAGCGCTACCGGGAGCGCAAGCGCTACTTCCACAACCCGGTGGCCACGCTCGTGCGGCTGACCGCCGACGAGGAGGCCGAGCTCGGCCGCGTGGTGGCGTCGCGGCTGGCCGAGGCCCGCGGCCCGGTCCAGGTGCTCTGCCCCAACCGCGGCTTCTCGCTCGCCGACGTCGAGGGCGGCGACCTGTGGGACCCGGAGGCCGACCAGGCCTTCATCGACGCGCTGCGTGCCGCGCTGCCGCCGTCCATCCCCTTCGAGGAGGTCGACGCTCACGTCGACGACCCCGACTTCGCCGACCTGACCGTGTCCCGTTACCTGTCGCTCGTGAAGGAGCCGATGAATGCCCGAGCCTGAGAAACCCGTTTCCAACTGCCTGCTCGACCTGGCCCCGCCGGACATCGAGTGGTTTCGGGAGCGCTCGGACATCGTGCTCATCCCGATCGGCTCCTGCGAGCAGCACGGCGCCCACCTGCCGCTGGGCACCGACACGATCACCGCGCTCGAGGTGTCGCGGCGGGCCGCGGAGAAGGCCGACGTGCCCTACGCCCCGCCCTTCTGGGCGGGCTACTCGCCCCAGCACATGCGCGAGCCCGAGACCGGCGTGGGCACGATCACCTTCCGCACCTCCACCGTGGTCGAGGCCTGGTACGACATCGCCCGCTCGCTCATCCACCACGGCTGGAACAAGCTGATCTTCGTCAACGGGCACGGCTCGAACACGAAGGTGATCGATCCGCTGCTGCGCCGGATCAAGTACGAGACCGGCGCGATCGTCGGCCTGTACAAGCCCTACGCCGAGCGCTACATCGGGATGCTCGACGGCCTGCTCGAGAACCCACCGGAGGAGACGCCGGGCTGGCACGCCTCCGAGCTCGAGACCTCGCAGGTGCTCGCTCACAACGCCCAGCTCGTACACATGGAGCGTGCGGCAGACGACCGGGCGCAGGTGCCCGAGTGGCTGCCCCAGAGCTTCATCAAGCAGGACGGGGCTCCGGACGTGGCCTTCCAGGGCTATCAGTACTTCGTGTTTCCCATGGACCACAACGAGTTCTCTCGGACCGGCGTGATCGGCAACCCGATGACGGCGACGGCCGAGAAGGGCGAGGAGGCCTTCGAGCGCTTCGCCGACCACCTGGTGGCGGCCATCGACGAGTTTCGCCCGCTCACCACCGAGATCAAGCGGCGGGAGTTCGAGGACCGCGTTTGAGCTCGACGGTCCCACCCGCCCTGCGCCGCGCGCAGATGCTCGACCGGATCCGCCGCGAGGGCGGAGTCTCGGTGGCCGATCTGGCTCGCGACCATCGGGTCTCGGCGATCACCGTTCACCGCGACCTGGCGGAGCTGTCGGACGAGGGCCTGATCGAGCGCGTACACGGCGGCGCTCGCAAGGTCGACGGCAACCCGGCCGAGCGGATCGAGACCGACTGGGAGAAGCGCGTGCGGCAGGCCGGCGCCGCCAAGGACGCCATCGCGGCCCGAGCGGAGCGCCTCGTGGAGGCCAACGCCACCATCTACATCGACGCTTCGTCCACCGGCCTGGCGCTGGCCCGGGCGCTGGAGGCGACTCCGCCCGGCCCGCTGACCGTGGTCACCAACTCGCCCGCCATCGCCTTCGAGATCACCTCGGATCCACTGCACGTGATCGTCGTCCCGGGCGAGGTGGACCAGCACATGCGGCTGATCGCCGGACGCTGGGCGATCGAGTTCCTGGCCGACCTGCGCATGGACGTGGCCTTCCTGTCCTCGGCCGGCGTGACGCTGGACCAGGGACTCACGACCTCGCGCCGGCCGCTGGCCGACGTGGTCAACGCCGCCCGCGACAACGCCTCGCGCAGCGTGGGGCTCGTGGACTCGAGCAAGTTCGGCCGCCATTCGCTGCTCACCATCTGCCGTGCCGAGGAGCTCGACCTGCTGATCGTCGACACCGGCCTCGCCACCCACGAAGTCGAGCGCTACCGCAGCGCCGGCGTCTCGATCGAGGTGGCCGAAGACATCGTTCCCGCGACCTGAGACGAGGAGAGGAAGACATGGCTAGACCCGTCACGTTGTTCACCGGCCAGTGGGCCGACCTACCGCTGGAGGAGCTGGCCGCGAAATGCGGCGAGTGGAGCTTCGACGGTCTCGAGCTGGCCTGCTGGGGCGACCATTTCCAGGTCGACGAGGCGCTGGCCGACGAGGGCTACGTTCGCGCCAAGCGCGAGCTGCTCGAGCGCAACGGGCTGGAGTGCTGGGCTATCGGCACCCATCTGGTCGGCCAGGCGGTGTGCGATCCGATCGACTCGCGCCACCAGGGCGTGCTGCCCGAGGACGTATGGGGCGACGGCGACCCGGAGGGCGTGCGCCAGCGGGCGGCCGACAAGATGAAGGACACCGCGCGGGCGGCCGCGCGGCTGGGCGTGCAGGTGGTCACCGGCTTCACCGGCTCGCCGATCTGGCACATGCTCTACTCGTTCCCGCCCAACGACTGGGAAGAGGTCGAGCGCGGCTACGAGGAGTTCGCCGAGCGCTGGAACCCGATCATCGACGTGTTCGACCAGGAGGGCGTGCGCTTCGCGCTCGAGGTCCACCCCACCGAGATCGCCTACGACTTCCCCACCACGCGCAAGACGCTCGACGCGATCGGGAAGCGCGAGGGCTTCGGGATCAACTTCGACCCCTCGCACTTCGCCCACCAGTTCCTCGACTCGGGCGCTTTCGTCGAGGAGTTCGCCGACCGCGTCTACCACGTGCACGTCAAGGACTCGATCAAGCGGCTCGACGGCCGCCGCTCGATCCTCGGCTCGCACATCGACTTCGGCGAGCCCGAGCGCGGCTGGACGTTCGTGTCCCCCGGGCACGGCGACGTCGACTTCGAGGACCTGTTCCGGCAGCTCAACCGGATCGGCTACGAGGGACCGCTGTCGATCGAGTGGGAGGACTCGGGCATGGACCGCGACTGGGGCGCGCCCGATGCGCTGGCCTTCGTGCGCCGTACCGACTTCGCGCCGTCGAACGTGGCCTTCGACGCCGCCTTCGCGAGCGAGGGCTAGGCCATGTCTGAGGAAAAGGTCGGCTTCGTGACCATGGGCGCTGCCGGTGGCGGCGCGGAGGTGGAGACCATCGGCGTGGGGATGCTCGGCTACGCGTTCATGGGCAAGGCCCACTCGAACGCCTACAAGACGCTTGCCTACATGGCCTGGCCGCCGCCGCTGATGCCGCAGCTGGTGTCGATCGCCGGGCGCAACGAGGAGGGCGTGAGCGAGGCGGCCCAGCGCTACGGCTTCGGCTCGTACGTGACCGACTGGCAGGAGCTGGTGGCCGACGATCGCATCGGCCTGTTCGACAACTCGGGGCCGAACAACCTCCATACGGAGCCGTCGATCGCGGCCGCCGAAGCGGGCAAGCACGTGATCTGCGAGAAGCCGCTGGGCCGCGACGCCGACGAGTCGTACGAGGCCTGGACCCGGGTCGAGGCGGCCGGGGTCAAGCACATGTGCGCGTTCAACTACCGGTTCGTGCCGGCCGTCCGGCTGGCACGGGAGATGATCGACGCGGGCGAGCTGGGCGAGATCACCCACTTCCGTGGCTCCTACCTCCAGGAGTGGGGCACGATCGACGACGAGGTGTGGCGCTTCGACAAGTCGCTCGCGGGCTCCGGAGCCCTTGGCGACCTGGGCGCGCACGTGATCGACCTGGCGCGCTACCTCGTCGGCGAGGTCGGGTCGGTGGCGGGCACGACCGCCACCTTCAAGCCCGGCCGTGACGTGGACGACGCGTTCGAGTCGGTCGTGACCTTCGAGAACGGCGCCGTCGGCACGATCGAGGCCTCGCGCTTCGCCACCGGACGCAAGAACGCCTTCCGCTGGGAGATCAACGGCTCGAAGGGGTCGATCGCCTTCGACCTCGAGCGCCTGAACGAGCTGCAGGTGCATCTCGCCGGCTCGGAGCCCGGAGCGCAGGCGCAGGGCTTCCGCACCGTGCTCGTCTCCGAAGCCGACCACCCCTTCTGGGAGTGGTGGTGGCCCCACGGCCACATCATCGGCTGGGAGCACAGCTTCGTCCACGAGCTCCACCACCTGCTCACCGCGATCCGCGATGACTCCGACGTGGCCCCCCACGGCGCCACCTTCGAGGACGGCTACCGCTGCGCCGAGGTCTGCGACGCCGTGCTGCGCTCGTCCGAGTCGGGGCGGCGCGAGGAGGTCAGCTACAGGGCGGCAGGTTGAGGCAACGGCGCGTGGCCCAGCGGATCGGCCAGCACCGTCCGCCGGGCTAACGCGGCGGCGCCCCGCACCGCCGCCTCGCCCCCGAGGCTGGCGGCGAGCACCCGGCAGCCCGAGCCGTCACCGGCCAGCAGGCGGCGGTGCAGCTCTGCCTCGATCGGCTCGCGGAGCCAGCGAGTGACGGGAGCGAAGTAGCCGCCGAGCAGGAGCGCCTGGGGATTGAGCAGGTTGACCGCGGCCGCCGCGGCGATGCCGAGGGTGTGCCCCACCTGGCTTAGCGCCTCGAGCGTCCTGGGATGTCCAGCCTGGGCGGACTCGGCCAGCATCGCGCCGGGCCACTCGGGCCGCTGGCCCGGCCCTCGCACGCGCGCGTCCCACCCGGCCAGCCGCAGCAGGGCTTCCTGACCGGCCAGCCGCTCGAGGCATCCGCGCGAGCCGCACGGGCACGGCGGCCCGTAGGGATCGATGGTCAGATGGCCGATCTCGCCGCCGAAGCCGTGGGCGCCCCGGAAGAGCTCGCCGTTCAGCACGATGCCCGCGCCGATGCCCACCTCGGCCGACAGGTAGACGAAGTTCTCGAGCCCGCGGCCGGCGCCCTCGGTCAGCTCGGCGAGAGCGCCGAGGTTGGCTTCATTCTCGAGCGTCACCGCACCGAGCTCCCCGCTTATGAGCCGCGCGAGGGAGACGTTCTCCCAGTGCAGGTTGGGCGCCACCACGAGCTCGCCCGCTCCATCGACGATTCCCGGCACGGCCACGGCCGAGGCCACGGGTGAGCGACCGCCCGCGAACGGCTCTGTGATCGCCTCGTGCGCGAGCTGTTCGAGCCGACCGATCACGCTCTCGGGCGCATCACGGTTGTCGCTCGCCCCGAATGAGCGGTGGAGCAGGTTGCCCGCCAAATCGGTGGCCCACACGGCGAGGTAGTCCACGTTGACCTCGAGCCCGAGGACGAACGGCCCGTCGGGATCGAGCTCGACGTTCTGGGCGGGCCGGCCGACGGCCCCCGGGCGCTCCTGACCCGACTCCCTCAGCAGCCCTCCGGCGCAGAGCTCGGCCACGAGACTCGAGACCGTGCTCTTGTTCAGCCCCGTCTCGACCGCCAGGGTCGCCCGCGATCGCGGCCCGCGACGCGCCACCTCGCCCAGCACGAGGCTGAGGTTGTGGCGCCGGACGTCGCGCGGGTCCGCGGGCCTCATCGCAGGCCGAGCAGCAGATCCGTCACCAGCTGGTCGAGACGCTCGTTGAGCGTCTCGCGCGCGCGCAGCGCGGCCAGGTCGTGCTCCTCGGCCAGCAGCGAATCGGCGGCCTCCTTCGAGTACGGGCCGACCGTGTCGAGAGCCAGCTCGGGGACCCTGGCGGCCTGCAGCGCCTCGTTGATCTCTGCGTCCTCCGCCATGCGCGCCGCCGTCGCCTTGAGCGCCAGGTACGTGCGCATGCAGCCCGAGGCGAAGTCCCAGATCCCGTCCTCGCCCTCCAGCCGCAGCGGCCTTGCGTCGAAGTGGCGGACGCCGTCGTAGCCGGACTCCTCGAGCAGCCTCACGAGGAACAGGCCGTCCTTCAGGCCCACGGCGCCGAAGCGGAAGTCCTGGTCGTAGCGGCCGATGCGCTGGCCGTTCAGGTCGATGTGGAAGAGCTTGTCCGCCCACAGCGCCTGGGCCACGGCGTGCAGGAAGGAGAGCCCGGCCATCGTCTCGTGGGCCACCTCGGGGTTGACACCGACCATCTCCGGATGCTCGAGTTGCTCGATGAAGGCGAGCGCGTGTCCCACGGTCGGCAGGAAGATGTCCCCGCGCGGCTCGTTGGGCTTGGGCTCGATCGCGAAGCGCATGTCGTAGCCCTGGTCGAGGGCGTACTCGCAGGCGAAGTTCACGCCCTCGCGGTAGCGCTCGAGCGCGTCGCGAGCGGGCTTGGCCACGTCGGCCTCCACGCCCTCGCGGCCGCCCCAGAACACGAATATCGGCGCGCCCAGCTCGGCCCCGAGATCGATTCCTCGCAGGACCTTCTGCAGCGCGAAGCGGCGGACGTCCCGGTTGTTCGAGGTGAAGGCGCCGTCCTTGAAGACGGGGTCGGTGAAGAGGTTGGTCGTGGCCATCGACACCGCCATGCCGGTCTCGTCGAGGGCCTTGCGGAAGTCGGCCACGATCCGATCGCGGTCGGACGGGCTCGTGTCGATGGGGATCAGGTCGTTGTCGTGAAAGCAGACGCCGTAGGCCCCCAGGTCGGCCAGCCGGCGCACCGTGTCCGGCGGGGCCAGCCCGGGCCGGGTGGGCTCGCCGAAGGGGTCGTTGCCCTTGTGGCCGACCGTCCACAGCCCGAAGGTGAACTTGTGCTCCGGACGCGGTGTAAGGTCGAGCTCCTGAGCTCGTGCTGCGGTGTCGGTGGCCATCCCTCTCCCCCTCGGGTTTGCAATTAGTCGGCGCCCGCAACAAACTAGTCGCGCCTTGAACGTGGGTCAATGGATCTCGGACGGCGAGGAGCTCGCGTGAGCCCGCTCGTGGCCGGCGTGGACTGCTCGACCCAGGGCACGAAGCTGCTGGTGGTCGATCCCGAGGGCGGCGAGGTGGTGGCCTCCGGCCGCGCTCCCCACGAGGTCACCGGCACCGACGGGGCGCGCGAGACCGATCCCGAGCGGTGGTGGGAAGCGCTGCGCATCGCCCTCGGCGAGACGGGCCGCGCCGGCGACATCGACGCGATCTCGGTCGCAGGCCAGCAGCACGGCCTGGTGGTGACCGATGCCGGCGGCCGGCCGCTGCGCCCGGCCATCCTCTGGAACGACACCCGCTCGGCGGCCGAGGCGCGCGAGCTGCGGGCGGCTCTCGGCGGCGCCGAGTGGTGGGCCGAGCAGATCGGTGTGGTGCCGGTGCCCTCCTTCACGGCCACCCGCTGGGCGTGGCTGCGCCGGCACGACCCGGACGCCGCGGCCGCCGCCGGGGCGGTGCGCCTCCCCCACGACTTCATCACCGAGCGTCTCTGCGGACGCGGCGTGACCGACCGGGGCGACGCCTCGGGCACCGCGTGGTGGTCGACGCTCGACGAGGGCTACTCGGACCCTGTGCTCGAACTGATCGAGCTGGACCGGTCGCTGCTGCCCGCGGTGCTGGGTCCAGGCGAGAGCGCCGGGGAGGTCCGCCCCGAGGTCGCCCAGGAGCTTGGCCTGCGCAGTGGCGCCGTGGTGGGCCCCGGGACGGGCGACAACATGGGAGCGGCGCTGGGCCTGGGCGCGGCGCCGGGCGAGCCGGTGGTGAGCCTCGGCACCTCCGGCACGGCGTATGCGGTGATGAACGAGCGGGCGGTGGATCCGTCCGGAACGGTGGCCGGCTTCGCCGACGCCGGCGGGGGCTTTCTGCCGTTGGCCGCCACGCTGAACGCCACCCAGGCCGTGGATCGTTTCGCCGGCTGGCTCGGACTCGACCGGGAGGCGGCGGCCGAGCACACCTCCGCGGTCGTGCTGCCCTATCTCGACGGCGAGCGCACGCCCGACCTCCCCCGGGCCGCCGGCATGGTGGCCGGACTGCGGCACGCCACCACCCGGGAGGAGATCCTGCTCGCCGCCTACGAAGGGGCCGTGGCCTCGCTCGTCGAGGCGCTGGACGAGCTCTCGCGGCTGGGCTCGGGCCTCGATCCCGACGCCGCCGTGCTGCTGATCGGCGGCGGCGCCCGCGGCTCGGTCTGGCAGCGTGTGGTGGCGCGGCTGTCCGGCCGCCCGGTGCTGGTGCCCGAGGCGGAGGAGCTGGTGGCCCTGGGCGCGGCCGCCCAGGCGGCCGCGTGCCTCTCGGGTGAGGACGCCGCCGAGGTGGCGCGGCGCTGGGACGTGCGCCGCGGTCTGATGGTCGACCCGCCGGCGGAGACCGACGAGGAGACGCTGGCCCGGATTCGCGCTGTGCGTGAGGCGACGTTGGAGTTGCACCGGGAGGAGTGAGGGGGTGTGCTCCGCTCCGGCGCTAGCCCGTGTCGGTCCTGATCCTCCGGCGTAGGGAGCTTTGGTCGATTGACCCCCTGACAGGGGGTCAACCTCACCCAGCCCCGTCTTCGCGGCGGCCACGCCCGCCCCGCTCCCTTGACACGCGCCAGCCCGGCTGACTACGCTCAGACCGCCGGTAAACGTTTGCCGACCCAGCGTAGGCCGAGATTCGAACATCGTGAGCACCGAGACGCCGGCCCCGCCCACCCCCTCGAACACCGACGAGTTCCGCACCGTGGGGATCGCCATGAACGGCGTGACCGGGCGCATGGGCACCAACCAGCATCTGGTCCGGTCGATCATGGCCATCCGCCGCCAGGGCGGCGTGCAGATACCCGGTGAGCCCACGATCTGGCCCGAGCCGGTGCTGGTCGGGCGGAGCGAGCCCAAGCTGCGGGCGCTGGCGGCCGAGCACGGTCTCGACCGCTTCACCACGAGCGTCGACCAGGCGCTCGAGGACCCCGCCTGTGAGATCTACTTCGACGCCGCGGCCACCGCGGCCCGCGCCGGCGGCATGGAGCGGGCGATCGCCGCCGGCAAGCACGTCTACTGCGAGAAGCCCTCGGCGCCCGACCTCGACACCGCCCTGCGCCTGGCCCGCCTCGCCGCGGAGGCCGGCGTCAAGCACGGCGTGGTGCAGGACAAGCTGTTCCTGCCCGGGCTGCGCAAGCTCCGGCTGCTGCGCGACAGCGGCTTCTTCGGGCGCATCCTCTCCGTGCGGGGTGAGTTCGGCTACTGGGTCTTCGAGGGCCCGGAGCCCGCCGGCCAGCGGCCCTCGTGGAACTACCGCGCGGAGGACGGCGGCGGGATCCTGGCCGACATGCTGCCGCACTGGCGCTACGTGCTCGACGACCTGTTCGCCCCGGTCAGGACGGTGTTCACCCTGGGCGCCACCCACATCCACGAGCGCGCGGACGAAACCCAGACCGCCTACCGCGCCACGGCGGAGGACGCGGCCTACGCGACCTTCGAGCTGGAAGGCGGCATCGTCGCTCAGCTCAACTCGTCCTGGTGCGTCCGGGTCAACCGTGACGAGCTGGTGGAGTTCCAGGTCGACGGCACGGACGGCAGCGCCGTGGCCGGTCTGCGCAGCTGCCGCGTGCAGCCGCGCGACGCCACTCCGCGAGCACTCTGGAACCCCGACATCGAGAATCCGATCGACTTCCGGTCCGGCTGGCTCGAGCTGCCCGATCAGAGCGACTACGACAACGGCTTCAAGATCCAGTGGGAGCTGTTCCTGCGCCACGTGGTGGCTGACGAGCCGTTCCCGTGGGACCTCGTCGAGGGGGCCAAGGGGATCCAGCTCGCCGAGCTGGCCGAGCTGTCCTGGCGTGAGCGGCGGATGGTCGAGGTGCCGGAGCTCGACGCGTGAGCATCGCCGCCGCCGGCGAGCTGATGCTGCCGCGTGCCGACGGCTCGCTCGAGCGCTTCACGCCCGGGTCGCCGGGCGGCTTCGAGCGCCCCCGGGAGCCCTTGCGCTCGAGGATGTTCTACGCCGCCGCCCACGTGGTGGCGGACCCGCTGGCCCCGGGCGAGTCGGTACGCGCGGCACTCGACTGGGAGGCGACCCTCGCCTATCGGCGCCACCTCTGGTCGTGGGGTCTCGGCGTGGCCGAGGCCATGGACACCGCCCAGCGCGGCATGGGACTGGGCTGGACCGAGGCCCGCGAGCTGATCCGCCGCTCGGCGGCCGAGGCGCGCGCCTGCGGCGGTCAGATCAGCGCGGGCGCGGGCACCGACCAGCTGCCGCCGGGCCCGGCCACGCTCGACGCCATCCGTGAGGCGTACCTGGAGCAGATGGCCTTCGTCGAGGAACAGGGTGCCCGGCCGATTCTCATGGCCAGCCGCGCCCTGGCCGCCGCGGCGCGCGGGCCGGACGACTACCGCAGGGTGCTCGAAGCGGTGCTCGACCAGGCCTCCGGGCCGGTGATCCTGCACTGGCTCGGGGAGATGTTCGACCCCACGCTGGCCGGCTACTGGGGCGACGACGACCCGGCGGAGGCCAGCGCGATCGTGCTCGAGCTGATCGCCGGCCACGCCGAGCGCATCGACGGGATCAAGATCTCGCTGCTGGACGACGAGCTCGAGCGCCACCTGCGCGACGAGCTACCGGCCGGTGTGCGCCTCTACACCGGCGACGACTACAACTACCCGGGCCTCATCGCCGGCGGCAGCCACGCTCTCCTCGGCGTGTTCGACGCCATCGCGCCCGCCGCGGCGACCGCTCTGCAGGCGCTGGACGCCGGGGACGAGGAGCGCTTCGGCGCGGTGCTCGCCCCCACCGTGCCGCTGGCCCGCACGCTGTTCTCCTCGCCCACCTTCCACTACAAGACCGGCATCGTCTTCCTGGCTTGGCTCAACGGCCACCAGGACGGATTCCGCATGGTCGGCGGACTCGAGAGCGCACGCACGCTGACCCATCTGGCCGAGCTCTTCCGGCTCGCCGACGGCGCCGGACTGCTCGCCGATCCGCCGTTGGCGGTGGAGCGGATGCGACAGCTGCTCGCCGTGGCCGGGGTTCGCCCGTGAGCCTCGACCCCGGGCGCCTGTCCTTCAACCAGATCACCGCCGACCACCTCGATCTCCCGCACGCGCTCGATGCGTGCGCAGAGGCGGGGATCGGATGGTTCGCGCCCTGGCGGCACAAGCTCGTACCGGGCGCGGCGCAGCTCATCCGCGACGCGGGCCTGAGGGTGTCGAGCCTGTGTCGCGGTGGGTTCTTCCCTGCCCTCGACGACGCTGGGCGGCGCCGCAGCGACGCAGACAACCGCCTGGCGGTGGACGAGGCGGCCGAGCTCGGCGCCGAGGTCCTCGTGCTCGTGTGCGGGCCGGCCCGCGACGGGGACCTCGAAGCCGCCCGGACCCAGGTGCTGCACGGCATCGAGGCGCTCACCCCGCACGCGGTGGAGCGCGGAGTCCGCCTGGGCATCGAGCCGCTGCACCCGATGATGATCGCCGAGCGCTCCGTGGTCGTGACCCTGGCCCAGGCACTGCAGCTGGCCGAGCGCTTCGACCCGGCCCACGTGGGTGTGGTGATCGACGCCTACCACGTCTGGTGGGACCCGCAGCTCGAGCACCAGATCGAGCGGGCCGAGGGCCGCATCGCCGGCTACCACGTCTCCGACTGGCTCTCCCCCACCACGGACGTGCTGGCCGGCCGCGGCATGATGGGCGACGGCGTGATCGACCTCCCCCGCATCCGCGGGCTGGTTGAGGCGGCGGGTTACGACGGGCCCATCGAGGTCGAGGTGATCAACCCTGCGCTGGCCGAGCTCTCCGGCCCCGAGCTGATGGCCACTGTGCGCGAACGCTTCGCGACGCGCTGCTAGGCCTGCGAGCTCGCCGCCACGCGCCGGCGGGCGGTGGTGGAGCGCGGCACCACGCGGTGTGGCAGGACGGTCTGGGCGGGTGGATCCTCGTCGGCCACGATGCGCTGGGCGGCCGCGGCGCCGAACTGGTACATGGGCACGCTGACCGTCGTCATGTCGCTGAATCGAGCGGTCCGCGTGTCGGTCATTCCCGCCACCGAGATGCGCGAGGGCACCTCGATGCGCGCCTGACGGAGCGCGGCGAGGGCGCCCACGGCGGTCTCGTCGTTCGCCCCGATGATGGCGTCGGGCGGCTCGGGCTCGGCGATCATCTGGAGGGTGGCCGCGTAGCCCTGTTCGTAGGAGAAATTCCCCTCGTAGACGGGCCCGGCCTCGGCGCCCGCTGCCGCGATCGCGGCGAGGAAGCCTGCCTCCCGCTCGCGGCTGGCGTAGAGCCCGGCCGGACCGCCGATGTAGGCCACCCGCCGATGTCCGAGCGAGAGCACGTAGTCGGTGATGTCGAAGGCCGCGCCGTGGTTGTCCCCGCCGATGCACGGGGCGTCGAAGTCGCGGGTGGCCAGCGCCACCACGCGCACGCCGCGCTCCCGCGCTCGCTCCACGGCGGAGGCGAGCTCGGGTCCGCGAGGATCGTCCACGAAGCCACTGCCCGCGAACACCACGCCCTCGGCCAGGTAGTCGGTCAGCACCGCCAGCTGCTCGATCTCGAGCTCGGTGCGGCGGTCGGCGTTGCACACGATCGTCATGTAGCCGGCCCGCGCGGCCACGTCCTCCACCCCGCGCGCGATCTCCGCGAAGTACGCGTCGACGATGTCGCCCACCATCACCCCGATGATGCGGCTGCGCTGCGTGACCAGCGCCCGGGCCAGCGCGCTCGGGGAGTAGCCGAGCTTCGCCGCGGCGGCCACCACCCTGGCTCGCGTGCCCTCCGACACCGGGTGCGAGGAACCGTTCAGGACCCGCGACGCGGTGGCGATCGACACGCCGGCCGCGTCGGCCACGTGCGACAGGGAGCCCGACGAGCGCCCGCGCCTCACGGCGCAGCGCTTCTCTGGCAAACGTTTACATAGGATTCGCTTGACATCGCTGGAGGGACGCCTTTAGCGTCACGGAAAACGATAACCGGGGAGGGAGGAGTCCGCTATGGCCACCGTGGTGGGAGAGCGGCCGTGGGTCGGCAGGATCTTCGTCGACGGCGAGTTCAGGGAGCCGGAGGGCGGACGCCGGTCGCCGATCACCGACAAGGCGACGGGTGAGGAACTGGCCCAGGCGGGACTGGCCTCGGAGGCCGACGTCGAGCGCGCCGTGCGCTCGGCCCAGGCGGCCCAGCCGGGCTGGGCGGCGCTGGGCTACGACGAGCGCGCCGGCCTGCTGCGCCGCGTGGCCCGCCTGATCGAGGAGCGGGCGGAGGAGATCGCCGCCCTGATCGTGCGCGAGACCGGCGGCATTCCCGGCAAGGCCGAGTACGAGGTCGGCGCCGCACAGAACGAGCTCTACGAGGCGGCGGCGCTCGCCTCCCGCGCCACCGCCGAGGTGCTCCCCTCCCACAACACCGGCAAGCTCAGCCTCGTCCAGCGGGTGCCTGTGGGCGTGGTGGCTGCCATCACGCCCTGGAACTTCCCGGTGGTGCTCGGCTTCCGGGTGATCGCCCCCGCTCTCGCCCTCGGCAACACGGTGGTGCTCAAGCCGGCGCCGGAGACGCCGCTGACCGGCGCGCTGCTGATCGCCGAGCTGTTCGCGGACGCGGGCGCCCCTCCGGGCATCCTGCACGGGCTGTCGGGCGACGACGACACCGGCCGGGCGCTCGTGGCTCACCCCGGGGTCAGCATGATCCACTTCACCGGCTCGTCCGCGGTGGGTCGCGAGATCGCCATCCAGGCAGCGGGCGACTTCAAGCGGGTGTCGCTCGAGCTGGGCGGCAACAACGCCTTCGTGGTGCTCGACGACGCCGACGTCGACCAGGCCACCATGGTCGGCGCCTGGTCGGCCTTCCACTACATGGGCCAGACCTGCATCACCGCCGGGCGCCACATCGTCGCGCGTGAGCTGTTCGACGACTACGTGGAGCAGCTGGCCGCGCGAGCGAGGGCGATCGCGCTCGGCGACCCGAACACCGAGGAGGTGGGGCTCGGGCCGATGATCTCGGAGCCCCAGGTGAGCCGCGCTCACGATCTGCTCGAGCGCTCAGTGGAGATGGGCGCCCGGGTGGTCGAGGGCGGTACCTATGACGGCCTGTTCTACCGCCCCACCGTCGTGGTGGACGTGAGCCCGGACATGCCGATCTGGAGCGAGGAGATCTTCGGCCCGGTGGCCCCGGTGCTCGCGGTGGACGATGAGCAGGAGGCGCTGGCGATGGTCAACGACACGCCCTACGGCCTCGTCAACGCCGTCTACTCGGGTTCCCCGGCGAGGGGGCTCGCCTTCGCCGAGGGCGTGCGCTCGGGCATGGTCCACGTCAACGACACCACGGCCCTCGACGAAGCTCACGTCCCCTTCGGCGGAATGGGCAGCTCGGGCCTGGGCGGCCGCTCCGGCGGCGAGGCCAACCTGGAGGAGTTCACCGAGCGCCGCTGGATCGGGGTGCAGCGGACGCCGGTCGAGTACCCGTACTAGTGGCGGCGGGCGATCTCGACCTGCTGGTGGCCGGCGGCGGGGTGGCTGGGATGGCCGCCGCCGCACGCGCGGCCCGCCAGGGGGCGCGGGTGCTGGTGGCCGAGAAGGGCGACCACCTGGGTGGATCCGGCGCCCTATCGGCGGGCATCCTCTGGACGGCTCCGGACCTCCACGCCTTCGAGGAGGTCTCTCCGCGCGGCGACCGCGAGCTCGGGAGGGTGCTGGTCGAGGGCTTCGACGGCGCCGTCGAGCTCGCCCGCGAGGCGGGAGTGGAGGTCTCCGAGCGCTGGACGGGACAGATGGGCTTCGGCGTGGCCGTGCAAATCGACATCCACGCGCTGCTCGAGCGCTGGGCCGAGGACGTGGCCGATGCCGGCGGTGAGATCCGCCTCGGCGCCGCGGTGAGCGAGCTGATGGTGGACGACGACGGCTCGGTCGGCGGCGCGACGCTCGACTCCGGGCGCGACGAGCAGGCGGCCCGGTCGGTGCTGCTGGCCACCGGCGGGTTCCAGGGTGATCCGCGAGCGGTGCGGGAGTTCCTCGGCGAGGCCGCCGAGGCCATGCCGGTGCGCTCCAATCCCCGTTCCACCGGCGACGGCCTCCGCATGGGCCGCGCCGCCGGTGCCGCGCTGGCCGGTCCGATGACCGGCTTCTACGGGCACCTGGTGCCGAGCCCGCTCGACCGCTTCGGCCCCGATGACTTCCTGCCGCTGACCCAGTACCACTCCCGCGAGTGCGTGCTCGTCAACGGGGAGGGCAGCCGCTTCACCTGCGAGAAGTGGGGCGACGAGGTGTCGAACCAGGCACTGCTGCACGAGCCCGGCAGCCGCGGCCTGCTGCTCTGCGACGAGCGCATCCGCCGCGAGTACGCGGTGGGTCCCCCCTACCCCCATGGCCAGGAGGTCGATCGCTTCGAGCTCGCCGCGCGCCGCCGGGGCCAAACTCACCAGCGTCGAGACACTGGAGGAGCTGGCGGATCTCAGCGGCGCCGGGGCGGCGATGCTCGCCGAGCGCGGGCTGAGCGAGCCGCCGTTCTGGGCGCTCGAGGTGCAGCCCACCCTCACGTTCACCTTCGGCGGCCTGGCGGCGGACGCCGGCGGGCAGGTGCGCGACGAGCACGGCCGGCCGATCCCCGGCCTGTTCGCGGCGGGCGCCGACGTTGGCGGGCTGCAGGACACGGGCTACGTCGGCGGCCTGGTGCTCGGCCTCGTGTTCGGGCCGCTCGCGGCGGACGCCGCCCTGAAGAGGAGCGAATCCCTTGTCCGATCCTGACGTGCTGATCATCGGTGCGGGGCCCACCGGCGCGGTGGCCGCCAAGCGTTTGTCCGAGGCCGGCATGTCCGTGGTCTGTCTCGAGCAGGGTGAGTGGCCCGACTACGAGCAGGCGCGCGCGCGCCACCCCGACTACGAGCTCACCTCCGGCCAGTACTGGGCCTGGGACCCGAACGTGCGTGGAGCGCCGGCCGACTATCCGATCGAGGACTCCGACTCCGACATCACCGCGCTCATGTGGAACGGCGTGGGCGGCGGGTCGGTCGTGTTCGCCGCGCACTGGCAGCGCAACCTGCCCTCGGACTTCCGGGTGCGCTCGCTGGACGGGGTGGCCGACGACTGGCCCGTGAGCTACGAGGAGCTCGAGCCCTACTACGTGCGGGTGGAGCGCGACTGGGGCGTGTCCGGCCGCCCCAACGACACCGCCTTCCCGCCCGGCGAGGGGCCGCCGATGCCCGCCGTGCCGCTGTCGCCGATGGGCCACCGGGTGGCCCGCGCGCACAACGAGCTCGGCTGGCACTGGTGGCCGGGACCGAACGCGATCGCCACCGAGCGCTACGGCGCCCTCAACCCCTGCGTTCAGCGCGCCACCTGTCTGTGGGGCTGCGCCGACGGGGCCAAGGCCACCGTTGACCGCACCTACTGGCCCGGCAACCAGAAGGCGGGCGTGGACCTCCGGATCCGCTCACGCGTGCGCCGGCTGATCCGGCGCGCCGACGGCCTGATCGAAGGCGCCGAGTACCTCGACGCCGACGGCAACGAGCACGTCCAGCGAGCGGGCATCACCATCGTCGCCGCCAACGGCATCGGCACGCCGCGGCTGCTGTTCCTCTCCGACGACAACGGCGGGCTCGCCAACTCCTCGGGTCTCGTGGGCAAGCGCCTCATGCTGCACCCCTTCGGCACGGTCACCGGCCTGTTCGACGACGATCTCGAGAGCTGGCAGGGCGTCTGGGGCCAGCACATCCACTCGCTCGAGTTCTACGAGACCGACGAGTCGCGCGGCTTCCTGCGCGGCGCCAAGTGGGGCCTGCAACCCACGGGCGGGCCGCTGTCGATGACCCGCTCCTACCCGTGGGGCGAGGAGAACGCCGTCTGGGGCGAGAGCTTCCACCGCGAGCTGCGGCGGCGGCTTGGCCGCTCGGCCATGTGGGGGATCATCGCCGAGGATCTGCCCGAGGAGTCGAACGCGGTGACGCTCGACCCCGGCCACCCCGACGAGTTCGGCATCCCCGGGGTGAAGATCGACTACTCCAACTCGGAGAACTCCCGGAACCTGATGGCCTTCCACCGCGAGCGGGCGCGCGAGTCGCTCCTGGCCGCCGGCGCCTACGACGTGATCATCGCTCCCTTCATCGAGGCCACCGGCTGGCACATACTCGGCACCTGCAAGATGGGCGACGATCCCGCCACCTCGGTGGTCGATCGCTGGGGCCGCAGCCACGACATCGAGAACCTGTTCATCTTCGACGGCTCGGTCTGGCCCACCTCGTCCGGCATGAACCCCACCGCGACGATCGCCGCGATGGCGCTCCGCTCGGCCGAGCACATCGTGGAGACGCGCCGGGACCAGAAGGAGGCACGTTGAGCGACCCCGGCGCCACCCGGCCCGGCCTCGACCGCGAGACGCTGGCCGGACTGGCCGACACCCTGATCCCCGCCGGCGACGGCATGCCCTCGGCCAGCGAGGCCGGCGCCGTGCACGACCTGCTGGACGAGGTGCTGCGCGTGCGGGGCGACCTCGAGGAGCCGCTGCGGGCGATCGCCGAGAGCGCCCGCGGCAAGGACCCGGCCGCCGAGGTGGCCCGCATCGAGACGGACGAGCCCGAGCTCTTCGAGGCGCTGACCACCGCCATCGCCGGCGGCTATTTCCTCAGCGCGGATGTGCGCGAGCGCCTGGGGTACCCCGGTCAGCAGGCGAAGAAGCTCCAGGACGACTTCGACCCGGAGCTGCTCCAGCCGGTGATCGACCGCGGGACGATCTTCCGGCCCACGCCCAGCTGAGCCGCCGGGGCTCACGGGGGCCGCCCGCCCCCGTGAGCCCCGTGGCGGGGGGTGCTCGGTCTAGCTCGCCTGGCCGGCCGGCTCGGCGCTCATCGCGTCCGCGAACTTGATGAAGCGTTCGAGCGCCGCGTCCAGCTCCACCAGCGGCTGCACTTCGAAATCGACGAACGGCGACAGCGGATAGTCCATGAGCTGCTCCATCAGCTGCTCATGAGAGTCGTTGTGGCCGATGCTGCAACCGCCGCCCTCTGGGTACGCGTACACGACCTCGAAGCTGCCGTCGTCCAGCTTGGCGTGCAGCCAGGTCTGAGCCTCGCGCACGAGATCGGCCGGTGGGGGAAGCGGCCGGGGCCTTGCGGTGACCATGAATTTCATGGTCCTCCCTTCGTACTTCGGGGATGCGAGTCCGAGGCGAGCCTCCCACCACGGCGGCCCGGGCGCAAGGGCCCCGTTCGGTCAGAAGACCCCCCGTTGGGTTGCCCCTACAGGGCGGGCCAGTCCTCGACCCGATCGGTCGAGCGCACCACGTGCATGCCCGCCGCCTCGTAGCGCTCGAACGCGGCGTCCGCCTCGTCGGTCCAGTCCACGACACCGGGCACCACCACCGGCGAGGTGCAGTCTTCGAGCAGATAGGTTCGCTCCGCCAACTCCTGCTCGCGGGCGTCCTTGTGCGTGAGGAGGTCGTCGATCGTCCACGCCAGGCAGTGGCTCTTGGCCTGGCCGGCCACGATCACGACGTCGAACTCGAGCAGCTGCCTGACGAGCCCGGTGTTCTTCTGCCCCAGGGTCTCGCCGTCAGGTCCCTGCGTGACCTCCGGCCCGAGCATCGAGTAGTGCTCGGTCAGCGCGTGCTCGCCCTTGACCTGGAAGGCAGGACGACTGTGCCGGGCCAGGCCGTGGAAGAAGATCGCCTCCTCAACCGCCGAGACCAGCGCGTGGCCGATGCCGCCGAGGAGGGCGTGGTACGGCCAGATGGTCAGGTCGTACTTCCCGCCTTCGGCGAGGCTGCGCGTGTAGTGCACGAGGTGGCGCTCGGCGTAGTCCCGTTCGAGTCCGAGCGCGATGGCGACCTCCGGGTCGACGCGCCACCGGCCTGCCTCCACGTCCGCTGCGGAGATGAGCGAGTAGGGCTCGGGGCGCCGGCCCTGCTCGTCCACGATCCAGGCGGCGTGGAACACCTGCATGGCGTGATGGGTGTCGAGGCTCGGGACGATCTGCGTGATCGCCCCGAGGTTGCGGTAGACGAACTCGCACAGGCGCCGGTTGTCGTCCACGGCGCCGGTGCCCGACCGGCCGGCCACGAAGAGCTCGAAGTCCGGGATGCAGAACGTGTTCTGGACGTCGACCACCAGCAGGCACACGCGGCGCTCGTCCCTGGTGGCGGGCCGCAGGTCGTGACGCCTCGCCCACTCCTCGGCCTCAGGCGCGCGGGCCTCGTAGTCCACGCGCCACACCTCGCCCACGCGACTGGGATCGAAGTGGGCGGGTAGCGGAAGGCCGGTCAGAAGCCGAACGCCGCGCCGCCGCCCACCACGGGCAGGCTGATGCGGCTGTCCGCGGGGAACAGCGTGAGCCGCGTACCCGGTGCCGGCCGAATCGTGTAGTCGTGGTCGGTCGACACGACCACCAGGCCGATGCGATGCCCGGCCTCGAAGACATAGTCGTCGGGCTGCAGGTCCCAGCGGAAGCTGTAGCTCCTGCCCTGGCGGATCGGGCGGCTGCGGCTGATGCTCGAGCGGTTCTGAGGATCGAGCCACCCGCGCGTGACCATCACGGGCTCATCCGCGGAGCCCTCGGCGCCGTAGTCCACGAGCACGGCGGTGAGGTTCGCCGCGTTGCGGTTGTCCACCGACATCCTGAGCCTCACGAGCGGCGTGCCGCTGAGGCGAAGGTCACGCCGAAGCTCGGGCGAGCGGTAGACCAGGCGGTCGGGACGGGCCTCGTCGGGACCCTGGATGAGCACGTCGTCGGTGTCGAACAGACGGCCCCGGTCGACGAAGCTCTGGCTGGTGCGGCGCCCCTGCGGGCGACGCTCGCTGGACAGTTCGCCCGGCGCGCTCGCCCTACGGGCGGACAGGCGCAGCGTGGCCGGCCGCGAGCCGCGCGCCGGCCAGTCGGCTTCCTCGGTGTAGGCGCCGTCCTCGCGCTGGATCGTGGCCCGCGGCTCGTTCTCGATGCCGTTGCGCACACCGAACAGCCAGCGGTCGAGCCAGCGGTTCTCGGCCTGCTCGTAGGCCACCGCGCCCTCGTCCTGCGGGCCACCGTGACCGCCGTTGTGCAGCCACAGCTTGCGCTCGACTCCGTAGCGGTCGAGGCGGTACCACCACTCGGCGAACGCCTTGGTCTTCACGTTCCAGTCGTTGAGCCCGTGCACCACGAACACGCTGGCCCGGATGCGACGGACGTCGTCGAGATAGTCACGCGCTCGCCAGAACGGGCTCCAGTCACCGGTTACGCGGTCCTGCTCGCGGATCAGGAACGGGATGGTGGCCGCGCAGCGATCGGCCATCCGGCTTCCGCCGATGAACGACGCGAGCACGTCGGTGTCCTCACCCAGGTAGGCGTTCTCGCCCACGCCCTGGGTCTCTGAGTGCGGGGCGACGACCAGCCCGTTGGCCCGGTAGTAGTCGTACCAGCTCGAGATCGCCGAGACGGGGATGATCGTCTCGAGGCCCTCCACGCCCGTGGTCGCCACCTGGTTGGGGAGCGTGCCGTTGTAGGAGACACCGGTCATCCCCACCGCGCCGGTGGTCCACTCGGCCGTCACCGGGTTGCCGGCCTCGTCGACCGCCCGGGCACGGCCGTTGAGCCAGTCGATCACCGCCTTGGTGCCGAGCGTCTCCGTCCGGTCGCCCACGGTGGGACAGCCGTCCGAGTTGAAGGTGCCGATGCTCTCGCCGAGCACCACGGCATAGCCCCGGGGCACGTAGTAGTCGTCGAGCGTGCTGTCGGGCAGGTCGGCGCGCGCGTCGAGTCGCGCACGGGCGGCGCGCGCGCTCACCTTGCGGCGCAGCCGGGCCGCGCGCGACCCGGTCGCTCGCCTGCCCTCCCCCCTAAGGAACTCCTGCGGCAGGGTGTCGAAATCCACCGGGTGGTTCACGGCGTCCCCGAAGTCGCCCCGATAGGGGCTGTGCTCGAACACCACCGGGACCTTGTAACCCTGGGTGTCGGTCTCGCGTGGCCGGCTTATCTGGATACGGACGCGGTCGCGGCGACCGTCGCCGTCGCTGTCCAGCGGGGTTTCGACGAAGAGGGTCTGCTCTATCGCCTCCTCGAAGGAGAACTGAGGCTGGGTCTGCCCGTTCTCGACCTCGAGCCAAGGCGGGGGTGTCGGCTCATCCGCGGCCGCCGGCGCGGCGCCCGCGGCCAGCGTCAGGCTGAGGCCGATCACGGCGGCCGTCGTCGAACGTCTGAAACGCACCGCAGGGAGGATTCCCCGGCGCGTGGGTTCCTGAACACCGTGATTCAGTTTTAGAATGGATCCTCTATAATCTCGGCCCATCAGGGTCGACCTCACAGGGATCGGAGCTTTCATGGAGAGCAGCGCAGACGTGGTGCTGAGCGCCTTTCGTGCCATCGAGGAGCGCGACCGGGACGGCCTGTTCGCGGTCATCCACGACGACGTGGAACTCCACGACGCGCCGTCGCTGCCCTACGGCGGCAGCGTGCGCGGCAAGAAGGCCATGCGCGAGCAGTTGGAGACCGCTCCGGAGACGACGTGGCTCGGGACCTGGGGACCCTTGCAGCCGACCGAGGCCGAGCGCCGGATGGATCCTCGGGTGGTGGCCGCCGACGGTGAGGAGGTCACCGTCGAGTACACGCAGCGGGCTCTGAGTCCGGGCGGCGAGCGCTTCGAGTCGCCGGTGCTGGCCATCTATCGGGTGCGTGACGGCAAATTCGCCCGGGCGCAGATGTTCCACTACGACACCGCGGCGATCCTGGCCTTTCTCGCCCGCGCCGCGGCCTAGCCGGAGATCACCGCGGCGATGGCTCTCCGAAGGTCCTCTCTCAGCCCGGCGGGTAAGGGCTCCCCGCTGATCAGGTGCCGCCGGGTCGCGCCGTAGGGAAGATCGAACACGGCCAAGAGCGTGCGGTCGAGCGCCGCCCGGCTGCGGCTGCCGTAGAGCCGCCGCGCCAGTTCCACCACGGCTCGCTCGACGGGCTGGTTGAGCGTCGCCAGCTCATCGGCGACCGGGCCCGCCGGAATCGCCCGGACAAGATCCTCGCGCCGGAAGGCCACCAGCAGCTGTGCGTCGGCGGGATGCTGCTCGCAGAAGTCCACGATGGACGATCCCGCGGCCAGCGCAGCCTCCTTCGCGTCCTCTCGCGCCAGCGCCGCGAGCCACGAAGCCTGGGAGCGATGGACCGCACGGATCCACAGCCGCGCGATCAGCTCGTCGCGGGACCCGAACCGGTGATAGATCGAGCCGGTGGGGGCACCGCTGGCGCCGGCGATGGCCTCCATCGTCGCGCCCCGCGAGCCCTCTCCCAGCAGGAGATCGCGCGCAGCGTCGAGCATGGTGTCCGTGGGATGTAGCTGGGGTCTGGGCATGGTCGACCGCCCCAAAATAGAGTAGTTGCTCTACATCGACCCGGGTAAGCGCGCCGAATGCAGATCGGATTCAAGCTGATGGCCGAGGTGTACGAGCCCAAGGAGCTCGTCCGCCAGACGATTCGGGCGGAGGAGTTGGGCTTCGACTTCGTCGAGATCTCCGACCACTATCACCCCTGGCTGTACAGCCACGAGCACTCTTCGTTCGCCTGGTCGGTCCTGGCCGCCGCGGCGGCCGGCACGCAGCGGATCGGCCTGGCCACCGGCGTGACGTGTCCCACCACGCGCTACCACCCGGCGATCATCGCCCAGGCGGCCGCTACCACCCAGCTGCTGGCCGACGGGCGCTTCGTGCTCGGGGTCGGCTCCGGCGAACGGCTCAACGAGCACGTGATCGGGGACGCCTGGCCGTCGGTCGTCGTTCGCCAGGAGAAGCTGCGCGAGGCCCTCGAGATCATCCGGCTGCTGTGGTCGGGTGGGTATCAGTCCTACGAGGGCAAGCACCTTCAGCTCTCCGACGCGCGCGTGTTCGATCTCCCTGAGACGCTTCCGCCGATCGTCGTCGCCTCTGGCGGCGAACGGGCCTCCGCCCTGGCCGCCGAGCTGGGCGACGGGCTGTTCGCCACCGAGCCCCTGCCGGAGCTGGTCAGCGCCTATACAGACGCCGGCGGCAACGGCCCGCGCTACTGCGAGGTACCGCTCGCCTACGCCGACACCGAGGACGCCGGCGCCGAGTCCGCTCAGGAGCTGTTTCGCTTCGGGCAGCTCGGCTGGAAGGTGATGTCCGAGCTGCCCAACCCGATCAACTTCGAGGCGGCCGCCGAGCACGTCACCGCCGAGACGATGCGGGAGTCCATGGCCTGCGGACCGGACGTCGACCGGCACGTGGAGGTCTTCACCAAGTTCCAGGACGCCGGGTTCGACCACCTGGCTCTGCTCAGCGCCGGCCCGGACGTGGACGCTTTCCTGGACTTCTTCGAGTCGGAGCTGCGCGACAGGCTCAGCTGACCGAGAACGCGTGTCTCGGGCTCACGGCGCGCGCCGGCCGCGGAAGGCCTCGAGGAGCTCCTCCCGGGTCTCCGAGCTCATGGAGAGCTCTTCGAGGTTGCGCAGCGCGCTCATCGTCGTGCCGAACTGCTCGACGTACGTGGCGCAGTACTCGCAATCGGCGAGGTGGGCTTCCAGCCGCCCCACCTCGTGCTGGTCCAGGCGTCCCTCGAGATAGTCCGTCACGCGCTCCACCAGCTCGCGGCAGCTCATCTCCTCGGGCCGGCTCACCGGACCTCCTCGGTCGCGCCGAAGTAACGCTCGAGGGCCGCGCGGACCTTCGTGCGCGCGCGATGGAGGAGAACCCGCTGGTTGCCCTCGGTCAGCTCGAGGACCGAGCAGCACTCGTCGGCCGTCGCTCCCTCCACGTCCCGCATCGTAATCACCTCGCGCTGGCGCACCGGCAGGTCGGCGATGGCGGCTCCGATGACGTCCTGGGTCTCGCCCGCGAGCAGTCCCTCCTCGGGAGTCGGCCACTGGCTGGGGCCGAGCGCCCAGTGCCCGGGGTAGCGGGTCTCGGTGTCGGGATAGAAGCGGTCCGGATCGATGCCGGAGTCGTCGGCCACCGACGAGAAGGGAAGGCTGCGCTTCTCGCGGGTCCCCCGCGTCTTGGCCGTATTGACCAGGATCCGGTACACCCACGTCTTCAGCGACGAGCGTCCCTCGAACCGGTCGATCCCGCGGATCACGCCGAGCCACGTCTCCTGCAGCACCTCCTCGGCGACCGCGCGGCTGGGCACGTAGACCATCGCCAGCCGCAACATCGACGAGTCCCACTCGTCCATCAACAGGCCGAACACGTCGTCGTCACCGCGCTTCAGCGCGGCGACCACCTGCGCGTCGTCGTCGAGCAGGGCCTCCCGGTTCACCGGCGGCAGACTACGCTGCGGGCTGCTCCCTCAGAGCGTCGCCCACCCTCACGGTGCCCGGCCGGCTGACGAGTCCTCCCACCGCGAGACGGGCGTCGCGCTCACGCGCGATGGTGCGCAGCACCTGCAGGTCGCGCTCGATCCCACCGGGCTGGGGTCGCGTGGTCATCACGCATCGCTCGATCCGTTCCCCCACGTCGAGGAGCGCGTCCCCCAGAGCTACTCTCCGCCCCACCAACCCGTCCTCGCCCTCGCCGTCAAGCAGCACGTTGGAGCGAAACCGGCGCCGGTCCCAGGAGCCGATCGTCGTCTGCGACACGAGCGACACCCGGAAGTCGGCCGAATCGTGGAACGGTCCCGCCGCCCCGGTGAACTCCGTCCACTCGCTGCCCCGCTCGTGCTCGAAGTCGACGACGTTCTCGTAGCGCAGCGCAACATCTTCCTCGGCCGAGCGCAGGGTCACCGCACGGCCGAGCCATGCCGACAGGGCGTCGTCATCGTCAGCCGGCGTGCCGTCGGGCAGGGTGATGTGCACCGTGCCGTCGTCGGCGAGGCTCGCCGACGCGAACAACAACTCGGGCACCCGACGCGCGGTCAGCCCGAGGCCGGTCTCCACGTCGTACAGCGCAAAGCGCCGGTCTCCCTGTAGCCCGCCTTGCCCGATCTCGACCTCGGCGAGCTGCTCGCCCTGGAGCGACTTGACCGGGTAGCGCCAGAGCTCCAGGACCTCCATGCCGCTGCCGGCGTGAACGCTCCGATCAGTCGTTGGAGTCGTACTTGAACGAGATCCCGAGACGGACCCGGTAGCTGCTCACGCCACCGTTCTCGATGGTCACGTCCTGGCGGATCACCTCGGCGATACGCAGGTCGCGCACGGTCTTGCCTGCCGTCTCGACGGCGTTGCGGGCCGCCGCCTCCCACGACTCGCTGCTGGTGCCGATCACCTCGGTAACGCGGTACACGCCGTCAGTCATCTGTTCTCCCATCGCCGATTGCTACGACCCAATGATCGGGGCACTATATGGCGCCCCGAAGCGCTCGCGCAGGAGCGGCAGGACATCCTCCGAGAACTGCTCGAGGAAGCGTCGTTGATCGGACCCCGGACCGTGGAAGACGAGACGAGTGAACCCGAGCTCCACGTAGGCGCGGATTCGCTCGGCGCACTCGTCAGGGTCATTCGTGACGATGAAGCGGGTGTGGGCGCGATCGAGGTTGGCGTCGGCGAGGCGTTCCAGCTCGAGCGGGTCCTCGACGCCACTCTTCTCCTCGCCCGACAGCGCCAGCGCCGCCCACCAGCGGCAGTTGGTCCGCGCGAGCTCGGCGTCGCGGTCGTAGGAGACCTTGATCTCGATCATGCGGTCGATGGCCTCCGGGTCGCGGCCGGCGCCCTCCGCCCCCTCGCGCACCTTGCCGAGCAGCTCCTCGTAGAGCTCTGAGGGCTTGCCACTCGTGCAGATGAAGCCATCGCCGGCGCGGCCGGCGAGCTTGGCGGCGAGCGGGCCCGATGCGGCCACGTAGATCGGAACCTGGTCGCCGGGGCGGTCGTAGATCGTGGCTTGGCGCGTTTGGTAGTACTCGCCCTCGAAGGTCACACGCTCCTCAGACCAGAGCTGCCGGATCAGCTCGATCGCCTCGGCGAGGCGCATGCGGCGCTCCTTGGGGCCCGGCCAATCCATCATGGTCGCCGGCGTCTCGTTCATCGACTCGCCGGTGCCCGCGCCCAGGATCACTCGGCCGGGGTTGAGGACTCCGAGCGTGCCGAACGCCTGGGCGATGATCGACGGGTGGTAGCGGAGGGTTGGCGTCAGCGCGCTCGTGACCATGGTCGCCCGCTCGGTGACCTGTCCCAGTGCCCCCAGCCATACGAGCGCGCTGGGGGCATGGCCCGTGTTGTGGCGCCAGGGCTGGAAGTGGTCGGACACCGCGATGGTGTCGAAGCCCACCTGCTCCGCCAGCACGGAGAACTCGAGAAGCTCCCGCGGCCCGAACTGCTCGGCCGACGCCTTGTATCCGAACCGCATCTAGAACACCGGGGTTTCGGCGTAAGTTCCAAATACGCGCTGGAGAGACTGGATGATCTCGCCCTCGGTGGCGTGCGCGCGGGCGCACTCGAGCAGCGGGTACATGAGGTTGCGGCCGGCGGCGGCGGCGTCGGCCAGCTCGGTGAGCGCAGTCTCGGCGGCGGCGCTGTCGCGCCGGGCGCGCACCGCCTGGACGTTGCCGATCTGCTTGCGTTCGAGCTCGGCCGGAATGCGCAGCGTGTCGGTGGCCTCGGCGTCCTCGTGCTGGTAGCGGTTGACGCCGACGATCACCCTCTGGCCGCTCTCGATCTCCTGCTGCAGCCGGAAGCTGGCGTCGGCGATCTCGGTCTGGGGGTAGTTCTGCTTGATCGCCTCGACCATCCCGCCGAGCTCGTCGATGCGGTGGAAGTAGTCGTAGGCCTCGGCCTCGAGGCGGTCGGTGAGCGCCTCCACGAACCATGAGCCGCCGAGCGGGTCGATGGTGTTGGTCACCCCCGTCTCGTGGGCCAGGATCTGCTGGGTTCTGAGCGCGACCCTTACCGCTCCCTCCGTGGGCAGGGCGAGTGCCTCGTCGAAGCTGTTGGTATGGAGCGATTGGGTGCCCCCCAGCACCGCCGACAGAGCCTCGGTCGCGGTCCGGACGATGTTGTTGAGCGGCTGCTGGGCCGTCAGGCTGACGCCCGCCGTCTGGGTGTGAAACCGCATCAGCAGAGACCGCTCGTCCCGGGCGCCGTAGGTGTCTCTGAGCTGCTTGGCCCAGATCCTCCGGGCGGCGCGGTACTTGGCGATCTCCTCGAAGAAGTCGATGTGCGCGTTGAAGAAGAACGACAGGCGCGGCGCGAAGGCGTCCACGTCCAGCCCACGCTCGAGCGCGTGCTCGACGTAGGTGAACCCGTCCTTGAGCGTGAAGGCCAGCTCCTGCGCCGCCGTCGAGCCTGCCTCCCGAATGTGATAGCCGCTGATCGAGATCGGGTGCCAGCGGGGCATCCGCTCCGCGCAGAACTCGACCATGTCGGTCACCAGCCGCATGGCCGGATCGATCGGGAAACACCACTCCTTCTGAGCGATGTACTCCTTCAGGATGTCGGTCTGAATCGTCCCCGCCAACCTGTCCGCCGGCACACCCTGGCGCTCCGCCGCCACCACGTAGAACGCCAACATCACTGCCGCCGGCGCGTTGATCGTCATCGAGGTCGACACGGCACCCATGTCGATGCCCGAGAACAACGTCTCCATGTCGTCCAGGGAGTCGACCGCCACCCCCTCGCGGCCCACCTCCCCCTCGCTGCGCGGGCTGTCGGAGTCGTGGCCCATCAACGACGGCATGTCGAACGCCGTCGACAACCCCGTCTGGCCATGCTCGAGCAGATAGCGAAAGCGCTCGTTGGTCTCATCCGCAGTGCCGAACCCCGCGAACTGGCGCATCGTCCACAGGCGGCCCCGATACATCGACGGATACACACCACGCGTGTACGGAAACTCGCCCGGAAAACCCACCCGATCGAACGGCGGCGCGTCCTCCGGCCCGTACAACGGCGCCACCGGCTCTCCACTCAGCGTCGAGAACAGAGCATCCCGCTCCGGAACGGCCGAGAAACGCTCACGAAACCAACGCTCCGCGTCGGTGATCGGCTCCGTCGTCGTGGTGGCTGGTGTGGGTGGCATTCCGATAGTAGGAAGGTCGCATATACCGGGGGTCCGGTCAAGACAAGCGGAAGTCCCCCTCGTCGACACGAATGCGCTCGAGGACCGTGGTGAGCGCCGCCAGGTCGTCGCGCCCCAACGGTGAGGTGCCGAAGCGCGCATCGTTCAGGGCCTGAGTGGCCCGCTCGGCGACCTCGCGGCCGCGGCTCGTTATCTCGGCCAGGGTCGTTCGTCGATCCTGCTCGTGGGCCCGGCGCGCCGCCAGGCCGAGCCGCTCGAGGGCATCGACGGTGTTGGTCACGCTGGTCCGATGCACCTGAAGGCGATCGCCCATCTTGCCGAGGGGGAGCCGCCCCTCTCGGCTGTAGTACAGGAGCATGAGTGCCTCGTAGCGCGAGAAGGTCAGGTCGTACGGCTCGAGGATCTCGTTGAGCCTGGCCATCAGGATCTGGTGTGCGCGCATGATCGACGTGACCGCGCTCATGGACGGGGTTGCCGCACGACCCCAGTGCCTGTTCCACTGGCGTCGCGCCTCGGCGATGGGATCGAAGGAGAGCCGTCGGGACACCTGCGGCAGGTTCGCATGACCAGCCGTCGGAGTCAGCCGGCCCTTCCATCGAGAATCGATTCCAGGCGCCGCGTGTTGAGCACGTCCGCCGCCGTGGCCCAGCCTCGGCGCGCCGTGGCCACCGACAGCGCCATGTTGCCGAGGCCGGCCGGTGAGTGGGCGTCGGTCGAGCAGACCACCTGGAGGCCGGCGGCCAGGGCGTCGCGGACGTGCTCACCGCGAAGATCGAGGCGGCTCGGCAGTCCGTTGACCTCCAGGGCGACGCCCTCCTCGAGTGCGACCTCGAACAGCCGCTCCATGTCGAGGGCGTTCTCGGGTCGCCGGTTGATGTAGCGGCCCTTGGGGTGGCTCAGGCAGCGTGCGTACGGGTTGCGCAGCGCCTCCACGACCCGCTTCGTCATCTCCGGGCCGGGCATTCGCTGCCCGCCGTGGACGCTCACCTGCACCCAGTCGAGCTCGGCCAGCACGTCGTCGGGAAGGTCGAGCCGGCCGTCGGGGAGGATGTCGCACTCGATCCCGCGCAGGACGCGAAACGGGGCGAGCAGCTCGTTGGCGTGGGCGATCTCCAGCGCCTGGCGGCGCACGTCGTCCGGGGTGAGCCCGCGGACGGCACCGACCGCGGGTGTGTGGTCACAGATCGCGAGGTAGTCGTAGCCGCGCTCGATGGCGGCGCGAGCCATGCCCTCGACACTCTCGCGCCCGTCCGACCAGGTGGTGTGGCAATGGAGGTCGCCGCGGATGTCCCTGGGCTGGAGCAGTGCCGGCGCCTCGCCGCGGAACGATTCCTCGCGCAGCTCGGGCGGACACCAGGGTACGCCCAGGGCGCGGTAGAGGGCGTCCTCGTCGGGCGCGTCCGGCAGCGGCTCGAGCGCCTCGACGTACGCGGGCGAGCCGGTCGCGCGAACGAGGGCGGTGCCGAATCGCTCCGGCTCTGCGGCGATGAGCTCCACCGGCACGCCCTCGACGGTCACCCCCACCGCCGACCGCTCGCCCTCCTCGATCAGCGAGACGATCTGGGGGAGCTCGCCGAAGCGAGCCAGCACCGGGCCCGGATCCGGCGCCCGGCATACGACCGCCAGCACCTCGCACGAGTCGCGCCAGCGCCGCACGTCGCCCGCCGGCTCACCGCCCAAAGCCGCCGCGATCCCTCCCACCAGCTCCCAGGCGCCGTTGAGCAGGAGCCCGGTGGGCGGTCGAGGCTCGTCTTCACGGCGCAGCGCCTCGAGCAACCGTGCCTCGATCTTTGGCCCGATCCCGGGCACGCTCCGCAGCCGCCCCTCCGCCGCCGCCTCACGGAGCTCGTCCGCGGTGCGAACGTCGAGCGCACGGGCAAGGTCCACGGAGCGCTTCGCCCCGAGTCCGAGATAGCGGCCGAGACCCACGAGATCGGGTGACACCTCGCTCTCCAGCTCCGCGAGCTCGGCGATCGAGCCGGTCTCGACCAGCTCGCGCAGCCGCGCCTCGATCCCCGCCCCGACGCCGCGCAGCTCACGCGCTCGCCCGGAGCGCACGAGCTCCGCCACCGGCACGGCCGCTCCTCGGATCGAGTCAGAGGCTCGTCGGTAGGCGCGGACCGTGTACGGGTTGCCGTCGGCGAGCTCCAGCGAGGTCGCCAGGGCGTCGAGGCGGTCGGCGATCTCGCGGTTGTCCACAGCCGTTCAGGCGAACGCGCTGACGCCGGTGATGTCGCGGCCGACGATCAGGGTCTGCATCGTCTCGGTGCCTTCGTAGGTGTGCATGACCTCGATGTCGCCCATGTGGCGGATGACGTGGTTCTCGAGCAGAACGCCGTTGCCGCCGAGCAGGTCGCGCGCGGCCGCGACGACCTGCCGCGCCTTGCTGGTGTTGTTGAGCTTGGCCAGGCCGGCGATCGTGTCGGTCAGCCGGCCGGCCTCCTCCAGCCGGGCGAGTTGCATGCAGTAGAGCTGCATGCCGGTGACCTCGGCGAGCATCTTGACGAGCCGGTCCTGGACGATCTGAAATGAGCACAGCGGCTTGGTGAACTGCTCGCGCTGCTTGCTGTAGGTCAGGGCGGCGTCGTAGGCGGCGACGGCGTGCCCGAGCGCGCCCCAGGCGCAGGTGGTGCGTGTGGTGATGAGCACGCGGCCTGTGTCCTTGAACCGCTCGGCGCCCGGCAGCCGCGAGGCCTCGGGCACGCGGGCGCCCTCGAGGTAGATGTCGGCCTGCCAGATCGCCCTCGACACGCCCTTGCCCTCCATCGTGGTGGCGCTGAAGCCGGTCGTGTCCTTCTCGACGAGGAACGCCTTGACCTGGTCGTCCTCGCTGGAGCGCGCCCACACCACGACCACGTCGGCGATCGACCCGTTGCCGATCCAGCGCTTGGCGCCGTCGAGCACCCAGTGATCGCCGTCGCGGCGCGCGCTGGTCTCGAGCGAGACCGAGTCCGAACCGTGGCCGGGTTCGGTGAGCGCGAAGGCGCCGACCGCCTCGAGCCGCGCCATCGCCGGCAGCCAGCGCTGCTTCTGCTCTTCGGAGCCGAGGAGGTCGATCGACTTCATCGCCAGCCCCGACTGGACGCCGAGGAACGTGGCCAGGCTGCCGTCGCCGCGGTGCAGCTCCATGTTGATGAGGCCGCGCGCGAGTGGGCTCATACCCGGGCAGCCGTAGCCCTGAATGTCCTCGCCCATCAGGCCCAGCTCGGCGAGGCGGCGGATCAGCGGCCACGGCAACTCGGCTGCCTCCCAGTACTCGTTGATCACCGGGAGCACCTCGTGGTCGACGAAGCGGCGGGTGGCGATGAAATGCTCCCACTGCTCGTCGGTGAACTGCTCGCGCACCTGGAAGTAGTCGGTGGCGAGCGCGTCACCGAGGTGCTCGTAGGGCATCTCCTGGGACAACCTATTCCTCCGTTCCCTCACCGGCCGCGTCCTCGTTGCACTCGATCTGAGGTGGCTCCTCGCCAGGAAACGCCATCAAATCGAGCTGCGCCGGCCTGTGGCCGCGCATGTCGAACGACAGCGCGGAGCGCCGTACCCGCGAGCCGCGGCGACCCTGGTAGACGTACCCGGCGCGACTCTGCGCCCCGACGGTATACAGGCATTCGTCGAACTGCGTGATCTCTTCGACGGGCTCGCCGAGGTCCTCCACCGTCTCCTCGAGGCGCTCGAGCCGCTCGGCGCGTCCCGCCGACTGTGCGGCCGCAGCCCCGACGGCTGCTCGGAGCCGGAAGTCCCCCTCTCCGGGCTCGGTTTCGCACTCGCGTGGCCCGAAGGGGCGATCTCGGCCGACGAACGCCACCAGCTGGTAGTCGGGGTCGTCCCACTCGCCGGTGTCGATGTCGATCGCCGGGTCGTGGCGGCGCGTGGCCGGCGTGCTCGGCTGCCGGACGTAGCCGAGGTTCTGGTCATGGTCGCCCGACTCGGTGACCGGCAGCCAGGTGAGACACGACTCCCAGTCGTCGAAGCGCTCAGTCCGGCGCTCGACTCGCGCGGCGAGGCGCTCCAGGTCGTCCAGCCCGCGGCCGGCGCGCCTCGCCGTAGCAGTCGCGGCCTCGCCCGTTCCGTTGGGATCCGGTGCCGCGCTCAGACATCGCCGGCTGCGCGCGAGCCGCAGAAGGCGGAGATCGGGCCGGCCGCCGCCCTGGTGGCGCACCAGCGCTGTGCGCATGTCGATGCCGGTGCCGTCGCGCTCGTCGTAGCGAAAGCCCCAGCGGTGGCGCACATCACCGGCCTGGTCGACCGGAAGCTCGGTCGTGCACGCGAGCAGCTGGTCGAAGCGCCGGGCTGACGCGTCCAGCCTGCCGAGCTGCCTGGCCAGGACCATGAGGCGCGGCTGCGCTGATTGCGCCGAGCCGGCCGGCGCACCCACGTGCGCGATGGCTTTGGTGCGCGAGGCAGTCCGGCCGCCCGTGTCCGAGCGCTGGTCCGACCTTCCGGCTCGAGCCGCGGCTCGGGCGGCGGGGGGCGGCTCGGCCGGAGGTGGAGGCGACTGAACGGCTCCGATGTCGCACGGCAGGCCCCGGTCCCGCGGCGTTCCCTTGGTGTCGCGAGCCAGCACGTCGTCCCAATCGACGTGCGCTCTCAGCAGCTGTCCCGCGGGCAGCGGACGGGGCAGAGCCGGGACGCACGAGCCGCTGGGGATCCGACCGCGCACGGGGCTCCCGTCGAACGGCGTCAGGACGAAGCCCACCGGGTCGTCCTCGAGCCGTCTGAGCCGCGGGTCCTGACCCAAGAGATCGGTGGCGTGGCGGAGCTCGCAGGACTGGTCGCTGACGAAATTGTGTCCCGCCGACTTTGCGTCGTAGACGCGGCAGTTGCGCCGAGTCGGGCGGGTGTCGCCGGTGGTCGCGTTCACGTTGGTCGGCCCGATGATCGAGCCAGAGGCGCGCAGCGTCCCGGCCGTTCCGAGGTTGCCACCGACCGAGGCGATGTTGCCGCTCACCGTGGAGCCGAGCAGGGTCAGGTGACCCGCGGCGAGTAGCCCACCGCCCTCGCCCTCGGCATAGTTGTCGGTGACGGTCGAGTTGATGAGGACGAGATCGTCGCGGGCCCAGACCCCTCCTCCAGCGTGCGCGACGGCCAGGTTGCGGGCCACGGTGGAATTGACGAGCAGCACATCGGCCTCGCCGGCCACGGCTCCCCCGCGGTCGTCGGCTCGGTTGCCGATGAGCGACGAATCGAAGACGGCCACGTCTCCCTCGAGCGTGAAGATGGCGCCCCCCGGCCCGTCGGCGTCGCTTCCGTCGATCAGCGAGTTGATGACCGTGACGTCGCCGTCCTCGTCGGCGTACAGGGCCCCGCCGTCGCCGTCCGTCGTGTTGCCGTCGACCTCGGAGCGCACCACAAGAATGTCGCCGGTGGATCCCACAGCTCCCCCGGAGCCGTCGACCAGGTTGTTGCTGACCACCGAGTCGTAGACCTGCACGCCACCGCGGCGAGCGTAGATCCCGCCACCGTCGTCGTTCGCGAGGTTGCCACTGATCCGCGACCTGTGCACGGTGATGCGGCGCATCGAGAACAACCCTCCGCCGGGCTCCTCGGACAAATTCTGATTCACGACGCCGCCGACCAGGGTCAATTCCCCTCGCGTGGTGACCGCAGCCCCCGGCCCGTCCGAACCGCCGCGGGTCAAAGTCACGCGGCGCAGCTCGAGGTAGCCCGTCCCGTCCTGGCGCAGCACGCGCTTCTCGAAGCATGTCTGCCGGATCGTGTGGCCGTGTCCGTCGAGCAGCAGGGGGTAGGGCGACTCCCGGATCGGGTCACCGGTTCGGCAGTCGCGCAGGAAGATGTCGGCGGCCAGGTCTATCCGCCTCGTCCGCGGGTCGGTCCAGGCACGGCGAAGCTCAGCCTCGTTCGCGACTCCCCGTCGCCCGGATACGGCTTGCTCGCTCCCGTCGGCCGCCGCCGCGATCGGCCCCGGGACGGCCAGCGTCAGGACCAACGCAAGCGCCGCGAGACCGGCGGCCGGATACGCCGAATGGCCCTCCCCTGCAGGCACGACTGCCATTCTTGCGCATCCCGACGGGAGCGCCGTGGGAGTGGTTTGCGAGGCGCCGGTGCTGGTCGTGCACGGCACTCCCGGCGGATACGATCAGGGCCTGGCGATGGCCGGCGTACTGCCGCCGAACGACTTCGGGCGCTCTCCCCGCTCTCGTAGATTCCCGTGACGACCTGCCTAGCGTGGTCTTCTGGATACTCCTGGCCGCCGGGAAGTCAGCGCTGCTCCTCGAGGGCCGAGCGTCGCTCGCGGTACTGCTCGAGACTCAGCTCGCCTTCGGCGAAGCGCCGCTCGAGTACGTCGATAGCGGTCTCCCGACCGCCCCCCGTCAAGGCGGGTCGTCCGTCGCGGCCGCGTACCAGGAGCACGATGCCGACGATGAGCAAGAGCCAGAGCAGGGGCCCGGACAGGAGCCACCACGGGCCCGCGAAAGCCATGAGAGATGTCGAAATTTCCGTCAGAAACATGCGCGATTCCTCCTTGTTCGGGCCCGTGGCTCGACTGGCTGTTGGACGTCCGACATTGACGCCGGGTGGGCCCGGCGTCTATCCGGAATCGCCCTTACGGGACTAAGAGGTGCATCGCGGGGCCGCTGCGGCCAGAGGCCGCTTGCCGGAAGTATGAACCCGGTGCGACGGCAGAGAGATGCGCCTCGCTCTCCGACATTTCCGCCGTGTCGGGTGGTTTGACGTCGTTCATCGCCCTCCGGGCGATTGCCCGCTGTCCACAGACGTCGTCATGCCGCGCTTGAAACGGGCGTCGGTGCATCCTCGGCCAGCAGGGTGAGGATCGCGTCGATCTCGCCGCGCTCGAAGGCGTCGGCGAAGCGCTCGGCGGTCCGTCGCAACCGCCGGTCGCCGAGGACCCCCAGGCTCGGTTGCCGGCTTTCGGCCGGCAGTCGCTCCTCGACCGCTCGACGGGCGCGGAGCAGCGCAGCGTTGACGGATGCGACCGTGGTGGCGAGCACGTCCGCCGCCTCCTTGGCGGTGAACCCGAGCACGTCGCGAAGGATCAGCGTGGACCGCTGGCGCGCAGGGAGGTGGCGCAGGGCGGCGACGAAGGCGAACTCGAGCGCCTCGCGCCGCTCATAGCAAGCCTCGGGTCCCGCATCGACAGCGGCTCCGGCACGCGTGTCGACCGGGTACGGCTCGATCCACGAGGCGATCGCGAGCGATCTTGCGGGCGCGTCGCCGGGAGTCGCGGCCGGCCGGAGATCGAACGGCACGACCCGCTGGCGACGGCCGGCGATCACGTCGAGGCAGACGTTGGTCGCGATCCGGTACAGCCACGCGCTAGCGGAGCTTCGTCCCCGGAGCTTCGGTAGCGCCCGCCATGCCCGCAGGAGGGTGTTCTGGAGCGCGTCGTCCGCATCGTGCCGGGAGCCGAGCATGCGGTAGCAGTGGGCGTGAAGCGCCGGGCGGTGCGGCTCGATGAGGCTGCGGAAACGCTCCTCGTCGTCTCCGCGTGGAGTGGCTAACAGCGGCGGCGAGCTCATGACTCGCTCTCGACAACGACCCGCCCCGGGGACGGCTCACTGCGCCCGTGGCCGGTGCCGTGGGCCAGGGCCGACGGCCACCAGACCCGGTCGCCGATCTCGAGCACGAGTGCCGGCACCAGCAGCGACCTGACCAGGAAGGTGTCGATCAGCACGCCCACCGCGATCGTGAACCCGATCTCGGTTAGGGCCACGAGCGGCAGCACGGCGAGCGTTGAGAAGGTGCCGGCGAGCACCAGCCCGGCGGAGGTGATTACCGCGCCGGTGACGGCCAGGCCGCGGATCGTCCCGTTGCGCGTCCCGTGCGTGAGAGTCTCCTCGCGCACACGCGCCATCAGGAAGATGTTGTAGTCGATGCCGAGAGCGACCAGGAAGATGAACGCGAACAGCGGCAGGTCGGGAGGCATGCCCGGGAAGTCGAAGACGTTCTCGAAGAAGAAGGCGCTGATGCCGAGTGCCGCGAAGTAGCTGAGGATGACGGTTCCGATCAGCACCAGTGGCACCGTGACCGCGCGCAGCAACGCAACGAGGATGAGGAAGACGATCAATAGCGCGATCGGCACGATCAGCCGGTTGTCGCGCGCCGCCGACTGGCGCAGGTCGTATTCCTCGGCCGTCGGGCCGCCGACCAGAACGTCGTCGTCGCCGGCCGCACGCGCGGCGTCGCGAATGCCGGGGATCAGGTCGAACCCGGCTGTGCTGTAGGGATCCTCGTCGAGCGTGACCTCGAGCTTCGCCCCCGCCGGCCCGCGCTCCACCTGTGGCGAGACCGCGGCGACGCCGGGTGCCTCGGCCACGGCGCTGTAGACGGCCGCCAGCTTACTCTCGTTGGTGACGATGACGTTGGTAGGCGCATTGGAGCCCGCGGGGAAGCCCGCTTCCAGGAGCTCCTGCCCCTGAACCGAATCGACGTCGTCCCGGAACATGTTGCCCGTCGTCAGGTCACTGTTGAGGAAGGCAAGCCCCGCGATCATCACGACCAGCACCGCGGTGGTCCCGACCCAGACGCGCCGGGGGCCGCGGGCCACCCACTCGGCAATCCGGCGCCAGGCGCCGTGGGTCTCGTCGGTGCCTTCGGTCCCGACTCGCGGGATGAAGGGCCAGAACGCCCTGCGCCCGAAGATCGTCAGCAGGGCGGGAAGGATGGTAAGCATGGACACCATCGCCATCGCGATTCCCATCGCGCCGATCGGCCCAAGACCCGACGTCCCCGAGACCTCGGCGAGCGACAGCGTCAGCAAGGCGGCCATGACCGTCCCGCCAGAGGCGAGGATGACCGGAGCCGTGCGGCGGAGCGCTACCCGGCTCGCCTCGTGCTTGTCCACGTGCCGGCGCAGCTCCTCGCGGTAGCGGGAGACCATCAGCAACGCGTAGTCCGTCCCCGCGCCGAATACGAGGACCGGCAGGATGCCGCCCGATTGACCGGTGACGGTGACGCCCGCATCGGCGAGCAGGTAGCCGAGCCCCCGGGTCGTGACCTCGGCGAGCAGCACGGAGAAGAACGGGATCAGCCAGAAGATCGGGCTGCGGTAAATGATGATCAACAGCACCAGTACCAACGCGGCGGTTGCGTAGAGCAGCGTGCCGTTGATGTCGTTGAAGACCTCGACCGCGTCGGAGGCGAACCCGGCCGGACCGGTCACCCGCGCCTCGAGTCCGTTCGGCAACGAGCCGAGCTCAGCCTTAATCTCCTCCGGCGTGTCGGTCAGCAGATCCTCGGCATCGCCGCTGGCTTCCTCGGGGACCGTGATCGGCGTCGTCAGCAGTGCCGTGCCGCCATCGGCCGAGACCCGCGCCGGCCCCGTCTCGGCCACGGTGCCGGCGCGCTCGGCGTTGATCTCCGCGCGCACCCGCACGTTGATTCGTATGCGTACCCGCTCGATCGCGGCCCGGTCCGCGGCGGTCAGCCCGCCGTCACGATGAAAGACCGTGATCGCGTCGGCCTCATCGTCAGACGGGAAGCCATCGAGCCGATCGAGCGTCTTCACCGACTCCGCGTTGGCGGGCAAATAGTCGGCCGGATCGTTCTCCTGCGCATCCTCGAACTTGCCTGCCAGCGGGCCGATCGCCACCAAGACCACCAACCAGATCGCGACAACTGCGAACTTCGTACGACGACCGGCTGGCAGCTCTGCAAGTGAGCGAAGTCTCTGCATGATCGAACCAAGCGAGGGTTCCACTTGGGCCCATCTTCGGAAAGGTGGTTAGCTGGCGTCCTGCTATTCGGTCTCCCCCCGGAAGCGCTGTTCGGCTAGCCGTACGGAAGCGCTCCGGTGAGTACGGCTAGCCGTATCGCCTTGACGCAGTCGCGGTGGGACAATTAGGCGCTGATGGGCGCTAGCGTCCTCATCGTCGACGATCACCCCGGTTTCCGTGCACAGGCGCGCCGGATGCTGGAAAGCGAGGGCTATCGGGTGGTGGGGGAGGCCGGCGATGTGGCCTCGGCGCTCGAGGCCGCGCGCTCACTGGCACCGGAGCTGGCGCTCGTCGACGTGTACCTCCCGGATGGGGACGGCTTCGAGGTGGCTTCCGGGCTCGGCGGGCTGGACGCCGCGCCGGCCGTCGTGCTCACCTCGAGCCACGACGGCGCCGAGTTCGCCCAATGCGTGGCCGCCAGCAGCGCCCGTGGCTTTGTGCCGAAGACGGAGCTCTCGCGCGAAGCGATCGAGGAGCTTCTGCGATGAAGAGCGGGCGGGGCAGGAGTGTCGAGGTGAGGATCCGGTGCGGGTAGTCGTCGGGGAAGACTCCGTGCTCGTCCGGGAGGGGATCGTGCGCGTGCTCGGGGAGGCGGGCTTCGATGTCGTCGCGCAGGCGGGTGATGCCGAGGAGCTGGTGCGAAAGGTCTCCGCGCACAAGCCCGACGTGGCGGTGGTGGACATCAAGATGCCGCCGACCGAAACCGACGACGGACTCCGCGCCGCAGTGGAGATCCGCCGCCGCCTGCCGGAGACCGGGGTGATTGTCCTCTCTCAGTACCTGGAGGAGGGGTATGCCCTCGACCTCGTCGCCGGCGGCGCCGAAGGCACTGGCTACCTGCTCAAGGACCAGGTGGGAGATGTTGAGCGCTTCGCCGACTCGGTGCGCCGCGTGGGCGAGGGCGGCTCCGCGCTCGACCCGGAGGTCGTCCTCCAGATACTGGGTCGCCGCCGCCGCGACGACCGGCTCGCCGGGCTGACTGAGCGCGACTACGAGGTGCTGGCGCTGATGGCGGAGGGTCGCTCCAACGAGGCGATCGCCCGACGGCTCTCCGTGAGCGAGCGCGCCGTCGAGAAGCACGTGACCAGCACTTTCGACAAGCTCGGGCTCACGCCGGCGCCCGAGGATCACCGCCGCGTACTGGCGGTGCTGACCTTTCTGCGCTCCCAATGACGCGCGACCAGCCCTCGGTGGCACAGCTCGAAGCGCTCCTCGCCGAGCAGGCGGCGCTGCGTCGCCTCGCGACGCTGGTGGCCGGTGACCTGCTCCCGGGACGCCTGTTCGCGGGCGTCTGCGAGGAGGTTGGCCGGGTCCTGGATGTGGAGAGCACCAACATCACCCGCTTCGAGGAGGACGGCACGCAGACCGTCGTCGGCGCCTGGGCGGCTGGCGGGGCACCGTGGTTCCCTAAGGGTGAGAATCTCGCGATCGACGGTGAGACGGTGACGGGGAAGCTGCACAGGAGCGGTCGACCCGAGCGCGTGGACGACTACTCGGGCGTCCGCGGCGAGCTGGTGAAGTTGCTGCGTGCGGCCGGCATCAAGTCCGCCGTCGGCGCGCCGGTCACGGTTGCCGGCAAGACATGGGGCGGGATCGTTGCCTCGAGCGGGCACGTCCGCGCCTTTCCGGAAGGCACCGAGTACCGGCTCGCCGACTTCGCGGAGCTGGTCACGGCCGCACTCGCGAACGTTGACGCGCGCGAGCAGCTGGCCGCCTCCCGCGCCCGGATCGTCGAGGCGGGCTATGAGGAGCGCCGCCGGCTCGGCCGCGACCTGCACGACGGCGCCCAACAAGAGCTCGTCGGAGCCGTGATGAGCCTGAAGCTCGCCCAACGGAGGTGGGGGCACGCCCCTGACGAGGCGCTTGACCTCGTCGAGGAGGCGCTCGGGCATATGCAGTCAGGGATCCGCGACCTGCGCGAGCTCGCCGCCGGCATCCACCCAAGCGTCCTCACCGACCGCGGGCTGAGCGCCGCGCTGGAGGGCCTGGCCACCCGCTCGGCTGTGCCGGTGCAGATTGGCCACGTCCCGCCCGGCCGGCTGCCCGCCCCGGTCGAGACGTCCGCGTACTTCGTGGTGGCCGAGGCGCTCACAAACGCCGCCAAGCACGCACGCTGCAGTCACGCTGACGTCAGCGTGCGAGTCCAAAACGGTTCTGCCACGGTCGAAGTTCACGACGACGGGGTCGGCGGGGCGGACCCCTCCGCCGGGTCGGGGCTGCGCGGGCTGGCCGATCGCGTCAGCGCGCTGGGAGGCAGGCTCGAGGTCGAGAGCCCGGCGGGCGAAGGCACGACGGTCAGAGCGCGGATCGCGTTGGGTCCGCCGCCCACCGACCAACGTGCCGTACGCGTCGCCCCCGGTACCAACGCCCGCTAGTCCCACATGCCTGCGAGCCTGAGCCGCGACATCCCGGTTGTGCTCGTGCACGGCGGCGGGCACGCGAAATGGTCGGTCGAGCAGTACGCCCGGGTGCTCAGGGAAGGGGGATATGAGGTCCACGCGCTTGACTGGTTCAATCACGGCGATGCGCGGCGGCTGCCGGAAGGCCAGTTCCTGCGGCGCGGCATAGACGACGTCGCGCGCGAGGAGCTCAGCTACGTCGTCGACCGTGTGGGCCGCCCACCGATCATCATCGGCCACAGCATGGGCGCCATGGCAGGGCTGGTCTACGCCGCGAGCAATCCGGTCGAGCGCCTGGTGCTGCTCACGCCGGTCGTGCCGTCCGCGGTGGGCGCCGAGCCGATCGAGCTCGAGGTCGACCTGACGAAGCCGTTCGGTCCGTTCCCGTACGAGCTCGCAAGGCAGCTCTACTACCCAACCCTCGATGAAGACCTCGCCCGCGTCTACTGCGACATGCTGGAACCAGAGTCGCCGCGGGCGGTGTGGCAAGCGACCCGTTGGACGATCGATGTCGATCTCCAAGCCGTAACGGCCCCCACGCTGGTCTTCGCAGCCGAAATGGACCCGCTCGCGCCTCCCGCCGCGGTGGCCCGCCTAGCCGAGTTGATGGGCGCCCCGTACGAGCTCATCCCCGCCATCGGCCACTCCGAGATCCTGCTCAAGGAACCGGAGTCGATCGCGGTCGCAGAGCGCGTTCGCGACTGGCTCGACCGCGACCTCGTTCGCTGACGACCGATTAACCCGGGTACAGCCATCCGCGCAGCAGCAGGGTCACCCGTGGCATCACCACCCACGTCATGAGCGGAACCGCCACCGCGGTCGTGATCCCCAGCCGCAAGACGACCGGCAGATCCTCGAGCAGCGGGCCCGTGGCTACGACGATGCCGGTGATCAACGGGAAGATCGTGATCCAGGTGAGCAGCGCCATCTTGTATGGCGGCGGCGCGGGCGCGCCGTGCCGGCTCGGAAGTGTGAACCAGCTCTCGAGACCGGTCACAAAGCTGGTGCGCACGGGACCGATCGCATGTGGCTCAGCTCGCTCCAGCCAGGCTGCGTGCTCGTCGGAGTCGAGCCACTGGCGGAGGTGCTGGGCATTGTCGAACCGGTAGACGATTCGGTACTCGCCGGCGGTCGCTGTCTCCGGCCGGAAGACCTCGACCCCGAGATGCCCCGGAAACCCGCTCGCCTCGGCGACGATCCCTTCGAGGAACTGTTCGTAGAAGACTTCGTGCCCCGGCTTGACCCGCCGCGTCACGGTCGTCGTGACCGGACGGTCTCCGTCGTCCGGCAGCTGCGAGGCGGATGCGCCCGCTCCAGCCCCGCCTGTCAAATCTCCTCCTGACCTTTGAACTGCAGCAGCCCGATCGAGTTCCCGTGCGGGTCGACGAGCCACGCGGCAAGCGCAAACCCGACGTCGGCGATGCCGTCGACGGTCTTCAGACCGGGCTCGTCGAATTGCTCCACCTCGACGCCGCGCGACCGCAGCTCGGCTACCTCGGCGGCCAGGTCCTCGACTCGCCAGGAGGCCTTCGTTTGCGGCTCGCTGGTCCCGCTCGTGCTTCGTGTGACGACGAGCCGGCTATCGCCCCCGCACTTGAAGGTCAGGAACTCGTCGCTCTGGATCAGGAGCTCGAGCCCGATCCCGTCACCGTAGAACTCACGGGCGACGCTGAGATCGGTCGCCAGGATCATCACGTCGATCGGGTGCTTTCCGAGCATGAGGTCTCCTTCCATGTCTTCAAGGGCGACGCTCACACCCCGAGTGACTCGATGACGAGCTGGGCGACCTTTGCGCCTGAGTACTGCTGTTGGCCTGTGATCAGCTGGTTGTCCCGTATCGCGAACGGCTTGAACAGGCCGGCCTGCACGTAGTTGGCGCCCCGCTGGCGGGCCTCGTCCTCGATGCGGAAGGGCTGCACGCGCTGCCCGACGGCCGAATCGGTGAAGTCCTCCTCGACGTTGGCGAAGCCGGTGATGGTCTTGCCCTCGATCATGCGGGAGCCGTCGGAGAGCTCGACGTCCAGCAGCGCGCTGACACCGTGGCACAGCGCGGCGGTTGGCTTCTCGGCCTCATAGAAGTGCGCGATCGCCCGCTGCAGGTCCCTCGTTGTCGGGGAACTGGAACATCGGCGCTTGGCCGCCGCAGACCATCAGGGCGTCGAACTCGTCGAGGTCGAGGTCCGTCAGCCTTGGGGTCCGCTCGAGCAGGGCGGCGATCTCGGGCGTGTTGAGCGCTCCCATGGAGATCAGGTCGTCCGCGGACCAGCGGCTCTCATCGCGCGGGTCGGACATCGCGTCGAGCTCGACCCTGCCTCCGTCCGGACTGGCGACTGTGACTTGGTAGCGCGCCTTGGTGAATTCGTAGAGCGGATGGAATAGCTCCGCGGCCCAGAACCCAACCGGCCAGCCTGTCGTCGAGGAGGTGGTCGGGTTGGCCACGACCATCAGCACGCTCGGCCTGCGACTGGGGCTGGTGACGTCAACGATCTCGTGGTGTGTGCTGCGCCGTCCTATGGTGGTCATTGGGAGACCTCCTGAGGGGATCGTGGTTTTGTCGATTGCGGGCCGCTTGGCGCAGCGCTTGCAAGGAGGCCGGTCATCGTTTCGATGTCGGTCAGGATCGCGTCGCCTGCAGTGGCGAGCGCAGTCGAGGGAGCGCCTCGCGGCGGCGCGATTTCCGGCCCCGCACGCATCCGTGACGAGCACGGGTATGAGCCCGCGGTCGGCGCCATGCCGGACGGTGGGCTCGATGCCAACCTCCGTCGCCACGCCGGCGATCGCGAACGCGGTGACCTGTGCGTCGCGCAGCGCGAACTCCAACGGGGTGCCCTCGAAGGGGGACATCGAGAGCTTGTCGAAGACCGCCTCCGACGCGCGCGGGCGGAGCTCGGGCACGATCTGAAAGCCAGGGGAGTCGCGCAAGAACGGCGAGACGACGTCCTCGACTCGGTCCTTGCGCTGCCAGGCCATCGCGGCGCGCAGCTGGGAGACACCCATCAGCTCCGTGGGCAGCGTCATGTGCCTGGTGAAGAAGACCCTCACCGCGGCTCGGCGGGCCGCCTCGAGCACCTGCCCCACGCGCTCGGTCACCTGCGGACCGTCGGCAAGCTGGCGGACCACGCCGACCTGCATGTCATAGACGATCAGAGCGATGCGATCCGGGTCGCACACTTCGGCCAGCGTGTCGGGAATCAGAAGATTGCGGCGGTGCTGCATGGCGCCCCCTTTCGGGCCGGGGCCGCGGCGGCTAAGTCGCGACGGTGGTCGTGCGGTCATAGGGCTCGGAGACGTCGACCTCGCCTCGGAACAGGCTCTCGATCGGAAGCGGAACGATGAGCGGAATGAAGAACCACTCGAGGAAGCCGGCCTTCGTCAGCGGGAAGTCGTCGGTGTAGCGCCTGGCGTCCTCGACGCTGTCGAGCTCGAACACGATCGCGACGCCGGGTTCGTCGGCGCGCGCGTAGTTCTCGCGCACGATCCCGGCCTTCCAAAGCCGCCAGACGTTCGCAACTTCCTCGGGGAGGTAGGGCTCGATGGTCTCCACGGTGACGCCGGGCTTGAATCGGTCATAGGCGAATATCCGCATCGGGGGCTCGCATTCAGTTTGATCTCGTGCTGTTAAGACTGGGGAGCGCTGGTGAACTCACCGCTGCCCGGGGTCTCGTATTTCAGGCGCTCCTGTGCGAGCTCGGCTGCGACCGCCGAGGCGCCCGCGCCCACGAGCCAGCTGAGCGGCGCGGTGGGCAGGTAGCGCTCCATCAGCCTCACCACCCGGTCCGTCTCGTCCTCGCTCAGCTCGGCCCGGTCGACTGCTACCCGGCCGATGGCCTCGCGCACCATCAGGAGGTAGCGGCGCTGATCGGCCAGGACGTCGACTCCGGTGGAGGTTCCGTGGCCGACGTAAAGCGTGGCCACTCCGGCGAGCGCTTCCTGCGCCCGGTCGATCGCGTCAAGCCAGACATTCGTGTGCCCATCCGCCAGGTAGGCGTGCGTGTTGTTGAAGGCCAGGTCACCGACGAATGCGCTCTCGCCGCCGTTCAGCAGCCACACCGTCTGGCTTTCGCTTTCACACGCCCCGAAGTCCCAGGCTGTGAGGCGCAGATCGCCGAACTCCACCGACTCCTCATCGGCCACCGTACGGTTAGGGAACGTGGCGCTCGCGGGCCACTCGTCCCCGAACGTCGGGCCCCATTGGGCGCGCTTGGCAGCGTCCTTCCTGCGGATCTCGCGGTCGACGTCGCGATGCGCAATCACTGGCATGTCCTGACCCGCGAGCAGCTCGCCGATCGTGTTGTAGTGATCTGGGTGCGGGTGCGTGACCAGCACGCCCAGAAGTGGTTTCCTGAGCGCCTCGAGGCGCGCGCGAAATGCGCGGCCGTCCGACAGCAGCAGGGGGGCGTCGATTGCGACCACGCCCTCGGTGCCCTCGACCAGGTAGGAGTTGACGAACAGCCCGGTCTCGCCCGAGCGGTAGGTGTGCACAATCGGAGCCATAGGCCGCACGCTAGGAACGGCGTGGCGCGGGGGCAACACGAATCCGGTCTAACGCGAGACCGAGGACGTATGGGGAGCGTTACGCTCCTGGTTGGCATGGTCGAGCTGCGCCACCTGCGCTACTTCATGGCCGTGGCGGAGGAGCTGAACTTCAGCCGCGCCGCGGATCGGATGCACATGGCGCAGCCGCCTCTCAGCGCCGCAATCCGGCAGCTCGAACGCGACCTCGGGGTGGCCCTGTTCATCCGCACGACCCGCGAGGTGAAGCTCACAGACGCGGGACGGGCGTTCCTCCAGGGAGCGCGTCGGACGCTGGCGGATGCCGAACGAGCGGCCGAGGACGCCAAGCGCGCGGCGGCCGGCGAGCTCGGGCATCTGCGGATCGCGTATTCGTGGAGCACGCGTATCGAGACGCTCCCGGCGCTTGGCCGCGCTTTCAGGGAAAGTCACTCAGAGGTCGAGCTCTTGGCCCAGGAGATGTGGAACGCGCGGATGCCTCCAGCATTCAGGAACGGCAGCATCGACATCGCCCTCTCGCTCTGCCCCGAGATTGCCGCCGAGCTGGAACTCGCCCCGATACGCAAGGAGCGGGTCGTCGTGCTCTTGCCCGAGGCTCATAGCCTCGCGCATGAGGACGCGATCCCGCTCTCCGCACTCGCCGATGAGGAGTTCGTGGTGTTTCCGCGGGAGATCGCACCCCGGCTCCACGACGCTTTCATGGCCATCTACCGACGCGCCGGGTTTGAGCCGCGAGTCCGAAACGAGTCATTCCACACGGGCTGGGACCTAGGGGTGCTGGCTGAGATTCCGGCTGCTGCCGTGGCGCCGCAAACGGTCGCAGGTGGACTTCCCGACGGGATCGTCGCCGTCGCGCTCAGCGAACCGACCGACTTGCTCGAGACGTGCCTGGTCTGGCGCGCCGATGATCCCTCGCCGGCCGTCGCGGCATTCGTCGCGGTCGCCGGAGCGGCCTTCCGCCCCGTGCCGGGATCAGCGGCGTAGTCCACTCGAGGGCGCACCCAACTCTGACCCGCTCCGTCTAGCTCGATACGCCGTTCGTGTTGGTCCGCAGCATCAGGGCTCCTAGCGTCCGACCCATTGAGGCAATCGTCGACACTCGTCCAACCCGGCGGTGACTTTTCGGCCTACGAGCGGTCTACTCAAGCGAGGCCTCTCGTCATGATCAAACAGCGGCAACCGGACACTCTTGCAGGCAAGCCAGGCCCCCGTGTTACGCCGGCGGCCGCACCAGAACTAGCCGCACTCGCAAGCGTGGTCCGCGGTGCGGTCGGCGAGCGCGCTGACTGGGCCGACACGGCCAGTCTGGTGGCCGCCGCCCTGGAGCGGCACATTCCCTCGCCGGGCATCCTCATGGCCGAGCAGCGGATCGGCGATTCCGACACCTACAAGAGCGAGGTCCTTCACTCGGAGCCCGACGGCAGCTTCTCGATCGTGGCCCTGGTCTGGCGCCCGGGGCAGGTGACGCCCATTCACGATCACGTGACGTGGTGCGTGTTCGGAGTCATCCAGGGCATCGAGTGCGAGGAGCTTTTCGAGCTCGACGGGGAGGGCACTTGCCTCGTCGAGGCGGGACACCGAGTGAACCGGACAGGTGCGGTGAGCGGGTTCGCGCCGCCCGGCGACATCCACCGCGTGCGCAACGGAGGCGATCTCACGGCGATCTCGATCCACATCTACGGCACGGACGTGTCCCGGATCGGCTCGAGCGTCCGGCGCTACTACGACCTACCTGTGCAACCGTCCGAGTCGGCCGCGTGAGCTGGGCCGCCTCGGTTGGCCGGGTCGGATGAGTCAGCAGCGAGTCGCACTGATCAGCGGCGCGAACCCCCGCCGTGGAGCCAGACGGTGATGGCGAGCGGCCGCCCCCACAGCATCGAAATCCTCGACTTCGACTATCTCGAGCGCGTGGTGGCGGAGTGAGTCGAGGGTCCGGGGACCCGGATTCCCGGCGCTGGCTGGCGCTGGCGCTGCTCGGGACGGCTTTCTTCATGGTGATCCTCGACGGGACGATCGTCTACGTCGCCCTGCCGAGCATCGACGAGGCGCTCGGCTTCTCGGCCGGGGGACTGCAATGGGTGATGAGCGCCTACCTGCTCACCTTCGGGGGGCTCCTGCTGCTCGGTGGCCGGTCCGCCGACCTGCTCGGGCGCCGCCGCGTGTTCATGGTCGGCGTGGCACTCTTTGCGGCTTCGTCGCTGCTGTGCGGGCTCGCCTGGTCCGAACAGGTCCTGATCGCCGCCCGCGTGCTGCAGGGGATTGCCGCGGCGATCCTGGCTCCGTCCGCGCTGTCGCTCTTGACGACGGTGTTCGACGAAGGGCCCGAGCGCAACAAGGCGCTCGGAATCTGGGGTGGGATCGGCGGGGTCGGTGCCACCTCCGGCCTGCTGATCGGCGGTCCCGTCACTGAGGGCCTCGGCTGGGAATGGGTCTTCTTCATCAACGTCCCCGTGGGCCTCGGGGTGCTCGCGCTGTGCCCGACGCTCCTGCCCGAGAGCAGGGCGCCCGTGCATCAACGGGTCTACGACGTCGCCGGTGGGGTGACGATTACCGCCGCGCTCGTCCTTCTGGTCTATGCCGTCTCGGAGGCGCCGGACGCCGGGTGGGCCGGCGAGCAGACGATCGCCTCGCTCGCCGCCGCGGCCGCCTTGATCGCAGCGTTCGTCCGGATCGAGGCGCACTCGGTGGCGCCACTGGTCCCGCTGCGCATCTTCCGCTCGAGAGCATTGGTCGGCGGCAACCTCGTCCTGCTCACAGCCGGCGCGACCCTCGACGGGATGCTGATCATCGTCACCCTCTACGCGCAAGAGGTGCTCGGCTACTCGACCGTGCAGTTCGGCCTCGGGGTGGCGGTGCTGACGGTGATGTCCGTCGTCGGCGCGGTGAGCGGCCAGGCGCTCGTTACCCGAGTCGGGCTGAGGCCGGTCGCGCTCACGAGCATGACCCTCGTGGGCAGCGGCTGCCTGGTGCTGACGCAGGTCTCCGTCGACGGCAGCTACTTCGGCGATCTCTTCCTCGGCCTGCTGCTCTTCGGAGCGGGCCTTGGGGCCACCTTCGTGGCCGCCCAGATCGCAGGGCTGTCGGGCGTCGCCGAAACGGAATCTGGTCTCGCCGCAGGGCTCGTCGACTCATCGTTCAACGTCGGCAGCGCGCTCGGGATCGCCGTGCTCTCGACGGTCGCCGTCGCGCGCACCGAGGACGTGCTCGCCGGCGCCAAACGGCCGGTCGATCCTGCCTTGGCCCTGACCGAGGGCTTTCAGACCGCGTTCCTGGTCGCGTTCGGGATCGCGGTGATGGGGGCGCTTCTCGCTGCGCTGCTGTTTCGCCGACAGGAAGGAATCGAGGATGCCACGATCGCCCGCCCGGTGCCGCCCTGTCCGCCGGCTCGTGCGAGTGGGGTGTCCCGGTTCGGCGATCCCGACTGCAACACCTTCGCGATCGAAAGGAGATGACACCGTGAGCCTCACATTTCCGGGGGAGTCGGCGGAGTACAGATCCGCCCGCGACCGGCTGCTCCAGCAGGAGATCGAGCTGCGGCGCGCGATGGAGGCCGTGGCCGCCGCCCGGCGCGAGCTGCCGCCCGGCGGAGCGGTTCCCGAGGACTACGTCTTCGACGGTGCCGGCGCGAACGGCGCGTCCACCGAGGTGAGGTTGTCGGAGCTGTTCGCACCCGGCAAGGAATCGCTCGTGATCTACAACTTCATGTTCCCGCGCAGCTACGGTGGCGACCGCCCAGGACCTTCGAGCGGCCAGACGGCGCTCCTGCCACTCGAAGAGGGCCCCTGCCCGTCGTGCGTGGCGCTGCTCGATCAACTCGACGGCGCCGCTGAGCACGCCACTCAATGGATCAACTTCGCTGTCGTCGCGAAGACGCCGTTGCCGCGGCTCCTCACCTGGGCCGATGAACGGGGCTGGCGGCACCTGCGGCTCCTGTCTTCGGCCGCCAACACCTACAACCGCGACTACTTCGGCGAGACCGCGGACGGAGCGCAGGTGCCGATGCTCAACGTGTTCCACCGCGACGGCGAAACCGTTCGCCACTTCTGGGGCGCGGAACTCACCTACGCGCCGATCGACCCTGGGCAGGACCACCGCAGCGTCGGCACGCTCGAGCCGCTCTGGAACCTGTTCGACCTGACGCCGGAGGGGCGCCCCGACTGGGACGAGCAAATCAGCTATCCGTGACCGAGCCCGATCCCAGCAGCTGCTCACCGCCCTGACCACCGAGCACTTCACCCTCCAGGGCGCGCGCTCGCAGACAGTCAGTGAGAGCGCGTCGCGGGCCTCGCTCTATCTCATGGACAACCGAGAGCTGTCCAAACAGCGACGACAGACCCTGACCGACTGCGTCTAGCCCGATACGCCGTTCGTGTTGCTCCACAGCAGCACGCCCCCTAGCGTCGGACGCGTTGAACCGAACCGTCCACATCCTCTACTCGCCCGCGCACACGCGGCACGGTTCCCTGTCGGGATTACCCCGGTGAGTTTTCGGCGGCGGTGCGGTCTATCTAGGGGAGCCTCGAGCTGAAAGCCGAGCAAGAAGGGACAAGGGGAAATGCCCGAAAGCCCGATAATTCACACGCAAACCTCCTCGGCCGGGGGAGCGCTGGCAAACGCCTACCTGGTCGAAGCCACCCGGGACGATCGAGTGGGAATGGGGTCGGGCACGCCGTGATCCATCGCATCGTGCCGAACCTCAGGGTCCGCGACGCGGGCGCAGGTCACGACTTCTACCTCGACTTCCTCGGCCTCGAGAAGGAGCTCAGCCTCGGTTGGGTTGCGAGCTTCCGCTCTCCCGAGAACAGCTCGATCCAGGTCAGCCTCGTGTCCGCGGATGCCTCCGCGCCCGAGGACTCGGCGATCAGCATGAACGTCGACGACGTCGATGCGGCCTACACAGCGGCTCGCCGGCGCGGCTACGAGATCGTCCACCCGCTGACCGACGAGCCGTGGGGCCCTCGGCGCTTCTTCGTCCGCGACCGAACGGGGTCGTCGTCAACGTGGTCGGTCACCCGACTGACTCGCCAGCACGGAGGTGCTTCGCATGGCTGAGAGTAAATCTGCAAAGGCGGGCGGGCGGCGGTCCGCCGAGAGCGCCAGCGGCAAGGCGTCCAAGGGATTCACCGCCGAGGAACGAGCCGCGATGCGGGAGCGCGCCCGGGAGCTGAAGGCGGCGGCGGGCAAGGCCGACGCGGAAAGCGAGGTGCTCGCGAAGATCGCCGAGATGGCGGAACCGGATCGCGCCATGGCCGAGCGGCTCCATGCACTCATCAAAGCCAGCGCGCCAAATCTCTCGCCGAGAACCTGGTACGGGATGCCCGCCTACGCCAAGGACGGCAAGGTCGTCTGCTTCTTCCAAAGCGCGGAGAAGTTCAAGTCGAGGTACGCGACCTTCGGCTTCAGCGACAAGGCGAACCTCGACAAAGGCGCCATGTGGCCAACGTCCTTCGCGCTGAACGAGCTGACCGCCGCCGAAGCGAGAAAGATCGGCGCGCTCCTGAAGAAAGCGGTGAGCTGAGGGCGCGCCATCTGGCTCGGCTTGAAGGTCGCGACGGACCACGACAAGGACGAAAGGAACCAGATGGCGGACACGTACACGGTTGAGCGCAAGATCCGCATCGACGCCCCCGCGTCGGCGGTCTACGAGCCGATCGTCGACTTCCATCACTGGCGCGCGTGGTCACCGTATGAGGAGCTCGACCCGGGCATGGACCGCACGTACGCCGGCGCCGAGTCCGGCCTCGGCGCCGTCTACGAGTGATCGGGCAAACTCAAGGCCGGGTCCGGCCGAATGGAGATCGTGGACGCCGTCGACGATGAACGGGTCGTGATCGACCAGCGCAACCTTCGCATTTGCGGGGCTTCTCGAGGGGTGAGCGACGGGACTCGAACCCGCGACCGCCTGGACCACAACCAGGAGCTCTACCGACTGAGCTACGCCCACCGCGAGACGTTCGGAATGTAGCAGCGGTCCGGGCCGCGGCCGGGAGCCTCAGCGGCGCAACGACAGGGTTCTGTCGGCCTTGCGGGTCGGGCCGGAAGACGGGCCGGCCACCGCCGTGAGCCGCGCGGTCAGACGCTTCTGGCGGGCCGCCGCGGCGCGGGTGGAGCGGCCCATCTTCAGTGTCAGCGTGCGGCCGCGGGTGGAGACCGTCGGCCGCTTCCTCGCCACGCGGACGCGCTTCGCTCCCTTCCTCTTGAGACCGAGCCGACGTGCGGTTCGGGCGTCGAGCCAAAGCCCGACGGCGAGCGGAGCACCTGCTGCGAGCAGGCCGCCCGCATCTGCAGCCCCCCCGCGCGACCGAGGCAAGGCCTGCCGAGGCCCGCAGGTCAACGGCGTGGCTGAACTTGACCCGCTGGCCGCCGGTGACCGTCATCGCCACCGCGAGCTTGGCCGACAGCCGCTTCTCCCCGCGCAGCGCCGCGCGGGCGCGCCGGCCGAGCTTGACCCGCCAGCGCAGCTGGCCGGCGGAGGACCGCCGGCCCGAGCCGCTGCCCAGGGACACGGGGCGCTTGCCGGCCTTCTTGGTCAGGCCGATACGTCGCGCGAGCTTTCCGGACACGGTGAGCTTGGCGGTGGCGCGGCAGGCCGCGGCGCACGCGCCGAGCACGGTCAGCCGCCCTGCCGCGACATCGGCCGGCCGCTCCGCGAGCGGCGACAGCGCGAACGAGGGCGCCGATGCCGGGCCTGGAGGGGCAGCACCGCTCGAGTAGTTGCACACGGCCGAGCTGGTGTTCACGCCCCAGCTGAGCAGCGTGCCCTGCTCTCCCTCGTGCAGATCCTTCACCCTCAGCCTCCACACGCCCTGCTTGTCCTTGCCGTCGAGGCGAGAGAGCTGGTCGTTCTGCGGCCTGAAGCGACCCGTGTAGGGCGCGACTCCCTGCGAGATGTTCTGCGCGGCCTCGTCGTCGAAGATCGTGCTTCTGAGGTTGTTGCCGTTGTTGTCGGGCCCGCCTGCATGACGGGCGAGCTCGATCGTCGTGCCGTCGGGGTGGCGGAGCTCGATGGCCAGGTCACCGACGAAGAAGTGGTTGATGCCCCCGATCACCACGTCCACGTCCTTGATGCGACCCGAGCCGGAGACGTTCAGGGTGGACTCGACACCGCCGCTGTTGTCGTCGGGGATCGGCCTCGAGATCGAGCCTGACGTGGTCGACGAGACGGGCCCGGCCGCGCCGGTGCCCAGAGTGAGCGGCACCGCCTGCGCGGGGTTGCCCGAGGTGGCGACGCTGAGGGTGGCGGGGACGTCGGCGCCGCACACCGCAGCCGCGCTCAGCGCGCCTGAGAATGCGGACTGGCTGGTGGTGGTCGCCCCGGGGGCAACGCTGGCAAAGGCGGAACGAGGCTGCGTGACGGCGAGGCCCCCGGCCCCCGTCAGCGTCCCGGAGACGCCCGCTGCGGTGGCGGCTCCCTCGTTTCGCAGCCGCGAAGAGATCGACACGGTCTCGCCCGGCTCCAGCGCACCATCGTGGTCGGCGCCGGACCCGGCATCGCTGACCGAGGTCTGATCGGCGGTCAGCTGCGGCCAGCTCGACGGGCCGGAGGCGTTCGACACCACCAGCGCGAAGTCCTGATCCGTCGTGTCAGCGTTGCCGGGTACGCCGTCGCGGGCGACGTTCGTGGCGCCCACCTTGATCGAGAAGCGCCCGCTGAGCCCCGCGGGCAGGATCACGCTCTCAACGTTGTTGCGCGTGTCCGGCGTACCGCCGGCCCTCGACGCCCCGCCGGCAAGCACGTTGCCCAGGTACCGGCGACCCCCTGCCGCGACCACGAGATCGAGATCGTTGACCAGCGCCGGACCCGGCCCGACGGCGGCGGGCGGATCGGTCCAGGCGAGCGTGACCTTCACCGGCTGGGACGGATTGACGATCCCGTAGCCGCGCCGGTAGCTCGCCCCGGTGGCTCCGAGCACGGACGTCTGGTCCACATACTGGCGCGGGGTGGCTCCGACCGCCGCACCGGCGTTCACGCGGCCCCAGCCCTGATCGAAGTTGGGCGCGCCGGCTGTGACGGCTCCCTTGCCGTTGCTGCCGCCGGCGATATCGGTGGCAGAGTTGATGAGCAGCGCCTTGGTCATCGCCGGCGAGGGCGGCGTGCCGCGGTCGTCGGTGTAGTCGTCGCGGACCAGGGCCGCCGCGCCGGACACCGCCGCGGTGGCCTGCGACGTCCCTGAGATCAGCGAGTAGAACGGGCTGCCGGCCGGGAAGGTCACGCTGCAGGCGTAATCGGGCGTGCCGGGGTAGCCGGCGTGCTGCGGCGAGGCTCCCACCATGTGGGTCCCGGGCGCGACGAGGTCCGGCTTCATCCGCAGGTCGTCGGTGGGCCCGCGGCTCGAGAAGTCGAGAATGTCGCGCGCGCTGTTGGACGCGGCGTCGCTGACGCAGCCGTCGCCCCCGGTGGCCCGGACGTTCTCCGAGGCGCCCACGGTGATCACGTTCTTGGCCGTGCCGGGGGACGTGATGCTGTCGTAGCCCTCGTTGGCCGCCCCCGGCTCCCGGTCGCCAAAGTTGCCGGCGGCGAACACCTCGACCAGCTGCTGATTGCCGGCGACGCCCGGCGAAGCGTCGCGGACCAGTCGGTCGTAGTCCTGTGAGTCCGAGCTGTAGCCCCCCGCATCGGTGTTGCCCCACGAGTTGTTGGAGATCCTGGCCCCCGCGGCGTAGGCGATGCCCGCCACGTCGTCGAGGTCCGCGGTCGGGTTGAACACCCCGCCGCAGTTGAAGACCTTGGACCCGCCGATCCGGGCCCGCGGGGCCACGCCGAGGCCGTAGTTGTAGGCCGCGCTGTCGTTGTAGGCGTTGGCCGCGCCGGGCTGGACGTTGTAGCCCGCCGCGATCGACGCGACGTTGGTCCCGTGCCCTCCGCAGTCCGCCGATGACGGGTCGGTGGTGTAGTCCTCGTTGTAGGCGATGCGGCTGGGCCCGGCCGCGGCCCCGTTCTCGCGGAAGTCTGGGTGTCCGGGCGCCGTGGCGCTTCCGTTGTCGATCCCCTCGTCGGCCACGTCGATGACGAAGTTGAAGGGGACCCCAGCGAAGGTGCCCGGACCGCCGTCGTGCCAAGTTCAGGTATGTGGCCGGCGCAGGGCCGACGCCGCTCAGATTGCCGGCCACGATCTGCGAGGCCCGCTCGTCGGCGAGCACGGGCAGCGAGTACGGCGTGACGCTGATCACCGCCGGATCGGCCGCCAGCGCCTCGACCTCATCCGCGCTGAGCCTCAGGTACTGGGTCTCGAGGCCCCCACCACCGGACGACGAGCGCACAGGGGCGCCGGCCGCCTCGGCCGAACGCCGCGCCTCGGCCCCCTCCGCGCCGGCGAGCGTCTGCACCGCCACCAGCCCGCTCCCGCGGGCCACCTCGTCGCTCACCTTGTCGGCCGCCGTCACACGGGTCACCGCACGGACCGCCGGGTGGCTGCCCACGAGGGCCGCCAGCCGGTCGACCTCGGCGCCGGCAGCGTGGACGACGTACCCGTTCTGAGCCACGTACTCCACGATGCGCGATCCGGTGGAGCGCAGACGCTCGATCCACGGCCCCTTGATCGGGCCGGCGAACTGGACGAGCACCAGCGCTTCGCCGGGCTCGGGCGTGCGCTTGGCCGCGAGCGACTCGCGCTCCGTCAGCGGGTCGAAGCCGACCGTGCCGGGCAGGCTCACCTCGCTCAGGTCGTCCCGGCGGACGGCGCCCGCAGAGCGCAGCTCCGCGTAGTCCTGCCCGGCGGCGGAGACGAGCGTGAAGTCCTCGTAGTCGGCCACCACTCGCACGTCCGAGCCGCTGAGCGTGGCCTCGGCGCCGGTCTGGTCGGGCACCAGCAGGAGGTGCGGAGAGCCATCGGGCGAGGAGGACTGTGCGCCCGCGAGGGTCGCATACAGAATGAGGCCGCCCAAGGCGGCCACGGCTACGGCCAGACAACGAATGCGCCAGACGTCTATTTGCGAACCCTTACCGCGTTGGGGGACCCGACCTAGAGTAGACGCACTCAGCCATTCGCGCTGAGGTTAGGGTGGGTCCAATGCAGGCCACCGCCCTCCTCGTGCTCGACGTCCAGAAGGCCTTCGACGATCCGGCCTGGGGCACTCGCAACAACCCGTCCTGTGAGGCCAACATCGCGAAGCTGATCGCCGCCTGGCGCGAGCGAGAGCAGCCGGTGGTCTTCATCCGCCACGACGGCCTCGAGCCGGAGTCGCCCTACGACACCCTCGCCCGCGACCACCCCGGCAACGCGTTCAAGGATGCGTTGTCGGGCGAACCGGACCTGCTGGTGACAAAGCACGTGAACTCCGCCTTCCACGGCGAGCCCGACCTCGAGGCCTGGTTGCGGGCGAACGAGGTCGCGGGAATCGCGGTATGCGGGATTCAGACCCAGATGTGCGCCGAGACCACCGCCCGCGTGGGCGCCAACCTCGGCTTCGACATGACCTTCGTGCTCGACGCCACCCACACCTTCGACCTGCCCGCCTATGGCGGGGGAACGCTCACGGCGGACGAGGTGGCCCGGGTGACTGCCTCCAACCTCGACCCGGAGTTCGGCCGGGTGGTCAACACCGCCGACCTGGTCAGCGCACCGGCGTGAGCTCGGCGGGCACGGTCTGGTCCGCCACCGCCTCGACGACCTCTTCCTCGGGCTCACCCTGCTCGCGAGCGCACACCACGCGAAACGCGCCGGTGCCCATCTCGGGATTGGAGTGAATCGGCAGGCCGCGGATCGTGTCCCAGCCCAGCCGCTCGACCTCGAACGGGTTCATCTCGATGGCCACCGCCGGCCACTCGCAGTGCGCGGCGTGCTCGTCGATCGCCTTGTAGATCGCCTCGAGGTTCTTCGACTCGGCCGAGCTCATCGCGTGGCCCCCTTCTGCAGGACTCCCTGGTAGTGATCGATGGTACGGCCCAGTCCCTCGCGGAAGTCGATCTCGGGCTCCCAGCTCAATAGTTCACGCGCGCGCGAGATATCCGGCTGGCGGACCTGGGGATCGTCCACCGGCAGGGCCTCGTACACCACCTCAGAACGCGACTCGGTCAGCTCGAGGATCGCGTGGGCCAGGTCGAGCAGGCTCATCTCGTCGGGGTTGCCGATATTCATCGGGTCGTGCAGGCCCGACTCGGCCAGCAGGACGATGCCGCGGACGAGGTCGTCGACGAAGCAGAAGCTGCGCGTCTGGGAGCCGTCGCCGAACACCGTCAGCGGGCGATCGGTGAGCGCCTGACGCAGGAAGGTCGGGACCGCTCGCCCGTCGTGCGGCCTCATCCTCGGCCCGAAGGTGTTGAAGATCCGGACGATCGCGGTGTCCACGCCCTGCTGGCGGCGATAGGCCATCGTCAGTGCCTCGGCGTAGCGCTTGGCCTCGTCGTAGACGCCGCGCGGCCCGATCGGGTTGACGTTGCCCCAGTAGCTCTCGGGCTGCGGATGGACGAGCGGGTCGCCGTAGACCTCGGAGGTGGAGGCCAGCAGGAAGCGAGCCCGGTGCTTCTTGGCCAGCCCGAGCGTGTTGTGCGTCCCGTAGGCGCCGACCTTGAGCGTGTGCAGCGGCAGCCGCGAGTAGTCGATCGGGGAAGCGGGCGAGGCCATGTGATAGACGAAGTCGACCGGCTCGTCGATCTCGTAGTGGCCGGTGATGTCGATCATCTCGAACCGGAACTCCACGCCGTTGGCGACGTGGGAGATGTTCTCCAGCGACCCGGTGTCGAGGTTGTCGATGCAGATCACACGGTGGCCACGGGCCAGCAGGTAGTCGCAGAGGTGGGAGCCGAGGAAACCGGCCCCGCCGGTGATGAGCGAGGTGGGCATCGCGCGGCAGGCTAGCGGTCGGCGAGCGGAAATTCGACCAGTACCTTGATGTCCTCGTCGCGCTTGTCGAGCGCCTCCTGCCAGCGCTCGAGCGGGACCCGGCGCGTGATCAGGCGGCCTAGCCACGCCGGGTCGGCCTGCCGCAGGGCCTCGGCGGCCTGCTCGAAGTGGCGCCGGTTGGCGTTCACCGAGCCGAACACCACGTCGTTCTCGAGCACGAGCTCGGTGTTCAGCCCGCCCACGTCCACGTCGAGCGTGCGCTGCGGGCCCACCCCCGTGAGGCACACGACCGCGCCCGGGGCGGTGTGGCGCATCGCACCGATCACGAGCTCTCCCACCCCCGTGCACTCGATCACGATGTCGGCGTGGAGTCTCTCGGCGACGTCCATGATCGCCCCGGCGTGGTACTCCGCCCCCAGGTCCCGGACCAGCTCGGGCTTGAGCCCCTTGGTGGCGCGATCCAGCACGTGCAGCTCGTGACCGCGCTGGCTGCCCATCAGGGCCGCGAGCAGGCCGATCGGCCCCGCGCCGGTCACCAGTACCCGGTTTCCGCCGGTGCAGGCCCGTGCCCGGATGCGCTCGATGTGCTCCCACGCCTTGGCCAGGACGCTGGCCGGCTCGGTGAGGACGCCCAGGTCGCCCAGCTCGGGCGCCACCGGGATCGCGAAGTCCGCCTCGAGCGTCACGAGTTCGGCTCCGTAGCCGTCCCTGCCCTTGATCCCGCGCTCGGTGTAGAGCCCGTTGCGGCACATGTCCCATTCCCCGGCGGCGCAACAGCGGCAGGGCACGGGATCGGGCCGCCGCACGACGGCCGCCACGGGCTGGCCCGGCTCGAAACCGCTCCCGGGGGGCGACTCGAGCACGCGCGCGAGCAGCTCGTGGCCCAGCACCAGGCGCTCGCGCTCCTCGGGTGCCGAGCCGTGGATGCCCTCGATGATCTCGCGATCGGTGCCGCACACCCCCAGCACCAGCGGCGCCACCAGCAGCTCGCCCGGTCCGGGCTGCGGATCCGGCAGCTCCGTGAGCCCGGCGCTGTCCGGCTGTCCCGGGATCAGGGTGATCGCCCGCACCACCGCGAGTATTCCGTTTGTCTAGCGTTGCCGCCGTGACGCAGGCCACCACCCCCCGAACGCGCCTCGATCCCGAGGTGTTCCGGCTTCCGGTCGAGCGGATCCGTTCCGGGTGGTACTCGGACCAGTACTTCAACCTCACCAAGGAGCTGCTCGAGGAACGCGATCGCCATCCGCGCGTGACCATGCAGGTCTTCCAGCGCCACCGGTCGCTCCTCGGCGGGATCGACGAGGCGGTGGCCATCCTCAAGCTCTGCGCCGGGCGTCAGGGAGCCGGGGGCTGGGCGCCCGGATGGGACGAGCTCGAGGTGCGGGCGCTGTACGAGGGCGACGAGATCGAGCCGTGGGAGACGGTGATGACGATCGAGGGCGACTACTCGCTGTTTGCCCATCTCGAGACCGTCTACCTGGGCTCGCTCGCCCGGCGTTCGCTCGTGATGCGCAACGTGCGCGACGTGGTGGAGGCGGCCCGCGGCAAGCCGATCCTCTACTTCCCGGCGCGGCACGACCACTGGCAGGTCCAGACCGGGGACGGCTGGGCCGCCCACGTGGCCGGCGCGATCGGCGTGTCGACCGACGCCCAGGCGTCGTGGTGGGGCGGCCGCGGGGTGGGCACTGTGCCGCACTCGCTGATCGCGGCCTACGACGGCGACACCGTTGCCGCCGCCGAGGCCTTCGCCGACCGCTACGCCGGTGAGATGAACGTGACCGTGCTGGTGGACTTCGTGAACGACTCGGTCTCCACCGCGGTCGCGGTGGCCGATGCGCTGGGCGACCGGCTGTGGGGCGTGCGCCTCGACACCTCGGGCCAGCTCGTGGACCGGGCGCTGTGGAACGAGATGGGCGACTTCAAGCCGACGGGCGTGAACCCGGTGCTGGCCGATCGGGTGCGCGAGGCGCTCGACGGCGCCGGCCACCCCGGGGTGAAGATCGTGGCCTCCGGGGGGTTCGACTCGGCGCGCATCGAGGAGTTCGAGGCCTCCGGCGCACCCGTGGACGCCTACGGGGTGGGCTCGGCCCTGCTGCGCGGCTCGAACGACTACACGGCCGACATCGTCCGAGTCAACGGCGTCGAGCGGGCGAAGGTGGGCCGGCGCCTGAGGCCGAACCCGCGGCTCGAGCTCGTCAGCTGAGCCCGATCGTAGACAGCGCCGTTTCTATCCTCGGATCATGGCCGCCCAGCCCCCCATCCCCACCGAAGGCATCCTGCTCACCCACTTCATCGTCAGCGACGACATCAAACGCTCGTCCAACTTCTACGTCGGCGTACTGGGAGGTGAGCTGGTGCGTGACGGCGAGCCCTCGTTCGTCCAGCTGGCCAACGGGTGGATCATCATCAACGCCGGGGGCGGTCCCACCGACGACAAGCCCGAGGTGACTTTGGAGACCCCGCCGGACCCCACTCGCACGAGCGCGTTCCTGAACATCCGGGTCGCCGACATCCGGTCGGTGTTCGAGGAGTGGAGCGCCCGCGGCGCCCACTTCCTCACGCCGCCGCAGGACCGCGGAGCCGAGATCCGCTGCTACCTCCGCGATCCGGACGGCCACCTGATCGAGGTGGGCCAGACCACGAGCTGACGCGCCGGGAGCCGTCGACCGTCAAGAGACGACAATGATTATCGGCCTGCAGGAGAACTGATCTCCCGACCACCGAAGGAGCAGCAGCCATGTCACTCGTCTACGTCCACTTCTTCTCCATCTCACTCGACGGCTTCGGCACCGGTGAGGGTCAGACCAAGGACCTACATTTCGGTCACGCCGGGGAGCGGCTGCACGAGTGGCTGTTCAAGACCCGGTCGTGGGAGCCCGGCGGCAGCGGCGGCGTCGACGACGTCTTCGTCCAGCGCCACGATCGGGGGATCGGTGCCGAGATCATGGGCGCCGGGAAGTTCGGCCACCCCGGATGGGAAGAGGACCCGGAGTGGAAGGGCGCGTGGGGTCCCAACCCGCCGTTTCACACACCGGTCTTCGTCCTAACCCATCACACCCGCCCGTCGATCGAGATGGAGGGCGGCACGACGTTCCACTTCCTCGACGCGTCGCCGGCCGAGGCGCTCGAGACAGCCCGCGAGGCCGCCGACGGCAAGGACATACGCATCGGCGGAGGTCCCACCGTGCTCCGCGACTTCCTCGCCGCCGGGCTCGTCGACCACATGCACGTCGTGGTGGTCCCGATCCTGCTCGGCCGCGGCGTGCGGCTCTGGGACGGACTGGAGGGTCTCGAGAACGACTATGAAATCGAGGCCACCTCCTCCCCCAGCGGAGTCACGCATCTGACCTTCACCCGCGCCGGCGTCTGAACCACCTCGAGCTCGGCGAACCAGGACTGGAGAGCCAGCGCGCAGGTGGCCTGTACTCGCGCATCCTCGAGGCACTCGGTCGCGCGGAAGCCAGCCGATTCGCCGTCGGTATGCATCCACACGCAGCCGGGCGTCAGCCCGGCGGCATCTCGGCGTGCTGCGGGGCGTCGTCGCCGATCTGGTGCCACTTGGCTTTGTACGCGACCTGCTGGTGGAAGGCCGGTTCCATGTCGAGGTCGCTCATCAGCCCGGCGGCGACGAAGTACACCTCGCCAAGGTCGTCGAAGATGCTCGATCCGCAGTTGCTGCAGAAGTTGCGCGGCGCGAGATCGATCAGCTGGCCACACCCGCGGCCCAGGCTACGGGCCAACGGCCCTCCGCATCAGCCGCAACACCAGCCGCACGTGGTTCAGATTCGGGTCCTAATCCCTCTTTCGCGTTAGCTCACGGTCTCGCCTGAAGCGGACGACGGGTCTCGAACCCGCGACCTTTGGCTTGGGAAGCCAACGCTCTACCAACTGAGCTACGTCCGCGAAGAGACGCGGATTCTAGCCGCGTTTGGACTCTCCCTATCGTTGATGAGGCGAGATGAAGAAGGTGCTCTCCCCCGTTCCGGTGGCCGTAATCTGCGCCCTGCTGGCCCTCGTGGCACTGCTGGCCTACGGCCTCGTTCAGAACGAACCGGACCGCAATGTGGAGGAGTCCCTGGCCCGTGGCGAGCTCGAGCAGGCCCCCGCGGTGGAGCTGCCGGCCCTGGATGGCAATGGGCGTGGCTCTCTCGCCGACTACCGCGGTCAGGTGGTGGTGCTGAACATCTGGGCCTCGTGGTGCAAGCCGTGCCGGGAGGAGTCGCCGCTGCTCGAGAGGTGGCACCGCCGCATGCGCAAGGGGGGCGGCACCGTGCTGGGCGTCGACGTGCTCGACGTGACCGCCGACGCGCAGGAGTTCATCGAGCAGTACGAGCTCAGCTACCCGATGCTGAAGGACAAGGACGGCGACACGCTCGAGAGCTTCGGCGTGGTGGCCTACCCCGAGACCTTCGTCATCGATCGCGAGGGCCGCATCCGGGCGGTGCGCCGCGGTCCGGTGGACGAGGGGTTCATGGCCGCCGAGGTGGCCCCGCTGCTGCGTTCCGGCGCCGGCTGAGCGGCTCAGTCGGCCCGGACAATCCACGCTCGAGACCCACCACGGCCTGTAGGCGGCCGGTCGGCGCCTCCACCGTCCAGCGTCGCGCCTGCACGGCGGCGGCGCAGCCTATTCGGCGTTGCCTCTGTAGAACTGCGTCCATGGCCGGCTACCGGATCGCGATGATCCCCGGAGACGGGATCGGCAGGGAGGTGCTGCCCGAGGGTCGTCGTGTGCTCGAGGCCGTCGCCGACGTCCACGGCTTCGAGCTGTCCTTCGACGACTTCGAGTTCGCCAGCTGCGACTACTACGCCGAGCACGGGTCGATGCTCCCCGGCGACTGGCAGCAGCAGCTGGCCGGCTACGACGCGCTCTTCTTCGGCGCCGTGGGCTGGCCCGAAACGGTGCCCGACCACGTCTCCCTGTGGGGATCGCTGCTGCAGATCCGTCGCCACTTCGACCAGTACGTCTGCCTGCGCCCGGTGCGCCTGATGCCCGGCGTCCCCTCCCCGCTGGCCGACCCGAAGGGCATCGACCTCGTGATCGTCCGCGAGAACACGGAGGGCGAGTACTCCGAGATCGGCGGGCGCATGTTCGAGGGCACCGAACGCGAGACGGTGCTCCAGGAGACGGTGATGACCCGGCACGGGGTCGACCGCATCCTGCAATTCGCCTTCGAGCTGGCCGCGTCACGCGGGGCCCGGCACCTGACGTCGGCCACCAAGTCGAACGGCGTGGCCGTGGCCATGCCCTACTGGGACGAGCGCGTGGAGGAGATCGCCGGCTCGTACCCCACGGTGAACTGGGACAAGTTCCACATCGACAACCTGGCCGCCCAGTTCGTGCTGCGGCCGGCCTATTTCGACGTCGTGGTGGGCTCCAACCTGTTCGGCGACATCCTCTCGGACCTCGGGCCGGCCCTGACCGGAACCATCGGCATCGCCCCTTCGGCCAACATCAATCCCGAGCGGCATTTCCCCTCGCTGTTCGAGCCGGTCCACGGCTCGGCTCCCGACATCGCCGGGCAGGGGATCGCCAATCCGGTCGGCACCATCTGGGCGGCGTCGATGCTGCTCGAGCACATCGGCGAGCCGGACGCCGCCGCCGCGGTCATCTCCGCGATCGAACGGGTGCTGAGCGAGCCGGAATTGCGCACGCCGGACCTGGGCGGGGCGGCCGGCACCGAGGCCTGCGGGAGAGCGGTGGCCGACGCTGTGAGCCGTCCCTAGACGGCCGCCAGCACGCGGGCACGGTCCGCGGCAGCCCTTCGCGTGACGTCGGCGTCCGGGGCGAGCACCTCGAAATCGTGGGGCACGCCGGGACGAACGATCAACTCGACTTCGACGGCGGCGGCCGACAGCCGGCCGGCGTAGGCCACGTCCTCGTCGCGAAACGCGTCGAGCTGGCCGACCTCGATGTAGGCCGGAGCCACGCCGGCCAGGTTCTCGGCCCGAGCAGGCGCGGCGTAGATCGGCACGTCGGGCGTTCCGGCACGGTCGCCCAGCAGGCAGCCCCAACCGGTGACGTTGTCGTCGTAGTTCCACGCGAGGAAGGGCTCGATCGCCGGATCGGGACCGGTGGTCCGGTCGTCGAGCATCGGGTAGATGAGGATCTGGCGCACCAGGGCGGGACCGCCCCGGTCGCGCGCCATCAGCGCCACGCCGGCCGCCATGCCGCCCCCGGCGCTGTCGCCCATCACCGCCAGCCGCTCCGGATCCCCGCCGAGCTCGCCGGCGTGCTCCGCCGTCCAGCGCAGAGCCGCGTACGCGTCCTCGATCGGCCGTGGGGTAGGGATGCTCCGGGGCGAAGCGATAGTCGACCGACACGAGGGTGGCGGCGGAGTTCGAGGCGTACCAGCGGCAGCCCGGGTCGCTCGCCTCGATGTCGCAACAGAAGTGCCCGCCGCCGTGGAGGTACAGGACCAGCCCACCGCTGCGATCGCCGTCGCGCCGGTAGATGCGCACGTCGATCGGCGTACCGTCCGCCGCGGCGGCCTGTGCGCTCTCGACCTCCACGTCGTCCGGCAGGGCAAGCCGCGCGTTGAGATCGCGGGACATGGCGTCGAACCGGCGCCGGCGCTCGCGCCACTCGCCGGGGGGCAGCGGCGGTGGGTCGGGCGGAAGCTGCTCGATCGCGGCCGCCACCTGAGGATCGAGAGCCAGGCCCATAGCGTCGCGAGTTATAGGCGTTTTCCGCGCAACTACCCTTCGTGAGGCCGATGTTCCGCGTCGTTCTCATCGTCGTCGCCCTGCTTGCCGTGCCCGGTTCGGCGCTGGCGCAGGAGTGCCCCAAAGCCACTCTGGGCGACGTGGAGAACGAGGTGATGTGCCCGGTGTGCGGCACCCCGCTGGCACTCGCCACCGAGGCGCCCCAGGCCCAGCAGGAGCGGGCCTACATCCAGGAGCTGATCGACGACTGCCGCTCGAAGGACGAGATCAAGGCGGCTCTCGTGGCCCAGTTCGGCGATGACGTGCTGGCCCTGCCCGGCGACGAGGGGGGCGGCGAGCTCGGCGACGTCCTCGTCTACCTGGTGCCGGCCCTCGGCCTGCTGCTCGCGGGAGGTGGAATCGCCTTCGCCGTGCTTCGCTGGCGGCGCACGAGCCGCGGTGGTGACGGCCCAGGAGCGACCGCCGCGGCCGGCGCCTCGCCCGACCCGCGCCTCGAGGCGGACATGGAGCGCTACGACCTGTGATCGCCCAGGACACGGTCGACACCACCGTCGTGGCCGCCTTCGCCGTCGGCTTCATCTCCTTCGTCTCGCCGTGCGTGCTGCCGCTCGTGCCCGGTTATCTCTCCACCATCTCCGGGGTCTCGTTCGCGGACATCCAGGAGGGTCGCGGGCGAACCCGCGTGCTCGGCCCGGCGGTGCTGTTCTGCCTGGCCTTCACCGCGATGTTCGTCGCCCTGGGGATGACCGCCACCGGTCTCGGCCAGACCCTCCAGGACAACCGCGCACTGCTGCGAGAGATCTCGGGCGTGGTGATCGCGCTGCTGGGCGTGCTCTTCATCGCCACCCTGTTCCTGCCCCGGCTGAACCGCGACTGGCGTCCCGAGGAGCTGATGCGCCGCGCCCACACCGGCGGGCCGATCATCGCCGGCGTCGCCTTCGCCGTGGCCTGGCTGCCCTGCACCGGACCCACGCTCGGCGCCATCCTCACCGCTGCGTCCACCGAGAACACGGTGGGCCAGGGAGCCGTGCTGCTGGCCTTCTATTCGCTTGGCCTGGCCGTGCCCTTCATCCTCAGCGCGCTCGCCTTCACGACCTTCTCAAGCGTCTTCCGCTTCTTTCGCAACCACTACACCGCGATCACTCTGGTCTCGGGCACCGTGCTGATCGTGATGGGCGTGCTGCTCTACACCAACGAGCTGACCCGGCTCAACGCCGAGGCGCTCAGCCTCATGGACGACCTCGGGATCAACTTCTTCAGCGAGATCTAGTCGCGGCCGGCCGCGGGGTGCGCACCTTCGGCGCGAGCGCCGCCGCCACGAGGCAGCCGGCAACCACGAACAGCAGCCCAGCTCGCAACCCGGCCAGCTCGGCCAGGCCGCCGATCACCGGTGGCCCGGCGAGGAAGCCGAGGTAGCCGGAGGCGGTCACCGCGGCCACGGACGGGCCCTCCACCTCGCCGCGCGCCGCTGCCGCGCGGAGAGCGAGCGGGAACAGTGCGGCCAGACCGAACCCCGCGCTGGCAAAGCCGGCCAGAGCGACGGCTGTGACGTCGGTCAGTATCGCCGTGCCGATACCGAGGGCTGCCAGCGCGCCCCCGGCGCGGGCCAGCCGCACGGCTCCGATCCGTTCGTTCAAGCGATCTCCGTATAGGCGCCCGATGGCCATCGTGAGCGAGAAGGCGGCGAGGCCGGCGGCGGCCGTGGCCTCCCCCGTGCCGACCTCGTTCGCGAGAAAGACTGCTGCCCAGTCGTTCACCGCGCCCTCGGACATCAGCACGCAGAAGGCGAAGACGCCGACCAGCACGAGCGCGCGTGACGGCACGGCGAACATCGGTCCCTCCGGCGCGGCGTCGGCGCTCGAGTCGAGCAGATAGCGGCGTGCCACCAGGATCGTGAGTGCTCCGAGCGCGGCCGTGGCCGGCAGGTGCACCGGCACCTCGAGGCCGGCCCCTGCCACGAGCCCCCCGAGCGCCGCGCCGAACAGGGCTCCGAACGAGAAACAGGCGTGGAGCGTGGAGAGAATCGGCCGGCCGAGCCGCCGCTCGACCGTCAGGCCGTGGATGTTCATGGCCACGTCCAGAAGCCCGTTGGCGAAGCCGGTGAGGAAGAGCGAGACGGCAAGCGCCTCGAATGACGTCGCAAAGGCCACCGGCACGAGGCCCGCGGCGTAGCCCAGCGCTCCCACAGTCATCACCGGCCGGCTGCCGAGACGCGTCACGAGACCGCCCGCGACCGCCTGGCTGGCCAGCAGGCCCATCATCGCGCAGAGGAGCGCCAGACCGAGTACCCCTTCGGACAGGCCCGTGCGCTCCTGGATCGCGGGCAGGCGCGAGAAAATGGTCGCGAACAGCGCCCCGTTCAGAGCGAAGACGACGCTTACCGATACTCGGGCACGCTGCGCAGCGGACACCCGCCCAAAACTACGCGCCGGCGCGTGGGTGAGTCGCCGGCGCTAACCCGCGTGGCGCTTGAGGAACGGCACGACCGTCTTCAGGAAGCGGTTCCTCGCCGGTGCGCCGGAGAGGGGGTCCAGGTGGCTGGCGTTGCGGTCGTCCACCACCGTGGGCCGTTCGATCCGCGAGGACTTGGCCAGGCGCCGCGCTCCGCGGGCCACGCCGCCGTCGGTGAGCGCCGTGGCGTAGGCGTAGAGCGGGACGTCGATGCGCTTGGCGTGCTTGATCCGCAGCCCGAGGTAGCGGGCGGCGGGAGTCTGGCGCAGCGCGCTGGCCGCGTTGAGGTCGAGGCCCAGCCGGCGCGGGTAGTACCACTCGGTCGCGTTGGGCCGGTCGGCCGCGTAGGCCTTGGCGTGGCGGCGAATCGGGGTGAGCTCGCCGTCCTCCCAGCCGCGCGGGTCGCCGCTGGTGGCCAGGCCGCCGGCGCGGACGTGGATGAGGCTGAGGAAGCGCGGGGAGGTCGTCTCATCGAAGGCGAACCCGAAGAGCCCCTCGTTCGTGACCGGGATGCTCGGCTTGAAGACATCGGGCAGGAGCGGGAAGCGCTGCAGCGCGGACAGCTCGTCCGGCCGCTCGTAGGCCCACAACGCGCCGACCTGGGCGAAGATGCCGTTGATCTCGGGCAGGCCGAGCCCGAGCAGGTCGAGGAAGACGTTGCCCTTGCGGATGTCGGCCAGCGTGGTCTTGGCGTCGTCGAGGTCGGCGGAGTCGAAGCTGCCGCGCAGGCCACCGTCGATCAGCACGAGCCCGTCGAGGTCGCGGTAGCCGGCGCGGCCGCCGAAGTCCCAGGCGGCGTAGGCCACCGCCGTGGAGGCGCCGGCCGAGTGGCCGCCGAGCATCACGCGGCGTCCCCCCTTGCGTGCCCGCTGGATGACGCTGCGCAGATCGGCCAGCTGCACGCCGAGGCCCCAGTCGGCCACGTACTTCGCGTCGGTGCCGACGGTGCGCTCGTACTCGAATCCCAGGTAGTAGTCCTGGACGCGCTGCGGATCTCGCGTCCTGAACACCGTGGTGTCCTCGAAGGCCTGCTGGCGCCGGTCGACGATCCACACCTGCGTGCTCGGCGTCCGGCGCACGATGTCGCGGGCCGCCGGGGTGATGCCGCCGGCCCCGCCGTTGGTTCCGGGAACGAGCACCAGCACGTTCTCAGCCCGCGCGGGACCGAGCTGCTGCACGAAGACCCTGTCGTACTTCGCCGGGCCCGGGCCGGGCGGCACCTTCATGGGCACGTAGCGGTCGACCGCCGCCGCGGGCGCAGCGAAGACCAGGCAGGACACGACGGCGAGACAGAGCGCGGCTCTCATGAGGCGCGTGAGAGTAGCCGTCTGGCGAAGCGCCCGGCTCGGCCGGGTGCGCACGAGCTATTCACATGGCCTCGGGCGCCTCGACCCCGAGCAGGTCGAGCGACCGGGCCAGCACTCGCCTGGTCATCACGCAGACAGCGAGGCGCACGTCCTCGTCGCCCCCCTCCTCGGCTGCGCCGACCACGCGGCAGTCGCGGTAGAAGGCCGAGAACTCCTGGGCGGTCTCGGTGGCGTAGGCGGCGATGCGGTGTGGCGCGCGGCGCTCGGCGGCGTCGCGCACGGCCTCGGGCAGCTCGAGCAGCCGCTTGACCAGCGCGCTCTGCGACGGGTGGAAGCTCTCCGCGCTCGCGCGCAGATCGGCGCCCAGCGCCTGTTCCACCCGCGCGTCGCCGGCCTTGCGCAGGATCGAGGCGATGCGCGCGTGGGCGTACTGCACGTAGTACACCGGGTTGTCCTGCGACTGGCGCCGGGCGAGCTCGAGGTCCAGGTCGATGCGCGTGTCGTGGCTGCGCGAGAGCAGGAACCAGCGGGCGGCGTCGACGCCGATGTCGTCGATCAGGTCGTCGAGGGTCACGATGGCCCCGGCGCGCTTCGACATCTGAACCGGCTGCCCCGCCTCGAGGAGATTGACGAACTGCATGATCACGACCTCGTAGGCCTCGGGGTCGCCGCCGAGGCGGCGCCACGCGGCGAGGATGCGCTTGACGTAGCCGTGGTGGTCCGAGCCCAGCACGTTGATCCAGTGGTCGAAGCCGTGAGCCAGCTTGTCGGCGTGGTGAGGGATGTCGGTGGCGAAGTAGGTGAGCTCCCCATCGGAGCGCCGCAGCACCCGGTCCTTGTCGTCGCCGTCGTCGGTGGTGCGCAGCCACTGCGCTCCCTCGGACTCGTAGACCCCGTCGAGGCCACCGAGAACCTCCTCGAGGACACCCGATTCGTGCACCGAGCTCTCGCGGAAGTAGCGGTCCATGTGCACGCGGAACCGCGTGAGCGTCTGCTCCACCCCCTCGAGCAGGAGCTCGATCGCGCGCCGGGCCACCTCGTCCGGGTCGTCTTCGGCCGCGCCCGGTATCTGCTTCGCGAGCACGCTCACGTACTCGGCCCCATACTCCTCGGGCTCCTCTCCGCGCGCGCGAGCCTGGATTGCCTCGCCGAGCTTGCGCACCTGGCTGCCGGCGTCGTTCACGTAGTACTCGCGCTCCACCTGGTTGCCGGCCAGCTCGAGAATGCGCGAGAGCGAGTCGCCGTAGGCAGCGTGGCGCGCGGAGGCAACGGTCACCGGGCCGGTGGGGTTGGCCGAGACGAACTCGACCTGGACCTGCTCGTCCTGGTCCCCCTGCCCGAAGCGATCCTCCGCCTCGAGCATCGCGGCGAGCGCGCCGAGGTACCAGCGGTCGGCCATGAAGAGGTTCAGGAAGCCGGGACCCGCGATCTCCACGCGCTCGACCGACTCCCCGAGACGCTCTCCCACCGCGTCGCTCAGCCGACCGGCGATCTCGCGCGGCGGCTCACCCAGGGTCGGCGCGAGGAGCATCGCGGCGTTGCTCGAGTAGTCGCCGAAGCCGGCCTGCTTGGGCCGCTCGAGCCTGGTGTGGGCCAGTGCCCCGTTGCCCGACAGCTCGGCGGCGGTCTGCTCGACCTCTCTGGATAGCGCGGCTACGGGATCCATCGCGTCCTCAATTAATAGTGATACGGCTCGCCCGCGAGGATCTTGTGGCCTCGGTAGAGCTGCTCCAGCAGCACCACCCGGGCCAGCTGGTGCGGCAGCGTCATCGCGCCCAGCGAGAGGCGCATGTCCGCCTCAAACTCGAGCCCGGTCGGGCCACCGATCACGAAGCAGAGATCGCGTCCCGCGTGGCGGCGCTCCTCCAGCCAGCGCGAGAACTCGAGCGAGTCCATCGTGCGCCCGTCTCCGGCGAGCAGGACGGTGAAGGCTCGTTCGGGAATGCGGGCCGGCACCTTGTCGTCCTCACGCACCTCCACCATCTCGATCCGGGCCTGCCCGGCCAGGAGCTTGCGGTAGTGCTCGACGTCATCCTGGTAGGGAGGCCGCAGGCGGCCTACGGCGATGACCGAGATCCGCATGGGCGGGTGCGATACTACGGGCGTGCCAGACGACGACGACGGCGAGCGCCACTTCAACATCCACACCGACCCGGAGACGATGGCGGGCCATTACGCCAACTTCGCCAACGTCTCCCACTCGGACTACGAGTTCACCATCACCTTCGCGCGGGTCGACCACGAGGTCGACGAGGGCGAGGTGCCGGGTGTCGTGGTCTCGCGGGTGAACCTCTCGCCGCGCTTCATGCGCGAGCTGATCGACGCCATGGAGGACAACTTCTCCAAGTGGCAGACCCGCGAGGGGATCCGCGACCTGCCCGAGTTCGGGCCGGGCGGCGGCGAGAGCACGGAGTCGAGCTAGCCCGGCTGGCCGGTTCGCGGCCGCTCACGGCCGCGTACGAACTGCTCGCAGACCGCGACGGCGCCGTCGATGCTCGACCAGTCGAGGTTGTCGGGCGTGTCGGTGGGCCAGTGGTAGTTCGAGGGGAACTTGGTCTCGTCCACCCCGCCGAGCGTGCAGGTGGAATAGCCGGCGCGCAGGGCGATCAGACCGTCCGTGGCCGCCACGGTCCGCAGGCCGCGGCGCAGGCGCACACCGGCGTCGAGGCCCGCCCGGGCCAGCCGCTCGCGGGTGGCGTCGGTGTACCAGCGCATTCTCAGCATTCCCTCGCCCTCCACGACGCACAGCTCGGGTGAGCCCACGCACTCCAGGCAGACGACCTCGGTCGTGGCCGGGTCGAGCGCCGCGAAGTGACGACGCCCGAAGCCCTGCATGCCCTCCATGAACGACTCCTCGGAACCGGTCGAGACGAGCAGGACGCGCACGCCCTCGGGTGGGTTCTCACGCAGCTCGTGGACCAGGGCAACGACGGTGGCCACCGCGCTGAGGTTGTCGTTGGCCCCCGGCACCACGCGGCTGGCGCCGATGTTGGCCATCGCCGCCGTCGCCCCGGTGGAGAAGAAGAGCCCGGCGCCACGCAGCGCCCGCCCGCCCAGCAGTCCCCACAGGGCGAGGAGCAGGGGGCCCAGGAACACGCCGTAGAGGATCGGCACGCTCTGGTCGGCCTTCTCGTGCAGCTCGGGCATTCGTTTCATGGCGGCACGCGGGAGGGCGGGGTGAAAGACGAGCCCGCTGTGGGCGGCGTCGTGGTGCGCCACGAACACCACGGTCCGGGCGCCATCGGGGTCGCCGGCCTCGGCCACGACGTTCCACGTCGGCCGGCGGGGGAGCGCGCGGCGGCGAAACCAGAGTCGTCCTCCGCCGACGTCGTCGTAGACGGCCGCCGCGGCGGCGCCACCGATCAGGGCGGCGGCGCGGCGGCCTCCGGCGAGAGCGGCCAGGCCCGCCGCCGCGTTGAGAATCCCGAGCGGCCACCAGTAGCCGCCGTGGGCGCGCTCCTCCTCCACCCGCACCTCGCGGCAGCCGGCGGAGCGCAGCTCGCCGGCGAGCCACTCGGCCGCGCGGTGCTCACCCTCGGAGGCCGAGGGGCGCTCGTACGCCGCGAGCTCGCGCACCACTCGCTCGATCAGCTCACGTCGGGCCACGGGCGCGGCAGCCTACTCAGGCTGCTCCCAAGCCTCGCCGAAGCCGATGCGCTCCCTGATCGTGGGATGCGTGTCGAACAGCGCGTGCAGGAGGCCGGGCGGATCGGTGTCGGTGATGTTGCGCAGCGCGATGCGGCGCTCGAATTGAACGAACGACGCCGGATCGCGGGTGAGATCGAGGGCGAAGGCGTCGGCCCGCGCCTCGACCTGCCGCGACAGCACGTTGGACGCGCTGCCCAGGCCGAGCGACACGAGCGTCACGGCCAGCGCCACGGCGGGGATCACGACCGGTCCCGGCTTGACCCCGGGATCGTCCATGCCGAAACGGCGGCCGAAGCGCTCGGCCAGCCGCTGGGCCAGAAGCGTCCCGGCGGGCGCCACGATCGCCAGCCACAGCAGCCCGCGGGGCAGGTCGTCGTTCTTCTGGTGGCCCAGCTCGTGGGCCACGACGAGGCGCACCTGGTCGCGCGGGAAGGAGCTGAGCAGGTTGTCGTAGAGCACCACCCGCTTGCTGTGGCCCAGGCCGCCCACGTAGGCGTTGGCCGCGGTGGTGCGCCGGCTGGCGTCCACCCGGTAGACCTCGCCCACGTCCACATCGGCTTCGCGCGCCAGCTCGAGCACGTCCTCACGCACCGGCCCCGGCGGCAGCTTCTCGAAGTCGTTGAACAGCGGGTCGATCACCACCGGATAGAGCCAGATCGTGAAGACGCCGAACGCCACCACCAGGCCGGCGGCCGGCGCCCACCAGTTACGCCGGAAGCGTCGCACCAGCGCGAGGGCGATGAGGCCACCGACGCCCGCCAATGCGGCATTGATGGCCGAGGACAGCAGCAGATCGCCGGCCCAGTCGGTCCACGTCTGGGTGATCAGCCCGACATCGATGGCCCGCTCGCGCCGCAGGGCCGACAGCGGGAGCTCGACCACCACCAGGAGCAGGGAGATCCCCGCCCCCGCCGCCGCGGCCCCGAGCAGCGGCCGCCTGCCCAGCCATTCGAAGGGGCGGCGCGGCGGCCGCCACGCCAGCAGCGCCAGGGTGGCGGTGCTCACGACGATGCCGGCCAGCCCGAGAACCCGCTGAACGCTGCGGAAATCCTCGGCTCGCTCGAGCTGAAAGGCCGTGAAGTACGCTTGGACGTCGACCGGCGCGGGCTCGATCAGGCCGCTGCGCGGGCGAAGCAGGAACGTGGCAGCACCGGCGGCGGCCACCGCCACCAGGATCGCCAACGGCAGCCGCAAACGCCCCATCTCGCCACATCGTAGAAGGCTCCCAATTGCGAATCGCGCTTCTTTCCGACGTCCACGGCAACCTGCCCGCCTTCGAGGCGGTGCTGGCCGACGTCCGGGACGCGGGCGCCGAGCGGACGTGGTGCCTGGGCGATCTCGTGGGCTACGGAGCGAAGCCCGACGAGTGCGTTGCCCTGGCCCGCGAGCACTGCGACGTCTGCCTCGCAGGCAACCATGACCTCGTGGTGACCGAGGAGATCTCCATCGCCGACTTCTCTCCCGCCGCCGCGGAGGCGGCGAAGTGGACGCGCGAGCACGTCTCCGCCGAGACGCTCGAGTTCCTGCGCGGCCGCGCGCCCCAGGACCCCGAGCTCGAGCCCGCCCTCTACCACGCGAGCCCGCGCGACCCCGATCTGGGAATACGTGCTCTCGGCGTGGCAGGCGGAGGAGTGCATGGACGCCATGGACGGGCGGGTGGGCGTGGTGGGCCACTCGCACTTCGCGCTGTGGTTCAGCCGGGACGCCGAGGGGGAGCTCGACGGCGGGCAGGCCCATGCCGGCGACGAGGCCGATGCCTCGAGCGGCGAGTGGCTGCTCAACCCGGGCAGCGTGGGCCAGCCCAGGGACGGTGATTCCCGGGCCGCGTGGCTCCTGCTAGACACAGAGGGGTGGACCGCGCGCTGGCGGCGGGTCGAATATCCGATCGACGAAGCCGCCGGCGCCATCAGGAAGGCCGGGCTCCCCGAGGACCTGGCCAAGCGGCTCTACGAAGGCAAGTGAGACCGATCAAGCGAACAGCCCTACTCGTCCTGCTGGGCGGCTGCCTGGCCGCGGCGGGCTGTGGCTCGGACGAGGAGGGCGCGCCCATCCCCGCCGAGTCGGCCGCCGTGCTTCAGAACCAGCTCAACTCGGTGGAGGGCCGTGTCAACGGCAGCATCGGGGCCTGCGATGACGTGACCGAGCCGGGAGACCCCAACACCACACCGGTCCAGGACGCGATCGACGGCCTGCCGGGCGACGTCGACCAGGACGTGCGCGACGCGCTGCAGCAGGGCTTCGACCGCCTGTTCGAGCTGGTCGAGGAGCGCTGCGCCGAGCGGCAGGAGCAGACCGACACGGAGACCACGCCCGAAACGACCCCGGAGACCGATACCGAGACCGAGACCGACACCACCGACACGACGGACACCTTCCCCACGGAGACCGAGCCCACCACGCCCACGGACACCACCGAGGAGCCCACCACGCCCACGGACACCACCGAGGAGCCCTCCGACGGCGAGGGTGCCGACGGGCAGGGCGGCGGCAGCCTCTTCGAGGGAGACAGCGGATGAGCCCCCCCACCGAGGTCGCGCGCCGCTACGTGATCGAGAGCCGGCTCGGCGCCGGCGGCATGTCCACGGTCTTCAAGGCCAACGACACCGTGCTGGAACGTCCCGTGGCCGTGAAGCTGCTGGCGGAGCACCTCGCGGACGACGACGCCTTCGTGGCGCGCTTTCGGCGGGAGGCGCTCTCCGCGGCCCGCCTCCAGCACCCGAATATCGTCCAGGTCTTCGACTCCGGCCAGGACCCGGAGAGCCAGCGCCACTACATCGTCATGGAGTACGTGGACGGCCCCTCCTGCGCGAACCTCCTGCGCGAGCGCAAGGAACTCAGCATCGACGACACCGTGCGGGTGGTGCGCGACGCCTGTCACGGCCTGGACTACGCCCACCGCGCCGGGGTCATCCACCGTGACGTGAAGCCCGGCAACCTGCTCGTGACCCGCGAGTCGTTTCTCACCAAGCTGGCCGACTTCGGGATCGCCAAGGCGGCGGAGCAGACCCGAATCACCCAGGTCGGATCGATCCTCGGCACCGCCGCCTACCTGTCGCCCGAGCAGGCCCGCGGCGACGAGGCGGGGCCGGCCTCCGACATCTACTCGCTGGGGGTCTGCGCCTATCAGTTCCTGGCCGGCCGGCTGCCGCACGAGTACGCGTCGCTGACCGAGCTCGCGCTCAAGCAGCAACAGGACGCGGTGCGGCCGCTGTCCGACTATCGGCCCGAGGTGCCCCACGCGCTGGACCTGGCCGTGCGCGTCGCGCTCGATCCCGATCCCGGCGCCCGCTACTCCTCCGCGATCGACATGGCGCGGGCCGTGGAGGCCGGCCTGCACGGAGAGACCACGGAGGTCACCCGCCGGCTGGCCCTGGGCGCCGGAGACACCGACGCCACGCGGGCGCTCGACGCCACTGCGGCCACGCGCGCGCTGTCGGCCACGCGCCCTCAGCAGAACGTCCCGATCCTGCCGCGTGAACCGGCGCGGCCCCCGGCCCGCACCCCTGATCGCCGCGAGCCTGACCCCAAGGAGGCGCGCCGGGCCGCTGCCCGCCGTCGCTGGGGAGTCTTCCTGGCCCTGCTCGCCGTGCTCGCGGCCGTGGCCGTGGTGGTGATCGCTCTCAGCTCCACCGGGTCAGGCAGCGGCGCTCAGGCGCCCGACGCCAACGACGTCGACCAGCAGATTCAGCAGCTGCGCGACTTCATCGAGCAGAACACGCGCTAGCGATCACCGGCGATCCGCTGGAAACAGCGGCGGCTCGCTCGCCACTCCGGCAATGCGGTCGGCCAGCTCCCTGCCCGCCACGAACCCGGGCACGTTCCCGTGGCCCGAGTAGCCGCCTGCCACCCACAGGCCCGGCCGGCCCGGCGTCTCCCCCACGTACGGCAGCTGGTCGTCGCTGTAGCCCACCACGCCGGCCCAGCGGTGCGTGACCGGCTTGCCCACGCCCAGGTCCTCGCGCAGGAACTCCTCGATGCGGCTCCAGATGCGGGGGCTGCCCGCGTCGCTGTCGGTGTAGGAGTCCGCGCCGTCGAGGTCGCCGAAGCCGCCGCAGAGCACGCGCCCGTCGGGTCGCTGCTGCAGGTACTCATAGCCCCAGCGGGAGTAGACCATCGGCTCGATCACCCGCTCCTGAAGCGGCGCGGTGGCCACCATGTGGAGTCGCCGTGAGCGCACGCGTCCGGCGAACTCGGGAACGAGTGCGGGCAGCTGACCGTCGGCGGTCACGACCACGTGGCGCGCGCTGACGCGCCCAGCCGGCGCCACCACCTCACTCCCCTCGGAGGGAGCCGGCACCGGCAGCTCGACCGGCGTGCCCTCGTGGATCCGCGCTCCGGCGGCCTCCGCGTCGCGGGCCAGCGCGCGGATCCAGCGGGCCGGCTGGAGTGCGCCGTCGTGCTCCGTCAGGACGCCGTTGCGCGCGAAGCGGCCGATTCGCTCGGGCAGCGAGGCGTGCTCCACCAGCTCCGCCGGGAAGCCGTCCTCCTGAAGGGCGCGAGCGTGGGTACGCACGTGCTCGGCCTCCTCGTCCGAGGCGCTCACGCGCAACAGCCCGACGCGCCGCATCGAGTCGCCCACCCCGAGCGCCTCGCCCAGGGCATACATCTCCTCCTGGGCCTCGAGCGTGGCGGCGTACATCCGCCGGGCTCGATCGGGACCGTACTTCTCGCGCGCATCCGGGTAGAAGGCCGCCGACCCGGCCAGCAGGAAGCCGCCGTTGCGCCCGCTGGCCCCGCCGGCGACCGTGCCCCGCTCGAGCACGACCGTGCCGAGACCGTGGGCCGCCGCCCGGCGGGCACAGGACAGGCCGGCCACGCCGGCCCCGATCACGCAGACGTCGGCCTCAATCGTGCCTTCGAGCGCGGCCCGCGGGTCGTAGGGCTCGTCGAGCCAGAAGGGAACGGCGCTGACGCTCATCCCATGTCCCTCTCGCGCCAGCCCTCCCCGAACACCTCGGGATCCGGAGCCATCGCGTTGAAGGAGTGCATCGAGGCGCCCCAGGAGAGCATCTCGGCCGCCAGCACCGAGCCGCCCCTGTAGTGCACGTCGTCGGCGTAGCGGTCGTCGGTGGAGCAGAGGGTGATGATCGCCTTGAGCTCCGGCGGGCGCAGCGCGGCCACCTGCAGCGCGCTGAAGCCGCCCCAGGAGATGCCGATCATCCCGCAGCTCCCGCTGCACCAGGACTGCTCACCCAGCCAGCGCAGCACCTCCACCGCATCCTGCTGCTCCTGGGGGGTGTACCGGTCGAACAGCAGGCCGTCCGACTCGCCGCTGCCACGGATGTCCACCCGCACCCCGGCGTAGCCGTGTCCCGCCAGGTAGGCGAGGCGGGGAGCGTCGCGTGGCGCCAGCCCATCGCCCTTGCGATAGGGGACGTAGTCCATCACCGCAGGCACCGGGTTCTGCTCTGCGTCCTCGGGCAGCCAGATGCGCGCGCCCAGCCGAGTGCCGTCGGACAGCGGTATCCACACGTGCTCGATCAGGCGGACGGGGCGCGGGAGATCGGTGACCACGCGCATCGGCTACGGCAGCTCGCCCGCGAGCACGGCTCGGGCGTGCTCGGCGTAGCGACCCGCCATGATCGCCTCCCTCATGCCGGCCATGAGTCGCTGCATGAAGGTCAGGTTATGCAGCGTCACCAGCCGCTTGCCGGTGAGCTCGCCCGCGCGGATCAGGTAGTGGAGGTAGCCGCGGGTGTGCTCGCGGCAGGCGGGACAGGGGCAGCGCTCGTCGATCGGCTCGCTGCTCGCTCGCATGCCGCCCTTGGCCAGGTCGAGGCGCCAGCGCCGCTCCGGGTCGGGCACGAGCGCGGTGCCGTGGCGGGCCAGACGGGTGGGGGTGGCGCAGTCGAACGTGTCGATGCCCGCGGCCACGGAGTGGACCAGGTCGTCCACGTCGCCGATGCCGAGCAGGTGGCGGGGCGGTTCGTCGGGCAGCACCTGCAGCGACCAGCCCACCACCTCGCGCATCTGTTCCTTCTCCTGCCCGAGCGAGCCGCCGATGGCTATTCCCGGGACACCCGAGTCGGCCACGTAGGCGGTGGACTCGATGCGAAGGTCCTCGTGCACGCCCCCCTGGACGATCCCGTAGAGAAGCTGGCCCGGCGGCGCGTGCTCTGCGCACCAGGCGATGCAGCGCTCGAGCCAGCGGTGGGTGCGCTCCATCGAGCGGGCGGTGTAGTCGCGCTCGACGTGAAAGGGAGTGCACTCGTCGAAGGCGAGCGCGATGTCGGAGCCGAGCTTGGCCTGAACCTCCATCGAGGTCTCCGGCCCCATGAAGCGCTCCCGGCCGTCGAGGTAGGAGCGAAAGCGCACCCCCTCCTCCTCGATCGAGATGACCATCGACTGCCGGCGGTCGCGCCGCCGCTTGATCTCCTCCGCCACCGAGCCGTGCCCCATGGAGAACACCTGGTAGCCACCCGAGTCGGTGATGATGGCCCGCCGCCAGCCCATGAACTCGTGCAGGCCGCCCATCTCCTCGATCAGGTCGGGCTCGGGCTGGATGAAGAGGTGGAAGGTGTTGCCGAGGACCATGTCGTAGCCGAGCTCGGCCACCTCAGCCGCATGCAGCGACTTGACCGTCGCCGTGGAGGCCAGCGGCACGAAGGCGGGAGTGCGCACGTCGCCGTGCGGGGTGCGGATCAGCCCGGCGCGCGCGTCCCCGTCACGGGCTTCGATGGTGAACGGGGACGGCCTCACCGAAGCAGCGACGAGCCCGTCATCTGCTCCGGCTGCTCCTGCCCCAGGAGCTCGAGGATCGTCGGCGCCACGTCGGCCAGGATGCCGTCGTCGCGCAGGCCTCCCACGTCCTCGGTGACCACCAGGGGCACGGGGTTCATCGAGTGGGCGGTGTTGGGGCTGCCGTCGGGCTCGAGCATGTGGTCGGCGTTGCCGTGGTCGGCGGTGACCACACAGACACCGCCCCGTGCCTCCACCGCCTCCACGATGCGCCGCAGGCATCCGTCCACCGTCTCGATCGCCTCCACCGCCGCGGGGATGACGCCTGTATGGCCGACCATGTCGGGGTTGGCGAAGTTGATGATCCCGAAGCCGTAGTCGCCCTCGTTCCACGTCTCGACGAAGGCGTCGGTGGCCGCCCCGGCGCTCATCTCGGGCTTCTTGTCGTAGGTCGGCACGTCCCGTGGGGAGTCCACCAGCCGCCGCTCCTCGCCCTCGTACGGGGTCTCCTCGCCGCCGTTCAGGAAGTAGGTGACGTGCGCGTACTTCTCCGTCTCGGCCACGTGGAGCTGGGCCACGCCGCGCTCGGCCAGCACGGAGGCCAGTGTGACCTCCGGCCGGGCGGGCGGGAAGGCCACGGGGTAGTCCCATTCCTCCTGGTACTCCGTGAGCGTGGTGAGCCGAAGGTCGAGCTTGTCGTCCAGCGCCTGGGTCAGCTGCCGGGCTCGGTCCGGCCGGAAGTTGAAGAAGATGACGCTGTCGCCGTCACGGATGCGGCCCTCCTCTCCCACCAGCGTCGGCTTGATGAACTCGTCCGTCTCGTCGCGGTCGTAGGCCGCTCGCACCGCGGCCTCGCCGCTGTCGGCGGAGAACTCGGCCGTGCCGTCCACCAGCGCGGCGAGCGCCAGCTCGGTGCGGTCCCAGCGCTTGTCCCGGTCCATGGCGTAGTAGCGACCGGTCACCGAGGCGATGCGCGCACCGCCCCAGCCCTCCACCTCGGCCAGATAGCCGGCACCCGAGTCGGGCAGGGTGTCGCGGCCGTCCGTGAAGGCGTGAATCACGACATCCGCCACCTCCTCCCGTCCCGCCAGCTCGATCAGTGCCCTCAGGTGCTTCATGCTCGCGTGGACCCCGCCCTCGGAGACCAGGCCGAGCAGGTGAACCCGGTCGCTGTCACAGGCGGCCCGCAGCGCCTCGTTGTCGTAGAACGAGCCGTCGTCCACCGCCTCGTCGATGCGCAACAGGTCCTGCTTGACGATCGCCCCGGCGCCCAGGTTGAGATGGCCTACCTCCGAGTTGCCCATCTGTCCCTCCGGCAGACCCACCGAGGGGCCCCACGCAGTGAGCGTCGTGTGCGGGTGCCGCTCCCAGAGCTCGTCGAACACCGGGGTGTCGGCCAGGGAGACGGCATTGCCGGGTCCCGGGTCGGCCAGGCCCCAGCCGTCGAGGACGATCAGGCAGGCCCGCTCGAAGCTCACGGCGCGGCGGCGGCCACGATCCGGGCGAAGCCCTCGGGATCGAGGCTCGCTCCGCCCACGAGCGCGCCGTCCACGTCCTCCTCGGCCAGGATCTCGCCCGCGTTGTCGGGCTTGACGCTGCCGCCGTAGAGCACGCGGACCTGGGCGGCCGCTTCGCGCGAGCGATCGCCCACCAGCGCGCGGATGAAGGCGATCGCCTCCTGCGCGATGTCGGGCGTGGCGACCTTGCCGGTCCCGATGGCCCAGACGGGCTCGTAGGCGATCACCACTTCGGCGAGCCGTTCGGCCGGCACCTTCTCCAGCGCCTCCTGAACCTGATGGCGCAGCTTGCGCTCGGTCTCGCCGCCCTCGCGCTCGTCCTCGGTCTCGCCCACGCACAGAATCGGCAGCAGGCCGGCCTCGAACGCCGCCGGCAGCTTCTCCTGCAGCGCGCGGTCGGTCTCGCCGTCGTAGGCGCGCCGCTCGGAGTGACCCAGCACCACCCCGTCCACGTCGAGCTCGGTCAGCATCGCGGCCGACACCTCGCCGGTGTAGGCCCCCTCCTCGTGCGCGGCCATCGTCTGCGCGCAGACGATCACTCCGCTGCCCGCGAGCTTCTCCACCACTGTGTCCAACGCGGTGAAGGGAACGCACAGGCCCACGTCGGCCGGGCGCCGCGACTGGTCGGGCAGCAGCTCGAGCAGCCGCTCGCAGTACTCCGCGGCCTGGGCCCGCGTGCCCCAGAGCTTCCAGTTGCCGGCGATGAACGGCCGGCGGTCGGACTCAGGCGTCATCGAGCGCCTCCACGCCGGGCAGCTCCTTGCCCTCGAGCAGCTCCAGCGAGGCCCCACCGCCGGTGGAGAGGTGATCCACGCGATCGGCCAGGCCGAACTCGACCATCGCCGCGCCCGAGTCGCCACCGCCCACCACCGTGGTGCCGGGCGCGTCGGCCACCGCCTGGGCCACCACACGCGTGCCGTCGGCGAACGGCTCCATCTCGAACGCGCCCATCGGCCCGTTCCAGAACACCGTGCCCGCGGAGGCGATCTCGTCCGCGTAGGCCTTGGCCGTCTCCGGGCCGACGTCGAGGCCCATCCAGCCGTCGGGCACCTCGGTCCCGTCCTCCACCCGGCGCTCGGCCCCGGCGTCGAAGCGGTCGCCGAGCACCAGGTCCGTGGGCAGCATCAGCCGGCAGTCGGAGCTCTCGGCCTTCTCCAGCGCCTTCGCGGCCAGCTCCACGCCCTCGTCCTCCACCAGCGAGTCGCCGGTGGACACCCCCTGCGCGCGGAAGAAGGAGAAGCACATCGCCCCACCGATGAGGAGGGTGTCGGCCGTATCGAGGAAGCGGTCGATCAGGGCGATCTTGTCGGTGACCTTGGCCCCGCCGAGCACCACGACCAGAGGGCGCTCGGGCGCCTCGATCATCGAGCGCAGCGTGACCACCTCGTTCTCGAGCAGCAGCCCGGCCACCGCCGGCCGCAGGAACTCCGTAACGCCCGCGGTGGAGGCGTGCGCGCGGTGCGCCGCGCCGAACGCGTCGTCGACGTAGGCGTCGCCCAGCGCCGCCAGCTCTCGGGCCAGATCGGGGTCGTTCTCGGTCTCGCCGGGCTCCCAGCGGGTGTTCTCGAGCACGAGCACGCTGCCCGGCTCGAGTTCGTCCACCGCGCGGCGGACCTCCGGGCCGACCACGTCGGGGGCTTGGCGCACCGGCGCCTCGATCAGCTCGCCCAGCCGCTCCGACACGGGCGTCAGCGAGGTGTCCGGATCGCGCCCGTCCGGACGGCCCAGATGCGAGCAGAGCACCAGCCGCACATCCTGCTCGAGCAGCAGCTCGATGGTGGGCAGAGCCGCCTTGATGCGGGCGTCGTCGCCCACCCGTCCGTCCTCCAGCGGGACGTTGAAGTCCACCCGCGCGAGCACGGCCTCGCCCGCCGCGACCTCCAGGTCACGCACGGTGCGCTTGCCCAATCCGGTGGCGGCGTCAGGCAACCGGCGTCCCCGCCAGCACCCGCTGCGCCAGGTCGACCACCCGGTTCGAGTAACCCCACTCGTTGTCGTACCAGGCCACGACCTTGACCAGCTTCTCGTCGATGACCATGGTGAGCGGCGAGTCGAAGACCGACGAGTAGGCAGAGCTGACGATGTCGGTGGAGACGATCGGGTCCTCGTTGTACTGGAGGATGCCCTCCAGCGCGCCGCTGTCGGCCTTATCGGCGAAGGCGGAGTTGATCTCCTCCTTGGACGTTGGCTGGGACACCTCGCACACCAGGTCGACCACGGAGCCCGTGATCACCGGCGCGCGGATGGCCATGCCGTTGAGCTTGCCCTCCAGCTCGGGCAGCACGAGCCCCACGGCCTTGGCCGCTCCGGTGGTGGTCGGCACCAGGTTGACGGCCGCCGCGCGGGCCCGGCGGAGGTCCTTGTGCGGCGCGTCCTGGAGGTTCTGGTCGGCCGTGTAGGCGTGGATCGTGGTCATGATCCCGCGCTCGATGCCCACGGAGTCGTTCAGCACCTTGGCCACCGGAGCCAGGCAGTTGGTGGTGCACGAGGCGTTCGAGATCACGTCGTGGCTGTCCGGGTCGTAGGCGTCGTCGTTGACACCCAGCGCGATGGTCACGTCCGGCTCGGTGGCCGGGGCGGTGATGATGACCTTCTTCGCACCCGCCTCGAGATGCTTGGCGGCGTCGTCGCGCTTGGTGAACAGCCCGGTGGACTCGATCACCACCTCTGCGCCCGAATCGCCCCACGGCAGAGCGGCCGGGTCGCGCTCGGAGAACACCTTCAGCTCGTCGCCGTCGACCACGAGAGCGTCGTCGGTGTAGTCGATCTCGCCCTGGAACGGACCCAGGATCGAGTCGTACTTGAGCAGGTGAGCGAGGGTCTTCGTGTCGGTGATGTCGTTGACGCCGACCCAGTCGATGTCTGCTCCACGGGCGTGCGCCGCCCGGAAGACGTTGCGCCCGATGCGGCCGAAGCCGTTGATGCCGGCCTTCAAGGCCATTCAGGTGCTCCCTTCTATGCCTGGTTAGGTGCGGTGTGAATCTAGCGTTACGGTCGTCGCGGAGGCTTGTCGATGTCGCGGTGCACGACGTCGATCATGTAGTCCCCGCGCTCCCCGTATACCCGGGCGAGGTGCTCGGCGATCACCACCGAGCGATGACGTCCCCCGGTGCAGCCCACCCCGACCATCAGATGGGACTTGCCCTCCCGCTCGTAGGCCGGCAGCAGGTAGTCGAGCAGCGGGGTCAGGCGCTCGTAGAAGTCGCCGATCCCGTCGGACCTGGTGACGTAGTCGATCACGCTGTCGTCCAGACCCGTGAGCTCGCGCAGATCGGCCTCGTAGTGCGGGTTGGGCAGGAAGCGCACGTCGAAGGTCAGGTCGGCGTCGCGCGGGCTGCCGTGCTTGAAGCCGAAGGTCATGAAGGTCACGGCCAGGCGCCCCACGTGGCCGCGGGGCAGCATCTTGTCGGCCACGACCTTGCGCAGCCGGCTGGCCGACAGATCGCTGGTGTCGATGCAGATGTCGGCCCGCTCCTTCACCGGCTCGAGCAGGTCGTGTTCCTTGCCGATGGCCTCGCTCACCGAGCCTCCGTTGGCCAGCGGGTGGCGCCGCCGGGTCTCCTTGAAGCGGTTGATGAGGACGTCGTCGCTCGCCTCCAGGAAGAGCACCCGGTAGGGCACGCCGTGGGCATCGAGGTCGTCCAGCACGCGCACGAGGCCGTCGATGTCGAGCCCGCGCACGTCCGACGCCACCGCCGCGCGCTCGATGCTCGAGCCCTCGAGCCCGAACAGGTCGGCCAGCGAGCGGATCATCTCGGGCGGGAGGTTGTCCACGCAGAAGTAGCCGGCGTCCTCGAAGGTGGCCATCGCCTGGGACTTGCCCGCACCGGAGAAGCCGGTGATGACCACGAAATCCTCGATGCTCCCTTTATACGCGGCGGTCACCGGACCTTGTTGACGTAGTTGTGAATATCGCGGGCGACCTTGCCCGGCAGCCCGGGCACCGCCTCGAGCTCCTCCCTGCTGGCGCCGAGGAAGCGCTCCGGCGAACCGAAGTGCTGGAGAATGCTGCGCTTGCGAGCCGGACCCACCCCGGGCAGGTCGTCGAGCACCGACCGGGTCATCGCCTTGTCGCGGCGCCCTCGGTGGAACTCGATGGCGAACCGGTGAGCCTCGTCGCGCACCCGCTGGAGGAGCTGCAGCTCGGGCGTCTCGTGTGACATCAGGAGGGGCATCCTCTTTCCCGGCAGGAAGACCTCCTCGATGCGCTTGGCCAGGCTCACCACGGTCACCCCGAGGTCGCGGAAGGGACCCACCTCCCTCAGGCCCGCCGACAGCTGCCCCTTGCCTCCGTCGATCACGATCAGCGACGGCAGCGAGGCAAAGCTCTCGTCGTAATCGCGATCGTGCGGGCTGCGCTCACGTTGAGCGACGTACTGGCCCATGCGGCGGGAGAGGACTTCGGCCATGGCGGCAAAGTCATCTTGAACGGAGTCCCGGATGCCGAAGCGCCGGTAGTCGGCCTTCTTGGGCGCGCCGCCCTCGAACACCACCATCGAGGCGACCGTGTGCGAGCCCATGAGGTTGGAGATGTCGAAGCACTCGATCCGCATGGGGATCGTGTCCATCCCGAGTGCCTGCTGGAGCCCCTCCAGCGCCTCGATCCGCTGCGTGCGGCGGCGCTCGGAGCGCAGCCGGTCCTGGTCGAGGGCCAGGCGGGCGTTGCGCTCGGCCAGCTCGAAGATGCGCCGCTTGTCCCCGCGCTCGGCGTGGCGGACCTCCACCGGGGCGCCGCGGCGCTCGGCCAGCGCCTCCGACAGCGTCTTCGCCGTCTGAACCGCCGGCGGGACGATCACCTGGGGCGGCACCGCCAGCGCGCTCGCGTAGTACTGGAGCACGAACTCCTCGGCAACCTCGCCCTCGTCGCGCTCAGCCGCGTTCTCGAGGTAGAAGCTCTGGCGATCGGCCAGCACGCCGTCGCGCACCTGGAAGACCTGGGCGTTGGCGTCGGTCCCCTCGGCCGCCACCGCAATCGCGTCGAGGGTGCCCACCGCCTCGTTGGAGATGCGCTGACGCTCGAGCAGGGAGCGCACGGCGTTCAGCTTGTTGCGGTACTGGGCGGCCTGCTCGAACTCCTGCTCGTCGGAGGCGCTCTTCATCCCCTGCTGGAGCGCCCGCTCGATCTGGCGGTAGCGCCCGGACAGGAAGTCGATGATCGTCTCGACGTTCTCCCGGTACTCCTCCTTCGAGATGTAGCCCACGCACGGGGCCTGGCAGCGCTTCAGGTGATAGTCGAGACAGGGACTTCCGCTGGCCCGGCCCGGCTCCGGGCCGTCACAGGTGCGGTACTGGAAGACCTTGCCCAGCAGATCGAGCGTCTCTCGCACCCGCTTGGCGTTGGAGAACGGGCCGAAGTAGGCGCGGCTGCGCCGGTGGCGCTCGCGCGTGAAGTAGATGCGCGGGTACTCCTCATCCAGGCTGATGGCGATGTAGGGGTAGGACTTGTCGTCGCGCAGCCGGACGTTGAACACCGGCCGGTAGCGCTTGATGAACTCCTGCTCGGCCAGCAGCGCCTCGGCCTCGGTCTCCGTGGCGATGAACTCGATGTCGCGGATGGCCGAGACCATGTCGCCCGCGCCGCGTGCGCCGGGCTTGGAGAAGTGTCCGGCCACCCGCTTGCGCATCGAGCGGGCCTTGCCGACGTAGAGGACCTTGTTCTTCTCGTCCCGGAAGATGTAGACGCCAGGCGCGTCCGGCAGCGCGCGGCGCTGCTCCCGGATTCGCTCCTCGGTGGTCGAGTCTGTGGTGGCCATCCCCTCATTCGAGGATAGGCCCGCGCTCTACTCGAGCAGACGGACTACCGACTCGGCCACGCAGACCGGCTTCTCGTTGCCCTCGACCTCCACGGTCCACTTCTGGGTGAGCTGGTGCCAGCCGCCGCCCACCTCGTCGACCGACAGGGTCTCGAGGCTGGCGCGTATGCGACTGCCACTGAGCACCGGGGCAGGGAAGCGAACCTTGTTCCAGCCGTAGTTCACGCCCATGGTGAAGCCGGTGGACTGAAACAGCTGGTCGCGGAAGCCGTCGACCATGGACAGGGTCAGGTTCCCGTGCGCGATGGTCTTGCCGAAGGGGCTCTCGGTCTTCGCGCGCTCCACGTCGACGTGGATCCACTGATGGTCGCCGGAGACCTCGGCGAACTTGTCGATGATCTCCTGGGTCACCTCGCGCCAGTCGCTGGGGCCGATCGTCTGCCCGACGAGCGCCCTGAGCTCGTCGATTCCGTTCACGGTGGTGGTCATGGCGGGGCAGCCTACCGGCGCCGCCTGGGGGCTTCCGCGCTCAGGCCCGCTGGTTCCAGGGCTTCGAGCGCAGCGCCGAGGCCAGGGCGCGCCGCCCGTCCTTCATCACCGGCTCGCCGTGGGTCACGAGCACGCGGTCGAAGTCGAGCTTCAGCAGTGGCTTGAGCGTCGGATTGAAGCGCTCGCGGTAGAAGCGCTCGACCTTGTCGTCCACGCGGCCGTCCGCCCATACCCGCAGGCGCCCGCCGGTCTCCGCCACCGCATCCCCGAACACCAGCGCCCGGTGGGAGGTGAGCAGCAATGGCGTCTCATGGCGGCGGGGCTTGCCTATGGCAAAGGCCTCGACGCCGCCGGGGAGCGCGGCGCCCGGCTCGATCGCGCTTAGCGCCGTTGGGGTGCGGAGGCGCTTGGCGGCGGCCGGATGGCCCCAGATCTCCACGTCGCCGTCCTGGCGGTAGCGATCGCGCAGCTTCTGGGCGCTGCGGACGTGGTAAGGGATCGTGATGAAGATGAGGAGCCGCGGACCGAGCTGCTTCTCGATCAGCTCGTGGACCGGCGCCGGGTCGGGCGGCAACAGCGGGTCGATCAGGAGCAGGTCGTCGCCCGCCTTCACGGCGAAGCTCACCACCTCCGCGCCGAACTCGCCGGGGTGCCATTCGGGGTGGCGCGCAGTCCAGCGCCATAGACCCGGGACCAGCCTCTTCGGGGAGCCGCTCATGTGCGGCGCATCCTAAGCGGAGGGATACTGGTCGTGCCGTGGCCCACAGCCATCTCGACGTGGTGAAGATCCTGATCGACGCCGGCAACCGCGAAGCGTCGGAATGGGCGCTGGCCGAGTACTTCACGGACGACGCCGAGTTCGAGCCCGCACGCGAGTTCGCCGCGCTCAGCCAGCCGGTCTTCCGCGGCCACGAAGAGCTGGCTCACGCCTGGGACCTGTTCCACGAGGCCTTCGCCGACAGCCGTCAGGAGATCGGCGAGCTCACCGACGCGGGCGACCACGTGCTGGCGGTGGTGCACTGGACGGTGCGCGGCCAGGCCAGCGACGTGGAGGTGACCTTCGACCTGTTCGAGGACTACGAGTTCCGCGGCGACAAGGTCAGCCGGATGCGCTTCTTCCTGGAGCGCGAGGAGGCGCTGGCGGCGGCCGGGCTGAGCGGCTGAGGGTGGTGGGCCGCCGCCCGATCGCAGGTGCTTAAAGTAGAACGCTCCGAAAGGGAGCGGCGCAATGATCTTGGTGACAGGGGCTACGGGCAACGTCGGCGCGGAGGTTGCGGCCGATCTCGCCAGACGAGGCGAGCGGGTGAGGGCTCTGGTCCGCGACCCGGGCAAGACCGAGCTGCCCTTGGGCGTGGAGGTGGTGGCTGGCGACCTCGGAGAGCCCGAGACGCTGGCCGGCGCGCTCGACTCGGTCAGTCGCGCATTCCTGCTGCCGGGCTACCCCAGGGTGGCGGACGCGATCCGGGACGCCGGCGCCGAGCGGATCGTGCTGCTCTCCGGTGGGTCGGCCGCCAACCCGGATACCGGCAACGCCATCACGCGCTACATGGTCGAGTCCGAGCGCGCCGTGCGGGACAGCGGCCTCGACTGGACCTTCCTGCGGCCGACGGCGTTCATGTCCAACGCACTGCGCTGGATTCCCCAGATACAGGCGGGGGACATCGTGCGCCTCCCCTTCGCTGGGGTGCGTACCGCCTGCGTGGATCCCGCGGACATCGCCGCGGTGGCCGTGGCGGCCCTCCTCGAGGACGGGCACGCCGCCAGGATCCACGTACCCACAGGGCCCGAATCGCTCCTGCCCGAGGAGCAGGTGGCGACGCTGGCCAGGACATTGGACCGAGACCTGCGCTTCGAGGCCCAGCCCGACGACGTGGCGCGCGAGGAGATGCTGAAGACCACGCCGCCCGAGTACGTGGACGCCTTCTTCGACTTCTACGTCGCGGGGTCGCTCGACGAGTCGCGGGTGCTGAGCACGGTCGAAGACGTGACCGGTCGACCGCCGCACCCCTTCCACGACTGGGCGGTGGCGCATGCGGAGGCGTTTCGGTGAGCGGCGTCTCCCGTTCCATCACTCGACCAAGCGCACCTCGAAGCCCCCCACCACCGGGATCTCGCCCGCGCCGCCGAGCAGCCCGAGGATCTTGGCCACGTACACGCGCGTCTCGGCGAACGGCGGGACGCCGCCGAACTGCTGGACCGCGCCCGCCCCGGCGTTGTAGCCGGCCAATGCGAGCGCCACCTTGCCGCCGAACTGCTCGAGCAGATCGCTCATCAGGTGGGCCTGGGCGTCGATCGCGGCCACCGGATCGAACGGGTTGCGCAGTCCGTAGGCGTCGGCCGTGCCCGGCATGAACTGTGCGATGCCCTCCGCCCCGGCCGGGCTGCGCGCGAACGGGTTGAAGCCCGACTCTGCGTACAGCTGAGCCGCCAGCACGTTCATGGGCACGTTCCAGCGCAGGGCCGCACGCGCGATCGGATCGTGGAATCGGGGCGGCACGAAGCTCGGCAACCGGTGGTGGATGCGCCCGTGGTCGCCCCCGGGCGGCTCCCACGAGCCCTGGTCGTAGCGCGCCGGGTGCTCCCGGTCGCGCGGGTTGGCCCCGTAGCCGTAGTGCCAGGGCTCCCATTTGTAGCGCCAGACGAAGCCGAAGCGGCGGTGGTTCGCCTGTAGCCATGGGTACGCCGCCGGCGGGCCGAGATCGAGCTCGGTCCCGTAGCGGTGCAGGCTCGTTCCCGGCGGCGCGACCCACTTCGGGTTGGGGTTCGCGGCGAACAGCTTGGCCTGCTCGGCGTCGGAGCGGAAGCCGCTCGACACCGACAGGAACAATCCCGCCTCGCGCCGCGCGGCGGCGGCCATGCGGTCGAAGGCCATGGCGACGTCCGGGCGCATCGGCTTGCCCATCCGGTAGGCCAGCGGCCCGTCGTAGCCGCCGCCCGAGCCGAACGCCGGCATTCCCAGCGAGGCGCCGAGGTCAGGCGAGATCTCGGCCGCCGCCCGCGCCCGCACCGGAATGCGGGGCCCGGCGCCACGCTCGTCGAACCTAATCCTGACCCGGGCCTGGCCGGCAACCCTGACCGCCACCCGCGTCGGCGCAAACCCACCGACCGGAAACGACACATCCCCCGGCCGGACCGCCACGCCGTTGCGACGCCCTCCCCGCACCGCCGCCGCCCTCGCGCGCGCGAGATAGACCGGCAACGGCAGATGCCGCGGATTGGGCAGACCATTCGCCAGCACCGGCGGCTCGAACAGACGCGGATACAGATCGCGCATCACCTGCCCCGCCGACACCGCCGCCAGATCCGCCCCCCGCTGATGCTTGCCTCGCGCTCCCAACGCCGACCCGAACGCGAACAACACCGCCGCTCCCACCAGCACCAGGAACATCACTCCGAGCAGCAGGAGCGCCGCCTGACCCCGCTCGGCGCCATCCACCGAAGCCCGCTGTCGCCACTCCCAGACCATCTCGGCGGACCATGCCGGCCAACTCGTTACCCCTCAACACACCACTGCAACAACTCAGCGCTAATCGAGCGCGAACTCCGCTAAGGGCACAGGCAGGCCGCGACCCGCGGATATCGCTGGCAAGACGGCAGCGTCGCCCGGGCGGCCCCGAGACCGCCGACCTACCCGCTGGTTTTCGCCCGGGCAGCGCTCACGCCGACCTCTAGCTCTACCGGCGTCGGCGACCCGAGGTCCCGCCCCTCAGGAAACCGCGAACGAATCCGGAGACGTTTGATCCGAACGACCCGCCCGCGTTGGAGCCACGGCTGCGGGAGCGACCAAACCGACCGGTTAGCTGGTTGAGCAGCCCATGAGGGCCGCCTGGCTTGCTGGAACCGCGGCGAGCGCGGCGAGTCTTCTGGGTGGTCTGCTTTCTCGATCTGAGAGCCATGTTGTTGCTCCTGGTTGGGAATCTGCTATCTACCCGGACTGGGTGCGCGAAACCGGCAGCGGGCCAGCCTGACCGCAATCAACACGCGGCCCCGCCCTGAGCCGGCCGGCTGCCGAAGGATCTTTTCGTCGTCCCAGGTTTACGCGTCTCATTCTGGGGCATCGATGTCTCAGCTAAGTGGCCGCGTTCTGGCACCGCTCGGCCCTTGCCAGTACCCCTGCGCCGTCTCTCCTCGCTCGTGCGGGGAATCAGGACGGCGTCCCTGAAAGGAACAATCAATGGCAGCAACAGACGTAACCCGCGGCAACGTCCGCGCAAATAGTGGACCGGCGCTCGGCCGTGCGGCCCGCCGGCTCGCGACCGAGACCAAGCAGGCGTTCAAGACCACCGAGTTCTGGGCGATGGTCGGCCTTGTCGTGGCCATTTTGGTCAGCGCCGCCGTCATCAATGGCGGTGACAACGGCACGGACGAATTCATCGCCCGCCAGGCATGGCTCTACGTGGCCATTCTCGGCGCCGGCTATTTCATCTCGCGTGGCCTGGCCAAGTCCGGCAGCTACGAGCCCTACACACCCGAGCCGACCGACCAAGACCGGCACAGCCGCGTCGACGCCGGCGTGAATCGGTAGTCCATCTCCATCCTCACAGGCGGCCGGGCCAGGCGAACTCAGTCTCAGCTGCCCGGCCGCCTGGGGTTGGCGTTCCCAACGGCGACACAAGGACCTCTCCCGAACCAACGCCCCGCGGCGCCGGACGGGCCGAACCGCCTGCGGCAAGCAGCAACGCAAGCCGGGTGCTCGCCTCGTCCGAGCCTCAGGCGATTACGGCCGTGACCTCGGCCTCCACGAGGATCCCCGGCTCGTAGAGGATGCTCACACCGATGAGGGCGGCCGGCGGCGTGGAGAGGTCGAACTCGCGCGCCGCCTGTTCGACGCCGGCCTCGAACGCCTCCATCTTCTCCTTCTCCCAGTCCACGGCGTACCAGGTGAAGCGAACGACGTCCTTGAACGTCGCGCCGGCGGCGTCGAGTGATTTGGCGACGTTCCGATAGACCTGGGCGACCTGGCCCGCCAGATCCTCGGCCACCAGGTTCCCCTCCGCGTCCCACGCGACCTGCCCGGCGATATGGACCTGCTTGCTGCCTGTCGCGATCGCGACATGGTGATACAGCGGGATCACTGCGGCCCTTGACGGGCCATTTCGGCCACAACCTCCCGGGGCTCGCCCAACTCCGCCCAGACTCGTGAGGTCTCCGGGTGTCTCCGACGCACCGACATGGCGCCCCCACCGCGGTGCACGGCCACCGGTCGGCGCAGCACCACGGCAACAACGGTCCACAAGGCGATTCGCGCGTCCACTCCCAGCGTCGCTCGGCAGACGTACAGGCGGTCCAGCCCGCACTTCTGCGGAAGGATGCGCTGAATGTAATCGCCGACCGGATCGTCTCGGCTCAGGATGCGGTGCTCATCGGCGAAAGCGAGCTGCGAGAAACCGGAGATGCCCGGCCGCACCTTCAGGATCTCCGCGAAGTCGTCCGGGCGGCAGTTCACGAAGAAGGGGTCCTCCGGACGAGGCCCGATCATGCTCATCTCCCCCCGAAGGACGTGCCAGAACTGGGGGAGCTCATCCAACCGCGTCCGGGTGAGCACGGCGCCGACGCGCGTCAGGCGCCTGTCGCCGTGAGCCGTCAGCGGGCCACCCACAGCGTCCTGGTGCATCTTGCGGAACTTGAGCATCCACAGCGTCCTCCCGCGGAATCCGACGCGCTCCGTCCGATAGAACACGCCGCCGGGCGACTCGATCACGATGGCGAGCGCCACCAGTCCCAGGAGCGGGGCCGAAAGCAGCAGGATCACCGCAGCCACGATGATGTCGAGCAAGCGCTTGACGGCAGGTGAGATCTGGGTGCCTTCCCAAACCCGTCCGCGGGGGCCCATCCCGCCCCCCTGCATCGTCTCGGCGTCGTCGACCGAGATCAGGGCATCGTCTGGCGATACCCGCTCCGGCGGCGTCGACGTTTCGGCGGGGGCGGTGCCGGTCGGTGGACCCCCTCCGCTTGTCGAGTTGGCTTCGATCTCCAGCTTCATGACGTGGGCCTCGCCGGCGAGCTGCTGCCGTTCGCGGTCTCGCTGCCGGCCCGCGTGCCGGTGTCGAGGCCGTCGTCGACTGCTACGAGGCGTGTGTCTTGCCGCTGAAGCCAGTCGACGATGTGGTCGACCTCGGGGGCCGAGCGGCTCAGCTGCCCCAGTTCCGGTACCACCAGGCATGAGGCCTCCCCGGCTGCGAGTCGCTGAAGGGCGGACTGCAAGCCACGACGCCCCGGCCGGGTGTCCTCGACCTGCCCGACATCGGTGATGACCTCGTCCAGCACCAGGCCGCGCTGACTGCAGGCCGTGTAGATGGCGGCCATTTGGTCGCGGAGCTCCGGTCCGTGTACGGCTTCGGGCTCACGGGCATCCACATAGCCGAGCGCATCGACCCCGTTGCCCTGGCCGGCGGTTGCCGTGGCCGCATGCCGGCTGCCGGTCGGGATGGGGGTGGGCGTCCGTGGGTGCCTCGCCGCGCCGCTCGGGCCCGGCCTGCGACGCGTTGCCATGAGCCAGCCCGCGATCAGGACGCCAACGGCCCCCGCCGCGAGCAGCAGTGGCACCAACAGCACGGAAGCAGTCAAATCCGATCCATCCTTCTCGTCGATGCGACTGTCGCCAGCCGTCGGGGTCCGGCTCTCCTCGGATACAACGGTCAGACTGCCGCCGTCCGTTCGACTGGCTCGGTCATTCGCGCCGGAGCCCGCCGCCCGACTCGCCGGACGTTGGGCCTGCTGGCTCGGCTTGTTGGCGCCGCGCCGATCGCTGGCCCGACGCGGGGGCTGGTCGGGGCGGGTACGCGCTATGGCCGCGGCCGTCGCAAGCGACAGCTCGCCGCTGGGGTGTTCTCCGGCTGCGCGCTGGAAGCGCTCGATCGCAGCCTGCGTACGGGGCCCGAACCGGCCGTCAACCGGTCCCGGTCGCTGGCCGAGGGCACGCAGCCGTCGTTGGACGTCACGTACCTGCGGCGAGCCTCCGGGCTGTCCGTATCCCGCTCCCGGAGCGAGCGGCGGCGCTTCGGCGTTCAGCACACGACGGGTCTGCGGTCCGACGATTCCGTCGACCGACACCCCGCTGTCGCGCTGGACGCGTTCAACGGCCGCCTCCGTCAGCGGGCCGTACAGGCCATCAACTGGTCCCGGCTGGTGACCTTCGGCCCGCAGCTTGCGCTGCAGCGTCCGTACCTGCGGCGAGCCTCCCGGCTGCCCGTAGCCGGACCCCCGAGCGAGCTGTGCGCTCGAGCGGTCTGCAGCTCCAGCGCGGGAATCGCTCGGGGCGGCTGCGCTGCTCATGGTCGGCATGCAGAGCAGCGCAAGGCAAGCCATGACGCTCACCGCCGCCGTCCGCGTGACCCCCAAACAATCTTTCCCTTTCATGTCCCACTCCCGAATCGAACGATGCACCCGCGCGTATACGGCGCACGGGTCGGACTGACTGGCCTAGGAAGGCGTCAGCCGGGTCGTTCGTTCAGAGCGACGATCGCCACCGAGCGAGCGCGCTCGGGAACCAGTTGCAACCGGCTCCAGAGTCCAGCGGCGATCGCCGCGGCGATGAACAAGAGCGCATAAAGGGCGGACCCGCCGCCCGACGAGGCGGCTCCCGCTGCCCCGGACGCCGCACCCCCTGACAGCGGTAGCGGCTCCGGAGGCGGAGCCGGGGACGAATCATCAGGGACCGGCTCGGTATCTGGCCGCGAGGTCGACACGGCAGAGGCGGGCCCCCGGCCGTCCGCCGCCAAGATGGCCATCACAGCTGTCGCCCCAAGCGGCGTGTCCATCAGGCTGAGCACCTCACGCAAGGCCGCCTCCGCCGGCGTTTCCGGACTGGCCGGCTTACCCGCAACGGGCTCAGGATCCTCGCCAGCAGGCGTGCTCAGACCCGACGTAGGCACGAGCGTCAGCTCCGGAGCCGGGCCCGGTGCAGGCGCAAGGGCCGGCTCAGGCGTCGGCCCCGAGGCTGGACCCGACGCGCCCTCCGTTGCCGATCCCGCCGTCGAGACCGGTGCGAAGGGCAGCGCAGCTGGGGGTTCGGGAGCCGGCTCCGGGGCGGGCTCGGCGACCGGCACGGGCCTGGGCTCAGACGTCGGTGCCGGGGCGGGCTCGGCGACGGGTGCCGGGGCGGGCTCGGGCGTCGGCTCGGCGGCGGGTGCGGGTGCGGGCTCAGCGACCGGTGCGGGTGCGGGCTCGGCCACCGGCTCCGGGGCGGGCTCAGGCGTCGGAGCGGGGACCGGCTCGGCCACCGGCTCCGGGACAGGCGGAAGGACCGGCTCCGGCACGGGCTCAGGCGTCGGAGCCGGAGCGGGCTCGGCCACCGGCTCCGGGACAGGCGAAGGACCGGCTCCGGGACCGGCTCAGGCGTCGGAGCGGGGACCGGCTCGGCCACCGGCTCCGGGACAGGCTCAGGACCGGCTCCGGGAGCCGGACCGGCTCGGCCACCGGCTCCGGGACCGGCTCAGGCGTCGGAGCCGGAGCGGGCTCGGCCACCGGCTCCGGGACAGGCCCAGGACCGGCTCCGGGACAGGCTCCAGGACCGGCTCAGGCGTCGGAGCCGGGGACCGGCTCGGCCACCGGCTCCGGGACAGGCTCCAGGACCGGCTCAGGCGTCGGAGCGGGGACCGGCTCGGCCACCGGCTCCGGGACAGGCTCCAGGACCGGCTCAGGCGTCGGAGCCGGGAGCGGGCTCGGCCACCGGCTCCGGGACAGGCTCCAGGACCGGCTCCGGGACGGGCTCGGCCACCGGCACCGGGACAGGCTCGGCCACCGGCTCCGGGACAGGCTCAGGCGTCGGAGCCGGAGCAGGCTCGGCCACCGGCTCCGGGACAGGCTCAGGCGCCGGAGCCGGGACAGGCTCGGCCACCGGCTCCGGGACAGGCTCAGGCGCGGAGCCGGGACAGGCTCAGCCACCGGCTCCGGGACAGGCTCCAGGACCGGCTCAGGCGCCGGAGCCGGGGCGGGCTCGGCCACCGGCTCCGGGACAGGCTCCACCACTGGCACCGGGGCGGGCTCAGCCACCGGCTCCGGGACGGGCTCAGGCGCCGGAACCGGGACGGGCTCAGCCACCGGCTCCGGGACAGGCTCCAGGCCGACTCGGCACCGGGGCGGGCTCAGCCACCGGCTCCGGGACAGGCTCACGCACCGGCACCGGGACGGGCTCAGCCACCGGCTCCGGCACGGGCTCCGGGACAGGCTCAGGCGTCGGGAGAGCCTCTGGGGCTTGGTCCGTTGGGTCGGCGGCAACCTGCGCCGACGCGGGTGCAGCCAGTAGCAGGCAAAACACTGCGGTGATCAGGGCGACCAGCGGCATGCGCTTGCCGAGGCCCGTGCCACTGTCGCTCGTTGAATGGCCTTCGCTCAAGCGAGTCCTATCCGCATGTCCTGGATTGCCCAACGTCGAATCCGGTCGTGACCCCAACAGCCCGCGAGAAAGCGGAAAAACAACCGGCTTTACGCAACTTGCGCAAGAGACCTCTACGACATTCCTCGCTATTTCCGGAGCTTTCTGAACCTACAAATACAACCGATCGGCGGAGCCTTCTCCGCAGATAACTGAACGCTGCCCGCGCATCTTCTTACCTATCTACCACCTTGCGTCGGTTTCGTGCGGTAAATGTCCGATTTTCCGACCTCGGCGACCAATCCAAGTTCGGCGGACGGGCTGGGCCTCGTCCGCCCAGGCTCTGACCGTCCCCCCAACCCGTGCAACTCGGCCTCAGAGCCGGCTATCGCGGATAAGTCGAGCGGGCCTCTCCGGCGGTCGCTGGGGGAGGTCGTTGGGCCCAACGGTCCGCATCCGGATCCGCGCGCGGCGCAGCTGCGCCTTGAGCCACTGTTTAGAGCCGCGCCTACGCTCTTGGCCGTGGACACGCAGCGCCCTCGACTCAGCGTTCTCTCCTTGCCGTTCGCCCTGGACCTGCTGGCGTGGCCCCCGATCGCCTTCGTCTCCGAGCGAAGCGGATCCGCGACGATCATGTGCGCGATGTGCCTCGCCGGGCTCGTCGCCGGGCGGATCGTCGGTGTGCCCGGCCGGGTGCTGCTACCCGTCGCCTCT
>CAWEGB010000013.1:0-20591 GCA_963808545.1 uncultured Thermoleophilaceae bacterium | reverse complement strand
GATCCTGCGTGACAGCTTCACCGGCCTGCCCTTCCACCGGAACGTGTTACACGGAACCTACGACGAGGACGCCAACGGCCTCGCCGATGGTGTGAGCCCGTTCGGCTTCGCCTGGCCCACGGAACTCAGCGGGCAACGGGTGCTGGAGGTGGGCCCGGGACAGGGAACTTCACCGAGCACCTAGCCGATACCGGAGCCGACCTCGTTTGCGTGGATATGTCCAACGCGATCGACACGCTCCCCGAGGAGCTGCTCACGCGAGCAAACGTCGACGTCATTCAGGGGGACATCACAACCGGCATTCTGGGCGATGCGCGCTTCGACCGGCTGTGGGTCTTCCAGGTGCTTCAACACACGCCTTCGCCACCCGCGACGCTGAAGGAGCTGCGTGGACTCTTGCGCGACGGTGGCGAGCTGGCCTTCACGTCGTATGCGACCCGATACAACCCCTGGTACTACCGCGTGACCAAGCGTGTTCCCGACCACCTCGCGTGGCGCGCGATCGCTTGGGCGGTGCCGCGGCTGCTGCCGCTCAAGTACTCGCTCAAGCGCCGTCCGCGCAAGCTCACAACCCGCTTGGCCCTGGCGTTGCTCGAACCGGTCGATCCTCGTGACATCTATGCGCGAACGCGGGTGGGTGGCATGCGCGACTACATCCACGGCGCCCTCTGGGAGCGCACGGCCGACCACGACCTACTCGTCAGATACGTGGTAGTGAACACTTTCGACCGCATCACCCCGGAGTACACCAACAGCGCCGGCCACGAGACGATCGAGGGATGGACGCGTGACGCCGGCTTCTCGAGCGTCGAGACCTGGGGCCGCGGAGGCGTGCGCGCCCGGGCGATCAAGTAGCTCCGGTGGCTGGGGCCGGCGGCCCGCCAACGGGCGTCACCGATGAAGACGAGTCGCTCGCCGCCGAGACGGAGATCCACCACGGAAACCAGTTCCTCAAGATCCTCCGGCACGGATCGTGGTACTTCGCCGCCAGTGTTCTGACCAAGCTGGCCGGGCTGGTCCTGGTACCGATCTACACGGACTACCTCTCGCCGAGCGAGTACGGAGTGCTGGGCACTCTCGACGCCGTCTCGCGCCTGCTCCCGCTGTTCATCTCGCTGTATCTCGATGCCAGCTTCATCCGCTTCTACTACACCGAGCGCCGGACCTCGGCTGAGGGGGTCCGCAGGCTCTACAGCACTCAGTTCTGGTTCGTGGTGTTTTGGGGGTCGGGGGTCTGCGTGGTCGGCCTGGCTCCTGGCTCCGACGCTGATCCAGCCGCTGGTGGACACGCCGTTCCTCCCGTACATGCCGCTGGTGTTCGCCGCCCCGCTGTTCACTCAGCTCGGGATCATGGGGTCGCAGGTCATGCGCGCGGATCTGCATGCCCGCGAGGTGAGCGTCATCAACCTTGGGAGCTTCGTGGCGACGGCCGTGGTGTCCCTCACCCTGCTAATCGGCTTCGGCTACGGCGTGACCTCACTGCTATGGGGCCTGACCGCCGGGCCCTTCTTTTCCTTCGTGGTCTTCACCGTGATAGCCGTCCGGCGCCGACTACTCGTATGGACCTTCGACTGGTCGACGCTTGCGACGGAGCCTGCTGTTCTCCATACCACTGATGCCAAACCTCGCCGGCGGCTGGATCAACGGGTTCTCGAACAGGATCATCCTCGCCGGCTATGGCACGTTGGCCGAAGTCGGCCTGTTCACCATCTCCGCTCAGTTGGCGTACGTCATGTACTTCCTCACCGATGCGGTGACCCAGGTCCAGGACCCCATTGGGATGTCCGCCCTCACCGACGACAGCGAGGCCGGCAAGCGCCAGATCGCTGAGTTCTTCTCGGTGTTTGCCTGGGCGGTGCTGGCCGCATTCTTGGCCGTGACGCTCTTCTCAAAGGAGGTCGTAAGCCTGATAACCGCACCGGCCTATCACTCGGCTTATTCGCTCGTGGGAGTGTTCGCCTTCGCCTACGTGGGGGGCGCCGTCTACCGAGTGTTCACCGTGGTGCTCACCTACCACCGCAGGCTGTGGGTCATCGGCGCCGGCGCGGTCGTGTCAGCCGGCATGAACATCATCGTGATGTTCCTGCTCGTTCCCACCTACGGCCAGACCGCCGCGGCGTGGTCGTTTCTCGGCAGCACGCTGGTGTACACGTTCTGGATCGCATGGTGGTCCCAGCGCACCGACCGCGTGCCGCTCAACTGGCGCGTACTCACGCCAGCCATTCTGGGCGCGGCCCTTGTGATCGCCGCCTACCTGGTGCTCGACAGTCTCAGCCCAGGGGCCCTGGTGGAGGTGCCAGTCAAGGCAGCGCTGCTCGCAGCCTACGTGGGAATGATCTTCGTCGTCCCGGGCATGGCAGGCCTGCGCGCGGGAGTGGTCAACCAGGCGCGGGCCCTACGCGCTCGTCTGGGCCGTTGATGTCCGTCCCGTCCCGGAAGAGTCGTTCAGCGCCGATTCCACGCGTTCGGCGAGCACCTTTGCGAGGAGGTCGTGTGCCTTGGCCGTGAGGTGTATGCCGTCGGATATGAGCTGCTCGTCGAGCGGCAGAAGTGCGTTGACATCAACCAGGCGATCGCCGAATACCCGCCGAAGCGCTTGGTTGTAGCGCGCGATGTTCGCCCGGTAGCCGGGGCTGCGTCGCTCCATCTCGTCCGGCTTGTTGGAAATCGCAATCGCAAACGACGTACATCCGGGATGGGCCGTAGCCAGTCGATCGAGCAGCAGGCGTAGATTGGCCTCGAACTCATTCGCGTCCACGTACACGAGCTTGCGCGCTCGGCAGATCAGAGGACGCAGGGCGTGGATCGCACGCATCGCGTAGCCCCGTGTGAGCCGTCCAAACCAAGGGCGAAGTAGGACCGAGGTAGATCCCTTGCGGAACACCCTCGGGGCGCAGTCATTGATGCCCAGGTGCAGTACGAGCACATCCGGGCGACGAGGAAGGACCTGAAAGCGCGCCTCGTAGAGAGCGTTCTCGCTGTCGAGCCCAACCGAGGAAACCGCATCCACATCGGCGTGGCCGGCCAGCAGGGATCGCAGTCTCGCGGGATAGGTGTCCGCGTAGGCGGTGCGCTCCTCCGTCTCCAGGAACGCGCGCGGCATCGCAAGTGAATCGGAGAACAGGAGGACCAGGGGGCGGCCGGGGCCACCGGTGCGGCCTGCGTCGCTCATAAGTCCTCGATCAGGTCCGCGTAGCGGCCGGCGAGAATCGGGTAGGTGAAGGGCTCCACGTCAAAGGCAAAACGACCATCTCGGTCGGTGGTGGATCGCCCCGGCAAGGTACGCAGGAAACCCGTCAGATCAGTCTGAGAGCTCAGGTCGACGGAGTGGCCGAAGCCGTGGTCGCGCACGATCTGATCCACGAAGCCACCGTAGTTGAGCGAGATCTGGGGTACTCGCAGGAGCGCGTACTCGTAGACCTTCGTCGACGCTCCGTAGGGAAACTCGCGCGCGTTCAGCTGCAGGGCGTAATCGCTCTCGGCGACCCGCCGTAGCGCTTCGGGCTGGCTCATCGGAGGACGTAGAACCAGCACTCCGCGCTCGACCAGGTCGGCGTTGGCACGGCCCACCGACTCGAGCATTGGGCCCACGAGCTGCACCTCGAACCGTGGGCCCGCCGGTCCGAGCTCGCGGAGAGCATGAAGCAGCGCATCGAGCGGCCGGCCCCGCCCGTTGGTGATGTTTCCGACGTGTGTGAGCCGAGTGATGCCGTCGGCGGCGGAGGCGCCGAGATCGCCGACCGAACTCGCCTCGGGGTCGACGCCGTTCGTGATCACCACGGCGCGCTTGCCCGGGGGTGTCCCGCACGAACAGGTCGAGGAGGGGAGGCGTGACCGACACCACGGCGTCCGCCTCGGCCACGGCGTCGCGTTGCCAGGCGCGAATGCGCTGAGCTCGCCGGCGCGACAGCGAGCGGAACGGGTTGTCGGCCCACGGGTCGCGGAAGTCCTGGATCAGCTTCAGCCCCGGCCGGCGGCGCTTCAGCTCCGCCGCCCAGCGGTTGGCCTGAAACGGATGTCCGGTGGCCACCGCCACGTCGATACCCCGCTCGTCGATCAGCCGCTCGCAGAACCCCACCAGGTGGCGTCCCCAGCGCTGGGCCTCGTCGTCGTAGAACAGCGCTGCGTCGAGCCCGCGTAGCGCCAGATAGCGTGCCCCGACCCTCCAGCGACCGCGAAGCGGCCGATGCCGGAAGCGGTGCGGGGAGCCTGAGGGAATCCGGTGAACGGTCACTCCCGGCTCCGCCGCGTCGGCCATGAGCGTGTTCGGGCCGTAGGCCGGCCAGGGGACGCTGACCACGTGGATCTCGTGGCCGAGTCGAGCGAGGTACTTGGACAGCTTGGCCCACCGAAACCCGCCCACGCCGGCGTAGGGCGGGAACTTGTACGCAATCAGCAGAATGGGGCGGCGGCCGGAGCTCATGAAGGGCGCTGATTCCTGCCACCAGCCGAAGCACGCCACCCGGAACCAGAAGAAATGGTCGGCCCGCGCGCCTGCCAGATAGTCGTCGAAGCCCGCTCTCACGCGGTCACGATCGAGAAAACTCAGGTCTACCCGGTCGATACCCGCCCGCAGCCACGGCTCCAGTAGACGGCGCTGCCACAGCTCCTGGGGCGACGTGAATCCCATCTTGTCGGTCCGGGTGCGGATCTTCTCGGGCACGTACGGCGCCGTCGCGTGGCGCACCACGCGCTTGGTTTCCCCCCGGGTCAGCTTGAGGCGCTCAGGCAGCCTGAACGCCCACTCCACGAGCCGGTAGTCGAGGAAGGGGAGCCGGGTCTCCAGCGAGTAGGCCATCGAATTGCGGTCCTCGTAGCGCAGGTACTCGGGCAGCGCCGAGAACATCAGGTTGCCACGCAACGTGTGCTCGAACGGGTCACGGTGAAAGATGGGCTCGGGGGCCCGGAGCGAGCGGGAGAACGTCGGGTGGGTGATGGTGTGCTCGCGCGCTGCGACCGGTCTGCGCAGGGCGTGCGCGATCCCCCCGGCGAGGCCGGATAGGAGAGTCCGAGTGCCGATCTCACGGTGCCGCCGCAGCCAGCGGCCGTCGCGCCACAGCTCGCCCAGCCGACCGTGAAGCGCGTGGCTGGCCAGCAGTCTCAGGTAGTGGCCGGTATAGCCCCCGAACGCCTCGTCGGCCCCTTGGCCGTTGAGCAGCACCACCAAGGGCGACGACCTGCGGACGTCCTGGTAGAGCAGCCATTGGCAGTAGACGGACAGGCTGCGAATGGGCGCGTCCTGAGTGCGCAGCACCTCGGCCAGTCCCGCGGCCAGGCCGTCCGGCTCCACCAGCACCAAGTGAGGCTGGAGCCCGTCGGCCTGCCTCGCCACGGCCTCGACGTAGGACTGCTCGCTGTAGGCGGCTTCGCGGTAGACCGCCGAGAAGGAGTGGAAGCCGTCGTCAGGGAAGCGCCCGCGCCGGTGAAGGTTCGTGACTATCGCCGAGCTGTCGAGGCCTCCGCTGAGGAGGCTGCCCACGGGCACGTCGCTCCGCATCCGCAGGTCGATCGCGGAATCGAACAACCCGGTGAACTCCTCGACCGCCTGGGGCAGCTCCAGCGTGTCCCGCCGGCCGTCGCGATCGAGCGTCCAGTAGGCCTCCACCCGCAGGCGGTGGTTGGCGTAGTCGTACTCCGCGAGATGTCCCGGCGGCAGCTGGCGCACCTCCGGGTGAAGCGTTTCCGGCCTGTGATCGATGCGCGACTCGGCCAGGTACTCGGCGGCAGCCGTCTCGTCGAGACCGAGGTCGATGAGCCCGGCCAAGAACTTGAGCTCGGACCCGAACAGGAACGCGGTGCGGCCGTGGTGGTAGTAGAGCGGCTTGACGCCGAAGCGATCCCGAGAGAGAACGAGGCGCCGGGCGTCGACGTCGTACACGGCGAGCGCCCACATGCCGTTGAAGCGGGAGAAGCAGCCGGTGTCCCACTCGTCATAGGAGGCGGCCACAACCTCTGTGTCGGTCTCGGTCACGAACTCGTGCCCGAGCGCCTCCAGCTCGGCGCGCAGCTCCCGGTAGTTGTAGATCTCGCCGTTGTAGATCAGCCAGCGCCGGCCTCCCCGACCGGCGAACGGCTGGTGGCCGTTCTCCGACAGGTCGATGATGGCCAGCCGGTGATAGCCGAGCACCCAGCGGGTGGGGCCGGCGCTGCGGAGGTCATCGAGCTCGCGCCACCTGCCCGTCGTGCGATCGCCGGCGAAGGAGGCGCCGGCGTCGTCGGGTCCCGCCCCGGCACGAAAGCCCTCGTCGTCTGGGCCGCGGTGGGCGAGCCTGGTGTGGGCCGAGTAGAGGCGTCCGAGGTCGACCTCATCACGGTCGAAGACCCCGGTGATCCCGCACACTGGCGTCAGCCCCGTCGGGCCCGGCTCAGGCTGACAGCCGCCGCCGACTCGGCAACCTCCCCGCGTGCGCGGCCCACGATCTCCAGCAGCCGGCGCGACTCCACCTCCCAGTTGAGCTGCGTCGCGGCAGCGGCAGCGTTCGCTCGCCACATCGCCAGCCGCTCGGGGTCGCCGAGCACACCCTGGATCGCCTCGGTCAGGGCGTCGGGCTGATCTGGATCGAACGTGAGGCCGACCTGGTGTCGATCGATCACGGCCCGAAGTTGAGGGAAGTCACTGGCCACCACCGGGATGCCCGCCGCGATGTACTCGAAGATCTTGTTGGGCAGACCGTGGAAGTTGTTGAGGCTGGTGTTGAGGAAGGGGATGATCCCGACGTCGGCCGCGGCCGCATAACGAACGACGTCGGCTATCGGGACCGCGGAGGCCACTCGGACTCTGTCGGCGATGCCAAGCTCATCGGCCCGGCCACGCAATTCGGCCATGTAGCTCGGGAGCCCGGGACCCATGATCACCGCCGCGCAGTCCTCGAGCTCGCGCACTGCGTCGACCACCATCCGCAGCGGCCGGTGCGGATACACCCCGCCGATGTAGAGAGCGATTGCCAGCTCCGGATCGAGATCCAGCTCGGCGTGTAGGTCGGGGACCCCGGCGGCGAGAGGATCGGGATCCATCGAGGGGACGTTGATGATCACCGGCGGCACCGGCACGCCATGGTTGGCGGCGAACACCTCGGCGTGGCCGGGACTGCTCATCCACATCGCCTCAACCCTCGGCAACAGCGCCCGCTCGACCACCAGCCAGCGCCGGCGCGCGAGCCTGCTGTGCACCGGCAGCTCGGCAAACACCTCATGGGAGTCGTAGAGGAGCCGAGCACCCAGTCGACGGGCCGCGAGGGCGGCGACCGGAAGGGTGTTGAGGTCGTGAGCCAGCACGATGTCGGCCGGCTCCTCACACGCCGCGCGCAGGGCCGCGCGGGCGAATCGCGTCCAGGCCATCGCCCCGTAGGCACGACCAGCCAGCTCCCTCAGGCGCGCGGCCGGCCCGCGACCACGTCCCGCGGCGTTGACGGAGGCGGCGTCGCCGACCGGACGCGGCCGGGCCCCGGCGCGCTGCCGTCCATCGCGCGCGGACGCGCCGAAGCGCGTCGACCGCCGCCATGGTTCGCGGCTGGCCCTCTACGCGGATGATCCGAATGCCATCGCGCTCGCTCGCGCCGGGGCACGCCGGGCGCGGCAACGGCCACCAGGCGAACGTCGTAACCGGCCCGGTCGAGCGTTGTGCCCTCCTTGAGGACCCGCGAGTCGTGCTGAAACGGGTTGAAGAGCAGCATGCAGACCCGTTCGGCGCGGTGGCGCATCTCGGGTCCGGCGGCATTGGTGGTTGCTTCGGTCACGGTCATCAGAGGCTGGAGCGCTCGACCGTGGACAGGGATGACCACGCGTCGCGAACGGAAGGAGTGTGGCACCACGGCTTTCGGGAAAACCGGCGATCGACCCTGCCGCCGCGACGGCAGCTCGTCGTGGCGCTCCTTATGATGAGCCCCCGCCCGTAGACCTCGCCCGAAGGAGCCCCTTGCCTCTCAGCATCATCCTCGTGGTCGGCGCGCGGCCGAACTTCGTGAAGGTGGCGCCGCTGCTGCACGCGCTCGCGCGAGCTGGACGATGTCCGGCCGAGCCTCCTGCACACCGGTCAGCATTACGACTGGGCGCTGTCCCAGGCCTTCATCGAGCAGCTCGGGCTGCCTGAGCCCGAGGACTACCTGAGCGTCGGCTCGGGCTCCCATGCCGAGCAGACCGCCGGTGTGCTGGTGGGCGTGGAGCGGGTGCTCGAGCAGCGGCGTCCCGACGCCCTCGTGGTGGCCGGCGACGTGAACTCGACGATGGCGGCCGCGCTCGCGGCCGCCAAGACCGGCACACCAGTGGCGCACCTGGAGTCGGGGCTGCGCTCACGCGACTGGACGATGCCCGAGGAGGTCAACCGGGCCGTCACCGACCGGGTATCGGACCTGCTGCTCTGCCCGTCGCAGGACGCCGTGGACAACCTCGTGCGGGAGGGCGTGGACCGCGACCTGATCGCGCTGGTCGGGAAACACGATGATCGACAGCCTGCTACGGCTGCTCCCGGCCGCGCGCGAGACCGGCGCGGTGGCTCGCCACGGGCTCGAGCCGCGGCGGCTACGCGCTGGTGACCCTGCACCGCCCGGCGGTGGTCGACGATCCAGGCGAGCTGGCGGCGCTGCTCCAAGTCCTGCGCGACCTGACCGCGGAGCTGCCCGTGGTCTTTCCGTGCATCCGCGCACGCGGGCGCGCATCGAGCGAGCGCGACCCGGGCATCGCTCGACGGGATCACCGCTCTTCCGCCGGCCGACTACCTCGAGTTCATCGCGCTCGAGGAGTCGGCGCGCCTTGTGATCACCGACTCGGGCGGGGTGCAGGAGGAGACGTCTGCGCTGGGCGTGGACCTGCCTCACCTACCGCGATTCCACCGAGCGGCCGATCACGGTCGAGCTGGGCACCAACACCCTGATCGGGGTCGACGCGGTGGCGCTCGCCGAAGCGTGTCGCACGGAGCTCGCCGGCGAGCCTCCCACGCCGGTCGAGATCCCGCTCTGGGACGGAGCCGCGGGGGTCAGGGCAGCGCGAGCACGTGGCCGAGACTGGCTCGCGACGCTTCTCTCAGTCCCAGGAGAACGTGCTGTCCCGGATACCGCCGGACGCTGATCACCTGCATACGTCCTCGATCACCTGCTCGTAGCGTTCCGTCAGTGCGGGCCACGCGTAGGCGCGAACGGCAGTCCCGATCCGGAACGGGCGGCGCGTCCGAGCAGGCGCTCGAGGCGCGTCGGCCACAGACATGGGGTTGTCTCCGGGCGCCGCGAGGCCCGCGCCGGCACGCGCCACCGATTCGGGCGCTTCCGTTTGCTCCCCAGCACGAGTACCGGCCGCTCCGCGGCGAGGTATTCGAACAGCTTGCCGGTCGCGACGCTCTCGGCGGGGTAGCCCGGAGAACCCGCCGCGATGACCACGAGTGCATCGGCCGCCCTCTGCAGGGCGAGGGCGCGAGGGCGCTCGAGGACGCCGACAGATCGCGCGACGGACGCGTAGCGGGGGTCGGAGAAAAGATGCTGTTCGCCCTCGGTGATCGCTCCTGCGAAGACGATCTCAGGGGGTCGAGCCATGTGTGGACGGCGGCGCCGAAGCTCGAGCGCAGCCTCCAACAGCGCCTGCGGCTTTCGGCCGGCCACACCCAGGCGACCCTGTGTAGGCGATCGTGAAGCGATCGGAACGGTTCGAGCCCATCGACATCGCGCGCCACCTCGTCTTCAGGGTCGAAGCCATGACCACGAGCGCGTCGGCGGCGCGCTGGAGGGCGAGAGCCGCGGGCCGGTCGAGGACGCCCACCGGGCGGGCGACGTCCGCGTAGCGCGGATCCGCCACCAGCCGGTCCTGCGCCTCGGAGGTGGCGCCGGCCAGCACGACCTCCAGCCGCCGCGCGCCCTCGGGTCGCCGGCGCTGCAGCCTCCAGCGCGCCCTCGAGCAGCGTCCGAGCGCTGTCGCCCGAGGCGATCAGGCGCCCCGTGTGCACCAGCGAGAAGCGCTCGGGGTCGAGCAGTCCGGCGCCGTCGGCGGCGGGCGCCTCGTCGGGATCGAAGCCGTTGGTGATCGCCTCGGCCCGGAGGCCGAGCCGGTCACGCAGATCGCGGGCGATCGGCTCGGTCACCGCCACCACTCGGTCCGCGGCCCGCAGCACGCTTGCGCTCGAGCCAGGCGTCCAGCGCCGGCGAGCGCCGGGCTCGGCCAGGGCGGATGCGGTGGGTCGAAGGTCCAGCCGTCGCGCAGGTCGGCGATCCACGCGCACGCCGCGGCGTCGCAGCGACGAGGCCCACCAGGTGCGCCGACTGCGGCGGCCCGGTGGTGATCACGCAGTCCGGCCGCAGCGCCGCGGCCGCCCGCAGCGCGCGCGGAAGCAGGAAGGGCAGCCAGCGTGATCAGCGAGAGGTCCGGCACCACCAGCGACTGCAGCGGGCTCGCCTCCCGGTAGCGGCCCGGTCGGGCGCCCTGCATGGCCTGGAGGCTCTCGCGCCGCCAGTTGAGCCGCGTGGAGAGCAGGTCGCGGGAGCGGATCGTGGCCGCGCCCTCGATCGGCCCGTCGACCCGAGGCGAGCGAGGTCAGGATCGTCACGCGGTGGCCCCGGCGGCCGAGCTCCTTGGCCAGGGCGGCGGGCCGCCGCGCGCCCACCAGCGGGCTCGGCGGCGCGTGCTGGGCCACGATGAGGATCGAGCGGGGCACGGGCCGCCACCTTAGTGCCGCCGGGTCTCGCCAGAATGTCGGGCCGATGACACGCTGCCCAGCCTGTGACGCGCCGGTGGACCCTCGACCGCGCCTGCGCGGCTCCGACCGCGTGCACGACCTTCCCGGCAGCTTCGAGGTCGTGGTGTGCGGCGAGTGCGGCAGCGGCCGGACGCTGCCGTTCGTGGCCGGCGAAGACCTGGGGCAGCTCTATCCGGGCTCCTACAACGCCTACGCGCTGCCTGAGAATCGTCTGGCTCGCGCTGCCGCCACGGGGCTTTTTCGCTGGCGCTACTGGCGGGCGCTGCGGCGGCTGCCGCTGCGTGCGCTGGCGGACAGCGGCTCTGGGCGCCTCCTCGACGTGGGCAGCGGCCGCGGCGACCTGGGAGTGGTGCTCGGCGAGCGCGGCTGGCTGGTCACCGGCCTCGAGCCCTCCCCCGACGCCTGCGCGGAGGCCCGCTCGCGTGGAGTGCGAAGCGAGTGCGGAACGCTTACGCGAACTGCGGATCTCGTGGGTGGCGACTTCGACGCCGCCGTGTTCCAGCACTCGCTGGAGCACGTGGCCGAGCCGGCCGACGACCTCGCCGTCGCCCGCCGGCTGCTCCGACCCGGGGGACTGCGTGATCGTCTCGCTCCCGAACTTCGCCTCCACCCAGGCCCGCCGCTTCGGCACCGACTGGTTTCACCTCGACCTTCCGCGCCACCGCAGCCACTTCACCCCGCCGGGGCTCGAGCGACTGCTGGAGCGCACCGGCTTTGCCGTCGAGAACGTGTCCACCTCCTCGAGCGCTGACGGACTCCCCATGAGCCTGAGCAACCGCCGCTCCAAAGGCCGGCGCCCGACCTCAGGAGTGAAGCGCTACCTGGCGCTCGCCGCCGTGCTCGGGGCGTCGCCACTCGGGGCGGCGGTGGACCGGGCCGCGGGCGCCGGGGATCTGCTCCACGCCGTCGCGCGGCGGCCTGCCGACATGAGCGAGGAGGTCGAGCTGTCGGTGGTGCTCGTCAACCACAACGGCGCCGGCTGCCTGCCCGCGACGCTCGAAGCGCTCGCACGCAACACCGATGTCCGAGCAGGTCGAGTGCATCGTCGTCGACTCGGGGTCGGAGGACGGGAGCTGGCGCGAGGTCGAGCGGCACTGGGACGTGGCTCGCTCGGTCCGGTCCGACGAGAACATCGGGTTCTGCGCGGGCTGCAACCGAGGCGCGGCGGCGGCGCGCGGACGGCTGCTCGCGTTCGTCAACTTCGACGCGCAGGTCGAGCCCGGCTGGGACTCACCGCTGCGCGATCTGCTCGACAGCAGCGGAACCGCCGTGGCCACCGGGCTGCTGCTGCGCAGCGACGGCGACGATCTGGAGGCCGCGGGTCTCGCGATCGCCCCCAACATGGCGACCTACGGCCGCCTGGAGGGGATGCCGCGGGGCGGGGCTCCCTCGTCACCCTTCGAGGTCAGCGCCGCCTCGGGAGCCCTCATGATGGTCCGCCGCGACGACTTCCTCGCACTCGGCGGGTTCTGGGAGACGCTGTTCATGTACGGCGAGGAGGCCGACTACTGCCTGCGGGCCCCAGGGCGGGTGATGCTCGATCCACGCAGCGCGATTCGCCACGCCCACGGCCACGCGGCCGGGCCGGCGCTCTCGGACATCCGCCTGTACTGGCCGTCGCGCAACCGACTGCTCAACGCGGCCCGCCACCTGCCTGGGCCCGCCATGGTGCGCTCGGTACTCGTCTCGGCTGCCTTCGACCTGCTCACGCTCGCGCGAGTTCGCCGCCCGTCGGCCGTGCGCTCGGTCATGCGCGGCTGGCGTGACGGCCTGCGGGCCATGCCCGCTCAGCGCGGCACCCGATCGCGCGCCGAGCGGCACGAAGCGGCGCGACGGATGGTGAGCCTCCGAGTGGCCGTGCGCGAGCACATCAGGCTCGCGCGACTTTGAGCCCAGCGGCGTTCGCCACCCGCAAGCGCCGCTATTCTCCGACGATCCTCAGTCCCACCGGTCGCTCGCGCCGAAACCGCGCGATGAGCGCAACCGTCGGCAGCCCGGTGGGTTCAACCAAAGCATCCAGTGACTTCCCTGCTCACACGTAAGCTCGCGGTCGTTCCGGCCTACAACGAGGCCGCCTGCGTCGGCGAAGTCGTGCGCGCCCTGCGCGTGCACGCGCCCGATTACGACGTGCTGGTGGTGGACGACGGCTCCACCGACTCCACCGCGCGCGTGGCCGAGGCGGCCGGCGCCTGGGTGGTCCGGCACCCGTTCAACCTGGGCATCGGCGGAACGGTGCAATCCGGCTTCACCTTCGCCATGCGGGACGGCTACGACTACCTCGTCCAGGTCGACGGGGACGGCCAGCACGACCCCACGGAGATCCCGACGCTCGAGCGGGCGATGTCCGAGCGAGAACGTGGACATGGTCTGCGGGTCGCGCTTCATGAGCGACGACCCTGACCACAAGTACCCGGCCCCGATCAGCCGGCGCACGGGCATCCACCTCTTCTCGTTCCTGCTCTCGCGCATCCTCCGGCAGCGGGTCAGCGACCCCACCTCGGGCTTTCGCCTCTACAACCGGCGCGCGATCGGCGTGTTCGCCCGCGACTATCCGCACGACTACCCCGAGGTCGAAGCCGTGCTGATGGTGCACGCCCACCGGCTGCGGATGTGCGAGGTGCCGGTGCGCATGTTCCTGCGCGGCGGCGGCGTCTCCTCGATCACCGGCACGGGCAAGTCCGCCTACTACATGGTCAAGGTGCTGCTGGCGGTCTTCGTCGGTCTCGCGCGCCGGCGGACCTCGATCGAACCGGGCGACAAGGCCCCGGTGGCCGCGGAGCACGGCATCTGATGGACGTTCGCATCCAGATCGTCGCGATCGTCGCCGCCGGCGGCCTGATCCTCATTCTGCTGGAGCTCGTGCGCCGCCGCAGCCTCCTGGAGCGCTATGCGCTCCTGTGGCTGTTCAGCGCGCTGGTGCTGCTCGCGCTGGCGGTGTGGCGAGGCCTTCTCGAAGAGGTGGCCAGCACGCTCGGTGTGGCCTACCCGCCGAACGCCCTGTTCCTCATCGCCTTCGGCTTCGTGCTGGTGCTGCTGCTGCACTTCTCGCTCGCCGTGTCGCGCCTGTCCGACCAGACCAAGGTGCTCGCGCAGCGACTCGCCCTGCTCGAGGAGCGCCTCAGTCGCGGCAAGCCGGCCGACGCCGAGCGTGCGGCGGAGCGCGAGCTGGAAGCCTCGCTCAGGGACTGAGCGGGCCGTGACGCAACAGCGCGCCCTCATCACCGGAATCACCGGCCAGGACGGCTCCTACCTGGCCGAGCTGCTGCTCGAGAAGGGCTACGAGGTCCACGGCATGGTGCGGCGCTCGTCGACCGAGACGTTCCAGCGGCTGGCCGGCTTCCGCGATTCGGTCACGCTCCACACCGGGGACCTGCTCGACCAGCGCTCCCTCGTGGACGTGATGCGCGAGTGCGAGCCGGGGGAGATCTACAACCTCGCCGCCATGTCGTTCGTGGCGGCCAGCTGGTCGCAGCCGGTGCTCACCACGGAGTTCACCGCCACGGGCGTCACGCGGATGCTCGAGGCCATGCGCGAGGTGGTGCCCGACGCGCGCTTCTACCAGGCCTCGTCCTCCGAGATGTTCGGCAAGGTGCTCGAGGTCCCGCAGCGCGAGACGACGCCGTTCTATCCGCGCTCGCCGTACGGCGTGGCCAAGACCTACGGGCACTTCATCACGGTCAACTACCGCGAGTCGTATGACCTTTTTGCCTGCTCAGGGATACTTTTTAACCACGAATGTTTGCACGCGCAACTACCTCTCATGGTGCGCGAGAACGGTGTTCAGGCGGTGCGCGCGCCGGCGGATCTGGTTCCGCTGCGGCTCAAGGGGCCGAGCGTTCAGACCTTCGCGCCCGAGGGACTCCTCGAGGTGTGGGACGGGGAGGATTGGACTCCCGTCCGGGCCATCACGGCGACGCGCCGGCGCCACTCCGACCCCGACCACCGGCTGCTGTGCATCCAGGCCCGGGGGGGAATCGTCGAGGCCACCGGTCACCACCGGATGCTCGACGCCGACCGTGACGAGGTTCGCGCCGATGCTCTGGAGGAGGGCGACCGGGTCGCCCTGTGCGACGAGTTTCCGCACCCCCCGCTCTGGACCGTGGTCAGCGAGGAGATGGCGGAGTTCCTCGGGCTGATGGTGGCCGACGGCTGGGTCGACCGTAAGGCCGGCGCAAAGGTCTGCTTCACGAACAACGATCCTTTACTTCGTAGCCGGGTTGCTCAACTTTGGGCGCGGCTCTTCCTAGGGCGAGCGAAGGAGTGGGAAGGCCGGTCGGGCTTCGATCCCGACGCGGTCGTTGGCAAGGTGAACCTCACGGGGTCTTCCGGCGCCCGCGCCTGGCTCCGCGAGCAGCTCTACACCCCCACGGCCCACAAGCAGGTCCCCCCGCTCGTGCTCAACGCCGACACCGAGATCTGGGAGGCCTTCCTCAACGGCTACTACGCCGGCGACGGCCTCAAGCGCGGCAAGGGCATGTCGGTCAAGACCAACAGCGCCGTTCTCGCCCAGGGACTGTGCTGGATGTACCACTGGCTCGACCAGCCGGCCTCGGTCTACGTCGAGCAGCGTGCCGGACGCGCCTACTACCAGCTCAACCTGGCGGCCGTGCAGGTGGGCGCCAAGGGCGCGCACCTCCGCAAGGACCCGGCGGAGATCATGCGCATCGGCGAGCCGGTGGAGGACTCGGAGTTCGTCTTCGACCTGGAGACCGAGAGCGGCCACCTGTGCGCCGGCGTGGGCCGCGTCGTGGTGCACAACTCCGAGCGCCGGGGGCTCGAGTTCGTCACCCGCAAGGTCACCCACGGCGCCGCCGCCATCAAGCTCGGGCTGGCCGAGGAGCTCGCCCTCGGCAACCTCGACGCCGAGCGCGACTGGGGCTACGCGAAGGACTACGTCGAGGCCATGTGGCTGATGCTCCAGCGCGACCAGCCCGAGGACTACGTGATCGCTACGGGCAAGGCCAACAGCGTTCGCCGGCTGGTGGAGATCGCATTCGAGCACGTTGGGCTCGATCCCGACCAGCACGTGCGCCTCGACCCCCGCTTCCTGCGCCCGGCGGAGGTGGAGCACCTGATCGGCGATCCCTCCAAGGCCCGCGCGCAGCTCGGCTGGGAGCCGCGGACGAGCTTCGAGGACATGGTGCGCCTGATGGTGGACTCCGACCTGGAGCTCCTCTCCAGCGGGGTGCCCCAGAAGCAAGCGGGTTGAGCCCGCCCCAGCCGCCTGCCGAGTCGGACCTGGTCGTCGTGGGGGGCGGCATCCTCGGCCTCGCCGTGGCCAGGGAGCTGCGAGCGGCGCCGGCCGGATCGCGAGCTGACGGTGCTCGAGGCGGCGCCCCAGGTCGGCAGCGGCCAGACCGGCGCCAACAGCGGCGTGATCCACGCCGGCATCTACTACGCGCCCGGCTCGCTCAAGGCGCGGATGTGCGTAGCCGGTGCGCGGCTGATGTACGAATACTGCGAGGAGCACGCCATCCCGTTCGAGCGCTGCGGCAAGCTGATCGTGGCCCGTGACGAGAGCGAGCTCGGGCGCCTCGACGAGCTCGAGCGGCGCGGCACCGAGAACCAGGTGCCGGGGCTCAGGCGCCTCACCGGCGCCCAGATTCCCGAAGTCGAACCCCACGCCCGGGGCGCCGCGGCGCTGCATTCGCCGGAGACCGGCATCGTCGATTTCGGGGCGGTGGCGAGATCGCTGGCGAGCGACCTCGAGAAGGGGGGCACTCCAGTCGTCACCGGCTGTCCCGTCAGCGGCTCGGCCCAGCGCCACCAACGCGTGGTGCTCACCCACACAAGGGGCGAGACCGCCGCCCGCTTCGCCGTGTTCTGCGCGGGCAGCGCCTCCGACCGTCTGGCCGTGGCCTCCGGCGCCTCGCCCGACCCCCGCATCGTGCCCTTCCGCGGGGCCTACCTGTACCTCAAGCCGGCCAAGCGCGATCTGGTCATGGGCATGATCTATCCGGTGCCGGACCCCTCGCTCCCCTTCCTGGGCGTCCACCTCACCAGCCACATCGACGGCCAGGTCTCGCTCGGGCCCAGCGCTCTGCTCTGGCCACAGGGCATCCGCGAGCTCACCTGGCCGGGCACGTGGCGCATGGCCGCGCGCTGGTGGCGCACCGGACTGACCGAGATCCGTCACGCCGCCAGCCGGCGCGCGTTTGCCGCCGCGGCCGCCGACTACGTTCCAGAGATTCGGGCCGACGATTTCACGAAGGGCTTCGCCGGCGTGCGCGCTCAGGCGGTGGCCCGCGACGGCGGCCTGGTCGACGACTTCGTGCTCTCGGAGACCGAGCGCGCGCTTCACGTCCGCAACGCGCCCTCGCCCGCGGCCACGTCGTCGCTGGCGCTGGCGGAGCTGATCGCGGACAAGGTGGATACCCTCGCGCCGGCATGAACCGCTTGGAGACAAGTCTCGAGGGCCCCGTGCTGCTCGAGCCCACGGTGCACGGCGACTCCCGGGGCTTCTTCCTGGAGACGTTTCGCGCCACCCGGATGCGCGAGGCCGGGCTCAGCGACGAGTGGGTCCAGGACAACCACTCGCGCTCGGCCCACGGCGTGCTGCGGGGGATGCACTTCCAGCCCGGCATGGCCAAGCTCGTGCGCTGCGCTCACGGATCGATCCTCGACGTGATCGTGGACATCAGGCCCGGCTCACCTCAGTTCGGACGCTGGGAGGGCTTCGAGCTCGACGACGTGGCGCACCACCAGCTCTACGTGCCCGACGGCTTCGGCCACGGCTTCTGCGTGCTGTCGGAGACCGCCGACGTGCTCTATCGCTGCTCGGCCTTCTACGACCCGGCCGCGGAGGCCGGCTTTCGCTTCGACGATCCCGACGTGGGCATCGACTGGCCGGAGGGCATCGACTACCAGACCTCCGAGCGCGACCGCGGCGCGCCGCTGCTGCGCGAGCTCAACCTGAACGGCTGACCATGCGGCGCACGAGCTCGCGTTCGTGCCCCGACATCACGAACGCGTAGAACGCCGCCCAGTAGGCCAGCACTCCGAGTCCGGCCAGCACAACCACGACCGCCAGCGAGTCCGGCTCGAGCAACGCCCGCAATCCGGCCAGCACGCCCGCCAGCGCGACGCCGAGCGAGTAGGCGGGCAGCCAGGCCACCCGCGCCAGCTCGGTCACCGACGTCCGCGCGGCCGACAGACCCACGCGAAGCAACAGCGGGAAGGCGCACAGGAACGGGATCGCGGTGCCCAGCGCCGGCCCCTCGAGCCCCAGCTCGGGCGTGAGCACCAGCGTCAGAACGAGGTTGAACACCGCTGTGCCGGCGAACACGAGGCCGGCCTGCCGCGCCCTCCCCACGCCCACCAGGAAGCCGGGTGTGACGATCAGACCGCCCATCAGGATCCAGTAGGAGACGAGGATGGTCAGCGCCGAGGCGCCGCCGGCGTAGCGATCCCCCAGCCAGACCGTGAGGATCGGCTCGGCCAAGGCCATGAGCGTCACGCACACCGGCACGAACAGGGCGAGCGTGTAGCGCGTGCCGCGCAGGGCGAGCTGGCGCAGACGGCGATGCTCGGCGCCCGCGACGTAACGCGAGGCCGTGGGCACCACCGGAACAGCCAGCGCGCCGGAGAGCGAGTAGAGGAGGTTGTGCGCCCGCACGGGTCCCTCGTACCGGCCCACCGCGGCCGGCGAGCGGTAGGCGCCGAGGATCACCCGGCTGAACGCGTACATGGCCAGGTTGGACAGCTCCACCACCAGCAGCCAGCCCGCCGTGGGCACGATTCGCATCGAGCGCTCGCGCGTGACGCCGGCTGCGCGGAAGGAGACGGGCAGACCGGCCCGGCGCGCGACCAGCGCCGACAGCACTCCGCTGAGCAGGGGCATCGCCCCGCTGGCCGCGATCACCCAGGCCAGGTCGGCGCCGCCGAAGATCAGCGACAGCATCACCACCAGGTAGAGGCCCACCGCGACCATCTCGGTGACCGCTCCGCGCACGAACAGGCGGTCGGCGCGCAGGGCGTCGAGGTTCACCGACACCGCGATGCCGAGGCCGGTGACCACACCGAGCCCCGCTCCGCCCACCCGGGCGTCCGCGCGCAGCGAGCCCTCCAGGAGCAGCGAGCCGATGGCCAGCGCCGCACCCGCCACCAGCAGGCCGGTGACCAGGCCCACCAGCACGTAGAGAGCAGCGGCAGCCGAGAACACGAGGCCGCGCTCGTCGCGGTCGAGTGCGCTCGCCATCGCCCGCACGGCCGAGCTGGCCACGCTGTTGCGCAGCACCAGGAGATACCCGGCCAGCGAGGCCACCAGCCCGTAGGCGCCCAGCTCCGCCACGCTCAGCCGCCGGGCCAGCACCGTGACGATCACGAGCAGCGCCAGCAGGCCGCTGGCCTGGGCGATTCCTTGCGCGAGCGCCCCCGAGGCGAGCAGGCGAGCCTCGCCGGGCCCCGGCGCACCCTTCTCGGACGGCGCAACCCCGGCAGACGACACGGGTTGCAACATACGCCACCCTCCGGCGAGCCCGTCGCTGCCCGTCCACGTGAGTACGCTCCCCATCGCGCCATGACCCAGTCCCACCCCCAGCCAGGCGTAGGCGCTCAGTCGCCTGCCGTCGTGACCTCAGCAGCGCCCGTTCGCCCGGTGCTGGGCGTACCCGTGTCGGTGATCGACTACGAGGGGACGATGGAGGTCATGGACGGCCTCGTGGCCGGCCGCGAGCGGGGCTACGTCTGCGTCGCTCCCGTTCACGCGGTCATGGAGGCCCGCGACGATCCGGAGATGCTCGCCGCGCTGCGCGGCGCCACGCTGGTGGTGCCCGACGGCATGCCGGTGGTGTGGGCGGCCAACCTCCTCGGCGAGCGGCTGCCCGACCGGGTCTACGGCCCCGAGTTGATGCTGCGCTACAGCGACCGCTGCGCTCGGGTCGGTCACCGCGTCTGGCTGTACGGCGGCCGCGACCAGGGCTCGCTCGTGCAGCTCGCGCTGTCGATGCGCCGCCGCCATCCCGGCATCAAGGTCGTGGGCGGCTACTCCCCTCCCTTCCGGCCGCTGACCGCCGAGGAGGAGGACAAGGTGGCGGCCGAGATCAACGCGGCCCGGCCCGACGTGCTCTGGGTGGGCATCGGCGTGCCCAAGCAGGAGAAGTGGATGGCCCACATGCGCGATCGCCTCGACGTGCCGGTGATGTGCGGCGTCGGTGCCGCCTTCGACTTCCACGCAGGGCGCGTCTCGATGGCGCCCCGCTGGATGCAGGAGCGCGGCCTGGAGTGGGTCTACCGGACCGCCCAGGAGCCGCGCCGGCTGCTGCCGCGCTACCTGTACACCAACCCGCGCTTCGTGGCCGGCTTCGCCCGCCAGTACCTGGCCGAGCGGCGCCGCCGGCCCGCGTAGACTCGGCGCGATGGCACAGAGCGTCGCCGTGGTCGGCCTGGGCCGGGTGGGCCTGCCGCTCGCCCTCTCGTTTGCCGGGCGCGGACTCGAGGTCACCGGAATCGAGCGCGAGCAGAGCGTCCTCGCCCGTCTCGACGCCGGCCGGATGCCCTTTCGCGAGACGGGCACCCAGGAGCTGCTCGAGCAGGTTCTCGAGGAAGGACGCTTCGAGCGGACGCGAATCGTGCAGGAGGCCGCCCGCGCCGACCACATCGTGCTCACGCTGCACACGCCCTCCTACAGCCACATCGAGATCGACATCTCGCAGATCCGCGGCGTGGTCGACGACCTGCTGCCCGTGCTGCGCGAGGGCCACTCGATCATCCTCCGCTCAACCGTGGCTCCCGGCACCACCGAATGGGTGGCCGGCTACATCGAGCAGCGTCGCGGCTTCAAGGTCGGCGAGGAGCTGTTCGTCTCGCACGTGCCCGAGCGCATCGCCGAGAACCACTTCCTCGAGGAGATTGCGACCCTGCCGTGCATCGTCGGCGGCGTGGGTGAGGGCTCCGGAGCCCGCGCGGCCGAGCTGTT
>CAWEGB010000012.1:0-112438 GCA_963808545.1 uncultured Thermoleophilaceae bacterium | reverse complement strand
GGCAACGTTGTTGTTGCCGACGCTGGTGGCGCAGTTCGACGGCAGCACCTGAGGCGGGTTTCCCGGGAGACGCCCGGCGTTGCCCGGACCGGTCACGCTGGCCGCGGCCCCGTCTGGGCCGGTGTTCCCGAACCAACAGTTCCCGGTGTTGGCCGGGAACAACTCACCCCACCAGAAGTCATTGCCGTTCGGCTTCTCCGGCCTCGCGCCAGGGGTGTGGGCGTTGGCGAACATGTCGACCGCACCCGGATAGCGGAAGCCCTTCGGCTCTCTGCCGACGCGGTTGCGGAAGAACCGGTTGCCGCACGAGGTCGACAGCCCGTTGGCCGGCGCACCCGGGCACGAGATGCCGGGGAAGATGTCGCCCTCGGCGCCGCCGCCGTTGGTGAGGGAGTCCGGGACGGCGAACAGCATCGCCCCGTCGCGCCAGTTGTCGAAGATCCAATTGTGGTGAACGCGGGCATCGTTCATGCCCGCGTAGATGATCCCGGTGCCGATCGGCACTGCCACCAGCGGGGCCACGGGCGCACGGTCGGTGTAGAGGTCGAGGTTGTTCGCGTAGATGTAATTGTGGTCGATCTCCGAGCTGTCGGCGGGGAAGCCGGGATGACCGGCGGCCGAGAGCGTGTCGCTCGAGATCCCGGTCATGTTGCCGTAGATGTGGTTGCGCGTGATGCGCACGGCGTTGCCCATCGAGCCCGAGTAGCCGAGTGCAGAGCCGTGGAGGTCGCAGTTCCTGATGACGGTGTTGGGGCGCGGGGCGTCCGGATAGAAGTCGGTCGACTGGGAGCCGGTCTCGGGAGCGGCGCCCGGGTACACCACCGCGTCGCCTGCGCCGAACCCGTCGCAGTTCTGGACGAGGCTGTGGTCCGAGGTGAAGGAGAGGTGGCCGTAGTCGGCGCCCCAGAAGAACTTCACCCGGTCGAGCAGGATGCCGTCGACCTCCTCGTTGTAGAAGGTGTGTTCCCGCGCGCCGCGCACGAGGAAGTTGCGTCCGACGAAACCGTCGGCGCGGTCGACTCGCAGGACGACGTGCTTGGCGTAGCCGCCCGGCTTCGCCCCCGGCCCCTTGCCCCGATAGTCCGTGCCGGCGTCCATGATCACGTCCTCGGGCTTCGGCCCGGTGCCCTCGATCTGCAGGTTGCACCGCAGGCACTGGCCGTGCTCCTGCGCCGGGATCCCTCTGCGGTCCGAGCGCGGCGGCACTGGCGGATCGCCCGTGATCGCGCGCCCTTGCACGTAGATCAGGTTCTGGTCGTTGGGGCAGGTGACCTGGTACTCGTAGCTCGGCGTGAGGTCCCCGCTGGCGTCCTCCTGGAGCAGGCTCGGGTTGCACTTCGGGTCGTTTTCCGGGGCCCTGCGCGAGCCCGGCTCGGTGTAGTGGCCCGGCATGATCAGGATCCGGCTGTTGTTGCCCGCGTCGAGAACCGCCTTCTGGACCGAGCGGTAGTCGCACTGCGCGGCCAGGGCGTCGTTGATGGCGAGCAGCCGCTGCGCCTTGCGCTTCGAGAGCTTGATCTTCGGCTGGCTCGGACGGAGGCGGTAGCCCTCCTTGCGGGCCTTGCGCACCGATGCGCGCAGGAGGGCCAGCGACTGCGCGCCCCGATTGCCCTTGCAGACGACGAGCACGTCGCCCGGTCCCGCCCCGCTGGCCGCCGACTTCAGCGAGCGCGCCTTGGGCACCTTGCCGCCGGCTGGCGGGCTAATGGAGTTGTCGGGGCTTGGGTCCGGCCAGTACGACGGCCGCTCGAGGTGAGCCAGGGCGAAGGCCGGCAGAGCCAGCATCACGGTTGCGAGCGTGGCGGCCAGCGATACTCCGCGCCTCGTGAAACGCCGCTTGCGTGTTGACTTCTCCCCCACCCCGAACCTCCTTGGCTTTCGTCGTCGAGCCCACGCGGCCCCGGGCAGGGGTCGTGGCGCGAATTTAACAGAGGCCGGCGGAGGACGCCCCCGGTAGCGCGCTTCAGGCGCATCGCGGTCAAGACGCTTCGAGAAGAGCTACTCGTCAGCGCCGTCCAGCCTGAACTTCTCGTCGACGCTCGGCGAATCCCGCTTCGTCGACGAGAACCAGGCGGGTCAGCGACTTGGCGATGTCGGCCCCGGCGTGGACCAGGATCGTGCCTTCGTCGTCCAGGGCGTTCGAGCACGAGGGCGGCCACTGGACGCTTCCCATGGGCACCTGAGTGGCCGGCGGCGCGTGATCCGCCCACCGCGGGCCCAGTCCGCCGGCCGACGAGAACGGCACAAACGCCAACCGTCAACTCGCGCTTGCCGATTCGCGCCCCCGACGCCTCCTTCCACCCCCCCCTCCGTCTCCGCGTAAGCCCCCACTCTGACGACGTCACGCATGCGACCTCTAGCGTGTCGGCCGCGGCTGGGATAGAGTGCCCGCGTTCGGGAGTAGGTCGGTATGGAACCCTGGCGTGCCGCGTTAATCATCCTTGGTGTCGCTGCGCTGAGCGCAGCCGGCATGCTCGTCGTCCGCCGGCGCGCGCCGGCGGGAACGTTCTTCAATGATCCGATTCCGGGTGGTGCCGTGTACACGGTGGCGGGCACCGCCTACATGGTGATCGTCGCATTCGTCTTCTTTATCGCATTCGAGAGCTATGGCGGCGCCAAGGCCGACGCCGAGGAGGAGGCGACCGCCACGCTCGCGATGTTTCACGCCGCCGGCCCCTTTGCCCCGGCGGCCCGCGCGGAGCTGCGGGGGCAGACGATTTGCTATGCGCGCGAGGTCATCTCGAACGGCTGGCCCGCGATGCAGGAAGGCGGAGGGAGTTCGGTAGTGGACGCGAGGGTCTCGGCGATGGAGGAGTCCGCCGAACAGGTCCCGGTCGACGACGCCAAACAGGCCGCCGCCTTTGAACACTGGTTCGCGTTGAACGAGGAGCGGCGGCAGGGACGGCAGGGCCGGATCGGCGAAGCAGAAGGATTGGTGCCCCCGGTTGTCTGGTTGATCCTGATCATCGGCGCGGTGGTGGTGATCGCCTCGGTCGCCCTTTTCGCGGATCGTGACGAGGCCGCAGTTACGCAGGCAGCAATGGCCGCCGCAGTGGCGATCATCGTCGTCTCGGGGCTGGTCTTGGTGCGCTTCCTCGACAAGCCGTATGAGGACAAGAGCGGCAGCATCAAACCGACGGCGATCGAGAGGACGCTGGTGCAGATGGAGAGAGAGCATCGGGAGCGCGGTGGAGCGGTTATCCGGTGCGCCGACCTCGCCGGTTGAGAGAGAACTGCGTCCCGACCGGCTAACCGCACTTCGCCTGACGCCCGGTCGCTACACGGTTCCTGCCTTCCATGCAACGGCAGCTCTAGGGCTGGGCATACGGCGGAGTGCGGGTTCGTCAGTTGTGCTTGTCCCTTCCGGCCATGGCAACGCGGGCGTTCTCGAGCTCGCTGAGCGCCCGGCCGGGCGCGGATTGGGGGATTGGGTGCAGGCTGAAGCGCGCCTCCTCGAACAAGCCCGTCAGCGTCGTCAATGATCGCTCCGGCATGCCCTGCTCGCGTAGCACACGCCGGAGGTACTCGCGTGGTGCCTCAGGCGATCGTCGGCGGAGCTCTCGTTCGGCGAGGACCTGCTCCATGCGCGCATACGCCTCGATCACCGCCGCCCGGGGGTCCGCGGGTTGGCGCAGCGGACCGAGCGCTGCGTCGACGGCGCGCCGCGCTGCCTCGGCGTCGTCCTCCGTGCCCCCGTTGGACGCCTGAACCACGGTCGTCTCCGGCGCTGTTGGCCGACCACCGCGCCGCCGACGGCGCCGGCCGCCGCGCCACCGCAGATTGCGGACGAGCATCACCAGCGCTGCGAGGACCCCAGCCAGGGCGCTCGCCGCGACCGTCCACAGCAGCCACGACGGCGGTCCCGGCTCCTCCTCGGGTTCGATGACGAACACCTCCGGAGGCAGGGCGCCCGGAACCGGGAACTCCGCCGGCGGGGCCACCACGACGTCGGCGGGCTGTGGACGCGTCTCGGTCGGTTCGCCGGGCGTGCCCCGCGGCGGCTCGCGGCCAGCGATGGCGACCACGCAGACCAGCAGCGTCAGCGCGAGCGCGACGGCACCGGTGCGAATGCGCACGGCCTGCATCGCCCCGAGAGCATAACCTGGCCTGCGCCGGGAGAGCCCTACCACCGACGACCCGGTAGGGGTTATCGTCTTGGAGCTTTGGACACTCGGGCGAGGGAAGTCTAGGCTGCTGTGCGGCTGGTCGCCGAGGTAGTCCTGATAGTGGTGGGCGGCATCGGAGCGGTGGCCTGCCTCGTCGCGCTCGCCCTTCGCCTGCCCGCGGGCCACCCGGTGTTCGAGCCAGGGTTGCGGCCACCGGTGAGGACGCAGGTGTGGCCGGCTCAGCTGGTGCGGCTCGAGCGCATTGTCGAGTGGTCGGGGGCGAACGGTCTGGACGCGTACACGCGCCTGCGACCGGTGCTGGTGGAGATCGCCGAGACGCGCCTGGCGCGGCGGGGGCTGCGCCTGGATCGTGACGCCGCCGACGCGCGGCGGCTGCTGGGGCCCAAGGCGTGGGAGCTCTTGCGTCCCGACCGCCCGCTTCCGCCGGGCCGTCACAGCCCGGGTGTCGCGCCGCGCGACCTCGAGGAGATCCTGGACGCGCTGGAGGCGCTGTGAGCGCGCGCACAGGGGATCACGCCGAGCTGGACGAGCGGGGCGGCCGCATCCTCGACGAGGTGGAGCGTGCGGTCGTCGGCAAACGCGATGTGCTCGAGCTCGTGTTGCTCGGCCTGCTGGCCGATGGGCATGTGCTGATCGAGGACAATCCGGGTCTTGCCAAGACGTTGATGGCGCGGTCCTTCGCGGCGGTCACCGGTCTTCGCTTTGCCCGTGTGCAGTTCACGCCGGACCTGATGCCGTCCGACGTGACGGGCTCGGCGATCTACGATCAGCGGACGGGGGAGCTGCGCTTCCAGCCCGGCCCGATCTTCACGCACGTCCTGCTCGGCGATGAGATCAACCGCGCGCCGCCGAAGACCCAGGCGGCGCTGCTGGAGGCGATGCAGGAGCGCCAGGTCACCAGCGAGGACGGCACCCGCTCGCTCGAGCGCCCGTTCCTGGTGCTCGCCACGCAGAACCCGATCGAGTATGAGGGAACCTATCCGCTTCCTGAGGCGCAGCTGGACCGCTTCCTGCTGCGAATTCGCGTCGGGTACCCCGACCGTACGGCGGAGCTCGAGTTGCTCGCGCGGCGGCTGAAGCGCGGCCAGGACGAGGTTGAGCTCGACACTGTCGTCGACCGCGAGGAGCTGCTGGCAATGCAGCGCGCGGTCGAGCGGGTGCACGCGGACGCCGGTATCCTCGATTACGCGGTTGACCTCGTGACCGCCACGCGCGAGAGCGCCCAGGTCCAGGTCGGCGCGAGTCCCCGCGGCACCCTGGCCGTGCTCAAGCTGGCGCGGGCGAAGGCCGGGCTGGACGGACGCGACTTCGTCACCCCCGACGACGTAAAGCGGATCGCCGTGCCTGCGCTCGCACACCGAATCACGCTGCGCCCCGAGCTGTGGATCCAGCGCGTCAACGCCGAGGACGTGGTGCGCGACTGTGTCGACAGCTGCCCCGTCCCGCCCGTTCGCGTCCCTGACGAGACGCGATGACGCTCGCGGCTTCGCCGCGGCTGCAAACTTATGCGGCGCTCGCCGCGGTAGCGCTCGTCGCAGCGCTCGCCGCCGGCCGTCCCGAGCTCGCCGCTCTCGCGACGCCGTTCGTGTTGCTCGTTGCCGTCGGGCTGGTCGGAGCGGCGCCACTTGCCCTCGACGGCGTGCTGCGACTCGAGCGCGAGCGCGCACTCGAGGGAGAGCAGGTAGGGGCGACCGTGACGGTCCGGGCCACCGGTTGCGCGGCGCGCGTGGAGTTGCATCTGCCGACGACGGCGCGGGTGCACACTGACCCCGTTCCGATCGCGTTCTGGCTCCCCCGCGGCGAGCGGCGTGAGGTCCGCTTCGAGCTGGCCGTGGGGCGCTGGGGCGTGCACGGCGCGGGGCCCGCCGTGGTCCGCGCCCGCGATCGGCTCGGTGCGTCCGCTCTCGAGCGTCCGCTCGGGGGGTCGAGCGAGCTGCGCGCCTACCCCAGTGTCGGCCGGCTGCGCAGGCTCATTGCTCCGCTCCAGACCCGGCCGGTCCTGGGCAGCCAGGTCTCCCGCGAGCGGGGCGAGGGCATCGAGTTCGCCGATCTTCGGCCGCTCGCGCCCGGCGACCGTGTACGGCGGATCAACTGGCGCGCGACATCACGGCGACGCGTCCCGTACGTAAACGTGCAGCATCCGGAGCAAAGCACCGAGGTCGTCCTGTTCCTCGACACGTTCGCCGAGGCCGAGCACGCCGAGGAGGGCACGCTCGACGCCGCGGTGCACGCCGCCGCTGCACTCGCCTCGTCCTACCTCGCGCGGCGCGATCGCGTCGCACTCGTGAGCTTCGGTGGCACGCTGGATTGGCTGACAGGGAGCGCCGGCACCAGGCAGCTCTATCGCATCGTCGATGCGCTCATCGCCAGCGACGTCCGGCTTAGTTATGCATGGAAGGACGTCACGCACCTCCCGCGCCGCCTGCTCCCGGCCAGGGCGCTCGTGGTCGCGCTGACCCCGCTGCTTGATGCGCGCGGAATTGGCGCCTTACTAGGCCTTCGCGCACGCGGCTACGACCTCGCCGTGGTCGAGATCTCACCGCTGGCACACACGCCGGCCGACGAGGCCGCCCAGCGGCTGCCTCTCCGCCTCTGGCGCCTTCAGCGCGAGACCCTGCGAGCACGCTTCGAGACACTCGGCGTTCCCGTCGCGCGCTGGGAGTTCCCGCACACCAGCGTCGAGCTCGCGATCGAGGAGGTGATGACATTTCGGCGTCGCGCACGACCCGCTCCGCGGCCATAGCGACCGCCGCTGGCGCACTGGCGCTCGCCGCCGCGCTCGGCGTCACGTCGGCGCTCGACACCGAGAACGCGTCGGTGGTGTTGGCCGGCGCTGCGGCGGCGACCCTACTGTTGTCGCTCGCCCTCGCCGCCGCGCGCTCCGCGCCGATCCCGTTCGCGCTGGTCCTCTTGGGAGCGATCCATGCGATCCCCGATGGCGAGCGGGCCATCGCCACGCCCATCTATGCCAGCGCTCTGCTGCTTATCGCCGAGTTCGCGTACTGGTCGCTCGACGAGCGTGTCCGGCTCCGGGTTCAGGCGGGCGTCTTCACGCCGCGGCTTTTCGCCATCCTCGCCGTCAGTGCAGCCGCGATCCCGCCAAGCGCCCTCGTGGTCGTCGCCGCCCAAGCCGACGTGGCGCGATCGCCGGCGATCACGGCTGCCGGAGCGGCGGCGGTCGTAGCCTGCATCGCGCTCCTCGCCGCGCTCGCCCGCGTCCGCGGCGGCGAGAGCGCGCCGCCATAGGCGCGAATGTCGTCGCGGCGCGGGACAAGCGCTGTTGCTTCGTCCCAGATGCGATAGACGGCGCTTGTCTATGCGGTTTGCGGGGCTATGCGGAGCGGTGCGAGGCGGACGGGCAGATGGGCGGTGCCTGGCTCGAACAGGCGACCTCCTCCTTGTAAGGGAGGCGCTCTACCAACTGAGCTAACCGCCCGCGAGGCCGAGTCTAGTATCCGCCTTCGTGGATCCCCGGCTGTTCTGGAAGTCCCTGATCGTGCAGGCGCTGCTCGTCGGAGCGCTGTTCGGGATCCTCATCGCACTGCCTCTCGGGGACGATTTCTTCGAGGACTACGGCTTCATCGTCGGGCCGCTGGCCTGGCTGGTCTGCTCGGCCGGCACCGCGCGCATCCTGTCCGTGCCGCTGGCCTACGTGCTCTTCTCGGCGGTGGCCGCAGGGGTGTGCGGCCTCATCGTGCTCCTGGCCGCCAGCCACATCGCGGGAATGATCGTGGCCCTGCTGGTGTTCGCGGCCTCGAACGCCACCTACGACCCGGACGCGATGGAGGAGCCGGTCTAGGGGTCGTCGTACACTTGCCTGGCCAAGGGGGCGTGGTCTAGCGGTTCAGGACACCGGCCTTTCACGCCGGGGATCGCGGGTTCGAATCCCGTCGCCCCTACTCACCGGTGGCCTGCACGTCATCGTGCGTTCCGCCGGATCGGATGCGAACGTATGTTCGATGGCTGCGCAGGCCACCATCCTCCACGCGGACATCGACTCGTTCTTCGCCTCGGTCGAGCAGCGGGACGATCCGAGCCTGCGCGGGCGCCCCGTCATCGTCGGCGGCGGGGTGGTGCTGGCGGCGAGCTACGAGGCCAAGGCGCACGGGGTTCAGTCGGCAATGGGCGGTGCCCGGGCGCGGCGCCTGTGTCCCGACGCGGTGGTCGTCGAGCCCCACTGGGACGCGTACGTCGAGGCCAGCCGGGCGGTGCTGGCGGTGTTCCGTGAGACCTCGCCGCTGGTGGAGGCCCTCTCCATCGACGAGGCGTTCCTCGACGTGCGTGGACTGGAGCGCATCTCCGGCACACCGCGGGAGATCGCCGCGCGGCTGCGTCGCGAAGTCCGCGATCAGGTGGGCCTGCCGGTGACCGTCGGGGTGGCCCGCACCAAGCACCTGGCGAAGGTGGCCAGCGCGGCGGCCAAGCCGGACGGGTTGCTGGTGGTCGACCCCGACAAAGAGGTGGCGTTCCTCCATCCCCTGCCGGTGGAGCGGCTCTGGGGCGTGGGCGAGGCCACGGCGCGCAAGCTGCACGCCCACGGCCTCGAGACGGTGGGACAGGTGGCCGCTCTGCGTGAACCAGACCTCGTCGCGATGCTCGGACGCGCCTCCGGGAGACAGGTGCACGCGCTGGCCAACAACCGCGACCCGCGGCGGGTGCGCACCGGCGCGCCGGCGACGCTCGATCGGATCGCAGCGGGCCTTCGGCCGCATACCCGTCACTCCCGAGAGCCTCGACACGATGGTGGTGGCGCTGGCCGACCGGCTGGGCCGCCGGCTGCGGGCCAAGGACTTCCTCTGCCGGACGGTGGTACTGCGCCTGCGCTTCCGGGACTACACGCGCCGGGCCACTCGCTCCCAGACGATGCTCGAGGCCACCAACCGGACCGAGGACATCCTCGCCACCGCGCGTTCGCTGCTGCGCGGCGCCATGCCGACGATCGAACGCGACGGGATCACGCTGGTCGGCCTGTCGCTCACCAATCTCGAGGACGACGACGGCGTCCAGCTGGCGCTGCCGATCGGCGGCCAGCGTGGCCGCACGCTCGACACCACCATCGACGACGTGCGCGACCGCTTCGGCACGGAAGCCATCACGCGGGCGGTGCTCGTGGGACGAAAGGAGCGCCTGCAGACCTGGCTGCAGCCCGACGACGCCGAGTCCGGTGACTCCGGCGCGGGCTAGACTCAGCCGTGGGCCGCTAGCTCAATTGGCAGAGCGAGGGACTTCAACACAAAAGGAGCGCTAGCAGGGAGACCTCTAGTTCGTCGGCAGCTGTGTGCTGGGACACCCTTAGAGCCTGAGGTACCAAAGCGTGACAATCCTCAGGATTGGGCTATCAGCAGGCAACCCCCTGCGGGGGAGAGCCCTCAGAGGCCATACGCTGCCCGCCCTAACGTCGAGTCGAGGGCGAAGAGATGGTCCAGACCGCAACACGGCCTCGGCCGTGGCCGGTGAGAGCCGGTGCGGCAGGTTAATCCCGAGGTTGTCGGTTCGAGTCCGACGCGGCCCATCTGAGTACCCGGCGGCCCGCTCAGGCGGCGCTGGGTGCGCGCGCGGGCACGGCGGGGCGAGCCTCGCTCGCGGAGACGATCGCCTCGAGCACGCCCGGGAAGCGCTGGTCGAGCTCCTCCTGGCGTAGCGAGAGCATTCGCTTGCGGCCCTCTGGCCGCGTGCGCACCACGCCGGCCTCGCGCAGCACGCGGAAGTGATGCGAGAGCGTGGCCTTCGACAGGCCGAGCTCGAAGGTCCCGCAGGTGCACTCGTCGCCGATGGCGAGCTGGCGCACGATCTCGAGGCGTGCCGGATCGCTCAGGGCGTGAAGCACGGCGGCGAGCTCGATCTCGTCGCGAGCTGGATGGTGGGGCTCTCTCATAAGGAAGCCTTCGGCGCCAACTCTAGCGACCGTTCGACAGACGTCGAAGTGCTTGCTCAGTGGCGGAAGTGGCGCCGCGCGCAGAACGCCATCGCGACCCCGGCGGCGTTGCAGGCGGCCACGACCTCGTCGTCGCGCTGTGAGCCGCCCGGCTGGATGATCGCGGTGATGCCCGCGTCGATGGCCGCCTGCGGACCGTCGGCGAAGGGGAAGAACGCGTCGGAGGCCATGGCCGCGCCCTGTAGCGACAGCTCCGCGGCGCCGGCCTTGTCGATGGCGATCCTCACCGAATCCACCCTGCTCATCTGTCCCGCGCCGACGCCCACTGTGGCCAGGCCACGGGTCAGCACGATCGCGTTCGAGCGCACGTGCTTGCACACGCGCAGGGCGAAGAGGAGCTCTCCCCATTCCTCCTCGCTCGGCTTGCGCTCGGTGGCCACGGTCATCTCCTCGCGCACTTCGAGCCCCGTGTCGCGATCCTGCACGAGGATCCCGCCGCGCACCCGCTTCACGTCGTGCTCGTTGATCGAGGGTCGCCGGCGCTCCTGGTTGTGGAGGATGCGAACGTTGGGCTTGCGTTCGAGGATGCCGAGCGCGTCGGCCTCGTAGCCGGGCGCGAAGACCAGCTCCACGAACATCGCCGACAGCTTCTCGGCCAACTGCGTGTTGACGATCCGGTTGAAGCAGAACACGCCGCCGAACGCGCTCTTGGGGTCGGTGGCCAGCGCCTTGTCGAAGGCGTCCGTGACGCTGGTGCCCACCGCGGCGCCGCACGGGTTGTTGTGCTTGACGATCGCGGCCGCGGGCAGCTCGAAGTCCTCCACCAGGCGCCGTCCCGAGTCCAGGTCGAGCAGGTTGTTGAACGACAGCTCCCGCCCGTGCAGCTTCGACACCATCGACAGCAGGTCCGAGCGCACGCCGACCTCGGCGTAGTAGGCGGCCCGCTGGTGCGGGTTCTCTCCGTAGGGGAGATCGAGGACCTTCTCGTAGGCCCGGCTGTACTGAGCGGGGAAGTCCTCCTCGCGCTCGGCGAACCAGCGCGAGATGGCGGAGTCGTAGCGCGCGGTGTAGGCGAAGGCCTCCAGCGCCAGGCTCTGCCGGGTGCGCTGCGACAGCCGCCCGTCGCTCTCGCGCAGCTCCTCGAGCACGGCGTCGTAGCTCTCGGGCGAGACCACCACCCCGGCGTAATCGTGATTCTTCGCGGACGCGCGGATCAGGGTCGGCCCCCCGATGTCGATGTTCTCGATCACCTCGGCGTCCTCAACCCCGCGACGGGCGGCCACGCGCTCGAACGGGTAGAGGTTCACGCACACCAGATCGATGGGCTCGATGTCGAGGGAGTTGAGCGTGTCGACGTGGCGGCGCTCGCGCCGCACGGCGAGAAGCCCGGCGTAGATGCGCGGGTTGAGTGTCTTGACGCGGCCGTCGAGGATCTCGGGGAACCCGGTGTAGTCGTCGATGGCGCGGACCTCGAGACCCTCCTCCACCAGTGCGCTCGCCGTGCCGCCGGTGGACACGATCTCCACCCCGAGTTCGGCCAGCCCGCGGGCGAACTCCACCAGCCCGCGCTTGTCGGACACGCTCAGCAGGGCACGCCGTATGCGCACCTCACCGGGAGCCGTGACGTCCATGCCATGTGGCTCAGTTTGAGACATCTATGTCCACCCGCCGGGGATTCTTGTCGTCCGCTCGCACCACTCCTCGAGCGATCAGCCGCACCGCTTCCGGCAACAGCCGGTGCTCGATCTCGTGGATGCCCTGCTCAATAGCGGAGATGTCATCACGATGGTAAGGAAGAGTGAAGGCCTCCTGCAAGAGCACTGGACCACTGTCGGTGCCCTCGTCCACGAAGTGCACGGTCACCCCGGTGACCCGAACGCCGTAGTCGAGCGCCTGCTCGATCGCCCTGAGGCCGGGGAAGGCCGGAAGCAGAGCGGGATGCACGTTGATCATGCGCCCGCGGAAGCGGGCGACGAACTCAGGGGTCAGCAGCTCCATGAAGCCGGCCAGGACGATCAGGCGAGCATCGTGCTCGTCGAGCCAGTCGGCCATGGCGACGTCGCGAGCGCCGCGATCGGCGTGCTCGGCTATTGCGAACACACCTGTGTCTACGCCGGCCCGCTCAGCCCGGATCAGCCCGGGTGCATCCTCGGTGCTGGACGCCACGGCCACGATCTCGATTCCGTCTCGACCGTGAACCTGGTCGATCAGTGCCTGGAGATTCGTTCCCTCGCCCGAGATCAGGACCGCGACGCGAAAGCTCACGCCGCCACGCGCAGCACCGGATACGGACCGCCCGTGGTCTGGAGCCGCCCCTCGCCGATCAGCTCGTCGACCCGCGCCAGAATGTCGGCCCGCCGCAGATGCGAGGAGATCCCGTAGGAGGGCAGCCCGTCGTAGGAGTTGCGCTGGATCTTCTTCGACCGAGACCCGTGAAGGATCTCCGCGCAGGTGGTCCGGCCCACGGCGGGACGTGCGCTCGAGGCCACGGCGATGATGGCTTCGTCGAGGTTGCCGACCTCCACCGGGTCGGGCGGTGGCGCCACCGGGCGCAGGGCCGGATCGCAGACGTCGCAGCAGGGCTGGGAGGCTCCGCCCGCGGCCGCGGCCGGATCACCGAAGTGCCGGAGGATGGCCTCGCGCCGGCAGCTGTCCTGCTCCACGTAGGCCCAGATCTCGCGGTACTGGCGCCAGCGGGCACGTGCGGCCTCCTCGATCGAGGAGCGGCACAGCGCGGCCGCGCGGGCGTCGAAGCGCCCCAGCACCCGCCCCGCGATCCGGTCGGGCGCGGAGGGCGAGGGAGCGATCGTGCCGGCCCGGGTGAGGTGGCCGACCAGCGCGCGCAGGCGCTCCCCGTCGCCGCGCAGCTCACGGGCCAGCGCGTAGGCGTCGAGGGCGTAGCGACCGTTGCCGTCCGCGCTCGCCGCGATGCGATCGGCCAGCCAGCCGGGCAGGTCCGGATCGATCTCCTCGCGCTTGATGAAGTGCACGTGCAGAGCCCTGTCGCGGTTCTCCGCCAGCAGCACCGCCCGCGCCGGCAGGCCATCGCGCCCTGCGCGACCGGCCTCCTGGTAGTAGGCCTCGAGCGAAGAGGGAACGCTCGAATGCAGCACGGTACGAACGTTGGGCTTGTCGACGCCCATCCCGAACGCGTTGGTGGCGCAGATGATCCGTATGTCGTCGACGAGGAAACGGCGCTGCACGTCGGCCCGCCGCTCACGCTGGAGCCCGGCGTGGTAGGCCGCAGCGGGCTCACCCAGCGCCGCCGTGAGCTGCCGGGCGAGCTCCTCGGAGCCCGCCCGCGTGCCGGCGTAGACGATCGCCGGCAGGGCGTCCTCCGCCCGCAGCGCCTCGGCGATCAAACCCGGCTTCTCGTGCCCGCCTGGGCGCGCCACCGCGAAGCTGATGTTGGGGCGGTCGAACCCGGTGGCCACCTGCAGCGGATCGCGCAGGCCGAGGCGCCGGACCACGTCGGCGGCCACTCGCGGCGTGGCCGTGGCCGTGGACGCCACCAGAGCGTCGGCGCCGAGCGCGCGGGCGGCGTCGGCCAGGCGGAAGTAGTCCGGCCGGAAGTCGTGGCCCCACTGCGAGACGCAGTGGGCCTCGTCCACCACGAACAGCCCGACGCGGACCTGCGATCGCATGCGGTCGAGAAAGCCGGGTGCGGCGAAGCGCTCGGGCGCCACGTAGAGCAGCCGCAGCCGGCCCGAGGCGGCGCGCTCGAGGACCTCGGCGTTGCGAGCGGCGTCCTGCTGGGCGTTGACGAGCGCCACCAGGTCACCCAGGCCGCGTGCGCGCAGCGCGTCCACCTGATCCTGCATCAGCGCCACCAGCGGCGACACCACCACGGTCAGGTCGTCCCTCAGCAGCGCCGGAAGCTGGTAGCAGAGCGACTTGCCCGAGCCCGTGGGCATAACCACCATCACGTCGCGACCGGCGAGCGCTGCCTCGCACGCCTCGCGCTGTCCGGGGCGAAAGCCCGGGAAGCCGAAATGCTCGCGAAGGGCGGTGGTGAGCTCCATGACGGGAGGGCCACAGTAGCGCCGGCCGCGGCGGGAGGCGCCACTTGTGACGAACTCGTCGCGCGCCCGTCACACCTGTGTGTGAGAGCGGACGTCTCGCCGGCGTGCGGGTCAGCGGCTGGGGAGCACGGCGAGCTCCTCGAGGGCGAACTTGCCGTTCGCCGCCTCGGTGCGCTCGAGCGGATACTCGCCCGAGAAGCAGGCGTCGCAGTGGGTCTCGCGCGTGGAGCGGATCGCCTCGTACACGCCGTCGAGCGAGAGGTACTGCAGCGAGTCGCAGCCCAGCTCCTCGGCCACCTCGTCGGGGGTCCGCCCGTGGGCCACCATCTCCTGGGTGGTCGACATGTCGATCCCGTAGTGGCAGGGGTAGCGGATCGGCGGCGCCGAGATGCGCATGTGGATCTCGGCAGCCCCGGCGTCCCGCAGCATCTGCACGATCTGGCGGGTGGTGTTGCCGCGCACGATCGAGTCGTCCACCACCACCAGGCGCTTGCCCTCCACGACCTCGCGCAGAGGGTTGAACTTCATGCGCAGGCCGTGGCGACGCAGCTCCTGGCCCGGCTGGATGAACGTGCGGGCCACGTAGCGGTTCTTGATCAGGCCGTCGTCGCGCGGGATGCCCGAAGCCTTCGAGTAGCCCGCCGCCGCGGGGTTGCCCGAGTCAGGGACCGCTATCACCACATCCGCCTCGACCGGGGCCTCGCGCCAGAGGATCTCCCCCATCTTGCGTCGTGACACCTGGGTGCGGTTGCCCTCGAGAATCGAGTCCGGGCGCGCGAAGTAGATGTGCTCGAACACGCAGAAGGCACGACGTTCGGATTCCACGAGCAGCTTGGTCTCGATCCCCCGCTCGCTCAGTGACACCATCTCGCCGGGCTGGATCTCGCGCAGCAGCTCCGCCCCGATGATGTCGAAGGCGCAGCTCTCCGAAGCAACGCAGTACCGACTACCGATCATGCCCAGCGACAACGGCCGCAGGCCGGCCGGGTCGCGGAAGGCCACCACCGACTCTTTCGTCATGACCACGGTGGAGAAGGCGCCTTCCAGGCGGGGCATGACGTCGGCGAGGGCGTCCTCGATGCGATCGGCCTCGTGGGTCGACAGCAGAGCGGCGATGATCTCCGAGTCCGAGGTGCCGCGGAAGCTGACCCCGCGCTCGGTGAGCTCCGCGTGGAGCTCGACCGCGTTGATGAGGTTGCCGTTGTGGGCGAGCGCCACCTGTCGGCGGTCCGAGCGGTACACCGGCTGAGCGTTCTCCCAGGCCGAGGACCCGGTGGTGGAGTAGCGCACGTGGCCGACCGCGAGCTCACCCTGCAGGGCGCGCAGCTTCTCCTCGTCGAACACCTGGGAGACCAGTCCCACATCGCGAAGGGTCATGATCTGGCGGTCCTGGCAGACCGCGATGCCCGCGGATTCCTGGCCGCGGTGCTGAAGGGCGAAGAGGGCGAAGTAGGCCAGCCGGGCGACGTCGTTCTCCGGCGCATATACGCCAAAGACGCCGCACTCGTCGCGAGGCCCGTCGCGATGGTCGAGCTCTGTTTTCATGAGATGCGAGCGGGTCCTCCGGGACTTCCGGCGGTGAGAACCCTGCCCCGGCTGAGGGTACCAGTGCCCCCCGTCGCCCCGGGGTGCCTTGACTGGGGCCAGCTCCAGGCTGCGTTCAACGCGAGGTTGGTCCTGTACAGCAACGGCCAGCCATCTAGCTCAGCAGACGCGGTATCGCGTCTTCCCACACCTCGCGCAAGCGACCGACCGGGACCGACAGCCGGCCCTCGAGCTCGAGCGTGTCGCCGCCGGTCTCGCCGAGCCGGACGGCGCCCGCGATGGCGTCCACGGCAGCCGCCGGGCCGGCCACCAGCGTGCCCCCCGGAGCCTCGCCGAACAGGAAGGCCTCGGGATCCACGCCGTCGGGCAGCTCCACCCGGGCGCCCAGGTCACCCGCGATCGCGCACTCGGCCAGTGCGCAGGCCAGGCCTCCCTCGGAGATGTCGTGCACCGTGGCCAGCCCTCCCCCGCGTGCTGCGGCGCGCAGCGCCTCGAGCGCCTGCGCCTGCTCGACCAGGTCCACGGTGGGCAGCTCCGCGCCCTGTCCGCCTCGCAGCTTGTGGAGCTCGCTGCCCTCGACCGCGGGGGCGAACGGGCCGACCAGCGCCACCACGTGGCCCGGCTCGGCGAAGCCGATGCCGGGAACGACCGACGGGTCGGGCAGCTTGCCCACCATCCCGACGATCGGCGTGGGGTAGATCGGCCCGCCCCCGCCCTCGTTGTACAGGGAGACGTTGCCTCCCACCACCGGCACCCCGAGCGCCAGGCACGCGTCGCGGAGCCCCTCGACCGCCCGGGTGAGCTGCCAGGCCACGTGCGGCTTCTCGGGGTTGCCGAAGTTGAGGCAGTTGGTGAGTCCGAGCGGCTCGGCGCCCACGCAGGCCAGGTTGCGGGCGCTCTCGAGCACGGCCTCCACGGCGCCGGCGTAGGGGTCGATGGCCACGCGCCGGCCGTTGCCGTCGATCGACACCGCCAGTGCCCCGCGGCCGCCGTCGGGCGCCAGGGTGAGCACCGCGGCGTCGGCGGCCTGCGGCCGGCGGACGGTGCGAGAGCCGACGATCGAGTCGTACTGCTCGAACACGAAGCGCTTGGAGGCGATGTTGGGTGAGCCCAGCAGGATCAGCAGGATCTCCTCGGCCCCCGCGCCCTCGCCGAGCCGGACGGGCGGGTCGGGGTAGAGCGGCCGCGCCGGAGGCTCGGGCTCCAGGTCGTACAGCGGGACGTCGTCCACCAGCGCCTCGACCGGCATGTCGCCCACCAGCTCCTCGCCCTCGAACACCTGCAGCCGGCGGGTGTCGGTGACCACGCCGATCGGCGTGGCACGCACCTCCCAGCGCTCGCAGAGAGCCAGCACCGAGTCGAGCTGCTCCGGCTCGACCACGCACAGCATGCGCTCCTGGGACTCCGAGACCATGATCTCGAACGGCTCCATGTCGTCCTCGCGCAGGGGGACGCGGGCCACGTCGATCTCCAGGCCGACCTCGCCCTTGGAGGCCATCTCGGAGGAGCTCGACGAGAGTCCGGCGGCCCCCAGGTCCTGCAGCGAGCGCAGCAGGCCGAGCTCCAGCAGTTCGAGACAGCACTCCACGAGCTTCGACTCCTCGAACGGATCGCCGATCTGCACGCTCGGCCGCTTCCACTCGTCCTCGTCCGACAACTCGGCGCTGGCCAGCACCGAGGCTCCTCCGATCCCGTCGCGGCCCGTGCGCGCGCCCAGCAGCACGAGCGAGTTGCCGACCCCGGCGGCGGCGCTGCGGATGAGGGAGTCCCGGCCGGCGAGGCCCACGCACATCGCGTTGACGAGACAGTTGTGCTCGTAGGCCGGCTCGAAGAGCACCTCGCCCCCCACGGTGGGCACGCCGATCGAGTTGCCGTAATGGCCGATGCCCTTGACCGCGTAGTCGAACAGGTAGCGCGACCGGGGCGAGTCGAGCTCGCCGAAGCGCAGGGAGTCGAGCACGGCGATGGGGCGGGCGCCCACAGCGAAGATGTCGCGCAGGATGCCCCCCACGCCCGTGGCTGCGCCCTGGAAGGGCTCGACCGCGCTGGGGTGGTTGTGGGACTCGACCTTGAAGGCCACCGCCAGGCCGTCGCCCACGTCGACGACGCCGGCGTTCTCGCCCGGTCCCATCAGGAGGTGCGGTCCCTCGGTGGGCAGTAGTCGCAGCAGCTTCTTGGAGTGCTTGTAGGCGCAGTGCTCCGACCACATCAGCGAGAACACGGCCAGCTCGAGCACGTTGGGCTCGCGGCCCAGGCGCTCGCAGATTCCCTCGTACTCCGAGTCCGTCAGCCCCAGCTCACGATGTGGAGCTGAGGGGGCCGAGCTCACGCAGGGACCATCGCGAGCGACTCGAACAGCCTCCCGCCGTCGGCCGAGCCCGTGAGCGGGTCGACCGCGTGCTCCGGATGGGGCATCAGCCCCATCACGTTGCGGGTCGCGTTGCACACGCCCGCGATGTCGTCCATCGTGCCGTTGGGGTTCTGGCCCGGCGCATAGCGAAGGACGATCTGATCTTCGGGCAGCGAGCCCGGAGGAGCGAAGTAGCGTCCGGTGGTGTGCTTGACCGGCACCGACAGCAGCTCACCCTTCTCGCACCCGCGCGTGAACGGGGTGTCCGTGGTCTCCACCACCACCTCCACCTGGCGGCAGACGAAGCGCAGCGAGTCGTTGGGCAGGAGAGCGCCTGGAAGCAGGCCCGTCTCGCACAGCACCTGGAACCCGTTGCAGATGCCGAACACCGGCCGGCCGTCGCCCGCGAATTCGATCACCGCCTCCATCATCGGAGAGAAGCGGGCGATCGCCCCCGCGCGCAGGTAGTCGCCGTAGGAGAAGCCACCGGGCACCACCACGGCGTCGATGCCGCTGAGGTCGTTGTCTCCGTGCCACAGCAGCTCGGCGTCGCCAAAGCGCCGGCAGGCGTGCAGAGCGTCGACCTCGTCGCAGGAGCCCGGAAAGCGGACCACGCCGAACTTCATACGCCCGGGACCTCTATCACCTCGTAGTCCTCGATCAGTGGGTTGGCCAGAAGCCGCTCGCACATTGCGGGAACTTGCGAACCGTCCTCCACGTCCAACTCGATCAATCGCCCCACGTGCACGTTCGCGACTCCCTCGAACCCGAGTGCGGGAAGCGCTCGCTCCACCGCCTGACCCTGTGGATCGAGAATGCCCTCCTTCGGCCTAATCAACACACGGGCCCTCAAGACCGCGTGCTCTCCAGCCAGGTCGAGAAGGGCTCGCCGGTGATGCGCTCGTAGGCCTCCGCGTACCGTTCGCGGGTGCCCTCGACCACGTCGTCGGGCAGCGCCGGGGCGGGCGGCGAGCGGTCCCAGCCCGAGCCGGAGGCCCAATCGCGTACGTACTGCTTGTCGAAGCTGGGCTGGCCGTGGCCCGGCTCGTAGCCGTCGGCCGGCCAGAAGCGCGAGGAGTCGGGCGTGAGCACCTCGTCGCCCAGGACGATCGTGCCGTCGGGTCGCCGGCCGAACTCGAACTTGGTGTCGGCGAGGATGATCCCGCGCTCGCGTGCGTGCGCGGCGCCGAGCTCGTACAGCCCGATGCTCAGCCGCCGCAGCTCCTCCAGCAGCGCGCGGTCACCGACGATCTCGGCCGCGCGGTCGAAGTCCACGTTCTCGTCGTGGTCGCCCACCTCGGCCTTGGTGGCGGGGGTGAAGATCGGCTCGGGAAGCTGCTCGGACTCCTCGAGCCCGGCCGGCAGCTCGATGCCGCAGATGGCCCCGTTGGCCTGGTAGTCCTTCCAGCCCGACCCGGTGATGTAGCCCCGCACCACGCACTCCACCGGCACCATCTCCAGCCGCTCGACCAGCATGGCGCGTCCGCGCATCTCGTCGGGCACGTCGGTGAGGGAGACGAGGTGGTTGGGGCAGACCAGGCTCGTCCGCGCGAGCCAGAAGGCGGTGAGGCCGGTGAGCACCTTGCCCTTGTCGGGAATCGGCGTGGGATGAACCACGTCGTAGGTGGAGATGCGGTCGGAGGCGACCAGCAGCAGGCGATCCTCGCCCACGGCGTAGATGTCGCGCACCTTCCCGCTCGAGAGGTGCTTCAGAGCGGCGGCGTCGCTCACCGGCCCGAGGCTATCAACGGCGCCCGACCGCTCCGCCACCGGCGTCGCACTCACCGATCGCGCCGAACCTGTCCCCAGTCAGGCCACATGTGCGTACCACTTCGGTTAGGTTGGGCACGGACCCGCACTGAATTTGGCCCCGAACTTCTGAGTTTGATGCGCCTTTCGCCTGCAATTGCGGCCGCTCTGGCGGTGGCCCTGACCGTGCCGATGAGCGCCTCGGCCGCGCGCGACGCGTACGTGGCCGATCCCGTCAGCGACGAGATTCTTCAGCTCGCCGTTGGCGGGGGAGGGGCGCTCACGCCCCTCGTCCCGCCCTCGCTTCCGGCCACGGAGCCCCGCCGGTTGACGATGACGCCGGACGGCGCGTCGCTCTACGTGACGGCCGGGGCGGTGGGGCAGGGCCGTGTGCTCCAGTACGACGTGAGCGCGGCCGGTCTGGCTTCGCCCAAGGATCCGGCTGCCGTCGTGGCCGGCAAGCGTCCCGTGGCCATAGCCGCGGATCCCGCGGGCCGCGCCCTGTACGTGGTCGACGAGGGCACGTGCCGCCTGCTGCAGTTTGCGATCGCGGCCGGAGGGCGACTTGAGCCGACCGGTGCGCTCGCGCTCTCCGGGACTCCTGCCGGGGTGGCCGTTTCGCCCGACGGCAGCGGTGTATACGTGACCGTTGGAGGGTCCATCAAGCGCTTCCCGATCAGCGCCGATGGCAGCCTCGAGCCCGCCGGGCACACCTCCGTGGAGAGTGGAGGCGCACTCACCGACGCCGCACTCACCCCAGACGGGGCTCATCTGTACGCACCGAGCGGCGACGGGCGCGTCTTCCAGTTCGCGGTCGGGTCCGGCGGCGCCCTCGCCCCGCTCACGCCCGCCGAGGCGCCGGCCGATAGCGGAACGCCGTCGGCGCTCGCGATCGCCCCGAGCGGGGACAGCCTTTACGTGGCCGCGGCGTCCACGGTCGCCGCTGAGCGCCACCTGCTCCAGTACGCAATCGGCACCGACGGCCGGCTGATCCCCCGTACGCCCGCAGGCGTCGCGGCTCCCGCGTCCGAGCTGCGCGACCTTGCTGTCACCCCCGACGGACGCAGCCTCTATCTGGCGGGCGCCGACCTGAACCTCTTCGACTTGGCCACCGACGGCCTGGCGTCGCCCAAAAGCTCACCGGGGCTCGGCCTGCTCGGCGCCGCCGGGGTCGTAGTGAGCCCCAACCAGGCGCCGGTAGCGAGCTTCGAGGTCGGTTCGGCGGCGGCTGGAAGCGCGGTCACGTTCGACGGCTCGCGCGCCGCCGATCCCGACGGTTCGATCCTCCGCTACGACTGGGACTTCGGCGACGGCAACGTGCTCCTGAACGGCGGTCCGCGCGTGTCGCACGTCTACGCCCGTCCGGGCACGTACCGGGCCCGGCTAGCCGTGACCGACAACGAGGGGGCCTCCACCCGCACGGTGTTCACCGGCGGGTCGGTGCTCGGCAACGGGTCACCGACCGCCGAGACGTTCAGGTCGGTCGAGGTGCTCGCCGCCAGGGCCGCACCCCGGCCGGATGGCCCCGCCGGTCCCACCCAGGCGGCCACGCCCGACCTGGGCGAGACGATCGTCGTCGAGCCGGCCGGCGGGCGGGTTCGCGTCCGGCTACCTGGCCGGCGGAGCTTCGTGAGGCTCGAGACGCTGCGTGAGGTCCCGGTTGGGTCGGTGGTCGACACCAGCAGGGGCCGCGTGGTGCTCAGCTCGGTGAGGAGCCGTCGCGGCGGCGTTCAGCAGGGGCGCTTCTCCGACGGCGTCTTCCAGGTCCGTCAGCGCCGCGCGGACCGCTATTTCACCGAGCTCGTGCTGCGAGGGAACTACGGCCCGTGTGCGACGGGCAGCGCGGTCAGCTCACGGGCGAAGCGCCGGCGTCTCTGGGGCAACGCCAAGGGTCGCTTCAAGACGCGCGGGCGCTACTCCTCCGGCGCCGTGCGCGGCACGCGCTGGCTCGTGCAGGACAGCTGCGACGGAACGCTCACGGTCGTGCGCCGCGGCCGGGTGGCGGTGCGGGACTTCGTCCGCGGCAGGATGACCCTCATCGAGGCCGGTGAGCGCTACCTCGCGCGACCGCGCTAGGCGCCGCCGCCGTTGGCTCCGACCGACCACAGGGTGACCTGAACCTGCTTGCCGCGCACGTCGAAGTCGCCCGCGTTGATCAGGTCGGGCTGCTGGGCGGTGAGCATCGCGCGGGTCGACTCGGACATGAAGATCATGTGCGGCGTCCCCTTGGTCAAGCCCTCCAGGCGAGACGCCGTGTTGGTGGTGTCACCGATCACGGTGTACTCGAGGCGCCGCTCCGAGCCGACATTGCCGGCCATGACCGCCCCGGAGTTCAGCCCCAGCCCGATGCGAAAGCCTTCACCATGGCCCTCCTCGCGCATCCACTCGTTGAATTCGTCGAGGGCCGCCCCGGTCATCTCCCGGGCGGCGGCGAGGGCGCGGTCGGCGTGATCGGGCAGCTCGATGGGCGCCCCGAACGTGGCCATGATGCCGTCGCCCATGAAGCAGACGATCGTGCCGCCATGGGAGAGGATCACGTCGGTCATGCTCGTGAGGTAGCGGTTGAGCACCGTGATCACCGTCTCCGGCGGTTTGGTCTCGGAGAACGTGGTGAAGCCACGGACGTCGGCGAACAGCACGGTCACCACCCGCCGCTCACCGCCCAGCCGCAGGTCTTCGTTCACGTCCTTGAGCACCTCGTCCACCACCGGCTCGGGCACGAAACGCGAGAACAGGTCGCGCGTGCGCTCCTTCTCGAAGGCGTTGACCACGAGCCCTACCGCCAGCGCCCCAACCGCGCCGAGAGCCAGCGACAGCTCGGGGTAGGTGAACGAGACGATTCGGCCCCAGTTGAACATGAGCTGGACGCACACCGCGTAGAGCACCACGAGGCCAAGAGCGGCGAAGGCGGCCCGAAACGGCCCGAAGCGCAGCGCGAGCAGGGGGCCGACGGCGCCGAACAGGAGGATCAGCGCGATCCCCGTCCACCCCGGCGCCCCCCGCAGCGGAAAGTCGCGCAGCAGGGTGGAGGTCGCGTTGGCCTGTACCTCTGTCCCGTACATGTACTCCTCACCGCTGACCGACGTGGGGTGGACGTCCTGGAGCGAGGGTGCGGTGGCCCCCACCACCACGATCTTGTCCCGGAACGTCTCCGGCGGGACGGTGCCGCGCAGCAGCCGGTAGAACGGCACCTGGCGGACGTTGGAAACGCCGTGGTAGTCGATCCAGGCAGGGTCGGGAAACGAGTCGTGGTCGACCTGACGCCGCTCGGCCGTCTCCACCGCCGCCACGGGCATGGTCTCCAGCTCGTCGAGCTCGGGCGCCATCCGGCGCACCACCCGTCCGCTGTCGGTGGCGTAGCCCGCGTGTGCCGCACGCGTGTTGAGCGAACGCAGGACCCTGGGCCCGCCGAACACGTTTGGACGCCCGCGCTCATCGACCACGGTAGTGGCCAGCACCACGTTGCCGGCGTCGGCCACCGCGTCCGCGAGCGCTTGGTCGTCGGACGGGTTCGAGGGCTCTGTGAACTGAACGTCATACGCGATCGCCCTGGCGCCGGCCCGCTTGAGCTCCCGGATCGCCTCTGCGTGCAGCGAACGCGGGAACGGCCATTGCTCACCGAGCTCCGTGAAGCTGGCTTCGTCGATGCCGACGATCACCACGTCCTCGGGTGGCTCCAGCTCGCCCCGGATGGCGAAGCGGGCATCCACCGTGTCTAGCTCGGAGCCCTCGAGCACGTCGGCTGCGGACAGGGCGAGCACGAAGCCCGTGAGCGCGACGGCGGTGCCCACGAACATGAGCAGCCGCAGCCGCCGTCCCGACCGCCGCGAGCGGCCTCTGTTGGGGCGCGAGTCCAGCATTCCACAGCCAGTCTGGCTCAAAGGTGCATATTCTGCTCGGAACCGGCCCCCGAGCGTGACGAGCGTCACGCCGAATCGCCCGCGCTACGACATGCTCACCTCGTGTCCTGGGTCGAGGTCTTCGGGGTGTTCCTCGTCTGCCATCTCGTGGGCGACTACGCGTTGCAGACCGAGTGGCAGGCCCGCCACAAGTTTGCTGGGCTGGGCCGGGACCCGCAGGCGCGGCGTGCCCTGCTCACACACGTCTTCGTCTACACCGTCGCCTTCGCCCCGGCCTTCGTCTGGCTCTGGCAGGAGTCGGGGGCGCTGGTGCTCGCCCTCGCCGCGCTGCTGTTCACGACCCACGTGGCCGAGGATGACGGCCGGCTACTGCACGGCTACATGCGAAGGGTCAAGCACACCGATCCCGGTGCGCATCCGATGGTCACCGTGGCCGTCGACCAGACCTTTCACGTGGTCGTCCTGTTCGGGCTGGCGCTGCTCGCCGTAGCATGACGCGCAACCGAACCGACGACGCGCCGGGCCGTGACTCCGGGCGGGTCCTGGCCGTGGTCCTTGACGCCTAGGCGATGCGATCCAGGCGTCCGACCAGCGCGCGGGCGTGGCGCACGAACGCCTCGGGGTCGAACACCGAGTCGAGGTCGAGCTCCGGCGCGCTCTCGGCCAGCAGCCCGCGGAACTCGATCCCCTCGTCCCAGGCCCGCTGCGCTGCCTCCTGCACGATCCGGTAGGCGTCGTCACGCGAGCGCCCCGCCTCCACCAGCGCGAGCAGGGCGCGCTGCGAGTAGAGGGCGCCGTGCGTGGCCTCCAGGTTCTCCTGCATGCGCTCCGGGTGGATGGTCATGCCCTCCACCACCCGGATGGCCAGATGCTGGGCGTAGTCGAGCAGGATGGTGGCGTCGGGCAGGCTGACCCGCTCGACCGACGAGTGCGAGATGTCGCGCTCGTGCCACAGGGCCACGTTCTCCAGGCCGGTGAGCGCGTAGCCGCGCAGCAGCCGGGCGATGCCGGTGATCCGCTCGCTCACGATCGGGTTGCGCTTGTGGGGCATGGCCGACGAGCCCTTCTGGGCGCCGGCGCGGAAGGGCTCCTCCACCTCGCGCACCTCGGTGCGCTGCAGGTGACGGATCTCGGTGGCGAAGCGCTCGAGCCCGGCGCCCGCGAGGGCAATCGCCTCGAGCAGCTCGGCGTGGCGATCGCGCGGCACCACCTGGGTCGAGACGTCCTCGCGCCCCAGGCCGAGCCGCCGCAACACCGTCTCCTCAACCTCGGGGCCGTTGGCCGAGTAGGTGCCGACCGCGCCCGACAGCGCTCCCACCGAAACGCCCTCGGCAGCGCGCTCCAGGCGGCGCATGTTGCGGTGCGCCTCGAAGGCGAAGCCGGCCAGCTTGACGCCGAAGGTGGTGGGCTCGGCGTGCACACCGTGCGTGCGTCCAACGCACAGCGTGTCGGCGTGCTCGCGCGCTCGGCGCACCAGCGCGTCGCGGTAGTCGCGCGCGCCGCCCACCAGCATCAGGCCGGCCTGCGAGAGCTGAAGGCCCAGCGCGGTGTCGAGGACGTCCGACGAGGTCAGGCCGTGATGGACCCAGCGCCCTGCCTCACCCACGGAGCCCGCCACCACGTCCACGAAGGCGGCCACGTCGTGGTCGGTCACGCGCTCGCGCTCCTCCACCGCCTCGACCGTGAACGAGGCGCGGTCGCGGATCGCGGCCGCGTCGTCCTCCGGCACCACGCCCTGAGCGGCCAGCGCCTCGACGACGGCCAGCTCCACCTCGAGCCAGGACTCGAGCTTGCGGCGCTGGGACCAGACGGCCCCCATCTCGGGCCGGGTGTAGCGCTCGATCATCGCCGTGCCCGGCTCAGACGCTGAGGATCCGCGCGGCCAGCGCCGCGGCGTTGCGCGCGTTGTCCACGCCGACGGTGGCCACCGGCACGCCGGGCGGCATCTGGGCGATGGCCAGCAGTGCGTCGAGGCCACCGGCCACCGACGTGCTGGAGGTGAGCGGCACGCCGATCACCGGAAGATCGGTGTGGGCGGCCACCACGCCCGGGAGGGCCGCGGCCAGGCCGGCGCCGGCGATGATCACCTTGAGGCCGCGCATGCGGGCGTTCTTGGCGTACTCGGCCACGGTGTCGGGATCGCGGTGGGCGCTCATCACGCGCATCTCGTGGCGGATGTCGAGCTCCTCGAGCCGAGCGGCCGCCTTCTCCATCACCGCCATGTCGCTCTTCGAGCCCATGACGATTCCCACCTGCGGCGGGGCGTCGACGTCGAGATCGTCGAACTGGTGCTCCACCTCGGTCTGCGTGACCGGCGGGGCGGCTGCTGTCTCCTCGGTCCCCATCAGGCCTCGACCCTACCCACTGCGCGCGACGCGATGTCGGTCCGCATCTGGCGGCCGCTGAAGTCGATCAGCTCGGCGGCAGCGTACGCACGGTCGCGGGCCTCGCCGGGCCCGTCCCCCAGCCCCGTCACCGCCAGCACACGGCCCCCGTCGGTCACGATCCGGCCGTCGCGCTCCGCGGTGCCCGCGTGAAGGATCTCGGCGCCCGTGGCCTCGGCCTCATCGAGTCCGGAGATGAGATCCCCGGTTGAGGCGGACTCGGGATAACCCCGGGAGGCGAGGACCACCGCCACGGCCCACTCCTCCGCCCACTCGGGCTCCATTCCAGCGAGCCCGCCGCGGCGGGTGGAGGCCTCGAGCAGCTCGAGCAGGTCGCCGCGCAGCCGGGGCAGCACCGCCTGGGTCTCGGGGTCGCCGAAGCGGGCGTTGTACTCCAGCACCTTCGTGCCGGCTGGCCCCATCATCAGGCCTGCGTAGAGCACCCCGTGGAAGGGCGTCCCGCGCCGGGCGAGCTCGTCCACGATGGGCTGGTGCACCTCGGCCGCGAGCTCGTGGGCGCGCTCGGCATCGATTCCCGGCACGGGCGAGTAGCTGCCCATCCCGCCGGTGTTGGGTCCCTCGTCGCCGTCGAAGATCCGCTTGTAGTCCTGCGCCGGGGCGAGGGGCACCGCACGCTCGCCGTCGCAGAGCGCGAGCAGCGAGAGCTCCTCCCCCTCGAGGAACTCCTCCAGCACCACCTCGGTCTCGCCGAAGCGCTTCTCGGAGAAGAAGACGTCCAGGGCGGTGCGCGCCTCGGCCTCGCTCTGGGCGATGATCACGCCCTTGCCGGCCGCCAGGACATCGGCCTTCAGCACGGCGGGGTAGGAGGCGCAGGCCAGGTGGTCGGACGCCTCCTCGCGAGAGCGGAACAGCACGTGTGAGGCGGTGGGCACTCCCACCTCTCGCATCAGCTGCTTGGCGTAGGCCTTCGACCCCTCAACGCGCGCCGCCTCCCGGGTGGGCCCGAAGGCGGCGATCCCGGCCGCGCCGAGATCGTCCACCAGCCCGGCCACCAGCGGCGCCTCCGGTCCCACCACGACGAGATCGACCTCGCGCTCGGCCGCGAGCGCCACCAGGTCGTCGCCGGGCAGGCACTCCACGCCCTGCCGCGCGATGCCGGCGTTCCCCGGAGCGCACAGCAGCTCGGGCTCCTGGGGACTCCTCAGCAGAGCGCGCACCAGCGCGTGCTCGCGGCCCCCGCCGCCCACCACCAGGACCCGCTTGGGGGCCTGGGTCAAAGCGCCGAGATGAAGTCGTCCACGGGTATGGCCGTGAGCGTCTCGTAGTGTGCCGTCCCCCGCGAACCGAGCTCCATCGACACTCTCGCGACGGTCTTCTCGTCGGGCGCCTCGACGATGTTCACGAAGTCGTACTGCCCGAGCACGGCCCACTGGGCGGTGACGGTCACGCCAAGCTGCTCGATCTCCTTGTTTACCTCACGAATCCGCTGGGGATTGCTCTTGAGAGTCTGTACGCCTTCCGGCGTGAGGGTGGACAGCATCACATAGGTCGGCAACGTGTTCCTTTCCTCGGTACCAACGTCGCGCGTGAATCTAGCCGCCTTGCCGGCCTCGCGCCCCCACCTACAGGAGAAGTCGATGAAGCTCTGTCTCACCGCCGCGTGTGCGGCCGCTCTGGCCGTTGCGGTGCCCGCCGCGGCGTCCGCCGCGACGCTTGCCGTCGATCCCGCGAAGGACTGCTACCGATCCGGAGAGGTCGTGAACCTCGTGGGCACCGGCTTCACCCCAAGCATCCCGGCAGGGGCCACGGTCACGCGTAACGGCACGTCGCTGGGCGCCCTGAACACGGACGCCCTCGGCAACTTCACGGGGGAGCTCCGACTCGGCCAGCCGAGTGGGGTGCGGACCAGCACCTACGTGGCCGCCGACACGACCAACCCGGCACTCACCGCGTCGCTGGCGCTCCAGGTCAGCGCCGTCGAGGTGGGCGTCCGGCCCAAGGGCGGACGCCCGGGCCGGGTCGTGCGCATCAAGGCCACCGGCTTCACCGGCGGCCGCAACCTGTGGGTCCATATCCGCAAGGGCCGCTACAAGCGCGACTTCAAGGTCGGTCGGCTCAAGGGCGCGTGCTCGCGGCTGACGACCAGGAAGCGCTTCCTCCCGCGCGGCGCCGCCACCGGCGTGTACACGGTCCAGTTCGACAACTTCCGGCGCTACAAGAAGGGCCGCGAGGTGCGCGCGCTGTACACGATCACCGTCACCCGCACGGTCCGTTCGTCCTCGGCGGCGGCCGCCTCGGTGGCACCGGCCACCACCTGGGACCGCCTGTTCTAGATATCGCCTGAGCGCTGGGCCGGTCGTCAGACCGTGGCGGCCGGCTCGCTCATGCTCGGCACCGGGAGCTTCTCGAAGAGGAGCTCCCCGCCGGCGGCGTCCACACGGACGATGTCGCCGGGCGCGAACTCGCCCTCGAGCAACCGCAGCGCCAGCTTGTCCACCAGCTGCTTCTGGATCACGCGCTTGAGCGGACGGGCGCCGTAGGTCGGGTCGTAGCCGAGGTTGCTCAGCAGGACGCGGGCGTCGTCGGTGAGCTCGATCTCGATGCCGCGCTCGCGCACCCGCTCCACCAGCTTGGCCGTCTGGAGCTCGACGATCTGGCCGATCTCCTCGCGGGAGAGCGACTGGAACTCGACGATCTCGTCGAGCCGGTTCACGAACTCGGGCTTGAAGCTCGCCTCCACGCCGGCGATGCCGCCGGGGACGTTCGAGGTCATGATCACGACGGTGTTCTTGAAGTCCACGGTGCGGCCCTGGCCGTCGGTCAGGCGGCCGTCGTCCATCAGCTGGAGCAGCACGTTGAACACGTCGACGTGCGCCTTCTCGAGCTCGTCGAGCAGCACCACCGAGTAGGGCCGGCGGCGCACCGCCTCGGTGAGCTGGCCACCCTCGTCGTAGCCGACGTAGCCGGGCGGGGCGCCGAGGAGGCGCGACACGGAGTGCTTCTCCATGTACTCCGACATGTCGATCCGGATCATCGCCTGCTCGGAGTCGAACATGAACTCGGCCAGCGCTCGGGCCAGCTCGGTCTTGCCGACGCCGGTGGGTCCGATGAACAGGAAGGCGCCGATCGGCCGGTTGGGGTCCTGAAGCCCCGCGCGCGACCTGCGTAGCGCGTTCGAGACGGCCTCCACCGCGACGTCCTGACCGATCACCCGGTCGTGGAGACGCTCCTCCATGTGGACGAGCTTGGCCACCTCGCCCTCCATCAGCCTCGACACCGGTATGCCGGTCCACTTGGCCACGACCTCGGCCACGTCCTCGTCGTCGACCTCCTCCTTGAGGAAGGTCACGTCGGCCTGGATGCCGTCAAGGCGGGCCTCCTGGTCGAGCACCTCCTGCTCGATCTTGGGAATCTCGCCGTAGCGGAGCTCCGCCGCGCGCTGGAGATCGGCCTCGCGCTCAGCCCGCTCGGCGTCGCGATGGGCCTGCTCCAAGCGCTCCTTGGCGGAGCGGATGGCCTCGATGGCCTCCTTCTCGCCGCGCCAGTGGGCCTTCATCTCGTTGGAGCGCTCGCTCAGGTCGGCCAGCTCGCGCTCGATCGCCTCGCGGCGCGCGCTGCTGGCCTCGTCCTTCTCCTTCTTCAGCGCCTGCTGCTCGATCTCGAGCTGCTGGATGCGGCGCTCGACCTCGTCGATCTCGGTGGGCATCGAATCGATCTCGATGCGCAGCCGCGAGGCGGCCTCGTCGATCAGATCGATGGCCTTGTCCGGAAGGAAGCGGTCGGCGATGTAGCGCTGCGAGAGCGTGGCGGCGGCGATGATCGCGGAGTCCTGGATGCGCACCCCGTGGTGCACCTCGTAGCGCTCCTTCAGGCCGCGCAGGATGGCGATCGAGTCCTCCACCGTCGGCTCGACGACCATCACGGGCTGGAAGCGGCGCTCGAGCGCGGCGTCCTTCTCGATGTGCTTGCGGTACTCGTCGAGGGTGGTGGCGCCCACGGCACGCAGCTCTCCGCGAGCGAGCATCGGCTTGAGCAGGTTGGCGGCGTCGACGGCGCCCTCGGCGGCGCCGGCACCGACGATCGTGTGCAGCTCGTCGAGGAACAGGATGATCCGGCCCTCGCCCTCGGAGACCTCCTTGAGCACCGCCTTGAGACGGTCCTCGAACTCACCGCGGTACTTGGCGCCGGCGATCAGCGCGCCGATGTCGAGTGCCACCACGCGCCGGTCGCGCAGCGACTCGGGCACGTCGCCCGAGACGATCCGCTGAGCGAGGCCTTCGACGATGGCCGTCTTGCCCACGCCGGGCTCGCCGATCAGCACCGGGTTGTTCTTGGTGCGGCGCGAGAGCACCTGGATGACACGGCGCACCTCGTCGTCGCGGCCGATCACCGGGTCGAGCTTGCCCTGCTCGGCGGCCTCGGTGAGGTCGCGGCCGAACTTCTCGAGTGCTTGGTACTTGTCCTCGGGGTTCTGATCGGTCACGCGATGCGGGCCCCGGACCTGTCCGACGGCCTCGGCGATCTGGCCCTGGGAGGCACCGGCGTCGAGCTTGGGCTCGCTCGCCAGCGACAGGAGCAGATGCTCGGTGGACACGTACTCGTCGCCCATTCCGCGCGCCTCCTCCTCGGCGCGCGTGAGGACCTCGATCAGGTCGCGGCCGAGCGACGGCGCCGCCGCGGAGTCGCCGCTGATTGTGGGGAGCGCGTCGAGCGCCTCGTTCGCGCGGCGGCGGACCCGCTCCGGATCCGCGCCGGCCCGGCGCAGCACGGGAACGACGATGCCGCCCTCCTGCTCCAGCAGCACGACGAGGAGGTGAGCGGGGCTCACCTCCGGGTTGCGCCGGGCGCGCGCCAGCGACTGCGCGGCGGCGAGGGCCTCCTGGGCCTTGACTGTGAATCGATCAGCTTGCATAGAAAATCTGAGTGCGAGTATGGCAGATCGTGACGGAGAAGACTACCCCCAACGGAACCGCCGCGCGCGCCGCCTCAGCGCGCGGGGCGCTCGATCGGCACGCGCACCGTACGGTCGCCGTCGTGAGGGATGAGCGCGTGCGAGGGCGGTTCGTAGACCACGAGCTCGCGCTTGACCGAACGCCGCACGCGCTCGATCTCGCTGCCCAGCTCCCGCTGGATCCGAGCGGCGTGGCGCTCGAGGTTGCGCATGCGCCGGCGCATCCGCTCGATCTCCGCCTCGAGCTCGAACACCTTCTCCACCCCGGCGAGGTTCATGCCGAGCTCACCCGTGAGCTCCTGGATCCGGCGCAGGCGCTCGACGTCCCGCTGTGAGTAGAGACGCGTGTTCTTGGGCGAGCGCTTGGGAGTGATCAGGCCGCGCGACTCGTAGATGCGAAGGGTCTGGGGATGCATGCCCGCCAGCTCGGCGGCCACCGAGATCATGTACACGCCTCGGGCACTGTCGGGCGAGTCGGCCACGGCCTAGCCCGTCTGCGAGAGCAGGCTCTCTCGCGGGTTGCCGTCGATCACCGTGGCCAGCTCGTCCACGACCTCCTGCTGCTCCTTGGAGAGCGAGCTGGGGACGTCGATGGCGAGGCGGTAGTGGATGTCGCCTCGGCCACGGGCGCCGAGCTTGGGCGGGCCCTCGCCGCGCAGGCGCTGGACGGTGCCGTGCTTGGTGCCCGGGGGAACGCGGATGCGCTTGCTCCCGGCGAGCGTCGGCACTTCGATGGTGGCGCCGCGGATCGCCTCCGGGATCGTGATCGGCACCTCCACCTCGAGGTTGTCTCCCTTGCGCGTGAAGACCGGTGAGTCGGCCACGTGGGTGATCACATAGAGGTCCCCGGTGTCGCCGCCGCGCGGACCGGCCTCGCCCTTGCCGGCGAGGCGCACGCGGCTGCCCTCCTTGACCCCCGCCGGGATGTTCACGCGATAGCGCTTGACCTGACGGGTGCGGCCGCTTCCCTGGCAGGTGGGGCATGGGTCCTTGATCTCGGTGCCGGTGCCATGGCAGCGACGACAGGGCTGGGAGATCGAGAACAGCCCCTGCGACTCCGCCTCCACGCCGCGGCCGTTGCAGAGCGAGCAGACCGTGGGCTGGGTGCCGGGCTTGGCTCCGGTGCCCCGGCAGGTGGGACACGGCGCCGACAGCGGCACCGACACCGGAATCTGGGCGCCCTCCATCGCTTGCTCGAACGAGATGTGGACCTCGGTCTCCAGGTCGCGGCCGCGCTCGGGCCCGGGTGTGCGGCCTCCTCCGCGCCCGGCGGCGTTGCCGAACAGGTCGGAGAGGATGTCGCCGAAGCCGCCGCCGAAGCCCCCGGTTGGAGTGCCCGTGCGGAACGAGCCGGGATCGAAGCCGCCGCCGAAGATCCCGCCGCCGGAGTCGTACGCCTTGCGCTTCTCCGCGTCGGACAGGATCGAGTACGCCTCCTGCACCTCCTTGAAGCGCTCCTCGGCGTTCGCGTCGCCCTTGTTGCGATCCGGGTGGTACTCCCGCGCGAGCTTGCGGTAGGCCTTCTTGATCTCCTCGTCGGAGGCCTTCTTGTCGACGCCGAGCGTCTTGTACGGATCGTTGACGGCGGCCATCTGCTCTACCCGGAGACGACCACGCGAGCCGGACGGAGCACCGTTCCGTTGGAGCGGTAGCCCTTCTCGACCACGTCGAGGACCACGCCCGGCTCAGCGCCCTCCTGCGAGCGCATGGAGAGCGCCTCGTGCTCGCCGGGGTCGAAGCGGTGGCCGCTCGGGTCGAACTGCTGCACGCCGTTGCGCTCCAGCACGGAGATCAGCTCGGAGTGGACGAGGCGCACGCCGGCCGCCAAGTGCTGTTCGGACTCTTCGGCGGAGTTCAAGGCGCGCTCCAGGTTGTCCACCACCGGCAGCAGCTCACGCACCAGCCCGCTGCGCGCGCGCTCGCCCGCGACCGAAGCCTCGCGGGCGGCACGCTTGCGGTAGTTCTCGAAGTCGGCCTGGGCCCGCTGCGCGAGGCCGAGGTACTCGTCGCGCTCGCGCTGCGCACGATCCAACGGGTCTTCGCTCTCCGCCGCTTCCTTCGCGTCCAGCTGCTCCTGCTCGTTGGCGGGCTCCTCGTCTCCGGAGGGCTCGCCGGACTCGTCACGCGAGGTCACCGGCTCCTCCTCCGGAGAGGGAACGGGAGGGGTCTCGAACATCACTAGCTCTTGTCCTCCGCGTCCACGACCTCGGCGTCCACGACCTCCTCCTCGTCGGAGGACGAGCCGTCGGCCGCACCGTCGGTGGGGCCTCCGTTGCCGCCCGGGGTCGCCTGCTGCTGGGCCGCGGCGTACATCTGCTCGGAGACCTTGTGGAAGGCCACCTGCAGCGCCTCGGTCTTCTGCTGGAGCAGGGCCACGTCGTCCGACTCGAGGTTGTCGCGGACGTCCTTGATCGCGGCCTCGATCTCCTCCTTCGAGGAAGAGTCGAGCGAGTCGCCCATCTCCTTGACCTGGCGCTCGGCCTGGTAGGCAGCGTTCTCGGCCGCGTTGCGCGCCTCGACGACCTCGCGCTGGCGACGGTCCTCCTCGGCGTGCGTCTCGGCGTCCTTGACCATGCGCTCGACCTCGGCGTCCGCCAGGCCCGAGCCGGCCCTGATCTCGATCTTCTGCTCCTTGCCCGTGCCCAGGTCCTTGGCCCCGACCGACAGGATGCCGTTGGCGTCGATGTCGAACGAGACCTCGATCTGAGGCACGCCGCGCGGCGCGGGCGGAATGCCGGTGAGCTGGAACTTGCCCAGCGACTTGTTGTAGGCCGCCATCTCGCGCTCACCCTGGAGCACGTGGACCTCCACGCTCGGCTGGTTGTCCTCCGCCGTCGAGAAGATCTCCGACTTGCGTGTCGGGATCGTTGTGTTGCGCTCGATCAGCTTGGTCATCACGCCGCCCTTGGTCTCGATGCCGAGGGTGAGCGGGGTCACGTCGAGCAGGAGCACGTCCTTGACGTCGCCGGCGAGCACACCCGCCTGAATGGCGGCGCCCACGGCCACGACCTCATCCGGGTTGACGCCGCGGTGCGGGTCCTTGCCGGTGAGCTCCTTGACCTTCTCCTGCACCGCGGGCATGCGGGTCATGCCGCCCACGAGCACCACGTGGTCGATGCCCTCCTTGCCCGAACCCGAGTCCTCGAGCGCCTGCTTGGTCGGGCCGACCACGCGGTCGACCAGATCCGCCGTGAGCTCGGTGAGCTTGGAGCGGGTGAGGCGCTGGTTGAGGTGCTTGGGCACCGAGTCCACCGCCGTGATGAACGGCAGGTTGATCTGCGTCTCCTGGGTGGTGGAGAGCTCCGTCTTGGCCTTCTCGGCCTCCTGGTAGAGGCGCTGGAGGGCCATCTTGTCCTGCGAGAGGTCCACGCCCTCGGCCTTCTTGAACTCGGACACCAGCCAGTCGACGATCTCCTTGTCGAAGTTGTCGCCGCCCAGGTGGTTGTCGCCCGCCGTGGCCTTGACCTCGAACACGCCGTCGCCGATCTCGAGCACCGAGACGTCGAAGGTGCCGCCGCCGAGGTCGAAGACGAGGATGGTCTGGTCCGTGTCCTCCTTGTCGAGCCCGTAGGCAAGCGCGGCCGCGGTGGGCTCGTTGATGATGCGCTGCACGTCGAGGCCGGCGACCTTGCCGGCGTCCTTGGTGGCCTGGCGCTGGTCGTCGTTGAAGTACGCCGGGACCGTGACGACCACGCTGTCGACGGTGTCGCCCAGGTAGGCCTCGGCGTCGGCCTTCAGCTTCTGGAGGATCATCGCGCTGATCTCCGGCGGGGCGTACTCCTTGCCGCCCGCCTTGACGCGCGCGTCACCGTTGGGGCCGGCGACGACCTCGAAGGGGACGATCTTCTCCTCCTCCTTGACCTCCGCCTCCTTGCGGCCCATGAAGCGCTTGATCGAAAAGACGGTGTTCTCTGGGTTGGTTACGGCCTGCCGCTTCGCGGGAGCACCCACGAGCCGCTCGCCACCCTCCGTGAACGCGACCACCGAGGGAGTCGTGCGCGCACCCTCGGCGTTCTCGACCACGGTGGGCTCACCGCCTTCGAGGATGGCCATGCACGAGTTGGTCGTGCCAAGATCGATTCCGATGGTCTTGCCCATCCGTATTGCCTCTCTCTGTCGCTTACTGACTCATACCGAAGAAATCTGAGTGCAAGTATGGCAGATGTTGCGCGACGTGTTCGCGAGATGTCCGGGGGCGGCGCCCAGGGATACACCGACTCATTAGGCTTCCGCCGCCAATGACGCTCATCCCTCGCCGCCCGATCGCCGCCCTGCTCGTCCTCATGGCGCTCGGCCTCGCGTTCGGGCTGGCCGCCTGCGGTGAGGAGGAGGACTCGATCCCAGCCGGCGGCTCTGCCGGAACCGGCGAGGAAGAAGCCCCCGCCGACACCACCGAGTCGACCGAGACAAGCTCGGACCCCACCGACACGAGCACCAAGCCCGTGATCGAGAAGCCCACCGGCGCTCCCCCGCGCAAGCTCGTCAAGGAGGACATCGTCAGGGGCAGCGGCCCCGGCGCGAAGGCGGGCGACACGGTCATCGTCAACTACGTGGGCGTCAGCTTCTCGACGGGCGAGGAGTTCGACGCGTCGTGGGACTCGGGTCAGACCTTCCCCGTGCAGCTCGGCGCCGGCGGTGTGATCGAGGGTTGGGAGAAGGGCCTCATCGGCATCAAGAAGGGCGGCCGCCGCAAGCTCGTGATCCCGCCGGAGCTGGGCTACGGCGCCCAGGGTTCACCGCCGGCGATCGCGCCCAACGAGACGCTCGTCTTCGTGATCGACGCCGTGGACATCCGTTAGGACGGCCGGCGCGCTCAGCCGGCGAAGCTGACCGCATAGGCCACGAAGGCCACGCACAACCCCGCGATCCCGACGAAGTCGGCCCGCCGGCTCAGGTCCGGCGGTCGCGCCAGCAGCGCCAGCGCCAGCAGCATGAAGGGATCGAAGTACTTCTGGTAGCTGAGCCGCACCGGCAGGGCGGCGATCAGGAAGCAGGCGAGATAGACCCCCGGCAGCGACCAGACCCCCGCGCGACGCACGAGCAGGGCGAGGGCCACGCAGCCCAGCGGCACCAACAGCCAGAACAGCAGCGAGGACCCGAGCAGCTCCGGCAGGCTGTCCGACAGCTTCCACAGCCAGCCCGCGTCGCCCGCCTGCAGCGGCGTGATCGCGCGGTAGGCGAGCGGCGAGACCAGCAGCAGCAGTCCGCCCGCGGCCACGGCGACCCACACCAGCCGATGGACGGCCGCCGCGGAGGGTTGCCGCCGCCACACGCCCGGGCCGAACACCATCAGGGCGTAGCCGCCCGCCAGAGCGAGCGCGAAGCCCACCGTGCGCAGGCCGAGGTCGTCCCGCGCCAGACCCTGACGGTCCTCGCACAGCCCGCAGGACGCGGGGTCGGAGCTCGGCGGAACCAGCCCGTTCCACTCGAGCACCAGCGCGCCCAGCGGGACGAGCGAGGCCACCAGGAGCGCCGCGCCGGCCAGCTTGCGTGCGCCCGGGGCGGGCCCGGTGACCACGAAGAACGCCGCCACCGGTACGAGCCACAGGAAGGCCTGGCGAGTGAGGAGGGCGGCGGCAATCGCGACGCAGGCCAGCGCGAACGCCGGCAGCGATCCCGAGCCGGACCAAGCGTGGATCCGCTCCAGGGCGATGAGGGCGAAGAGGATGGCCAGGTTGTCGGTGAGCAGGGTGAACGAGACCCCGAACACGTACGGCGACAGGACGAACACGAGGGTGAGCGCGAAGGCCGGCCACGCGGCCAGGGGGGTGGCTCGCCGCAGCAGGCGAAGGAGGGCCAGCGCCATCGCGTAGGAGAAGGCGACGTTGAGCAGCCGCAGCTTCCAGAGCTCGAAGCCCACGAGCTTCCCCCACGCCGCCGTGAGCAGGTGGTAGAGCGGCGTCTGCGCAGAGGGGTAGTCGGACAGGTCGAGCCGGTCGGAGAGCTGCAGGATCGTGGGCAGCTGGTAGACCCGGGCGTCCGATGCGTGGAAGGTGTCGATCTCCACGGTGAGACCGCGCAGGACGGCGATGCCGGCGAGGAACGGCAGCGCCAGGAGCAGTGGCTGAAGCCAGCCCGGCGGCTCGACCGTCACCGCACGGCCAGCCGCCGCCGGCCCTCGGGACACATGCGCCGAAGCGGACAGTCCGCGCATCGGGGAGTGCGCGCCACGCACGTACGCCGGCCGTGCCGGATCAGCAGCATGTGCGCCTCGTAGGCCTCCTGCCCGTCGTCGCCCACCAGACGGGCCAGCTCATCGTGAGCCTGGTCGAGCGGCTCGCGCTCGCGCCACAGCCCGAGCCGGCCCCCCACCCGGTACACGTGCGTGTCCACCGGCGGGTCGGCGCGCCCGTAGGCGAACAGCAGCACGCAGGCCGCCGTCTTGCGGCCCACGCCGGGGAGACGGCAGAGCTGGTCGCGCGCCTCGTGGAGCGGAGCGGTCTCGAGCCAGGCGAGGTCGTCGTCACCGAGGGCGTGCAGGATCTGCTTGATTCGCACCGCCTTGGTGGGCGCCAGCCCGCCGGGACGGATCGCCTCCTCCACCTCGGCCTCCGTGGCCGAGCGCACCGCCTCCCACGACGGCAGCCGTTCCCGCAGGCGACCGAAGGCGACGTCGCGATTGCGGTCGTTGGTGTTCTGGGACAGCACGGTGAGGATCAGCTCGTCCACCGGCCGCCGGTGAGGGCGCAACAGCGGCCGGCCGTACTCGCGGCGGAGGCGATCGCGGATCGTTCGGAGCCTGCGCCGGTCGGCCATCAGCCACCGGATGGTATGAACACACGCGCGTGGAGATCGCCGAGCGACAGTCGGAGGTGGCGGGGCTCGGCGTGCACTGGCGCCATGCGGGGGACGCCCCGGTGCTGTTCGTGCACGGCGTTCCCACCGCCTCGTTCGACTGGGATCCGATGCTTAGCCGCATCGGCGGGGTGGCGCCGGACCTGCCCGGCTTCGGCCGTTCGGACAAGCCCGGTGACTTCGACTACTCGATAGAGGGCTACGACCGTTTCCTGGAGGCGTTCACCGAGCACGTCGGGCTCGAGCGCTTCTCGCTCGTGGTGCACGACTGGGGCGGCGTCGGGCTGGCCCTCGCCCAGCGCTTTCCCGAGCGCATCGAGCGCCTGGTGCTCTTCAGCTGCGTCCCGCTCCTGCCGGGCTTCAGCTGGCACAGGGTGGCGCGCGCCTGGCGCACTCCGGGGCTGGGCGAGCTGACCATGGGCTTCACCACGCGCTACGCGATGCGCCGTTCACTCCCGCCCGAGCTCGCCGACCGCGCCTGGGAGTGCTTCGACCAGGGCACCCAGCGCGCGATCCTGCGGCTCTACCGCGCTTCGCCGCCGGAGGTGCTCGCGCGCGCGGGCGACCAACCTGGCCGCGCTGCGGGCGCCGGCGCTGGTGCTCTGGCCCACGGCCGATCCCTACATCGCAGCGGGCTTCGGGCAGCGCTACGCCGACGCCCTCGGCGGCGAGACCACGCTCCAGCTCGTGGAGGGCGCCGGTCATTGGACCTGGTACGAGCGCCCGGAGCTCGTGGAGCGCGTGGCCGACTTCGTGTCCCGACCGATCTACTAGCCTCAGGCGCGCCGTGCTGCGCGCCGCTCTCTCCGCCGTAACGGCGCCGCCCAGGTCGCGCGGACGAGGCTCCGCGACCGAGGCGCCGGGCGCCCGCCTCCGCCGCGGGGACGGCCACGATCGCGCCTGGTACCGGCGCATCGATCCGTGGCACGTAGCACCGGTGGCGGTGGCGGCGTTGTTCGCCATCGCCTACCTGATCTGGCAGCCCCGCACCGTCGACCTCGCGGCTCACACTTTCCGCGCGGATCTCTTCGGCGAGGAGGGCTTCACGATCTGGAACGGCCAGTGGTACGGCGGCCACCACACGCCGGCGTACTCGATCCTCTCGCCGCCGCTGGCCTGGCTGCTCGGCCCGCCGCTGGCCATGGCCATCGCCGCTGTGAGCTCCGCCGCTCTGTTCGCCCCGCTGGTGCGCGACTACTTCGGCGACGAGCGTGCGCGCTGGGGCGCGATCTGGTTCGGCGCGTCCACGGCGACCCTCCTGTTCACGTCCCGGCTGCCCTTCGCGATCGGAGTGGCGTTCGGACTGGCCGCGCTGCTCGCGCTCCAACGTCACCGCTACGCGCTGGCCATCGTCCTCGCCATCCTGTGCCCGCTCGGCAGCCCGGTGGCCGGGCTCTTCCTGGCCATGGCGGGCGTGGCCTACGCGATAGCCGAGCGCCGCGACCGCACCAAGCGACTCGAGGGCCTGGCCATCGCGGCCGGAGCGTTCATTCCCCCGCTGCTTCTGTCCTGGGCCTTCCCCGAAGGCGGCTGGGCGCCGTTCCCGGACTCGGCCTACCTGCCCATCCCGCTGTTCGCCATCGCCTGCCTGATCGTGTTGCCGAGAGAGGAGACCGCCCTGCGCTGGGGGGCGCTGCTCTACGGCCTGGGCGCCACGCTCGCCCTCGTGATGGAGACGCCGATGGGCGGCAACGCCGTCCGCCTGGGAGCCCTGTTCGGCGGCCCGGTGCTGCTCTGCGCGTTGTGGGGGCGGCGCTTCCCCCACCCCCGGATCGTGCTCCCGCTGCTGGCCGCCGGCTTCCTCGCCCTTGCCTTCTGGCAGTGGTCGCCGGCAGTGCGCGACGTGATCAAGTACATCGAGGACCCGGCGGCCAAGTCGGACTACTTCGAGCCGCTGCGCCAGTTCCTCTACACCCTGCCCGACCAGAGGCGGATCGAGATCCCCTTCACGCGCAGTCACTGGGAGGGCGCCGAGGTGGCCATGGAGGTGCCGCTGGCGCGCGGCTGGCTGCGTCAGCTCGACACCGGACTGCACCCGATCTTCTACCGCGGCGGCATCAACCGGCTGACCTACGCGAGCTGGCTGGCCGACAACGCGGTGCGCTACGTGGCCCTGCCGAGCGCCAAGCCGGACAAGAGCTCCTACGGGGAACGCGCGCTGATCGAGCGCGGCCTCCCGTACCTGCGCCTGCGCTGGAAGTCCGACGACTGGCGTGTGTACGAAGTGCTGCTGGCCGCGCCGCTGGTGATCCCGCAGGGAGACGCCAACTTCGTGCTCGAGCAGTTCGAGTCCGACGAACTGCTGCTGGACGTCAAGCGCCCGGGCGAGGCCATCGTCAAGGTGCGCTGGACGCCCTACTGGTATGCGTCGAACGCCTGCGTCGAGCCGGACGGCGACTGGACCAGGGTGATCGCGGACGAGGTGGGCTTCGTGCGACTCTCCACGCGCTTCTCGCCAGAGCGCCTGTTCCAGCGCGGGCGCCGTTGTGACGACGATGTGACCGGCTAGGCTCTCCTGCCGTGCCCCGAACGCATCCGCTGTACAAGCAGCTCGTCCGGGTCTGGCGCCAGACCGGCCGCTGGCTGCCCAGCGGCTGGCTCGATGCCATCCGCCAGCTCGCGCTGTTCGCCGGGGCCTACTACGCCTACCGCCTGGTGCGCGGCTTCGTGGACGGCCAGGCGACGCTGGCCTTCGAGAACGCGCGTGCGCTGGTGGACGCCGAGCGCGCGCTCGGCCTGTTCTTCGAGCCCGGGCTGCAGGCGTGGGCGAAGGGCGAGGAGTGGCTGCTCACCTCGGCCAACTGGATGTACGTGAACTCGCACTTCGTGGTCACCACCACGTTCCTCATCTGGCTCTATCTGTTCCGCAACCACGCCTACTACTTCGTGCGCAACATGTTCATGGTCGCCATGGGGCTCGCGCTCGTGGGCTACATGGCCTTCCCCACCGCCCCGCCTCGCTTCCTGCCCGAGTGGGGCTTCACCGACACCGTGGCCAACTTCGTGGGCGAGACGGCCGAGAACAGCGCCAACGTGCTCTACAACCCGTTCGCCGCCGTGCCGAGCATGCACGTTGCCTTCGCGCTCATGATCGCCATACCGGCGATCTATCTCGTGCGTACGCGGGTGCTCAAGGTGCTCTGGGCGTTCTATCCGGTGGTGGTCACCTTCGTGGTGATGGTCACCGCCAACCACTTCTGGCTGGACGCGGCGCTTGGCGCGCTCGTGGCCGCGGTGTCGGCCTACGCCGCCAACGCGGCGTTCGCTCGCGCCCGCCCGGAGGCGTGGTCCTTCAACAGGACGGTCGCGGCCAAGGCATGACCGACGAGGTCCGCGAGCGGCCGCGCAGGCGCACCAACGGCCGCGGGGGGGACGGACCGCTGACGGCCACCGAGATCAGGACGCTCGCGCGGGACCGCCTGATCGAGTCGCGGCTCACCCCGAACGCGATCTCGATCACCGGGCTGATCGGCAACATCATCGCCGCGGTCCTCATCTTCGAGAACCATTTCGTGCTGGGCGGCATCGCCTTCATCCTCGGCTCGGTCTGCGACATGATGGACGGGCGCTACTCGCGCATGTCGGGCAAGGGCTCGCCCTTCGGCGCCTTCCTCGACTCGACCCTCGACCGCGTCTCCGAGGGCATCGTGCTCACCGCCATCGCGGCCTACTTCGCCCAGCAGCAGGACGATGTCGCCACGGCAGCCACCGTGCTCACCGTGGTGGGCTCGTTCTCGGTGAGCTACACCCGGGCGCGGGCCGAGGCGCTGGGGGTGGAGTGCAAGGTGGGGATCGCCTCGCGCGCCGTGCGCGTGGTGATCCTCTCGATCGGACTGGTGTTCGCTGCCGGCGAGCTTGTGCCAGACTTGGACCTGCTCGAGCCGGCGATCTACGTGATGGCCGCGCTCACGATCTTCACCACGTTCCAGCGGGTGCTCCACGTTCGCCGGCAGCTGGCCGGCGGCGCGGGCGCGGTGTAACCCACCAGGGGCTCCGGGTTCCTTTTCCCTGGAGTCTCCTCGCGGGGGAGATCCACTTTCTCTGTGACTTCAGGAGGCTTCTGACAATGGCTGACAACTCTTCGAACGGAGCTGCGCGCTATCAGACCGACAAGGTCCGCGTAGCCATCATCGGCGTGGGCAACTGCGCCTCGTCCTTCGTCCAGGGCGTCGAGTACTACAAGGACGCCGACCCCAAGCAGCGGGTTCCGGGGCTGATGCACGTGGACCTCGGCGGCTACCACGTGAACGACATCGAATTCACCGCCGCCTTCGACATCGACGCCGACAAGGTGGGCAAGGACCTCTCCGAGGCGATCTGGGCGGGGCAGAACAACACGATCAAGTTCGCCGACGTGCCCAAGCTGGGCGTGAAGGTCCAGCGCGGGATGACCCACGACGGGCTCGGCAAGTACCTCAAGGAGAAGATCACCAAGGCTCCCGGAGAGACCGCCGACATCGTCGGCATCCTCAAGGAGACCAAGACCGACGTGGTCGTCTCGTACCTGCCGGTGGGCTCCGAGCAGGCCACCAAGTGGTACGTGGAGCAGGTGCTCGAGGCCGGCTGCGGCTTCGTCAACTGCATCCCGGTGTTCATCGCCCAGGAGCACTACTGGGCCACTCGCTTCAAGAAGGCCGGCCTGCCGGTGGTGGGCGACGACATCAAGTCACAGGTGGGCGCCACGATCACCCACCGCGCCATGGCGCGCCTCTTCCACGACCGTGGGGTGTCGCTCAAGCGCACCTCGCAGCTCAACGTGGGCGGCAACATGGACTTCTACAACATGCTCGAGCGCGATCGCCTCGAGTCGAAGAAGATCTCCAAGACCCAGGCCGTGACGTCGATCATGGGCCACGAGCTGCCCGCCGACGACGTCCACGTCGGTCCCTCGGACTACGTGCCGTGGCTGACCGACCGCAAGTGGGCCCACATCCGCCTCGAGGGCGAGGCCTTCGGCGACGTGCCGCTGATCGCCGAGATGAAGCTCGAGGTGTGGGACTCGCCGAACTCGGCCGGCATCGTCACGGACGCCGTGCGCTGCTGCAAGCTCGCGCTCAACCACGGCCTCGGCGGACCCATCGGAGGCGCCTCGGCCTACCTGATGAAGTCGCCGCCCGAGCAGTTCCCGGACGACGAGGCCCGCGAGATGGTCGAGGACTTCATCGAGCAGTACGGCGGGGCGCCCAAGCTGCCGGGCAAGCCGAAGGTGAAGGCCAAGGGCAAGCAGAAGTCCAAGGCGTAGCCGGCTCCACTGTTAGACGCTTCACGAACGGGCGGCCTTCGGGCCGCCCGTCGTCTTTCTGTCGAGTGGGTGGTATCCCCTCGCGCTCAAGAGCCGAGGAGGACGTCCATTTGGGCGATGGCCGCTTGCTGCCCGTCGAGCGTGCCCGTGCTCATCCACTTCTCCAGGTCCTCGCGGGATTCGAATTTCGAACGCATCTCCATCCGCGTGCCGCTTTCGCGCTCAGTGAGCCGGACCCTGACCCTGTAGACCGGCATGTCCGTGATCGGCGTCCCCTCCGCATCGGCGAAGGCGTCGGTGAACTCAAGCGAGGTGGGCGGATCGACGGCCGTGACGCGCCACATGCCCCCCCACCTGTCGCCCTCCGGACCGGTCATGAAGTACTTGGCCTCGCCGCCCGGGCTGAGGTCGTGCTTCTCGAAGGTCGCCGGATAGGTCGGCGGACCCCACCAGCGTTCGAGCTTGCGCGGATCCGACCACAGCTCCCACACCTGCTCGATCGGAGCGTCGAAGTCGGAGATCACGGTGATGGCCAGGCGGTCGTAATCCGTGTCGACGCTGGTGATGCTCAACCCGTTCCTCCAGTTGTTGGCGCGAGCAGATCCGACATCCGGTCGACCCGGCCGCGCCAGGTCGTCTCGAGTTCGTCGAGGGCCTGTCGCGCGCGGCCGAGCGCGCCGGCATCCGTGCGCACGAGCTGTTCACGCCCGCGGCGCTCCTTGGTGACCAGGCCCGCTCGCTCCATCACGGCGACGTGCTTCTGCACAGCCGCGAAGCTCATCGGGTACGCGTCCGCGAGTCGCGAAACCGAGGACTCGCCGGCGGCGCAGCGACGAAGTATGTCGCGGCGCGTCGGGTCGGCCAGGGCATGGAAGAGCTCGTCGACCGCCTCCTCTGCCAAGCCATCTACAACCATAAGGTTGTAGATTACCGGACGGACCCACCAGCGAAGCAAGAGGAAACCATGACCACGCCAGCCCCGACCATCACCGACCAGGACGACTTCGAGCGACAGCTCCTCGAGCTGCGCAAGCGCGAGAAGGCGCACACCCGCGAGGGCGACGCGATCGCCGCCGCCCGGCGCCGGCTGCCCATGACCGAGGTGCCGCCCGACACCACCGTCATCGGCGCCGACGGACCGGTCCCCTTTGGCGATGTCTTCGCGGGGCGCGACGAGCTCGTCATCTACAGCCACATGTTCTACGACGGGGAGCCATCGGAGTGGCAGTGCGAGGGCTGCACCAGGAACTCCTGGCCGATGCAGCAAGCCGCCGACGCGGCCGGCCTCAACGCTTACGGGATCACCTTCGCCATCCTCGCCCCCGGGCCGTACGAGGAGATCGCGGCATTCCGCGACTTCATGGGCTACACGACGCCGTGGTACTCCAACGCTCACCTCGTCGACCCCACCGTGGCCGGCTCCGGCCGGATCTGTTGCTACCTGCGGCGGGAGGAAAACATCTACCTGACGTACTGGACGACCGCCCGGGGCGACGAGGTGATGAGTCCACTGTTCGGGCTGCTCGACATGACCGCCTACGGGCGGCGGGAGGAGTGGGAGGACTCGCCCGAGGGGTGGCCGCAGATCCCGACCCACTCCTTCTTGCGCACCGACGAACACGGTGCGCCGATGGGGCCGAGAAGCGGCGGTCGACCGGTGTACCAGTGGACGCGCCCAGGCGTCACCGGGGTCGGCGTGCAAACTGGGCGATCCACGTGATCGAGCTCGCGCATGTCGGCGGCGTGCCGGTCGAAGAGCTCCTGGCGGCCGTCGTCGGCACCGGCTCCGGCGTGCAGCAACTCGTCTACGTCCCGACGTAATTCCCCGGCGGGTGCTCCGTTGGAGCGCCATGAGACCACGCCGAGACTCAGCTGGTACTGACCCGCGCGGAATGCGGGCGTACGGTGCTCGGCGCCACCTTCCAAAGGAGCCCGTCCGCATGCCCGCCACCAGAACTCTCCGCACCGCCGCCGTCGCCGCCGTCGTCCTGCTCGCTGCCGCGGGCTCGGCCGAGGCCGGCCCGCCCGGCAAGTGGACCCAGGTCACCGGAGTCGGGGCCGATGACGGCAACCCGATGCGACCGGGCCTCGCCCGCACGGCCGACGGGGTCCTGCACGTCAGCTGGACTCGCGATGTGGGGGGAGGCGGCAGCGTGCTTCACAGTGCCGTCTCCGCCGACGCAAAGTCGGTCTCGGGGCCGGTGTCGATCTACGACAACGTGGCCGGCGGCGTGACCTTCGACTCCGATCTCGTGGTCGCGCCCGACGGGACGCTGCGGGCCTTCTTCGGGGCCACGAACGTGTTCGACAACGTGCTGGCTACGGCTACCTCGGCCGACGGCGGCGCCAGCTGGACCACCAGCGGCCCCGCCTCGAAGACAGACCCCGGAGGCAAAGACGTCTACACGGCCGACGGCATCGACGCAGTCGTCGGCAAGGACGGCACGTTCTACTCGGTCTGGGGCGACTCGAGCCCCGACGGTGGCGGCTACCACGTCGGCCTGAACCCGGCCGTCGCCGATGGCGAGTTCCCCGACGGCCTTCAGGTGGAGACCAAGGTCGGGGTCGACTCGGTCAGCGGACAGGTGGTCTCGGCCTGGAACTCGCTGACCAACGGCGGCGTCGAGCTGATGCCGCTCGCACCCGCGGGTGGGGCGTCGCCGCTTCCCGACTCGGCCGGCTTCGGAGAGATCACCGGCCGCATCGGCGCACCCGGCGTGTTCGTGGGATACGGCCGGGGCAGCAACCCCTTCCTGGCCGATCCCTCCGTGTACCGCGTGGACACCGGCCAGGCCACCCGCCTTACCAAGAAGGACGGGGAGCTGACCTCCCTGGCCGCGGCGCCCGGGGGCCGGCTCTGGGCCTTCTGGGAGGTCGAGAACTCGCTCCGCGCGACCCGCTCCAACGCCGCGGCCACCAAGTGGGGGCAGATCGTCTCCATCAAGGCGCCCAAGGGAACGGACGCCATCTACAGCCTCGTGGGCGAGGCTTCCGCCGGCCCGCTGGACCTGCTCGCGCACGTCGACTCGTCGGCCAGCACCCTCGGGTCCTGGCACCAGCGCATCCTGCCCGGCCTCGGCTTCACCGCGAAGAAGAACAAGAAGGGAAAGATGGTGGTGAAGGTCGGCGACGCCGGCCAGAAGGTCAGCGGCGTGAAGGTCAAGTTCAAGGGGAAGGGCAAGGGCAACAAGGGCTCGAAGACCACGAGCTCGTCCGGCAAGGTGTCCTTCTCGCTCGAGCCCGGCAAGTACAAGGTCAGCGTGTCCAAGAAGGGCTACGCCGCCTACTCCAAGCAGGTGCGCGTCAAGAAGTAGACGGGCGGGCGCGGTGCGCGGGCTCCGACGCATACGGTCGCGGCTCGGCGAGCGAGAATCGAGCTGGGCGTGCACGCGAGCGCAGCCGATGCAGCGCATCGGCGAGATCACGGGCGGCCAGGCGAAGGTTCCGAGCGCCGAGCCCTACACCATCGCCCAGGTCACGCCGTGGCCGTGGGAGCAGCACCACGAGGTCAACCGGTTCGTCGAACGCCTGTCGGATGAGCTCTGCGCCCGGGGGCACCGGGTGGTGGTGGTGGCTCCGTCCGACTCGCGCGAGCTGGTGCGGGAAGGGCGCTCGAAGATCGCCGCGGCGCAGTCCGATCCCGATGCGGTGTTCGCGGATCCGGGCTGCGCCTCCGTGCTCGCCGTGGGTCAGTCGCTGCCCTTCCGGCGCGGCGGCTCGGTGTCGCTGCCGCTCGACGTGTCGCGCTCGCTGGAGGATGCACTCGACCGGGTGGAGCTCGACTTCGTACACGTGCACGAGCCGTTCGCCCCGAGCGCCAGCTCCGCGGCGCTGCGCCACTCGCGCGCCCTCAACATCGGCACCTTCCACGCGACAACCGAGCGCTTCGTCTCCACCCAGGTGGCCCGCAAGGTGGTGGAGCTGCTGTTCGGCCGGCTCGACGGGCGCACCGCGAGCTCGGTCGCCACCCGTGACCTGATCGAGCGCTACTTCCCCGGCCGTTATGAGGTGATCCTGCCCGGGGCCGACCTGTTGCAGCGCCCGGAGGCGACCAGCGGGGCGCCCGAGATCGTGTTCTCGGGCGAGGAGGAACGCGGCGCGCTGCGTCTCTTCCTGCGTGCCCTGCGGCGCATGCCCGTGGACCGCGACTGGACGGCGACCATCTGGCTGCGCGATCCGCTGTCGGCTCCGTCGGTCACGCTGCCCCGCCGCCTGCGCGACCGGGTGCGCATCGCCGGCCCGGCCGACGGTTCCGAGGCTCAGCACATCGCGCGCGCGGCGATCGCCGTGGCGGCATCGGCCGGCACGGCGCCCGCGCCGCAGCTCGTCCTGCGCGCACTCGCCGGCGGGGCGGTGCCGGTGGTCTCACGGTTGCCGCAGTACGAGGAGCTCGTGCGCGAGGGTGACCTCGGCCTTCTGTTCGAGCCCCGCGACGCGCTGACGATGGCCGCCCAGCTCGAGCGCCTGGTCTCGGAGCCCGAGCTGGTGACGCGCTACGCCGAGCGCATCGCCGAGATCCATCCGGAGCTCGAGTGGTCACGCGTGGCGGCCGACTACGAGGAGCTCTACGACCGCATCGCGGGGCGTCGCCACGACCAGGACGGGCGGCCCGGAGTGCGCGAGCGGCTGAAGAGCCGCGACTTCATCCACGTGGACCTCCACATGCACACCGACCACTCGCCGGACTGCGCCACCCCCGTCGACACGCTGCTCGACACGGCGAAGAAGGTCGGTCTCGGCGCCATCGCGGTCACCGATCACAACGAGGTCTCGGGGGCATTGGCCGCACGCGACCGGGCCGACGGCATCAAGGTGATCGTCGCCGAGGAGGTCAAGACGGCCGACCAGGGCGAGGTGATCGGCCTGTTCATCGAGGAGAAGATCCCGCGCGGCATGACGTTGCAGGAGACCATCGCCGAGATCCGCCGCCAGGGCGGGCTCGTGTACGTGCCCCATCCCTTCGACCGCATGCACTCGGTGCCCGACTACGAGCACCTGCTCGACGTGGTCGAGGACATCGACGCGATGGAGGTCTTCAACCCGCGCGTCGCCTTCTCGGCCTTCAACGAGGAGGCCGCTCGCTTCGCGGCCAAGTACCGCATCGTGGCCGGCGCGGGATCGGACTCGCACGTGGCCCAGGGGCTCGGCTCGGTGAAGATCAAGATGCGGGACTTCGACGGCCCGGACGAGTTTCTCGAGTCGCTCCGCGACGCCGACATCGTCCGAAAGAAGCAGTCGCTTCTCTACGTGCAGGCGCTCAAGTTCATCCAGACGCGCGGCAAGAAGTGATGCGCCCACAAGGACCGTCCGCCGATCCGTCAAATCCCTCGGATCAGATGCCCGCTACCGACGACGAGATCCGCGAGAAGTACCTGGAGCGGGCGATCAGGGAGCTCAACGGCCTGACCCGCGACATCCAGGGCTGCGACCACTGCCCGCGCGGCAACCTGATGCCGGTGCTCGGCTCCGGGCACCCGCAGGCCGACATCTTCATGCTCAAGTTCGCTCCCGTGCCCTCGGAGATAGAGGAGGGCGTGGCCTTCTACGGCCGAGCCGGCTCGGCGCTCATGAAGAGCTTCAAGCGACTCGGAGTCGATCCCCTGGCCGTGTACGGGACCGTGTTCGTCAAGTGCCCGGTGCACGACACCGACGACTCGGCCCCCGAGTGCCGGGCGCGGGTGCTCGACGAGCTGGCCATCGTGCAGCCGCGCATCGTGGTGATCATGGGTGACGAGGCGCTCGGGGAGCTCAACGGGCTGGGCGTGCCGCTCGGGCGCGAGCTCGAGGCCACGGCGGGCGAGATCCAGCGCCTGACCCCCACCTGCGATGCCCTGGTCGTGCCCGACATCGACCGCTCGCTCGACGAGGAGCGGGCCAAGCGCGAGTTCTGGGCGGCGTTCCGGGCGCTGGGCGACTGGTACGCGGACTTCCCTCCGTACTGATGAGGCTCGCAGCACCGCTGCTCGCCGTACTGATGCTCTCGCCCATGGCTGACAGGGCCAAGGTCCTGGTCGTGGCCAACCGCACGGCCGAGTCGCCTGAACTGCTCGATGCCCTCCGCGCGCGGGCCGGGCGCGGGCCCTGCGAGTTCACCCTGCTCGTACCCTCCACCCCCCAGGGGCTGGCCTGGGCGGCCGACATGCACGCCGGCGGAGACGAGGCCGAGCAGCATCGCAAGGCGTTCGTGGAGGAGTTGCGCGAGGAGGGCCTCGACGTGGGCGAGGCCAAGGTCGGCGACCCCGACGCCCTGGCCGCGATCCAGGACGAATGCAACTTCAGCACCTACGACGAGTTGATCGTCTCCACGCTCCCGCTGCACATCTCGAAGTGGCTGCGGATCGATCTGCCGAGCAAGGCCGAGGCGGCCACCGGGCTGCCCGTCACGCACGTGGTGGGTAGCGAGGGCTAGGCGGGCATGGATCTAGAGGAACAAGAGGGCGTCGAGCCGGTGATCGAGCGCCGCTGTGCCGAGTGCGGCACGGTGCTGACCAAGGAGGAGATCACGGCCTCGCTCGAGACCCAGGGTTCCTTCCTGTGCTCGGTGCACGCAAGCGAGGAAGTGCCGCTCGACGAGGATCGCCCCGGGGCCTGAGCGCCGCCCCGGGTCAGCGCTCCAGCAGTGCCACGCACTCGATGTGCGGCGTCTGCGGGAACATGTCCACCGGGCGGACCGTCCTGAGCTCGTAGCCGGCGTCTGCCATCTGCCGCGCGTTGGGCGCCAGCGTGGTGGGGTTGCAGGAGACGTAGACGATCCGCTTGGCCTCGGCCTCGAGCACGCGCCGCACCACCTTCTGGGACAGGCCGGCGCGGGGAGGATCCACCACCACCACGTCGGGTGGCCCCGACTCCTCGAGCAGAGGCCGCATGGCCAGCCGCACGTCGCCGGCGAAGAAGTGCGCGTTGTCGATCGAGTTGAGGCGCGCGTTCTCGATCGCGTCGGCCACCGCCTCCTCGACGATCTCGACGCCGAAGACCTCCGCCGCGTCCAGAGCGAGCACCAACCCGATCGTTCCGATGCCGCAGAACAGGTCGAGCACGCGCTCGCGGCCCGACAGTCCGGCCAGCTCGGCGGCCGAGGCGTAGAGGCGCTCGGCCATCTCGGTGTTGGTCTGAAAGAAGGCGTCGGGCGAGATGCGAAAGCGCAGGCCCGAGATCTCCTCCTGAAGCGCGGCGTCGCCCTTCACGATCTGGGTGTCGCCCTCGCGAGTGGTCTCGGCCACGCCCGCCGCGCGCGTCCACAGGAACGAGTCGGCCGGCGCGGCGGCGGCCAGGGCGTCGACGTCGAAACTCGCCCCGGGACTGGTCACGATGCGGGCCTGAAGCTGCCCGGTGCGCCGGCCCTCTCGCACCACGAGGTTGCGCAGCACGCCGGTCTGCTCACGGCGATCCCAGGTGGAGAGGCCCTGCTCGCGACACCAGGACTTGACCGTCTCGCGCAGCTCATCGACGCGCTCGGAGGCGAGGATGTCTCGCGCCACGTCGTCGATGACGTCGAAGCGACCGGGCCGGTGGAAGCCCAGCACGAGCTCGTCGCGGACCTCGTCCTCGCCGAAGGAGTACTCGAGCTTGTTGCGATAGCGCCACTGCTCCACCGCCGGCACGATCGGCTCCACAGGCGGTTCCTCGAAGCGACCGATGCGCTCCAGCGCGTCCCGGACCTGTGCCTCCTTCTCGGCGAGCTGGCGCTCGTAGGGGAGCACCTGCCAGGGAGCACCCGGGTGCGGCGCAGCGGGCTCGATCCGGTCGGGGCTCGGCTCGAGGAGCTCCACGGTGTCCGCCTCGGCGAACGACCGCTTCGACTTCACGACGCGCGCCTGGACCCGGTCGCCCGGGATGGCCCCGCGCACGAAGACCACGTAGCCGTCGGTGCGCGCGATGCCCGCACCTCCATACGCGAGCGCGTCGATGTGCAGCTCGAGCTCGTCGCCCTTGCGCGGCCGAGCACCTGTGGTCTGGACGCCTTCCACGGCGTCCTATGGTCGCAGCTACTTGAGCTTTGACTCGATGGCGTTCAGCACGCCCTTGCGCTTGCCGTGACGCCGCTCGTAGTCGCGCACCTTGCGCAGCTCGGCCGGGGTGAGGGAACCGAGGCGCGTCTTGACCTCGGCCACGGTCAGCTCGTCGTACCCGGTGATCGGAAAGCTCGCTCCCACGCCCGCCGCGCGGCGGGCACGGTCGGCGCGGGCAAGCACAGGAGAGGCGGCCTTGCGTCCACGCACGAGCAGGCCCTCCAGATCCTTCAGGACGTCGTTGGTCTCCTTGCGGCCGCGCGTGACGAGGTCCTTGGCGATGCCGCGTGCCTGCTTGGCCGACAGCTGCCCCTCCCTTACCGCGCCCTCGAGCGCCTCCTCGATCCGCTCCCGTGTGACCAGGACCATGCCGCCGGGCTCGAGGAGGTTCTTGCGCAGGGCGTCGCGGAACTCGGCCACGGACTTGGCCTCGACACCGCGGGAGGTCTTTTTCCTGGTGGTCTTGCGCTCTGCCATCTCTCCCTCTCCCGTTGCCGGCGTCGAACCGGGTGGACTATCTCAGCCCCGGCAACCGAAACGCCGCCGCCACCGGTGCGTGGTCGGAGAGGCGCAGGCGCAGGCCGCCGGGCTCGATCAGCTCGCGGCGCTCGGGCGCGAGACGGCGAGGGCGCTCGACCACCTCGAGCCCGCGAGCCAGCAGGTGGTCGATGGCGCCGGGCGCGGTGGGCTCGGCCAGGCCGAGGCGGTCCCGGAGCTCGGCGAAGGGCTCGGGGTTGCGTGCCGGGCGGACGTTGAAGTCGCCGCCGAACACGAGCGGCTGCGCGTCCGACCACTCCACCGCGCGCTCGGCGGCCCGCACGACCTCGGCCGCCGCCCGCCCGGGGAGGCCGGCCGATGCATGGAGGTTGGCGACGCACATCCTGCCCTCGGGCAGCTCGAGCCAGGCCCAGTGCATCCGCCGTTGCTCGGGACGCCGGGCGAGCGTCAGACGGCGATGATCGATCACCCGGCCCGGGTGGCGCACCAGGATCTGGTTCGAGCCCCCCTCCGAGGAGGCGATCAGATCGGGGTTCCAGTTGGCCAGCACCCGCTGGAGCGATTCGAGCGGCTCCGGGAGGTTGCGTGACGTGCGGACCAGCACGCCGCTCGAGCGGGTGCGCCGGCCCAGCTCGGCGAACCAGCGGGGCGGAGCCTCCTGGAGCAGGGCCACGTCCCACTCGAGCCCGTCCAGCACGCGCGCGAACTCGTCCAGCAGCACGCGGTTGACCTGCACGTGGGTGGCGTTGCGCTCACCCCGCCGGAGCAGGCGGGAGCGCAGGGTGAACAGGGCCGGATCCGGTGGGAAGTCGCGGCCGTGGTAGAGGTTCCAGCTGAGGACTCGCATTTGGCCAGGCACTTCCTAACAGGTGAGGAGCTCACGACCGCCGAGCAGCGCGCGCTGCTCGAGCGGGCGATCGAGCTCAAGGCGGACCGGTTGGGCTCGCGCGCGCTCGAGGGCAAGAGCGTGGCGCTGCTGTTCGAGAGGCCCTCCACCAGGACACGGGTGTCCTTCGACACCGGCGTTCACGAGCTGGGCGGCCATCCGCTGGTGCTGCGCCAATCCGAGCTCCAGCTGTCGCGGGGCGAGTCGCCACGCGACACCGCGCTCGTGTTCTCGCGCATGGTTCATGCCATCGCGGTGCGGACCGGGCCTCACGAGATCCTCGAGGAGCTGGCCCGCTGGTCGAGCGTGCCGGTGATCAACATGCTCACCCACGAGCACCATCCCTGCCAGGCCCTGGCCGACCTCATGACGCTGCTCGAACGCTTCGGTCGGCTCGAAGGCCTCAGGCTCGCCTACGTGGGCGACGGGAACAACGTGGCGCGTTCGCTGTTGTTCGCAGGACGCCTCGCCGGCGTAGAAGTGGTCATGGCCACCCCAGCCGAGCTGTCCCTGCCGGAGGCTCCCGGGCTCGATCCCGAGGAGGCGGTGCGAGGAGCGCACGCGATCTACACCGACGTGTGGGTGAGCATGGGGGACGAGGACGGTGCCGACCGGCGGCGCTCTCTGCTGGCGCCCTATCGGGTCGACGCCGAGCTCCTCTCCCACGCCCGTGACGACGCGATCGTGCTGCACTGCCTCCCGGCACACCCGGGCGAGGAGATCACCGAAGAGGTCCTATACGGCGACCGGTCGGTGGTCTGGGACCAGGCCGAGAATCGCCTTCACGCACAGAAGGCGCTGATGGAGCTCTTGACGACGGACTAATGTGGAGGATTCGATGAAGAAGTGGCTCGCCCTCATGCTCGCCTGCCTTGCGTTCGGTCTGGTGGCTGCCGGATGCGGCAGCGACGACGACGATTCCGGTGGCGACTCCGGCGGCGGCGCGAGCACCCAGGAGCAGGAGCCCGCGGAGACCGAAGGCCCGACCGCCGACGAGGGCAGCACCGGTGGAGCGGCGGTGGGGATGAAGAACATCCAGTTCCAGCCGGGCGACATCAGCGTCAAGGCCGGCGAGACGATCACCTTCACCAACGACGAGGCCGTCCCCCACGACGTGAAGAAGACGAGCGGGCCCGGTGGCGACTTCGAGTCCGGTCCGCAGGGCGGGATGAGCGAGGGCGACACCTACAAGCTCACGCTCGACCGCGCCGGCAAGTACGACTACGTCTGCCGCGTCCACGCGCCGGGCATGGCCGGCACGATCACGGTCAAGTAGGGCTCGGGCGGGTCACTGCTCGGGGCGGCGGCGCACGCCGAAGCCACGCAGCATCAGCAGAGCGGTCTCGCCCAGTCCGCCCCGGCTGGGCAGCAGGCCGAGTTGCGTGGCCGCGTCGTAGAGGTCGAAGAACCCACGCGCCCGCCTGACCGAGCCGTCGACGAGCTCGATGTAGTGGACACCGTGCAGGGTCACGTAACGCGCGGAGGCGGGCAGCAGCTGGCCCAGGTCGCCGCGGTGCGTGCCGAGGGCCCGCCACGGCACGCAGGCGTGGTCACTGCGATACAGGGTCGGTGCGGTGATCTCGATTCTCAAGTCAGGGAAGGCGTCCCTGAGGGCGAGGGCGTGACGGTCGAGCGCGTCCACGCCGCGCAGCAGGTCGTTGGCCACCGGATCCTCATAGGAGACGTCGGGCGTGCAGCAGCTCTCGAAGCCCGCGCCCTGCCAGCCCGCCCTCCAGCGGTCGGCCAGAAGGTCGATCTCGTGACGTTCGAGCTCGGTGCTCACGGGGTCAGCTCGGGCACGCCCTCTTCCGGCGAGGAGGCCTGAGCGTAGAGCCGGCGCGGAATGCGGCCCGCATCACGCGCCTCGATGCCCGCCTCCACTGCCTTGCGCATCGCCCCGGCCATGGCGACGGGGTCGGCGGCCCGCGAGATCGCGCTGGCGAGCAGCACGGCGTCGCAGCCGATCTCCATGGCCAGCGCGGCGTCGGAGGCCGTGCCGATGCCGGCATCGAGCACCACCGGGACCCGGGCGGCCTCCACGATCAGCCGCAGGTTGTAGGCGTTGTTGATGCCCATCCCGCTGCCGATCGGCGACCCGAGCGGCATCACGGCCGCGCAGCCCGCGTCCTCGAGCCGGCGGGCCAGGATGGGATCGTCGTTGGTGTAGGGAAGGACGGTGAAGCCGTCCGCCACGAGCTCCTCCGCCGCCGCCAGCAGCTCCGCCGGGTCGGGCAGAAGAGTCCGGTCGTCGCCGATCACCTCGAGCTTGACCCAGTCGGTCTCGAGCGCCTCGCGGGCGAGTCGCGCTGTGCCGACGGCCTCACGCGCCGTGAAGCAGCCCGCGGTGTTGGGGAGGACGTCGAGGCCCTCGTCGCGCAGCACCTCGACGATCGACCCGCGCGCGTTCGGGTCCACCCGCCGCATGGCCACGGTGGCCAGCTCCGCGCTGGACTCGCGGGCCGCCGCGGCCATCACCTCGAGGTTGCGAAAGCCACCGGTGCCGAGGATCAGGCGGGAGCGCAGGTCGCGGCCGGCGATCGACAGCATCAGCAGCCCCCCTGGACCGCGTGGAGGACCTCCACCTGCTGGCCTTCGCCGAGGCCGGTGGTGGCCCACGCCGCCCGGGGCACGACCTCGCCGTCAACGGCCACCGCCACGCCGCGGCCGTCCTCGGGCGCCCCGGCGGCACGCACCGCCGACTCCACCGTGGCGTCCTCGGGCAGGTCGCGGGGCTCGCCGTTGAGCACCACCGCGGTCACGCCGGCGCCTCGGCCGTGGCGAAGCGCTGCGGCGCGAGCGCGCTCAACTCCTCGGGTGCGTCGGCTCCGCTCAGGAGGTCGGCCACCGCGTCGCCCGTGAAGGGCGCGAGCAGCACGCCGTTGCGCCAGTGCCCCGTGGCCCAGATCAGCCCGTCGAGCTCGTCGCGGCCCACCACGGGGGCGTTGTCGGGCGTGCCGGGCCGCAGGCCCGCTCGGGCCTGAACCAGCTCGAGCTCGCCCACGTCGGGCAGCACCTCCCAGGCCGCCTCGAGCAGACGGAACACGCCGTCGGCGGTGACGGCGGTGTCGAAGCCCTGCTCCTCCACCGTGGCGCCCAGCACCACGCGGCCGTCTCCACGGGCGAGGAGGTAGCAGCGCGGGGTGCGGATCACGCGGCGCAGCGGGTCGGCGGCGCCGCCACGCACCCGCAGCTCCAGGATCTGGCCCTTCACCGGTCGTACTGGAGGACCCGAGCCCCGCGGCGCGAGCGCGGCGCTCCACGGCCCCGCGGCCACCACCACCTGGCCGCAGGCGATGGTTCCGGCGGCGGTGCGCACGCCGGTCACCCGGCTGCCGTCGTGCTCGACCTCGCGAGCCTCCGTGCCGAGCTGCAGCTCGTCCACGACCGAGGCGAGCGCCCTCGTCACCGCACGGGGATCGGCCTGGCCGTCCTGGGGGGCGAGGATGCCGCCGGTGATGCTCGGCGCCAGCCCCGGCTCGAGAGCGCGGCAGCGCGAGGGCGTGAGCCACTCTGCCTCGAGCCCGATCGAGCGCTGGAAGTCGTGCAGCCGGCGCAGCCCCTCGGCGTCGTCACGGTCGGCGGCGACCACGAGCGCGCCGGTCTCGCGATAGCCGGTGGGCAGCCCGCTGACCTCCTCGAGCTCGGCGGCGAACGCGGCCCAGCGCTCGCGACCGGCGAGATTGACGCGAAGCGGCCCCTCCTCGCCGAAGTCAGCCTCGGTGACCGGCGCCAGCATCCCGGCCGCCACGCTCGACGTGGCCGCGCCCGGCTCGTCGGCACGGTCGATGACGAGCACGGACATGCCGCGCCGCTGTGCCCGCCACGCACAGGCGAGCCCGATCAGTCCGGCGCCGATGACGACGACGTCATAGCGCTCGCCGTCGGTCCCCTTGTCTCTGTGCGGCTCTGGCATCGCCCCTTCCTCCACCGGCATTACCCGGGTCAGGTTCGACGGTCGGTGGCGCCGCAGCCACCCTCTCAGCCCGGTCCGCCCGAGCTCCCGTGTCTGTGGGGAATGGTACCCGGCCGGCTGGGCTAGTAACGACGCGTGGGATCGTCGGCCGACGTGCCCGGGCGACTGTCGTCGCGCAGGAAGATCACGGCGAGCGAGATCACGAGCCCGATGATGCCGACGATCATGAGGATCAATCCGACGGTCTGCAGCTCGACGCCGGAGACCTCGGCGGTGACGGCATAGCGCAAGATGGCGCCCGCCGCGATCAAGAAGATGGATACCCCAATGCTCATTTCTGATACCCCTTAGACCCTGCCGGCGGGACGCTAGCAGTCGCGGGAGACCGCAACCCGACGCGTTCCGTGTGTTTGTGATGGGCGAAGACGCGACTGCGCGCCGGTGCCGAAGGCGCGCGATCAGGCCCCCGCGTCATGTTCGCCGAACCCGACCTTTCGCCTGCTGACGAAATGCGATCAAGAACGCTCATAACCATGCTCGCGCTCGCGCTCACCGCGCTGGCCCTCATTCCCTCCGCGGCCGCCGCCTCTTCGCGTCAGCTCGCGATCTTCCAGGACGACTCGCTGCTGCTCGGCAGCGGAGATGCGGTCCGCAACACCACCCTCGACGAAATCGAGGGCCTCGGCGCCGACGCCGTCAAGGCCAACCTCGACTGGGCGACCGTGGCCCCGGCCGGGCGCCGCAAGCCGGCCGGCTTCGACGGCTCCGACCCGGCGGACTATCCCGGCTGGGGCGTCTACGACGCATTCGTGCGCGACGCCCAGGCCCGGGGCTTCGAGGTCATCTTCGCGCTCACGCCTCCAGCTCCGAGCTGGGCCACCAAGGGCCGGCGAGGGCGGTACGAGCGCTTCGACCGGCCCAGTGCCCGTGAGTACGGGCGCTTTGCCGAGGCGGCCGCCACGCGCTACGGCAGCGTCGACGTGTGGTCGTTCTACAACGAGCCGAACCTCTTCAAGTACCTGTACCCGCAGGCCCGCAAGGGCGTGCCCGTGGCTCCCCACCTGTATCGCAACATGGTCCGCTCGGGCGTGTCGGGGCTGCGGCGGGCGGGGGCCGGCGGCGACACCATCCTGTTCGGCGAGCTGTTGCCCCAGGGCAGCAGCTCCACCGGGCCGCGGAAGAACCTGAGGCCGCTGCGCTTCCTGCGCGAGTTCTTCTGCCTCGATTCGCGCTACCGGGCCTACCGGGGGCGCGCCGCCCGCGTGCGCGGCTGCCAGCGCTACAAGCGCATCTCGGGGCTCGACGGCTTCGCCTACCACCCCTACACGCGGGGCGGCGGGCCGAACACCCCGGAGATCTCCTCCGACGACGCCACCATCCGCTCCCTTCCCAGGGTCACGAGGCTGCTCGACCGCGCGCGGGCCAAGCGCCGGGTGAGCGGCCGCCGCCTGCCGATCTGGATCACCGAGTTCGACTTCCAGTCGAATCCGCCGGACCCGTTCGGCGCCCGGCTCAAGCGCATCCCGCTGTTCATGGGGATCTCCGAGCTGTGGCTCGCCCAGCGCAACCGCCGGGTGGTCGCGTACTCGCAGTACACGATGGAGGACACGCCCGGTGACCCGGGGCTGTGGCAGGGCGGCCTGCGCTTCGCCGGCGGCCGCAAGAAGCCCGGCGTCTACGACGCCTACCGGCTGCCCATCCTTGTCCGGCGCCTCGGATCGAACGCCGTGGAAGTACGTGGCGCCGCCCGGCCCGGAGGCGCGGGCGCCGTGGTTCAGGTGCAGCAGCGCCGCGGCAGCGGCAGCTTCCAGAACCTGGGGGGGCCGATCACCGTCCGCAACGTGCGCGGCTACTTCAGCGCCCGTTTCAGGCTGTCTGGCGCTTCCCGGCGAACCTACCGCCTGACCTCGGACGGCCAGTTCAGTCCGCGGGTCAAGTCCGTGACGCTCTTCTGATTATCACCGTACCCCTAGCTACGCTCCGGAGGAACATGATTCGCTCGCTCGCCGTACTGGCAACCGCCCTGGCCGTCGTGGCCGTCACCCTCGCTGCTCCTCAACGTTCCGAGGCCGCCATCTCGGTCGGCATCGGCGAGCAGAGCGCCGCGATGTTCACCGACCCTCTATTCGAGGATCTGGAGATCAAGCGGGCGCGCTACTTCCCCTCGTGGAACGTGGCACTCAAGTCGAGGGAGCGCGGTTGGCTCAACAGCTGGCTGGCGCAGGCGGAGTTCGCGGGCGTGGAGCCCCTGATCAGCTTCAGCCAGTCGCTCGGCTCGGCCTGCCCACGCCGGCCCTGCAAGCTCCCCACCGTCCGCGAGTACACGCGCGCCTTCAAGGCCTTCCGCAAGCGCTGGCCGCAGGTCAGGGTGATCAGCCCCTGGAACGAGGCCAACCACCGCTCGCAGCCGACGTTCAAGAACCCCAAGCGCGCCGCGCAGTTCTACAACGTGGTGCGGGCCCGCTGCCGCGGCTGCAAGATCATCGCCGCCGACGTGATCGACGAGCGCAACATGGAGAAGTGGCTCGCGGAGTTCAAGAAGTACGCCCGCAGCCCGAGGATCTGGGGCCTCCACAACTACCGCGACACCAACCTGCGCAAGGGCCAGGTCACCGGCGGGACCAGGCGTCTCGTCAAGGCCGTCAAGGGCCAGATCTGGCTCACCGAGACCGGCGGGATCGTCAAGTTCACGCTTCCCACCGGCGGCAAGCTGTTCCCGTTCTCGGAGAGCCGCGCCAACAAGGCGGTCAGGCGGATGTTCGCGCTGGCCAAGCGCTATCGCTCGCGCATCAAGCGGCTCTACATCTACAACTGGCAGCAGCCGGTCGGGCGCAATCGCTTCGACGCCGGCCTGGTGACCAACAAGAACAAGCCGCGTCCGGCGTACCGGACCGTGAAGAAGACGCTGCGCGGTTCCGCCTTCAATCCCTAGGCCGTACGTGAGCTCCCGCCGCGAGCGGCTCGCCCGCGCCCGGCTGTACTTCGTCACCGACGTGCGGCCCGGGCTCGAGGAGTTGCTCCGGGCGTCGCTCGAGGGCGGGGCCGACATGCTGCAGCTGCGCGACAAGTCCGCCACGGACGCGGAGCTGCTCGAGGCGGCCGCCGTCTTCCGGCGGGTGTGCGACGAGCACGACGCGCTGTTCTGGCTCAACGACCGGTCCGACCTGGTCACGGACTGCGGTGCCGACGGGCTGCACCTGGGGCAGGACGACATGTCGCCGGCCGATGCCCGGGCGGTGGTGGGGGAGGAGGTGCTGCTGGGTCTCTCGACGCATTCGGCGGCGCAGCTCGACGCGGCGCTGGCCGCGGGCGAGGCCGACGAGCTGAGCGTCGGGCCGGTGTGGGAGACGCCGACCAAGGAGGGCCGCCCGGCGGCGGGGCTCGACTACGTGCGTCACGCGGCGTCGGTCGCCGGGAGCACGCCCTGGTTCGCGATCGGCGGAATCGACCTCGATAACGTCCGCGAGGTGATCTCCGCCGGCGCCTCCCGGATCGTGGTGGTGCGCGTCATCCGTGACGCGGCCGACCCGCGCCTGGCGGCCGCGGCGCTGCGCGCCGCGCTCCTCGAGGGCCCGGGTGGCTCAGAAGAACAGCCGTAAGCGGCGCCGGGCGGCCGGGTCTCGGCCCGCTCCCGCCGCGCCGCCGCCCGAGGCGGCTCCCACTCCTACCTCCGAGGAGGCGCCCCCGCGCGGCTACGCCCGCGGCCGGGCCAAGGACGAGGAGGCCCGGCGCTCGCTCAAGCCGCTCCGGCCGGGCGAGCGGCCGGCCGCGGTCACCGTCGGGGCAATCGCGGCCGCACTCCTCTGCCTGGCGAACGTGGTGGCCACGCTCTTCGGCTGGAACGGCGGCGAGCGACTCGGACAGCAACCAGGCCCTCGTGGGCAGCCTGCTGGTGGCGGCGGTGCTGGCGCTGGTGGCCTACGGGATGTGGAAGGCCCGCTACTGGGCGGTGCTCGGCATGCAGACGCTGCTCGCCATCACTCTGATCGTGTGCGCGCTGGCGCTGATTCAGGCCACCTCGATCTGGGCCGCGCTGATCGTGACCGCCATCCTCGTGGGCTCGGGAGTCCTGTTCTGGTACCTGGTCAAGGCAATGGCTCGCATCCAGATGCCCGAGCGGCCGGGCTCCTCGGCGCGATAGGTACTCTCGACCCGCCATGCCGGAGAGCAAGTACGACTGCATCGTGATCGGCTCGGGGCCGGGCGGCTACGTCGCCGCGATCCGGGCTGCGCAGCTCGGGCTGAAGACGGCGGTAGTGGAGAAGGGCAACGTCGGCGGGCGCTGTCTCAACGAGGCCTGCATCCCGGCCAAGTCGATTCTGCGCGTGGCCGAGGTCTACCAGGAGGTCCAGCACGCGGATTCCTTCGGCATCAAGGTCGACGGCTCCTCGATCGACTACTCCGGCGCCACCAAGCACCGCGACAAGGTCGTCAAGACGCTCACCGGCGGCGTGAGCATGCTGTTCGACAAGAACAAGATCGACTACATCGACGGCTTCGGCTCGGTCACCGACGACGCCAACGTGAAGATCGGGGGCCAGTTCGACGGCACCGAGATCGAGGCCGACCGCGTGATCCTCGCCTGTGGCTCGGTGGCCAAGCCGCTGCTCGACCTCCAGTTCGGGCCGCGGATCCTCGATACCGCGGGGATGTGGCTCCTGGACGAGCAGCCCTCGCGGCTGTGCATCATCGGGGCCGGCGCGTCGGGGACCGAGATCGCCTCGGCGTTCGGGCGTTTGGGCACCGAGGTGGTGCTGCTCGAGGCGCTGCCGCAGATCCTTCCGTTGGAGGACGCGGACATCGCCAAGGCGTGCGCTCGGGAGATCAAGAAGCAGAACGTGCGCATCGAGACAGGGGCGAAGGTCGAGGGCGCTTCGGCGTCTGATTCGAGCGTCTCGGTGTCCTTCAACGGGGAGTCCGAGGACTTCGACTACCTGGTGATCGCCGCGGGCCGCGCGCCGGACGTGGAGGGGCTGGGGCTCGAGGAGGCCGGCGTGGAGGTGGACGACCGCGGCCTGATCAAGGTCGACGGCCGGCTGCGCACGTCGTTGGACGGGGTGTGGGCGATCGGCGACATGGTGCCCGGGCCCGCACTGGCCCACAAGGCGTCAGACGAGGGGATCATCGCCGTGGAGGACGCCGCCGGCAACGACCCTCATCCCATCGACTACACCTACATCCCCGCCGTGACCTTCTGTCACCCGCAGGTGGCCTCGTTCGGCCTGACCGAGAAAGAGGCTCGCGACGAGGGTTTCGACGTGACCGTGGGCAAGGTCCCGATGGGCGCCGTCGGAGCGCCGACCGTCTACGGCGACCGGAGCGGCCTGGTCAAGATCGTGGGCGACAAGAAGTACGGCGAGATCCTGGGCGCCCACATCTGCTCGGTGAAGGCGGCCGACCTGATTCAGGAGCTCGTGAACGCGCGCGAGCTCGAGGGCGGCTACCCCGAGGTTGCGCGCACGATTCACCCGCATCCGGCGTTCGCGGAGACCGTCATGGAGGCGGCCCGGGCGACGGATGGTTGGCTGATTCACGGGTAGGGCTGCGGGCCCGCTCCCGTAGGGGGCGCTCTTCTGTGTCGATAACACCGCACGTTCCGCAAAAAGCATGCGCCGTAGGCGGCTGCCCCAGTTGAGCTGCGGCTCGGCCGCATTAGTCTGCGGCGCCCCCAAAGGGGGCGAACCTTCCGTCGTCGGTTCTTAGAGGGCCATGACCAACAGCCCCGCCGCTTGCATCAGTCGCCAAGTCGCGCGTGCGGCCTCGACCGCGGTGCTACCCCGGCGCGCCGCCCTCACCGTCTTCGCCGCCGTCGTCCTCCTCGGATCTCAGCCCGGTTCAGCTGCAGCCAGCGAATACTCGATCAACGCCTGCCTGGCCGACCCGGGCAACTTCTCGACTCAGGCGTTCAGCGACTTCGCCACACGCGGGATGATGTGGAAACGAGCCTGCGATCCGCTCGGCCCTGGATTGCGCGGCCTGGTCACGTCGAATGTGCCCCGCGCGGGACGCGTCGAACGCGGTTCGCGCTCGGGCTTCGTGATGAACGCACCACCGGGCACGCGCTTCGGGCGACTCACCTGGTCCGGCCAGGCCCGGCGCCGCGACTGCCGCTACGCCCTCCAACTCTGGGCCGGCCGCCCCGACGGCCCGCCCATCCCGATCAAGAACGTCCGCGCCAACAAGGGCTGCCCGAAGCGCGGTCTCGCCCAGGCGGCAGCCTGGCCACGCCCCCGGACCTACGACATCCGAGGGGCGACGAGAATCGTCCAGCGGATCGTCTGCCTGGGCAAGGCGAGGAAGCCGTACTGCTCGAGCCGAGGCCTCAACTACATCCGCACGTTCAAGGCCCAGGCGACGGTGGTGGACGTGAGCCGCCCGGCGGTGACGATCCTGAAGAACAACCCCTTCACCCAGGGCCAGTGGGTGCGGGGGAAGCAGAGCGTGAGCTATGCGGCGTTGGACAACGTTGGGGTGAAGGTAGCGAGCGGCGTTGGTCGAGGGCTTCTCGCGAGGAAAGCACGACCGTGCGTGTAACTACGCGATGCCCGTGCCTTGCGTGAACGGTGCTGGCGCCATCGCCGTCGACACCACCGCGATCAACGACGGCACGCAGTCACTGGTCGGTGAGCGCGACCGATGCGGCCGGCAACGTCGGGGCCACGGCGCCGACGCTGGTGCGAGTCGACAACACCGCGCCTGGCGCAGTTGCCGTGAGTCTCGACGGAGGCGATACCTGGCGAAACCGCAACGACTTTGATCTGAGCTGGACGAACCCGTCAGAAGGCGACCGTGCGCCAATCTCCGGCGCCTACACGCAGGATCTGCTCCGCGGCGGGAACGGCGTGCGCCACCAAGAGTCACCCGGGCGGGAACATTTCGAGCCTTCCCAACATCACCGTGCCCGGCCCAGGTCAATGGCAACTGCGTTTGTGGCGACAGGACGCCGCCGGCAATCAGGAACCTGCGAACGCCTCCGTGCCGATCACGCTTCGCTTCGATCCCGAGCCCCCGGAGCTTGCTTTCGAAGCTTCGCCATCGTCCGACCCGACACTCATCTCGGTTGCGGTGAACGACAAGATCTCCGGCCTGGCCGCGGGCCAGATCGAGTTGAGCAGGCAGGGTTCCGGTACGTGGCAGGCGCTGACCACTTCCGTCCAGGGAAATCGCCTTGTCGCTCGCGTCGACGACTCTCTCTTGCCTCCCGGCGTTTACCAGGCCCGTGCCACCGCGCGCGATCGCGCCTCGAACCAGAACAGCACCGACCGACGGACCAACGGGCAGCTCATGACGCTGACGCTTCCCCTCCGAATAACGACGGCCATGAAGGCCGGAGTGGTAGGCGAACGCATCGTCAGCCGCGTGATCAAGCGTCGCGGTAAACGGCGAAGAGTGCGACGGCGTATCGAAACGATACGCCAGCAGGCCCGCGTCGAGTACGGGGAGCAAGTCGACATTGAGGGTCGGCTGGAGAACCGCGACGGCCAACCGATCCCGGCTGCGTCGGTGGAAGTCTTCTCACGTAGCACCGCCGCTCCCGAGCAGCTGGTCGGCGTGATTACAACCGACAGCGCGGGCAACTACACCTACCGGGCTACTGCCGACGCAACTCGCACGCTCCGGTTTGTCTACCGAGGCACTCGAGCTCATGCTGCCCTCGCAGGCTGAGGTGAGCATGATCACGTCGGCCGCGTCGACCATTCGCGCCGCTCCCCGCAGGCTCCGAAACGGACGCAGTGTTCGCTTCGCCGGAGTGCTCCGGTCCCTCCCGACGCCGCCGGCGGGCAAGCTCGTGGAGCTACAGGTCGTGCTCTCGGGGCGCTGGCAGACCTTCAGAACCACACGCACCGGGCCTGACGGGTCGTGGACTGTCCGCTACGCCTTCCGGCGCACGTGCGGTGTCGTTCGCTACCGATTCCGCGCCCGCCTTCCGGCTGAAGCGGGCTATGCCTTCCAAACCGGACGCACCAAGGAGGTCTCCGTCCAAGTGCGCGGGCCGCGCTGCTCATGACACGGATTACGTATCGGCCGCGCGAGTGCGAGACTCCGCACCGCGCCGTGGGTTATCCCGAGGAAGCCCAACGAAACTGAGCGACCCCGTGATCGAGGCAATCAAGCAGCGCTTGACCTACGCCAACGTGATGGCGACGGTTGCTGTGTTCATCGCCCTAGGCGGGTCGTCCTACGCGGCGCTGTCGGTCACCGGGAAGGGACGTTCAGAACGGGTCCCTCACCTACCGAGACCTGAAGAGGAACACGCTCGGCGGGAGCCGGATCAAGGAATCACGCCTGGGTCGAGTACCGCGCGCCAGGAACGCTGAGCGACTGAACGGCGTATCCGCGGCTCGGCTCCTCGTCAAGTGTCCCAAGCGGCACTACGCCTCGTCTACGACGTATGCGTCGAAACGAACCTTCGTGCACCAGCGCCGTACAGCACAGCTGTAATCGCCTGCGAGGAGGTCGGGACCCCCTCCGCGCCCGGACGTCGGTTGCCGAATCACGACGAGCTGCTTAGCGGCTGTCGGCAACCCCGGCATCACAATCGCCCCCGCCGGCGAACTCACCCGCGAGGTCTTCCCCTCCTCAACCCCGGGCCGGGTCGATGTCCTCTACGTCACCGACGACGTCGGCAGCGTCGCCCTCACTCCCAACACCGCTGCCGGTGCCAAACCCTTCCGCTGTGTCACCGATCCTCTCAACTAGCCACATCCCAACCGTCAGTCGGCCCACACGCCGCCGCAAGTTCATCGCCGGTGCCCTCATCGGCCTCGCCGGCCTCCTCCCGGGAGCCTCGGTGGCCGCTGAGCCCGACAACGCCCAGGAGGGCACCGCGGCGCCTGGGCAGGGAGTCAGCCCCGAGTCCGGCCAGCCGGCGTTCGATCCCGGTGGCGACACGGCACTTCCTTTCGATGCCGGTCCTCCCCTCCGAGCGGCCCGCTTTCCGGCGACCCTGATGACGCCGGTCCGGTCGAAAGCGAGCCGCGGAGCGATCTCGATGTCCCGGGGCCGGAGGGGAGCGAGCCAGGTACCGCTCCTCCCGGAGCGGTTGATGACCCCTCGGTCAGCCCGATCGGTGAGCCTCCTCAGGCTCCGCCGCTCTCTGGAGGCTTCAACGTCGAACCGGTTCCGCCCGCGCGCGGGACAGAGGAGACATCGGCGCCTTCACCAAACGTCCAGTCCCTTGGGTCCGAACCCGGCTCGGCAAACAGCGCGGCACCCGAGCGTCTGACGTTGCTCATGCGGCCGCCCGCCGACCGACCGCCGGCCACACCTCCATCCGCGAACCACGAGGTCGCGGCGCCGGTGCAACCCGCGGCATCCGACACGACCGCAACCGCCGGGCAGACCATCGCCGTCGAGGCAACCGCGCCGCGGACCGGCAATGCCCGCTTCCACACGGTCCGGCCCGGAGAGTCGCTCTGGGTCATCGCCGAGCGCCAGCTCGGCCCCGGCGCGAGCAGCGCGGCGATATCGGCCGAGGTCGCTCGCCTGTGGGAGCTCAACGCCGAGGCCATCGGGACCGGCGATCCCGACGTGATCATGGCCGGCACGAAGCTTCGCCTGCGCTAGAGAACCGGGCCGGCGGCATTACGCTTCCGCCGTGCCCGACCGGCCGATCTTCTACTACGACGTCGGCTCCCCCTACGCCTACCTGGCCGCGGAGCGCATCAACCAGACGCTCCCCGAGATTCCGGTCTGGCAGCCGATCCTCCTCGGCGGGATCTGGCAGCAGAGTGGCGGCGGGTCATGGGCGAACACCGACGCCCGCGATGAGGGCATGCGGGAGATCGAGCGGCGGGCCGAGAGCTACGGGCTCATGGAGATCCGCTGGCCCGACCCCTGGCCGAGCAACACCCTCCAGGCGATGAGGGTGGCCACGTTCGCGCAGCAGGCCGGGCGGGCGGTGGCCTATTCGCTGGCCGCATTCAGGCAAGCGTTCGCCGGGGGCAAGGACCTGTCCCAGATCGACTATGTGCTCATGGCCGCCGCGGCGTGCGAGCTCCACCCGAACGCGGTGCTCAAGGCGCTGGAGACCCAGTCCGTGAAGGACCGCCTCAAGCAGGCCACCGCCGAGGCCTACGATCGTGGCGTGAGGGGAGTGCCCACCGTCGCGATCGGCACAGAGCTCTTCTACGGCGACGACCGCCTCGAGGACGCCGCAGCGGCCATGGCCGGCCACCCGTAGCGAGCGGGCGGGCGCGGCCCACCCCCCAAGCGGGGGTCCTTCGCGCGCTAAGCCGCGCCCTGCCGTCTTCAATACGACCTGCACCGGGTACAGTCCGACCAATGGCGACCAAGGACGCTACGAAGGCCGGCAAAGGCGCCAAGGCCCGGAAGGAGAAGGACAACGGGGCCGACGCCCCGTCCGAGGTACCGGGCGCCGAGAAGATCGGGTTCGGTGAGGTCAAGCACGACCTGCCGGACGCCGACACCACGCGCGCAGTTCTGGAGAAGATGATGCTCATCCGCCGCTTCGAGGAGCGCGCGGGCGAGATGTACGCGAAGGCGAAGATCGGCGGCTTCCTCCACCTGTGCATCGGCGAGGAGGCCACCGTGGTCGGCGCCACCCAGGCGCTGCGCGAGACCGACTATCTGATGTCCACCTACCGCGAGCACGGTCAGGCGCTGGCCCGCGGCACCTCACCGAACGCCGTGATGGCCGAGCTCTTCGGCCGCGTCGACGGGTGCTCGAAGGGCCGTGGCGGGTCGATGCACCTGTTCGACTGGGAGAAGCGCTTCCTCGGCGGCTACGGCATCGTCGGCGGCAGCCTTCCCCTGTCCGCGGGGGTCGCGCTCGCGTGTGACTACTCCGAGACCGAGGACGCGATCCTCTCGATGATGGGCGACGGTGCCACCAACCAGGGCACCTTCGGCGAGACCATGAACCTCGCCGCCCTCTGGAAGCTGCCGGTGGTCTTCCTGATCATCAACAACCAGTTCGGCATGGGAACGGCGCTCCACCGTCACTCGGCGGTGACGGATCTGTCGCTCAAGTCGGAGGGCTTCGGTGTGCCCGGCACACGCTGCGACGGGATGGACGTGCTCGACGTCCACTCGGTGGTGACCGATGCGCTGCGGTGCGCCCGCGAGGAGCGCCAGCCGCAGCTGGTGGAGGCTGTCACCTACCGGTACCGCGGCCACTCGATGGCCGACCCCGAGGAGTACCGCTCCAAGGAAGAAGTCGAGGAGTGGCGGGAGCGCGACCCGATCAAGGCCTTCGCCAAGCGGCTGGTGGACGAGGACGTTATGAGCCAGGAGGACGTCGACAGGCTCGACGAAGAGGCCGTCGGGCGTGTGGACGAAGCGGTGAAGTTCGCCGACTCCTCACCGTTCCCCGACCTCGACTCCCTCTACGACGACATCTACGACTTCGCCGAGGACGTGCCGGCATGGTGGACCGTGGACGAGCGCAGCCCGGAGGTCCACCGCGGCGAGCGCGAGCGCGAGGCCGGCGAGATCCCGCACGAGCTCGCGGAGAAGGGCGCGGCCTACGCGAACGTCGGCGACCGCAAGTCGCGCAAGGGCGGCTCGCCCAAGGATCAGGACGAAGAGGGCAGCCAGCAGGGCCCGGGCGCCGGCGAGGACGAGGAGGCCGACGACACCGAGGCGTCGGCCGAGGGCGGCAAGGAAGCCAGCGGCGAGGGCGAGCCCGAGGCCGACGACCGCGACAACGAGGGCGGCGGCGACTGATGCCCACCATGCGCTACCGCGAGGCGCTCAATCAGGCGCTTCGCGAGGAGATGGAGGCCGACGAGAACGTCTTCATCATGGGTGAGGACATCGGCGTCTTCCAGGGTGCGTTCAAGGTCACGGCCGGCCTGCTCGAGGAGTTCGGCGAGAAGCGCGTGCGCGACACGCCGATCTCGGAGAACACGATCGTCGGCATGGGAGTGGGCTCAGCGATGATCGGCCTGCGTCCGGTGGTGGAGCTGATGACCATCAACTTCTCTCTCCTCGCGATGGACCAGATCGTCAACCACGCCGCCGCGATCCGTTACATGTTCGGCGGCCAGGTGAGCGTGCCGATGGTCATCCGCATGCCGCAGGGCGCGGGCCACCAGCTCGGCCCCACGCACTCACACTCCTTCGAGGCCTTCTTCCTGCACGTGCCCGGCCTGCTTGTGGCCGCGCCGTCCACGCCGGCCGACGCCAAGGGGCTCCTCAAGGCGGCGATCAAGGACGACAACCCGGTGATCTTCATCGAGCACGAGACGCTCTACGGTCAGCGCGGCGAGGTCCCGGAGAACGGTGGGCCGATGCGCTTCGGCGAGGCCGCCATTCGCCGCGAAGGCGACGACGTGACCGTGATCGGCATCTCGCGCATGGCCGTCACCGCCCTCAAGGCCGCCGACGCCCTGGCCGAGGAGCACGAGATCGAGGCCGAGGTGATCGACCCGCGGACGCTGCGCCCGCTCGACCTCGACACCATCCTGGACTCGGTCAAGAAGACCAACCGCGCTGTGATCGTCGAGGAGGGCTGGCCTCACGGCGGCGTGGGCGCCAACCTCGCCGCCCTGATTCAGGAGCAGGCCTTCGACTGGCTCGACGCGCCGGTTCAGCGGGTGACCGGCGCCGACGTGCCGATGCCGTACTCCAAGCCCCTCGAGCAGGCCGCCTTCCCGCACGAGGAGCACGTGGTGCAGGCGGCCATCGCCACCTTCCGCGACCTCTAGGAGAACCCAGCTCATGGCCAACGACGTCACGATGCCCCGGCTCTCCGACTCCATGGAGGAGGGCACCGTCCTGAAGTGGCTGGTGGACGTGGGCGACGAGGTCAAGCGCGGCGAGCCCCTCGTCGAGATCGAGACCGACAAGGCCAACATGACCTACGACGCCGATGCCGACGGCGTCCTGACCGAGGTTCTGGCACAGGAGGGCGACACCTTGGCCATCGGCGAGGTGATCGCGCGCATCGGCGATGCCGGAGAGGTCAAGGAGAACGGCGACGAGCCGTCGGGTGATGCGGCTGAGGAGGATGGCGCGGAGGCCGAGGCTGAGGGCGACGAGGCTGAAGGCAAGGACGAGGAAACCGAAGGCGAGAGCGACAAGGCGGCCGCCGAGGCCGAAGGTGACGGCGATGAGGCCGGCGATGACGCAGAGGCAGCCGATGCCGGCGAGACGCGCGGCGCGGCCGGCGGTGACGGCGGCGGTGGCGAGACCGCCGCCGGGACCGAAGCCGAGAGCAAAGAGAACGGAGGCGGCACCGCGACGCGCGAGCGCGAGGACAGCGGCGCCGCAGATGGCGCCGGTGGCAACGGTGACGGGCGCGTGAAGGCTTCGCCGGTTGCCCGGCGCATGGCCCGCGAGCTCGGCGTCGAACTCGCCCGCTTGGAGGGCAGCGGCCCCGGGGGCCGCATCGTCAAGGCCGACGTGACCGCCGCCGCGGAGAACGGCGGCGCCGAGTCCCAGACCGAGACAGGCGCGGCCGAGGAGGCCGAGACGGAAGCCCCGGCCAAGGGCGAGGACGGCAAGGACGACGGCGACAAGGCCGCCGCGGCGCCGGAGCCCCAGCGCGGCGAGGCCGGCCCCAAGGGCGAGGCCGAGATCCACGAGCTGAGCCGGCTGCAGCAGACGGTTAGCCGGCGGATGGCGGAGTCGAAGGCCACCGCGCCGGACTTCTCGATCTCGCTGACCGTCGACATGACCGACGCGGTCGCGCTTCGGGCCCGCCTCAAGGAGGTGGCCGATCCGGCGCCGTCGTTCAACGACATGGTGGTCAAGGCGGCCGCCACCGCGCTGAAGGAGTTCCCGCGCGTGAACGGCGCGTATCGCGACGGCAAGTTCGAGCTCTACGAGAACGTCAACATCGGCGTGGCGGTGGCGGCGCAGGATGCGCTGGTGGTGCCCACGGTGTTCAACGCCGACCAGAAGTCGCTCGGCCAGATCTCGAAGGACGCGCGCGCCGTGATCGAGCGCGTGCGCGACAAGAAGGTCACCCCGCCCGAGCTCTCGGGCGGCACGTTCACCGTGTCCAACCTGGGCATGTTCGGCATCGAGCACTTCACCGCGATCATCAACCCGCCCCAGGCGTCGATCCTGACGGTGGGAGCGCTGGCCAAGAAGCCGGCGGTGGACGAGAGCGGTCGCATCGTGGCTCGCGACCAGATGACGCTCAGCCTGGTGTGCGATCACCGCATCCTCTACGGCGCCGACGGGGCCCAGTTCCTCGCCCGCGTCAAGGAACTGCTCGAGAAGCCGCTCTCGCTCGCTCTGTAAGACGACCCTAAGGGCCGTTATCCGGCGTTGACATCGCCCTTCTTAGGGTGCTGCGCATGGATGAACGACCCACATACAACGCAGACCACGAGTCGGGCGAAAGCCCGCGGCGCGGACGCCGTGTGGCGGTCGCGCTGCTGGCGGCCGGAGTGCTGGCGGCGGTGCCGGCGGGCGCCGCGCTGGCAGGGTCGGGGTCGGACGGCTCGGCGGTCGGCGACGGCAACTCGCCGAGCTCGATTCCGGTCCAGTCGACCACGCCCGAGGACGGGCAGCAGAACCGCGGCGAAGGCGACCGCGGGGACTGCCCGGAGAAGAACGGCCAGGGCGGACAGGAGGAGTCCACCCAGCTCTAGCCGACCGCTCCCGGGCAGGCGTGCGCGCGGCGCCCGCCCGGTGAGCGGCCGACAGCTTCGATGTGGTCGAGATCCCATCTGTTCGCGGCGCTCCTCGGGGGCGTCCTCTCGGCGTGCTTGACGGCAGGGGTGCTGCTGGCGCTGGGCATAGGCGGTGAGGACGAGTCGCGGGCGCGGCGAATGGTCCCGGCGCGGGCCGCGGCTACTAGTCCGGCGTCACCCGGCGTGACCACGATCTATCGGCGCGTTCGCCCGGGCGTGCTCGTGGCGACTCGATCCAGACCGACGCGGCCATCAACCCGGGCAACTCCGGCGGCCCGTGCTGGACGCCGGCGGGCGCGTGGTCGGCGTGATAACCCAGGGCCGCGGCGACGGGATCGCCTTCGCGGTGCCGGTGAGCGCGCTCGAGCGGCTCAGCGATCGTCTCGATGAAGGTCCGGCGCGCCGGCCCTAGACATCGAATCGGCCCATCCCGGGTAAGGCCAACCGGATCGTTCCGTCTCGCCGAGGAGAGAAACCTTGACCCGTTTGCGCTCCGCCGTCCTGGCCGCAGTGGCCGTCACGGCGTTCACCGCCGCTCCCGCCGCGGCCCAGACCGCCTGCGACCCGACGCAGACGCCGCCGGAGTTCCGCGGCCAGGTGCCGACGCTCGCCGAGGTCGTGCCCACGCCCGGAGGCGAGAACGGCGAGGTGACCACCGATCAGGCGTACGCCTATATGGACGCGGTGGACGCGGCGAGCGAGCGTGTCATCACCGGCGCGCTCGATCAGACCTCGCAGGAGGGACGCGAGCTGCGCTGGGCCATCGTGGGTCAGCCGGATCAGCTCGGCCGTCGGGCGCTGCGCGACATCAAGCGCGCGGCCCAGACCCTGCGCGACCCGAGCACCACGGCAGCTCAGGCGCGACAGATCGCCCGTCGCTATCCCGCCATCCTCTGGATCGCCTCCAACGTCCACGGCGGCGAGGAGTCGGGCACCGACGCATCCATGCGCGTGCTCTACGAGCTCGCCGACCGCGACGACTGCGCGGCCCGGCAGATCCTCGACAACTCGATCGTCGTGCTGCTGCCGATCCAGAACCCGGACGGCCGCGAGGCGGACACCCGCCGCAACTTCTATGGGTTCGACATGAACCGCGACTGGTTCGCGCGCACCCAGCCCGAGACCGACGGCAAGGTCGAGTTCCTGCGCGAGTACCCGAGTCCGCTGTTCATCGACGCGCACGAGATGGGCCGGGCGACCTACTTCTTCCCGCCGAACGCCGATCCGGTCTACCACGAGATCACCGACGAATCGGTGAACTGGATCAACAACGTCTACGGCGCGTCGATGCAGGCCGAGTTCGACCGGCAGGGCATCCCTTACTTCAACCGGGACGTCTACGACCTGTTCTACATGGGCTACGGCGACACCGTGCCTGCCACCGGCTTCATCTCGGCCGGCATGACGTACGAGAAGGCCAGCGGCGACCCGATCGAGCGGCGCGCCTACGAGCAGTACCTGACCCAGTGGGTCTCCCTCTCGGCGGCGGCCGTGCGCAAGCAGTCGCTGCTCGAGGAATGGGCGGGCGCCTGGCGCGAGGCCTACCTGCAGGGCCGCGACGGCTTCCTCGAGCCCAACGAGCTGATCAACGAGGTGGACATCGACGGCAATCCTCAGGAGATCGCCACCCAGGTCCCCGACATCGAGCTGCGCCACTACTGGATCACCGACCGCCGGGCCGCCAAGCAGGACGAGGTCGAGGAGATGGTCCGGCGCCTGCAGCGGATGGACGTGGAGGTGTACCAACTGCGACGTGGCCGCTGGGTGCCCGACTTCACGCCCTACGGGCGCGAGACGCGCAGGCAGTACATGCCGGCCGGCACGTGGTACGTGCCCATGGCCCAGCAGCAGAAGCACTGGGTTCAGGCCATGCTGCACGAGGACACGTACACGCCGTTCCCGTACTTCTACGACGTGACCGCCTGGAGCCAGCCTCTGCTGTTCAACGTGCGCGGCGGCTACTCGGGCGAGCGGCTGCGGGTGGACGCGCGTGGCGTTGGCGAGCTGGACGATCCGGGCGTGGATCCGTGGCCCGGTGACGCCCCACGCGTCGCCCTGTGGCAGCTGTCCGCGGACTCCACCGCGGCGATCGAGTCCGCCGGCTGGTTGCGCTGGCTGTTCGAGAAGCGCTGGGGCGCGTCCTACACCGCGGTCACCACCGCCGAGGTCGCGGCCGGCGCGCTGGCCGACTACGACGTGGTGGTCGTGCCGGACGCCACCGCGCCCGACGAGGACTATCCCGAGGGTGACGGCGGCACCGCTGTGACCGAGCTCGGACCGGCCGGCGTCCAGGCCGTCCGCGACTGGGCCAACGGCGGCGGTCACTGGATCAGCTGGGCCGAGGGCACGCGGCTGGCCACGCTGCTGGGGCTGAGCACCGTGACCCTGGCCGATCCGACCTCCGAGGTCCCGGGCACCCTGTTCCGTGTCCGTGTGAACCAGGACAGCCCGCTGCGCCGCGGCGTCGGCCGGCACGCCTACGCGTTCTACGAGTACGACTCGGTGATGCGGGCCTCGTCGCCCGACCAGGTGGCCGTGGAGTTCCCGCCGGTGGACAGCGGCGACTGGTTCATCTCGGGCTTCGCTCTTGACGCCGAGGAACTGGGCGAAACGGCCGCGGTGGTCGACGAGCCCGTGGGCTCGGGCCGGGCCACCGTGTTCTCGGTCGAGCCGAACTTCCGCGGCTTCACCACCGGCTTCCAGAAGATCCTGCGCAACGCCATCCTCGGAGCGGATCTATCCGCGGCACGGGCGGCGGCGGCAGGAACCGGAGGCAGGAAGGCACTCGAGGTTCGTGCCCGGCGCGCGGCTCGCAAGCTGAGCGGTGGCAGCACGAGCATCAGGCTCTCGGTGACCAGGGCGAGCGCCAAGCAAGCGGCCGCCGTGCTGAACCGCGTGGGCGCGTCCTACGACGCAACCCGCAGCCGGAGCAAGGTGGCGTTCGTGATCGCCAACCCGCGCGGTCTCACGGCCGACGAGCACCCCTTCGCGCGCCGTCTGCCGCAGGCGCTCGAGAAGGCCGGCGTGGGGACGATCGCCTTCCGAGCGCCCTAAAGCTCTCCTGGGGGAGGAGACTAGGCTCGGGGTCATGGACGAAGTCCGTGGCTCCGAGCCTCGCATGCCGCAGACCCTCGACGAGGAGCTGATCGAGGCCCAAGAGGACGCGGTCGTCTCCACCCTCACGGACGGCGACCGGCTGGAGCGCATCGCCGGCGAGCTGCGCGCCGGCTTCGAGGCGCATGGCTCCGGTGGGCGCCGCGGCATCCTTCTTCGGCTCCGCGCGCACGCCCGAGGACCATCCCGAGTACGCGCTGGCTCGCCGCACCGCCAAGCTCGTCGGCGAGAGCGGCATGGCCGTGATCACCGGCGGAGGGCCCGGGGCCATGGAGGCCGCCAACCGCGGCGCGCGCGACGCGGGCGCCCTCTCCATCGGCCTCAACATCGAGCTGCCCTTCGAGCAGGGAGCCAACCCCTACTGCGACATCGAGCTCGAGTTCCACTACTTCTTCGCGCGCAAGATCATGTTCGTGCGCTACGCCAGCGCCTTCGTCGTCTTCCCGGGCGGCTTCGGCACGATGGACGAGCTGTTCGAGGCGCTCACGCTCGTGCAGACCGACAAGATCTCGGCCTTCCCGATCGTGCTCGTGGGAACGGGCTACTGGCAGGGACTGGTGGACTGGCTGCGCGAACGCCTGCTGGCCGACGGGAAGATCTCTCCCGGAGATCTCGACCTGTTTCGCCTGACCGATGATCCGGTCGAGGTGCGCGACACGCTCATCTCCGCCGTCCACCGTCGGGCACGGGCATGATCTCGTAGCGCCCTCGCACCTCGTCGATGAACCCGGCGAACAGCTCGGCCAGCTCCGCGTCGTGCACCTCGAGCACGTTCTCCGCGTTCATCTCGCCGGAGCGCGAGAGGTTGAACGAGCCGGCGAAGACGACGTCGTCACAGACCGTGACCTTGGCGTGCATGAAGTCGTGGACCGACTCGGGAGTCCACGGCACCGACTGCTTGCCCGTGAAGTCCGCGTGCTCGAACACCGAGCCCAGGATCGGAATCTTCCAGGCGGACCGGCCGTTGGTGCGCCACTGGTAGACCACGCCGTCCATCTGCGTTCGGTCCACCACCCCGCGCAGGTCCACCCTCGCCTCCGCCGCCACCTCGGCCAGCGTGCCCAGCACAGGACCCGCGGTGATCACCGGCGAGGCGATGCGCACGCGACGGCGGGCGGTGCCGATGGCCCGCGCGATGCGCTGGGACAGCTCCTCGCCGTGCCCGGGGGTGAACCAGGCGCGAGCCTCATGTCCGCCGAGGTCCACTCGGCGCGGATCCCTGTGGCCCGAGTCCGAGACGTCTCCGCTGCGCCACAGCTCGTCGAAGTTCTGAGTGAACTCGGCGGCCAGCTCAGCGGATCGAGCGGTCATGACCAGGTTCTCCTGGATCGTCCACGAGTCGGTGGTCCAGTTGGTGGAGCCGGTCCACACCGAGTCGCCGTCTCGCACCACGTACTTGTGGTGCATCAGGTCGGGAATCCCGGGGACGCCCTTGGTGTCGAAGGGCTGCGCCTCGAGCAACTCGGGCGCCGTCCGCGGCGGCGGAGGGAACTGGCGCTCGTCGTGGTCGGCGTTGTAGGCGATTCGCACTCGCACCCCACGTCCCATGGCGTCGCGCAGCGCACCGGCGACCACGTCGCCCGGCTCGCCGGGCAGCCGCACGTCGTAGAGGGCGAGATCGAGCGACTCGCGGGCCTCGCCGAGAAACCCCGCCACGCGCTGGGCCATCTCCAGCACCGTCTGGCGCCCGGGGTGCAGGGTGTGAACGTCGATCACAATGCCCTGTCGTGGACGTGGGCCCGGTCACCGAGCAGGAGCGCGAGGAGCTGCGGGGATTGTTCGTGCGCCGCTGGGGCAGCGAGCGCGTGGTCAGCCGCGGACGGGAGCACGAGCCGCTGGGCCACCCGGTCTTGGTGGCGCGTGTCAAGGGTCGGCTCGTGGGGGCGCTCAGCTACGAGATCCGAGACCAGGAGATGGAAGTGGTCACGGTCGACGCCTTCGAGTCCGGACTCGGTGCGGGAGGCGCCCTGCTCGCCGCGGCTGCAGCAGAGGCCCGCCGCCGGCGTTGCCAAAGGCTGTGGCTGGTGACCACCAACGACAACACCGCCGCCCTGCGCTTCTATCAGCGCGCCGGCATGCGCATCGTGGCTCTGCACCGCGACGCGCTCGAGCAATCGCGCCGCCTCAAGCCCGAGATCCCCGCCATCGGCATCGACGGGATCCCGTTGGTCGACGAGCTCGAGCTCGAGCTGCGCTTCGACGGCGACCACTAGAGAAAGCGGAAGCCCGACGGCGCCACCCGCGGCTCGATCGGACTGGCGGGGAGGTCGGTGGGCAGCTCGGGCAGGTTGAAGCCGCCCGGAGCGGTGTCGTTGGGGGTGTCGGGATGGAACAGCGAGGCGAGGTACTGGATCTGGTCGCGGCCCACCCCCAGCTCGGTCTGTCCCCCGCCGTAGGCGCGCACCCCTTCGCGCTCGCACCAGTCGTACATCGCGAAGAGATTCTTCAGCGGTCCGAAGCGCGACGGCTTGATGTTGACCATCTTCGGCGGCCAGGGACGGGAGAGGACGTCGGCCACCGAGTGGATCGGGGCGTCCCAGGTGATGCGGTCGCTCACCGGGTCGAGCACCGGCCGGGTCTCCTCGGTCACGTCGGGATCCTCGATCCACGCGTCGGGGAAGGCCTCGATGACCATTCGGTAGAGCTCGGGATCGGTCTCCACGTCCACCGGCGTGCCCTTGTAACAGCCCTTGAGGTCGAGCGAGTCCACCGCGCCCGTGTCCACCAGCTCCTGGACCAGCTCCGGCGTCCAGGTGTTGGTCGGGTCGAGCTTGAAGCGCGTGCCCGGGTAGTGCTCGAGCACCACCTGGAGCCGCTCGGTGGTCTCGGGCTGCCCTTCGGCCGGCGCCGTGAGCCGCATCGAGACGACGTAGTCGAGCGGCCGGGGCTCGCGTTCGAGCACCTCGGCCAGCGAGCGGCCGGCCTGGCGCAACGCCAGGTCGAGCGCGGCCGACTCGAAGGCCCAGCGGCGGTAGTCGGGTGAGCTGTCGGGGCGCTCGGGCTCCTCGGGCCACAGCGAGATGTCCTCGAGGTGGCGCGAGAAGGAGTCGAGCGTGAAGCGACCCGTGACCTCGATCTTGCCGCCGTTGGCCTCCAGCACGTCGTGGTCGCGGGCGTCGTAGACCACGTCCTCGCCCACCCCGACCTTGCCCGCGCCGGTGAGGTGGATCAGCGTCGTCTTGCGGATGAACCCGCCCAGATCGAGTTGGCGGCTCTCGAGTCCGAGGGTGTCAATCTCCAGCGGAAGGTCGGCGATCCTGTCGTAGCTGTCCACGAGGAGGGGCAGCCTACCCGGACGCAGACGCGGGCTCGGGCCCGACCTCGGCGGTGCAGAAGGCGCAGCGGTTGGCCAGCACGGGAATCTCGCTGCGGCACTCCGGGCACCTGGCGCGTGCGCTCGCCCACTGGCGTCTCGGTCTTCTGGCGGTCCATCAGGTGGTTGACCGGCTTGACCACGAAGAAGAAGACCACCGCCGCGATGATCACGAACGCGATCAGCGCGTTGATGAACACGCCGTAGCGGAAGGTGCTCCCGTTGATGGTGAAATCGAGCTCCGAGAAGTCGGGCTGGCCGCCGATGGCCGCGATCAGCGGCGTGATGAGGCTGGACACCAGCGCGCTCACCAGTGCCGCGAACGCCGTTCCGATCACCACCGCCACCGCGAGCTCCACCAGGTTGCCGCGCAGGATGAAGTCGCGGAACTCCTTCAGCATCAGGAAGTGCCGAACAGCTCCGCCACGGCCGACCCGAAGGCCTCGGTATGCCGGTCCACGTCGGTTTCCGTGGTGGCCGGGCACATCAGGGCCATGTTGTGGAAGGGCGTGATCATCACGCCGCGGTTGAGCAGGTACAGGTGCAGGTACTCCTCGAGCTGCTCGTCGCCCGCCGCCGCCGACGCGGCCCCGGTGCGGGGCGGCTCGGGAGCGAAGCGGTACTCGGCCCGCGCGCCGAGGCTCACGATGGACCAGGGCGCGCCCTGCTCGGACAGCACCTCCTCGACGCCCCGCACGAAGCGCTCGCGCAGCGCGACCATCCCGGTGAAGGCGTCGTCGGTGAGCACCTCGCCGAGCGTCGCGCGGGTCGCGGCCAGCGACAGGGCGTTCCCGGCCAGCGTGCCCCCCACGCCGCCCGTGTCCTCGTAGTCGGCGTCCTCCTCGGCGGCGATCCGCTCGGCCAGCTCGGCCGTGACGCCGTAGGCGCCGATGGGCACGCCTCCGCCGATCGACTTGCCGAGCGTCACCGCATCGGGCTCGAGGCCCCAGGCCTGCGTGCAGCCGCCCGGCCCGGCGCTCAGCGTGTGGGTCTCGTCGATGATGAGCAGCGTGCCGGCCGCTGTGCAGGCGGCACGCACGCTCTCGAGAAAACCGGACTCCGGCAGGACGATGCCGATGTTGGTGAGCGCCGGCTCCATCAGAACGCAGGCCACGTCGCCGTGAGCCAGGGCGCGCTCCAGCGAGCCGAGCTCGTTGAACTCGGCCACCCGGGTGGTCTGCGCCGGGTCCACCATCGGACCCACGTTGCCCACCCGGGAGCGCTCGCTTCCGCCCTCGTCGAGCGTGACGAAGCTCTCGTCGACCGAGCCGTGGTAGCACCAGTTGAACACGAGCACCCGAGGCCGCCCGGTGACCTGGCGCATCATCCGGAGCATCCAGCGGTTGGCGTCGGTGGCGGTGAGCGTGAACTGCCAGAGGGGCAGCCCGAAGCGCCGCGCCAGCTCCTCCCCCACCCACGGCCCGTCCTCGGTGGGCAGCATCACCGTGATGCCGGCCTGCTCGCGCAGGACCCTCATCGTCGGCTCAGGCGAGTGCCCGGCCATCGCGCCGGTATCACCCAGGCAGAGGTCGGCGTACTCGTGACCGTCCACGTCCACCACCCGCGCCCCGTGGGCCTCGGCCAGGTAGACGGGATAGCCGCCGCGCCACATGGCCATCCACGGCATCGGCACTCCCCCGAGCAGGCTGCGCCCGGCGCGCTCGTGCAGCTCGCGCGAGCGGGGGTGATCCCCCGCAAAGCGCTCACGCTCGCGCCCGATCAGCGAGGCGAGCCGCTCGCGATCCACTCGCCGGCCCGCCCGGCCGCTGACCGCGCTCACGCGCGGACCACCACCACCGGCGTCTCCGAGATCTGGAGCAGCTTGTGCGGCACCGAGCCCACGATCGCGCCCTTGATCGGGCTCTCGCCGTAACTGCCAACGACGATGAAGCGCGCACCACGTTCGTCGGCCACCTTGGTCAGCGCCGCGGAGGGACGATCGGGCGCCACGACGACCTCCACGTCGACGTCCGAGTCACGCACTCGTTCGGCCGCCTCGCTCGTCACCCGCTCGCCCACCTCCTCGATGGCGCGCCGGTGCTCGCGGTACTCCTCGGTGGGGGTGCCCGGCGGGCCGGAGCCGAAGACGATCACCACCCGGTCCCCGAACTGGCGAGCGAGGTCCGTGGCGGTGTCGAGGGCGCGGCCCGCACACTCGCCGCCGTCGAAGCCGACCACTATCGAGCTCGACTCGGCCATCAGACCGCCTCCTCAGGCACGGCCGCCACGCCCATCCTGCGACCCGCGGCCACCTCCGGGTCCACGATCTCGCGGTGACGGCCGAAGTACTTGTCGTGACCGGTCAGGCGCCAGACCACACTGAGGACCACGCCCAGGAGCAGCATGCCCAGACCGAGCACGACCGGGATGGCGATCCCGAAGGCCTGTGTGCCGCTGTAGGAGTCACCGACCTTCGAGTACTCGACGATCGCCTTGTAGAACAGGTAGGCGAGGATCGCCGACCCGATGAGCGGCCCGACGCCGATGAAGAAGAAGTTCTTCACCGACTTGGTCAGCTCGTGGCGGTAGTACACCGCGCACGCGATACCGGTGAGCGAGTAGTAGAAGGCGATCATCAGCGACAGCGCGGTGAGCGAGTCGAACAGGAAGTTCTGCGACACCGAGTTCAGCACGCCGTACCAGACGGCCGCGATCACTCCGATGGTGATGGTCGAGACGTGCGGGGTCAGGTAGCGGGGATGGACCTTGCCGAAGGCCGCGGGGAAAGCTCCCTGGCGCGCCATCGACAGTGAGGTGCGCGAGGCCGGCAGGATCGTGGTCTGGGTGGAGGCGATGGCCGAGGTGATGATGGCCAGCACCACGATCCAGCTCAGCTCGCTGCCCAGCACCTGGTCGGCGACGGCCCCGAACAGGGCCGTGTCGTCCTCGTACTCGGCCACCTGCTCAGGACCGGCGAAGGCGACGATGGCCACGGTGGTGGCCACATAGGTCACGAGCAGGATCACCGTCGAGACCACCGCGGCCAGGCCTGGAGCGCTGTTGGAGTCCTCGGTCTCCTCGTTGAGGTTGACCGCTGACTCCCAGCCCCAGTAGATGAACACGCCGGTCAGGAGACCAAGCACCAGGACGTTGATGCTGTCGACCGCGAAGGGCGAGAACCAGGACAGCTCGGGATCGACGGAGGCGCTGCCGGCGTCTCCAGCCGCGACCTTGATGATCGCCACCGCGGCGAAGATCAGCATGGCCAGCACCTGTGCGCCGATCATGAAGCGCTGGAAGTGAGCCGACAGCTCCGTGCCCAGCACGCAGATGATCGTCATCGCGGCGATGATCACGATCGCGAAGATCGTCACCGCCGTCTTGTTGTCGCGCAGGCCGTCCAGGCTCAGGATGTCGAAGATGTAGAAGGCGCCCACGTCCGCGAGCGAGCCGATCACGATGATGCCCGTGGTGCAGATGGCCCAGCCGCCGACCCAGCCCAGACTCGGGCCGAGTGCGCGCGTGACCCACGAGAACGAGGTGCCGCAGTCCGGATCGGCGCGGTTCATGTAGTAGAACGACGACGCGATCAGGAACATCGGGATGAACGAGGCCAGGAGCACCGCCGGCGCCTGCACACCCACGAGCACCACGACGATGGCGAGCACGGCAGCGAGCGAATAGGCCGGCGCCGTCGAAGCGATGCCGATGATCAGGCCGTCCAGGAACCCGATCGCGTCCTTCTTCAGGCCATGCTCGCTTCTTCCCTCGTCAACCGCGGGAGTTGAAGCTTCCATCCAATCCGTCCTCGGGATCGGGCCGCACAGCGGCCATCCGCTGGGCGCGACGCTGCTGCCAAACCGTCAGCAGCATCATCGCCAGCGTGAACAAGAAGATCATGGACGCGATCACGTTGATCTGCGGCGGGACCGCCACCCGGGCGGCGCCCCAGATGAACAGCGGGAACGTGATGGTCGATCCGTTGTTGAAGTAGGTGATGACGAAGTCATCGATGGACAGGGCGAAGGCGAGCAGCGCGGCGGAGATGACACCGGGCATGATGAGCGGGAGAGTCACCAGACGGAACGTCTCCCACGGCGTGGCCCCCAGATCCTGCGCCGCCTCCTCGAGCGAGCGGTCGAAGCCGATCAGCCGCGAGCGCACGGTGATGATCACGAACGACAGGTTGAACATGATGTGCGCGATCAGGATCGTTCCGAAGCCGAGTACCGCGCCGGCGTTCAGGAACAGCGAGAGCAGCGCGGCGCCCAGCACGACCTCGGGCGTGGCCAGCGGGATGAAGATGAAGAAGTTGGTGGGAGCGCGGGCGCGGAACTCGTAGCGGACGAGCGCCAGCGCGGTGATCGTCCCGAGGATGGTGGCCACCACGCGTCGAGAAGACCGCGATCTGGATCGAGTTGGCGAGGGCATCGCCGATGCCCGGCACGCCGAACGGGTCCGACCAGGCGTCGAGGGAGAACTCCTGCCAGATGAAGTTGAAGCGCCCGCGCGGGTTGTTGAAGGAGAAGGCGATGATGAGGCCGATCGGCAGCAGCAGGTAGAGCAGCCCCAGCCCGGCGTAGGCGTTGAGCAGCCAGTCGAGCGCGCGCCGGCCGAGGCCGATCCGACCGCGGGCGGGGGCGGTGGCGGTACTGGCCTCCATCAGCGCGCCTCGCCCTCGCTGCCGAGCAGTGCCTCGGTGCCCGCGATGCGCGCCCAGATCAGGACGATGACCAGCATGAACGCCATCAGCAGGAACGACAGGGCCGCGGCGGTCGGGTAGTCCGCCACCTCCAGGTAGCGCGACTGGATCACGTTCCCGATCATGAATTGGTTGGGCGTGCCCAGCAGCTCGGCGTTGATGAAGTCGCCGGCGGCCGGGATGAACGTGAGCAGGGAACCGGCCACCACGCCGGGCATGGACAGCGGCAGGGTCACGCGCAGGAAGACGTCGCGGCGCTTGCCGTAGAGGTCGTAACCGGCCTCCAGCAGGCGAGGATCGATCCGCTCCAGCGAGGCGTAGAGCGGCAGGATCATGAAGGGCAGGAAGTTGTAGGTGATGCCCGTGACCACCGCGACGGTGGTGTCGAGCAACCGTCCGTTCTCGGACAGGATGCCGATCGTCCTCAGGGTCTCCACGACGACCCCAGAGTCGGCGAGGATCGTCTGCCAGGAGAACGTCCGGATCAGGTACGTGATGAAGAACGGCACGATCACCGCCAGCAGCAGGGCGTTGCGGTAGCGACCGCCGCGGAAGGCGATCACGTAGGCCAGGGGGTAACCGATCAGCAGGGCGAGCACGGTGGCCATCCCCGCGTACTCGAACGAGCGCAGGAACTGCTCGCTGTAGTCCGAGAGCGCGTCGCTGTAGTTCGAGAACTCCCAGGTGAGCGTGAAGCCGGTGTCGATCGTCCCGGTCTTCAGCGACTCCAGCGCCATGATGAACAGCGGGACCGCGAAGAAGACAGCGAGGAATCCCAGACCCGGCAACAGGAGCAGGTAGGGCAGACCCGCCTTTCTGAGCCGGGCGGACACGTCGGCGGGCGCCGCTCTAGGCGCCGATCACCTTCTGGAAGGCGTCGTCCAGCTCGGCCTCCTCCTCGGGCTTGAGCTGCCTGAAGATGAAGGCGTCCGCGAGCGTCTGCTCGTCGGGGAAGATCAGCTGGTTCTGGCCGAGCGCCGGATCGCGCTTGGTGAGGATCTCCTGGACGCCCTTGACCGGGCAGATGTAGTTCACGTACTCGGCGATGTCCGCCTGGACCTCGGGCCGGTAGACGAAGTCGATCATCTTCTGCGCGGTGTACGCGGCCGGCGCGCCGACGGGGATCTGCATGTTGTCGGTCCAGAGGTGCACGCCTGACTCGGGCGACACGAACCGGATGTTCGGGTTGTCGGCCTGCAGCTGCACCGAGTCGCCCGACCAGCCGACGATCACCCAGGAGTCACCGCTGGTGAGGTCCTTGGTGAACTCGTTGCCCGTAAAGCCGCGGATCTGGCCGGAGTCGGACCCCTCGCCGATCTTCTCCACCGCCGCGAGGAACTCGTCGAGGCTCGCCTTCTCGGGGTCGGCACCCATCGACGCTGCCACGAGGCCCACGCTGTCGCGCATCTCCGTGAGCATCGTGACCTTGCCCTTGTAGTCCGGATCGAACAGGTCGTCGATCGACTTGGGCTCGCGCTTGACCTTGTCCTTCCGGTAGACGATGCCGGTGAGGCCCGACTGCCACGGCGCGGAGAAGTCGCGTGTGGGGTCGAAGGGCGGGGACTTGAGGCGATCGATGACGTTCTTGTTGAACGTGGGGAGCTCGGCCTTGTCGAACTTCTGCACGTAGCCGAGGCGGATCATGCGCGCCGCCATCCAGTCGGTGACCACGTGGATGTCGCGGCCGCCCGAGTCGCCCTGGTCGTACTGCTGGCGGACCTTGCCGAAGAACTCGGTGTTGTCGTTGATCTCCTCGACGTACTTCGTCTTGGTGCCGTACTCCTTCTCGAACTCCTTGAGCGTCCCGCGGTCCTCTTCGATGTAGAGGGGCCAGTTCGCGAAGTACAGGGAGTCGGAGATCTTCTCCTTGGCGATCGTCTTCTGCTCGTCGGAGTCCGACGATCCCCCGTCCCCGCCGCCGGTATCGTCCGTGCCGCAGGCGGCCAGATAGGCCATGGCCGAGACGCTCAGAGCCCCGGCCGCACCGCGCTTCATGAGGCGCCTGCGAGTGAGCGGGTCCCTGAGCAGCCGCTCGAAGTGCCGGTCCAGATCGTCGTCGATGGGGCTCACGCCGTTGATTCCTCTCTCTGGGATGGGTCTGCTGCTGCGGTCTCGGGCTTCTCTCCTCCAACCGCGTCTCTGACTATGTGGATGTTCTCGCTGGCCCACGAGAGGCGGGCCTTCTCGCCAGCACCGGGCAGGTCGTGGCGAGCCTGCGCGTCCGCGTTCGGCACCAGCACGGTCATGCGCGTGCCGTCCTCGAGCAACACCACCATCTGCGTGGCCGTACCCATGTACAACGAGCTCTCCACCTGGCCCTCGACGCTCGCGCCGTCCCCCGAGGACTCTCCGGCGGTTGTGAGCGACAGCTTCTCGGGCCGCACCACCGCGTGCACCCGCTCCCGGGCGGTGGCGCCGCGCCGAGGATCGCGTGGTCACCGTGGGCCCGGCGTCGAGCTTGAGCTCGGCGCCACCGCCGTTGGCGGACACCACCTCGCCGGGCATCAGGTTGGATACGCCGATGAAGCCGGCCACGAAGGTCGTGCCGGGGCGCTCGTAGACGGTCTCGGGGTCGGCCACCTGCTCTACGACACCACGGTTCATCACCGCGATGCGGTCCGACATCGTGAGCGCTTCCTCCTGGTCGTGCGTCACGTAGACGAAGGTGATGCCGACGTCGCGCTGGATGCGCTTGAGCTCCACCTGCAGCTGCTTTCGCAGCTTGAGGTCGAGCGCGCCGAGCGGCTCGTCGAGAAGGAGCACCGCGGGCTGGTTCACGAGAGCGCGCGCGAGGGCCACGCGCTGCTGCTGGCCACCCGACAGCTGCGCGGGCCTGCGCTTGGCCTCGGCGGACAGACCCACTCGGTCGAGCTCCTCGGCCACGCGGCGCTTGACCTCGGCGCGATCGACGCGCTTGCGCTCGAGCCCGAAGGCCACGTTCTTCTCCACCGAGCGGTGCGGAAACAGTGCGTAGCTCTGGAAGACGGTGTTGGTGGGACGCTTGAACGCGGGCCGGTTGGTCACGTCCTCGCCGTCGAGCAGCACCCGGCCCTCCGAGGGCTCCTCGAAGCCGGCGACCATGCGCAGCGTGGTGGTCTTGCCGCAGCCCGACGGGCCGAGCATGGTGAAGAACTCGCCGCGCGGGATGTCGAGCTCCATCGCCCTCACGGCGGTGAACTCCCCGAAGCGTTTCGTGACATGGTCGAGCCGAACGCTGGGCGCACCGCCATCCCCTTGGCCCCCCTGGCTCATGCTGATGCGCAACTTATGGCCGAAACGGTACAACCGCAAGTGGCGGGTTGACGAAAACACCACGGCTTAATTGTCCATAACGTCTAACCCGCTACTCCGCCGTTTTGCCCTTCCGAGCCCTTGCCGCTTGCCGCAGCCGCCGATACCGTTGTCCACATCGTCTAGTTGCATTCGTCGAAGGTGAGGAGAGAGCACAGTGGCAACACCGACGCCCGAGGCGGTCTTCGATACCACAGCGGAAGCTCCGAGTGAGCTTCAGGAGAAGGCCCGTAGGCACCTGTGGATGCACTTCACCCGCATGGGGGCCTACGACGACGGCCACGAGATCCCCATCATCACGCGCGGCGACGGCTGCTACGTCTACGACGAGCACGACAAGCGCTATCTCGACGGCCTGTCGGCGCTCTTCTGCGTGAACGCCGGCCACGGCCGGACCGAGATCGGCGACGCGGCGGCGGCCCAGGTCAGGGAGCTCGGCTTCTACACCAACTGGAGCTACGCGCACCCGGTGGCCATCGAGCTCGCCTCGCGGATCGCCGGCCTCGCTCCCGGTGACCTCAACCGCGTGTTCTTCACCTCCGGCGGATCCGAGGCCGTGGAGTCGGCGTGGAAGCTGTCGCGCCAGTACCACAAGCTCAGCGGCAACCCGCTGAAGACGAAGATCATCTCGCGCGACACGGCCTACCACGGCACCACCTTCGGCGCGCTCTCCATCACCGGCATCACACCGCTGCGCACCGTGTTCGAGCCGCTCGTGCCCGGGGCGCACCACGTGCCGAACACCAACAGCTACCGCTGGCCCGAGGAGCGCGATCCGCTCTGGGCGGCGAACGCGATCGAGGAGATGATCGAGTTTCAGGGTCCTGAGACCGTGGCGGCGGTCATCCTCGAGCCGGTGCAGAACTCCGGCGGCTGCTTCGTCCCCCAGGACGGCTACTGGCAGCGCGTGCGCGAGATCTGCGACGAGCACGACGTCCTGCTGATCTCGGACGAGGTCATCTGCTCCTGGGGCCGGCTCGGTCACTACTTCGGCTGCGAGCGCTTCGACGTGCTGCCGGACATGATCACCACGGCCAAGGGGCTCACTTCGGCCTACGCGGCGATGGGCGCTGTGATCGTCTCGGACAAGGTCTCCGAGCCGTTCATGCACGACACGAAGTCCTTCAACCACGGCATCACCTTCGGCGGCCATCCGGTGTCCGCCGCGATGGCCATGGCCAACCTCGACATCTTCGAGCGCGAGGACCTGTGCGGCCACGTGCGCTCGAAGGAGGGCGAGTTCCGCCAGATGCTCGAGGGGCTGCGCGAGGACCTGCCGATCGTGGGCGACGTGCGCGGAGCCGGCTTCTTCCAGGCGCTCGAGCTGGTCAAGGACAAGGAGACCAAGGAGAGCTTCAACGACCAGGAGTCGGAAGAGCTGCTGCGCGGCTTCATGTCGGGCGAGCTGTTCCGCCAGGGTCTCATCTGCCGTGCGGACGACCGCGGCGACCCCGTGGTCCAGCTCTCGCCGCCGCTGATCGCCGACACCGAGCAGTTCGAGGAGATCGACCGCGTGTTGCGCTCGGTGCTCTCGCAGGCCTGGGACCGGACCAGTCGCTGAGCGCCGGGCCGGCGGACCAGGCCGGGGCTGACCGATGTTGACCGTCCGGGGCCTCGTGACCGAGATGGCCCTCGAGCTCGCGGCCGGCGAGGACAACGCCGACGCCCCGGTGCGCTGGGTGCACATCTCGGAGCTGCCGGACCCCACGCCCTGGCTGTCCGGCGGCGAGCTGCTGCTCACCACCGGGATCCAGCTCGACGGTGAGCGGCGTCAGCGCGAGTTCGTGCGCCTGCTCGCCGACCGCCACCTCGCCGGCCTCGGGTTCGGCACCGGCTTCGACCACTCCGAGCTGCCGGCGGCGGTGGTGGACGAGGCGCAGGCTCTCGGCTTCCCCCTGTTCGAGATCCCCTACGAGCTGCCGTTCATCGCTCTCACCGAGAAGGCGTTCACCCGCCTGGTCAACGAGCAGTACGAGGTTCTCCAGCGCGGTATCGCGATCCACAAGCGGCTCGAGCGGCTGGTGCTCGAGGAGAGCGGGCTGGACGAGCTCGTCCGCGCGCTGACCGCCGCCATCGGCGGGGCGGTGAGCGTCCTCTCGGCCCGCGGCGAGACGATCGCCTCGAAGGTGTTTCGCCGCCAGGTGCCCGAGGCGGCCATGCGGCAGGTCCGGAGCGAGGTGAGCCGCCGCTCCACCGCGCTCAGCAGCGCCGTGGCCTCGAGCCGCCCGGGCGACGACGCAGAGTTCGCGCCCGAGCATCCCGAGCTCGCCGGCCGCGCGCTGGTGCTCCCGGTCTCGATTCGCGGCCGCGGCGCTCCGCAAGCCTGGCTGGTGGCCACCCGCGACGCGGGCGGCCTCGGCGATTTCGAGCGGCTGATCCTCCAGCAGGCGGTAACCGTCGTCGCGCTCGAGCTGATGCGTCAGCGCGCGATGCGTGACACCGAGCGCCGGCTGGCCGGGGACATGCTCGCCGAGGCGCTCACCGGGCGGCTGTCAGAGGCGGAGCTCGCCCTGCGGCTGCGGCCCTTCGGCCTGGGAGAGCAGGCCGCGGTGCTCGTGTTCGCGGGCAGCGACGGCGCCCCGGCCACGGCCGCCGAGGGCGACCTCGATCGCTTCCTCGCCGACTCGGGCACCGGCGCGCTCGTCGCGGCTCGTGAGCGGCTGCTGTGCGCCGTGGTCGACATCCGCAACGATGCCGACCCGGTGGAGCTGGCCACCCGAGCGCGCGACGCGCTGGTGCCCGAGCACGGCGAGCTGCGAGCGGCTGCGTCGCGGGCCGCGCCGGTGGGCTCGCTGCGGCGGACGTTCCACGAGGCGCGCTGCGCGCTCGAGGCGTCGGAGCTCAGCAACGGGTCGGCGCCGGCCGTTGCGTCCTACCGCGACCTCGGCGCGTTCCAGCTGCTGCTCTCGCTGCAGGACGACGAGGCGCTGCGGCTCTACTGCGAGAGCGTGCTCGGCCCGCTCGAGGACGCCAGCGGCGAGTACGGCGACGAACTGATCCGCTCGCTGGAAGCCTTCATCGAGCAGAACGGGCAGTGGGAGAAGGCGGCGCGCGAGCTCTACTGCCACAGGCATACGCTGCGCTATCGGATAAGGAGAGTCGAGCAGCTCACAGGGCGAGACCTGTCGAGCGCGCGCGACCGCATCGAGTTCTGGCTGGCCCTTCGCGCCCGCGAACTGGTTGATTAGTTAGGAGTCAGGGGAGGAGTAACGGCATGAAGGTCGGAGTTCCGACGGAGATCAAGACCGACGAGTACCGCGTGTCGCTCACGCCGGCAGGCGTGCGCGAGCTGACCGATCGCGGGCACGAGGTGCTGGTGCAGGCGGGGGCGGGTCTGGGGTCGACGATCCCGGACGCGGAGTACGAGGCGCAGGGAGCGAAGCTGTTGCCGGACGCCTCGGCGGTGTTCGACGAGGCGGAGCTGGTATTGGGGGTCAAGGAGCCGCAGCCGGTGGAGGTATCGATGCTGCGCCCGGGTCAGACGCTGTTCACCTATCTGCATCTGGCGCCGGACCCAGAGCTCACGCGTGGGCTGGTGGAATCGGGCGCGACCTGCGTGGCCTACGAGACTGTGGAGGACGCCAAGGGCCGGTTGCCGCTGCTGGCGCCGATGTCTGAGGTGGCGGGCAAGATCGCCACCCAGGCGGGCGCGTTCTTTCTCGAGCGGCCGCTGGGTGGTCGCGGTGTTCTGCTGGGCGGGGTGCCGGGAGTGGCGGCGGCCACGGTGATGGTGATCGGCGGCGGGGTGGTGGGCCAGAACGCGGCCTTCATCGCGATCGGCATGGAGGCCGACGTGTTCGTCTATGACCGCTCGATCGACCGGCTCAGGGAGCTCGACGTGGCCTTCGGCGGCCGGGCCTCCACGGTCTACTCGTCGACGTTGTCGATCGAGGACATGCTGCCGCGGGCCGATCTGGTGATCGGCGCGGTGCTCGTGCACGGCGCCAAGGCCCCGTACGTGATCAAGCGCGACCAGCTGGCGCTGATGAAGGAGCGCGCCGTGCTGGTGGACGTGTCGATCGACCAGGGCGGCTGTTTCGAGACCTCGCGGCCCACCACCCATTCCGACCCGGTGTACGAGGTCGACGGCGTGACCCACTACTGCGTGGCCAACATGCCCGGCGCGGTGCCGGTGACCTCGACCTTCGCCCTGACCAACGCCACCCTGCCCTACGTGGTCGCCGTGGCCGACAAAGGCCTGGAGGGAGCCATCGAGCGCATGCCCGGCCTCAAACCCGGCATCAACGTCGCGGCCGGCAAGGTCACCCACCCCGCCGTGGCCGAAGGCACCGGTCTCGAGTACACCCCCGTCGAAGACGTGCTCCAAGTCGCCGCCTAGAAAGGGACCCGACCGTGTCGATCGCCACCAGGACCACGCTGCGCAACTTCATCGACGGCGAGTTCGTCGACGCCGCGGAGGGCGCCACCGAGGACGTGTTGAACCCGGCGACCGGCGAGGTCATCGCCGAGCAGCCGCTGTCCGGCGAGGAGGACGTGAACCGCGCGGTGGCCGCCGCCAAGCGCGCCTTTCCGGGCTGGGCGGCCACGCCTCCCGGAGAACGCGCCGACGCGCTGTTCAAGCTGGCCGATGCGCTGGCGGACCACGCGGACGAGATCTCCGACCTTGAGGCGGCCGACGCCGGCAAGCCGCGCAACGTCTTCTTCGAGGACGAGATGCCCTTCCTGTGCGACAACCTGCGCTTCTTCGGGGGAGCGGGCCGGGTGATGGAGGGCAAGGCCTCCGCGGAGTTCGTGGCCGGGCGCACCTCGATCATCCGGCGCGAGCCGATCGGCGTGGTGGGCCAGATCACCCCCTGGAACTACCCGCTGATGATGGCCATCTGGAAGATCGGGCCGGCGCTGGCCACCGGCAACGCGATCGTGCTCAAGCCGGCCGAGTCCACGCCGGTCTCCACGGTCAAGCTGGCCGAGCTGGCCGGTGAGATCCTGCCGCCCGGCGTGCTCAACGTGATCACCGGCCACGGCAAGCCGGCGGGCTCTTCGATCGTGACCCACCCGGACGTCGAGATGGTCTCGCTCACCGGCTCGCCCGCCACCGGCAAATGGATCGCTGCCGCCGCGGCCGACCAGCTCAAGCGCGTGCACCTCGAGCTGGGCGGCAAGGCGCCGGTGATCGTCTTCGACGACGTGGACGTGAGCACCGCGCTCGAGACGATCGCGGCCACGGGGCTCTACAACGCCGGGCAGGACTGCACCGCCGCCACCCGCGTGCTCGCCTCCGCGAAGGTCTACGACGACGTGGTCAGCGGCCTGGCCGACGAGGTCAAGGGCTATCGGGTGGGCGACACTTTCGACCCGCAGACCACGCTCGGCCCGCTCAACTCGCTGACCCAGCGCGAGCGCGTGGAGGGCTTCCTCGAGCGCCGGCCGTCGGGCGCCGAGATCGTGACCGGGGGCAACGAGCCTGACCTGCCCGGAGCCTTCCTCGAGCCCACGGTGATCGCCAACCTCGAGCAGGACGACGAGATGATCCAGAACGAGATCTTCGGCCCGGTGATCACCGTCCAGCGGTTCGACGACGAGGCCAAGGCGATCGAGTGGGCCAACGGCACCCGCTACGGGCTCGCCTCCTCGGTGTGGACCCGGGACATCGCTCGGGCTCACCGTGTGGCCAACGCGATTCGCTTCGGCACCGTGTGGATCAACGACCACATCACGATGGCCGGCGAGATGCCCCACGGCGGGTTCAAGCAGTCGGGCTACGGCAAGGACATGTCGCAGTACGCGCTCGAGGACTACACCGAGATCAAGCACGTGATGGTCAACCTCGAGACCGCCTAGCGGTCTTCGCTCCGTGAACCTCGAGACTCCCGAGGTCCGCTATGCGCGCTCCGGCGACCTCAGCATCGCCTACCAGGTTGTGGGCGATGGCCCGGTGGATCTGATCTTCGTGCCCTTCATGATCAACCTGGTCTGGGCCTGGGAGCAGCCCATCTTCGTCGACTTCTGCCGCCGGCTCGCTGACTTCTCGCGCCTCATCCTGCTCGACAAGCGTGGCACCGGCCTCTCCGACCGGCCCCGCGACCTGCCGAGCTTCGAGAGCCGGATGGACGACATCCGCGCCGTGATGGACGACGCCGGCTCCGAGCGAGCCGCGCTCCTCGGCGCGGGGTCTCCGGGGGGTCAGCTCTGCGCGGTGTTCGCCGCCACCTATCCGGAGCGCGTGGAAGCGCTGATGTTGCACAACACGTGGCCGCGCGTCGTCTCGGCCCCCGACTACCCGATGGGGAACACGCTCGAGGAGTGGCACCGCCGGGTGCGTGAGACGCGCCGTAAGTGGGGCGACCGGGACTTCCAGCTGGGCGAGCTGCGCAAGTACTTCCCGAGCCACGTCGGCGATCCGGAGTTCGAGCATTGGCACGTGAACCACGAGCGTCTCGCCGCCAGCCCGGGAGCGGCCGCCTGGTTCCTGCGAGTCCTGATGGAGACCGACATCCGCGAGGTGCTGCCCACGATCTCGGTCCCCACGCTGCTGATGTACCAGGACCGCTACAGCGACGGCTGCCTCTATCTCGCCGAACGGATCCCGCACGCCGAGGTGCTCGAGGTGTTCTCTCCCGACAGCAGCATCTACGCCGACCATGGTGTGGCCGATGCGGCCAAGCGCTTCCTCTCCGAGGGACGGATCGACACGGCCCCCGAACGGGTCCTCACCACCATCTTGTTCACCGACATCGTGGAGTCCACCTCCCATGCGGCCGAGCTCGGGGACAGTCGCTGGCGCGCGCTCCTCGAGGCACACCACACCACCGTCCGCGCGCAGCTCGCCCGCTACGGCGGCCACGAGGTCCGCGGCACCGGTGACGGCTTCCTGGCCACCTTCGACGGTCCCGCCCGAGCCATCGCCTGCGCTCACGGAGCCATCAGCGCGGTAGGCGAGCTCGGTCTCGACATCCGGGCGGGCATCCACACCGGTGAGGTGGACCTGGTGGCCGGCAAGGTGGAGGGCATCGCAGTCCACACCGGCGCCCGGATCGCAGCCGAGGCGGGCGGCTGCGAGGTGCTCGTCTCCAGCATCGTCAGGGACCTCGCCGCCGGCTCGGGGATCGACTTCGAGGACCGCGGCACACAGCAGCTCAAGGGCGTTCCCGGCGAATGGCACCTGTACGCGGCTCGACTCAGCGAGCGGGCGCGAATAGGCTAATGCGCGCGTGAAGCTGTTCAGCCAGGACACCAAGGTGCAGGCGCTCAAGAGCGCGCCCCTCTTCGAAGGCCTGTCCCGCAAGCACCTCACCCAGCTGGCGCGGGTGTCGGAGGACCTAGAGGTCGAGCCGGGCACGGTGCTCACCAAGGAGGGCGAGATCGGGCACGAGTTCTTCGTGATCGTCGAGGGCGAGATCAAGGTCACCCGAAAGAAGAGGCGCATCGCCACCCGGGGTGGCGGCGACTTCGTGGGCGAGATCGCTCTGCTCGAGGACGTACCGCGGACGGCGACCGTCACAGCCGAGACGCCGGTGCGGCTGTTCGTTCTGACCGGCAAGGACTTCAGACAGATGCTGGACGAGAACCCGGCCGTGGAGCGCAAGGTGCTGCGGGCCCTGGCGCGGCGGCTGGCCCAGGCGTCGACCGACCCCGCGGTCGCTTAGGCGTCTCAGGCCCCCGCGGGGAGGGCTTGGATCCGCTCGAGCTCGGAGCGCAGCAGGGCCACCAGCTCGTGGCCGGGGATCAGCTGGTCGAGCATGTCCAGGCTCTCCCGGTAATGGTCGAGCTTCATCCGCGCCTCGGGCGGCAGCGGTCCGCGCGTCCCGATGATCCTCAGCTCGCGAGCCTTCGACACCTTGTCCGCGGCGAAGACCACCGCGGCGTTCTCGCCGGCCTCGGCCACCTGCAGCCGGAGGGCCGCCTTGCGCTCGGCGGCATCCTCGATCGACGGATCGTCGGTCACGGCGGCCACCAGCCGGGCCACCTCGGGCCCGAAACGGTCGTCGAGGTCGGCGCGACTGGCGCTCGTGTCCTCGATCACGTCGTGGAGCACACCGGCCGCCACCACGTCGTCCTCGTAGCCGGCGTCGTGCAGCAGGCCGGCCACCTCCTGCGGATGCATCACGAAGGGCGCGTCGTCCACCTCGCGCCGCTGACCGGCGTGGTGTTCTTCGGCGAAGCGGAGTGCCGCCAGGGTGCGGGGCATCGCCCGCTCGAAGCGACTCCGTTCTCTACGCTGCCTGTCCGGCTTCCCGGCGTCCACTCGATACCGCATTCTCCACGACTTTGATGGATTGCGATCTGTTACCGCGTTGGGGCCGAATCGTTACCCGCCGGTGATCCGTCGGGCTCGCACGCTACACGCAACTCATGCACCTGCACCTCACTCGCCTCCTCCTCGCCGCCGGGCTGCTCAGCGTCTTCGTGGCGGGGCTCGCCTGCGCCGGAGAGGAGAGTGCCGGCGGGGCCCGCCCGGACCCCTCGCCGTCGGCGGCACGCTCTCCCAACGCGGTGCTGATCGTGCTCGACGAGTTTCCCGGCGACTCGCTGCTCGGTCCCGACGGGCGGATCGACCGCGGACGCTACCCCAACTTCGCCGCGCTGGCCGGGGACTCCACCTGGTTTCGCAACGCCTACTCCTCCTACGACTCCACCACCAAGGCCGTGCCGCTCATCCTCGACGGCATGCGCCCGGCGCCCGGCACCGCGCCGGAGGTCCGCGACCATCCACGCTCCCTGTTCACCGCGCTGGCGGGCCACGGCTACCGGATCGTCGCCTCCGAGGAGGCCACCGCCCTGTGCCCGCCGCGTGACTGTCCCGGGGCGGGCACCCGCCGGCCGGCGATCATCCCGAACCTGAACGGGGGTCGCCCGGAGCGCTTCCGGCGCTTCGTGCGCAGCATCCGGCCGAGCGGCCGGCCCACGCTGTGGATGAAGCACGTCCTGCTTCCCCACGGGCCGTACCTGTACCTGCCCTCGGGCGCCCGCACACGCGATGGCGCGCGCGATCTCGTGCCGAACATGAACGGCCTCCGCGGGTTCGGCCATCGCTACCTCACCCGACACAACGAGCAGCGCTACCTGCTTCAGCTCGGCTTCGTGGATCGCCTGATCGGACAGCTCACGCGGCGGCTCGAGCGAACGGGCCTCTACGACGACACGCTCATCGTGGTCACGTCCGACCACGGCTTCGCCTGGCAAGTGGGCGTCGACACGCGGCGCAGCGTGAACCCCGGCAACGTCGAGGAGCTGACCCCGGTGCCGCTGTTGGTCAAGGCGCCCGGGCAACGGCGCGGGCGGGTGAGCGGCGTCTACGCCCAGACGCTCGACGTGACGCCCACGGTCGCCGACCTCCTCGGAGTGAAGCTCGGTTACCGGACCGACGGGCGCTCGGCCTTCTCGCCCGCGGTGCGCCGGCGACGCGGCGTGGCGGTGACCACCCGGGACTTCAGCTCCATCGTCCGCATCCCCGGCCGGCGCTGGAAGGCGCGCCGTCGCGCAGTGGTCGAGCGGCGGTTGGGCGAGCTCGGGTCGGGGGACTGGGCCAGCCTGTACACCGGCATCGGTGACCACCGCGAACTGCTCGGCCGGGAGCCGGGCGCGCGAGCCGGCCCATCCGCCGGTGCGGTGCGCGCGAGCATCGCCGCCGAGGGCGGCTACGGCCACGTGCGCCGGGCGAGTGGGCTCGTCCCCGCTCAGGTGGCCGGCGATCTGCGCGGCGGCGCCCCGGGTCAGGAACGCGACCTCGCGGTGGCGGTGAACGGGCGCATCGAGGCCGTGGGGCGCAGCTTTCACCTCAGCGGGGACACCACCGAGCACTTCGCGCTGAACGTGCCCGAAGCGGCGCTGAGAGACGGGCGCAACCGCATCGAGCTGTACGAGGTCACCGCGGCCGGGAGCCTGCGTCTCCTGGACCGCTCGTAACAGCCCGGTAACTCCTCTTTTACATTCCCCTGGGTGACCCGGAGGTTCTCCGTGCTCTGTCTGGTGGCCGCAGTGACGCTGGCCTGCGGCTGCGCGGGCGACGACGAGGGCATCGCAATGCCGCACACGGACGAGCGAAAGCCTCCTGTGGTGTTGCTGATCCTCGACGAGTTCCCCACCGACGACCTCCTCGGCCCGGACGGCCGCATCGACGCCGAGCGCTATCCCAACTTCGCCGAGCTGGCCTCGATCTCCACCTGGTTCCCCAACGCCACCACGGTCTACGACTCGACCTTCAGCGCGGTGCCGAGCATCCTCGACGCCCGTCTGCCCGCGCCCCGCACCGCGCCGGACGTCCGCAGCCACCAGCCGAGCGTGTTCCACCTCGTGAACCGGATGGGCTACGAGATCCACAAGGTGGAGTCAGCCACCGCGGTGTGCCCGCCGCGGATCTGCGAGGGCGCCCGCGCGCGGCGGCCCAGCGTGCTCGACCGGCTGAAGGGCGGCGGGCGGCCCGCGCGGCTGCACCGGTGGATCAGGGAGATCCGGCCGCGGGAGCGGCCGGCGTTCTACCTCCACCACACGCTGCTGCCGCACGAGCCCTGGATCTATCTGCCGTCGGGCCGGCCGGACCGGCCGAGCGGCGAGGACCCGATCGAGGGGCTCAACTCGAAGGCCGGCTTCGCCAACGCCGACCTGTCCGAGCACAACCACATGCGGCATCTGCTCCAGGTGGGCTACACGGACCTGGAGCTCGGCCGGCTGCTCGACCGGCTGCGCCGCACGGGACTGTTGCGGCGCGCGGCCCTCGTGGTGGTGGCCGACCACGGCTATGCCTTCGACATCGGGGTCGAGAGCCGGCGGCTGGTGACCGAGGGGACGATCGACGAGGTCGGCCCGGTGCCCTTCTTCGTCAAGGCACCCGGGCAGATGGAGGGCGAGGTGGACGAGAGCCTGGTACGAAACATCGACGTCGTGCCGACTCTGGCCGAGTTCCTCGGTGCGCGCGTGTGGTGGCGCCACGCCGGGCTCCCGGTCAGCGCGCCCGAGTCACGAGCGCGCGAGGAGGTCGCCATCCAAACGCGTGACTACAAGCAGGTGATCCGCATCGGTCGCACGGAACTGATTGCTCGCCGGGCCGCCAATCGGCTTCGCTGGGCGCGACTGTTCGGCACGGGAGTGCAGAGCCGGCTGCTGTTCGGAGACCCGTGGGCGAGCGTGTACCGGGTCGGACCTCACCCCGAGCTGCTCGACCGCCGTGTCGCCGGCCTCGCCGTGCGCCGCGGGACGGACGACGCGACGGTGGCCAACGCCGGCCTGCTGCGCACCGTCAGCAGCTCCGCCTCGATTCAGCCCACCCGGATCACCGGCACGCTGTCCGGAGGGCAGCCCGAGGGACTCCGTGATCTCGCCGTGGCGGTGAACGGCCGCATTCGCGCGGTGGGCCGCAGCTTCCGCCTGGGGCGGCGGCCGGCCGAGTACTTCTCGTTCGTGGTACCCGAGAGCGCGCTGCGGTCCGGGGCCAACCGAGCCAGGGTGTTCGAGGTCGCCGAGGGTGGCCGTGCGCTGATCTCGCTCGGCGGCAGCGGCGGGGCGCGAGCCGGCTAGGCCGCTAGGGAGCGGCCCGGAAGCTCGAGTTGGGCTCGGCGCTTCGGTCGAGCGTGACGTCGGCCCTGCCGCCGCTCGTGTCGACGAAGGCGCAGAAGAAGCGCTGCCGGTCGTCGCGCGCGATGCAGGTGCGGAAGTAGTCGTCGCTCAGCCGCACCGTGTTGGCGGTCTCGAGGTTGCGGATCAGCTCGGGGTTCTGCGTGTGAAGCACGAGCTGGCGAAAGGCTCGGGCGTTGCGTTCGGTGGCCTCGGTCTCCGATACCACAGTCGGTCTCGCCGCGAGCCCGGCGGCCACGACCCCCACCACGCTCGCCAGCAGCAGGCCGGTGCCGATGCGATCGGTGAGCACCTCGAGCTGGGCCCGCGGCGGGCTGCCGGCCTCGGCCGCCGGCCGGCGTCGCCAGATGCGGCGGGCGAGCCAGGGTGCGAGAGCGCCGATGAGAATCAGGTTGCCGAAGGTGGCCAGCAGGATGCCCGGCACGATGTCCACGCCGGTGCTGATCGGGGGCAGCCGGTGGAGGATCACCCCGTCGACCAGAGTCACCACGATGAAGGCCGGCCACATGGTGGCCCCGCGCAACCGCCAGCGCATCCGGGCCGGCCAGAAGCGCTCCTCGCTCTTCACCCGGGCAAGGCTAGAGGCCGCGGTGGGTAGCCTCTACGAAGTGTCCGAGCTCTGGGTCGCTCAACTTCCGTCGCTTCCCTACAGCGACGGGCTCGCCCTGCAGGAGCGGCTGCGTGAGCGCCGGCAGGCGGGCGAGCTTCCCGACCTGCTGCTGGTGCTCGAGCACCCTCCGGTCTACACGAAGGGCAGGCGCACCGAGCCGGGCGATCTGCCGTTCGGCGAGGACTGGTACCGCGACCGCGGCATCGAGGTGTGCGAGACCGATCGGGGCGGCCGCGTGACATACCACGGGCCCGGCCAGCTGGTGGCCTACCCGGTGATGGCGATCGACCGGGTGGCCGATTTCGTGCACACGATGGAGCACGCGATCCAGGCGGCGCTGGCCGACGAGGGCATCGCGGCTGAGCCCCGGAACACTCCCTTCACGGGCGTGTGGGCCGGGGACGCCAAGATCGCCTCGATCGGCGTGCGCGTTTCGGGCGGGGTCTCCACCCACGGCCTGGCCGTGAACGTGGACAACGACCTCACGCCGTTCGAATGGATAGTGCCGTGCGGGATCGATCAGGTGCGCGTGACCTCGGTGGCACGCGAGACCGGGCGCGGACCTTCGCTGCCCTGCTTTCGCAAGCGCATGGCCTGGCGCTTCGCCGAGGCCTTCGGACTGCGGCAGCGCCTGGTGTCCAGGGAGCGGCTGCTCGAGCGGGAGCGGGTGGCCGCGTGAGCACGCGATCGCGCTCCAACCCGGGTGGCGCCCAGGTGATCGAGATGGGCGAGGTGCGCCCTTTCGGCGAGCGCAAGCCCGCCTGGTTCAAACGCCCGGCCCCCGGGGGGCCCGCGTACCGGGAGCTGCGCGGCATGATCGAGGGCGCCGACCTGCACACCGTGTGTCAGGAAGCGGCGTGCCCCAACATCGGCGAGTGCTGGGAGCGCGGCACGGCCACCTTCATGATCCTCGGCGACACCTGCACCCGCCGCTGCGGGTTCTGCAACGTCAAGACCGGCAAGCCCAGCCACAACGATCCGCTCGAGCCGCTGCGGGTGGCCCAGTCGGTGCGCACCATGGGGCTGCGCCACGCGGTGATCACGAGCGTCGACCGCGACGATCTGCCCGACCTAGGAGCGTCGGCCTTCGTCGGCGTGATCCGGTCGATCCGGCGGATGGCGCCGGGCTGCAAGGTGGAGGTCCTCACCCCCGACTTCCGCGGTGAGGAGATGCCCCTGGCCCGCGTTATCGCCGAGCGGCCCGACGTGTTCAACCACAACGTAGAGACGGTTCCGCGGCTCTATCCGCTCGCCCGGCGCGGCTCGCGCTTCCTGCGCTCGTGCCGGGTCCTGCGCAACGCCAAGGAGATGGGCGGCGACGAGGTGGTCACCAAGTCCGGCCTGATGACGGGCCTCGGCGAGTCGCGCGAGGAGCTGCTCGAGACCTTCGGCACGCTGCGCGAGCACGGCGTTCAGGTGCTCACCGTGGGCCAGTACCTGCGGCCCACGCGCGAGCACCTCCCCGTGGTGCGCTACTGGCACCCGGACGAGTTCGCCGAGCTCGAGCGCGAGGCCTACGCGATGGGCTTCGAGTCCGTAGCGGCGGGGCCGCTGGTGCGCTCGAGCTACCACGCCGAGCAGACCCTGGCGCAGGCCTCGTCCTCGTCCTGATGCGCTCGCCGCGGCTCGTGCTCGGCGCCGCCGTGGCGCTGCTGGGCGGCGCGGCGGTGACTCTGGCGGCGGGCGCGGCCGGACCCGAGGACGCACGGAGCGACCGCTGGACGGCGCTGCGGCCGGCCCCGCTCGAGCGCACCGAGGTGGCGGCCGCGACGCGTCTTCGGGGGCGAGAACCTCGAGCCGGGCGGCACCACCATCCGTGAGGTCGAGCTGTACGACCCCCGCAAGCGCCGCTGGCGAAGCCTGGCCGCGATGCGCACGCCGCGCCACGGCCTCGGTGGCGCCGCCCTCGGTCGCCGGATCTACGCGATCCAGGGCGGAGTGGCGCCGGGGTTCTCGTTCTCTAACGCGATCGAGACGCTCGACGTGCGCTGATCCTTGTTCCCGCTCAAGGACAACATCGCCACCCGCCGGTTCCCGGTGCTCACCCTGTCGATCATCGTCGTCTGCGTGATCGTCTGGTTCCTCTTCGAGGAGAGCTTCTGGAACATCAGCGCCACCGGCGACGAGCGGGTCCTCGAGTTCGGCGCCATCCCCTACGAGATCACCCACCCGGGCGACGACTGCGCGCCCGACCAGACCGGCACGCAGCTCGTCTGCGAGGGACAGCCGGGCGTCTCGGGAACGGCGCCCGATCAGGCCCCCTGGTGGCTGACCATCTTCACCTCGATGTTCATGCACGGGAGCTTCCTGCACCTCGCGGGGAACATGCTCTTCCTGTGGATCTTCGGCAACAACATCGAGGACTCCATGGGCCGCGTGCGCTTCATCGTCTTCTACCTGCTCGGCGGCGTGTTCGCCCTGCTGGGACAGGTGGCGGTCGATCCCGACGCCGCGGTGCCGACCGTGGGGGCGAGCGGCGCCATCGCCGCGGTGCTCGGCGGCTACGCCCTCCTCTATCCCCGCGCTCGCGTGGTCACTTTCATCTTCATCATCATCATCTTCACCGTCGTGGAGCTGCCGGCCCTCCTGGTGCTCGGCCTGTGGTTCCTGCTCCAGCTGGCCTACGGCGCCAACGACATCGCGCAGCCGGTCGACGGCGGCGGTGGAGTGGCCTACTTCGCCCACCTCGGCGGATTCCTGTTCGGGCTCCTGACGATCAAGCTGTTCGCGAACAACGTGCACGAGGACTACGAGTCGGAGAGCCGTATACCGGTGTACTGATGGCGAGAACCGTCGTGCTGGCCGCCAGCCTGGGCATGATCTGTCTGTTGGCGTTCCTGACCATCTCGGTGGCCGTGCGTGAGGGAATCGACGTGCTGGTGGTCCTGTCCCTGATCATCCTGGCGCTGCTGGGCTTCGGAGTGCTCGGTGCGCTGCTCGCGCCGCCGGACGACTAGAGCGATGAGCCGCTTCGTCTCCGCGCTCCTGATCGTGCTGGCGCCGCTGGCCGTGGCCGCCGCCGCCTGGATCACGTTCGTGCGCGAGGAGACCGCGGCGCCGTCGGTGCGGCTGGCGGTGAGCGCCACTCCCCAAGTGCCAACCGAGGCACCCCAACCGGCCGGCTCTGCCGGGGGCTCCACCGGGCTCGACATCGGACTGGCCGGGGTCGACGCGTTCGACGCCCCGCTGCGCAAGCCGCCGCGCGCGGGGCTGGTCTTCGAGCTACGGAGCGGAGAAGTGTTGTGGAAGCTGAACCCGCAGCGCGAGCTGCCGATCGCGAGCCTCACCAAGATCATGACCGCGCTGGTGGTGGTGGACCGCGGACGGCCCGACGAGGCGGTGCGGATCACCCCCGCCGCCCTCGACTACGAGGGCTCGGCCATCGGCCTGCTGCCCAAGGGAAGGCGAGTGCGGCTCGAGACGCTGCTCAACGGCCTGCTGATCGTGTCCGGCAACGACGCAGCGATCGCGCTGGCCGTCCACCTCGCGGGGGACGAGAGCGGCTTCGTCCGCCTCATGAACGAGCGCGCCCGCGACTGGGGCCTGCGCTGTACCCGCTTCGCCTCGCCCCACGGCCTGAGCAACGGCGACCGCTCGTGCGCGCGTGACCTGGCGGTGCTCACGCGAATGGCGATGCGCCGCCCGCGCATCAACAGGATCGCCCGCAGGGAGTTTGCGGAGTTTCGCTTCCCCACCAAGGGCGGTCGCCTCTACCTCACCGGGCACAACCCCCTGCTGCGCCTCGACTACCCGGGGGCGATCGGCCTCAAGACCGGCTACACCGACGAGGCGGGCCGCTGCTTCGTGGGGGTGGCGCGGCGCGGCGACCGCACCCTGGGCGTGGTGCTGCTCAACTCCGTGGATCCGTCCAAGCAGGCGCCGAAGCTGCTGGACGCGGGGTTCGCGGCGGCGGGTAGGCGTCGCGGGGGTGCCCCGCCGGGAGGTGGAGCCAGCCGGGCTCGAACCGGCGACCTCGTCGCTTGCAAAGCGAGCGCTCTTCCAACTGAGCTATGGCCCCGTCGTCCCATCTTAGGCCAGCCCGATGAGGACCCTCGGGTCAAATCTGACGGTAGTCGGCAGCGTCGCGGATTCCGCGGACCTGACGATTGAGGGCCGGCGTGAGACGGAGGTGAAGATGTCCATTCCCTTCGCCAGCTCATGGGCCGGGATGTAGAAGCAACGGCTCATCGCGTCGATCCTAGACCGCAAGCCACTCGATCATCTCGGCTCGTGTAGCGCTTCGTGCTGCGGACCGGCCCGTTGGTCAGCGAGTGCGAAAAGCATCTGGACAAGGATGACTTGAAGCCATCGGAACTCGCGTACTTCACCTGCACCCGCTCCAGCGTGACTCCGTCCCGGCAGACGATCAGGTCGAAGTCCCAGTCCTCCCCGTAGGGCAGCGCGATCTTGTAGCCGCGAGCAACGAGGTCGGTCGCGACCTTCAGCTCCGCCAGATCTCCTTTCGCCTTCCTGTTCAACAACGTGAGAGACGCTACGGAAGGAGGACGCACGGGTGTGCGACGTGTGTGACAACTGAGGCAACGGGAAACAAGCCGCCTATGGCTGACGAGAGCGCCCGGGAAACGCGGGAGGACCCGACCGAGGGCGTTCCTCACGAGGGTCAGGACGGCCACGGGCATCCCGACAAGTCGCCCAAGGTCTCCGAGGAGAGCGACGCGCCGCAGCGCGCGGAGGTCTCCAACTACGAGATCGTCGAGCACTGGTTCGGGGTGGCCGCCGAGCGCCTCGGCCTGCGCGATGACGTGGCCGCCGTGCTGCGCTCCTCGTACCGCGAGGTGCAGGTCCAGGTTCCCGTCAAGCTGAGCGACGGCAAGATCCACGTCTTCTCCGGCTTCCGGGTCCAGCACAACGGCGCCCGGGGCCCGTACAAGGGCGGCATTCGCTTCCACCCCGAGGTCGACCTCGACGAGGTGCGTGCGCTGGCCGAGCTGATGACCTGGAAGACCGCGGTCACCGGCATCCCCTACGGCGGGGCCAAGGGCGGCGTGAACGTCGACATCGAGAAGCTGGAGTCCCACGAGCTCCAGACGATCGCGCGGTCGTTCCTGGACAAGATCGAGAAGGTGCTCGGCCCGTCGCGTGACATCCCGGCGCCCGACGTCGGGACCAACGCCCAGGTGATGGCCTGGTTCATGGACGAGTACGGCAAGCTCCACGGCCACACGCCGGCCTGTGTCACCGGCAAGCCGGTGTCGCTGGAGGGCTCGCTCGGCCGGGAGGCCGCCACCGGGCGCGGCGTGGTCTGCGTATTCCAAGAGGCGGCGGAGGAGCTCGGCATCGATCCGGCCGACTGCCGGTTCGTGGTCCAGGGCTTCGGCAACGTCGGATCGTGGGCGGCCCGCCTGATGTGCGAGCTGGGCGCCACCATGATCGGGGTGTCCGACGCCACCGGCGCCCTTCACTCAGAGGAGGGGATCGACCCGGCGAAGCTGGCGGAGCATCAGCGCGAGGGCGGCCGGATCGGTGAGTTCGACGAGGCCGAACCGGTCTCCCCGGACGAGCTGCTGGCGAGCGAGTGCGACGTGTTCATCCCCGCCGCGCTCGGCGGCATGATCCACGGGCAGAACGCCGATTCCCTGCGCTGTCGCCTGATCGTGGAGGGCGCCAACAGTCCCACCACCCCGGCCGCCGACGAGATCCTCTCCGACCGTGGAGTGGCCGTCGTGCCCGACGTCCTCGCCAACGCCGGCGGCGTGATCGTCTCGTACTTCGAGTGGGTGCAGAACCTCCAGCACTTCCGCTGGGAGGAGAGCGAGGTCAACGAGCGCCTGACGCGCATCATGCGGCGCGCCTACGCCGAAGTCTCCGAGCGCGCCGAGCAGAACGGAACGGCTCGGCGCCCGGCGGCCTACGAGCTGGGAATCGAGCGGGTGGTCGAGGCCGCCACCACGCGCGGCTACATCTCCTGACCAGGACACGTGTCGAGGCCTGGCGGCCGACCTTTCAGCCCGCCGACCATCCTGCCGAAACACCGCCTACGACGGCATGGAGGGTTCCGTCGACCACAGCGGCTTTTCGAAGCCGCTGAGTTGCATCACCGCGGGGGTCGCCGGGGCGGGCGGCCCCCGCCGCAACTCCCTGCCGTTTTCGCCCAGGTCGCCGCTCAACCCGCGGCGGCGTCAGTCGAAGTCGAAGTCGCGGGGCGGCTTCTGCTCGAACCAGAGGCGGTCGTGCTCGGGCGTCTCCTGGAGGAAGTCCGGCGTGTCCTCGAGGACGTCGCCGTCGCCCGCTTCGTCGTCGTCAGCGGCGTCCGAGTCCCTTTCCGCTGCGGGCTCCGGCTCGGCAGCAGGCTCGTCGGCGAACGGGTCGTACTCCTGTGTGGCGCCCGGATCGGGCTCCTCGGACTGGGGCGGCGTCTCCACCGGAGCGAAGCCCCGGGGCGGTGTGTCACCTGAGGGGGACGCAGCGGGCGGGGCTTCCGCCGGCTCGCTCTCGGCGTCGAAGAGCACTGTCTCCTCCTCGGTTGGCGAGGGGCCGGGCTCGTCGAGCGGTGGGGCGGACTCGACCACCTCGGGAACCGCGTCCGCCACCTCGGGTGTGACCTCGGCGGACGCCGTAGGTGGGGCCGGGTCGGCATCGAGCTCCGCGTCCGGCTCCACCGCCTCGGCGGGCTCCGCTTCGGGCTCGGCCTCGGCGCCGTTGCCGGCCGCCGCGGCTGCGTCCGCGCCCTCCGCCCCGGGTTGATCCTGGTCGGCGGCCAGCTCGCGGCGAGCGGGTCCGAGAGCCTCCTCCTCCTGGCGCTGGAGCTCCTCTTCGGCCGCTCCGTGCTTGCGCTTGAGGTCGAGATGCTCCCTGATGGCATCGTCGAGTACGCCCATCGCGCGGAACCATATCGAGGCAAGCAGGACGGCTCTGGTCCCGCAGCCGAGCGCCCAACCGGCGCTACCATGAGACGACCTCGGGGCTATAGCTCAGTTGGGAGAGCGCCTGGATCGCACCCAGGAGGTCGCCGGTTCGAGTCCGGCTAGCTCCACTCCGAGAACCCCTGCAATAGCGGGATTCTTGCGTCCCGGGGTCGTTGCGTTCGCTGGCCGGCACCGGCTCGTTGGCCCGGTCTTTGGCCCGCTCGCGGGCCTCAGGCAGTACTCGGCTTTGCGGTGAATTCCGTTCCGATGCGGTTTCGAGGCCCGATCGCGACTCAATCGCGGGACGTAATGGAACATTCCTTGTGAGCGCTCGGGTCGAGCCGTTCTCCCGCCGAGATCGACCACTGTGCGGGATTGCGGCTAGCACCGATGCGCTGGGGGGCGCGCGCTGGGACGATTGCCCGGTGCGCGCGACCGTGTTGATCGTCGATGATCACGCCGAGTTCCGGCGGTCCGCGGGGGCGCTCCTCGAGGCCGAGGGCTTCGCGGTCGTCGCCGAGGCGGCCGACGGCGAGGAGGCGATCGCGGCGGTCGAGCGAGTGCAGCCGCAGATCGTGCTGCTCGACGTGCAGCTTCCCGGTGCGGACGGCTTCACCGTGGCCGAGCGTTTGGCGGCGGGCCGGGATCCGCCCGTGGTCGTGCTGATCTCGAGCCGTGAGGCGGCGGCGTACGGCCCGCGACTGCAGGCGGCTCCGGCGCGTGGATTCATTCCGAAACGGGAGCTTTCGGGCTCGGCGCTCGCCGCGCTCGTCGGCTGATCGCCCCGATGCGGTCGCTGCGGGGGCTCCTCTGGCCGACGGGGGCTCTGCTCGGTCTCGGTGCCGAGTGGGTCGCCTTCGGCTGGGACGATCCGGGCCACTGGATCCCCGATCTGGTCACTGGTTGGACGCTGATTGCCTGCGGGCTGGTCGCGTGGTCGCGGCGCGGGGACACTCTGAGCGGCCCGCTGCTGGCGGCGACCGGCTTCAGCTGGTTCCTCGGAAACTTCGCCACCGGGGCCCTGTATCTCTACCGAGGGCCGCTCGTCCACCTTCTCGTCACCTATCCCAGCGGCCGGCCGTCCTCACGTCGAGAGGTCGCGGCCATCGCCATCGGCTATGCGGCGGCGGTGGTCTTGCCGGTGTGGCGGAACGAGGTGTCCACGATCGTCCTCGCCATCCTTCTGATCGCCGTCTGCGCTCGCTCGCACTCGACCGCGGTCGGGCCCGCGCGCCGGGCGCGCCTGGTCGCTCTGTGGGCCGCCGGCGGCCTGGGACTCGCGCTCGCCGGCGGTGCGGCAGCTCGGCTGGCCGTTCCCGGCGGCGATGCCGCCGACCCGTCGCTCCTCGCGCTCGAGGTGACGCTGTGCGCGATTGCGGGCGGTCTCCTCGTGGGACTCCTGTCACGTTCCTGGGAGCACGGCGCGGTCACCGACCTCGTCATCGAGCTGGGCGAGAACCGGGGTCGCACGCTTCGCGACGAGCTCGCGCGGGCGCTCGCCGACCCGACCCTCGAGGTCGGCTACTGGCTCCCGGACCGGGGTGTCTTCGTCGACTCCGAGGACCATCCGCTCGCTGTTCCCGAGTCGGACAGCGGGCGCTCGACCACGCTCGTCGAGGGTGAAGCGGGACCGGTCGCCGCACTCGTCCACGATCCTGCCGTGCTCGACGATCCGGGCCTGCGCGAGGCGGTCTCGGCAGCCGCACGGCTGGCCGCGGCCAATGCCCGCCTCACCGCCGAGGTGCGCGGCCAAGTGGCGGAGCTCGAGGAGTCGCGGCGGCGAATCCTCGAGGCGGGGGACGCGGAACGGAGGCGCCTGGAGCGGCGGCTTCGCGCGGGTGCTCAGGAGCGCCTGGAGCGGCTCGCGGGGCGACTGCGCGCCCTCCGGCTCGCCGCTTCATCCGAGACCGTGAGGGAACGTATCGCCCTGACCGAGGCTCAGCTTGATCGCACGCTGGAGGAGCTCCAGCGGCTCGCGCACGGCCTCCATCCGCGAGTCCTGGCAGAGGCGGGACTTGCCGGCGCGATCTCGTCGCTCGCCGAGCGGGCTCCGGTGGCTGTGGAGGTGCTGACCCCCGTGCCGGAGCTGCCGCCGGACGTCGAGGCGGTCGCGTACTTCGTCTGCTCAGAGGCGCTCGCGAACATCGCCAAGCATGCCGAGGCATCCAGAGCCACGGTCACCGTGACGAGCGGCGACGGCCTGGTCAGCCTCGCTATCGAGGACGACGGCCTGGGCGGCGCCGACCCCGCGCACGGCACAGGTCTCAGCGGTCTGGTCGATCGGCTCGAAGCGCTGGAGGGACGCTCGAAGTGGAGAGCCCGGTGGGCCGCGGAACGCGCCTCGCCGCCCACATCCCCGTGGGCGGCGAGGCGGAGTGACGCCGCGAAGCTCAGTCGATCTTCGTCCAGGGCTTGTAGAAGCACTCGAACGCGCCCCCCGGATCGATCGGCGGGACGGGCTCGAGGTGAAGGTTGCCCTTGTCGTCCCTGGAGAAGGTCACAGTCGAGTCGTCGCCGAACTCGATGCTGTGGAAAGTGATCCGGTCGCCCTGGACCGAGTACGTCCCCCCGTCGACGCCGAAGCAGCCACCTTCCAGACGACCGTCCTTCAGCGTGATCGTGTTCACGTGCGGGTAGTCGGTCTCGGTGTCCCCCGGCAGACCCTGTCCGCGTCCGCCTGGGTGAGCACCCAGCGGTAGGTCCCGTTCAGGTATGACGGCGGCTTGGCAGCGCTCACCGAGGGCTGCCTCGGCGCCTTGCCGGTGCACTCGGACGGGATCGTGAGCCCTGCCTCGGCGGGCGTCGACGCTTCAGCGCCTGGATGCGAGTCGAGGAACCCCCTCGTCGACGACTGCCGTCGGAGGCCCGCGTACACAGGCTGGAAGGCCTCTGCGGAGCGCGGCGAGGTCCGCCTCGCTCGCCTCGGCGAAGCGGGCGCCACCCTCACAGGCCACGTCGAGCGCCCTCGCATCCCTGTCGGCGAGCGCGGCAGAACGGCGCGCCGCGTCCCGCGCCGCCTCGTCCAGCCAGCCGCGTTGCTTCGAGGTCAGTCCGTCGAGCCGTCCCGGGTTCGCGAGCACGACATCCATCTGGGGCCAGAGATGCACGTTGGCGGCCACGTAGGGTGCGCGAGACGACCACATCGGGTCGCTGTACAGCAACAGTCCGAACTCGAACCCCTCGAGCGTGCCGTCGTCGAGAGCATCCCTGCGGTGTGGACCGAAGATCTCGACTGGATCGCCGCCGAGCGCACCGATCGCCTCGACCTGGCCGTCTGACTTCAGAGTGCCGAAGCTTGTGCCCCTCCAGTCCGCCGGCTCGAGGATCGGCGCGTCGACGCTCACCGGCCGGCGCAGGGCGTCCGCGAGGACCGCGAGCCCGTGCACCCCGAGCTCGTCGAGACCTTCCATCATCTCCTCCGTCATGCCGCTCTCGATCACCGCGTTCTCGAGCGCATAGCTGTCGATCAACATCGGCGCCGTCAGCGCCTGGAAGCTCTCCACGCCCAGCGTGTCGAAAACCCGACTCCCGACCCAGCCGAGGTCGACCTCGCCAGCGGCGACATCGTGACGACCTGCTGCTCCGCGTCGGGCGCGAACTCCGCCCACTCGATCCACCACCTCGATGCGCACCTGGCCGCCGGAGAGCTCGTCGACGCGCTCGACGAAGTACTCCACCGCGGGTGTCTGGGCGATGTCGGCGCCTGTGTTGGCCAGTCGAAGCTCTACCGGCGGGCCGGCGCCGCCGGCCTTGTCGTCGCCGCCATCGCCGTCGACGCTGCACGCCGTCGCGGCGACCGCCGCGGTCACGGCGAGCATGAACACCGCGAGTCGAGTCGTCACCCTGGCCATCGTCTCACTCCTTTCAGTGAGGATCGAGGCGACGGTACGGTCGGCGAGCGGAGCGCACATCGTGGCTGCCCCGAGACTGGAGTTGTGGCCAGCACGAGTGCGGCCCTGCTGAGCCGTGAGACAATCGCGAGGTGGCGCGGGTCCCCGTCCCTCCGGCGGACCTCGCTCGGCTCGCAGCCGGCGCAGTCGCAGGCGCTTATGGTCTCGGCGCGCTCGCCGTTGCGCGCGGACCGGGCGAGACCACGACCTACGCCGGCCAGTCCGAGGTCGTTGCCGCCCTCGCCGTAATCGCCGGTCTGGCGCTCGTGGTGGCCGGTGTCGTCACGTCCGCTCGCGCGGCAGGGCAAACGGATCGGCGACCTCGCCCTGCTTGCAGGGCTTCTCTGGTTCGCCCCGGTCTGGGCCGGCTGGAAGGGTGGGCCGCCGCTCGTCCTGAGCATCGGCACGCTCGCCGCCGTCTTCACTCTCCCCGTCCTGCTCCACCTCGTCGTCGCTTTCCCGAGCGGTGTGGTGCGCTCGAAGGGAGCCCGCGCGCTCGTCATCGCGGTCTACCTCGAGGCCGCGCTGTCCGCGCTCGGCCGCGCGCTGTTCCGCGATCCCTTCTTCGACCCGGCGTGCTGGGACAACTGCACGGACAACGTCTTCCTCGTCCATTCGCTCCCTGACGTCGCGCGCGCGATCGAGGACGTCGACCTCTGGTTCGCCGTCGGCGCAGCGGCAGCGCTCGCGGCGCTCTGCGTATGGCGACTTGCCGCGGCGAGCGGCCCGGCGCGCCGAACGCTCGGGCCAGTCCTGGCCGGCGGTATCGCGCTGGCGGGCGCGACCATCGCGCATTCGGTCGCGCTCGCACGTGCGGCGATCGAGGACCCGAGCGACTCGGAGCCTTCCTCGCCGTCTTCGTCGTCGGCTGCGCGGCGGTCATCGTCATCGCCCTCGGCCTCCCGTGGGCGCTCGTGCAGGCGAGGATCCAGCGGCGTTCCGTCGCCCGCATCGCGGCCGACCTCGGCGAGGCGCCGTCTCCGGGATCGCTCGAGTCCGCCCTCGCCAGACGCGATTCGGGACGCCGAGCTGCGAATCGCCTACTGGCTGCCCGGCGCGCAGCGCTACGTCGACGGTCACGGCGACCCGGTCGACGAGCCTGTGGCGGGGCCCGCTCGCGCTGTCACTCGGCTCGTTCGAAACGGCCGCGAGGTCGCCGCTATCACACACACCGCGGCGGTCGCCGACCTCGAGCGCGAGATCGGTGCCGCCGTGCGGCTCGCGCTCGAGAACGAACGCCTGCAGGCCGAGGTGCTGGCACAGCTCCAGGATCTGCGTGTGTCACGCACGCGGATCGTCGAGACGGGCGACGCCGAGCGTCGCCGGCTCGAGCGCGACCTCCACGACGGCGCCCAGCAGCGGCTGCTCGCCCTCTCCTACGACCTGCGGCTCGCGCGCGCCGGCGCGGCCGCCGACGGCGACGAGGAGCTCGCCCGCGCGCTGGACGCCGCCGGCGACGAGACCGCAGCCGCGCTCGACGAGTTGCGCGAGCTCGCCCACGGCATCTATCCGGCGATCCTGACCGAGGCGGGCCTCGGCGCCCGCGCTCGAGGCGCTCGCCGACGAGGCGCCACTACCGGTCGAGCTCGACGAGCTGGCGTCGGAGCGCCAGCCGCCCGCGGTCGAGACGACGGCCTACGTGACGGTTGCCGAGGCGATCGAGGACGCGGCGCGGCGCGGCGCACCGTTCGTCTCTGTCCGCGTCCGGAGCGCAGACCGTCGCCTCTCGATCACGGCGGAGGACGAGGGAAGCCACGCACACACGGCCTGCCGCATCTCGCCGATCGTGTCGGCGCGCTCGGCGGCACGCTCGAGCTCGGCGACACGACCTGCGCGCGGAGATCCCGTGCGAGTAGTCGTCGCCGACGACGTGATGCTCACGCGCGAGGGGATCGTGCGGCTGCTCGGCGACGCGGGCATCGACGTCGTGGCCGAGGCAGACGACGCCGAGCGGCTGCTCCGAGAAGTGCGGCTCAAGCGCCCCGACGTCGCGATCGTCGACATCCGCATGCCGCCGACGCACACCGACGAGGGCCTCGTCGCCGCCCAGCGGATCCGTGCCGAGCACCCCGATGTCGGCGTGCTGGTCCTCTCGCAGTACGTCGAGCCCAGCTACGCGTTGCGCCTGCTCGAAGAGCACCCCGAACGCGTCGGCTACCTGCTCAAGGAGCGCGTCTTCGACGTCGCCGTCCTGGTCGACGCCCTGCGTCGCATCGCCGAGGGCGAGACCGTCGTCGACCCGACGATCGTCACGCGCCTGCTCGGGCGACGCCGCCGCGAAGACCCGCTCGCCGAGCTCACCGCACGCGAGCGCGAGGTCCTCGGCCTCGTCGCCGAAGGCCTCTCAAACCGCGCGATCGCCGCCCGGCTGTTCGTCACCGAGCGCACCGTCGAGGCGCACGTCAAGCAGATCTTCCTCAAGCTCGGGCTCGACCGAACCCCGAGTCGCACCGCCGAGTCCTCGCCGTGCTCGCCTACCTGCGCGGTGAGCGCGCGAGCTAGCGGAGCGAACGGGCACATCGTTACGCCCGCTTCCACCATTACTCAACGACGACGTGCTTTACACGGATCCCCGGACGTAAACCACGCGCAAGTGATGTTCAGGTTGAAACGGCTACACCGCTAAGTACCGGGGTCAGCTTGTCTGTGGGAGGAGGGGAGCGGTGGCGCCCCTCCTCTCCCAGCGGGGCTAGTCGCCTAGCCGGGGCTATCCGCCTGGCACTCTTCCTCCGTCGTCCCCGGCGCGCGCGCCGCGCCGCTCATGATCTCACCGGGCGGGAAGCCCCGAGTGGTGAACTCACGGGCCACCTCGTCCCGGAATTGGATGTGCGCATCCGGTGAGGTCAAGATCGCCTCGCAGCTCGCGTGGTCGCCATTAGGGGCGGCCGAGGCCGGCGCAACCAACCCGAGCAACACCGCCGCGGTGGCTACTGCTACTGGCTTGCGCATGCTAGCTCCCTTCTTAGTTCGACCTGGTGGCCGACGCTACGCCTACGTGGTCTGCCGCGAACCGGGGCCAGCAACAGTCTTCGCTCCGTGCAGGCACGAGTCTTTCGCGGGAGCGATGAGCGGGAGGGACCGCGCCGCGACTCCGGCGAGTACTGGTGCCGCGGAGCAACCAGACCGCGCTCGCCCGCCGGATCCCCGCGACAGCCGCACGCGCTGCGCGGAGTGCACACCGACGGCAGCGGACTGCGCCAGACCCAGGTGCAAGGCCAAGCGGCCTGCGGGCGCGATCGTCGACCCGACCGCCCGAGGCTGTTTCGATCCCGTGGCCGCCGGCGGCCGAAGATCGTGTTCACGACCTTCACCGCCGCCGCAGGCAGGAACATCTAACACGGTCGCGGCCGACCGCAGCCGGGTTACCCCGACCACGTGCGGAGGCTTGAGCAGCTTCCCGGACTCGGGCACGCACCGGCTGGCCCTGTACGCGGCATCCGAGCTCGTTGACCCGCGAGCCCACCAGGGCTCACCCGCGCGGGTGCTCGCCCGGACCAGAGATCGGGCCAAAGAGGCCGTTTCTTTGGCCCGATCCCAGCCGAAATGGGCGGAAACTAGCCGAAATAGCGAGCCACAGGCCGGACCTCCGCCGCCGCGAAAACCCTGCAACAAGCCAAACTCAGGCTAGCGCACGCCTGGATCGCACCCAGGAGGCCGCCGGTTCGAGTCCGGCTAGCTCCATCGGAGAACCCCTGCAACTGCGGTGGTCTTTCGTTTCGGCCCTGTCGTGTCACGTGGCCAGCGCCGAGTCTATGGCCCGGTCGTTGGCCCGATCTCCGCACTGACCACCGCCGACGGGTGCTGACAATCCCCGATTTCAAGCGGATTCGCGGCAGTGAGCGGCTCGGGGGGGGGGACGGAATGGAACTCCATTCAGGAGCGCTCGTGCCTGAACCCGGCACCGTCGGATCGGCGCCGAGACGCAGGCGTGTGGGGCGCGCACGATGGCGACCGCGTCCGCCGCATGTCGCCGGCCGACTACGTGTGCCGCATCGGCAGACACTCAGCTGTCGCAGCCGACGGGCGCGCGCGCTGAGCCCTGCGCGGCGACGGCGATGAGTCCTTCCATCAATTCGATCGCCTCGGGCTGGGACAGGCGCTGCTCGCGGACCAGCGACCGCCAGGTCTCGAACGCGAGTGCATGGCCAACCGCGGCCCGCACGCGGCGCCGTCGCGCGCCGCGCTCCGGCTTCCGCTGGACGATGGCGTGGCGGCCTGGTCGATCCAGCCGGCGAAAGCCTCCATCGAGGGTCGCAGCGCGGGAACCAATGCGACGTCGCGGGTTGTCTTCTCGAGCATGTACTCGCCGTGCTCGTACCACCCGTAAAGCCGCTGGAGCGCCGCCCGAAGCCGCTCGTCGGGATCGTCGATCGCCGCCCAGGCGGCCGGATCGGGCAGTGGGTG
>CAWEGB010000011.1:0-548138 GCA_963808545.1 uncultured Thermoleophilaceae bacterium | reverse complement strand
AGAGGCGGCGGTCGCGGCGAGCTGAGCCTCGTGCGGCTGGTCCTCTCCACCCGCAACGACCACAAGCTGCGCGAGCTGTCGCAGCTGATGCGCCCCTACGAGCTCGACCCCCTGCCGGAGGAGGTGGAGCTGCCACCGGAGACGGGCACCACCTTCGCGGACAACGCCCTCGGCAAGGGGCGGGCGGCCGCGGCCGCCACCGGCCGCCCCGCAATCGCCGACGATTCGGGGATCGAGGCTTCGGCTCTGCGCGGCGCTCCCGGGGTGTGGTCGGCCCGCTACGCCGGCGAGAACGCCGGGGACGAGGAGAACCTCCACAAGCTGCTGAGCGAGGTGCCGGCCGACGGGGACCGCCGGGTGGCCTACGTGTGCGCGCTCGCGTACGTGGAGCCGGGAGGCCGCGAGGAGGTCGTGCACGGCCGCTGTGAGGGCGTGCTCGCCCCCGAGCCGCGCGGCAGCGGCGGCTTCGGCTACGACCCTGCGTTCATTCCCGACGACTACCCGGACGACCGCACCATGGCGGAGCTGTCGGTGGAGGAGAAGGACGCCATCAGCCACCGTGGCCGGGCGGCGCGCGAGCTCCTCCGGCGACTGCGAGACGCCGATGAGTCGCACCGGCCGCGAGGGCCGCTCAGCGCGCTCCTGAGTGGAAGAGCCGGAGACCGCCGCGCCGCACGCCGCCGGAGAGGACGCTGATGGACCCGCGCCGAGCGGCACGGGAGCGCGTCGCCGCCGCCGCGGCCGCCTCCGGCCGGGCCGTGGGCCCGGCCGCCCAGACGCCTCGAAAGGAGCGCGCTGCGGCGGTCTCGATCATCTCCAACACGCTCCTGATCGCGCTCAAGGTGGTGGCCGGCGTGGTCACCGGCTCGATCGCGATTCTCACCGAGGCGGCTCACTCGGCCATCGACCTCGTGGCCTCGATCATTGCCTTCTTCTCGGTGCGCAAGGCCGGGAAGCCGGCCGACGAGTCGCACCCCTACGGCCACGACAAGGTCGAGAACGTGGCGGCGGGGATCGAGGGGATGCTGATCCTCGTCGGTGCCGGGGTGATCATCTTCGAGTCGCTGCGCCGGCTCGCGCAGGGCTCGGAGGTCGAGTCGCTGGGCTTCGGCATCGCCGTGATCGGGTTCTCGGCGGTGGCCAACCTCGGCGTGTCCGCCTACCTGTACCGCCAGGCGCGGGCCACCGAGTCTCCGGCGCTCGAGGGCGACGCCGCGCACCTGCGTACCGACGCGGCCACCTCCTTCGGTGTCCTGGTGGGGCTCGTGCTCGTGGAGCTCACGGGCGCCAACTGGATCGATCCGGCCGCGGCGCTCCTGGTGGCGGGGGCGATCGTGTTCGCCGGGGTGCGCATCCTCAACCGCACCAGCAGGGTGCTGGTGGACGAGGCGCTGCCGGAGGACGAGCTCGCCGCCGTGCGCCTCGCCATCTCCGAGCACGGGGCCCCCGAGCTCGTGGGCTTCCACAAGCTGCGGGCGCGCCGCGCCGGCAGCCGGCGCTACATCGACCTGCACGTGCAGTTCCGCGACGGCACCAGTCTGAGCCGCGCGCACGAGGTGTCGCACGAGCTCCAGGCGGCCATCGCCGGCCGCCTGCGAGGCACGGACGTGCTCATCCACCTCGAGCCCGAGAAGGCGGCCGACATCCGCGCCGACGACGGCGCTACAGCAGGTTGACCGCTGCCGCGGCGGCCACCGCGAGCAGCACTCCCGAGTAGCCGAAGTAGCCGTTGAGAAGCAGCAGGAGGGCAGCGATCAGGCAGATCGCCACGGTCACCAGCCACGAGATTCGGGAGATGGGCACGCGGCTATTCTGACCTTCATGGCCGACACGCTCAGTCCCAAGGCGGCGGCCGGCCGCCTGTGCGAGCTGTCGGCCGACGCCCGCGCGGCGGTTCTTCTCGACGCGGCCGGCTCGCTCGTGGGCTCGAGCGAGAGGGACCCCGTGCGCGCCCGTGAGCTGGGGGATCTCGCCCGCGAGCTGGTGGAGACGGTGGACCGCGCCACGAGGGACTGGGAGTCCGATCCGCCCGAGCAGATGGAGGCTCAGGTGCCCGGCGGGGCCGTGTTCGCCTCCCGCACGCCGCGCTGGACGCTCGCCGTGGTCGCTCGCCGCACCGCGCTGTCGTCGCTGATGCTCTGCGACATGCGCGCGGTGCTGGGAGAGCTCGAGGGTGGGCCTGCGATCAGGCGCTCCACCGCAGCGGACGCCGGCGCGGCAGCCGGGGGGCCCGCCAGCGAGGAGGACGCGGCAGGCGAGTCGCCGGTGCCCGAGCTGGGCCGTGACGGCGGTGACCTCACGTGAAGGAGCGACGCAAGGGCCCCATCTCCCGCGCCGGCGGGCTGGTGGATTCCGTCGCCGCCACGGTGCGCCGCATGCAGCGCGAGCGCGAGCCGCGCGTGCTCGCCTACGACCCCACCGGCTACGCGCGCCTGGTCCAGCCCGATGCGCGCGGCCACGAACGGGTGCTCGAGCTGGCCGAGGAGATGGTGACCCTGGCGGCCGAGCCGGAGCCGGCGGACGACGTGGCGCGGCGCCGCCGCCCCCGACGGGCGTCGAGCGAGACCGACGCCGAATGACGCTGGTCGATCCGGCCCTCGCCGAACGCGTGCTCGAACACGCGTTGGCGCGCGGAGGCGATTTCGCCGAGCTCTACGCCGAGTCGCGGCGCGGCTTCGGGCTCGCGCTGGACGACGGCCGCGTCGAGCGCCCGCAGGGAGGCCGCGAGCGCGGCGCCTGCGTGAGGGTGGTGCAGGGTGAGTCCACCTACTACGGCCACGTCGACGGCCTGGCCGAGGAGGACCTGCTGCGGGTGGCCGGCTCGGTGGCGCAGGCCGTGCGGGGCGACGCGCGCACGCCCGCCGCCCTCTCGGCGCCCGAGGCGGCGAACGGCCACCCGGTCACGCTGCGACCGGAGGACGTGGAGGCCTCGCGCAAGGCCGATCTGCTGCGCGCCTGTGAGGAGCGAGCGCGCTCGGCCGGGCCCGAGGTGTCGCAGGTGCGGCTGGGCTACGCCGAGTCGAGGCGTGAGGTGGAGATCTTCAACTCTCAGGGGCGGGCGGCGGCCGACGACCGCACCCGGGTGCGGCTCAGCGCCCAGGTCGTGGCCCGGCGCGGCGAGCGCGTGGAGACCGGCACCGACACGCGCGGGGGGCATGCCGGCTTCGAGCTGCTCGAACGGGAGCCCGAGGAGGTCGCTGCCCTGGCCACGCGGCGCGCGCTCACCCTCCTCGATGCCGTCGACGCCCCCACCGGCCGGCTGCCGGTGGTGGTGGGCGACGGCTTCGGTGGCGTGCTGCTGCACGAGGCCGTGGGCCACGGGCTGGAGGCCGACGCCGTTCAGAAGGACGCCAGCGTCTACGCCGGGCGCATCGGCGAGGAGCTCAGCTCGCCCTTCGTCACCGCGTACGACGACGGCAGCCGCAAGGGCGAGTGGGGCAGCGACGGGGTGGACGACGAGGGCACTCCCACGCGCCGCACCACGATCCTCGAGGAGGGGCGCCTCACCTCGTATCTGTACGACCTCATCACCGCGCGCAAGGACGGCGCGGAGCCCACGGGCAACGGCCGCCGGGAGTCGTTTCGCCACCTGCCCGTGCCGCGAATGACCAACACGTTCTTCGCGCCCGGCGAAGCAAGCGCCGAGGACCTGATCGGCGCTGTCGAGCGCGGCCTGTACGCCGTGTCCTTCGGGGGCGGCCAGGTGGAGCCCGCCACGGGCGACTTCGTCTTCGGGGTCTCGGAGGGCTACCTGATCGAGAACGGGAGGGTCACCGCTCCGGTGCGCGGTGCGACGCTCGTGGGCAACGGCATCGAGGCTCTGCGCGCCATCGACGGGATCGCCGGCGACCTCAGGATCGCCACCGGCTACTGCGGGAAGGGTGGCCAGACCGTGGCGGCGGGAGTCGGACAGCCCCACGTGCTGCTGCGCGAGCTGACGGTGGGGGGGACGGCGTCATGACCCTCGACGAGGTGGCCCGGCGCGCGGTGGACGAGACGCTGAGCGCCGGAGCCAGCGACGCCGAGGCGTGGGCCGAGGAGTCCACCAGCCGGAGAATCCGGGTCTACCGCGGCGAGGTCGAGAGCCTGTCGGATGCGGGAGGGCGCGGGGTGGGCGTTCGTGCCTTCGCGGGCGCGCGCTCGGGCTACGCCTACGGAACGGACCTGTCCGCCGAGGGGGTTGCGGAGGTGGCCCGGGCTGCCGCCGCGGCCGCCGAGGTGTCCGACGAGGACGATCACGAGGGACTGCCCGCGGAGTTCGGCACCACGCCGGTAGATGGCCTGGCCTCGACCGCGCTGGGAAACTGGAGCACCGAGCGCAAGGTCGAGCTCGCTCTGGCCATCGAGCGCGCGGCTCGGGCCAACCCCGGGGTGTCTCAGGTGGAGAACGCCGTCTATTCGGACGCCGAGGGTGCGGTGGCGCTCATGAACTCGCGCGGCTTCTCCGCCTCCTATGAGGCCACCCAGGCCTGGGCCTACGCGTCCGCCTTCGCCGGCGAGGGCGCGGACCTGATGACCGGCATGGGCGTCGGGCTGGGACGCGACCCCGAGGCCCTCGACCCCGAGGAGATCGGCTCCGAGGCGGCCGAGCGGGCCGTCGCGCTGGTGGGCGCCCGCCAGCCGTCGAGCCGCCGCTGCCCGGTGGTGCTCGACTCCTTCGTGGCGGCCTCCTTCCTCGGCTTCATCGGCGCCATGCTGTCCGCGGACGCCGTTCAGCGTGGCCGCTCGCTGTTCGCGGACCGGGAGGGCGACGAGGTGGCGGACCCCGCCGTCGTGCTCGCCGACGACGGTGCCGTTGCCGACGGGCCGGCCAGCGCTCCGTTCGACGGCGAGGGGTCGCCCACGCGGCGGACCCCTCTCATCGAGGACGGCCGGCTGTCGGGCTTTCTCTACGACGCTCGCACGGCGCGCCGGGCCGGCCGCCGCACCACCGGCAACGCCGGCCGCGGCTCGTACCGGTCGCCGCCGGGCGTGGGCACCACGAACCTCGTGGTCGAGCCCGGCACGGCCGATCTCGACGAGCTCGTGCGCATGGCCGGCGACGGGCTCTATGTCACCGAGGTGGCCGGGCTGCACTCGGGGGTCAACCCGGTGTCCGGCACCTTCTCGGTGGGCGCCTCGGGGCGTCTGATCGAGGCTGGGCAGCTGGGCGCACCGGCCCGCGAGATGACCATCGCCAGCGACCTCGTGAGCATGCTCATGGCGGTGCGCGCGGTCGGCTCCCAGGTCCGCTGGGTGCCCTTCGGAGGCAGCGTCAAGGCCCCTCCGATCCTCATCGGAGAGATGGCCGTTTCCGGTTCCTGAGGCCCGGAAAGACACGTAACGAGCGCGGTTTCCGCTCTCCAAGCGGAAAATACGGCGTCTGGCGTCCGGGTTCGTTGTTACGTTGCGGCTCAGATGTTGCCCCCGGTAAGGAGGAGATCGTGACCAAGGCCGAATTCGTGGACCGAGTTGCGGACAACAGCGGGCTCGGGAAGGGTGAGGCCGGCAAAGCCGTCGACGCCGTGCTCGACTCGATTCAGGAAGTTCTGTCGCGTGGCGGTGAGATCAACTTCACCGGTTTCGGGAAGTTCTCGGTGGCGGACCGCAGTGCCCGCCAGGGAGTCAACCCGCAGACCGGCGAGAAGATCCAGATCGCGGCGAGCAGGGTTCCCCGCTTCTCGGCAGGCTCCGCGCTGAAGAGCGCCGTCAAGGGCTCGTAGAGCGGATAACGCCGGGGCGCCCAGCCGGACCAGCGGGCCGCCGGGGGCGGCCGGGTTGAGCACTGCTGCGCGCCCGCACTTCGCCGACCGGCTCGCGGCGCTCGTAGAGGAGCGCCGCAGTCGTGTCGTGCTGGGCCTCGACCCCGACCCGGCCATGCTGTGGCCGGTCGCGGTCGAGCGTCTGGCGGGCGGCCCGGCGGAGCCTCACCTGGCCCGCATTCGCAGCGCGGAGGCGGTCACCGAGCACTGCCGGGCGGCGATCGTGGCCGCCGGCCCGTCCTGCGTCGCGGTCAAGCCGCAGCTCGCCTGCTTCGAGCGGCTCGGAGCGCCGGGCTGGGAGGCCCTCGAGCAGGTGGTGGCGATCGCGCACGACCACGGTCTGCTCGTGCTCGCCGACGGCAAGCGTGGCGACGTGCCCGTCACGGCGCACGCCTACGCCCAGGCGCTGGTGGGGGAGACCCCCGGGCCGTTCGGTCCCAGCGCCGGGCTGGGCGCCGACGCCTTCACCGCCAACCCCCTCCTCGGGCGCGACGCCCTCGAGCCGCTGGTGTCGGCGGCGGTGAGCGCCGCAGCCTGCTGCTTCGTGCTGGTGCGCACCTCGAACCCCGGCGCGGCCGAGCTTCAGGACGCGGGCGAGCCCCCGCTGTCCGAGCGGCTGGCGCTGCTGGTGGACGAGCTGGGGGCGGCGCACGTGGGCGAGTGCGGCCTGTCGGCGGTGGGAGCGGTCACCGGCGCCACCCGGCCGGATCTGCTCGAGCGGTTGCGCGCGCTGATGCCGCGCGCCATCTTCCTCTTGCCCGGCGTGGGGGCCCAGGGCGGCCGCGTAGAGGACCTGGCAGCGGCCTTCGGCCCACATCCGGCGGCGGGGCTCGTCACCGCTTCGCGCTCGATCGTCGGGGCGCACGCGGAGCGGGGCGGCGATCCGGCCGAGGCCGCCGCCGCGGCGGCGGAGGAGCTGCGCGCGGCGGCCTGGTCGGTGTAGACCACGTGGGCTCGAGCCACCAGCCCGGACGCCGCGCAGGGTAGGGCGCGCGGGCGTTGAACACCTCTGCTGGCGGTGTGCGGGCCGATTTGGTTCGCCCACCTCCCTATTCTCCGCGGCGCCTGCCCGGGAGCACCGATGCCCGAAAAGCGAAGACGCAGCCCCGCTCGATTCCTGGCGCCGCTGGCGCTCCTGATCTGCGTGGCCGCGATCGCGGGCGTGGTCGTCAGCTCGAACGTCGTGGGCGACGACACGGGCACGGACTCCGCGAGCAGCGCACCGGAGACGGCCACCGACAGCGAGACCACCACCGAGCGCAAGCGTCCCCGGCGCCGTCGCTACACGGTCAAGCTGAACGACAGCCTGGGCTCCATAGCCGAGAAGACCGGCGTGCCGGTGGAGCGGCTCGAGGAGCTCAACCCGCAGCTCGATCCCCAGGCACTCGTCGTGGGCCAGAGGATCAAACTGCGCGAGTGACGCCCCGATCCGCCGCTCCGGCGCTCGCCGTGCGGCACTGGTGCTGGCACTGGTGCTCTCGCTGGTCGCCGGGCCGGCCGTCCATGCCCAGACGCCACCGCCGAAGGTCAGCGGGGCGGCTTCGGCGATCGTGGTCGACGGCCGCAACGGCGAGGTCATGTTCGCCAAGCGCGCCGGAGAGCAGCGCTCGATCGCCTCCACCACCAAGCTGATGACCGCGCTGCTGGCGCTGGAGGGCGCCCGGCCGAATGAGGTGTTCACCGCGGCGCCCTACGACGCCGCGCCGATCGAGTCCCAGATCAACCTGCGCAGCGGTGAGCGGATGACGGTCAAGGACCTCCTCACGGCGCTGCTCCTCGAGAGCGCCAACGACGCGGCGGCCACGCTGGCCGAGGGCATCTCCGGATCACGCGAGGCCTTCGTGGCCGAGATGAACGAGCGCGCCGAGGAGCTGGGTCTCGACGACACGGGCTACGCCAACCCCATTGGCCTCGACGAGCCGGGGAACTTCTCCAGCGCACGGGACCTCGCCGCCCTGAGCCGCCTGCTCCTCTCGCGGCCCCGCTTCGCCCGGACCGTGGACACGCCGGTGGCCGAGCTCGAGTCCGGCGTGGTGCGCCGGGTGATCGTCAACCGCAACCGCCTCGTGGGGACCACCCCCTGGGTCTCGGGCGTCAAGACGGGGTACACGGGCCAGGCCGGATACGTCCTGGTGGGCTCGGCCACCGGGCGCGGGGGCGCCAGGGTAATCAGCGTGGTGCTCGGGGAGCCGAGCGAGGCCGCGCGTGACGCCGAGACGCTCGAGCTGCTCCGATGGGGGCTCGAGCAGTTCAAGCGCGTGAAGGTGCTCGATCCCGCGCGGGCACTGGCTCGCGCGGACGTGAGCTACTTCGACGAGCGTATCCGGCTCGTGCCGCGCCGGCCGGCGGTGCTCACCCTGCGGGCGGGAGAGAGCGTGCGGCGACGCGTGCGCGCCCGTGAGGAGCTCGAAGGACCGTTGCCCGCGGGCGACCGAGCCGGCGCGGTGACGGTGTTCGTCGAGGGCCGCCCGGTGAGGCGCGTGGCGCTGGTCACGGCGACCGACGTGCCCGGGGCGGGGACGCTGCGAGTGCTCACTTCGAGGCTCGGGGTCCCCTTGACCTTGCTGGCCGCGCTCGCCATTGTCCTCGCCGCCGTCATGCTGTTGTGGACACTGAGCAGCAGGATCCGGTTGGTCCGATGATCATCACCGTCACTCTCAACGCCGCCATCGACAAGACGCTCGCCGTGCCGAACTTCCGGCTCGGCCGGCGCCACCGCGCCGTGGAGCACACCGCCGCGGCCGGGGGCAAGGGCGTGAACGTCGCGCGGGCACTGCGTGCGCTGGGCCAGCCCGTGATCGCCACCGGCGTGGCCGGCGGGCCCACCGGCACGCGCATCGTGGAGCACCTGACCGAGGAGGGGATCCTCAACGACTTCGTGCGGATCCGGGAGGAGTCGCGCACGTCCACGGCCGTGGTCGATCCCACGAGCGGCGAGCAGACCGAGATCAACGAGCACGGTCCACACGTGTCCGAGGACGAGCTGGAGCTGTTCGTGGACAAGCTCCTGTATCTCGCCAAGGGCGCCGCGGTGTGCGTGATGGCGGGCAGCCTCCCGCGCGGCGTGGACTCGGCGCTCTACGGCCGCCTGATCGGTGAGATGAAGCGCCTCGACGTCACGACCCTGCTCGACTCGGAGGGCGAGGCGATGCGGCTCGGCACGCGAGCCGGTCCGAACGTCGTGAGTCCGAACGAGCTCGAGGCGGAAGGGCTCGTGGGCTACGAGTTCTCCGACGACGCCGACCGCCGCGCCGCCGTCCACGAGATGGTCGAGCTGGGCGCGGGCGAGTCGATCATGACCCTGGCCGACGGCTGCCTGGCGCTGGTCACCGAGGGCGGCGAGCGGCGCATGTACCGCGCCACCCTCGAGCCGCTCGAGCCGGTGTCGACGGTGGGCTCGGGCGACGCCTTCCTCGCGGGCTTCGTGGCGGCGCGCTACGGAGGCGCAAGCAACGAGGAGTCGCTGCGCTTCGCGGTGGCGTGCGGGGCCGAGTCGACACAGCACTTCGGGGCCGGCCGGGTCGAGCAGAGAGAGGTCGAGCGGCTGATGCCCGAGGTGCGGGTGGAGGAGCTCGAGAGCCCCGCTCTCGAGGTCGGGTAGTGGGTCGACGCTGCGGTGCTCGCCCGACCACCGCTCGGGCTGCGCTCTTCGCGTAGGCCACTGCTAACTTCAGCGTCAACCGCCGTCTCTGTCCGCCGCCGAACCTAGGATCATCCAATGGAAGTTGAGATCGGGCGCGGCAAGAAGGGCCGCCGCGCGTATGGCTTCGATGACATCGCGATCGTGCCCAGCCGGCGCACGCGAGATCCGGACGAGATCGACGTCACCTGGACGCTCGGTCCGTACCGCTTCGAGCTGCCGCTGATGGCCTCGGCCATGGACGGTGTGGTCTCGCCGCGCACCGCCGGAATCCTCGGTGAGCTCGGCGGCCTGGCCGTGCTCAACCTCGAGGGCATCTGGACCCGTTACGACGATCCGGACTCCGAGCTGGCCCGCATCGCTCATCAGCCCAAGGAGGCGGCCACCTCCGAGATGCAGCGCATCTACTCCGAGCCGGTGCGCGAGGAGCTGATCGCGCAGCGCATCCACGAGATCAAGGATCAGGGCGTGGTGGCGGCAGCGTCGCTCACGCCCCAGCGGGTGCGCAACTACTACGAGACCGCCCTCGACGCCGGGCTCGACATACTCGTGATCCAGGGCACTGTGATCTCGGCCGAGCACGTATCCAAGCGCTCTGAGGCGCTCAACCTCAAGGAGTTCATCCGTGAGGTGCCGGTCCCGGTGGTGGTCGGCGGCTGCGCCTCCTACGCCACGGGACTTCACCTGATGCGCACCGGAGCGGTCGGCGTGCTCGTGGGCGTCGGCCCGGGCGCCGCCTGCACCACACGGGGCGTGCTGGGCATCGGCGTGCCCCAGGCCACCGCGATCGCCGATGTGGCCGCGGCCCGCTCCCAGCACATGCTTGAGACGGGCGAGTACGTGAAGGTGATCGCCGACGGCGGCATGCGCAACGGCGGGGATGTCTCCAAGGCCTTCGCGTGCGGGGCCGACGCCGTGATGATCGGCTCGCCGCTGGCTCGCGCCTACGAGGCGCCGGGGCACGGCTACCACTGGGGCATGGCGACCTTCCATCCCTCGCTCCCGCGTGGCGCGCGCGTCAAGACGACGCAGAACGGCTCGATGGAGCAGATCCTGCTCGGCCCCGCGCACGAGAACGACGGCACCTTCAACCTGATGGGCAGCCTGCGCACCTCGATGGCCACCTGCGGCTACGAGGACATCCCGGCCTTCCACAAGGCCGAGGTGATGGTGGCGCCTGCGCTGCAGTCCGAGGGCAAGCAGCTCCAGCGCGACCAGGAGGTCGGGATGGGCGCCACCGCGGCGGCGATCCCGCATCCCGCCGCCGACGGGGTGGTCAGCACTCCCGACCCGGCTCTGGTCGGGGACTAGGAGGGCCCGCCCGCAGGTGAGCACCCAGGCGGCCACGGCGAGCACGTCTGCCGGCGCGCCTGCGGCTGCCACGGATGAGGTCCTGGTTCTCGACTTCGGGGGCCAGTACTCGCAGCTGATCGCTCGTCGCGTGCGCGAGTGCGGTGTGTTCGCCGAGCTGCTGCCGCACCACGTCGCCCTCGAGGAGGTCACTCGCCGTCAGCCGCGCGGCCTGATCCTGTCGGGCGGCCCCGCCTCCGTCTATGCCGATGGCGCCCCCAAGCTCCGCCACGAGCTGCTCGAGCTCGGCGTGCCGGTGCTCGGCATCTGTTACGGCATGCAGGCGATGGTGCTCGAGCTCGGCGGCCGCGTGGAGGGCGCGGAGGTGGGCGAGTTCGGCCGCTCCCGGTTGACCGTCAACGAGCCCGGGCGGCTCTTGGCGGGAACACCGCCTGAGCAGTCGTGCTGGATGAGCCACCGCGACACGGTCTACGAGGCGCCACCCGGCTTCACCGCGCTGGGGGCCTCCACCGAATCTCCGGTGGCCGCGATCGAGGACTCGGGGCGGGGGCTGTACGGCATCCAGTTCCACCCGGAGGTCGTGCACACGCCCTACGGCAGCCAGATACTCGAGACCTTCCTGCGCGACATCTGCGGCTGCGACATGGGGTGGACCGCCGAGTCGGTGATCGAGGAGCAGGTGGCGCGCATCCGGGAGCAGGTGGGGGACGGCCGGGTGATCTGCGGCCTGTCGGGCGGAGTCGACTCCTCCGTCGCAGCCCTGCTCACCTATCGCGCCGTGGGCGAGCAGCTCACCTGCGTGTTCGTGGATCACGGCCTGATGCGAAAGAACGAGGGCAACCAGGTGGTGGCCGCCTTCCGCGATCACTTCAAGGTCCCGCTGATCGCCGTCGACGCCGAGCAGCGCTTCCTGGCGCGTCTTGCGGGCGTGACCGAGCCGGAGCGCAAGCGCAAGATCATCGGCGAGGAGTTCATCCGCGTCTTCGAGGAGCAGGCCGAGAAGCTCGGCCATCCGCGCTACCTGGTGCAGGGCACGCTGTACTCGGACGTGATCGAGTCGGGCGGCGGCACCGGCGCGGCCACGATCAAGTCCCACCACAACGTCGGTGGTCTGCCCGAGGACCTCGAGTTCGACCTCGTCGAGCCCTTGCGGATGCTGTTCAAGGACGAGGTGCGCAGAGTCGGGGCCGAGCTCGGTATGACCGACCGGCTCGTCTGGCGCCAGCCCTTCCCCGGGCCGGGCCTGGCCATCCGGGTGGTCAGCGGGGAGGTCACGAAGGAGCGGCTCGAGATCCTGCGCGACGCCGACGCGATCCTCCAGGACGAGATCCGCGAGGCGGGCCTCTACCGCGAGCTGTGGCAGTCGTTCTGCGTGCTGCCGGCGGATCTGCGCAGCGTCGGCGTGCAGGGCGACGAGCGCACCTACGGGTACGTGGTGGTGATCCGGGCCGTCACCTCCGACGACGCAATGACGGCGGACTGGGCGCGGTTGCCCTATGACCTGCTGGAGAGGGTGGCTTCTCGGATGATCAACGAGATCGCCCAGGTCAACCGGGTGACGCTCGACATCACGTCGAAGCCGCCGGGCACGATCGAGTGGGAGTAGGGACGGGGGCGCCTTCTCTCGCCTAAGGCACGTTTCGCTCGGGGCACGAAAGTTTGCCTTGCCGGCCACCCGCGGGTGGGGCGGCCGGTTGCTTCCGCTTTCACGCGGTTGCGACAGCGCCACCGTGCAACGTCCTACGTCAAGACTGCCCAGGCGTGATAGTCGTGGATGTGCGCGGGATCGAGGGCTGGTGGTCGCAGGGCGAGCGAATCCTGATCACGCTCGGCGAGGCGGAGCGCACGATCTTCGTACGTCGGCTCGGGGCAGGACCCTCGATGACCCACCTGCAGAATGGCGGGCTCTACCCCGACCTGCACCGCCCCGAGCCTGTCCAGACGGCGCTGCTCGACCCCGAGCAGGGGCCGCGGATCAGCGCCGGGATGACGGCCGAGGCGATGGCCGATGCGCTGCGGCCGACGTTCGCCCCCCAGTTCGACCACGCGGCGGCGAGCGCAGACATCTGGCGCGCCACTGAGCGCGGCGGGGTGATCCTTCACAAGCTGATCGCCTACATGCCGGATCGCGTGACGCACGCGCGGCGGTGGGTGGATGCGCTCGAAACGACAGACATACCGCTTGCCTTCGTGTGGGGGATGCTCGATCCGATCTCGGGCGCTCACGTCGGCGAGCGGATCCGGGAGCGGATCCCGGCCGCGCCGTTCGCCGCGCTCGAGGACGTTGCCCATTGGCCTCTGCTGGAGGCGCCCGAGCGGGTAACCGTCGCTCTGTTGGACACCTGAGGACCGCACCGCGGCCTGGCGGGCGCCAGGCACGCACCCGCTCTGCGCGAGAAGCGTCAGCCGCGTCAGTGGTGGGTTCGGCTTCCGCTTTCCATGCAAGGCAGCGGGCCAGCTCATCGAACTGTGCGCTATCGGTCGAGGGTACCTCCCGAAAAAGACCCGCCCGCAGGCGTCTCACCTGACCCGCTCACACCTCCGCAAATCGCCCCTTGAGGGAGCGACCCGCGCTGTGCCGTGTGCTTATGCTCCTCGCGCCAAGGCGCGATCGCGCGACCTACTGGCTACGAAAGGGAGTCGACGATGAACGAGTTTACGAGTCGAGTAATCCAGGTCGCGTCGGGGCAGACCGGCCGATCGTTCTGGGGACCGGGCGACATGTACACGTTCCTCGTTACGGGCGAAGAGTCGGGCGGTTCTATGTTCGCTCTCGACTGCGTCGTCGGCTCGGGCGGCGGCCCGCCGCCGCACAAGCATTTGGCGGAGGATGAGCTCTTCGCGATTACGTCGGGAAGCATTACGTTTACGGCGGGATCGGACACGCGCACGGTCTCGGCAGGCGAATCTGTTTTCGTCCCGCGCGCCACGCGCCATTCCTACCGCAACGAGGAGCCAACGCCCGCGAGGATGGTCGCCGTTTACACGCCCGCCGGAATGGAGGGTTGGTTCCGTGAGGTTTGCACGCCGGTCGAGGATCCGGGGGCAGCGCCTCCTCCGGTGACGGACGAGGTGATCCGCCGGATGCTCGACGCGGGGCCACGGCACAACATCGAGTGGGTCGACTGAGCGTTTCGCCGCCCGGGGGCGCGGTCGCCCGGCCGCCGGCGGGGGCCGAGCCGATCTTGTTTTGCAAGTAGCCGCGATCCGGACTCCGGGCCGTCATGAATGAGCCCGTCGGGGTCCCGGCAAGCTCTTGCAACGGACGAACAGACTCTGCGGGTTCCTACCGTCGGCTCACTATCGCAATGCGCGAAAAGCGGAAGCCATCGGTCCGCCATCCGCAGCGGAGCTGCAGGCGCCGTGCAACGACGAGCACCGGTCCGGCCGCTCGAACTGAACGGTCACCATGTAGGTTCTGCTCACCGGCGACCGAAGGAGGATCCATGTACGCACGCGTGGTCAGGTTCACGGACGTTGATCCGGATCACCTGGCAGGGCGCTTGGACGGGATCGAGGCTGAGGGGCCGCCCGTGGACATCCCGGCTAAGGGCATCCAAATCCTCCACGATGAGGACCAGCGCACCGCGGTCGTGATCCAGCTCTTCCAAACGGCCGACGACATGGCGGCAGGGGAGGGGCCCCTGGACGAGATGGACCCGGGGGATACGCCGGGGACGCGCGCCTCGATCGACCGCTGCGAGATCAAGGCCGAGCTGGGCCCCCGATAAGCACCGCCGCGCCGGCGAAGCACGTGCGCCTGCCGGTGCTGAGTGTTGCCTTTGCGCGAAACGCGACCGCGACATCACGCGCCGCCGTGCAGGTCGGCGCGAGTCGGATGCTCGCTGCGCACGCCGGAACCGGCCAGCGAGCGCAGGATGTGCTCCGAGAGCATGCGCTCAGAGACCGGAAATCGGTCTCCGGCCGGTCGTCCTCGGTGACGAGCTGTCCGGACCGGTGACCGGAGATCCGGTGGCGACAGCGCAGGGTCGATCAGTGCCCGCAAGCCCGGCGCCGAGCGCCTCGATCGCGGCGCGGTCGGCGGCGGTGGCGGCCGGAGAGTGGCCGGAGAACGCCTCGTCGTGCTTGAACGCCAGGCCTTCTTCCTGATCGCCTACCTGGTCGAACGCCTCTACTCCCTGAAGGCGTCGCTGGCGGCGCTGCTCGTCCTGATCGGGGCGAAGATGGTGGCGGCGCGGGTCGTCGGCAAGATCGGCCCCGCGAAGATGGCGCACGCGTCAGCTGGCCGATGCAGCGCCATATTCGGTGGGCCGCGCCACCCCTTCGGTCGACCGGATTGACTCGCGGTCTTCAGCGACATGGGCCGCCGCCTCGATGCTTCTTTGCATGTAACGGCGCCACACCGGCGCCAGTCCCCAGCGGACTAGAAGGCGACGTCCCGGAAGCGGCTTGAACTCGTAGGCCCAGCGGATCAAGGTTTCGGCGCCGTCAGGTGCGAAGGTCCATTCTCCGCGCACCCCTTCCACTAAATGCCGCAGGGCGCCCGTGAATTCAGTTAACTCGTAGGCGAAGCTGTGGCCGGTCGTGTACTCGGTCAGTTTCTCTGTCGCCGTCGATCCGTCCGAGAGATCGGGGTTTCGGGACGCGCCGACATGGTCCCACTCGCCGGTCTGATTGCTCACCCCGAGCACTCCCGGCAACGGCCCCCACGCGGTGAAGATGAGGGGAAGGTCGATCGGAGCGATGATGTCGAAGGCGTGTTCGGGATTGACGGCGCTTCGGGTTTGGACGATCACGGGGACCGTCGCGTCGTTGCTGTTGATGAGTGTCATGTTGCTCTCCTTTTGGCTTGGTTGGTCACACCTGGCACAGGCGCCACGAACCGTCGTCTCATTGGGCGGGGACCGGTTCTGCGCCGGCGAACCTTGGTCCCTGGGGTGCAGGAATTTCGACCTTCGGCATCGCCTCGGGCGACCCACCCCTGTAGAGCAGGCTGGTGATAACGCCGCCTACGGTGAAGATCGCCGCGGCCCACCAGAACGCCGCCACGTAGCCCTCGACCGAGCCCTGCGCGATGACGGCTGGATCGGTGCTCGACCCAACATGGCTCGTCACCGCGCTCGCGGCGAGGGTGCTGAGTATGGCGCACACGAGATCTGATCGCGACGTCGGCACAAACCTCGCACTAGGAGTCGCTCTGTTCGAGCAGTGGCTTCGTGAACCATCGGTCGGCGAACGGCTCGTCGTTGAACGGCGGGACCTCGACGTAGCCCGACGACCGGTACAGCGCGATCGCCTCCGGCAGCACGTCGCTGGTCTCGAGGTGCGCTTCGCTTGATCCGTGCTCACTGGCGAGGCGCTCGAGATGCTCGAGGAGCCGGCGACCGAGCCCCAGACCTCGCGCCGATTCGGCGATCCACATTCGCTTGATGTCGGTCACCTTGCCCGGTTGGTGCTTGACGGCGCCGCAGCCGATGGCCTCGCCGCGCAGGTAGGCGAGAACGAACGCTCCCCTCGGCGGCCGCACCTCATGCGGGTCGGCGGTAGCTCCCTTGCTCGGGTCGAAGCCTCGTTGGGGTGCCCGACGGTTGAGCTCCGCCACGTACGCACGCAGACAACGCTGCGCGTCAGGACTTTCGGGATCGACCTGGCGCAACTCGATGAGGGAGGTCGCAATGAGCCGTTCGACCGTGCGCATAGCGCTCACGAGCTCGACGCGCTGCGCGTCGTCGAGCGGGTGGAGGATCGAGGCGGCCAGCTCGTCACTGCGCTCGTCGAGCACCGCTCGTTCGATGAGTCCCTTCGGGGTGAGGCGCGCAACGCGAACGCGACCATCGACGGCGCTTGGCGTCACGGTGACGATCTCTTCGCTCTCGAGCGCGCGGAGCATGCGGCTCATCTGTCCTGAGTCCACGCCCAGGCGCGCGCGCAGCATGACCACCTCGCCGCCCTCCGTGCCGATCTCCCAAAGCAGCCGCGACAGGGCGAGCGGCCGATCGCCTGAGAGAAAATGGTCATCCAGAGCGCCGGCGCGCTGGGTGACCGTACGGTTGAAGCGGCGGACCTGCGCGACGAGCGAGGACATCCTCTGATCTTAGTCAGAGAACCTCGCTTCTCCATTCCCTGGCCTCGTCAATCGATCTCGACAGCGGGTCACGGAGGGTTGGCTTCACGCGAGTGGTCGTGCCCGGATCGCGGCGCTGCGGCCGCGGAGGCCGAAGCCATGCATGGCGCGACGCCGGACCGTGAGCTCGCCGGGCCCGACTCCCGGCCCGGGCCGGTCTCGGAGCAGCGGCGTGGTCTCCTCGACCACCCAGCCGGCGAGGTCGAGTGCCTTGCGCATGCCGCGCCGGTTGAAGACGAACCACTCGCTCCCGTCGCGGCGCGCGTCGAGCCGCGCGAGCGGAGCAGGGAGCAGGTCGAGCGGACGGCTCACTGTCTCGAGCAGGATCAAGTGACCTCGGCAGACCCGCCGCACCGCCTCGAGGCCGCGCAGCGGGTCGCGCAGCATCTGGAGCACGTAGCCCATCACGACGAGATCGAACTCGCCGACCTCGGCCGGGTCCAGCTCGTAGGCGTTCAGGTCGCGCAGCTCGATGCGCGAGCCGAGCAGCTCGGCCGCGAGCGCGAAGTTCCGTTCGGAGGCGCGGCGGTACCGCTCGCCGCTCAACCGGTCAGCGGCGAAGTGGTCGAGCTGCGTCGCGTCGAGGACGTCGCTCGCGACGACCTCGCGCGCCCCGCGGCGCTCGAGCTCGAACGCCCAGAATCCGTCCATCGTCCCGATGTCGAGGCAGCGCATGCCGGCGAGCGACTGAGGCCACGGCAGCCGCTCGGCCGTGGCCCGCAGGTCCCAGCCGCCGGGGGTGACGACGCCCGGCGTGACCTCGATCGTGTGCCACCAATCGAGCCCAGCGACGCGCGCCCGTGCGGCGTCGGCGTCCGTCGTCGCCATCCCGCGCAAGCTACAAGACCACGGGTGGGCCCGCCTGCGCACGGTGGTCCCTAGTGCGCCACGTGGGGCGACCTCCCCGCATCGTCGATCCTGATCACCTTGCCAGTGAGGGTGATGACGAAGGCGGTCTTGGCGATGAACTCGAGCGACGTCGGCCGGTCCTAGATGCTTCTGTCCTGGACCTCGAGGCCGGTGGGGACGATGTTCCCGAACGCGATCCGCTGGCTGATGTGGCCGCCTCGCGTGACGCGCAGCACGCGGTTGTGGTGCCCATCGCTGACCAGCAGGTCGCCCCGGAACTCCTCCAGCGCGTACTGCACCCCGCCGGCGATGAAGAAGTCCGTAGCGGGAGGCTGTGCGATCGACCACGCGCCGATGTCCGCGATATCCGTCGCTGTGCCGTCCCTTGCGATCCGGTAGATGCCGCTGACCACGTCGGTCTGGCCGAATTCTGGCCCGACGAGGGTGACGAGCACGTAAGCGGTGTGACCGATGAAGGCGACATCCATGGCTCCGCCGATGCCCACCTCGGGAATCGCCGGGGGCAGACCGCTCGCGAAGGTCGTGACCGCCCCGGTGTCGGGATCGACCCGCAGGACGCGGCCTCCCGGACCGTCGGTCACGTACAGCGCCTTATCGGGGCCGATCGTGCTGCCCGAGCCACAGCCGCCGACGCAGCCGGGCGCGGCGAACGTGGCCAACTCCTCCACCACCGGGGCTGCACTGCTCGGCGCGATGCCAACAGCGATTGCGGTGAGGACGGTGGCAACAATCTCTTGAGCGGAGCGCGACATGAAACCTCCGGATGAACGAGATCGGTCTGATCCCTAGGACTCCGCCGGGCTCGATCCTTCCCGGCCCACCGTTGTCCGCCCTGACGGAGCTACGTAGGATCGGTTGAGCGATGACCGAGCCGACAGTCGACGCGGACGCCTTCAACGCGTTCGAGGCGACGGGCTGGCAGAGACAAGCCGCCGGGTACGAAGAGTTCTTCGGTCCGATCACCACGCGACTCGTCGAACCGCTGCTCGACGCTGCCGAGGTCGGTCGCGGCACACGTCTACTGGACGTCGCCTCCGGGCCGGGCTATGTGGCCTCCGAGGCAGCCAAACGGGGAGCGTCGGTCATCGGGGTCGACATCGCCGACGCGATGATCTCGCTCGCTCGTCGGCTTCATCCGCAGATCGAGTTTCGCTCCGGCAACGCCGAGGCGCTGCCGTTCTCCGAGGGGTCCTTCGATGCGCTCGTCGGAAACTTCGTCCTGTTGCATCTGGGCCGCCCAGAACAGGCGGCGGCGGAGTTCGCCCGCGTACTCGCCCCCCGCGGCCGGCTCGCGCTCACGGTCTGGGACGTTCCGGAGCGAGCGCGATTCCTCGGCGTGCTGGTCGAGGCCGTTGCCGCGGCAGGAGCCGGCGCGCCGCCCGACATCCCTGTGGGGCCGCCCATCTTCCGCTTCTCCGACGACGCAGAATTCGTCCGCCTCCTGCGTGGCCAACGCTTCGAAGACCCCAAGGTGAGGACCGTCACCTTCATGCATCCCGAGTCCTCGCCGGACGCCCTCTGGCGAGGCTTGCTTGGCGGCACGGTCCGGACCTCCGCGCTCATCCTCCGTCAGCCGACCGAGACGCAGCGCCTGATTCGCGCCGCCTTCGATCGAATCGTGCAGCAGTACGCGGTGGGCGATCGGCTCGAGCTGCCCGTCTCGGTGAAGCTGGCGTCGGCCCGCAAGGCGGCAGCCTCCTTCTGACGAGCGCGGGGTGCGCAGGGTGCGCAGACCTTCTAGCGTGGCGTGGCCGTGCGCGTCCTCTTCTCCACCACCGCCAACGCGGGTCACTATCGCCCGCTGATTGCTTTCGCTGAGGCCTGGCGCCTCGCCGGCCACGACGTGCTGGTGGCGGGTCAGGCCGGCGCCATGCCGGCGGCAGTCCGGGCGGGCCTGGCGTTTCGGGCGCTCGCCGAGCCGGGCGATGAGGAGCTCGCCCGCTTTCAGGCGGGCCAGGCGGGCCTGTCCGCGACGCCGGCAATGGCGCGCGCCTTGACGGAGCTCTACATCCGTTCATACGCGGGCGCGGCGCTCAACGACATGCTTGCGGTGATCGAGGAGTGGCGCCCTGACGTGGTCGTGCGCGAGAGTGCCGAGTTCTCGGCGTTGGTCGCCGCGCAGCGCCTCGGTGTTCGGCACGCTCGGGTGGGCATAGGACTCTCGACAGAGCTCGAAAGCCAAATGCTGTCGCTCGCGGGTCCGGCGCTCGACGAGCTCGGCGCCACGGTCGGAGTCGCCCCCGGCCTGGCCGGGCACGCCGCCGAGTCGCTCTGCCTCACCATGGCGCCCGCTGTGCTGGACGGTCCCCGCTCGTCTGAGACCGAGCAGGTCCGGCGCTTTCGCCAAGCGTCCGCGCCGTTGGCCGGTTCACCGCCCGATGGGTGGGGCGACCCGGCTGCGCCGCTGATCTACCTGTCGTTCGGCACAGAGGTGCCGTCGCCCGAGCGCAACTACTTCCCCGGCCTCTACCGCGCCGCCGTCGAGGCCCTGCAGGGGGCCGGGGCGCGCGTGCTGGTCACCATCGGCGACCAGCGCGATCCCGCCGAACTGGGCCCGCTGCCGCCCGCTGTGCGCGTGGAGAGCTGGGTCGCCCAGGCCGAGCTGATGCCGCACACCGCAGTCATGGTCGGACACGCCGGCGCTGGCTCGACGCTCAGCGCGCTGGCCGCCGGTGTCCCGATGGCCCTTGTGCCCTTGTTCGCCGACCAGCCCTTCAACGCACGCCGGGTGGCCGAGCTCGGTGCTGCCATTGCCCTCGACGACGAACCCGCGTCGCTCCCCCGCCTCACACAAGCGGCCCAGGAGCTGCTGAGCGACGCGCGCTACCGCGACCGAGCGCGTGCCATCGCCGATGAGATCCAGAGCCTGCCGTCGATCGAGCAAGCGCCGGACGCGCTATCGAACGCGTGAGTCAGTCGCCGGGCTTCGTGACCGCGCGCTGAGCCCCGCCGATCCACGGCAGGTGGAAGTGGTGATGCGCCCGATGCTCGGGCGCGACCGCGGCGGCGTCGCCCGAGCGCACGAACGCCCACGTGAGGACCGTGCCGAGCGCGCACACGCCCGCGAGCAGCCACATCGAGGCCGACAGGGCGGAGGCGAACGCCGCTGACTCGACCCGATCCGCATGCAGGTCGTCGTCGAGCACGCCCTGAAAGACGGCTCCGGCCGCCGCGAGCGTGATTGCGCCCGCCAGCACTCGGTTCATCGCCAGCACGCCGGCCGCGATGCCGGCCTTGGCCTGTGGCATGGCCGTCATCGCCGCGGTCGACATCGGCGCGTACACGCAGCCGAGCGAGAGCCCGAACAGCAGATAACCGGCGAACAGCAGGCCGTAGCCGCTCGACGTTTCGACCTGCGCGAGCACGACCAGACCGGCGGTGCCGAGCGCCATTCCGAAGGTCATGAGCGGGCGTACTCCGAACCGCGCGATGAGCCATCCGCCCAGCGGGGAGATCGCGATCATCGGCGCCGTCACCGGGAGGATCAGCACGCCCGCCTCGAGCGCGCCGTGGCCGAGGTCGGTCTGCAGGTACTGCGGCTGGAGGAACATCAGCGCCCAGTAACAGCCGACGAGGCAGAACCCGGCCGCGCTGGCTCCGAAGTACGGCCCGTTGCGAAACAGGTCGAACTCGACGATCGGCCACCGGACCCGGTGCTCGATGAACCAGAACGCCACCAGCAGCCCGACGCCGGCCGCGAAGACGCCGAGAGTCGCCACCGAGGTCCAACCCCACGCCTTGCCCTCCACGAGGGCGATCACGATGAAGGCCAGCCCGAGACCCAGCGTGATCACGCCGGCAACATCGATCCGCCGGGCGGCGGTCTCGTCGCGCTGCTCCGCGGTGGACGCGAGCACGAGCACCACGCCGAGCAGGCAGAAGGGCAGGTTCACCCAGAACAGCCAGCGCCAGCTGACCGCCTCGACCAGGGCGCCGCCGACGAGCGGTCCCAGGCCCAGCGCGAGCGCCGACACTCCGGCCCAGATGCCGAGCGCGCGGGCCCGCTCGTCCTGGGGAAAGACGGTCGAGACGATCGCGAGCGACAGCCCCAGCAGGGCCGAGCCACCCAGGCCCTGCAGAATGCGTGCGGCGACCAGCGTCTCCTCGGAGTCCGACAACGCCGCCACTATCGAGCCGCCCGCGAACGCCGCCATGCCGGTCACGAACACCCGCCGGCGGCCGAAGATGTCGCCCACCCGCCCCGCGCTCACCACGAAGGCCGCGAGCACCAGCAGGTATCCGTTCATCACCCACTGCAGGCCGGCGGTGGTGGCGTCGAGGTCGCGCGCGATGTCCGGCAGCGCGACGTTGATCACCGTCGAGTCGAGCATGAGCACGAACAGGCCCATGCAGGTGCCCGCCAGGGTCCACCAGCGGCGGTTGGCCTCGGTCAGGCCGGGAAGCGCACCGACACGCGCGGCGGGAACGGCCACCTCACAATCATTGCCGCTCCCGGCCCACGCGTGCGCGGCCCTACGACGTAGGTAGTTGCAGGTCGACCATGGTGTCGGCGTGCCGGTGGACGATCTTCCAGCCGCCCTTCTCGTAGCGGAAGATCATCGTGGCCCGCAGGAAGTGCTCCGAGAGCTCGGTCCTTCCGGGGTACAGGACCTGGGCGCGCTCGAGCGCGACGGTGTAGGCCAGCTTGCCGCGAACGTCCTTGACCAGGTACTCGAAGTCGACCTCAGTGCCGCCCGGGCGAAACGCTCCCGCGGCGAGCAGATAGCGCTGATGGACGTCCCCGGCGCCCGCGTCGCCCAGGCCGCCGAAGCCGCCGAAGATGGACTGCGGGTCCTTCTCGGCGACGATCGACAACCAGGCCGACGGGTCGCCGTTCACGAACGCCGTGTTGGCCGCTTCGTAGCGCTCCAGGAACCGCTCGAAGCCGTGGGAGTGGCCGTAGCCGTGCCCGTCGCCGTGCGGTCGGTCGGCTGTCGCCGAGGACCCGGCAAACGCGCCGGAGAAGGCGAGGACCGCGAGCGCAAGCAGGAGCGCGGCGGTCGCGGAGGTCAGACGCTTCATCGTGAATCCTTTCGTCAGTCGCGAACCTTGCACAGAGGACCCGCTCCGACGGCGAGTTATTCCAGCGCCGATTAGCTTTGCGGCCGACTCAGGTCTGGCGGACCGAACCTCGACGCGAAGGGTTCGATGCGAAAGCTGGTGGTGACGGAGAACATCACGCTCGACGGCGTGATCGACATGGCGGCGGGGTGGTTCGACCCGCTGGCCGAGGACGTCGACCAGTCCGACATTGCGGCGGCGACCGCGGAGCACCGGGAGGGGGCCGATGCCCTGCTCGTCGGCCGCAACACGTTCGAGAGCTTCCGGGGGTTCTGGCCGAAGCAGACGAACGATCCGACCGGCGTGTCCGACTACCTCAACGAGGTGGACAAGTACGTCGTGTCGAGCACCCTCGACGACCCGGGGTGGGAGAACTCGACCGTGCTCGGCGGCCCGGTCGTCGACCAGGTGCACGCTCTGAAGGAGGCACCGGGGCGAGACATCGTCGCGACGGGCAGCACCCAGCTCGTCCACTCGCTGATCGCCGCGGGCCTGGTCGACGAGTACCGGCTGTTCTTGTTTCCGGTGGTAGTGGGCCGTGGCGCGCGGCTGTTCGAATCGGCCGACGAGAAGCTCGAGCTCGTGGAGACGCGGCCGTTCGTGTCGGGCGTGGTGCTCCTGCGCTACGCGGCGGCGTGACGTCTCAGGGAACGACGCGGACCGAGACCGACTGGCGCCTGATCGCGCCACCTCGCGGCTTGACGCTGACCGTCAGGCGCGCTCGCCGCGAGCCCTGGCCCAGCGCGCTGAGGGCCCGCGCTCCGGCCCGGAGGCGCAGCGACACCGTGCCCGCGCCCCGGGCCTGCCTCCTCGCTTGGGCGAGCAGGCGCGAGCCGGCCTGGAGCTTCGCGGCCACGATCACGCTGCGGCCGGGCGCGCGCACGCCCACGACGAGGCCGCGGCGGAGCTTGCTGTGTGTGATGCGCGACGCCGGCTTGCGGGCCAGGAGCCTCGGCCCACCCTTGCCGCCGAGCAGTCCGACCGTGGTGACCAGGGGCCTGGAGGCCGTCGCGCCCGCGCCGGGCACGAAGCGCACCGCGAACTGCACACGGTCGCCCGACTGGCTCGGCGGGCACGGCCGCGCGTTGCAGCGCAGCTCCGCCGTTCGAGCGAAGCTCGCGACCGGGCGTGTCAGCCGCACCGGCACGATCAGGCGGGTCTTGTTGACCGCATCGGTGACCGGCCACAGCATGGGGGTGCCGGAGCGCGCGTCGTTCAGCACGGTCCCGCCGAACCGACCCGGTCCGGTGGTCACCGGGCACACCGAGGCGTCCTGCGCGATGCTGAACCCGCACAGCGCCGGATTCTTCTTGTCCAGTGCCAGCTCGACGCCGGGCGGCGTGATGATCTCGATCGATGTGCCGGTGCCGCCCTGAGCACGGCAGGAGTCACCGCCGAAAGCGAACCACTGAACGCGAACGAGCTGGACTTCGCCGGCCTGCGGCAGGTCGGCCTGGTCGATGAAGGCCTCGGCGAAATCCAACGAGGGCAGCACGTCGGTGAACACGCCGCCCGTGGCTCCGGCGCAGGGCAGGCTGCCCGCCGACTGCTCGCTCACCGGGCTGTCGTGCACCCAGGCCGGATCGGCGTGCGCCGCGGCCGGCACCAGTGCCGCCGTGGCGAGGACGACGAGAGACCGGACTGCACCACGCACGCATGGCTTGTACCACGGACGCCGCCGGGGTAAAACCCGGGCGCAGCGGGCTCAGCCGCCGGCGGAACGCGGCCTCAGCGTGGCACGCACGGCTTCTCGCGCGGCAGATCGTGGCGACCCCGGCGTCACCGGCGCCCGAGTATCCGGCGCGCCGCGCTGCCGGCTCGATGCCTGGCGACGGGCGAGGACTCCGTGTCGCCCATCGTCGCCGTAGATCGCCGTCCACGGAGAGTGATGGGGCGGTGGCTCGGGCCTGGCCGAGCACCCGGTTCGTGACGTGGGTGACCGCGGGGGAGGCTCGACCTCGGTCGTTCGAGCCTGGGCGAGCCGACGTCCTCCACAGCCGCTCTCCGCGCCCAGCACCAGGCGCGACGTGCAGCTGGAGCTCGTCGAGCAGGCCCGCGGAGAGGAACTGGTTCACCGTGCTGGCGCCGCCGGCTATGGCCACGTCCTGCCCGCGGCCGCGTCGCGCGCCTGTCCGAGCGCGGCCTCGATACCGTCCGTGACGAAGGTGAATATCGTGCCGCCTCCATGCCAGCGGCTCGCGCGGGTGGTGGGTCAGCACGAAGACGGGAGCGTGGTAGGGCGGGTCCTCGCCCCACCAGCCGGTCCAGGATTCGTCCCACGGACCGTCGCCCCCGCCGAACATCTTCCGGCCCATGATGTAGGCGCCGTTTCCCTGCATCGTCGCCTCGGCGACCTCGGAGTCGACGTTGCGCTCCCCGCCGTCGAGCGCGTGCTGCTTGCGCCAGCTCTCGGTCTCGAGGGCCCACTGGTGCAGAGCCATGCCTCCTTCGCCGAGCGGGTTGTCGATGCTCTGGTTGGGTCCGGCCACGTAACCGTCGAGCGAGATGGAGAGCTGAGCGGTGACTGAGGTCATGGTCCAACGACCATTGCCCGCAGGTGAACTAATCGCCGTCGGGCCTCCCATGGCCGGGGAGCGGACCTCGCCGAGGCTGGCGCCGGGCCATCGGCTCAGGCGTCGACCAGGGTCTCGAAGCCGCCGTAGCGCATCTGGCTCATGTCGGCCACCTCGTGGCCCTCGAGCGCCTTCACGCGCGGGTCGGCCAGCACCTTCTCCATGACCTCGTCCCGGTGTGCGCGCGAATCGAACTCGGCCACCGCCGCCGTGAGGACCTGGCCCTCGTCCGCCGCGAAGCCCTCGCCGACATCCTCGCCCCGGAACTCCCGGTAGCTGTGGGCTCCGTGCTCCCTGGCGACACGGCCGAAGGTGGTGGCCTGCTCGCGGTAGTCCTCGATGCTGGCTTCGGGCACAGGCAGGAGGTAGATGTCGACGTAGCGCTGTGGCATTGTTTCTCCCAGGGGTAGGGGTTCGGCGGTAAGACACTCCCCGCCAGGCAAACTCATCGGAGGCGATTAGTCCCCGCAGCTCCCCCGGTCTCGATGGGCATGGATCCCAAGATCGGCACACGCGAAGAATGGCTCGTAGCGCGGAAGCAGCTGCTGGAGCGCGAGAAGGAGCTGACCCGGCTCAGCGACGAGCTGGCCCGGGAGCGCCGAGCGCTGCCTCGGGTGCGCATCGACAAGCGCTACGAGTTCGATACGAGCGGGGGACCGAAGACCCTGACCGACTTGTTCGACGGGCGCTCCCAGCTCATCGTCTACCACTTCATGCACGGCCCGAACACGCCCGAGGGCTGCACGGGGTGCACGTTCGCCACCGACAGCTTCGACGGCATCGTGGCCCACCTGAACGCACATGACGTGACCTTTGTGCTCGCTTCGCGCTCGCCGCTCGAGACGCTCCACGCCTACCGGAGCCGGATGGGCTGGGACATTCCCTGGGTCTCGTCCGAAGGCACCGACTTCAACCGCGACTTCGCCGCCTGGACGGAGGAGGACCGGCGCGAGGGCACCGGCTGGAACTTCGGCACGCCGAGCGGCGCGTGGGTTGACGTCGTGAACGACCAGGAGCTGATGGCCCTGAGCGTGTTCGTGCTCGAGGACGGCGTCGTCTATCACACCTACTCGTGCTACGACCGCGGCACCGACGCCCTCAACAGCGCCTGGCAGCTGCTCGACCGCGCGCCCAAGGGCCGCGAGCAGGGTGCGGTCTCCGGCTGGCCGCGGCGCCACGACGAGTACGACGACGCCGCCGGGGCGGCGGCCTGATCACCCTGGTTCACGGCTGAGACTCGAGCGCCGGTGTCACGCCGGCCGCGGGCGCTGGACCGCCCGTCGCACTGCGCGCCGGCAGCAGCGCTCCGGCGAGCGCTCCGAGCAGCGACAGGCCCGCCGAGACACCCATGGCGGCGACGAAGCCGTCGCTGAACGCGTCCGCCGAGACGTAGCTGCCCGCCCCGGCGAAGACCGATACGCCGAGCGCGATGCCGAACACCCCGCCGAGCTCACGCATCGTGCTGTTCGTGCCGGCGGCCTTGCCGATCGCCTCCGCAGGCACCGATCCGACCACCGAGTTCTGGGCCGCGGGGAACGACATCGACACTCCCACTCCGGCCACGATCAGCGGCGGCACCAGATCGGAGTAGGCCATCCCGGCCTCCGCCACCAGCGCGATCCAGCCCATCCCGATCGCCTGCAGCAGGGGACCGGCGACCATGAAGGGCCGTTCGCCGAAGCGGTCGACCAGGATGCCGGCCACCGGGGCGACGAAGAAGAGCGTGGCGGTCCAGGGCAGAAGACGAAGGCCGGCCTCGAGCGGTCCCGAGCCGAGGCCGGTCTGCATGAACTGGGCGAGGAAGAAGACCCCTCCGAACAGCGAGCCGACGGCGAAGAAGATCGCGGCGTTTCCGGCCGAGAAGGCGCGGGAGCGGAAATAGCGCATCGGCAGCATCGGCTCGGGTGTGCGCAGCTCCCAGGCCACAAAGGCGGCCAGGAGCGCTGCCCCGCCGCCGAGCGCAACCAGCACTTCGGGGCTGTCCCAGCCCGCGAGGTTGCCGCGCACCAGACCCCAGACGAGCCCGAAGACGCCGGTGGTGACCAGCCCGAGGCCTGGAATGTCCAGGCCGGAGTCCGGGCCGAAGCTCTCACGCACCCGCGCCAGGGCGAGCGGTGCCAGCGCGAGCCCCAGCGGGACGTTGAGCCAGAAGATCCACTGCCAGGCCAGTCCCTCTGCGATCGCCCCGCCGATGAGCGGGCCGCTGGCCACCGCCAGACCGGTAAGGGCGAAGAAGATGCCGAGGGCCGATCCCCGCCGCTCCGGAGGGAAGGCGGCGCTGACCAAGGCGAAGGCGAGCGTCATGATCAGCGCCGCGCCGACGCCCTGGAGAGCGCGGGCGGCGATCAGCCAGCCGATCTCGGGAGCGAGCGCGCAGGCCGCGGAGGCCAGCGCGAAGAGCGCCAGGCCGCCGGCGAACATCCGCCTGCGCCCCAGCCGGTCGCCGAGCGCCGCGGCGGTCATCAGGAACACGGCGAAGCTCAGGTTGTAGGCGTTGACCGTCCACTCGAGCTGCTCGATCGACGCGCCCAGGTCGAGCCGGATCGTGGTCAGTGCGGTGGTCACCACCAGCGTGTCGAGGGCGGCCATGAAGGACGCCGCGGACGCCAGGGCCAGGACCCAGATTCTCTGCGATGTCATGCCCGTGTAGATCCGCGAGTGGTGCTGGATCTATCGCTCGGCCGGCAGACCGAAGCGGGCAAACAGCTGCGGCCGGTGAAAGGCCGTGATGCCGGCGACCCGTGCGCCTCGGTCCAGGGTGAGCAGCTCGAGCGCGTGCGCTTGGGCCGGCCCGCCGGACGGGTCGCGCTCGTAGACGCCGAAGGCGAGCTGAGCGCCGGCGCCGACCGGGACCCGAAGAAAGCGCCGCGGGCGCGACAGCGCCGCGGCGGCCAGGAACGCCCCGACCTCCTCACGGCCCCGGTACCAGTCGCGCCGAGGAGGCATCACGAGCGTCGCGTCATCGGTCAGCAGCTCCACCAGCTTGTCGATGTCCGCCTCCTCCCACGCGTCCACGTAGCGCCGCGCGAGCTCGCTCACGCCCTCCTCGCCGATCGAGCGCAGCGTGGCCTGCTGGCTGGGCCCGGGCAGCCGTTCGTCCACCGCCTGGTGGGCCCGCTGCAGCGCGCTGTAGACCGCAGGAGAGGACATGTCGAGCATCGGTGCGATCTCCGCCGGGGCGTAGCCGAGCACGTCGCGCAGAAGCAGCACCGCCCGCTGCCTCGCGGGCAGGTATTGGAGGGCGGCGACGAACGCGAGCTCGACGCTCTCACGCTGGGCGAAGCGCTCCTCGGGTGATGCCTGGCCGTCGTCCACCAGCTCGTCGGGGTAGGGCTCCAGCCAGATCGGTTCCAGCACCGGCTCGGTGGGCCGGTCGTGCGGGTCGCCCGGCGGGCCGTAGTCCACCGGCAGGACCCGCTTGGGCCGCCGCTCGATCGTCCTCAGGCTGACGTTGGTGGCAATGCGGTAGAGCCACGAGCGCAACGAGCTGCGGCCCTCGAACGCGGGCAGACCCCGCCACGCGCGCAGCAGCGTCTCCTGGAGGGCGTCCTCGGCGTCCTGTGCCGAGCCCAGCATCCGGTAACAGTGGGCCAGCAGCCCGCGGCGGTGCGTCTCGACGAGGCGCTCGAACGCGCTCTCGTCCCCGGAGCGGGCGGACTCGAGGTCGCCGCGCCGGGGTTGGGTGGCGGGGATCGGGCTCACGTGCTTCTCCCACACAGACCCGGCCCGGGGCCCAAATCCATCGCACCGTTCCTGAGATTGGTCTGAGCTGGGGCTACTCTGAAGGGGGCCGTGCCCTTCGTCGCCTACGTCCACGAGCCGGACAACGATCCCTCTCCCAAGGGCCGGCCTCCGTGGGAGCCCAACTGGAGCGTGTGGCGCCCGCTGGCGCTGGCGTTGCCCGCCGCCTACGCCGGGGTCAACACCGACGGTGTGGCCAGCGTGCTGCTCGTCTTCATCGCCTTCGGGCTCGTCTGCCGGGCCCTCAACGCCCTGCTCCCCGAATGGAACGGCATGGGGGAGTACCGCCAGTAGGCGTAGCTCAGTCGGGCCAGAAGTCCTCCACCGACTCCACGTCGGCGCCGGGATCGCCCAGGGTGGAGACGATGATCACCACGGCGTCCTCCGGTCCCTCGTTCCAGATCGAGCGGACCACGTCCGGGGCCACGCGCACAACGGTGCCGGCCGGCGCGTCGACGATCTCGTCCTCGAGCTTGAACTGGAGGACGCCGTCGGCCACGAAATAGACCTCCTCCTGCGTGCGATGGCGATGCCCGTAGCTGCCCTTGCCGCCCGTCTGCGCCGGCATGCGCCGCCAGGTGAAGCCCACCTGCTCGCAACCCAGCTCGGGCACGGCGCCGGCCATTCTCATCTCACCCGGGTAGTCGCCCAGCACGTCCGGGATCTCCTCGAGTGTCCGGATGCTCCAGTCGCCCATCGGCCAACCCTAACCCGGCGGCCCGGTCCAACGCGAGCGCGCTAGCTTGTCCGGCATGGCTTCGATCGTGCCCTACTTCGGCTATCGCGACGCGCCCGCCGCCATCGATTTCCTCGTCACGGCCTTCGGCATGGAGCGCGTGAACGTGGTCGAGGAGGGCGACGGGCTGATCGCCCACGCGGAGCTGCGCCACGGCGACGGCGTGATCATGCTCGGCTCCTGGCTGGAGGGTCAGGGAGAGGGCACCCCGATCGAGAACGCGGGGACCTACCGGGCGCGTGACCCTGAGGGATACGAGTGGAGCTTCGGCACCTACTCGCCGGGCCAGAGCTGGTCCTAGCCCGGTGAAGGGGTCCGCCTACGTGCACGGCTATCGGCCGCGCGAGGCCGAGCGCCTGCGCGATCAGGCCGGGACGCTGGTGGACCTGCTGCACGCCGACACCGCCTACCCCGCGCAGAGCACGGTGCTCGAGGCCGGCTGCGGGGTCGGTGCCCAGACGCTGACCCTCGCGGGCCGGAGCCCCGACGCCCGCTTCACCTCGGTCGACCTGTCCGAGAGCTCGCTCGCCGAGGCCCGGCGCCGGGTCGCCCAGGCCGGCCTCGGCAACGTCGACTTCGTCCGGGGAGACGTGTTCGCGCTGCCGTTCGAGCCCGAATCGTTCGACCACGTCTTCGTCTGCTTCTTCCTGGAGCACGTCTCGCGGCCTGTGGAGGCGCTGTCGGCCCTGCGCCGCCTGCTCAGGCCGGGCGGCACCGTCACCGTGATCGAGGGAGATCACGGTTCGGCCTACTTCCACCCCGACAGCGCCGCCGCTCACGCCGCCATCGCCTGTCAGGTGGAGCTACAGCGCCGGGCCGGAGGCGACTCGCAGATCGGGAGGAGGATCTTCCCGCTGCTGGCCGAGGCCGGCTTCGACGGGATCCGGGTGTCGCCGCGCGTGGTGTACGTGGACTCGAGCCGCCCCGACCTGGTCGAAGGCTTCACGCGCAGGACGTTCACGGCGATGATCGAGGGCGTCCGCGAGTCCGCGCTCGCCGCCGGACTGACCGACGCGGAGAGCTTCGACGCCGGCATCCGCGACCTCCACCGCACGGCCGAGGAGGACGGCGTCTTCTGTTACTCGTTCTTCAAGGGAGTGGCGACCGCGCCTGAGGGCCGCTAGGACCAGCTGTCCCAGGACTTCAGCGAAGGCAGCGGATCGAACGGGTCGCCGCCGTCGTACCAGCCCGGCGCGGCCCACAGCTCGAAGTGCAGGTGACACCCCTGCGCGTTGCCCGAGTCGCCCACCGAGCCGATGCGCTGGCCTGTGTACACGCGGTCACCCGCGCGGAAGGCCGACGGCTCGACCATGTGCATGTAGGCGTAGTCGAGGTCGCTGCCGGCGCCGTCGATGACCAGGTAGTTGCCCGCGGCGCCGTGGTAGCCCGCGTACTGGACCTTGCCGCCACGCGCCGCCACCATGGGCGTGCCGCACTTGGCGAACACGTCGTGGCCCTGATGGGAGTGACCGGAGCGGCCGGAGCCGAAGTCGGCCCCCGACCCGCCGTAGTCGTGACGGCCGCGGACGGGAAAGATGTGGTCGTAGAGGTCGAAGGCGTCGCGCTGGATGTCTCCCACCTGGGAGCTCGTGGCGCTCACGCCACCGGGCCCTGCCGCGGTGAGGCGGAACGAGTAGCGGCCCGGCACGGCCGCGGCGCGACCGATCCGGCCGTCCCACGACACGCTCGTGATCTGGCCGGGGAGGACACCCTCAGGTACCCAGGACTTGACCGCCACGCCGTCGGCCGCTCGGACCAGCTCGACGCTCAGGGCGCTCGGCGCAGCCCCCGAAAGCCGGAACGAGAACGTGACCGCGCGGCGCGCGCCCACGTAGGCCTTGGTGCGGCTGGTGCCGGTCTCGAGCTTCGGCGCTCCGGCCACCGAGGGGCCGGGAACGGGGGAGAGCTCGAGGTTGGGCTCGGGCGGCGGAGGCGGGAGCAGGGGGACCGGCTTGGACTTGCGCGAGCGTACGCCGTCCGCGGTCGAGGCCGAGAGCGGGCCGGTGAGCGCGCCCGCGGGCACCTTGGCCTGGATCCTGGTGTCGCTGCCGGCGCGCACCGCCACCACGACGTCGTCGGACGAGCCGTAGCTGCCGTGGAAGGTCACCTCGGCGACGCTCGACAGGGCGCTTCCGGTGATGCGCAGGGTGCTGCCGGCCTGGGCGCGCTTGCGCGACGCGCACTTGCGAAGGCAGCTCACCTTGGCGATCTTCGGCGTGGCTACGTAGGAGACGCCGCCGCCTCCCGATGAAGTCTGTGCCGCAGCTGGAGGTGCGAGAGCGAGCGCGCAGAGAACGAGCGCGCCGGCACCTAGCCTCGCCGAAGCATGCATGTGTCGCAAATCCCTATGGCCTCTCTTCTTGTTCCGGCCTACGGGGTTAGCTGACGGGCTCGCGCTCGAAGAGCAGCGCTACGACCCGGTGATGGGCCGATTCGCCCCCTCGGATACGTCTTTCGACGGTCCCCGAACGGTTCCCCCGCTCCCCGGCGGCCAAGGTGGAAGGCCGATGGGGATTAGGCAGGCACTGACTTGGCGCGCCAGTATAGACACGCCGGCGGCCGTGCCCCGGCTTCGTGTCTTCGGTGGTCGCAACGAGCGGGCATCTGCCACACTAGGTCGCCGGCCGCCCCCTGGGCGGTCACTCTGTGATGAAGACCTACGTGGCGACACCCGCAACCCGCGAGCGCAACTGGCTCGTGGTCGACGCTTCCGGCCAGACCCTGGGCCGTCTCGCGACCCAGATCGCGGACGCCCTGCGCGGCAAGCGCAAGGCCGAATACACGCCCCATGTGGACACGGGCGACTTCGTGATCGTCGTGAACGCCGAGAAGATCGCGGTCACCGGCAACAAGCTTGCGGAGAAGCGCTACTACCGCCACTCCGGCTATCCGGGAGGCCTGCGCAGCCGCACCCTGCAGGAGATGCTCGACCGCCGCCCGGAGGAGGTCATCCGGCTGGCGGTCAAGGGCATGCTGCCTCGCAACAAGCTGGGCCGGGCTCAGCTGCGCAAGCTCAAGGTGTACGCCGGTCCCGATCATCCCCATGTCGCACAGCAGCCCGAGCCGATGGAGGTACTCGCCCGATGACCGAAGACCCGCAGCAGCCCGAGGGGGAGGCTCCCGAGGAGGAGGCCCCCGAGGACGCCACGGGCGCTCCGGAGGATCAGGCGCCGGACACCGCCGGCGAGGAGCACCCCGGTCCGGAGATCGGGGGCGTGGAGGAGTTGGCGCAGGCCGCCGGGCAGGCCCCGGAGGCCGAGGGCGAACCTGCGGGCGACGAAGCCGGCGACGAAGCGGAGACCGAGACCGCGGAGGAAGAAGCCTCCGTCGAGGAGGCCGAGAGCCCGCGTCCGGATGCTCGTCGCGGTGCGAAGGCCGACGCCTCCGACGAGGCCGAGGTGATTCCCGGAGCTCACCTCGAGCCTGACCTGGTGCTCGAGGAGCAGCGACCGGCCGAGGGCGAGTTCGCCGAGTACGCCCAGTACGAAGAGGGTGCACCCGGCGACGGCGAGGCCGAGGGCGAGGCGGGCGCCGACGGGTCTGCCACCGACGAGGTGGCCCCCACGCCACTCGATCTCGCCGCCGACGCGCGCTACCCCGCCACCGGCAAGCGCAAGCGAGCGGTGGCCCGCGTGATTCTGCGTCCGGGCGAGGGCAGCTACAGCGTCAACGGCCGCCACCTCGACGAGTACTTCCCGCGCGTGCGCCTGCAGCGCATGGCCCGCCAGCCGCTCGAGGCCACCGGCAACCAGGCGCGCATGGACGTGGTGGCGCGCATCCACGGCGGTGGCGTCTCCGCCCAGGCCACGGCTCTGCGCCACGGGATCGCCCGTGCGCTGGTGGAGGCCGATCCCACGTTGCGTGGCGAGCTCAAGCGCCGCGGCTATCTCACGCGCGACCCGCGCGTCAAGGAACGCAAGAAGGCCGGTCTCAAGAAGGCCCGTAAGCGCCCGCAGTTCTCAAAGCGCTAGCCGCAGGTGGGGCTGTTCGGCACCGACGGAGTCCGCGGGGTCGCGGGAGAGTTCCTGACCGCCGATCTGGCTCTTGCCCTTGGACGCGCGGCGGCCGAGGTCTCCCCGGCCGAGGCTCCACAGATACTGATCGTTCGCGACACCCGGGAGTCCGGCGAGATGCTGGAGGCCGCGCTGGCGGCCGGGATCGCCGCGGGCGGCGGCGACGCCCTGCTCGGCGGCGTGCTGCCCACCCCGGGCGCATCGCTGCTCGTGCGTCGCTACGGCTTCGACATGGCCGTCGTGGTGTCGGCGTCCCACAACCCGTACGAGGACAACGGCATCAAGTTCTTCGGCCCGGAGGGCATGAAGCTCGACGACGAGCAGGAGGAGCAGATCGAGGCGCGGGTGGAATCCGGCAACGGCCTTCACATCGGCCGGGTCCGCGAGCTCCACGGCGCGCCGGGCGACTACCTGCGCGAGCTCGAGCTGCGCTTCTCCGGGCTCGACCTGTCCGGGCTCCGGGTGCTGTTGGACTGCGCCAACGGCGCCACCCACCGGGTGGCCCCGGAGATCTTCCGACGGCTCGGAGCCGACGTCGACGCCGTCGCCGTCGAGCCGGACGGGCGCAACATCAACCTCGGCTGCGGCTCGACCCACGTGGAGGCGCTGGCCGAGCGGATCGCCGGCCACGACATCGCGTTCGCCTTCGACGGGGACGGGGACCGCGTACTGGCGGTGGACCGGAACGGCGACGTGGTCGACGGGGACGAGCTGCTGGCGCTGGCGGCGCTGCACCTGCGCAGCCACGACCGCCTGGCCGGCGACGGCGTGGCGGTGACGGTGATGACCAACTACGGCTTTCACCGGGCGATGGAGGCTGCCGGCATCGAGGTGGCCACGACGGCCGTGGGTGACCGGCACGTGCTGTCCGAGCTGGTCCGCCGCGGCTGGAGCCTGGGCGGCGAGCAGTCGGGCCACATCATCGACACGGGCTTCGTACCCGCCGGGGACGGAGTCGCCGCCGCTCTCCTGACGCTCGAGGCGCTCGCCGGCGCGGACCTGGCCGAGCGCCACGCGATGGCCAAGCTGCCCCAGCGCCTGGTCAACGTGCGGGTGCGCGACCGCTCGGCCATCGAGCAGGCCGAATCGCTCTGGGAGGCCGTCGAGGAGGAGTCGCGTCAACTCGACGGCAACGGCCGGGTGCTCGTAAGGGCGTCGGGCACCGAACCGTTGCTCAGGGTGATGGTCGAGGCGCCGGAGCAGGTTCAGGCGCACGCCATCGCCCAGAGACTGGCGGACCTCGCGCAGTCCGAACTAGGCTAAAGGACCCCCAAATGTGCGGAATCATCGGATACGTAGGCCCCCGTGAGTGCCGCGACCTGCTGCTGGCCGGTCTCGGGCGGCTCGAGTACCGCGGCTACGACTCTGCCGGGCTGTCGCTGGTGAACGACGGCACGGTCGGCAGCGTGCACGCCGTGGGCAACCTCGACCAGCTGCGGGCGGCCGTGGCGGCCTCCAACGGCCACCTGCACGGCTCCACCGGCGTCGGGCACACGCGCTGGGCCACCCACGGTCGCGTGACCGAGGCCAACGCGCATCCCCATTCCGACAGCTCCGGGCGCTTCCAGATCGTGCTGAACGGCATCGTCGAGAACTGGACCGAGCTGCGCGACCGGCTCCGGGCCGAGGGCGCCGAGTTCAGCTCCGAGACCGACGCCGAGGTCGTGGCCCACCTGATCGCCCACCACTTCGAGGGCGATCTGGTGGAGGCGGTGCGGCTCGCCTACAACGACCTGCGCGGCCACTACGCCTTCGTCGCCATGTCGGCCGACGCCCCCGGCGTGCTGGTGGGCGCGCGCAAGGAGTGCCCGCTCGTGGTGGGTCTCGGCGAGGGCGAGAGCTTCATCGCCTCGGCCATCCCGGCGTTCCTGGACGAAACTCAGCGCGTTCAGCTCGTACACGACGGTGAGATCGTGGCCATCACGCCCGAGGGCTCGCGCTTCCTCGCTCCCGACGGGAGCGAGATCAGCCGCGAGGTGGACGAGGTCGACTGGGACCTCGAGCAGGCCGAGAAGGGCGGTTACGAGACCTACATGCTCAAGGAGATCCACGAGCAGGCCGACGCCGTGGCCGAGACCGTGGCCGGCCGGCTGGGCGACGGGGTGGTGGACCTCGGCGACATCGGACTGTCCGATGAGTTCCTCAAGGACGTGCGCCGGGTGGTGATCGTGGCCTGCGGAACCTCCTACCACGCCGGTCTGGTCGGGCGTTACGCGATCGAGACCTGGGCGCGGCGACCGGTGGAGATGGACATCGCCTCCGAGTTCCGCTACCGCGACCCGGTGCTCTCGGAGCGCGATCTGGTCATCGGCATCTCCCAGTCGGGCGAGACCGCCGACACGCTGGCCGCCATGCGCCTCGCTCGCGAGCGTGGCGCCAAGGTGCTCGCGATCACGAACATCATCGGCAGCCAGGCCACCCGCGACTCGGACGGCGTGCTGTTCACCCGCGCGGGCCTCGAGATCGGGGTGGCCGCCACCAAGACCTTCGTCGCCCAGGCCGCGGCGATGTACCTGTTCGCGCTCAAGCTCGCTCAGGTGCACGAGTCGCTCAAGCCCGACGTCATGCGCCGGCTGTGCCACGAGCTGCGGGAGCTCCCTCACCTCATCACCCGTCTGGTGGCGGAGTGCGACGAGCCGATCAGCGAGATGGCCGAGCACTGGAAGGACGCCGGCTTCTTCCTCTACCTGGGCCGGCACGTAGGGCTGCCGATCTGCCTGGAGGGGGCGCTCAAGCTCAAGGAGATCTCATACATCCCGACCGACGCCTACGCGGCCGGGGAGATGAAGCACGGCCCGATCGCTCTGCTCGACGAGCGCACGCCGGTGGTCTGCGTGGCCACCGATTCCCCTGTGCTCGACAAGATGCTCTCGAACATCTCCGAGGTGCGCGCCCGCGGGGCGCACGTGGTGGCCGTGGCCACCGAGGGCAACGGGCGGGTGGCCGAGCACGCCGAAGAGGTGGTGGAGGTGCCCCGCACGGACTGGATGCTGCAGCCGCTCCTGGCGGTGATTCCGCTGCAGCTCCTGGCCTACCGGATCGCCCGCGCGCGCGGCCTCAACGTGGACCAGCCGCGCAACCTCGCCAAGACCGTCACCGTCGAGTAGGAGCCGATGGCCGGGGTCGGCATCGACCTGCTCGAGATCGATCGCCTGGAGCGCGCGCTCGAGCGCAGGCCGGCGCTGGCCGAGCGGCTGTTCACCGACGCCGAGCGAGCCTACGCGGCGGGGCGGGCCCGTCCGGTGATGCACCTGGCGGCGCGCTACTGCGCCAAGGAGGCGGTGGCCAAGGCGCTGGGGCTGACCGGCTGGAGCTTTCGCGACGTGGAGGTGGTGGCCACCGGAGCGGCGCCGCAGGTGAACCTGAGCGGTGCCGCCGCCCGGCGCGCGCTCGAGCAGGGCGTGAGCGCCCGTATCTCACTCACCCACACCGATACCACCGCCGGCGCCGTGGCCGTGGTCGACTGACCCGCCCTCAGGGGCGCGGGCGCAGGCCGTCGAGCAGCAGCGCCCAGACTCGCTCGAACGCTTCGTCGATGCCCGGATCGCTCCAGTCCGCCGCGTTGGCCGGGTTGTGGAAGCGGGCGGTGGCGTCGAGCACGGCCCGGCCCGCCGCGGCAGGATCGTCGGTCTCGAACTCGCCCCGCTCCACGCCGTCGGCCACGATCCGGCCGAGCTGCCCGGCCAGCTCGTCCACGTGCGCGGCCACCACGTCGCGAGCGCCCGCCGCGAGCTGGTGATAGGTGGCGAACATCTCCGGATCGTCGAGCACCTTGCTGCGCTTGGTGGCCATGAGCAGGTCGAGCCAGCGCCGCAGCCGCTCGGGCGCCGGCGCGTCGGCGGCCGCAACTTCCGCCAGCGGTGCCGACACCCGGTGAAGCCAGCGCTCGGCCACCGCGTCACGCAGCTCCGCCTTGCTGGCGAAGTGGCGGTACACGCTGCCGTGGCTTACGCCGAGCGCTCGCGCCACGTCGACCACGGTGGCCTTCGCGGGCCCGTAGCGGCGGAGGACGTCCTCCGCCGCCTCGAGCACGCGCTCCGGCGTGAGCGCCGTTCCGGTGGCCGCCGTCTCGCTCATGCGGCGCTGGTGGACTTCCTCTCGCTGTCGAGCATGGCCATTTGGTTCTCGTCGTAGCGGTCGCCCGCGGCCGCGTCGCCGGGCATCGCCTGCTCGATGGCCGACAGGTCGTCGTCGCTCAACTCGACGTCCAGTGCGCCGAGGGCCTCGTCGAGGCGGTCGCGGCGGCGGGCGCCCACCAGCGGCACGATGTCCTCGCCGCGGGACAGGACCCAGGCGATCGCCACCTGGGCGACGCTGGCTCCCGTGTCGTCGGCCACCTCACGCAGGCGCTCGACGAGCTCGAGGTTGCGGTCGAGGTTCTCGTCGCTGAAGCGCGGCGAGTGGCTGCGGAAGTCCTGCGCGTCGTTCGAGCGCTCGCGCGACCAGTGGCCGCTGATCAGCCCACGGGAGAGCACGGCGTAGGCGGTCACGCCCATGCCCAGCTCGCGGCACGTGGGCAGGATCTCGTCCTCGATGCCGCGCGAGATGAGCGAGTACTCGATCTGCAGGTCGGCGATCGGATGCACGGCATGGGCCCGGCGCAGCGTATCGGCGCCAACCTCGGAAAGCCCGATCTGCCGGACGTACCCGGCCTCCACCTGCTCGGCGATGGCGCCCACGGTCTCCTCGATGGGCACGGCCGGATCGAGGCGGGCAGGCCGGTAGATGTCCACATGGTCGGTGCCGAGGCGCCGGAGCGTGTAGGCGAGGAAGTTCTTGACGGCCAGGGGGCGCGTGTCGAAGCCGATGAAGGCACCGTCGACGTCGCGCATGCCGCCGAACTTGACGCTCAGCTGAACCCTGTCGCGGTCGCCCTCGCGCAGAGCGCGCCGGATCAGCATCTCGTTGTGGCCCATGCCGTAGAAATCGCCCGTGTCGAGCAGCGTGACGCCGGCGTCTATGGCCGCGTGGATGGTGGCGATGCCCTCCTCTTCGTCCGCCGATCCATACACGTCGGACATGCCCATGCATCCGAGGCCGATGGCCGATACGTTGAGTCCGTCGTTGCCGAGTGTTCGCGTTTGCATGGTTGGGAAGGTAGCTGAAGCGATGACAGATTTCAAACTTTGTCAGTCAGTCTGGCCGTGAGGGGCTGGCTCGATCCGCTCTACGAAGCCGCCGAGATGCGGGCGGTGGACGCCTGGGCCATCGAGCAGCAGGGGGTGCCCTCGCTCGACCTCATGGAGCGGGCGGGCGCCGGGCTGGCCCGGGCCACGGCTGGGGCGGCCGGTTCGGGACCGGTGCGCGTGGTGGTGGGCAAGGGCAACAACGGCGGCGACGGCCTCGTGGCCGCGCGCCTTCTCCGTGAGGACGGCTATGACGTCGACGTGCTCGCCGCCGTCTCGCTCGAGGACCTGCACGGTGACTCCGGCGCGAATCTCGAGCGACTGCCGGGGCCGCCGCCCGAGCCGTTCGCGCCCGAGCGACTCCAGCGCTCCGGGGTGGTGCTCGACGCCCTGCTCGGCACGGGCTTCGAGGGCACGGCGCGCGAGCCGCTGGCCTCCGCGATCGGCGCGATCAACGACCTGGAGGCGCCCGTGGTGGCCTGCGACGTCCCCTCGGGCGTCAACGCGAGCAGCGGCGAGGTGGAGGGGCCGGCCATCCGGGCGACGGTCACCGCCAGCTTCCACGCGGCCAAGGTGGGGCTGTATGTCGACCCGGGCAAGGAGCACGCCGGCCGGGTGGAAGTGGTCGAGATCGGGATTCCACGCGGGGCGCCGGGCCCTGAATCGGCCGGCCTGATCGCCCAGCGCGTGCTCGACCTGTACCCACGCCGCGAGCGCGGCGGCTCCAAGTTCGCGTCGGGCGTGGTGGTGGTGGCGGGCGGCTCGGCCGGTCTCACCGGAGCGCCCACGATGGCGGCGCGCTCCGCGTCGCGAGCGGGCGCCGGCTACGTGCAGGTGGCCGTGCCCGCGCCGGCCCAGGCGGCCCTGGACATGCGGCTGCTCGAGCAGATGAGTCGCGGCCTGCCCGACGACGACGGCGCGCATTGCCGGGCGGGCGTGGACACCGTGGTGGAGATGACCGAGCGCGCCGGCGCGCTCGTGCTCGGACCCGGGCTCGGCCGGACCGACAGCGCGGGCGAGTTCGCTCGGGCGGTTGCGTCCCAGGTGGCCGTCCCGCTGCTCGTGGACGCGGACGGGCTCAACGCCCACGCCGGACGGCCCGAGCTGTTGCAGGGCCGAAGCGCCCCCACGGTGCTCACGCCCCACGAGGGCGAGCTCGGCCGCCTGCTCGGCCTCGACTCCGCGGAGATCGCGGCTCACCGCCTCCGTTACGCGCGCGAGGCGGCGCAGCGCAGCGGCTGCGTGGTGCTGCTGAAGGGCGACGACACGATCGTCGCGGCACCCGAGGGGGAGACCGCGATCAGCCCGGGAGCCACCCCGGCGCTGGCCACCGCGGGGACGGGCGACGTGCTCTCGGGCCTGATCGGCGCGCTGCTGGCCAAGGGCCTCGGCGCATTCGAGGCGGCCGCGCTCGGCACGCTGGCCCACGCCCGGGCCGGCCGGGCCGCGGCGGAGGAGATCGGCGCGGACCACGTGATGGCCGGCGACGTGATCGGCTCGCTGCCGCGCGGGCTCACCGGACGCGGCTGATCCCCGCGGGTCGCGGCCCGCTATCTTCGCCACCCATGGCGGAGACCATCGCTGAGATCATGGATCGCACGCCTGAGACCGTGCAGCCCGACACGCCGGTCGAGGACGTGGTGCGTACGCTGCGCGAGAACGAGCTGCCCGGCCTACCGGTGATCGACGACGACCGCAAGCTGGTGGGGATCGTGACCGAGGCCGATCTGATCCTGCCCGACGACCAGGGCGACCTCCACATCCCGCACTACATCAACCTGTTCGGGGGCACCGTCTTCCTGGAGCCGCTGGGGCGCTTCGAGGATCGCCTGCGCAAGGCGTTCGCCTCCAAGGCCGCGGACATGATGACCCGCGATCCGGATTCGGTGGCCCCGGATACGACGGTGCGCGAGGCCGCGCGGCTGATCCACGACACCGGGCACAACCGGCTGCCGGTGGTCGAGGACGGGCGGCTCGTGGGCGTCGTCACGCGTGTGGACGTGCTGGGCGCCCTCGCGGCGTGAGCGGGTCCGAGCGCGCGCTGGCTCGCATCGACGTCGGGGCCATCGAGCGCAACAGCGCCCGGCTGCCGGGCGAGCTGTGCGCGGTGGTCAAGGCCGATGGCTACGGCCACGGCTCGCTCGAGACGGCCCGGGCGGCGCTTCGGGGCGGGGCCACCTGGCTGGCGGTGGCCACGGCAGCGGAGGCGGCCACGCTGCGCGACGGCGGCATCGACGTCCCGGTGCTGGTGATGGGGGCGCTCAGCCGGGCGGAGCTCGAGACGGCCGTCGCCGCCGGCGCCGACGTGGTGGCCTGGACGGACGAGGTGGCCGAGGTCGCGCCGCGAGTGCACGTGAAGCTCGACACCGGCATGGGCCGCCTCGGGACCAACGACCGCGCGCGGGCGGTCGAGCTGGCGAGGCGCCCGAACGTCGTCGGCCTGATGACGCACTTCGCCACCGCCGACGAGCTGGACGACGATCTCTTCCCGCGCCAGCTCGAGAGCTTCCGGGAGTTCGTGGAGGAGGTGGGCCGCGACGACGTGCGCGTGCACGCCGCCAACAGCGCGGCGGCCCTGCGCGAGCCGGAGACGCGCTTCGACATGGTGCGCTGCGGGGTGGCCGTCTACGGCATGGACCCGTTCGGCGCCGACCCGGCGGACCACGCTCTCGAGCCGGCGCTGTCACTGCACTCCTACGTGGCCACGGTCAAGCGCTTCGAGGCAGGGGACAGCGCCGGCTACGGCCGCAGCTGGCGCGCGCCGGCGCCGACCTGGGTGGCCACGGTGCCGATCGGCTACGGCGACGGCTGGCGCCGCAGGCTCTCCAACCGTCACGATGTGCTGATCGGCGGGCGCCGCCATCCGTCGGTGGGCAACGTGAGCATGGACAACATCACCGTCGAGCTCGGCCCCGACACCGGTGTGGAGGTCGGTGACGACGTCGTGCTGATCGGAACCCAGGGAGATGAGCGCATACTGGCCGAGGAGGTGGCGCAGGCGCTCGAGACGATCAACTACGAGGTGACCTGCGGGCTGTTGGCGCGGGTGCGCCGCGAGCACTTCCGGTGAGCCGGGCCTGGATCGTCGGCGGCGCCGTTCGCGACGACCTGCTCGGGCGTGAGGTCACCGACGTGGACGTCGTCGTGGAGGCGGACCACGAGGCCACCGCTCGCGCGCTGGGCGCCCACCTTGGCGGTCCCGTGTTCCGGCTGTCGGAGAGCTTCGGCGCCTGGCGCGTGATCGACCGCCGCGTGGGTCGCGTGTTCGACCTGTCGCCGCTCCAGGGCGGCGGCATCGAGGACGACCTGGCCCGCCGCGACTTCAGCGTCAACGCGATGGCGCGACCCCTTGCCGGCTCCTCGGCCCAGGCCCTTGCCGAGGGCGCCGGCCGGATCGGGCAGCTTGGCGAGCTGATCGATCCGCACTCGGGCCGCGCCGACCTCGACGCCGGCGTCCTGCGGGTGCTCGGCCCCGCGGCCTACGACGCCGATCCGCTGCGCCCGCTGCGGCTGGCCCGCTTTGCTGCCGAGCTGGGCTTCGAGCCCGACCCTGAGACCGCGCGGCTCACGATCCACGCCGCCCCACGAGTGGCGGACGCCGCGGGCGAGAGGGTGTTCGCCGAGCTGCGGCGGCTCGTGCTCGCGCCGGGCGTGCTACACGGGCTGGCACTGGCCGATCGGCTCGGTTTGTCGCGCGCGGTGCTCCCCGAGCTGGCCGACCTTCACGAGGTGGAGCAGAGCCACTACCACCACCTCGACGTCTACGGCCACACCATCGAGGTGCTGGAGCGCCTGCTCGAGCTCGAGGCGGAGGCCGAGGGGCGCCTGCGCGCCGTACTCGACGAGCCCCTGGCCGACGAGCTCACCCGCGGGCAGGCGCTGCGCTTCGGCGCGCTCCTGCACGACGTCGGCAAGCCCGCCACCCACGCGGTGCGCGACGACGGACGGGTCACCTTCATCGGTCACGACCGGCTCGGCGAGGAGATGATCGAGGGAGTGTCGCGGCGGCTGCGCACGAGCGCGAAGCTGGCCGGGTTCCTCGGTGCCCTGGCCCGCCACCACCTCGTGCTCGGCTTCCTGGTGCACGAGCGGCCGCTCGACCGGCGCGCCGTCTACCGCTACCTCGAACGCACCTCGCCGGTGTCGGTGGAGGTCACCCTGCTCTCCTGCGCGGACCGGCTGGCCACACGCGGGCGCAAGGCCGATCAGGCCATCGCGGCGCATATGGAGCTGGCCGAGCTGCTGCTCGACGCCGCGCTCGACTGGCGCGAGCAGGGCCCGCCGGAACCTCCCCTGCGCGGTGACGAGCTGGTCCGGGAGCTGGGGCTCGAATCGGGGCCCGAGGTCGGCCGGCTGCTGGCGGCGCTGGCCGAGGCCGCCTACTCGGGCGAGGTGCAGAGCCGCGACCAGGCGCTCGCCTTTGCGCGGGCCCTGCGCGACAATCCCGCCCGGTGATCGTCGACTGCGCCATCTACGAGGACGGCAAGCGCCGCGACGGCGACGTCGAGCTCGAGCACGCCTATCAGGAGCGCCGTGGAGGCCGGCAACTTCGTCTGGATCGGGCTGTACGAGCCCGACGGCCGAGGAGTTCGACTCGCTCGCGCGCGAGTTCCACCTGCATCCGCTGGCCGTGGAGGACGCCATCGAGGCCCACCAGCGCCCGAAGGTGGAGGTCTACGGCGACATGGTCTTCCTGGTGCTCAAGACCGCGCGCTACGTGGATCCCGAGGAGGTGATCGAGCTCGGCGAGCTGCTCGTGTTCCTCGGGCGACGACTACCTCATTACCGTGCGCCACGGCGAGGGCAGCGCGCTGATGCAGGTGCGGGACGATCTCGAACACGATCAGGCCAGGCTCAAGCGCGGCCCGGGCGCGGTGCTGCACGCGATTCTCGACCGGGTGGTGGACGACTACGCCCCGGCCATCGAGGGACTCGAGAACGACATCGACGAAGTGGAGGCTGAGCTCTTCTCCGAAGGCCGTACGAATCCCGCTCAGCGCGTCTACCGGCTCCAGCGCGAGGTGCTCGCAGTTCCGCCGGGCCGCCGTCGCCGCTCGTAGATCCGCTCGACCGCATCGCCGCGGGGCACTACGACCAGGTGCATCCGGAGATCCGGAACTACTTCCGCGACGTCAACGACCACCTGATCCGCATGCGCGACCAGCTCGACGCCATGCGCGACCTGCTCGCGTCGAGCCTTCACGCCAACCTCGCCGCAGGTCTCGGTGCGACAGAACGACGACATGCGCAAGATCTCGGCCTGGGTCGCCATCGTCGCCGTGCCCACGATGCTCGCCGGCATCTACGGCATGAACTTCGAGCACATGCCGGAGCTGTCCTGGACCTTCGGCTACCCGCTGGTGCTGAGCGTCATGGCCGTGGCCTGCCTGTTCCTGTTCTGGCGCTTCAAGCGCTCCGGCTGGCTCTGACCGGGACGGCGAGCGGGCGGCGTCCCGCGAGCCCAACCCAATACTTTGTTGCCCCATGGCGGACGACTGCATCTTCTGCAAGATCGTGGCGGGCGAACTGCCCGCCGAGATCGTCCAGGAGGACGAGCACACGCTGGCCTTCATGGACATCAACCCGTGGACGCGCGGCCACGCCCTGGTGATTCCGCGGCACCATTCCAAGAACCTCTACGAGGCGCCCGAGGAGGACCTCAGCCGGGCCACGCTCGCCTCCAAGCGGCTGGCGCTGACCATGCGCGAGCGGCTCGGGGCGGCCGGGGTCAACCTGCTCAACTGCTGCGAGCCGGCCGCCTGGCAGACCGTCTTTCACCTGCACGTGCACGTGATCCCGCGCTATGACGACGACCCGCTCAGGCTGCCCGCGCAGCCGCGCACGCCGGAGGGCGACGAGCTGGCGCGGATTGCGAAGGAGCTGCGCGGTGGCTGAGCGGGCGCGCCTCGAGCGCGACGGTGACCTCGGGATCCTGGTCATCGACGACCCGCCGCTCAATCTGTTCGGCGACGAGATGGTGCGCGACATCCAGGCGGTGCTCGGCGCCACGGAGGACCTGCGCGCTCTGCTCGTGCGCGCCGAGGGCGAGTACTTCACCGGCGGCGCCGACGTCAACGTGTTCGACGGGCTGACGAGCGCGCAGGCCGAGCAGTTCACCGCCGGCCTGCAGGAGATCACCCACCAGATCGAGGACCTGCCCTTTCCCACCCTCGCGTCGGTGCACGGTCTCTGCCTCACAGCAGGCCTGGAGCTCTCCCTCGCCTGCGACATGATCTGGGCGTCCGAGTCGGCCAGCTTCGGGCTGGTGGAGGCGGTGGTGGGGCTCACGCCGCTGATGGGCGGCACCCAGCGCATGGCCGAGCGCGCGGGCCCGGCCCGGGCGCGCGAGTTCGTGATGAGCGCGGGCGTCTACGACGCGGCGACGCTGGAGCGCTGGAACGTGATCAACCGGGTGCTGCCCGACGGCGAGCTGGACGAGAAATCACTGCGCTTCGCCCGCCGCCTGGCCGCCGGGCCGACGCTCGCCCACACGGCGACCAAGAGGATCGTCCGGGCCACTCTCGACGACGGCGTACGCGGCGCCGATGCCCGCACGGCCGAGATCGCGGCGCCCCTTTTCGAGACCGAGGATCTGCAGAAGGCCGTGAAGGAGTTCCTGGCGCAGGGGCCCGGCCACGCGACTTTCGAGGGACGCTGACCCCTTCCAGCGCGCTTGGCTGGTAGCGTCCCGTCCTGTACGGGCCGGCTGGGGCGGTGCGCGCGGCCTGCTAGTCCGGCGTAGTTGAACATGCAGGTGCCGTGGTACAGGATTCGCGTTATTGCCGGTCCGGCCGGGCACAAGCAGGAAGGGGCATTTCGTGCCTACCGGAACCGTTAAGTGGTTCAACGACGAGAAGGGCTACGGGTTCATCACGCCGGATGACGGCGACCGTGACCTGTTCGTCCATTACACGGGGATCGACGGACAGGGCTTCAAGTCGCTGGCCGAGAACTCCAAGGTCGAGTACGAGGAGGAGACCGGCGACAAAGGTCCCAAGGCGGTGAACGTACGCGCCATCTGAGCGCGCCGCCTGCTGTGCCCAAGGAAGAGAAGATCGAAATGGAGGGCGAGATCGTGGAGGCCCTCCCGAACACGATGTTCAAGGTGTCTCTCGACAACGGGCACGAGGTACTCGGCCACATCTCGGGGAAGATGCGCAGGCACTACATCCGCATCCTCCCGGGCGACAGGGTCAAGATCGAGCTGTCGCCTTATGACCTCGATCGCGGGCGGATCACCTATAGGTACAAGTAGGACGCCGCAACTCATCGACGGACAGGGTGTTTCACCCCTGGTCATGAAGCGAATCTTCCTGCTCACATCCCTGCTGGCGGTAGCCCTGGTGCTCCCGTCGGGTGCATCCGCCCGCATCGTCGAGCTCGGCGCTACCGCCGATCCGGCAAACGCGAGCTGCCCGGCCGACCCCTGCGTGGCGGTGGTGCGGGTCACCGGCTACCAGGGACGGTCCTCCGGGGGGCCGAAGAATCCCTACTACATCCGGCGCGACGGCTACATCACCGCCTTCACGGTCACGCTGGCGGCGCCGACGGCCGAGCAGTCCACGTTCTTCAACGACAACTACGGCTCTCCGGCCGGAGTTCAGCTGTCCGTGCTGCGGCGCGGCGACAAGCGCAAGACCCGCCTGGAGCACCGGCTCGTCCAGCAGTCGGAGCTGTACGAGGTGGACGAGTACTTCGGGTCGAGCCCGACCTTCGTGATCGATCGTCCCCTGCGGGTCAAGAAGGGGAACTGGATCGCGCTCACGGTGCCCACCTGGGCGCCGATGCTCGGGATCAACCTCACCAAGTCCGACTGGTGGCGCTCCTCGAGAGCCAAGGGCAGTTGCGAGCCCCCGCGCAGCCTGCGCGAGTTCGCACTCGAGGACCTGCGCGAGGTCGTGAGGTTCGGCTGCACCTACACGAAGGCGCGGCTGCTCTACACGGCCACCTACATCCCCGACAACCGGCCCACCACGCCTGAAGAAGACGAATAGGCGCGGAGCCTCTTCTCCCGGCGCGCCGGGCGCGGTAGCATCGACTCGGTGTCCACTCAGGGGTGGATCTTCATGGTCGGGTTCCGGATCTTCGACGTCGGCCTGCTGATCGTCTGGTTGATCTGGTTCTTCCGGCTGCGCGACGACGACGACGACTCGCGCGGTGACGACGGCGGCGGCGGCGAGGGACCGGGTCCGCAGCCCCGTGACGACGGCCCGGGCGGAGACGGCATCCGCCTTCCGCTCGGCCGCTGGGGCCTTGGGCGCGGCCGTGACCGCGAGCATTCAGGTCCGGCGCGTCCCCACAGGCGCCGCGGCGTCGAGCCGCGCGTCCCGTCACCGGCACGGGTACGGCGGCCCACCACCCCGGTGCCGACCCACCGCCAGATCTGAGCCGAAAGCGGGCCCCCCGCGGCCGAGCCTGCGCCTGCTCGCGTGATAGGTTCGCCGGTGTGATCGACTTCGGCCTGGTCGACGAGCCAGTCGACGAGGACACCCATGTCGTCGCACTCCGGGGGGAGATCGACGCACTCACGGCGCCCAAGTTGGGCAGTCGCCTGTTCGGGCTGGCCGAGGAGGGCGCGAGAGGCGTGGTGGTCGACCTCAGCGACGTGACCTTCATGGACTCCACCGGGATCGGCGTGATCATGAACTCGTTGCGCCATATGAACCTCAGGCGCTGCGCCATGGTGCTCGTCTGTCCCAGCGAGCGCATCCTGCGCCCTTTTCAGGTGACCGGACTCGTGGGTCACCTCACCATCTTCAGCTCCCGTGACGAAGCGCTCGGCTGCCTCGCCTAGAACCGCCACTGAGCATGAACCGCCGAGGCTGCGGTGCTCGCCCGACCACCGCTCGGGCTGCGCTCCTCGCTAGCCGCAGGCGCCCGGGTTCTCGTTGCAGAATTCCTCGAAGCGCTCGGCCGGGCTGTCGGCCGGGGGCGGAGCGTCGTTCTCGGGCGTGTCCGCGGGCGGCACCGTCTCGGGCGCCGGCGTGCCCCCGCCCGTGGACGGCGGGACCGTCTCCGTGGGGGTGGGGTCCGGCTCCGGCACGGTGTCGGTGGTGGTGTCGGGCGCCGTGGTCTCCGTACGGTCTCCCTGCGGGGCGGAGAGATCGGGGAGGGTGGGAGTGGTCTCCGATGCGCTCTCGTCGTCGCCGCCGCAGCCCGCGAGGACCAGCAGGGCGAGGACGACTGGGAGAAGTGCCCTCAGCGGTCGACGGCCGGAAGGCGCCGGCCACAGTGCGGGCAGTCGTTCAGATCCTTCTGTACGAGCTGCTCGAGGGAACACCCGCACATCCTCAGGTTCTCCACCGCGTAGGGGAGCTCGCTGGGCGACGGTGCCAGCGGCAGCAGCGCACCGACGACCTTCAGCTCCTCGCCCGACTCGTGGTCCACGTAGGTGTGCCCAGGCTCAACCTCGCGGATCACCTCGCGGTCGGAGCGGGCACGCAGGCGGTACTTCTGGCGGGCAGGCATCGAGCGGACACGATAGACGACCGCTCGCACGCACCGCGCGCTCGCCGTATAGCGTCCGCGCACGATGAGAATTCTGGTCTTCCACAGCTACCTGATGCGCGGCACGGGCAGCAACATCTACAACGCCGAGCTGGTCCGCGCGCTCGCCCGGCTCGGCCACGAGGTGCACTTGTTCTGTCAGGACCCGGATTGGGAGGCGCCCGACGGGGTGACCCTGCATGTGCCGGACATCGGCCGCGTCCTTCCGCTCTACGTCGCCGACGAGTACGAAGGTTTCGACGCCAAGCCCTACCCAGACCTCACCGACGCGGAGCTCGACCACTACCTGGCGGCCAACGTGGCCGCCGTCGAGGCCGCGCCCACACCCGACGTGGCCCTGGCCAATCACCTGGTCATGGCGCCGGTGATCCTGGCGCGCGGTCTGCGCGATCGCGCCCCGTACGCGGTCAAGGTCCATGGCAGCGCGCTCGAGTACACGGTGCGGCCCAACAAGGAGCGCTTTCTGCCCTACGCCCTCGAGGGAATCCGCGCGGCCAGGGGCGTGCTGGTGGGCTCGAGCCACACGGGACACTCGCTCTGGGATGTGCTGTCCGACGAGCGCGACCTTCCTGAGCACACCCGTCTCGGCCCGCCCGGCGTGGACATCCACACCTTCCGGCCGAACGACGAGCCGGCCGTGGGCCTGGAGCGGCTGGCCGTCAAGCTCGGCCACGACGCGGCCGCGTCGTGGGGTGGGGAGGCAGGGGCGGCCGAGGCGCTCCACCAGCTCGACCCCGACCGTGACCGGATCGTGAGCTACGTGGGCAAGCTGATCGTGTCCAAGGGAGTGGACCTGTTGTTCGCCGCCTGGCCGCTGGTGGTGGCGAAGGTGCCGGATGCTCGGCTGGTGGTGGTGGGCTTCGGCACCTACCGCGAGGCTCTGAGCGGATTCGTGGAGGCGCTGCGCAACAAGGACCTGGCCGCTCTGAGGGACATGGCCGCACGCGGCCGCGAGCTCGAGGGCGGACCCACGGGCGAGCTCAAGTACCTGAACGCCTTCCTCGACGGGGTGGACTCCGAATGGCTCGACGCCGCGCCGGCCGCCGCGGAGCGGATCCACTTCACCGGGCGGCTCGAGCACGAGGACCTTCCCGACCTGCTGCCGGCCTGTGAGGCGCAGGTCATGCCCTCGACCTTCCCGGAGGCCTTCGGCATGGTGGCGGCCGAGGCCGCCGCCTGCGGGGCGTTCCCGTTGTCCGCCAACCACTCGGGGATGGCCGAGGTCACGGCGCGGCTGGCGCCCGGCCTGGACGAGGAGCTGCGCCCGCTGCTGGCCTTCGAGGTGGGTCCCGGATCGGTGCGGGAGATCGGCCGCAAGCTCGTGGACTGGCTGCAGGTCGAGCCGGCCGAGCGCGAACGCGCCAAGGCGGCCCTGGCCGCCGAATCGGCACGCCAGTTCGCCTGGGAAAGCGTGGCCGAGGGCGTGATCTTGGCGGGTCAGGGACAGCTCGAAAGCCTTCCCCGTCCGACCCCGGTAGCGGATAATGTACGCGCCCCGTGAGCCTCGCCCGGAACACGGTAAAGCCGCTCCTGGCCGCGCTGTGCGCGGTGCTCGTCGCGCTGCCGCTGGCCGCCTGTGGCCGTGAGGAGGAGGCCGACCTGCCCGAGGGCAAGGCCCAGTTCGTGCAGAAGTGCGGCTCCTGCCACGTGCTCAACCGCGCGGGCACCCAGGGCAACACCGGTCCGAACCTCGACGATTCCTTCGCCGCGGCGCTGTCCGACGGGATGGACCGCGACACGGTCAAGGGGATAGTCGAGTCCCAGATCGCCCATCCCCGCAAGAGCAGCACCATGCCGGCGGGGCTGGTGGAGGGCCAGCTGGCCGCCGACGTGGCCGCCTACGTGGCCTACGCCTCGGGGCGCTCGGGCGAAGATCAGGGCGCCCTCGCCGAGGCCGGCCTGGGCGACGCCAAGACCGGCGAGCAGATCTTCACGGCGGCCGGCTGCGGCGGCTGTCACACGTTCGGCCCGGCCGGCAGCCAGGCCAACATCGGACCCAGCCTGGACGAGCTGGCCGCGGCGGCGGGCGACCGCCAGCCGGGCACGTCGGCCGAGGACTACGTACGCCAGTCCATCCTGCAGCCCCAGGACTTCCAGGTCGAGGGCTTCGGCGGCGCGATGCCGTCATACGATGGCCGGCTGAGCGACAAGCAGCTGGATACGCTCACCGAATATCTGCTGAATCCGGGCGGCTGAGCCGGCCGCTCGCTGCGGGGTCGAACGGTGGTCCCCACCCCTTCCCCGGCCAATCGAACCACCCCCAGACCCGCCGCGCAGGCACGAGCGGAGCGCAGGGCGCGCCGCCCTCAGCGCACCAGGGCGAGCAGCGCCTCCTGCAGCTCGATCGTCGCCGCTCCCACCACGCCGTGAGGGTCGCCGTCGAGGTCGGCCACCACACCGCCGGCCTCCACGAGGATGAGCCGGCCTGCGGCCCAGTCCCACTCGTTCAGGCCGCGCTCGTAGTACGCGTCCACGCGCCCCGCGGCCACGTAGCAGAGGTCCAGGGCGGCCGCCCCGGCGCGCCGGATGTCGCGGACGCGCGGTAGCACGTCGAGGAGCAGGTGGGCCTGCTGCACTCGGCGCTCGGTCTGGTAGGAGAAGCCGGTGGCCACCATCGCCTGGCCCAGGTCGGTTTCACCTGTGACCGACGCCGGGGTGCCGTTCAGCCTGGCTCCCTCACCACGCACCGCGGTGAAGCACTCGTCGGCCACGGGGTCGAGCACCACCCCCACGGCCGCGCCCTCGGCGTCCTCCAGCGCCACGCTCACCGCCCAGGCGGGAAACCCGTAGAGAAAGTTGACCGTGCCGTCGAGTGGGTCGACGAGCCAGCGCCGCCCGCTGGCCGCTCTGACGTCTGAGCCCTCCTCCGCCAGCAGGCCGTCGTCGGGACGCTCTCCGGCCAGGAGCTCGCGGACCACCCGCTCGGCCTCCCGGTCGGCGTCTGACACCAGGTCCGTGGCCGAGGACTTGGAGCCGAGGCCCTCCGGCGGGCGGCCGTAGTAGTCCATCAGCAGCTCGGCCGCGGCCCGGGCCGCCCGCTCGGCGAGCTCGAGGTCGGCTCCGAACGCCGCCGGCGTCACGACAGCGCGCGCACGGCGAACACGATGGCCAGCAGAACGGCCACCACGACCACGACGTAGATCAGGAAGCGAAAGGCATCCTGCTCGGAGCGCAGCGGATTGATCACGGCCGGACCAATGGACCTTCTCTCAACGTTCCACCCGAAACTGCGGGTCCAGGAACCGCCATGCGGCGTCCTCAGTCGCCGAAATAGCGCTGCTATTCCGGCTCCCTGCGTCCTTGCCTGGCGTCCCCTGGACCTCGCATTTCCGGGGAAACGCCTCGAGAAGGCCCACTAGAGGAGATAGACCGAGCTGAACACGATGATCCACATCACGTCGACGAAGTGCCAGTAGATGCCCGGCACCTCGACGCCGCGGTGCTCCTTGGAGGAGAAGTGTCCGCGGAAGGCTCGGACCGTGGCGAAGGTCAGCAGCGTGAGGCCGACGAACACGTGGGCTCCGTGCAGCCCCGTGAGCGAGTAGAAGATCGTGGTCTGCGCGTTCTCCGAGATCGGGAAGCCGATGTGGACGTACTCGTTGATCTGGATCGTGAGGAAGGTGAGCCCGAGCAGCGCGGTGGTGAAGAGGCCGATCTTCATCGCGCGGTGGTTGTCGTTGCGCGCGCCCTCGAGGGCCCAGTGCATGGTGAAGCTCGAGGACACGAGAATGGCCGTGTTGACCCCGGCCACGGCCACCGGCAGCTCGTTGCCGTCGAAGGGGAACCAGGGCGCTTCGTTCACGACCCGGATGAAGAAGTAGGCCGTGAAGAATGCTCCGAAGAGCATGATCTCCGAGATGATGAAGAGCAGCATCCCGAGGAACTGGGCCTCGACTCGGGACGAGACGTTGGCCGGCGGCGGCCCGTGGTGGTGGTCGTCGTGGGCGACCTGCCCGGCCGCTACGGAGGCGGATTCCATTACGTGTCGCTCACGATGTGCTCGACCGGCTTGCCCGTGGAGGCCTCCACCCGGCCGATGAGATCGTTGCGCAGCCAGCCGGAGCGCGTCTCGGGGAGTGTCGAGATGACGATGTCGTCGGGGCCGTAGAACTGCAGCGCGTTCTGGATGGCCGTGTAGGGATCGGGGTGCACCACCTGGCCGATGGCCTGGATGCCCGCGGACTCGAGCTCGCCGAGCATGTGGGCCAGGCGCTGCGCGGCGCCGTCCTCGGCGTCGGCGTCGCCGTTGCCGCCCGCCTGCGGGGCGATCACGATGAACCGCCGTGGCTCCTCGCCCGCCTTGGACTTGAGGCGGTCGAGCAGCTCCGGGCCGCCCATCGTCTGATTGGCCACCACGAGCGTGCGCTTGACGTCGTCCCGCTCGCTGTCGAGGTCCACCATCACGTGCTCGACGGGCCGCCGGGTGGCGCGCGCCAGCCGGTCGACCAGCCCCTGCCTCAGCCAGCCTGAGCGGGTCTCCGGGTGGGTGGAGACGATGATCTCGTCGTAGTCGCTCTCGCCGAGCGCGTCCATAACGGCCGAGTAGGGATCGGGGTCCATGATCTCGCCGCTGGCCTCGATGCCCTCCTCGCGCAGCAGGGCGATGGTCATACGGAGCCGGTTCTCGGCCGCGTCGCGGATGTGCTCGTCGTGGACGACGTAGCCGTGCTTGGGCTCGTTCTGGGGCGAGATCACGTGGACCTCGATCTCGTCGTCGGCGGCATGACGCTCGACCGCCTCGATCAGGGGCTTGCCCGCCACGGTCTCGTTGGCCACTACGAGGATGCGCTTCATGGCTCAGTGGGCGGTGGCGCGCCGCCCCCGCCGGCGGGCGTGGGCACCGTCGCCGGCTTGTGCTCCTTGAACACGGCGTGCACCGCTCCGGGGACGCCGTACTCGTAGGGCCCGCCGACCACGGTCGGGATCTCGTCGAAGTTGAACACCGGCGGGGGTGACGACACCTGCCACTCGATCGAGTGTGCGCGCCAGGGGTTGCCGGGCGCCTCCGGACCGTGGCGCCACGAGGCGATCATGTTGTAGAGGAAGATCAGGAACGAGAGCCCGAAGATGAACGCCGACACCGAGATGATCGCGTTCCAGGTGGCGAACTGGTCGGCGTAGTCGGCCACCCGCCTGGGCATGCCGTCGATGCCCACGAAGTGCATCGGGCCGAAGGTCAGGTTGAAGAAGACGAACGACAGCCAGAAGTGGATCCGCCCGAGCGTCTCGTCGTACATCCGCCCGGTCATCTTCGGGAACCAGTGATACAGCCCGGCGAAGATCGTGAACACCGAGCCGCCGAAGAGGACGTAATGGATGTGGGCGACGATGAAGTACGTGTCCGACACGTGGATGTCGAACGGCACCACCGCGAGCATGATCCCGCTGATCCCGCCCAGGGTGAACATGGTGATGAAGCCCAGGGCGAACAGCAGCGGTGTTCGCATGTGGATCACGCCGCGCCACAGCGTGGCCAGCCAGGAGAAGATCTTGATGCCCGTGGGCACGGCGATGAGCATCGTGGTGATCATCATCGGGACGCGCAGCCAGCTCTGCATGCCGGAGACGAACATGTGATGCGCCCACACGGTGAAGCCGAGGATCACGATCGCCACCAGCGAGAAGGCCATCATCCGGTAGCCGAACACCGGCTTGCGGGCGTGGGTGGAGATGACCTCGCTGATGATCCCGAAGCCCGGCAGCATCATGATGTAGACCGCCGGGTGCGAGTAGAACCAGAAGACGTGCTGGTACATGAGCACGTCCCCGTTGGCGCCCGGAACGAAGAACTCGGTGCCGAGCGTGCGGTCGAGCAGCACGAAGAACTGTGAGCCGGCGATGAAGGGCGTGGCGATGACCACCAGCAGCGAGGTGGTGAAGTTGGCCCACACCAGCAGCGGCATGCGCCAGAAGGTCATGCCCGGCGCGCGCATGGTGATGATCGTGACCAGGAAGTTGAGCGCGGTGGCGATCGACGAGGCGCCGGCGAACTGGACGCCCAGCGTGAAGAACTGCTGGCCGAGCGGAGCCTCGGTGGAGAGCGGGGCGTAGGCCGTCCAGCCGGTGGCGAACGCGCCGCCCTCGGCGAAGTACGAGCAGATCATCATCGTGCCCGCCACCGGCAGCATCCAGTAGGACAGAGCGTTCAGGCGCGGGAAGGCCATGTCCGGCGCCCCGATCATCAGCGGGAGCACGTAGTTCGCGATGCCGGCGAACACCGGGATGATGAACAGGAAGATCATCAGCGACGCGTGGACCGAGAACAGCCCGTTGTAGGTGTTCGGGTCCACGAACTGAGTGCCCGGCTGGGCCAGCTCGGCGCGGATGAGCATGGCCATCAGCCCGCCCGCCACGAAGAAGAACATCGTGGTGCAGATGTACTGGAGGCCGATGACCTTGTGGTCGGTGTTGACGCGGAAGTAGTCCTTCCACGAATACGCGCCGTGACCCGAGTGATCCTCGGGGACCGTGGGCGCGCCCGAGGCCCAGCGGAACCAGTAGTCGAAGCAGCCGATGCCGACCAGGAAGCCCAGCGGGGCGGCGATCAGCCCGCCGACGGTGATGATCGCTTCCCAGTCCCAGAGCGGCTCGTAGCCGTACAGCGAGCGCACGAGCAGCACGAGGCCCATACCGAAGGCGAAGCCCAGGGCCACGCCCAGAACGGCGCGGTACCAGCCCGGTGCGATGAGCCTGTGCGTCAACGTCATTCTTGAGCCTCCAGAAGGTACTTCACGAGCGAGTCGAGCTCGGCCGCGGACAGCTGCGAGCGGTAGTCCTGGGGCATTATCCCGTCGCCGTAGCCCTCCACGAGCACGGCTCCCGGATCGACGATCGACTCCTCGATCGATGCTTCGTCGGCCTCGGAGATGTTGTCGAGACTGGGGCCCACCTGGCCGTCGGCGCCCGCGGCCGCGAGCTGGTGGCACGAGCCGCAACCGGTGGCGGTGAACACCTGCTCGCCCTCGGCGCCGGCGCTCTGTCCGCCGCCGCCCGAGTCGCCCCCGCCGGAGCCGCCCGAGTCGCCGCCCCCGCCACCCCCGCCCTCCGCCTCGGCCTGCTCACCCTGGTCTTCGACCCACGCGAGGTAGTCCTCCTCCGGCACCACGCGCACGTTGGCCCGCATGGCGCTGTGGCCGAGGCCGCACAGCTCGGTGCAGACGACCGACCAGTCTCCGACCCGGTCGGGCGTGACCCGTACGCGCGTCGTCAAGCCGGGGACGGTGTCGGACTTCAGGCGAAACTGAGGCACCCAGAAGGAATGGATCACGTCCTTGGTGCGGACCCTGAAGTCCACCGGGCGGTCGAGCGGCAGGACGAGCTCGTTGGCGTTGACGTTCTCCTGGGGGTACTCGAAGGTCCAGGCGAACTGCTGGCCGGTGACGTTGACCACCAGCTCGTCGGGCTGCTTGGCCTCGATGTCGTCCAGCACGATCCAGCCGTAGATGGCCAGCGCGGTGACCATGACGAACGGCACCGTCACCCAGATGATCTCGAGCTTGGTGTTGCCGTGGATCGGCGGACCGTCTCCCATGTCGCCGGGCTTGGCCCGGAAGCGGACCACCGAATAGATGGCGATGGTCATGACCAGCACGAACACCGGGACCGAGCAGATCAGCAGGACGTCGTAGAGGGTGTCGATGTCTCCCGCGATGGTGGAGGCGTCCTCCGGGAACCAGTCGATCAGCAGGGAGATCCCGATGCCGATCAGTGACGCGATCACGCCGATCGCCATCATCCGGCCCACCGGGTGCTTCTCGCCCTCGATGCGCGGGTCGGACTCGGGCGGACCCTTCGCAGTGTCCTGTGCGATCGGCTCCCTCTCGCTCACGGCGCGCGAGTCTATTGCCTCCACCCGATGCACGCGACGCAGGGTCGCGCCATCTATTGGCGGCTATTCAGGGGCCGGCGGGCCGGTCTCAGGCGGCCAGCCTGCTACCCGCGGCGGGGTGCAGCTGGGTGGCGCCGTTCGTGCCGCTGGATCCCCGGAACGAAGAGGGCGGAGCGCCGTGGCTGCGCCGGAACGCCTTGGCGAACTGGGCCGCCTGGCGGTAGCCGACGGAGGCGGCGACCTCCTGCACGGAGAGGGAGCCTTCGCGGAGCAGCTCCGCGGCGCGCGACATGCGAATGCGCTGCAACTCGCGCCGGAAGCTCGTGTTGCCGGCCTCGGAGAACGACCTCTGAAGCTGGCGACGCGAAGTGGCGATCTCGTGGGCCACGAGCGAGAGCGACAGCTCTTCGTTGGCGTACTCCTCTTCGATCACGCGAAGGGCGTCCTCATAGAGCTCTGAGCGGCGATAGACGGTCGACTGGCGCATTTCACAACCTGGTACGACCGTGCGCGGCCACCGGATCATCGGGTACATTTGCTTATGCTGATCGTCACGAGTACTCGAAGGGGGTCCGCATGCAGGTCCGGGCAGGGATGAGCGAGGTCGTACTGACCGTGAACCCCGGTCACTCGCTCCGTGATGCCGCCACCGCCATGGCCGAGCGCAACGTCGGCGCGGCCGTCGTAATCGACCCGGAACAGCCCGGGCCGGGCATCATCACCGAGCGCGACGTGTTGCAGTCCGTCGGCCGTGGACAGGACCCCGACCGGGAGCTGGTGGCCGACCATCTCTCGCCCCAGATCACCTTCGCGGCGCCCGACTGGTCGCTCGAGCGGGCCGCCGAGGCGATGGTCCGCGGCGGATTTCGCCACCTCGTCGTGGTCGACGGGGGACGCATGAGGGGCGTGCTGTCGATGCGCGACATCGTGCGAGTCTGGGTGTCGGACGGCGCCACCAGCGAGCTGCCGTCCGACATCGAAGCCGCGCCGCGCTGAGGCTCACCCGACGACGAGGATGGCCTCCGAGGCGCCGCGCACGGTCGCCACGCGCTGAGCCTCGGCCTCGAGGTCGGGCTTGCGCAGGCGGCCGAGCTTCTCGACGCTGACCTCGAGCTTCTTGCCCTTCGCCTTGGCCCGCCACAGGCCGGCCAGCCGCCCGTCACGCAGCACCGCTCCCGGGCTGGCCACGGGGCGGAAGAGCCGCTTGCGCAGCGCCGTGTCGGGGGCGAGCAGCGCCCGGTTGGGCTTCTGGAGGTACGGGTCCCCCGGCGGGATCAGCCGAAGGCCCTCGGCCTCGGCGGGGGCCTCGAGCTCGCGGCTGTCGGCGCGCAGCAGCCAGCCGCTCCGCCCCGCCACCGCCACCTCGGACAGCTCGCCCTCGACGCGCGACCAGAGACGCTCGGCGTGGGGCCTTGCCACGCCCGCCCAGTCGGCGAAGTCGCCGGCCGTCGCCGGGCCGTAGAAGTGGAGGAAGCGCTCGACCGCCTGCGCGGCGGCCGGAGTGCGTCCCGGCTTGCCGGCGCGGTAGCGGCGCTCGGAGTCGAGCACCGCACCGGCCCTGATCGTCCCGTAGCGCCACAGCATCGGCGCCACGTGATGGCTCTTGCAGCCACGGCACCAGGGCATGAGGTCCTCGCTCACCCGCCGGCGCAGCTCCTCGTGAAGCTCGTTCTTGGTGAGCACGCTCCCTCCGCTCAGCGCCTCTCCGGTGGCCTCAGCCACCTCTGTGAGCGCGGCGGTGGGGGCAAAGCCCTTCTCGACCGCGAGCCGCTGGACCTGCTGGCCGAGCTGTGCGCCCAGCTCGTCGTCATCGTTCGAGATCAGCGCCCGGCCGTAGAGCCCGAGTTCGTCCGGCGCGAGGGCGTGGATCGCGCCTCGCACGACGTGCGCCAGCACGAGCGCGTCGCCGTCGGCGGCCTCGCTGTAGGTCGCACGCGTGACCCCGTCGCGCCGCGCCGCCAGGGCGAGGAGCGCCGCGTCGCGTGCGAAGTCGGAGGCGGGGCAGGCGGCCGCCTCGGCGAGGCTCCGCGCCTCGCGCCGGGCGAGCCCCGAGCGGTTGAGCCGGAACAGAAGAACCCGATCGGCGTCCACGGTGGCGGCCGGGCGGGTGGGCTAGTGGTGCTCGAGCGGGAGCTCGGCCATGTCCCGGCGCGTCTCCCGGATCCAGCGCACCACCGCCACCACCGTGATGATCAGGCCGATCACGACCATGAACAGCGACAACACCACCCCGCAGACGGCCAGGGTCAGACCAAAGGCGGTCAGGACGGGCAGGTACGAGGGCCCGGGCAGGTGGATGAGCTCGCCGGGCGGATCGGCGCCGTTGTCGCGCTGCTGCTCGTCCGCCGCCATCAGTAGACCAGTGCCACGACCCACGAGAGGGCGAACACGACCAGACCGATGACCGCGGCGATCAGGCCGGTACGGAGATTCTTGTACGCGAGGCGGCGATCCATCGGCCCCAACGTGTATCAGATCGAGCGGAGCGGCCCGCGTTGGACGAACGTTCGAGTGGCGCGGAGCGCGAAGCACGTCTAGGTTCGTATATCCGGGCCCGTTCGCCGTTCTGGCGTTCGGCGTGTCCCAAACGGAGGCGAAGCGAAGGTGATCGGTATGCGGAAGGCCGTCCAGGCCTTCCTGGAAGAGCGGCGGGCCCGTGGCGGCCCTCTCGAGGTCGAGCTCCGCGAGCTCGATCCCACCACCGATCCCCGTTCCGGGGTGCCCCTCGAGGTCCCGCCGATGGTCGTGCTGTGGCTGGAGGAGCGCCCGCTCGCAGTCAGGCTGAGGAACATCGTGGCGCTCAGCCCCTCGCCCGCCCATCCGGCGATATCGATCGCCGTGGAGGCGGACTGCCTCGCCGCCGGCCTGGAGGTCGAGCACATGGGCGAGGCCGGGCTGTGGCGCCTGTTCTCGCCGCCGGCCGGCGCACGGCTGGCTCGCTGAGCGTACGCAAGGAGCGCAGCCCGAGCGCTGGTCGGGCGAGCACCGCCGCGTCAAGCCCTTCTCACCCGGCTGCCTAGGGGAGCCGCACGTGCAGGTGGTTGTCGTGGTTGACGAGCGCCTGCACCCGCCCCGGCGGCCCGGTCAGCCCGGTGTTGGGCCCTACGAAGATCACCTGGGCGCCGCGCGCGAGGAACCGGTCGACGAGCTCCTGTGACAGGCCCCGGTCGATCTCGGACGCGAAGCGCGGGGCGCGCTCGCGGCCGTCGGCGCGCGGGTAGTAGATGTCCACGTCGAGCCCGTTCTGGTGGCTGGCGTGGCCAATCGGCCCGAAGCGGATGCCGAAGTCACCGCCCCGCGGGCGACTGAGGTCGCCCACAGCCAGCCGGGCCGCGCCCGGATGTGCCGCGGCGTGCTCGGAGGCCACGGCCAGCACGGTTCTCACCAGGCGATCGGTGCCGTAGCGCCGCCACCAGCGGTTGGGGGAACGGCGCTCGACCGGATCCCACGTGTAGAAGTGCCGGCCCTCGGCGGGGACGCGCACGCCGTCCACCAGGCCGCCCGCGGTGTAGGTGCCCACGGCCGTGGATCGTTGCCAGCGAACGCGCTCGTAGCGCGGAGGGGGAGGAGCGATCTCGATTCCGCCGGCGTCCGGGAGGCCGATCCGCACGAGCTCGGGTGACGCCGCCGGCTCGGGGGCGGCCAGCGACGCCGCCCCGGCGGCGGCGAGCACCAGAACAGCGGCGATCAGAACGATGGTCACGCGCAAGGGTGGAAGGGTGGTGGCCTCGAGTTACGGGATTCTTAAGCCCATACGGCCCCCTTCAGAGGGGAGGTCCGGTGGCCCGGGGCGTAACGCGCGCGGGCATAGCGCCGACGAGCGAGCCACCTCGCTGCCCTTCATCGTCGCCGCCACCGCGATCGGCGTGGACGTGGGAGCCATGGATGCGGCCGAGGCCTCGGCGCTGATCGCCGCGGCACTGCTCTCGGTCCTGCTGTTCCCGCTCGCAGGCCTGACGCTGCTGCGCCGCGCCGCGCCGGCCCGGCGCCGGCGCGGAGCGGTTAGCCTCGCCCCCGTGTCCGCCCGCCACCATGCGCGCCGCGCTCGACGGGCGGCCGGGGCGCTCGCCATCGCCTGTCTCGTCGTCGTCTCCCCGGCAGCGGCCGAGCCGCGCTTCGAGGCCGATGACCGGACCGGCGAGCTGCGTCTTGCGGGCGCCCGGCACGTCCTGCTGCGCGAGGCTCCGCTCACGCGTGCGGCGTTTCGAGTGGGCGGCGAGTGGCACGAGGGCACGAGGATCGCCTCGGCCGACAGCGGCCGCCGGGGCCAGAGGCTCGAGCTGGCCACCGACGACCCCGCGGGCCGGCGGCTGGTGCTCGTGGCCCCGGCCGGCGCCTCGGCCCGCCTGCGCATCGCGGTGAGCGGGAACGGGGCAGGAGTCGAGGCGGTTCGCATCGGCTTTCGTGCTCGCCCGGATGAGCGCTACCTCGGTTTCGGCGAGCGCTCGAACGCCGTGGATCAGCGTGGCCGCGAGGTGGTCAACTACGTGCAGGAAGGTCCGTACCGCGAAGGCGAGTACGGCGCCGTGCGGGCCTCGATTCCGCCCTGGGCGCTGTTCGAGCGCCCCGACGCCACCTACTTCCCGATGCCCTGGCTGCTGTCCACGAACGGCTATGGCGTGCTGGTCGACAACTTCGAGGAGAGCCGCTTCCGGCTCGGGAGCGAGCGCCGCGACACCTGGAGCGTGGAGGTGGCCGCCCCCGAGCTGAGGCTGCGGGCCTTCGCCGGCCGTCCGGCCGCGCTGGTGCGGCGGCTAACCGAGGTCACCGGGCGCCAGCCCGCCCCCGCCGCGCCCTGGCAGCTCGGGCCGTGGTTCCAGACCGGCCACCAGAACACCGCTCCCGGAGAGCTCGGCTTCCTCGACACGCTGCGGCGCCGCGACGCGCCGGTGTCAGCCGCCGAGACACACATGCGGTACATGCCCTGCGGCGCCGATCTCGGTCAGGAGCTGCCCGAGCGGGAGCGCACCGCCGGCTTTCACCGCCGCGGGGTGGCGGTGTTGACCTACACGCGCGAGGCGGTCTGCCGGGAGTACGAGCCCGCCTTCTCGCGCGGCCTGGCCACGCGCGCCTTCCTGCGGCGCTCCGACGGCTCGCCCTACACGTTCAGCGCGTTCGTCGGAGGGCGCTCCACCGACGTGGCCATGATCGACTTCTCCGGCGCGGCGGGGCCGCGCCTCCACGCCTCGCTTCTGCGGCGCACGGCCGCCAACGGCTACGACGGCTGGATGGAGGACTACGGCGAGTACGTGCCTCCCGACTCGGTGGCCGCCGACGGCAGCACCGGTGCGCGCATGCACAACCGCTATCCGGTGCTCTACCACCGCTCGGGCCAGCGCTTCGCCGATGCCGCGGCGCGCCCGCTGGTGCGCTTCGTGCGCTCGGGCTGGACCGGTGTCCACCCCCACGCCCAGATCGTCTGGGGCGGCGATCCGGCCACCGCCTGGGGCTTCGACGGCCTGCGCTCCTCGGTCACCCAGGCGCTCAGCATGGGCCTGTCGGGCATCTCGTCGTGGGGTTCGGACGTGGGCGGCTTCTTCACGCTCGGAGCGGAGCGCCTCACGCCCGAGCTGCTCAAGCGCTGGATCCAGTTCGGGACGGTGTCGGGGGTGATGCGCACCAAGGCCGAGGGGATCGGCATCGGGCAGGACGTGCGGCCCCAGGTCTGGCAGCGGGAGATCCTGCCGCTGTGGCGGCGCTACGCCAAGCTGCGCACTCAGCTCTACCCCTATCTGGTGGCGGCCGGGCGCCGCTACCGCGCGAGCGGGATGCCGATCATGCGCCACCTCGCTCTGGCCTACCCGCGCGACCGCCGGGCCGCCTCGAGCGACGACGCCTTCCTGTTCGGTCCCGACCTGCTCGCCGCGCCGGTCACCACTCCCGGCGCCACCCGCCGGCGGCTCTACCTGCCGCGCGGCGCCTGGATCGACCTCTGGCGCTCGGCCTCCTACGACGCGCGCAGCGGCGGACTTCGACTCGGCCGCGCCCGCGTGCTCAGCGGCGGCCGCCGGGTGACGATGCCCGCCCCGCTCGACGAGCTGCCGCTGCTGGCCCGCGCGGGCACTCTGCTGCCGCTGCTGTCGCCCGACGTGGACACGCTGTCGGGGTACGGCAACCGCGGGACGGCCGTCGGCCTGCGCGAGCGCCGCGATCGGCTCGTGGTGCTGGCCTTCCCGCGCGGACGCTCGCGGGCCCGCTTCGGCGCCGGCGGCGTGCTGCGCTCGCGCGAGGGCCGGGGCAGCTGGACGCTCGGCTTCCGCGCGACGCGCCGCCGCTCGGTCCGGCTCGAGGCCTCGCTGTCCGCGCTTCGCCGGCCCTTCACGCCGCGCCGCGTGCGCCTCGATGGCCGCACCCTGCCGCGCACTGCCTGGCGCTGGTCGCCCCGCGAGCAGGTGCTGCGGGTGAGCCTGGGCGTGCGCCGCGGAACGCTCAGAGTGACGGGTGGGCGCGACTAGGATCACGCCGCATGGGGACCTGGATCTTCGAGCCCGGCCACACAGAAGCCGAGTTCCGGGCCCGGCACATGATGGTCACCTGGGTCCGGGGCCTGTTCAAGGACATCAAGGGCACGATCGAGTGGGACCTGGATCGGTGCGAGGACCCCACCTTCGCCGGGCGCATCGACGCCGCCAGGATCTGGACGGGCGAGGAGGAGCGCGACGCGCACCTGCGCAGCGCCGACTTCTTCGACGTCGACAACCACCCCGACATCACCTTCACCGGTCGTTTCTCAGAACGCGTGGGTGACCACCAGTTCAAGGCGCTGGCCGATCTGACCATGAGGGGCAGCACCCATCAGATTCCGCTCGACGTGCGCTACCTGGGCGAATGGGGGACGCCGTTCTGGGCGGACGGGGAGAACCGCGGCGACATGCGCCGAATCGGCTTCGAGGCCAGGGGGAGGCTCGACCGGCACGCCTTCGGTGTGTCCTGGCAGGACGAGCTGCCCGGCGGCGGCGTGGTGGTCTCGAACGAGATCGAGCTGATCCTCGACGTCGAGGCTCTGTTGCTCGATGACCTCGAGAGGACCGGTGCCGCCGACTACTACCGCCAGATCGACGCACTGCCCGCATAGGAGAGGAGAGGAGCACGAGATGCTGTTCGGCAAGGAACACGTGGAGCGATACCGGGCGACCGGCGGCGAGGAGGGCCACGACTGGCAGGGCACCACCACGCTGCTGCTCACGACCACGGGACGCCACTCGGGCGAGGAGCGCACCGCGCCGCTCATCTACCAGCGCTTCGGCGACGACTATCTGGTGGTGGCCTCGGACGGCGGGTCGGACACCCATCCGGGCTGGTACCTCAACCTCGAGGCCGACCGGCAGGTGGAGGTCCAGGTCAAGGACGACCGCTTTGCGGCGCGGGCCCGTGACGCCGCGGCAGGCGAGAAGCCCGAGATGTGGCGCACGATGACGGCGGCCTGGCCGCCGTACGACGACTACCAGAAGCGGACCGAGCGCCCGATCCCGGTCGTGGTGCTCGAGCGGGCCGAGAGCGACTAGGCCGGCCTAGGCTCCGGTGAGCACCAGCGCGGTGCCGTCGGGATCGCGAACGCGCATCCCACCGAGGCTGTCCGCCAGACGCTCGCGCTCCGCGTCGCCGGGCACGACGACCTCGTAGCCGTCGAGCCCCAACGCGCCCTCGGGCGGCGGCGGTGCGCCGGCGGTCTCCCACGTGTTCAGCCCCACATGATGGTGGTAGTCACCGGCCGCCAGGAACAGCGCCCCCGGCACCCAGCGCGCCATCACGTCCAGTCCGAGCGCTCCGTGGTAGAACGCCTCGGCGGGCCCGAGCTCGCCGGTCTGGAGGTGCACGTGACCGATGCGCGTGCCCGCGGGCAGCTCGTGCCCCCGGTCGGCCGCGTCCGGGCCGAGCTCCGCCAGCAGGTCTTCGAGGTCGAGTGGCAGCGTGGCCATTTCAATGGCGCCGTCGCGCCGCGGCCAATCCTCGCGAGGACGGTCGCGGTAGATCTCGATGCCGTTGCCCTCGGGATCGCGCGTGTAGAGCGCCTCCGAGACGAGGTGGTCGGACGCTCCGGTCAGGCGCCAGCCGGCGCCCGACAGGCGAACGAGGGCACGGGCCAGGTCGGCTCGGGACGGCACGAGGATCGCCTGATGGAACAGGCCGGTGCTGTAGGCGGGGCGCCGGGGCGCGTCGGGTGCAGCGAGCAGCTCCACGAGTGGCCGGCCGCCGTCGGCGCCGAGGCGGTGGAGGCCGGCGTCACGCGAGAGGACCTGGAGGCCGAGCACTCGCTCGTAGAACTCGGTGAGCGCGTCGAGATCGGCGACCCTCAGGCGCACCGCGCCGATCTGCATGTCCGCGGGAGCGCTCACCGCACTGACGGTACCGCCCCGGCGTAGGCACTGAGCGCGGGCTGGCCGCCCAGGTGCGCGTAGAGGACGGTGGCGTCGCGCTCGATCTCACCGCGCGCCACGAGGTCGATCAGGCCCGCCATCGACTTCCCCTCGTACACCGGGTCGGTGATCATGCCCTCCAGCCTCGCGGCGGTGGACATGGCCTCGAGGGTCGTCTCGTCGGGGATTCCGTAGGTGCCGGCGTGATATCGGTCGTCCAGCAGGATCTCGTCGTCGCGCAGCTCGCGGCCCAGCTGGATCAGCTCGGCCGTGCGGCGCGCGATGCGGGCCACCTGGTCACGCGTCTCCTCGGGCCGAGCCGAGCCGTCTATCCCCAGCACACGCCGCTCGCGTTCCTGTGCCGCGAACCCGGCGATCATCCCTGCCTGCGTGCTGCCGGTGACCGAGCACACCACCACCGTGTCGAAGAACAGGCCGAGCCGTTCCTCCTGCTCGGCCACCTCCATCGCCCAGCGCGCGAAGCCCAGGCCGCCCAGCTCGTGGTCCGACGCCCCCGCCGGGATGGCGTAGGGCTTGCCCCCGCGCGCCTCCACGTCGGCCAGGGCCTGCTCCCAGCTCTCCTTGAAGCCGATGCCGAAGCCGGCCGAGACGAGCCTCACGTCGGCGCCCATCATCCGGCTGAGCTGGATGTTGCCCACGCGGTCGTAGACCACGTCCGGCCAGTCCACCCAGCTCTCCTGGACGAGCACGCAGCCGAGACCGGTACGGGCCGCCGCGGCGGCCACCTGACGCGTGTGGTTGGACTGAACTCCTCCGATCGACACCAGGGTGTCGCAGCCCTTCCCGAGAGCGTCGGCCACGAGGTACTCGAGCTTGCGCGTCTTGTTGCCGCCGAAGGCCAGGCCGCTGTTGCAGTCGTCGCGCTTGGCCCACACCCGCGCGCCGCCCAGGTGCGTGGTCAGCCGTTCGAGCGGGTGCACGGGGGAGGGGCCGAAGGTCAGGGGCTCGCGCGGGAAGGAGTCGAGACGCATGGAGGCAAGTGAATCGCACCTGCGATCGTTCGCGTCCGTGTCCCGCATTCGAGTCCTCCACTACACCGATCCGGGCTGCCCCTGGGCGTACTCGGCCCGCCCGGCCCACGCCCGCCTCGCCTGGCGCTACGGCGAGCAGCTCGAGTGGCGCCTGGTGGCCATCGGATTGAGCGAGGACACCGAGCGCTACCGCGCGGCCGGCCGCACTCCCGAATCCATGGCGCGTGGGTTGCGCATGTTCGCGGAGCGATTCGGAATGCCCTTTCTGCTCGAGCCCAAGCGGAGGCTGGCGGCGACGTCGCGGGCCTGCCGCAGCCTGGTGGCCGTGCGCGAGCGCTGGCCCGAGCGGGCAGACGCCGCGCTGCGGGCCCTCCAGACGCTGCAGTTCGCGAGCACCGGGCTGCTCGACGACGACGACGCTCTGCGCGCCGCCCTGGACAGCGTGCCGGGCGTGGAGGGCCACACCGCGGTCGCCGCGATCGACGATCCCGAGACACTCTCCACCTACGAGAGCGATCGTGCCGCGGCCCGCAGCGCCGAGGGGTCGCCCACCCACGCGCAGAACCGCCACTCCACGAGTGACGGCCCGGTGCGCTACACCGCTCCCTCCCTGGTGTTCGAGCACGAGGACGGGCGCCGCGCCGAGGCCGGCGGATTCCAGCCCTTCGAGGCCTATGACCTGGTACTGGCCAATCTCGATCCGACCCTGGGGCGGCGCCCGGCTCCGGCGGACGCGCGCGACGTGCTCGAAGCGTTTCCCGACGGCCTGACCACCGCCGAGGTCGCGTCGGTGCTCCGACCCTCCGAGCTCACCGAGGCCGACCAAGCCGCCGCCGCGGCGCAGCTACAGGCGCTGGCCGGCGCGGGCGAGGCGGAGAGACAGGCTCTTGGCGACGACGCCCTCTGGCGACCGGGCGCCGTCCGCGCCGCGGCGTGACGGCCGTCCCGTAACGCCCGGGGGCCGACGGAGGACACAGCGGGGATGACCTGCCGCGAGCTGGTCGACCTGATCACCGACTACGTCGAGGGAACGCAGCCCGAAGCCGACCGGCGCCGCATCGAGTCGCACCTGGCCGAATGTCGGGACTGCACCGCGTACGTGGACCAGATGCGCGCCACCATCGCCAGGCTGGGAGAACAGGGCGAGGAGTCGCTCAGCCCGGCGACGCGTGAGCGGCTGCTGGCCAGCTTCCGGGACCGGACGGGCTCGGGCTAGGCTCGACCCGTGCCCGAAACGGTCGACACCTACCTCCAGGCACTCCCCGACGACCGCCGCGAGCTCGTGCGGACCGTCCACGAGCGGGTGCGCCACGCGGTGCCGGAACTCGACAATGCGGTGTTCGCCGAGCGGCCGCTCAAGCAGTTTCTCGGGTACGTGCGCTACCACCTGTCCGACCACCGGCCACTGTGGGCACAGTTCTCGATCTGAACTCGCCCGTCCGGGCGATCCCGACCGACACCGGGGAGGAGCCCGAGACCGGGGTGGCGCTCTGCCTGTCGGGCGGAGGCTTCCGCGCGATGCTGTTCCACCTCGGCGTGATCTGGCGGCTGAAGGAGGCCGGCTGGCTCGAGCGCATCGACCGCGTGTCGAGCGTGTCCGGCGGATCGATCACGGCGGCCGTCCTCGCGCTCGGCTGGGACGGCGACTTCCAGGAGCGGGTGGTGGCGCCGGTTCGCGGGCTGGCCCGGCGCAACCTCGACTGGACCGCGGTGCTCGAGGGCACCTTCCTGCCGGGCTCGATCTCGGACAAGGTGGTGGCGGCATACCGCGACTTCGTCGTCGGCCCGGCGGTGCTGGCCGACCTGCCCGCGCGCCCGGACTTCGTGATCAACGCGACCAACGTCGGCACCGGGGCGCTGGCCCGCTTCGAGCGGGAGGGCGTGAAGGACTGGAGGGTGGGCTGGCTGGCGGACGACCAGATCCCGCTCGCTGTCGCGGTGGCGTGCTCCTCCGCCTTTCCGCCGGTGCTGTCGCCCCACCGCCTGCGCCCGGATCCCGAGCGCTGGCTCGACGCGGAGGGCTGCGACCTGGCCACCCCCGAGCACCGCTCGGAGCTCGTGCTCTCAGACGGCGGCGTGTACGACAACCTCGGGCTGGAGACGGCCTGGAAGCGCTGCCGCACGCTGATCGTCTCCGACGCCGGCGGCCGCATGCCCGCCGAGGAACGGCCCGAGGGCGACTGGCCGCGCCACATGCTGCGGGTGCTGCGGGTGATCGACAACCAGGTGCGGGCGCTGCGAAAGCAGCAGGTGATCGAGGGGCTGCGTCGTGGGGCGCGCGACGGCGTCTACGTGGGCATCCGCAGCGACATCCGCGACTACGCCCTGGCTGACGCGCTGCCGGCCCCCCTCGACCGCACGCTCGCCCTCGCGGAGCTGCCGACCCGCCTGGAGTCGCTGAGCGAGAACGTGCAGGAGCGGCTCATCAACTGGGGGTACGCGGTGGGTGACGCGGGGCTGCGAAAGCACCTCGATCCCGCCGCGGCCCGGCCGGCCGGCCTTCCCTATCCGGAGGCCGGGCTGTGAGCCGTCCTCAGGCCGCTGCGCGCGCTCCCGAGCGCACCTTGATCAGCAGCGCGGCGCCGATGGCGCCACCGAGGTCGCCCAGCTCCGCCATCAGGAACGGCGGCGGATTGTCGCTGGCGAACAGGTGGGGCATCATCGCCTTCTCGATCCGGTCGCGATAGGGCTCGCCGAGACGCAGCCCGAGCCCGCCGCCGAGGATCACCGCGTCCACGTCGAGCACGTTGAGGGTGGAGGCCACCCCGGCGCCGAGGGCGTCCACCGCCTCGTCGAGGAGCTTCTCGGCCAGCTTGTCGCCGTGGTCGAGCGCGCGGGCCCAGATCCCGCTGGTCAGCCGGTCGCGACCGCGCTTCTCCATGATCTTGAACAGGTCCGTCTTGTGGCCCTTGTCGTGCCGGTGCCGGGCGCGCGCCTCCATGGCGCCCCGGCCCGCGTAGGCCTCCACGCAGCCTCGCCGCCCACACGGACAGCGGGCCCCGTCCATCTGCACGCACACGTGGCCGATCTCCGCCGCCGCGCCGCGGCCGACCCAGGGCCGCCCGCGCAGGATGATGCCGCCGCCCACGCCGGTCCCCCAGAACACGCCGAGCAGCGACTTGTAGGGCCGCCCCGCTCCGAGCTCGAACTCGGCGTCCGTGGCCACGTTCACGTCGTTGTCGAGCCTGGCCCGTGGCCCCAGCGCGTCCTTGAGCGCATGGCCGAGCTCGAAGGAGCCCTCCCAGTCGGGCAGGTTCCGGGCACTCGACACCACGCCCCGGCGGGCGTCGATCACGCCCGGTGAGCCCACGCCCACGCCACGCAGGTCGCCGGTCTCCACGCCGGCCTGAGCGGCCGCGGCCTTCACGGCCTGAGCCATGGCCTCGGCCACATCCGCCGGTCCGCCGGAGGTGGGGGTGGGCAGGCGCTCCTGGCCTTTGACGGCGCCATCGTCGTCGATGACCACCGCCTGGATCTTCGTTCCTCCGAGGTCGATACCGGCCCTCATCGCCGGGAGAGGGTATGTCATCCGTGTAATCCCTCGGGTGAACCGCGCACGTTACGTGGTAGGAATGCCGCCGGTGGATTCAGAGCAGCCCGTACTCGGCGTGGACGTGGGGGGCACCAAGATCGCCGTCGGGGCGGTGCGCGGCGCCGAGCTCAGCCACCGCGTGGAGCGTCCCACCGAGCTGGCCAGCACCTCGGCGCTGCTCGACGGGCTGGAGCACACCGTGCGCGAGGCCTCCGGCGGGGCCGGCTCGCCTCAGGCCATCGGGGTGGGCGTTCCCTCCCAGATCGACTACGCCACCGGCACCGTCGAGACGAGCGTGAACATCCCGCTCACCGGCGTGTCGCTGCGCGACGAGCTCGCCCGGCGCTTCGGAGTGCCCGTCTACGTGGACAACGACGCCAACGTCGCCGCGCTGGCCGAGGCGGAGATCATCGGCTCGAACAGCCTCGTGATGCTCACGCTCGGCACGGGCGTGGGCGGCGGCGTGGTGATCGACAAGCGCATCTTCCGCGGCGCGCACGGCCTGGGCGCCGAGCTCGGCCACTTCACCCTCAGCCCCGACGGGCCGCCCTGCCCCGGCAACTGCCCCAACAGCGGCTGCATCGAGGCGTACTGCTCGGGCCAGGCGCTCGAGCGCGACGCCACCGAGCTGGCCACCGACAAGCCCGACAGCCGGCTGGCTGGTGCGCTCGGGCGTGACGGGCGCGTAGCGGGCCCGGAGCTCGTGCGCGTGGCGGAGGCGGGCGATCCCGACGCGCAGCTCCTGTTCGACCGCTTCGCCCGCATGCTCGGGGTGGCCATCGCCGGGTACGTCAACGTCTTCGAGCCCGAGCACGTGGTGGTGGGGGGTGGGCTGTCCCGGGCATCGGGGCTCTATCTCGACCGTGCCGTCGCGGAGGCGAGCAACCGGGCGCTGCCGGCGCTCTGGCGAAGGACCACGGTTTCGCTCGCCGAGGGCGGGGCCGACGCCGGGGTGATCGGGGCGGGGTTGCTCGCCGCCCACGAGATTCGGGACACTGGACAAGCCAACAGATCGGTAATCGAGGAAGGCGCATGACAACCAGCACCGCGAGCTCAGAGCTCGAAGAACTCAGCATCAACACGATCCGCACGCTCGCGATGGACGCGGTCCAGAAGGCGAACTCGGGCCATCCCGGCACCGCGATGGCACTGGCGCCGCTCGCCTACACGCTGTTCACCCGCGTGATGCGCCACAACCCGGCCAATCCGGACTGGCCCGACCGCGATCGCTTCGTGCTGTCGGCGGGCCACGCGTCGATGCTGCTCTATTCGATGCTCTACCTCACGGGCTACCCGCTCACTCTGGACGACATCAAGCATTTCCGGCAGGTCGACTCGCCCACCGCGGGTCATCCGGAGCGCAAGTACACGCCGGGCATCGAGGCCACCACCGGTCCGCTCGGCCAGGGTCTGTCGATGTCGGTGGGCATGGCGCTGGCCGAGCGGATGATGGCCGCGCGCTTCAACCGCCCGGACAACGAGATCGTCGACCACCACACGTTCGTCATCGCCAGCGACGGCGACATCCAGGAGGGCGTGGCGTCGGAGGCCTCTTCCCTGGCCGGACACTGGGGACTCGGGCGCCTGATCACCTTCTACGACAACAACCACATCCAGCTGGCCAGCGAGGTGGACGTGGTGATGACCGAGGACGTGGGCGCCCGCTACGAGGCCTACGGCTGGCACGTGACCGACGTGGGCGAGGACCTGTCGGTGGAGAACCTCGAGCGCGCCACCCGCGAGGCCATGGCGGTGGAGGACCGGCCCTCGCTGATCATGGTGCGCTCGCACATCGGCTACGGCAGCCCGCTGCAGGACACCTCGAAGGCGCACGGGTCTCCCCTGGGCGAGGAGAACGTCCGCGAGACCAAGGAGTTCTACGGCTGGGACCCCGACGCCCAGTTCCTGGTGCCCGAGGACGCGCTCGCCCACTTCCGCGAGGTCTGCGACCGGGGCCGCGAGCAGAACGAGGACTGGGACCGGCGCTTCGGGGACTACCGGGGGAGCTACGCCGACGAGGCGGGGACGTTCGAGGACATGGCCAACGGCGTCATGCCCGAGAACTTCGACGCCGATCCGCCGCGCTTCGACGCGGGCGAGGCCATCGCCACGCGCAAGGCCTCGGGCAAGGCCGTGCAGTGGGCGGCCAAGGCCGTTCCCCAGCTCACCGGCGGCGCGGCCGACCTGGCCACCTCGACCAACACCGACATCGACGATGCCGGCGACGTCGAGCGCGGGCACTTCGAGGGGCGCAACCTGCGCTTCGGAGTGCGCGAACACGGAATGGGAGCGATCGTCAACGGGTTGACCATCCACGGCTTCCGCGGCTACGGCAGCACCTTCCTCATCTTCTCCGACTACATGCGCGGAGCGATGCGGCTGGCTGCCCTCCAGGAACTCCCCTCGATCTGGGTGTTCACCCACGACTCCATCGGGCTGGGCGAGGACGGGCCGACCCACCAGCCGATCGAGCAGCTCGCCGGCCTGCGGGCGATGCCGCGCCTCAACGTCGTCCGTCCGGCGGACGCCAACGAGACCGCGCTCGGGTGGCGCTTCGCGCTGCGCCAGACCGACCATCCGACCGCGTTCGCGCTGTCGCGGCAGGACCTGCCGGTGATCGATCCCGACACCGTTCCGGACGACGCCATCGAGCGCGGGGCCTACGTGCTGCGTGAGGGCTCGAACGGCGCGGAGCCCGACCTGATCCTCATTGCGACCGGCTCAGAGGTGTCGCTGGCCATGGAGGCGGCGGAGAGCCTCGAGGGCGGCGGGGTGGCCACGCGGGTGGTCTCGATGCCCTGCATGGACACCTTCACCGAGGCCGACGAGGCCTACCGCGACGAGGTGCTGCCGCCGGGCGTCCGCGCCCGGGTGGCCGTGGAGGCGGCCAGCCCGTTCGGGTGGGACCGCTGGATCGGCCCCGACGGCCGCTTCGTGGGCATGACCACGTTCGGAGAGTCGGGTCCCTACAAGGAGGTCTACGAGCATTTCGGCATCACCCCCGACAAGATCGCCGAGGCCGGCCGCTCGGTGATCGAGCGCGTCGCGGCGGCGCGAGGCTGAGAGGAGCACCATGAGCATCGGCGCACCGGTCAACGAGCGCCTTGCGGCGCTGACGGAAGCGGGGGTGAGCGTCTGGCTCGACCAGATCCGCCGCACCCTCATCACCGGCGGGGAGCTGCAGCAACTGGTGGACGAGTACTCGCTGCGCGGGATGACCTCGAACCCCGCCATCTTCGAGAAGGCGATCCTCGGCTCGGACGACTATGACGACGACCTGCGCGAGCTCTCCGGCGAGGGCCTCGACGCGGGGCAGATCTTCGAGCGCCTGGCCATCAAGGACGTTCAGCTCGCGGCCGATGTCCTGAGGCCGGTGTGGGACGAGGCGGGCGGCGCCGACGGCTTCGTCTCGCTCGAGGTCTCCCCGTCGCTGGCCCACGACACCGACGGCACCCTCGCCGAGGCGCGCTCGTTCTGGGAGCGGGTGGACCGGCCCAACGCCATGATCAAGATCCCGGGCACCGAGGAGGGCCTTCCCGCCATCGAGGAGGCCATCCACGACGGGATCAACGTGAACGTGACCCTGCTGTTCAAGGTCGAGTCCTACGTGGCCGTCACCGAGCGCTTCATCCGAGGCATGGAGCGGCGCCTGGACGAGGGCAAGTCGATGGACGTGCACTCGGTGGCGAGCTTCTTCGTATCGCGGGTGGACACCGAGGTCGATCGCCGCCTCGAGGAGCTCGGGCGCACCGACCTCCAGGGCCGGGCCGGCGTGGCCAACGCGCGCGAGGCCTACATGCGCTTCAAGGAGATCTTCCTGGGCGACCGCTTTGCCCGGCTGCGCGACGCGGGCGCCCCGGTGCAGCGCCCGCTGTGGGCGTCCACCGGCGTGAAGAACCCCAAGTACCCGGACACGCTCTACGTGGACGAGCTGGTGGCGCCGCACACGGTGAACACGATGCCGATGGCCACCCTGCACGCCACGGCCGAGCAGTCGTCGTTCGAGGGGGCGACCGCCGACCGCGACCCGGCCGGCGACCTGGGTGAGCTGGCCGATGCCGGCATCGACATGAGCGACGTCACCGACACCCTGCTGCGCGAGGGCATCGAGAAGTTCGTGGAGCCCTTCGACGAGCTGATCCGGGGCGTGGAGTCGGCGCGCGAGGCCGCGGTCACGAAGCGGCCGCCCACCATCTCCTCATCGATCCCGGACGACCTCGAGCCGCTGATCGCCGAGCAGATCGAGCGCGCCGGGAAGGAGGACGTGGTCCGGCGCATCTGGCGCAAGGACGCCACGCTGTGGGCGCCCGAGGGCACCCCGGAGATCGCGGACCGGCTGGGCTGGCTCACCATCTCCGACGCGATGCTCGACCAGGTGGCCGATCTGGAGGGCTTCGCCGAGGAATGCCGCACCGCGGGCCTCGAGTACGCGGTGTTGCTGGGCATGGGCGGCTCGAGCCTGGGGCCGGAGGTGCTGCGCCGCAGCTTCCCCGATGCGTCCGGACTGACCCTGCACGTGCTCGACTCCACCGACCCGGGAGCGATCCTCGACGCCGAGCGCAGCATCGACCTCGACAAGACCATGTTCGTGGTCTCCTCGAAGTCGGGCGGCACGATCGAGACGCTCTCCCAGATGCGCTACTTCTACGAGCGCTGCGGTGGCAACGGCAGCCACTTCTGTGCGGTCACCGACCCGGGCAGCTCCCTGGTCGAGGAGGCCAAGCAGCGGGGTTTCCGGCGGGTGTTCGAGGCCGATCCCAACATCGGCGGGCGCTACTCGGTGCTCTCGCACTTCGGGCTGGTGCCGGCCGCGCTGGCGGGCATCGACATCGGGGCGCTGCTCAAGGGCGCCCAGGTGGCCGAGCAGAACTGCCAGAGCCCCGCGCCGGAGTCGAACTCGGGACTGTGGCTCGGGGTGGCCGTGGGGGCGCTTGCGCTGCAGGGCCACGACAAGGCGGGCTTCGTGGTCGACGACCCGGTGGCCAGCTTCGGCCTGTGGGTCGAGCAGCTGATCGCCGAGTCCACCGGCAAGGAGGGCAAGGGCGTGCTCCCGGTGGCGGGCGAGCCGGTGGGCGCCCCGGAGGAGTACGGCGACGACCGCGTGTTCGTGCACCTGGGCAACGAGGACGACGGCGACGAGGACTTGGCGGCCGGCGTGGAGGCGCTCGCCCGTGCCGGCCAGCCGGTGCTCAAGCTCTCCCACCACGGCGCCGAGGATCTCGGCCGGGTGTTCTTCTTCGCCGAGTTCGCGGTGGCGGTGGCGGGCTGGGTTCTGGGGATCAACCCGTTCAACCAGCCGAACGTCCAGGAGGCCAAGGACAACACCAACAAGGTGCTCGAGGCCGGCGATCTGCCCGAGGTCGACCCGGGCGACCTGTCTCAGCTGCTCGACGGCGCGGGGCCGCCGCACTACGTGGCGATCATGGGCTATGTGGAGCCGTCGGAGGACTTCGACGCGGCGGTGACCGAGCTGAGGGTGAAGCTCCGCGAGCAGACGAAGTGCACGACCACCTTCGGGTACGGGCCGCGCTTTCTGCATTCCACCGGCCAGTTCCACAAGGGAGGACCGCCCACAGGGTTGTTCCTCCAGCTGATCCACGACGGTGACGAGGACGTGGACATTCCGGACGCCGGATATTCGTTCCGGCACCTCAAGAACGCCCAGGCCGTGGGCGACCTGCAAACGCTGCGCGATCACGGGCTGCCGGCTGTGCAGGTGCGGCTCGAAGGAGATCCCGCGGAGGCCGTTAGGAGGCTGATCTGATGCAGCTGGGCTTCGTCGGGCTGGGCAAGATGGGCGCGAACATGGTTCATCGCATCCATCGCGACTCGGACCACCAATGCGTGACCTTCGACTTCAGCGCCGAGGCGGTGAGCGAGACCGAGGGCTTCGGGGCCACCGGCGCCTCCTCGCTGGAGGACCTCGTGTCCAAGCTCGACGCGCCGCGCTCGGTATGGGTCATGGTGCCGGCGGGTGATGCCACCCAGAGCACGGTGGACCAGCTCGCGGAGCTGCTGGAGGACGGCGACACGATCATCGACGGCGGCAACTCGAAGTGGGTCGACGACAAGGCGCGCCAGGAGGCGCTGACCCCCAAGGGCATCCACTACGTGGACGTCGGCGTGAGCGGGGGCGTGTGGGGCCTCCAGGTGGGCTACTGCATGATGGTCGGGGGCCACGACGAGGCGGTGGAGCGTCTCTCACCCGTCCTCGACGTGCTCGCACCCCCTCACACCGAGGAGCACGGGCCGGGTTGGGGCCACTTCGGGCCCACGGGCGCGGGCCACTACGTGAAGATGGTCCACAACGGCGTGGAGTACGGGATGATGCAGGCCTACGCCGAGGGCTTCGCGCTGTTCAACGCCTGCGAGTACGAGCTCGACAACGCGCAGATCGCGCACCTGTGGATGCAGGGCTCCGTGGTGCGCTCCTGGCTGTGTGAGCTGGCGGCGCTGGCCTTCGAGCAGGAGGGCAACGAGCTGGCCGCCATCGCGCCGTTCGTGGAGGACTCGGGTGAGGGGCGCTGGACGGTCGAGGAGGGGATCGACGCCCGGGTGCCGACCCCGGTGATCGCCCAGGCGCTCTACGAGCGTTATTCGTCACGCGGGCGAGGCGAGTTCGCCGCGAAGGTCGACGCCGCGCTGCGCAACCAGTTCGGCGGACACGCCGTGCAGGCCGCCGATCCCGCCGCGCAGGTCCAGGAGCACGCGGAGTAGGCGATGGCCACGGTCGAGCAAGCCGAGCACGCCAACCCGCTCGTCGAGGGCCTCGAGCGGCTCCCGATCCACCCGACCACGCTCGTGATCTTCGGCGGCACGGGTGACCTCGCCCACCGCAAGCTGCTGCCGGCGATCTACAACCTGGCCCACGAGGGGGCGCTGCCCGAGCGCTTCAACCTGATAGCCGTGTCGCGGGCGGACATCCCCCACGGCGACTACCGCGCCATGGCGCGGGAGTCGATCGAGAAGTACTCGCGACGCAAGCCGGACCCCCAGGTGCTCGAGAAGCTGCTCGAGAACGTGCGCTACGTGCCCGGGACCTTCGGCGACGACGACGTCTTCGACCGCCTGGAGGAGCAGCTCAAGGAGTGCGACGCGGCCGCCGGCATCGTCTACGACCGCGTCTTCTACCTCTCCACGGCGCCGGCGTTCTTCCCGGTGATCGTGGGCAAGCTCGGGGAGCACGGGCTCGACACCATCCCGGGGGCAGAGGTGCGGGTGGTGATCGAGAAGCCGTTCGGCACGCGTCTCGAGGAGGCGCGTGCGCTCAACCAACAGGTGCTGGCCGTGCTCGACGAGTCCCAGGTCTTCCGCATCGACCACTACCTGGGCAAGGAGACGGTCCAGAACATGCTGGCCTTTCGCTTCGCGAACGGCCTGTTCGAGCCGATCTGGAATCGCAACTTCATCGACTACGTCCAGATCACGGCGGCCGAGGATCTCGGCATCGGTCGCCGCGCGGGCTACTACGACTCCGCGGGCGCCCTGCGCGACCTGGTCCAGAACCACATGCTCCAGCTGCTCTCGCTGCTGTGCATGGAGCCGCCGGTGACCTTCACCGCCGACGAGGTGCGAGACGAGAAGGTCAAGGTGCTGCACGCCATCCGCCCCCCGACTCCCGACGAGGTGGTGCGGGCCCAGTACACCGCGGGCTTTGCCGAGGGAGCCGACGTGGTCGGCTACCTCGACGAGGACGGCGTGCCCGACGACTCGAAGACCGAGACCTACGTGGCGCTGAGGCTCGAGGTCGACAACTGGCGCTGGGCCGGCGTGCCCATCTACCTGCGCACGGGCAAGCGGCTGTCGCGCAAGATCACCGAGATCGCCGTGACGCTCAAGCCGGTGCCGCACCTGGCCTTCGAGGCGGCCGGCTCGGTGGGCGTCCAGCCCAATCAGCTGGTGCTGACGATGCAGCCCAACGAGGGGGTGTCGCTCTCGCTCGGCGCGAAGATCCCCGGCACGCGCATGCGCATCCGCCCGGTGAACATGGAGTTCCTCTACGGCACGGCCTTCCTGTCCCAGTCGCCCGAGGCCTACGAGCGCCTGATCACGGACGCCATGCGCGGCGACGCCACGCTCTTCACCCGCGACGACGAGGTGGAGGCCCAGTGGCGCATCATCGACCCGATCCTGGCCAACTGGGAATCGGACGGCATACCGCTCGTCACCTACCCCGCCGGCACACCGGGACCCGAGGAGTCCGACGCCCTGCTGGCCGCCGAGCACCACCGCTGGCGAGCGATCTGATGGTCGACGCCGGGGCGGTCTGGAGCGAGCAGGACACCACCCCGGGGGCGATCGAGGAGGCCCTGCGCGATCTGCTGCGCCAGCAGTACCAGAGCGAGGAGGCCTCCGCACCGGCGCGCGTGCTCAACCTGGTGGTGGTGCTCGATCGCGAGTGGCGGGGCGAGATCCTCAACCGCCTCGAGAAGGTCGGGCGATACCACGCGTCGCGCACCATCCTGTGCGCGGTCGAGCCGGGACGCACCGGGATCGATGCCAGCGTGGCGCTCACCACAGGAGGCGAGCACCACCACGTGGGCGAACTGGCCCTGATGCGCGAGCGCATCGTCCTCGACGTCGGGACCAAGCACCTGGACAAGCTCGACACGATCGTCGATCCGCTGGTGGTCACGGACATCCCCACGGTCATCTGGTCGCCCCACGGTCACACCGAGGCGCTGGATGCTCTCCTGCACCTGTCTCAGGTGGTGCTGATCGATTCCGTGAACGAGCCCGACCCGGCCAGCGCGGTGGGGCGGGCGCGCGAGCTGTCCGGAGACGCCTACGTGGTGGATCTGGCCTGGCTGCGTGGCACGCCGTGGCGCGAGCGGGTGGCGTCCACCTTCGACCCGCCCCAGTGGCGCGAGGAGCTCGGGCGGATCGACTCCGTCCGCGTTCACCACCGCCCGGACTCCGGCGTGGCCGGCGTGCTGTTCTGCGGCTGGCTGGCGTCCCGGCTCGGCTGGGAGCCGGGCGGGCTGATGGCCGCCAACGGCGGCCTGCACGGCAAGGCGCACGGCAAGCGCCAGGACGTGTCGCTCGAGCTGGTGCCCGACTCCAAGCAGGCCGTTCCGGGACTGGCCGGAATCGAGATCGGCACGGCCTCCGGCATGAGCATCTCGCTCGATCGCGGCCCGGGCGGCCTGGCCGCCCGGCGCACCGACCGCAAGGGCCAGGTGTCCGAGTGGACGGTGCTGGGCGCCTCCCGCGGCGAGGGCGGCATCCTGGGCGAGGGAATCCGCCAGGCGCTGCTGCGCGACTCGGCCTACGTACGGGCGATCGGCTGCGCCGAGGCGATGCTGCACTAGGGGCGCTCCCGCCATAGGATTCGCGCGTGCCCAAGGCTGACTTCCAGGTCTCCGACGATCCCGCCGGCGCTGCTGCGGGCCTCTTGGCCGAGGCGGGCGGGCACGTGGTGCTCACCGGAGGATCGACCCCGCGTGCGGCCTACGAGCGCGTCGCCGAGGTCAGGCCGGATTGGTCGGGCACCCACATCTGGTTCACCGACGAGCGCTGCGTCGCGCCCGACCACGAGCACTCGAACTTCGGCATGGTCGAGGCAGCGCTGCTGGCCAAGACGGATGGGGCCGAGGTGCATCGAATGCAGGGCGAGCTCGGGCCTCAGGAGGGCGCCGCCGCCTACGAGCGCGAGCTGAACGAGGCCGGCCCGGAGGCCTTCGACCTGATGATCGTCGGCCTCGGTCCCGACGCCCACATCTGCTCCCTGTTTCCGGGTGACGACGCCCTCGGGGAGCGGGAGCGCCGGGCGGTCGGGGTGGAGACGCCGGGGATGGCGCCGCTGGTGTCCCGCATCACGCTTACTCTTCCGGTCGTGGACGCCGCTCGCCAGATCGTGTTCCTGGTCACGGGCGAGGGGAAGGCCGATGCCGTGGCGCGCGCGTTCCGGGGCCGCCCCGACCCGCGGGCACCGGGATCGCTGGTGGAGGCTCCGGTGACCGTCCTACTCGACGAGGCGGCGGCCGCCCGGCTATGAGCACCTGGGTCCCGCAGGGCGGGATCGGCGCCTCGCAGTTCCCGCCGATCGCCGAGTACGCCTTCCTGTCCGACTGCGAGACCTGCGCGCTGGTGGCTCCCAACGGCAACGTCGAGTGGCTGTGCCTGCCGCGCTTCGACTCGCCCAGCGTCTTCGGCGCCGTCCTCGACCGCGACGCGGGCGTGTTCCGGCTCGGTCCGGCCGACGTGGCCGTGCCGGCGGCGCGTCGCTACCTGCCCGGCACGATGGTGGTGGAGACGAGCTGGGGCACGAGCGGGGGCTGGATCATCGTGCGCGACGTGCTGTTGATCGGCCCCTGGCACCACGAACACGAGCGCTCGGGCACTCACCGCCGTGCGCCCACCGACTACGACGCCGATCACGTGCTGCTGCGCCTCGTGCGCTGCGTCAACGGCGAGGTCCAGGTCACGCTCGACTGCGAGCCACGCTTCGAGTACGGGCGGCTCAACGGGGAGTGGGAGTACTCCGGCGAGGGCTACCACGAGGCCACCTGCCGCGCCGAGGGCGCGGAGTGCGACCTCAAGCTCACCACCGACATGAACGTCGGCTTCGAGGGCCCGCGGGCCACGGGCCGCACGCTGATGAAGGAGGGCGACACCCTGTTCGTCGCCATGTCCTGGTCCGATCACCCGGCGCCCACGAACTACGAGGATGCCTACGACCGGCTCGTCTGGACCGCCCACCACTGGCAGCACTGGCTCGACCACGGCCAGTTCCCCGACCATCCCTGGCGCACGCACCTGCAGCGCGCCGCCCTGACCCTCAAGGGCCTCTCGTATTCGCCCACGGGAGCGCTGGTGGCGGCGGCCACCACCTCGCTGCCCGAGTCTCCCGGCGGCGAGCGCAACTGGGACTATCGCTTCACCTGGATCCGCGACGCCACGTTCATGCTCTGGGGCCTCTACACCCTCGGCTTCGACTGGGAGGCCAACGACTTCTTCTACTTCATCGCCGACGTGGCGGAGAACGAGGAGGACCAGCTCCAGATCATGTACGGCATCGGAGGCGAGGCTCAGCTGCCCGAGATGGATCTGGACCACCTCTCGGGCTACGAGGATGCGCGGCCCGTGAGGGTGGGCAACGGCGCCTACGACCAGGACCAGCACGACGTATGGGGCGCGCTGCTCGACTCGGTCTACCTGCACACCAAGTCCCGCGACCATCTCCCCGAACGGATCTGGCCGATCCTCAAGCGGCAGGTGGAGGCCGCGCTCGAGAAGTGGCGCGAGCCCGACCGCGGCATCTGGGAGGTGCGCGGCGATCCCCAGCACTTCACCTCGTCGAAGCTGATGTGCTGGGTCGCAGCCGACCGCGGCGCGCGCCTGGCCGAGATGCGGGGCGAGCTCGAGTTCGCCGCCCGCTGGCAGTCGGCGGCCGAGGAGATCCGCCAGGACATATTCGACAACGCGCTCGACGAGCGCGGGGTGTTCACCCAGCACTACGACACCGATGCCCTGGACGCGTCCGTCCTGATGATGGTGCTCACGCGCTTCCTGCCGCCCGACGACGAGCGCATCCGGGCCACGGTGCTCGCGATCGCCGACGAGCTCACCGAGGACGGCCTGGTGCTCCGCTACCGGGTCAGCGAGACCGATGACGGCCTGAAGGGGGAGGAGGGCACCTTCACCATCTGCTCCTTCTGGCTCGTGTCAGCGCTCGTCGAGATCGGCGAGGTCGAAAGGGCACGCGACCTGTGCGGCAAGCTGCTCGGCTACGCCAGCCCACTCGGCCTCTACGCCGAGGAGATCGACGCCCGCTCGGGACGCCATCAGGGCAACTACCCGCAGGCCTTCACCCACCTCGCGCTGATCAACGCGGTGATGCACGTCATCCGCGCCGACCAGGGCCTCGAGACGGGCGCGATCCCGTTGGGACGCGAGCTGGCGCGGCAGCGATCGGTGGAGTAGCGGCTGCGCCGCCAGCGCCGTCTGCGTTCCGCTCGGGCGCTGGGGAAGGGGACGGGAAACTGGCGTCGTGGCGCAGGCCCCGAGCGGAACGCGGAGCGCACGGCGGGAAGGCCCTACAGCCGGACGTCCACCACCATCGCCGCGAACAGCGCCGCCAGGTAGGCGAGCGAGTACAGGTACAGGCGCAGGGCCGAGCGGCGGTCGGCGTTGCGCATCAGCCGCACCGCTCCGTAGATGAACACCGCTCCGAGCCCGATCGAGGCCACCAGGTAGGCGGGGCCGAACGCCCCGGCGCAGAACGGGAGCTGGCTCACCGCGTAGAGCAGGATCGTGTAGAGCAGGATCTGGCGGCGCGTCTCGCGCTCGCCGCGCACCACCGGGAGCATGGGCACGCCCGCGCGCGCGTAGTCGTCCTTCATGAGCAGCGACAGCGCCCAGAAGTGCGGCGGGGTCCAGAAGAAGACGATGGCGAACAGGTAGATCGGCGTGCCGGTGAGCTCGCCGGTCACGGCCGCCCAGGCCACCAGCGGAGGCACGGCGCCGGCCGCGCCGCCGATCACGATGTTCTGGGGCGTCGAGCGCTTCAGCCAGAGCGTGTAGACGAACACGTAGCCGAGCAGGCCCGACAGCGACAGCGCCGCGGCCAGCGGATTGACCGCCACCGCCAGCAGCACGAACGAGGCCACCCCCAGGGCGATGCCGAACCACAGCGCCGCGGCGGGCGCCACCCGGCCGGAGGCCACCGGGCGGTTTGCGGTCCGTGTCATGAGCCGGTCGAGGTCACGGTCCAGGTAGTGGTTGATGGCACCGGCGCCGCCGGCCGACAGAGCTCCGCCGAGACAGGTGAGCAGCACCAGGGAGAGCGACGGATCGCCGGCGACGTACATCGTGGTCACCGTGATGAACAACAGCAGCGACTGGACCTTCGGCTTGCAGAGGTCGAAGTAGTCGGCGACCACCACCCGCCAGCCCGAGCGGACCGCAGTGGTGGAAGCGGCCGTGCCGCTCATGCCGTGACCGCCGATGTCCGGCCGCGGCGGGCCGGCTCGGCCGCGGGCGACAGCTGGAGGGTCATGCCGAGAGCAGCCGCCCACAGCAGGGTGCCCAGCGCGAGGTGGAGCAGGATCATGAGCTCGTACTCGTCGAGCCACACGTTCAGCGCGCCGACCACGATCTGAGTGAACAGCACGCCGAGCAGCGTCCAGGCGTAGCGCGGGGCCAGTCGCCGGCGCAGCGCCACGACGGCCAGGGCGATCACGAGGAGCGAGGCCAGGTACATGAAAGCCCGGTGGGTGAGGTGGATGTCCACGAGCTCGGCTCGCCCGAACGGCATGAACTCGCCGTTGCAGGTGGGGAACTGCTTGCCGCAGGCGTGGTGGGCGCCCTGTCCGAGCTGATAGTCGGCGCGCCCGTAGTTCTGCGTGCCGGCCATGTAGCCGCCGGCCACGATCGTGCAGAACACGGCCACCGTGGCGGCGACGGCCAAGAGGCGGACTCCCGGCCCGCCGTCCTGCGAGCGCACGCCGCGGGTGGACCGCACCAGGTACAGCTCGATCCCGAGCAGGAGCATGGCCAGCCCGAGGTGGGCGGCGACGTAGGCCTCTTCCAGGTTCTCCTCGACGGTGAGGCCGCCGAGCAGGCCCTGCGCGGCCACCAGGACGAGCAGTACGCCGGTGGGCAGGCGGTACTCGCGGTGGCGCTTCCAGGCCAGCACGAACAGCGACAGGATCATCAGCCCCACCACCATCGCGAGCGCGCGGTGGGCGTACTCGATGATGGTGTTGAGGTCGAGCCCCGGCACCACGTCGCCGTTGCAGAACGGCCAGCCGCTGAAGCCCGAGCCCGCCGGCCCGCACCCGAGGCCCGAATCGGAAACGCGGACGATTCCGCCGAGGATGATGAGCGCGAAGGTGGCCGCGAGCGTGGCGAGCGCCAGCCGACGGAAGCCGGTCGAGGGGGCGGCGCTCACACCGTTAGACGCCGCGCGAGGACAGGGGCTGAGCCGACGTCTCTTCGCCCTTGGCGGCGGCCGCCACCTCGCGGCGGATGTCCTTCATCGGCTCCACGCTGCGCACTCGCGGGATCACGTCGAAGTTGTTGGCGGGCGGAGGCGAGCTCGTGAACCACTCGAGCGTGTTGCCCTTCCACGGGTCGTTGCCCGCCTTCTTTCCGGAACGGAGGCTGATGATGACGTTGACCAGCGTGACCACCACGCCCACGCCGAGCAGGAACGAGCCGAAGGTGGAGATCTGGTTGTAGACCTCCACGTTCAGCTGCTCGCTGTAGTCGTACACGCGGCGCGGCATGCCCGACAGGCCCGCGGAGTGCTGGATCAGGAAGGTCACGTTGAAGCCGATGAACATCAGCCAGAACGACCACTTGCCGAGGGTCTCCGAGATCATGCGGCCGGTCATCTTCGGGAACCAGTAGTAGAGGCCGGCGAAGAAGCCGAACACGCCTCCGCCGAAGATCGTGTAGTGGAAGTGGGCCACCACGAAGTAGCTGTCGTGGAGCTGCCAGTCCACCGGGAAGATCGCCAGCTGGATGCCGGAGATGCCGCCGATCACGAACAGCCCGGGCAGCGCGGCCGCGAAGTAGAGCGGCGTCTTGAACACGATCGAGCCCCGCCACAGCGTCGCGATCCAGTTGAAGATCTTGATGCCGGTGGGCACCGCGATCGTGAACGAGGAGAGCATGAAGAAGGCCAGCACCACGGTCGCGGTCGGCGTCGTGAACATGTGGTGCGCCCACACCAGCAGGCCGAGGAACGCGATGGCCACGGTGGCGGCGGCGATCGCCTTGTAGCCGAAGATCGGCTTGCGCGCGAACACCGGAAGGATCTCCGAGATCATTCCGAAGGCGGGCAGCACCATGATGTAGACCTCGGGGTGCCCGAAGAACCAGAACAGGTGCTGCCACAGCAGCGGATCACCGCCTCCGGTGGGATCGAAGAAGGCGGTGCCGAAGTGCCGGTCGGTGAGCAGCATCGTCACGGCGGCCGCGATGCAGGGCAGGGCGGCGATAAGCAGATAGCTGAACACGAGCATCGTCCAGACGAACAGCGGCATGCGGCCCCAGCTCATCCCGGGCGCCCGCATGTTGTGGATGGTGGCCACGAAGTTGATCGCGCCCACCAGCGACGACAGTCCGGTGAGGTGGATAAGGAAGATCCACGCGTCGATGCCGCCGCTGGGCGAGTAGAGGTCGTCCGACAGCGGGGCGTACGAGGTCCAGCCGGCCTGCGGCGGCTCGAAGAAGAGCGAGCAGTAGAAGGCGACTCCGCCGAACAGCGTGAGCCAGTAGGACAGGGCGTTGAGCCTCGGGAAGGCCATGTCCCGGGCACCCACCATCAGCGGAACCAGGTAGTTGCCGAAGCCCGCGATCAGGGGGATCACGAACAGGAAGACCATCGTGGTCCCGTGCATCGTCACGAGCCCGTTGTAGGTCTCGGGCGAGACGAGGGTGTTCTCGGCCTCGCTCAGCTGGAGGCGCATGATCAGCGCCTCCACGCCGCCCACCAGCATGAACACGAAGGCGGTGAAGATGTAGAGGATCCCGATCTTCTTGTGATCGGTGGTGGTGAGCCAGGCCAGCCAGCCGCGCGGCGGCGTGCTCATGCCGTGGAGCATCACCTCGGGGCGGGCCACCGGCCGCCGCGTGCCTGTTGCGCTACCGGCTTCCACTACTCGTCCTCGCTCCCCTCGCGCCGCTGGCGCTGCTCGGCCAGGTCCTCGGTCGAGGTCGAGATCCCCTCACGCGTGCGCTCGGCCCAGGTCTCGAACTCATCGGGGGTCACGGCGCGTACCTGCGCGCGCATGTCCGCGTGATTGGCCCCGCACAGCTCGGCGCACTGCCCGAAGTAGGTGCCCTCGCGACCGGCCGGGATCTTGAACCAGGTCTCGTTTGTGTGTCCGGGCACGGCGTCGACCTTGCCGCCCAGCTCGGGGATCCACCAGGAGTGCTGCACGTCGGATGACGTGACCTCGAGCACGACCGTGGTGTCGGTGGGCACCACCATCTCGTAGTAGGCGTAGAGCTGATCGCCCCCGCCGTAGTCGTAGCGCCAGAGGTACTGCTGGCCGTTGACCTCGAGGCGCAGGATCGGACCGCCGTCGCGGGGCGGCGCCGGCTGATCGATCGAGGCGAAGAACGAGCGGTCGGCGCGCAGGCCGTTGGGCCCAGAGGCCGGCGGGTTCTCGATGTCCGGCAGGTAGACGAACGTGACCACCGTGAGCACGACGAGAATGACCGCGGCCCCGATCGTCCAGCCGATCTCGAGCGGCGTGTTGCCGTGGATCTGCTCCGGCTCGGGCCCGCCGCGGCGCGCGCGGTACTTGACCAGCGAATAGAGCAGCGTCCCCTCGACGCCCAGGAAGATCACGATCCCGATGTAGAGCGTGATCTTGTAGAGCGTGTCGATGTCGTCGGCGTTCTGAGAGCCGCCCGACTCCGGCGTGAAGGCGTCCGCCAGGGCGCCCGGCGCGAACACGAGCATGGCCAGGATGACCACGGCGAACGTGGCGGTCAGACCAAGGTGAGAACGGCGCCCGAGCAAGGCGCGGGTGATCATATCCGCGGCCCGGACGAGGGCTCCACTTCGTGCCGTATGCCCCGAAATTGGGCGGTTCGCCACTAGGGAGTGGCGCCGGGGCGCGCTCAGGCCCCCTGGAAGGCCGGCTCGCGCTTCTCCACGAAGGCGGTCACACCCTCCTGGAAGTCGTGGGTGCGAGCGAGCTCGTGCTGCAGGTCGGCCTCGAGATCGAGCTGGCCCTCGAGGTCGGGGTAGAGCATCCGGTTGAGCGCGCGCTTGGAGCCGGCGTAGGAGCGAGTGGGTCCCTTGGCCATGCGCTCCACCAGCGCCTCGGCCTCGGGGAGGAGCTCGGCGTCCGGATGCACCTGGTTGACCAGGCCCCAGTCGAGGGCCTGCGCGGCCGGCACTCGCTCGCCCAGGAGCGCCATCTGGAAGGCGCGGGCCTTGCCCACCGCCGCCGGCACGAACAGCGTCGAGCCGCCGTCGGGCATGAGCCCGATGTTCACGAAGGCGAGGCCGAAGAAGGCCGACTCGGCGGCCAGCACCAGGTCGCACGCCAGGGCGAGCGAGGCGCCGATGCCCACCGCCGGCCCGTTGACCGCGGCGATCACCGGCTTCTCGAGCAGGCGCACCCCGGCGATGATCGGGTGGTAGACGTCGTGCAGCTCCTTGCGCAGGTCGGGCATCCCGTCCTCGGGGTGGGGATCGAAGCCCGCCTTGAGATCGGCACCGGAGGAGAAGCCCCGCCCGGCCCCGGTCACCAGCACCGCTCGCACAGCGGGGTCGGCGGCGTCTGAGGTGACCACCTGCTTCAGCTCACGGCCGAACTCCTCGGTCCAGGCGTTCAGGGAGTCCGGGCGGTTGAGGGTGATGCGCCCGACGCCGTTCGACAGCTCCCAGATCACGGTCTCGTAGCTCATGGCCGCAGGCTATCTCGGAGCGCGCGCACGCCGGCCTCGATCGCCGGCTCGGCGATGCGGCCGTAGCCCAACAGCAGCGCCGGTGGTGCCGGCGCCACGGCGTGCTCGGACAGGCCGGCCAGGCCGACGTCGCGTTCGCGGGCGCGGTCGAGCAGGGACCTCTCGTCCGTGCCCTCCGGCAGCTCGACCACCAGATGCAGTCCGGCGGCGACCCCGGTGGGCCTCGCTTCGGGCAGGTGACGAGCGAGAGCCGCAACCAGCGCGTCGCGGCGGCCGCGGTAGACCGTCCGGGTGCGACGCAGGTGGCGGTCGAGCTCGCCACGGTCGAGGAAGTCGGCGAGGGCGAGCTGCTCGACCACCGGGGTGCCGAGGTCGTCGCGCTCCTTCGCCGCCACCAGATCGGCGGCGAGCTGCTCGGGAGCGACCATCCAGCCGAGCCGGAGGCCGGGCGCCAGCGTCTTCGAGACCGAGCCGGCGTAGGTGACGCACTCGGGGGCCAGGCCCTGCAGGGCGCCGACCGGCTGGCGGTCGTAGCGGTACTCCGCGTCGTAGTCGTCCTCCAGCACGAGCCCCCCGCAGCGGCCGGCCCACTCGAGCAGCGCGGCGCGCCGCGCGGGGGAGAGCACCACGCCCATCGGAAACTGATGCGCCGGCGTGACCTGCACGACCTTCGGGCCGGCGCCGGCGAGGGCCGCGTCCAGCAGCTCCATCCGCAGGCCGTCGCCGTCCACGCGCAGCGGTACCGGTTCGAGGCCGGTGGAGGCGAGCTGGCGGCGCCCGGGCGCGCTCGACGGATCCTCGACCGCGATCGCCGTGGCACCTCGCGCGGCCATCACCCGGCCGAACAGCGCCATCCCCTGGGCCATGCCCGAGGTCACGATCACCCGCTCCGAGTCGCAGGCCACACCGCGCACGCGCCCCAGGTAGCCCACCAGCGCCGTGCGCAGCTCGGGGGCTCCGCGGGGGTCGCCGTAGTCGAATCGCGCGTCGGGCGCATCGCGCAGCGCGCGACGCAGCGACGCCAGCCACGCGGCCCGCGGGAACAGTGAGACGTCCGGGGCCCCGGGGCGAAAGTCGTAGCGCGGCGCGCGACCGGGCGCCGGCGCCGGCGCTCCCGGAGCGGCGGCCGCCGCGGCCGCGCCGGCCACGCGCGTCGGACTGCCCTGGCGAGCCACGAGATACCCCTCGGCCACGAGCTGGGAATAGGCCTCGACCACCACGCCGCGCGAGACCGACAGCTCCTCAGCCAACCCGCGCGTGGAGGGCAGTGCGCTGCCGGGGGCGAGCCGGCCGGCCCGCACGGCGTCGCGCAGCTGTTCCTCGATCTGTGCGCGTAGCGAGGGAAGCCCGCGATTCAGGGTGAGGAGGAGGTCGAGCTGCGTCACGAGAACTGGTACACGTCAAGGCGGTTCGACTGGTACTTCCAGGCGGACCACTTCGATCATACGCTGGCCGGATGATCATCGCCCTGGCGGCTGTGGCGCTCACCGGAAGCCGGCGCAGCTCGTGAGCCCGACCCTGCGGGGAGGGCTGCTGGCCACCCTGGCGCTGGCCCTGGTGGGCTCGCTGGTGGCGGCCTCGGACGTGCTCGAGGGCTACCCGCTTCCCGACGGCCAGTTCCTGCGCTACCTGATCGCCGCGGCGATCCTCCTCGCGCTCGCGCGCGGGCGGCTGCCGCGCCTGACCCGCCGGGAGGCCGTCGGGCTGGCGGGTCTGGCGGCCACCGGCCTGGTGGCCTTCAACCTGTTCGTGATCGAGGGCGTGCGCGAGACCGATCCCGCCACCGTCGGCGTGATCATCGGCTGCGTGCCGGTGGTGCTGGCGGTGGCCGCGCCGCTGCTCGAGCGCCGCCCGCTGAGCGGGCGCGTGCTGCTGGCGGGCCTGGTGGTCTCCGTCGGGGCCGCCGGCGTGCAATGGGCGGACGGCGGCATCACGATGCTCGGCCTCGGGCTCGCGCTCGGCGCGCTGGCCTGCGAGGCGTGCTTCTCGCTGCTGGCGTCTCCGCACCTGGCCCGGCTGGGGCCGCTGGCCGTGTCGGCCTACGCCTGCCTGTTCGCGCTTCCTCTGCTGGCGGTGTGGAGCTTGCTCGAAGGGGGCCCGGGGCTGGTGGTCCCCACCACGTCCGAACTCGCCGCCATCGCCTACCTGGGCGCTGCGGTCACCACCGGCGGGTTCGTGTGCTGGTACTCCGCCGTCGGGCTGCTCGGGGTGGAGCGCGCCGGGCTCTTCTCGGGTGTCCTGCCGGTGAGCGCGCTGGCCTGCGCGGCGCTCCTCGGGGTGGCCGAGCTCTCGCCAGCCCGGCTGGCCGCCGTGGTCGTGGTGGTGGCCGGGATAACGCTAGGCGTGCGCGCGAGCCCGCGGCGCAACTTGGCGGACTCACATGGAGCCTCGGCCTGCCAACCTGTGCAAAGGTGCTCCTCGACTCACTCGAATGGCTCGGACACTCGGCGTTTCGCATCCGCGTCGACCGGTCGGTCGTCTACATAGACCCGTACCGGGTGCCCGACGGAGCACCTGCCGCGGACCTCATCCTGGTCACCCACGGACACTACGACCACTTCTCGCCCCAGGATGTCGAGCGCCTGCGCAAGCGCGAGACCTGGCTCGTCGGTCCCGCGGCGGTGGCGGAGCGCGTGACCGGGCAGGTCCATTCGATCGCGCCGGGCGAAGCGCTCGACGAGGAGATCGTGCGCGGTGTGCACGTGGCGGCCGTGGCCGCCTACAACACCTCCAAGCGCGACGCCGAGGGCAGGCCGTTCCATCCGCGCGATGCGGGATGGGTGGGTTTCGAGGTCAATGTGAGGGGGGAGCGTCTCTACCATTCCGGCGACACCGACGTCATCCCCGAGATGGACAGCGTGACCGGCGTGGACGTGGCGCTTCTTCCGGTCAGCGGGGTCTACGTGATGACCGCTCAAGAGGCAGCTGAGGCGGCCCGGCGCATTCAGCCGCGCCTGGCCGTGCCGATGCACTGGGGCGAGCACATCGGCGGCGAGGGGGACGCGCGTACCTTCGCGGAGCGGGCTAACGTAGAGGTACGGATCATGGAGAGGTCGGGCTGATGAGCGACTCGCAGGACGCCCTGCTCCGGATTGCCGCGGGCGACCCGGAGCTCGCCGCCCGCCTGGTGCTGATGGCCCTTCCGGCGGTGGCCTCGCGGATACCGGGAGAGCTCGAGTGGGTGCTCGACGTCCACAACGTCGGGCAACGCCGGGTGTCGGTCTCCGGCGGTAAGGCCACCGTCGAGGAACTGGGCTCGGCCGCCGACAACGGGAAGGGCGAGCCGGAGTTCAACCTCTGGACCGAGCCCGCCACGCTGGTGGAGATGGTGACCGGGACAGCCCGGCCGCTTCGGCTGATGCTGTCGGGCCGGGTGCGGATCCGAGGAAAGCGCCGCCGGGCGCTGCGGCTGCGCCATCTGGCCGGCGCGGAGCTCTCGATGTCCGACGCCGCCGGCTCCGGCTCCGAGCTCGAGCCGGATGTGCTCTACCGGTCGCTTCCCTATCTCGTGGACCCCGCTTGGACGAGCGGCCACGACTTCACGGTGCGGCATCTGGTCACGGGTGACGGAGGCGGGGAGTGGTATCTCCGTGCCCGCGATGGACGCCCGCTCGAGGTCACGGCCGAACCGCCGTCCGACCACGACGTGGCCGGCACGGCCACCGTCTCGCTCGACTCGTACCAGCAGATCGCCGCCGGGCAGGTGTCCCCCTCCGAGGCGATGCAGCGGCAGCTGACCACGATCGAGGGCGAGCTCCACCAGCTGACCCTCGTCGGACGCTGGATCGCGCGCTCGCAGGGTAAGGACGATGAGGAGATCGAGCGCGAGGCGCGCCAGCGCGACGTGCAGCAGCGGCGCGCGAGCATGTACGCGGCCAACGGGACGCAACCGGCTCAGGGCGACCCCGGTCAGGACGGCGGCCCGGCGGCCAAGAACGGTCACGGCCTGCTCGACTACCGGCAGCTGTACGCCCTCTGGGAACGGCAGAACTGGCGAGCCAGCGAGCTCGACTTCACCACCGACCGCGAGCACTGGGTGGTATCGCCGCGCGAGGCTCAGGAGAGCACGCTGTGGAGCATCGGGTCCTTCTACGTCGGCGAGGAGCGCGTGACCGCCGATCTGGCGCCGTTCCTGCTGGCCGCGCCGACCGGCGAGATCGAGCTGTTCCTCGCCACCCAGCTCGTGGACGAGGCGCGCCACGCTGCCTTCTTCGACAGGTTCGGCGCCGAGGTCATGTGCCTGTCCTCCGAGGACCTGCGCGGGCGCATGCGCGAGGTCGAGCAGGTGCTGCTCGAGCCGTGGCGCGACGTGTTCAACGACGGGCTGCGGGATGTCGCCGAGCGCATCCAGGCCAGGCCGAACGACCTCGACCTGTTCGTGGAGGGCATCGCGATCTACCACATGGTGGTGGAGGGTTTTCTCGCCGTCACCGGCCAAACCCTGATCCGCGACTACTTCCTCGAGCACGGCATGTACCCGGGCTTCTGTGAGGGCTTCGGCCTGGTCGAGCGCGACGAGCATCGCCACGTGGCCTTCGGTGTGCGCTTCCTGCGCGACGCAATCGACGACGATCCCCGTCACCGTGCCACCGTGGAGAGGGTCGTGCTGGACCTCGTGCCGCGCGCGGCCCACGTGTTCGCGCCGCCCTACGTGGAGGACGTGAGCGACTACGTGTCCTACGGGTACACCTCGCGCCAGATCTACGGGTACGCCTACCGCACGCTCAAGCGGCGCATGAAGGTGCTCGGTATCGAGATACCCCCGCCGGAGGAGCTCATGCCCGGCCCGATCGAGGATCCGGCCGCGCCGTCCGTGCCGCCGTCATCGCCGCTGGGCGTGGACGGCGAGATCGCCGAGGAAGCGAAGGCCTAGCGGCGGCCGCCGGCGGCCACGCGCCGCCGGGGGAACAGCGCGCTCCCGAGCATCAGCAGGCCCAGACCGATCACCGCGAGCGTGGCCACCTCGAGGCCGGTGGACGGCAGGAAGGCGTAGCCCGAGTCGGTGGCTCCGGCCTCTCCGCCGCCGTCGGGGGTCTCGCCGGCGGGACCGGTGGCCCCGTCGTCCGACGGCTCCTCCACCGGCTCGTCCGGATCCGCGGGCTGCTCCTCGCCACCCTCGCCGGTGCCCTCGTCACCACCACCCGATTCCTGCTCGCCGCCGCCGGGGGTGGTGGGCTCCTCCTCCTGCGACGCGCGCCCGCGCGCGCCTCCGTCGCCGGAGTCATCGGCCTCGGAGGCCGAGCCCGCCTCGGTCGTGACCGGTGCCACGCTGCCGCCACCTCGCGACTGCACCTGCGGGCCGGCGGGCGCGCCGCCGCTGCCGGCGGCTACGCCGGAGTCGGCCGGTGCGGACACGGCAGTACCGGCGGGCGCGAGCAATGCGACGAGGACGAGCGGGACGAGCAGCGGACGCGAGAAGGTCATATCGCAGGCAGTTCGCGCCTCCTCACGGTGTTCCTTGACCGTGCACGGTCCCTTGCTGAGCAGTCGGGATATGCTCAGCCGCTTGAGAAGCACTCGCGCCCTGCGAACGATCGCGTGGGGTGTGGTGGTGGTCGGCGTCGCCACGCCGCTGGTCCGGCACCGCCTGAGGCTCCGGGCCCCCGTGGTGTCGGCGCTGTCATGGCCGGCCCCGGTGGCGCTCGCGCTGGCCGCGCCCCGCACCCCCTTGCGCGACGCGTCCATCTACGCCCTCCAGATGTGGGCGTACTTCGCGCACTTCGACATGCCCGACGACGACCCGGACGCGCTGCTGCGCCGGCTGAAGGTCGACTACCCGATCCGCTTCGACACGGCTGTCGGCCTCGGGACCCCGCCCACGATTCGCCTGCAACGTGCGCTCGGCCGCCCCGGCCGGGTGCGAGCTCTCGACTACGGCCTCTCGGCGGTGCACTGGGTCTGGTTCCTCGTGCCGCAGAGCACGCTGGCCTACCTCCTGATCAGGCACCGCGACACCTACCCTCGCTCGGCGGTCATGATGGCCGCCTGCTTCGACCTGGGCTGCGTCGTCTACTGGACCGTGCCCACGGCGCCCCCCTGGTGGGCGGGCGAGAACGGCAACATGGCCCCGGTGCGGCGCATCATGGCCGAGGCGGGCGAGCGTTTCTGGCGACGTTTCTGGAACCCGCTCTACAGTTCTCTTCAGGGCAACCCCTTTGCGGCCATGCCCTCCCTCCACTTCGGTACGTCAGTCATGGCAACCCGCTTGCTGTCCCAGGTAGGACCCGGTCACGCCGCACTCGGCTGGGCCTATTCGCTGACCCTCGGCTTCGGTCTCGTCTACCTCGGCGAGCACTACGTGATGGACCTGCTCGCCGGGCTGGCCCTGGCGGAGGGGATCTGGCGCGTGGCGCCGCACGCCGAGCCGGCCCTCATGAGGGTTGCCCGGCTGATCCAGCGGCTGGAGCCACGGGCAGGCTGATGAAGACCGACCACCGGCGGATCGCGCGCGAGGACTTCCTGCCCGACGAGGGGCCGGACTTCGACCGCGAGGCCGGTGACGAGGACGACGAGGACGAGGACGTCGGCAGTCTCCAGTCGCTGCTGCAGGACCGCCGGAAGATCGTCACGGGACTGCTCCTGATCGTCCTGATCGTGGTCGCGATCTATGTGCTGTTCCCGAAGATCGTGGGCGCCGACGAGGCCGTGGACAACCTCGATAACGCCGTCTGGTACTGGCTCGTGATCGCCGTCGGCTTCAACGTCCTCGCCTTTGGGGCCTACGTAGCGCTGTTCCGGGGCGTGCTGGGCGGCACCCGCGACGACGAGATCCACCGCCGGCTGGACCTGCGCGCTTCGTACCTGATCACGATGGCCGGCCTGGCGGCCACGCGAATCTTCTCGGCCGCCGGCGCGGGAGGCATCGTGCTCACCTACTGGGCGCTGCGCAAGGCCGGGATGCCGCGGCGGCGCTCGGCCTGCCGGATGGTGGCCTTCCTCACGCTCACCTACGGCGCCTACCTCTCGGCCCTCGTGATCTTCGGGATCCTGCTGCGCACCCACGTCCTCCCCGGCAACGCGCCCTTCGGCGGCACCGTGGTCCCGGCCGCCGTCGCCGCAGGGCTGATGCTCGTGTTCGGGCTGATCGCGCTGATTCCCCAGGACTTCGAGCGCCGCATCCAGGGCTTCGCCGGCGGCTACCGGCGCGTCCGCTACCTCCAGCGGCTGGCCAAGGGCCCGGCCACACTTTCCAGCGGGGTGCGCACCGCGATCGCCTACGTGCGCCACCCGCAGCGCGGCGCGCTCGCGGTGTTCGGCGCGGTGGGCTTCTGGGCCGCCAACATCGGCGTGCTCTGGGCCAGCTTCGAGGCCTTCGGCGGCGACGTTCCCTTTGCCGTGCTCGTGCAGGGCTTCTTCGTGGGGATGGCGGCCAACCTGATCCCCTCGCCCGCGGGCGGCGTCGGGGCGGTGGACGCCGGCATGATCGGCGCCTTCACGCTCTTCGGGGTGGACGAGTCGATCGTCTTCCCCGCGGTGCTCACCTACCGCGTGATCGCCTTCTGGCTCCCGATCCCGCCGGGGATCGTCGCGTTCGTCCAGCTGCGCGGTACCGTGACCAGGTGGGAGCGCGAGCGTGACGATGCCCGGGCGGCCTCCGCTACACTTCAGAAAGTAAAGTAATGGGGGAACACATGGATACCGAGGTCAGGGACACCGAGAACGTCGTGATCGTGGGCAGTGGCCCGGCCGGCTACACCGCCGCGCTGTACACGTCGCGCGCCGACCTCGATCCGCTCGTGATCGAGGGCTTCGCCTGGGGCGGGCTGCTCCAGCAGACCACCGACGTGGAGAACTACCCCGGTTATCCCGAGGGCGTGATGGGCCCCCAGATGATGCAGGACCTGCGCGACCAGGCCGAGCGTTTCGGCACGCGCTTCATCACCGACGACGCCACCGCCATCGAACTCTCGGAAGACGGGGCCCCTCACACCGTCACCGTGGCGGGCAAGGAGATAAAGACGCGCGCGGTCATCCTCGCGATGGGCGCCGAGCCGAAGAAGCTCGGTGTGCCCGGCGAGGACGAGCTCGCGGCGCGTGGTGTCTCCTACTGCGCCACCTGTGACGCCGCCTTCTTCCGCGACCACGAGACGCTCGTGATCGGCGGTGGCGACACCGCGATGGAGGACGCGACCTTCCTGGCCAAGTTCGCCGGAAAGGTGGGCATCGTGCATCGCCGCGACGAGTTCCGCGCCTCGGCGATCATGCTCGACCGGGCGAAGGCCATGGACAACATCGAGCTGATCACGCCCTACGTCGTGGAGCGCTTCGAGCCCGGAGAGAACGGCTCGCTCGCGAAGGCGGTGCTCGAGAACACCGAGGACGGCTCGCACAAGGAGCTCATGGTGACCGGGGCCTTCGTGGCCATCGGCCACAAGCCCAACTCGCACCTGGTGGCCGATCAGCTGCCCGTGGACGACGAGGGCTACCTGCTGGTGGAGGGCCGCTCGACCAAGACCAAGCTCGCCGGGGTGTTCGCCGCCGGGGACCTGACCGACCGTGTCTACCGCCAGGCCGTCACGGCCGCCGGCACCGGCTGCATGGCCGCGCTCGACGCCGAGGCCTACCTGCGCGACACGCCGATCGATCCGGAGGCGCACTGGACCCCTGACCCCGACCGCGTGGAAGAGGCCGGGCAGGCGGTCGCGGAGTCCGCGGCCTCGTAGGCCGCTTGGCCACCTGGACGAACTGGGCGCGCCAGCAGCGCTGCGCGCCGACCCGCATCGAGCGTCCGGCGTCGGAAGAGGAACTCGCCCGGATCGTGGCCGGATCCCCGCGGGTGAAGGTCGCCGGCTCGGGGCATTCGTTCACCGACATCGCCTGCACCGAGGGCGTGATGGTCGACCTCGGCCGGATGGACCGTGTGCTCGCGGCGGACGGCCACGAGGTGACCGTGGAGGCGGGCATCTCCCTGCGCAGGCTGGGCGAGGAGCTGCGGGCCCGGGGCCTGGCCATGGAGAACCAGGGCGACGTGGATCCGCAGACGCTCGCCGGCGCGATCTCCACCGCCACGCACGGCACCGGCGGACGCTTCGGCAACATCTCGTCGCGGGTCGCCGCCGTGCGAATGGTGGACGGCTCCGGCGAGCTCCGGGAGATCAGCGAGGGCGACGAGCTGCGGGCGGCCCAGGTGAGCCTGGGCGCCCTGGGCGCGATCACGGCGGTGACCCTGCGCTGCGTGCCCGCCTTCACCATCCACCGGGTGGACGCGCCGCGCCCGCTCGACGACGTGCTGGCCGGCCTCGACCGGCACGTGGACGCCCACGATCACTTCGAGGCCTTCGTGATGCCCTACACGCGCAAGGCGCTCACCCTCAGCTCGCAGCGCACGGACCGGCCGCCCGAGCCGCCGGGCCGCGCCAAGGCCTTCGTCCGCGACGTGCTGCTGGAGAACGCCGCCCTCGGCCTGGCCTGCCGGCTCGGACGGCGAGCCCCGGCGCTGATCCCCTCGCTCAACCGCGGCATCGCCTCGGTGCTCGGGGGCGCCGAGCACCTCGACGCGAGCAACCGCGTCTTCGCCAACGTCCGCCTGGTCCGGTTCACGGAGATGGAGTACGGGATCCCGCGCGAGCACGCCGCCGAGGCGCTCGAGCGCGTGCTGACCCTGATCGAGCGCCGCCGGCTGCCGGTCGGCTTCCCCATCGAGCTGCGCGTGGTGGCCCCCGACGACGCATTCCTGTCCACCGCGCACGGCCGTCCCACCGCCTACATCGCCGTGCACCAGTACCTGGGCATGGAGTACGAGACCTACTTCCGCGGCGTCGAGGCGATCATGGACGAGTACGGCGGGCGGCCGCACTGGGGCAAACGCCATTACCAGACGGCGGCCACGCTCGCCCCTCGCTATCCCGAGTGGGAGCGGTTCGCGGCGGTGCGGGATCGGCTAGATCCGGAGGGCCGGTTCGAGAACGACTACCTGCGCCGCGTGCTCGGGCCGGTGCCCGCCGGCGTACCCGCCGCGGCCTAGATTCGCCGGGCGGGGAATCATCCAGGCCGGCGTCGAGAGGGTCGTGCCAGGAGAGCCCGGATCGGCCGTGTACCCGCCCCCGGTTCACCGCGTGAGGGCAGGCTGTTGTCGCGATCGAGCGACACGGCCACACGGGGTGGGTGTCGCGGCGTGGCGGCGGGCCCTGCCCGGCAATAGGGTCGCGACCACGTGAAAAGAGGAGGAAGGGGCCGTGACGCGGTTGGGCAATCTCCGCGACGACGTTGCGCGCCTGGAACGCCGGCGAGATGCCCGAGATCGTCGGCCGGCTGCCGCGGGAGTAGCGAACCACCCACCGCCCCCAGCACCCGCGGCGCCCGGCCCGGCGCTGCGCCCGAAGTGCCGGCGCGCCGGGCGTCGCTGGCAGTGCAAACCGCCCGCAAACGCTACGTGACCACCCGCGGCCAACACGTTCCGCGGGTCAGCGGCGTCCTCCGCGCGGTGCTGGCCCGTGGGCGTCCGTTTAGCGCTGCGTGCTCTCGCCGGCTTCTTCCAGGTGGTGTGTTATCAGCGCCGCGATCTCGTCGCGCTTGTCGGGGTGTTGCTGCTCGAGGGCGCGCGCCACGGCGCCGTGGATGCGCGCGCGCCGCTCGCTGAGCTCGGAGCGGTAGGCGACCTCCCGGGTGAGGTCGTGCTTGAAGGCGAACCCGGCTGCGGTTGTAGTGCTCCGGACGAGCAGATCGGCCCCCACCAGCGCTCGCAGCGCTGCATCCAGTTCCTTGTCATCGAGCCCGGTCACTCGCTTCAGCAGTGGCTCGGTGAACCGGTGCCCGATCACCGCCGCGGTCTGCAGGACGGTCCGGTCCCGCTGGGAGAGCCGGTCGATGCGCGCCGCCAGCACCGTCTGCACCGTGGCGGGCAGCGCCGCCTCGTCGATCGGAGCGGCGGCCCGAAAGGCGCCGCGCTCGCCCTCGAGGCCACCGCTCTCGACCAGGTCGCGGATCAGCTCCTCCACGAAGAAGGGGTTGCCGCCCGCACGGTCCGGGATGCGCTCGGCCAGCGGCACGAGCGAGGGATCGGTGCCGAGCCGATCGCGGAGAAGGGCGGCAAGCGACGGTTCATCGAGCGGTCTCAGCGGAAGCGCCGTGTAATTGAAGGCCCGGAGCCAACGGGCCCGGTATTCAGGCCGAAAACTCGCCACCAACAGGGTGGGTGTGGGGGACAGCGCCTCGGCGAGCGACTTCAGGAACGCCTCGCTCGGTGGATCGATCCAGCGCAGCTCCTCGGCCACGATCACGCGCGGCCCAGTCCCCGGCCCGCCGAGCAGCAGGCGCCTCAGTGTCGGAAAGAGCGGCTTGCTATCTCCCTCCGAGCCCGCGGAGGGCCCATCGCCTGGGATTCCGAGCAACTCGAGGATGAGCGGCAGCTCGTCTTCGACCGACGGGTCGAGGAGAATGGCCCGGCCCGCCACCTTGTCGCGCACCGCCCGCTCGGTATCCCAGTCCGTGACGCCGAAGACGGAGCGCACGAGTTCGCGCACAAGCAGCAGCGGCTGGCGCGCGCCGCGGGCGGTGCACTGCCCGGCCCACACCTCGATCCCGCTCCTGCGGCAGCGCTCGCCGAACTCGTAGCAGAGTCGGCTCTTGCCGATCCCCGCCTCTCCCACGATCCCCACCACCTGGCCGGAGCCCTCTCGGGCGCTCGCGAGCGCCGACTGGAGCGCCGCCAGCTCCCGCTCGCGCCCCACGAACCGCGACAGGCCGCGCGCCCGCGATACCTCGAGATGGCTTCGCAGGCGCCCCAGCCCCGCCAGCTCATAGACACGCACCGGCTCGCTCACGCCCTTGACCTCGCGCATGCCGCGATCGCGCAGCTCGAAGTAGCCCTCCACCAGCGTCGCCGTGTCCTGCGACACGAACGCGGTGTTCGGGTCCGCAAGCGACTCGACCCGCCGCCCCAACCCGACCGCGTGGCCCACGGCGGCGTACTGCAGCGTCAGGTCGTCCCCGATCGGCCCCGTCACCACCTCGCCGGAGTTCAGCCCGATGCGGACGGCAAACTCCAACCCGCGGGCGCGGCGCAGCTCGGCTGCGTAGCCGGTGAGCTGCTCCAGCAGGCGCAGCGCCGCGTGACAGGCGCGGGCGGCGTGGTCCTCCTGGGCGAGGGGCGCCCCGAACAGAGCCATCAGCCCATCGCCCGTGAACTGGTCGACCATCCCATCGAAGCGGTGGACCCCCTCGCACAGGATCGCCAAGCAGCGATCCATCACGCGCCGCCACTCCTCCGGGCCGAGCCGCTCGGCCAACTCCATCGAGCCGACCACGTCTGCGAACAGCACGGTCACGAGCTTGCGCTCGCCCTCCCGGGCGCGACCCGACGCCAGCATCCGCTCGGCCAGTCGGTCGGGCGTGTAGGCGGACCGATCCCGCGCCGCCGCAGCGCAGGTTGAGCCGCTCCTTGCGGATAGGCCGTTCACTGCCGACCGTCCCGCGCTCGGCGGGCCCGATCGGGGGCGTCACCTGTAAGCATCCGTGCCCCAGCTCGGCGCCTGATCCTCTCGCCCGGGCTCACGGAAGCGATGGTACGGCCGACTCCGTCACATGTCGCCTCCGGCTCGCGCTCCGCACGATCTTGGCCGTTAGAAGAGCATGGTCAGCTCTTGGACGCCCGCGTCCGTCTTGATGCTTAGCGAGTGATCGCCGCGTTTGAAGACGCGCATCATGCGTGAATTGCCGAGCAACATGTCCGCGGTCAGGCCGCGAGCGCCGTGCTCGCGGGCGTACTCGACCAGTCTCGCGTGCAGGATTCCTCCGAGGCCCACGCCCTGCCAGTCCGGATCCACCATGTACGCGACCTCGGCCAGGCGGGTGGCGGGACTCAGGTAGTAGCAGCTGGCGGCCACGATGCGTTCGTGCGCCGACGGCCCGACGACGGCGGCGAAGGCCATCTCCTCCTCGTAGTCGACGCTGCAGAGGTGTTGGGCGGCCGTGTCGGTGAGCGATTTCAGCTTGTGGAGGAACCGGGTCTCCCGGTCGTCCTCGCTGAGTCGATAGAAGAGGTCCTGCATCGCTTGGGTGTCGCTCGTGCGCGTGGGGCGCAGGCGCACCTCGCGGTCATCGTTCAGCCGGACGTCGCGCACCTGGGCTACCGGATAGGCGGTGCGGCTGCGCAGCTGCTGCGTGGCACCGACAAGGTCCCTCTCGATGGCGGCGTCGAGCAACTCCCTGCGGACATCGGGATGCGCGAGCTCGATCAGTGCGACCGCGCGCTCGGCAAGCGAGCGGCCGAACAGGTATGCGGTGCCGTACTCGGAGATCACCCAGTGCACGTCCGCCCGTGGGATCGCCACCGCCTCGCCGGGCCCAAGCTCGAGCGAGATGGCGGACCGGCCGGCTGGGGTCCGCGAGGCGAGGCAGACGATTGCCATTCCGCCGGGAGAGGCAAGGGCCCCGCGGTGAAACGCCGGTCCGGTGGAGACTCCCCCGTACAGCGCGCCGTCGAGGCTTTCGGTTGACACCTGACCGGTGAGGTCGATGGTGAAGGCCTGGGTCACCGACACCATCCGCTCCTGGCTCCCGATGACCGTTGGGTCGCAGATGTACTCGATCGGATGAAAGGTGAAGCGGCCATCGTCGTCCACCAGGTCGTAGAGGCGCCTCGAGCCCATTGCCCAGCTCGTCGCCACCGGGCCGGTGACGACGCCGGCGGCGACGAGATCGACGATCGGCTCCGTGATGACGTCCGAGTGGATCGCCAGGTCGCGCCGGTTGGTCAGGTGAGCCAGCATCTCGTTCGGTACTCGGCCGAGGCCCACCTGAAGCGTCGACCGATGGTCGATCAGCCGGGCGACGTAGCGGGCGATCTGCTCGGCTACCTCGCCGGCCGGCTCGTGGAGATACTCCACCACGGGGGTCTCGACCGGGACGAAACTCGCGATTCGATCGACCGGAATCCGGCTGTCACCCGCGGTGCGAGGCATCGCCGGGTTGACCTCGGCGATCACGGTGCGGGCGGCCAGCGCCGCGGCCTTGGTCACGTCCACCGATATCCCCAGGCTGCAGGTACCGTCCGGTTCGGGCGGCGCAACCTGCACCATCGCGACGTCAAGCGGGATCTGACCATTGCGGAACAGCCCGGGGACGTCCCCGAGGGAGAGCGGCACGTACTCCACCAGACCCGACTCGCGCAGAGCGCGGACATCATGCAGGGCGCGAACGTCGCGCCCGACGTAGAACACGCGATGCCGATAGTTCGTGCGGGGCGGCTGCCCCGTGCCCACCCGGTCGGTGAGGAAATGCACGAGGACAACGCCGGGCCGCCTAGATTGCTCCAGCGCATCCATCAGAGTGCGCGGAGTGGCGCAGGCGCTGCCGACGAAGACCCTGTCGCCAGGGCGCACGACCGAGACCGCCTCCGCGGCCGAAACCTGGCGGTCACGCCAGTCGACTGCCGCCTCGACTCCCATGCGGGAGCCCAAGGCTAGCGCGGGGTCGCCCTGCGCCGGTGAGAGGGCTCAAAACGACAGCGGCCGTGGCACGCGTGCGCCAGCACCAGGTCGCGACATCGCCAGTGCTGGACTGTGGAAAAGCGGGGATGATGTCGCTGCTCCTGCAATGCGCGACGAGGAGAGCGAAGCGAGCGCCGAAGGCGCGAGGGCTCTGCGGAGGGGGTGCCGCGCGGGGCCGCTCGACCGCCGCTCAGCGACAGGCGCGCGGAAGCCGCCGGTCGAGCGTGACCACGCGGCCGTCGTCGGTCTGAACGCGGGCGCGCAGGCTACGCCCACCCACCCGTGCGCCGAACGGCCGGGCCGCGTCCGCGCGCCGCACCCGGGGGCTGCGGAACAGGACCTTGTCGATGCCGGAGCCGCGCACCCGCGCCCGGCAGTCGCGCACCGCCACGCGCGCCTCCGGCTTGGCGCGGCAGCCGCGCCCGCGACACACCGACAGCAGCCCGAGGCGCTCGGCCAGCTCGGCCTGCACCTCCGCGTAGGCCGGGTCGGCGTGGAGGCTCGTGAGCTGGCTCGGGTCGCGCTCGAGGTCGTACAGCTCGCGTTCGCCGTTGGCGTACTGCGCGTACACGTAGCGGTAGGTGCGCAGCGCGTCGTAGGCCGGCTGGTTGACGCCCGGCGCGCCCTCGATGAGCAGGTCGCGGCCCCACTCGAGGCCGCGGTCCTCCATCAGCCCGAACAGCGAGCGGCCGTCCTGGGGCAGGGTCGCGTCGGCCTGCGCCGCGGCCAGGATGGTGGGCGCCAGGTCGGCGTTGGTGACCAGCTGGCGGCGGCGAGCACCCTCGGGCACCCCGGGGCCGCGCATCAGGAGCGGCACACGGATCGAGGGCTCGTAGACCAGCACCTTGCCGTTGGGCAGGCGATGCTCGCCGTGGAAGAAGCCGTTGTCGCTGGTGAACACGATCAGCGTGTTGTCGAGCTCGCCCTCGGCTCGCAGCGTTTCCACCATGCGGACCACGCCCTCGTCGATGGACAGCAGCGACTCGAGCCGCTGGCGGTAGTTCTCCTCGATGCCCAGCGCACGCCTCTGGTTGATCGGCGGCCGCGCCTGGATGAAGGTCGGCTTGTCGGAGACGTCGGACTCGTTGAACGAGGGATCCGGCGGCACCGGCTCGGCGGCGAAGCGGTTGATGTGGCGCGGCGCCGGCGACGGGGTGGGCTGGCCGGCGGGATCGTCGGCGTCCCTCGGACCGCCGCTGTGCGGCCCGAGGAAGGCCACCGAGAGGAAGAACGGCGTGCGCGTCTCGCCCATGCGCCGGATCACGGAGACCGCCCGCTCGGCGTAGTAGTCGGTGGAGTAGAAGAGCGGGTTGCGGTCCAGGCCGTAGGTGTTGAGGAGGCCGTTCTCGTTCAGCGTGTAGCCGTAGAACTGGTAGGTGGACGGGTCCACCGAGGCGTACCACTCGCTCCAGCCCGGTGGCACCTCGGTGGGGGGCGAGTCCACCCCGTAGCGGTTGAGGAACTTGCCGATGTGCACGGTGCGGTACCCCGCCCGCTGCAACCAGACGGGCAGCCACTCGGTCTTGTTGAGCCGCCCGTAGCCGCCATCCGGAGGTTGGTTGCCGAGCACGCCGTGGTTGTGGGAGTACTGGCCGGTGAACAGGGTGGAGCGCGACGGGCAGCAGAGCGGGTTGGACACGAAGGCGCGCTCGAAGGTCGTGCCCCGCTCGCCCAGCGTCCGGCGCACGCCCGACATCACCCGCATCGACTCGAGCGTCTGGTCGTCGGTCATCACCATCACGATGTTCGGGCGCTTCGGCGGACGCTCGCGGTCCGGCTGAGCCGAGGCAACGCCGGTGCAACACACCAGCATCAACACCGCGGCGAGCGCGGCACGCACGGTCACGAGCAGACCCGCAGCCTGCGATCGAGGGTCAGCCGCCGGCCATCTGCCGTCTCGGCCCTGACGCGCAGCCGGAAGGATCCGCTGCTGCGCAGCCGCGCGCGCGGGATGTCCTTGATTGCCGGCGCTTCGAGCACCCGGCCCACACGCCTGCGGCCGACGATGAAGTCCGCGCTGAGCACGTTCTCGCGCTCGGAGCCACCGACCTTCACCCGCAGATCGGTGCGCACGCAGCTGCCCACCGGCCGGCCCCTGGAGCGCACGTACAGCCGCAGGCCCGGGGGAGGGGAGCACGTGGCGCCGCTACAGCGATCGAGCACCCGCAGGCGCTGCTTCAACTCGCGCTGGACGCGCCGGTAGGCGTCCTGGCCGTCCTGGCTCTTGAGCTGGAAGGGGTCGTTGAGCAGGTCGTAGAGCTCGTACTCGCCGGTGGTCCGGTGCTCCACGTAGAGGAAGCGGTAGTTGCGGATGCCGTGGTAGGCCGGCACGCCGTTGGCGCCCTTGCCGTTCTCGATGAGGATGTCCCGTCCCCATTCCGCGCCCGGGTCGGCCAGCAGGTCGAGCAGCGAGCGCCCGTCGAGCAGCCGCCCGGGAGCCACCCCGGCGGCGTCGAGGATGGTGGCGGGCACGTCCAGGTTGCCCACCAGCCGCCGGTCCACCCGCCCGCGGGGGATGCCGGGCCCGCGCATGAGCAGCGGAATGCGGATCGACTCCTCGTAGGGCAGCACCTTCTCGGCCAGGGCGCGATGCTCGCCGTGCATGAAGCCGTTGTCGGACATGTAGACGATCAGCGTGTTCTCGAGCTCGCCGGTGCGCTGCAGGGCGTCGACGATCTTGGCCACGCCCTCGTCCACGGCGAGCAGGCTCTCCAGCTCCTGGCGCCAGTTCTCCTCGATACCCGCCACGCCCTCCGGGGTGAAGCGGCGACGGTCGGCCACCACCTGCGGCTTGTCGTACATGTTGCGCTCGTTGAAGCTCGGAAGCCGCGGCATCGAGGCGCCGGCGTAGGCGTCGCGGTGACGCGGAGCGGGTGACGGCGTCTGGGGCCTCGGCGGATCGTCGGGGTCGACCGGCCGGCCGCGGTGCGGGGCCACGTACCAGAGCGACATGTAGAACGGGCGCGAGGAGGGGGCCGCGTCCTCGATCAGGCCGACAGCGCGCCGGGTGGACTGATCGGTCTGGTACTCGTCCGGCCGCTCCGGCGTTGGGTAGGAGCGCAGCACGCCGTTCTCGTTGACCTTCCAGCTCGAGTAGTTGAAGGCGCTCGAGTGCGGGCTGCCGTACCAGTCGGTGTAGCCGGCCGGGATGCCGTCGCGGTAGTCGTAGCCGTTGAGGTAGCGACCCACGTGCATCGTCCGGTAGCCCGCCCTCTGAAGCCAGACGGGCATGGTGTTGGTGCTGTCGAGGGCCTTGAAGCCCCCGAACGGGCCGCCGTTCGAGAGCACCCCGTGGTTGTGTGCGTACTGACCGGTGAGGTTGGTGGCTCGCGCCGGGCAGCAGAGCGGGAAGCTCGCGAAGGCCTGGTCGAAGCGGGTGCCCTGGCTGCCGAGCAGGCCGTTCAGCTGTGGCATGGTGGGCACGCTGGCGGCCGTCTGGTCATCGGTCATGACCACGATCACGTTCGGCTGGGCGAACGCCGCTGGCGCTGCGAACGCCGCCGTCGCGAACACCGTCACGAGGACCAGCGTGAGTTTCCGGCACACGAGAGCCCCAACACGGCGTGGGAGCCCGTGTTGCGGGAAGCCGCTCAGAGCTCGCAGCGACCCTCGCCGCGGTAGGTGGGCACCTCGTCGGCGATTTCGCCGCCGCTCAAGAGATGGAGGCTGTTGAATCGCTCGCACAGCTCGCCGGCTTTGGCATGACGCAGGTAGACGCTGGCGCCCACGCGCAGGCTAGCGGCGGCCGCCCCGATCACCGGCGTCTGAACCTCGCCTGCACCCTCTGTTGCATCCAGGCGCAGACCGGACGGCAGGTGCGGCTCGGGAAGGCGATCGGCGCCGGCGGCCCCCGAGGCCAGGTAGCCGCCGCCCAGGAGCGTGGCCACCCCTCCGCTGGGGCGGCGCACCACCGGCAGGGCGAACATCGCCGCCGGGGTGAGGCTGAAGGCCGAGTAGCGGTCGAAGAGGGTGGGGGCGTAGAAGCCCGATCCGGCGGTGACCTCGGTGATCACCGGCTCGCGCACGGTCGAGTGGACGCTGCCCGTGCCGCCGCCGTTGACGATGGGCACATCGGCCACCTCTCGTACCGCGGCCACCACGGCCGCTCGCCGCTCGGCGATCTCCGCCGCGGAGCGGCGCTTCATCAGCCGGATGAGCGGTTCCTGCAGCCGCTTGCCGAGCGGCCGGTCGCCCACACCGGCGATGTGCGCCTCGTAGCCCATCAGCGCGCTGAGCTCGAACAGGGGCCGGGCGGCGATTTCCCGGGCCAGCGCCTGCGCCTGGGCCGGCGTGCGCACGGGCGAGCGCTTGGCGCCGACCTTGAGCCTGCCACCCAGGGGCCACCAGGCCAGGTCGAGATCGAGACAGACCCTTATCGGCCCGGGCGCGCCCGCCGCGGACGCCTGGATGAAATCGAGCTGCTCGACGGAGTCCACCATCACGATCGGGGCGTGGTCGCTCCCGAGCCGGGCCAGCCGGGCTAGCGCCGAGCGGTCGGCGGTGGGGTAGGCCAGCAGCAGGTCGTGGAAGCCGTGCTCGTGCAGCCACAGGCTCTCGCGCAGTGTGAACGTCATCAGGCCGTTGAAGCCCGGGTCGCGCGCGAGTATGTCCTCCAGCAGCGCCCGGCAGCGCACCGACTTGCTGGCCACGCGGATCGGCGTGCCCCGTGCCCGGCCCAGGAGCTCGCGGGCGTTGGCCCAGAGGGCGTCGAGGTCCACGAGCGCGAAGGGCGCGTCGATCCCGGCGAAGATCGACTCCAGCTCCTCGTAGGAGCGTGGTTGAGGCGCGCGCTCGGTGTGGGGTTCGGTCACGGCCACGTCCGTGATTATCCCCGCGGATAGCGTGGGCCGGGATGCCCGCCGCCCGCCGTGTGCCCCCGACCGTGTTGGTGATGGCCGGGGTGGGCTCGGTTCAATTCGGGGCGGCGCTGGCCAAGTCGCTGTTCGACGAGGTAGGAGCGGGCGGCACCACGTTCCTGCGCCTGGGCCTCGCCGCGGTGCTGCTCGTGCTGATCTGGCGTCCGCGGCTGGCGGGCCACAGTCGCCGCGAGCTCTGGCTCGTGTTCTGGTTCGGACTGGTGGTGGCCGGGATGAACCTGGCGTTCTACTCCTCGCTCGACCGCATCCCGCTCGGAGTGGCGGTGACGTTCGAGTTCGTCGGGCCGCTCGGGGTCGCCGTCTGGGGCTCGCGGCGCGCGCTCGACCTGGTGTGGGTGGCTCTCGCGGCCGTCGGGATCCTGCTGCTGTCGGACTTCGGCGCCTCGGACCTCGACCCGGTCGGCGTGGGCCTGGCCCTGCTCGCGGGTGCCTTCTGGGCGGCCTACATCCTGCTCACCGCCCGCGTGGGCGAGGTCTTCTCCGGAGCCGACGGCCTGGCCCTGGCGATGGTGGTCGGCGCCGTGGCGCTGCTGCCGGTCGGCGTGGCCGAGGGCGGCGCCGACCTGCTCGCGCCGGGCCTGCTGGCCACCGCACTGGCGGTGTCGGTGCTGTCCTCGGTGATCCCGTACACGCTCGAGATGGAGGCGCTGCGGCGCCTGCCCGAGGCCGTGTTCGGCGTGCTGATGTCGATCGAGCCGGCGGTGGCCGCCCTGGCCGGGCTGGTGCTGCTGGGGGAGAGCCTGGATCAGCGCGAGGTGGTGGCGATCCTGTTCGTGGTCGCGGCCAGCGCCGGGGCGGCACGCAACGCGACGGTGGCCCCGCGCGACGCCTAGCGCAGGTACACCGGGTTCGAGAGGATCCACGTCCGCTCGCGGCCCTTGGAGCGCCGCAGCGCCTCGGCGCGGTAGACGCCTGGCTTCTCCACCTCGAGGTTGAGGCTCGTGCCGTTGGTCTCCTTCACCGGAACCCCGTCGCGCAGCAGGCGGATCCTGGCCGCCAGCGGCGTGCGCACCCGCAGGGTGCGCCGGCCCGCGGCCGCCTCGCCGCCCATGGGCACGTCGCCGGCCTCGAAGGCGAACCCGCGCGTGGGCGCGATCGAGTCGACGCCGATGTAGCAGCGGCCTTCGCGCAGGGCGGCGTAGACGAGCTCGCGGTCGTGGCCGAGCTCGCCGTTGGGTGGCCGCTCGCTCAGCACGTGGGTGCGGATGTAGCGAAACGAGCGCCGGTAGCCCATGATCCGCAGCGGCACGAAGCGGCCGACGCGCTTCCCGAACTGATGTGCGTCGAGACCGCCGAGAGCCACCACGCGGCGCTCACGGCAGAGCTCGTCCCAGGCGCGCACGTTGCGCTGCGGTGGATGGTCGAGGGCGCGCGCCGGAGCGAGCACGAAGCGCAACAGGCCGGCCATGCTGTCCACCGCCTCGCCGGTGTCGTTGACGAAGCTCCACAACTCCACCCCATGGAGCTGCTCGCAGTCGAGCGCGTCGAAGGGCATGCCGTAGCCGACGCGCTTGCGGAAGCGCTCGGATCCGGCCGACCACGGATGGGCGGCGAAACCGAAGCCACCGGCCTCGGCGACCGCGCGGCAGATCCCCGCCGCGTCGAGCCCGTCGTGGTCGATCTCGTGGTCGAGCCCGAAGGCCAGGTAGTGGTTGCGCTTCGCGGGCGACACCTCCTCACCCACCAGCAGCAGCACGCCGTGCTGCCAGCCCTCCTCGCCCCGGCGCTTGGCCTCGAGCGAGTCGTGGTCGGTGAGCAGCACCACGTCCGCCCCCGCGCGTCGTGCCGCGCGGGCGATCTCCGGCACGGTGCCGGTGCCGTCGGAGTAGAGCGAGTGCAGATGGACGACGCAGGCCAGGTCGTGCATGCCGTCATCATCGCGGTTCGATGCGCGTTCTCACCCGTCCCGAGCTCACCGCCGCGCTCGCGGCCCGCCAGCTGCTGCTCGAGCGGCGCCGGCTGCGGCCTACGGAGGCGATCAGGCGTCTGACCCCCCTGCAGGGCCAGGACTCGCCGGCTCCCTACGTGGCGCTGGCGGCCCGGCTGGAGGGCTTCGGGCGCGAGCAGCTGGAGCGAGCGCTGCGCTCGCGGCGGGTGGTCAAGACCACGATCATGCGCACCACCCTCCACCTCGTCGCGGCGTCCGACTACCCCGCCTACGCGCAGCTGGCCCGCCAGGGCAGGCTGCGCAACTGGCGAACGAGCTATCCGCACCTCGACGAGCAGGAGGTGGCCGCCGAGCTCGCCGCCTGGCTGGCCGAGCCGCGCACGAACGACGAGATCCGAGAGCGAATCGGTCGCTACGACGGGGTCGCGGTGGACAACGCGTGGACCACCGTGGTGTTCGCCCGCACCCTGCTGCCGCTCGTCCAGCTGCCGCCCGCCGGGTTCTGGCGGGAGCGGGGGCGACCTTCCTTCGCGGTCGACCGGCGCCCGCTACCCGAACCGGTCGAGGCGGCCGCGCTCGTGCTCGCCCGCTACCTGGCGGCCTTCGGTCCGGCGAGCCGGCGCGACGTCGCCGCCTGGGCCGGCGTGCCCCAGCGCGACTTCGCCGGAGCGTGGGAGCAGCTCGGCCTCGTCACCTACCGCGCCGAGGACGGCACCGAGCTCCTCGACCTGCCCCGCCGGCCGCTGCCGCCGGCGTCGACGCCGCTGCCGGTGCGGTTCCTCTCGCGCTGGGACCAGCCACTGTTGGCCTACGCCGACCGCGAGCGGATCATCCCCGCCGCGGTCCAGCCGCTGAAGCTCACGCTCAGCGGGAACCAGACGGTGCTGGTCGACGGCCGGGTCGCCGCCAGCTGGTGGCTGAGGAGTGCCCGCGGCGGCCGGGTGCAGGTCGACATCACGCCGCACGTCGACATCAGCCGCTCGGCCCGCGCCGCCGTTCGTGCCGAGGCCACGCGCACGGCCCGCTTCTGCGAACCGGAGGCGCGTGCTGTCGAGGTGGTGGGGCTGGGATGACTGGGTAGATTTGCTCTCGTGAGCAGCGAAGACAGCTTCGGCGCCAGGTCGACCCTCGACGTCGGCGGCGAGTCGTACGAGATCTTCCGCCTCGACGCGCTCCAGGAGAAGCACGACGTGGCGAGGTTGCCCTATTCGCTGAAGATCCTTCTCGAGAACCTCCTGCGCCACGGCGAGGACGAGGGCGCCGAGGCCGTGGCGAGCTGGGACGCCAAGGCCGATCCCTCGAGCGAGATCGCCTACACGCCTGCGCGCGTGCTGATGCAGGACTTCACCGGCGTGCCCGCGATCGTCGACCTCGCCGCCATGCGCGACGCCATGGAGGAGCTCGGCGGGGACGCCACCAAGATCAACCCGCTGGTCCCGGTGGAGCTGGTGATCGACCATTCCATCCAGGTCGACGTGTTCGCCGAACGCCTCGCCTTCCAGCGCAACGCCGAGCTCGAGTTCGAGCGCAACAAGGAGCGCTACGCCTTCCTGCGCTGGGGCCAGACCGCCTTCGACAACTTCGCCGTGGTGCCGCCCAACACCGGCATCTGCCACCAGGTCAACCTCGAGTACCTCGCGCGCGTGGTGGAGTCGCGCGACGGCCAGGCCTTCCCCGACACCCTGGTGGGCACCGACTCGCACACCACCATGGTCAACGGGCTCGGCGTGCTCGGTTGGGGCGTGGGCGGTATCGAGGCCGAGGCCGCCATGCTGGGCCAGGCGGTATCGATGCTGATCCCGCAGGTGGTGGGCTTCCGGCTATCGGGCGAGCTGCCCGAGGGTTCCACCGCCACCGACCTCGTACTGACCGTCACCCAGATGCTGCGCGAGCGCGGCGTGGTGGGCAAGTTCGTGGAGTTCCACGGACCCGGCCTGGCCAACCTGCCGCTGGCCGACCGCGCCACCATCGGGAACATGTCGCCGGAGATGGGCGCGACCTGCGCGATCTTCCCGGTCGACGCGGAGACACTGCGCTACCTCGAGTTCTCCGGCCGCCCGCCCGAGCGGGTCGAGCTCGTGGAGGCCTACTGCCGCGAGCAGGGGCTCTTCCACGACGAGGGGTCCGAGGAGGCGGCCTACTCGGACGCGCTCGAACTGGATCTGTCCGACGTCGAGCCCTCGCTGGCCGGCCCCAAGCGCCCCCAGGACCGGGTGGCCCTGTCGAGCGCGGCCGAGGACTTCAGGTCCGAGCTGCAGGAGCTGGCCGGCAACGGCGACGTGCTCAGCGGCTACGACGAGGCCAGCGCCGAATCGTTCCCGGCGTCCGACCCGCCCACCGACAACGGCGGCGGCACCCCCAAGCCGCCCGGTCACAGCCACCCGGAGCCCGGCACGGCGGTGGGGGAGCGCGAGGAGGGCTTCGGGCACGGCTCGGTGGTGATCGCCGCCATCACGAGCTGCACGAACACCTCCAACCCGTCGGTCATGCTCGGCGCCGGGCTGCTGGCCCAGAAGGCGGTGGAGGCCGGCCTCGAGCGGATGCCCTGGGTCAAGACTTCGCTCGCTCCGGGCTCGAAGGTGGTCACTGACTACCTCGAGCGAGCCGGCCTGATCGAGCCGCTCTCGCGACTCGGCTTCGACCTGGTGGGCTACGGCTGCACCACCTGCATCGGCAACTCCGGACCGCTGCCCGAGAAGATCTCGGAGGAGATCGAGGAGCGCGACCTGGTGGTGGCCAGCGTGCTGTCGGGCAACCGCAACTTCGAGGGGCGCATCCACCCCGAGGTGAGGATGAACTACCTCGCCTCGCCGCCGCTGTGCGTGGCCTACGCGCTCGCCGGCCGTATGGATCTCGACATCGTCAACGAGCCCCTGCAGAACGACGTCTTCCTGCGCGACATCTGGCCCACCCAGCAGGAGGTCAACGACGCGATCGAGTCCGCCATCGAGTCGGACATGTTCCGCTCGAGCTACGGCGAGGTGTTCGAGGGCGACGAGAACTGGAACGGACTGGAGATCCCGGAGGGTGACCGCTACGCCTGGGACGAGGAGTCCACCTACGTGAAGCGCCCGCCCTACTTCGAGGGAATGCCCGCCGAGGCGGCTGAGGGCTTCGACGAGATCAAGGGCGCTCGCGCGATCGCCCTGCTGGCCGACAGCGTGACCACCGATCACATCTCGCCCGCGGGCGCGATCAAGAAGGACTCGCCGGCGGGCGCCTACCTGATCGAGAACGGAGTCGAGCAACGCGACTTCAACTCCTACGGGTCGCGCCGCGGCAACCACGAGGTGATGATGCGCGGCACGTTCGCCAACATCCGGCTGCGCAACCTGCTGGCGCCGGACACGGAGGGAGGCTGGACCACCCGCAACGGGGAGCAGGAGACGATCTACGACGCCGCGGTGGCCTACGCGGAGGACGACACCCCGCTGTGCGTGCTGGCCGGCAAGGAGTACGGCTCGGGCTCATCGCGTGACTGGGCGGCCAAGGGACCGCGCCTGCTGGGCATCCGCTTCGTGATCGCCGAGTCCTACGAGCGCATCCACCGCTCGAACCTCGTGGGGATGGGCGTGTTGCCGCTTCAGTTCCCGGACGGCGAATCGGTCGAGTCGCTCGGGCTGGAGGGCACGGAGACGTTCGACCTGGCGCCACTCGAGGAGGGGGCTCGCACCCTGGCGGTGACGGCCACCCCGGCGAACGGCGGCGACCCGGTCGAGTTCGAGGCCCGGGTGCGCATCGACACGCCGAACGAGTGGCAGTACTACCGGCACGGGGGGATTCTGCATTTCGTGCTGCGGGGGTTGTTGGGGGAGGAGTGAGGGCTCCTCCCGGCCGCCCGTTCCGGCGGAGGGTTTGACGATTTGTTCTCCCTATAGATGAACAAGTCGCCACGCCCCCGGCGCTCGCGCTTCGGCCCTTGACATGGCCGGAGCGGGAATGGCGCTGGTGTTCGCGCCGGCCGCCAACGCCGTGCTGAGCTCGGTGCGCCCGGAGGAGGCCGGCCAGGCCTCCGGCGCCACCAACACCATCCGCGAGGTCGGCGGCGTGCTGGGCGTTGCGGTGCTGGCGACGGTGTTCACGTCGAGCGGCGGGATGGGCTCGCCTCAGGCCTACGTGGACGGCCTCGTTCCCGCCGTGTGGGTGGGCGCCGCGGTGCTGGCCGTGGGAGCGCCGGCGGCTCTGCTGATTCCCCGGCGCACCGGGACGTCTGCGCCGCCCGCCACGCGGGCCGAGCCGGCGGTCCAGGCAAGCCCGGAGCCCGTCCCGGCCTAAAGGCCGCCCCGCGTTAACGTGCAGGCATGCCCGCGACCGCCGCCCTGGACATCCTCGCCGTCCGCGAGCGCTTTCCCGCGCTGGCGTCGGACGCCGCCTACCTCGACGGGCCGGGCGGCTCGCAGGTCCCGCGCGAGGTGGCCGAGGCGATGTCCTCGTATCTCTACGGCTCGAACGCCAATCTGGGCGGCGCGTTTCCCACCTCGGCGGCGTCCGACGAGCTGATCGAGGGCGCGCGGGTAAGCGCCGCCGACTTCATGGGCGGCGAGCCGGGGGGCATCGCGTTCGGCGCGAACATGACGACGCTCAACTTCCTCCTGGCGCACGCGGTGGCGCGGACGCTCGAGCCCGGCGACGAGATCGTCGTGACCTCGCTCGACCACGACGCCAACGTCTCGCCCTGGCTGCTCGTGGCCCGCGACCACGGCCTGACCGTACGGGTGGCGCCGATCCGCACGACCGACGTGACCCTCGACATCGATGCGCTCGAGGGCATGATCGGCGATCGCACCGGGGTGGTGGCCTTCACCCTCGCCTCGAACGCGGTGGGCTCGATCCCGGACGCTCGCCGCATCGCCGACGCCGCCCACCGGGTGGGCGCGCTGGCCTGGGCCGACGGCGTCCACCTCGCCCCGCACCGGCGGCTCAGAGCCCGCGAGCTGGGCCTCGACGTCGTGCTGTGCTCGCCCTACAAGTTCTTCGGCCCCCACCTGGGCATCGCTCACATACGTGCGGATCTCGCCGAGTCGCTGCCCGCCGATCGCGTGCGCCCGGCCGCGGAGCATCCGCCCGGCCACCGCTTCGAGACGGGCACGCTGTCGCACGAGGCGATCGCCGGCGCCGTGGCCGCCATCGACTACCTGCGCTCACTGGGAGACGGCGATCTCGACACCGCGTTCGCGGGCATCGAGGCGCACGAGCGGGCGCTCTCCGAGCGCTTCCTCGCAGGGCTTCCAGACGGAGTGACCCTGTACGGCATCCCCGGCTCGCGTGAGCGGACGCCGACCTTCTGCTTTCGGATCGCCGGCCACGAGCCGAGGGCCGTGGCCGAGCGGCTGGCCGAGCGCGGGCTGTACGTGTGGGACGGCGACTACTACGCCCTCGAGCCCATGCGCGCGCTCGGCCTCGAGCGCGGGGGCGCGGTGCGGGCCGGCTTCCTGCACTACACGACCGAGGAGGAGGTCGACCGGCTGCTCGACGCGCTGCGCGAGTTGGCGCCCTAGATCGGCTCAGGCCGCCGTTGCGGCTCGGCGGATGGCACGCAGCCAGACTCGGCGAATGAGCACGCTGCCGGGCTGAATGACCCGCCAGTAGCGCAGGAAGCTCCTGCGCGCGCCGGCGTCGGTGGCCGCCACACGGGTCTCGGTCGTGAGCACGGTCGATCCGGGAGCGGAGGGCGCCGGCTGTGCGCTGAAGTTGAACGCGGTCTTGGCGAACCCCGGCTCGGAGAAGGCTGCGAAGTCGGCGGGGGCCACGCGCCGCAGCCCGCCGGTCAGGTGCCAGAAGCGGCCGACGGCGCCATAGACGAGCTCGTCGGGGCGAGCGGCGAGCTCGGTGAAGCCCGCGCGGGTGAAGTCGTCGACGATCGGCCCGGACAGCGAGGGCCGGTGGCCGGCCAGCAGCGCGGGGAGGCTGCGCACGGCCATCAACCCGGCGAACAGCGGCACGTCGCGCCAGGTGAGACCGCGCGCGACCTCGATCACCCGCTCGGGCGGCGAGGCGATCGTGATCGAGTGGACCTCGCGAACGTCGTACGGCGACAGGAACTCGTCAAGGGGCGCGAACATAGAAGAGTATTCTAGAATATTCTTCTAGCCAATGGCACCCGACCGTCGACAGGTGATTCTCGACGCAGCGCTGGAGGCGTTCGCCGAACGGGGAACGGCGGCCGCCACCGTCGATGACGTCCGCCGTCGCTCGGGCGCGAGTGTGGGCTCGATCTACCACCACTTCGGCGACAAGGAGGGCCTGGCCGCGGCGCTCTACGTGGAGGGCCTGCGCAGCTACCAGGAGGGCTTCCTGACGGTGCTGCGCCGCGAAGGCGGGGCGGAACGGGCGGAACGGGCGGTGAAAGCGCTCGTCCGCCACCACCTGCGCTGGGTCGCCGCCCATCCCGACCTGGCCCGCTTTCTGCTGGCCGGCCAACCTCCGGGAGCGGCGGAGGCGATCACGCCGCTCAACCGCGAGCTGTTCGGGCGCATGACCGAGTGGTTCGAGCGGCAGGTGGACACCGGGAGCATGCGTCCGCTTCCCCGTGACCTGCTCTACGCGACGCTCATCGGGCCCGCTCAGGAGTTCTCGCGGCACTGGCTCGAGGGGCGCACCCAGAGCTCGATGAAGACCGCCGAGCGCGCGCTCGCCCAGGCGGCCTGGGACTCACTGCGACGGACGAAAGGAGGTTCCTGATCATGCCGAGGAGCTACACCGAGGTGGTCGAGGAGGCCCGCGCGGCCGATCCCGCCCTCGTCCTGGTGGAGCGTGAAGGCGCACGCGCCACGGTCACCATGAACGACCCTGAACGGCTGAACCCGCTGAGCGCGGCACTGACCGTGCGGTTGCGGGAGGCGCTCGGCGAGCTGGCCGCGGACGAGTCGGTGCGCGCCGTCGTCCTGACCGGCACGGATCCGGCGTTCAGCGCGGGCGGCGATCTGAGGCTCATGCGGGAGAGTGCCCGGCCCATGCTCGCCGGCGACGGCGGCGCGCCCGAGCTGTGGCGCTGGATCCGGATGGAGTTCGGCGGCATCGCCCGGCTGATCACCCGCACGGACAAGACATTCATCGCCGCGGTCAACGGAGCGGCGGCCGGGGTGGGCCTGGCCTTCGCGCTCGCCTGTGACCTGATCCTCGTGTCCGAGCGCGCTCGCCTCGTTCCGGCCTTCGGTCGCATCGGCCTGTTGCCCGAGGTGGGCACGAGCTGGCTGCTCACGCGCCGGCTGGGCTACCAGCGCGCGTTCGAGCTGTTCGCCGGAGGCCGCCACCTCTCTGGTGCCGAGGCGGCCGAGCTCGGGCTGGCCAACTCGGTCCACGCCCACGAAGCGCTGCTGCCCGCCGCGCTCGACTGGTGCGACCGGATCGAGGAGCTGCCGCCGCACGTGACCGCGATGATGAAGCCGCTGTTGCGCGGCGCGGCGGACCTGACCTGGGAGCAGGCCATCGCCATGGAGGAGCTCGCCGAGCCCCAGTGCTTCACCACGGCGGCCCACCGAGACGCCGTGGACGAGCTGCTGGGCGGCGGCGGGACGGGCTAGATGTCGCCGCCGAGGCGGTCCTCGACGGCCCTGATCTTGTCGTCGAGCGTCTGTGCGGGGCGGTCGCGGCGCTCGTCGAGCTTGAGCACCGTGTAGACCCGCGGCACGCCCTGCTCGAAGGGCACGGCGTGAAGCTCGGCCACCACCGCCAGGATGTCGGCAGTCGATCCCTCCAGCGACGTGCCCATGGCGTGCATGCGGTAGCGCACGCGCTCCTGGTCACGCAGGCGCCTCTGGATCTCGGCGATGTACTCGCTGGCGCTGGTGCCGGCGCGCCCGAGTGCGAGAACGGTGAGGTCGGCGGTGGCCACCGGCCGAGGATACGCCCGCCTCAGCGAGCGGCGTTGGCCAGGTCCATGAAGTAGTAGAGGAAGTAGGACGATTGCTGGTTGATCAGCGTCGAGTACTGCCCGGCGAGCCCATGACCGGCGCCTTCGAGCGGCTGGAGCACGACGGGGACGCCGGCGCTGATCATCGCCGCGGCGTTCGATGCCGCCCAGTCGTAGAAGACCGTCTGGTCGGCGGTGCCGTGGATGAACAGGGCGGGGGAGTCGCCCGCATCGATGTACTCGTTGGTCGGCACCCCGCCCGACACCGACACCACGGCGCGGGCGCGCGACGAGGGACCCGGGTTGCCGCTGTCGCCCGGGTCCTCCGAGCGCCAGGCCACCGCCAGCGAGGTGACCGCGCCGGCCGAGGCGCCGCCCACGGCGATGCGATCGGTGTCGACCCGGTAGGTGCCGGCGTTGGCCCGCAGCCAGCGCACCGCCGCCTGGGCGTCGTGCTGGGCCGCGATCACCGCCTGCGTGCAGATCGGTGGCGGCTCACGGTCGCCGCCGCAGCCGTCGGGCTCGCATGCCGCCAGAACCCTACTGCCGCTCTGGAGTTGCGGCAGCGGCGCGAACTAGCAGCGGCGCCGGGCGGTAGCGCTCCTCCCGCCGCTCGGCCCAGAGACCGTCGAGCACCGCAGCCACGTGATCGAGCCCGATCGCCTCGCCCCAGGCCAGCGGCCCGCGGGGATGGTTGAGGCCGAGCGTGAGACCGGCGTCGACGTCGGCGGCCGTGCCCACGCCCTCGCCCACGGCGAACAGGGCCTCGTTGACCAGCTGGCAGACGATCCGGCCCAGCACCAGGCCGGGCGCATCCTCCACCCATTCGTGCACGAGACCGAGGCTGGAGAAGAAGTCCTCGGCCGCCTCGGCTGCGAAGGGCTGGAGTCCGGGCGGCCGGGTGAGCTCGACCAGCCGGACGGCCTCGAGTGGCGGGAGGAGGTGGAAGCCCACGGCGCCGGGCTCGCCGCGGCGGGCCAGGCTCCGGCCCGCGCAGAGCACCAGGAGGGGAGCGCCCCCGGGCAGCCGGCCGGCGGGCTCGACGCCGGCGTCCACCACGAGCTCCGCCGGTCCGCCCTCGCGCAGGTCGTAGCCCGCCGCCCGCGCGCGCTCGCGCAGGCCGTCGGCGACGGCGCCGCTTCCGAGGAGGGCGATGCGCCGGTCATCCCCGCCGCCGGGCTCGGGTGGCTCGGGGTCGGCGGGGCGCTGCGGCCGGCCGTCCTCGTACTCGTAGAAGCCCCGGCCCGTCTTTCGTCCCAGCCGCCCCGCCGCCACCAGCTGGGCCTGGATGGGGCTCGGCCGCCAGCGCGGCTCGCCGAAGGAGAGAGCGCTGAACGACTGGGCCACCTCGAAGCCCACGTCGATGCCCACCAGGTCCATGAGCTCGAAGGGCCCCATGCGAAAGCCGCCGCCCATGCGGCAGATGCGGTCGATCTGCTCGGGGCTCGCAATCCGCTCCTGGAGCAGTCGCAGCGACTCGGCCCCGAAGGGCCGGCCGCAGCGGTTGACGAGGAAGCCGGGCCCGTCGGCCGCCACGATCACCTGCTTGCCCATCGCCTCGCCCGTCTCACGGGCCACTTGGAAGGCCCGCTCCCCGGTCTGCGCCGCGCGGATCACCTCGAGGAGGCCCATCAGCGGCGGCGGGTTGAAGAAGTGCATGCCCACGACGTTCTCGGGCCTTCTCGCCGCGCCGGCGAGCGAGGTCACGGGGATCGAGCTGGTGTTGGTAGCCAGCACGGTGTCGGCGGCGCAGATCTCGGACAGGCGCTCGAACAGCTCGCGCTTCAGCTCGGGCCGTTCCGGGGCGGCCTCGATCACGAGCTCGCACGCCGCGAGCTCCTCGAGTGCCACCACCGGCTCGAGCAGGCCGGCGGCCTCCTCCGTCGCTCGTCCCTTCTCCACCCACCTCGCCAGCCCCCGCCGGACGGCGAACGAGCCGCGCTCGAGTGCTTCGGGAACCGGGTCGTGAAGCAGCGTGCGCATCCCGGCAGCGCAGCCGAGCTGTGCGATGCCGGCGCCCATGGTGCCTGCCCCCACCACACCGAGGATCACTGGCCGCGAACCTACCACCCACGCCGTGGCCGGGAGGCTGCCCGTGTCATTGATGTGACTGACCTGTAGGTATCGGGACATGTAGGTTGCACCGATGAACCTCCACCGACGCTCGGCTCGGCTGTTTCTGATGGTCGCGACGTTCGTGGTCCTGGCCTCTCCATCGGCGCAGGCCGCTGAGCTCTCGGCCGAAGACCGAGCGTTCGTCGACGCGACCGTCATGCAGGCGATGCAGAGCGGGCGCCTGCCGGGCGTGTCGCTGAAGATCTCCGGGCCCAAGGGCGACTACGTCAAGGCCTACGGCGTGAGCAACCTCGCGACGAACAGACCACTTGGGCTGCGCGACCACGTGCGCATCGCCAGCATCACCAAGACCTTTACGGCCACCGCGGTGCTGCGACAGGTCCAGCGCGGGCGGCTGAGGCTCTCGGACAAGCTCAACCGCTGGGTGAAGGGCATCCCTTACGGCCGAAAGATCACCGTCCGTCAGATGCTGGCGATGCGGTCCGGTATCTACGACTTCACCAGCAACGCCGAGTTCGGGCGCCGTTTCGACGCCAACCCACTGCTGCGCTGGAGCCCGGCCGATGTGGTGCGCATCATCCGTGCCAACAAGCCGGCCTTCAGGCCGAACGCCAAGACCCAGTACGCGGACTCCAACTACGTCCTGCTCGGCGTCATCCTCCAGAAGGTCACCGGCCGCTCGGCTGAGTCGGTGATCACCAGGGACGTGATCGAGCGCGCGGGCCTGCGTGAGACGAGCTTCCCGACCACACCGAAGATCCCCTCGCCGTTCTCGCACGGCTACTACGCAGGCGACGAAGGCGACGGGCCGGTGCGGAACTACACGCGCTCGAACCCGAAGGTCGCCTGGACCGCCGGTGGCATGATCTCGACGCTGGGCGACATCGAGAAGTGGGGCCGCGAGCTGGTCAAGGGCAGGCTGCTGAATCGCCGCCTCCAGCGCGAGCGCCTCGAGCTCGGCACCATCCCCAACCCAGGGCCGCCGGTCGGCTACGGGCTAGGCATCCTCGGCTTCGGCGACTGGCTCGGGCACGACGGGGCCATCTTCGGCTACAGCACCGTGACCATGTACGAGCGCTCGAGCGGCGCCCAGATCGTCGCGGTGGCCAACCTCTCGTCGAACTTCTCCACCCCAACGCTGGAGATCTTCGGCCTCATCGCTCAGCGCCTGTACCCGGAGTCGCTCGAGCCCTGAGTCACCGGCCCCGAAACTCCGGCGTGCGCTTCTCCAGGAAGGCGTTCATGCCCTCCACGCGGTCCTCGGTGGCCATGGCCAGCTCATACAGCCGGCGCTCTTGGTCGAGCCCGGCGCCCAGCGCCGTCTCGTCGGCGGCGAGCACGGCCTGCTTGGCCAGCCGCACGGCCAGCGGCGGCCGGCCGGCCACCACCTGCGCCAGCTCGAGCGCCGAGTCCAGCCATTCGAAGGGCGAGGTGACGCGGTTGACGAGCCCGAGCGCCTGGGCCTCGCCCGCGTCGATCCGCCGTCCGGTGAGCACGAGCTCCATCGTTCGCTGCTTGCCCAGTACTCGCGCCAGCCGCTGGGTGCCCCCACCGCCGGGGATGATGCCCAGCAGGATCTCCGGCTGGCCGAACTCTGCCTGCTCGGAGGCCACGATCATGTCGCAGGCCAGGGCGAGCTCGCAGCCGCCGCCGAGCGCATAGCCCGACACCGCGGCGATCAACGGCTTGCGCACCGAGGCGAGCCGCGGCCAGAAGCGGGCGGCCGGGGAGGTGAGAGCCTCGGCGAAGGTGCGCCGCGCCATGACCTTGATGTCGGCGCCCGCGGCAAACCAGTCCTGGCCACCGGCGATGACGATGCAGCCCACGTCCGGATCCTCGTCCCAGCGCTCGCAGAGGGTCGCCAGCTCCTCCATCAGCTCAGGGGACAGAGCGTTGCGGGCGTCGGGGCGGTTGAGCTGGGCCACGCCCACCGCACCGCGGGTCTCCGCCAGGACGACGCTCACGGGACCATCGCGTTCACGCCGGTGACCGCGCGGCCGATGATCAGCTTCTGGATCTGGGACGTGCCCTCGTAGAGGGTGGTCACGCGCGCGTCGCGCAGGTAGCGCTCCACCGGGTAGTCGTCCACGTAGCCCGAGCCGCCGTGCACCTGGATCGCCGCGTTCGCGCACTTGACCGCGGCCTCGGTGGCGTACAGCTTGGCGATCGAGGTCTCGGTGGTGCTCGGCTTGCCCGTGTCCTTGGTCCATCCGGCGCGCCACACGAGGCCGCGCGCCGCCTCGGTCTCCACCACCATGTCGGCGATCATCTCCTGCACGAGCTGGAACGAGGCGATCGGGCGGTCGAACTGGGTGCGCTCCTTCGCGTAGGCCACCGAGGCGTCGAGCGAGGCCTGGCAGATGCCCACGCAGCCGGCGGCCACGCTGTAGCGACCGGAGTCGAGCGCCGACATGGCGATCTTGAAGCCGTCGCCGACCTCGCCTAGCAGGGCGGACTCGGGCACCTCCACGCCGTCGAGCCCGAGCGAGGCGGTGTCGGATCCCTTCAGGCCGAGCTTGCCGTGGATCTCCTGGGTGCTGAACCCCTCACTGGAGGTGTCCACCAGAAAGCACGCGAGGCCCTTGTGCTTGAGCTCAGGGTCGGTCTGGGCGAAGACCAGCGCGAGCTTGGCGTAGTTGCCCAGCGAGATCCACATCTTCCCGCCGTTGAGGCGCCACCCGCCGTCGATCTTCTCGGCCCGTGTCTTGAGGTTCGAGGCGTCCGAGCCGGTGTCGGGCTCCGTCAACCCGAAGCAGCCGAGCGCCTCCCCCGAGCAGAGTTGCGGCAGCCACTCCTGCTTCTGCTCCTCGTCGCCCCAGCGAACGATCGACGAGCACACCAGCGAGGTCACCACCGACACCACCGTGCGCATCGCCGAGCAGCCGCGGCCCACCTCTTCGACGATGATGCCGTAGGTGCGGTAGTCCACGCCGCGTCCGCCGTAGTCCTCCGGCACGAGCGCGCCGAGGAAGCCCATGTCCGCGATCTTCTGCACCAGCTCGGTGTCGAAGTGCTCGTTACGGTCGTTGTCACGTGCGCGCGGGGCGATCTCGCGATCGGAGAAATCGCGCGCCGTCTCGCGCACCAGTCGTTGCTCGTCGGTCAGCTCGAAGTCGATCATGGGGACGGGATTCTGCAAGATGCACCTTCGCATGTCCGAGCGCGTCTCCGAGAAGGCCTCCTGGGAGCTCTCCGAAGGCGAGGAGATCGCACAGGGACGGTCGGTGCTGGAGCTGCTCGGAGGCGGCAACCGCTACGAGGCCTACCTGGTCTGGGACGAGCACCTGCTGTCGCCGATGGTGGCCAAGGTGATCCGGCCCGACCAGGTGGAGAACGAGGCCGCGCTACGCGGCCTGCGGCGCGAGGCCGAGGCACTGGACTCGCTGGCCCATCCGGTGATCCTGCGCGGCTTCGACGCGGTGTTCGACCCGCCCCATCCGCACGTGTTGGTGGAGCAGGTGGACGGACCCACCCTGCGGCACCTGGTCCGCGGGCGCGGGCCGCTGGCGCTGGAGCAGGTGCTGCCGCTGGCCCGGCATCTGGCCGCCGCGCTCCACTACATGGCCGCCGAGGGCTGGGTCCATCTCGACGTGAAGCCCGACAACATCGTGATGGGGGTCCCTCCCCGTGTGATCGACCTGTCGCTGGCGCGCACGTTCGAGCGGGCGGCGCGGGTCCGCGATCACATCGGGACCAACGCGTTCATGGCCCCCGAGCAGTGCGTGCCCGACGGCGACATCGGCCCAGCGGCCGACGTGTGGGGACTGGGAGCCACCCTCTACTACGCGGTGACGGCGCAGCGGCCGTTCCCGAAGCCCGCGTCCACGGCGCCCGGCGTGGAGCCGGAACTGCGCTTCCCTCAACTGGTGGAGAACGTCAAGCCCTGGCCGCTGCCCGTGCCCGACGAGCTCGCTCGACCGATTCTCGCCTGCCTGCGCCGCTCGCCCGAGGAGCGGCCGACGGCGACGGAGCTCGCCGCCGGCCTGCCGCTCGCTAACCCGCCGGCTTGATGTTCTGGTTCAGCCGGAAGTGGTTCTCCGGGTCGTACTCCCCCTTGATGCGCGCCAGCCGGGCGTGGTTTCGGCCGTAGCTCGAGCGCACCGCTGCGTCCCCGTCCTCCAGCAGGCCGGGGAAGTTGAAGTACGCCTTCCCGTCCGAGAACTCCCGCGACGCGTCGTAGAAGTCGCGCGTCCAGGCGATGTTGGCTGCGTCGTCCTCCGGCTCGCGCCAGGTGGAGTCGATGCTCAGCATCCACTCGGAGCTGCGGTCGCCGAACGCCGTATCCTCGGCGCCGACCCGGCCGATCGAGCCGCCGCAGTGGCGGATCACGACGAGCGAGTTGTTCGAGGGACGGCGGTTCGACCATTCGACGGTGGTGTCCACCGCGGCGTCCGAGAGGCCGTCGAGGTAGAGCGCCTTCCAGTAGTAGCGCAGTCCCGCGGGGAAGAACGGGTCGAGGCTCTTCTGGAAGTCGACGTAGGCGAACGTCTGGCTCATGTCGAGCAGCGGGGTGGCCAGCTCGCGCAGCGGCCGGGTCATGCGGTCGCCCTCGGCCGGATCGCCGGCCCACATGCCCTCCAGGCCGAGGTAGGGCACCCCGCGCAGCTGCTCGGGCAGCTCGTCGACCACCGGCAGCGACCAGATGAAGCCCGCGCTCGACAGCTCGTCGGGCGCGTCGGCCACGGCGTCGCGCCAGCCCTTCAGCACCTCAGCGGCGTCCTCGAACCGGTAGGCCACGTGCATGCCGAAGACCTCGGGGCCGAGCTCGTGCAGGCGCAGCTCGAACGAGGTGACGACCCCGAAGTTGCCGCCGCCTCCGCGCAGCGCCCAGTACAGGTCCTGGTGCTCGTCGGCGCCGGCGCGCACGCACCGGCCGTCGGCGAGCACCACCTCGGCCGACACGAGGTTGTCGATGGTCATCCCGTCCCGGCGCCGCTGGTGGGAGACGCCGCCGCTGAGCGCCAGCCCGGCGACTCCGGTCTCCGACACGATGCCACCGGTCGTGGCCAGCCCGAGCGGCGCGGTCACTGCGTCGACCTCGGCCCAGGTGGCGCCGCCCTGCACGTGCACGCTGCGCCCCGACGCATCCACATTCACGGCACGCATGGGCGACAGGTCGACCACCAGGCCGCCGTCGGTCGTCGCGGTGCCGGCCACGTTGTGCCCACCGCCGCGCACGGCCAGCTCGAGACCGCGCTCGCCCGCGAAACGCACGGCGGCCGCCACGTCGGCGGCGTCCGCGCAGCGCGCGATCAGGGCGGGCCGCTTGTCGATCATTCCGTTCCAGACCTGCCGGGCCTCGTCGTAGGCCGGATGGTCGGGCGATATGACCTCCCCGGCGAGGCGCTCGGAGAGCACGGTGGCCAGGTCGTCGTGAGTCGTGCGCAGAGTCGTCATGTGTAGGGCTCCTCGAGATCGGTGACGAGGGACAGGCTGCTCGGCGCCCGTCCGGCGAGCGTCCCCGTGGGCGTCCGGAATGCGTCCCGCGCGCGTCGGGCGAGCGGATACTCTGCGCTCGTGCTCGAGGTGCGTCTCCTCGGTGGCCTGTCTGCCGCGGTGGACGGCGAGCCGGTCACGCTGCCCGCGGACGCGCGTGCGCGCGAGTTACTGGCTCGGCTCGCGCTCTCGCCCGGCCTGCAGCCGCGCTCGGCCCTGGCCGGCCGGTTGCGGCCAGACGTGCCGGAGGAGAGCGCACGCAAGACGCTCCGCAGCGCGCTGTACGAGCTGCGCCGTGCACTCGGTCCGGCGGGCGCTACTGCGCTCGTGGCGGACGGCCGGCAGATCGGCATGGCCGAGGATCAGGTGCGGGTCGACGTCCGCGAGTTCCGCCGGAACCTCGAGGCCGGCGAGCTCGAGGCCGCGGTGAGCGCGGGGGAGGGCGAGTTGCTCGAGGGCCTCGACTCCGACTGGGCATTGCGGGCGCGTGACGAGCACGAGGCGGAGCTCGCCGGGGTGCTCGGCACGCTCTCGGAGCGCGCGCGCGACCGCGGGGATCTCCCCGCCGCGGTCGGCTGGGCCCGCCGGCGCGTCGGCCTCGAGCCGCTCTCCGAGGTGGCGCACCGCGAGCTGATCACCCTGCTCGCGCTCGCCGGCGACCGGCCTGCGGCGCTGACCGCTGCCGAAGCGATGACTGAGCGGCTGCGACGTGAGCTCGGCGTGCCGGCGTCGGCGGCGAGCCGGACGCTCGTGGAGGACGTCCGGCGCGGGCGCGTGGCCACCGAGGACACGGCGTCGCCGGCGCTGCCGCCGCCGGAGCTTCCGAGGGCCCTCGCCCGCGGACGGCGCCCCGAGGGCCGCGAGCCCGAGCTCGAGCGCCTGCGCGAGGTCTGGTCTGAGGCTCTCACAGGCGCCGTGCGCTTCGCCCTGGTGGCCGGCGAGCCGGGGATCGGGAAGACCACGCTGGCATCGGAGCTGGGGCGCCGTGCCCATGCTGAGGGCGCGCTGGTGTTGCTGGGACGCAGCGACGACCAGGCACTGGTGCCCTTCCAGCCCTGGGTGGAGGTGCTCGAGGGCCTGCTGGACGGGCTCTCGAACGAGGCCACCGATCGCTGGCTCAGCGCCTACGACGGTGCGCTGGCCCGGCTGCTGCCCGCGCGCAGCGCGGTCGACGCGCCGCCCGCGGGCCCGCGCGAGCGCTACCTGGCCTTCGAGCTGGTTCGCGAGCTGCTCGATGAAGTGGCGGCGCGCTCGCCGGTGCTGCTCGTGCTCGACGACGTGCACTGGGCCGACACCGACTCGCTGACCCTGCTGCGCCACCTCGCGCGGTCGTCACGAGCCGCCCGGCTTCTCATCGTGCTCTGCGCGCGGACGGCCGAGCTCGAGCCGGCCACCGGGCAGGTACTGGCCGAGCTGCGTCGCGAGGGCCCGCTCGTGCACGTCGACCTGGCGGGGCTCGACGACGACGCCGTCGAGGCGCTGCTCGCCGAGCACACCGGCGGCGTCGACCGCGAGGTCGCCCGCCGCTACCGTGCGCGCAGCGGCGGCAACCCGTTCTTCCTCGACGAGCTCCTGCGGGCCGAGCGCGAGGCGGGTCCGGGCTCGGATGAGGTGCCCGCCGGCGTTCGCGAGGTGATCGCACAGCGCCTCGAGCGCCTAGATGGAGAGACCATGCTGGTGCTCGAGCTGGCGGCCGTGGCCGGGCTGGAGTTCGACGTGCACGCCCTGGCGGGCGCCGGCGAGCGACCCGTGGTGGAGGTGCTGCGAGCGCTCGACGACGCCACGCGAACGGCGCTCGTGAAGGTGAACGAGCCGGCCACGCGCTACGCGTTCGCACACGCGCTCGTGGTCGAGACGATCCTCGGCGCCCTGCCGCCCTCGCGCCGCGCACAGTTGCACCTTCAGCTCGCTGAGGTCCTCGCCGATGGGCACGAGGCCGGAGCGGTGGGTGCCGGCGAGGTGGCCCGCCACCTGCGTGCCGCCGGGGCACTGGTGGACGCCGAGCGGCGGGCGAGCTGGGAGCTGGCCGCGGCGCGCGAGGCCACGGCGGCGCTGGCCCACGCGGACGCCGCCGGGCACTACCAGGCGGCCCTGGCGGCGGCCGGGGGCCGCCGCGACCCCGAACTGCTGCTCGCCCTGGGCCGCTCGCACGACCGCGCCGGGCGCCGCGCGGAGGCCCGCGCCGCGTTCCTGGACGCCGCCGAGGTGGCGCGCAGGGCCGGCGACCCGGTCCTCCTCGCCCAGGCGAGCCTCGGCTACGGCGGGATGGCCGTGGTCATCACCGCCGCCGACTCCGTCGCGGTGGACCTGCTGGAGGAGGCGTTGGCGGCCCTGCCCGACGACGCTCCAGGCACGTCGGCCCGGCTGCTGGCCAAGTTGTCGGTCGAGCTCTACTACGCCGATCCCGGCCGCGCGCGCGAGCTGGGGGCCCGGGCGGTCGAGCAGGCACGCCGGGCCGGTGAGCCGGCCGCGCTGGCGGCCGCGCTGAACGCTCACCGTGTGGCGCTGTGGGCTCCCCAGCACGCCGGCGAGCGGCTGGATGTGGCCGGTGAGATGGTCGCGGCCGCCGAGGTCGCCGGCGACCAGGAGGCCGTGCTCCAGGGCCGTAACTGGCGCGTGGTCGACCTGATCGAGTTGGGTCGCCTCGGTGACGCCGCGGCCGAGATCGACGCCTATGAGGCTCTGGCGGACGCCACAGGACTGCCGCACTTTCGCTGGTACGTCCCCCTCTGGCGCGGCGCCCTAGCGATCCTGGCCGGGCGCTGGGACGAGGCCTCGGCGCTGTCCGCGCGGGCGCGTGCGCTGGGCCGCCAGGCCGACGACGCCAACGCGCCGATGTTCGCCGACATCCAGCGCGAGCAGAACCTGTTCGCGCAGGGCCGGTACGAGGAAGTCGACCGCGACCGCCTGATGCACGGTGCCGTCTCCTCGCCCGCCGCGACGGAGTGGCTCGTCTGGGTTGCCCTGCTCGACGCTTTGACCGGGGCGACCGACGAGGCCCGCCGAATCGTGACCGACTTGACGCGCGACGGCAGCAGCGCGATCGCGATGAACGCCAACTGGCACGGAGCCTGCGTCCTCGCCGAGGCCGCCGCCCAGGTCGGCGACCGGGAGGCGGCCGCGCTGCTGCACACGGTGCTCGAGCCACACGCGCACCTGTTTCCGCTGCTGGCCCGTGCCGCCGCGTGCCTTGGGTCGGCCGAGTACTTCGTCGGCCGCCTGGCCTGGACCCTCGGCCGCCACGAGGAGGCCGAGGCCCGCCTGCGCCGCGCGGTGAGCGCCAACGACGAGGCCGGAGCGGCATCCCGCGCCGCTCTCGCACAGCTCAGCCTCGGCGAGCTGCTGGCCGACCGCGGCGACCGGAGCGGCGCCCGCGACGTCCTCCAGCAGGCCGCGGCACGCGCAGAGGCCATCGGTATGCCGATTGTGGCCGCCCGGGCCCTACGCGCCGAGCGGCCGGCCAGGAGCGGTGACTAGATCGCCTCGATGACAGCCGCCATCCCCTGCCCGACGCCGATGCACATCGTCGCCACGCCGTAGCGGCCGCCGCGCCGGCGCAGCTCGTGGGCCAGGGTGCCGATCAGGCGCGCGCCCGAGCAGCCCAGCGGATGGCCCAGCGCGATCGCTCCGCCGTTCACGTTCAGCCGGTCGTGGTCGAAGCCGAGCTCACGCATCGAGGCCAGGACCTGGGCGGCGAAGGCCTCGTTCAGCTCGACCAGGTCGATGTCCCCCACCGAGAGGCCGGCCGAGGCGAGTGCGCTGCGCACCGCCGGCACCGGACCGACGCCCATGTACGACGGCTCCACGCCCACGGCCGCGCTCGACACGATCCGCGCCAGCGGATCTCGGTTCAGCGCCGCCGCTCGCTCGGCGGTGGTGATCACCACGCAGGCGGCACCGTCGTTGATCTGCGACGAGTTGCCGGCGGTCACGCTTCCGCCGGCACGGAACACGGGGCGCAGCGCCGCCAGGCGCTCGAGTGTGCTGTCCGGACGTGGTCCCTCGTCGGCGTGGACGGTCAGCGGGTCGCCCTTTGGCTGGGGAACGTCGACGGTCACGAGCTCGTCGTCGAAGCGGCCCGCCTCGGCCGCGGACAGCGCCCGCCGGTGGGATTCGAGCGCGAAGGAGTCCTGATCCTCGCGCGAGACCCCATAGCGCTCGGCCACGTTCTCGGCCGTCTCGCCCATCGAATCGGTGCCGTGCAGCTCCGCCATCCGCGGGTTGACGAAACGCCAGCCGATGGTGGTGTCGGCCAGCTCGGGGTTCCCGCGCGGAAAGCCGCGCTCCGGCTTCAGCATCACCAGCGGAGCGCGTGACATCGACTCCACTCCGCCCGCCAGCGCGACGTCGGCCTCGCCCAGCCGCACCTGCCGGGCGCCCTGGATCACAGCCTCGAGGCCCGAGGCGCAGAGCCGGTTCACGGTCACGCCGGGCACCTCGACCGGAAGACCGGCCAGGAGCAGGCCCATCCGCGCCACGTTGCGGTTGTCCTCACCAGCCTGGTTGGTGCAGCCCATGTAGACCTCGTCGACCGCAGCCGGATCGATTCCGCTGCGTTCCACGGCCGCGCCGATCACCCGAGCGGCCAGATCATCCGGCCGGACCCCGGCCAGCTCACCCGCGTAGCGCCCGATGGGCGTGCGCAGCGCGTCGGCGATGATGGCGTCCCGGGGCACGGGCGGGGAGCGTACACTCGCTCGCAGTGGACGAGTTCTCAATATTCGTCCTGGGCATGGGGCTGGTGGTGCTGGCGATCCTGCTGGCCATCGGCAAGTGGTACCCGGGGTCCGGCGCAGAGCAGGTGGACTGGCGCCCGACTCGCTCGCCCGAGCTGGAGGCGGAGCTCGAGCTCGACGACGTCGACCAGATGCTCGAGGCGCAGAACGCACGCCGGCGACAGAGCGGCCGTCCCGAGCTGACCGAGGACGACGTACACGCGCGAGTCGCCGAGGACGAGCGCTGGCGCGACGAGCTGCGCCGCCGGGCCTCGGAGCCCCCCTCGGGCTGAGATGGCTCGCGTGCTCATCGTGGGCTGCGGCTGCCGCGGCCGGTTGCTCGCCGGGATTCTCGTCGCCGACGGCCATGCCGTGCGCGGAACCACACGCTCGCGCGAGACGCTCGCCGCCATTGAGGAGACCGGGGCGGAGGGTGTTGTGGCCGACCCCGACCGGCTGGGCACGCTGATGCGGGCGCTCGCTGGAGTGAGCGCGGTGTGCTGGCTGATGGGCACCGCCGAAGAGGGCGCCGCGGTCCACGGCGACCGTCTGGAGACCTTCGTCGAGCGGCTCGTGGACACGCCGGTCCGGGGCCTCGTCTACGAGGCTGCCGGCAGCGTCGACGCGGCCCTCCTCGAGCGGGGGGCGGCCATCGTCCGCGAGGGCTCACGCACCTGGCGCATCCCGGCGGAGATCGTCGACGCCGACCCGTCGCGGCACGCCGCCTGGCTGGCCGCGATGCGCTCTGCGGTGGAGCGGCTCCTGGCGATCTAGATCGATAGGGTTGATACCCAAGCGGCTTTACAGAGATTCAAAGGGAGGCGACACAGTGGCCGACTACGCAAAGGACGTTCTCGTCGACACGCAGTGGGTGGAGGACCATCTTTCCGACGACTCCGTTCGCATCGTCGAGGTGGACGAGAACCCCGCGCTGTACGCCGAGGCTCACATCCCCGGCGCGATTGGGTTCGACTGGAAGAAGGACCTCCAGGACCAGACCAAGCGCGACTTCCTCGGGCCGGCCGAGTTCAGCGAGCTGTTCGGCAGCCGCGGCATCTCGAGCGACCACACCATCGTGCTCTACGGCGACCGCAACAACTGGTTCGCCGCCTACACCTACTGGTACCTCAAGTATTACGGCCACGACAACGTGAAGCTGGTCAACGGGCCGCGCGAGAAGTGGATCTCAGAGGGCCGGCCCACCTCGACCGACGTGCCCAGCTACGAGCCCCAGCAGTTCGGCGCCCAGGAGGGCGATGAGGCCATCCGGGCCTACCGCGAAGAGGTGATCGGCGCGCTCGACCAGAGCACGAAGCTCGTGGACGTGCGCTCCCCCCAGGAGTACTCGGGCGAGCTGATCGCGATGGCCGGCTACGAGCAGGAGGGCGCGCAGCGCGCCGGCCACATCCCGGGCGCCGCATCGGTGCCCTGGGCCCAGGCCGTGCAGGAGGACGGCACGTTCAAGTCGGCCGCCGACCTGCAGGAGCTGTACGGCGCCAAGGGCGTGCTCGACGGCGAGCCGATCGTCGCCTACTGCCGGATCGGCGAGCGCTCGGCCCACACCTGGTTCGTGCTGCACGAGCTGCTCGGCAACGACGACGTCAAGAACTACGACGGCTCGTGGACCGAGTGGGGCAACCTGGTGAACGTTCCGATCGAGAAGGACGTCTAGGAGACCTCACAGCAGCGGGCTGAGCCGCTCGAGCAGCGACTGCACGATGCGCGCGGTCGCTCCCCAGATCAAGTGACCGTCGACGGTGTAGGTGGGTGTCCGGATCGGCACCCCCTTGCGCACCAGTCGCTTCATCTCGTGCCCCGCCACCAGCTCGGGCAGAGAGAACTCGAGCACCTGCTCGACCTCCGTCTCCTGCGGCCGCCAGCGTTGACCTGGCTCGATCCGGCCGACGAAGGGAAAGATCCGGTAGCTCGTGACGAACGTGCCCACCGGCGGCAGCGCCCCGACGATCTCAACGCCGCGGGGATCGAGGCCGATCTCCTCTTCGGCCTCGCGCAGGGCGGTGACGCGCAGATCCTCCTCCGGCTGGTCCTGTCGCCCGCCCGGAAAGGAGATCTCGCCCGCGTGACGGCGCAGGTCGGCCCGCCGCTCGGTGAACACCGCGGTGAGGGGCCGGCCGTAGAGCGCAACCAGGACGGCCGCATCCTTGGTGCCCGGGGCATCCATGGCGGCCGCTTCCTCGGGCGTGAGCAGGTACTCGCGCACCGGCGCTAGCGCAGCGTGACGCTCTCCTCGAACATGACCTCGCCCTCGAGCGTGCGGTGCACCGGGCACTTGGCGGCGATCTGCAGGAGCCGCTCGCGCTGCTCCTCGGGCAGTTCCTTGGGCAGCTGTACTTCCATGGTGAAGCGGGTGGGCGAGCCGCGTTGGGCGGGCTCGTAGTCCACCTCCACCACCACCTCGCCCACGTCCCAGCCCTTGCGGACCGCGTACATCTCCATCGTCACCGCGGTGCAGGAGGCGAGGCTCGCGGCCAGCAGCTCCTGAGGGCTCGGGCCGGCGTCGTCGCCTCCTTCGTCCGCCGGCTCGTCGGCGGTCAGCCGGTGCCGGCGCACGGCGACGTGCTGCTCGAGCTTGTCGCCCACCCGCTTGGAGGTTGCTCTCATCGTCTCCCCTCGAAGAGCTTCGGTTCCGCTTCGTCGGCGAAGCGCGCCATCGCGAACAGCGCGTCCGAGAGGCGGTTGAGGTAGGTGAGGACGGTCGTGTCGGCAAGCTCGCCCGCGGCGTCGAGGGCGGCAACCCGCCGCTCCGCGCGCCGTACGGCGGTACGGGCCACGTCCAGCCTGGCCGACAGCTCGGTGCCGCCGGGGATCACGAACTTGGGCGGCAGGTCGACGCGCCCCATGTAGCGGTCGATGTCGGCCTCCAGGCGCTCCACGAGGTCGGGCGTGATCTTCGACACTCCCGCCTCGAGCCGGTCCGCTGCCTCGGGGGCGGTGGCCAGCTCCGCGCCGGCCACGAACAGCTCGTTCTGAATGCGCAGGATGTCCTCGTGGAGCTCGCTGTCGCGCTCCGCGCCGGCGCGGGCCACGCCCAATGCCGCGGCCGCCTCGTCGACTGACCCGTAGGCCTCGGGACGGCCGTCGAACTTCGCCACCCGGCCGCCGTACCACAGGCCCGTGGTTCCGTCGTCACCCCTGCGCGTGTAGATCTTCACCACGGCGGCGGATGCTACTCGCGGGCACGTCCGCGAAGAACGGCTCCAGCGCGACCCGAAGGCCTAGGGCCCGGCGGGGCAGGCCTTGCCCTTGGTGGCGCCGGGCTCCACGCAGAGGTCCTTGCGCAACGGGCCCTTCCCCCGCCGGGTGACGAACGTCGTCCTCCGCGTGAGGTAGCCGGCCTTCGCGATCGAGATCACGATCTTGGTCCCCGCCGTCAGCCGCCCCTCGAGAGCCCTGACGCGCAGCTTCCTGCCGTTGCCGCGCCTGATGGCCCGTTCGTCGCAGCCCTTCCTCGAGCACGTCACCACGATCTTGGTGCCCTTGGGTGACTGGACCAGCAGCCGCTTGAGCCGCGTGAAACGGCCGTTGATGCTGCCCCTGATCTGGATCAGCACGCCGGACAGGAGCTTGAGCGGACGCTTGCGCACCGTGACCGTCCTCGAAGCGATCGCCGTGGCGCCGCGGTCGTCGGTCACCCGCAGGCGAACCGTGAACGAGCCGACGTTGGGGAACCTCCTGTTGATCACCGCTCCGCTGCCGTCGTCGAACTGGCCATCGTTGTCGAGGTCCCAGCTCTGGGCGACGGGTCCGTCGGAGTCGCCGGAGGTGGAGGCCAGGACCGCCGTGTCGCCGGCGAACAGGCTGGCGGGCGACACCGTGAAACCGGCGCGCGGAGGCGAGTTGATCGTGATCGTGCGGTAGACGATCGTGAAGCCGCCGCCCACCTCGCGGACCCGCAGCCCGACCGTCCTCTTCCCGGGGGCGGGGAAGGCCCGGGACACCGCTGCGCCGGACGCGTCGACGTCGAAGCGGTCCCTCATCGGGTCGTATTCGAAGTCCCACTCCATGCTCGCGATCGCCTTGCCCGTGGCGCTCGAGGCCGAGGCCCGGAACAGGGCGGCCTGCCCGGGGACGGGGGCCGCGGGGCTCACGGTGATCGCCGCCGTGGGCACGGTGTTCTGCACCACCAGCTGCCGGGTGGCCTCGCGGGTCACGCCGCCGGTGTCGGTCACCCGCAGCCTGACGGGGTAGGTGCCCGCAGTTGCGTACGACCGCTCCACGCTCGCGCCGGTCTCGCCGGCCTCGCAGAAGACATTGTCGCCATCGAGGTCCCACGAGTGGGTGACGGTGCTGTCCGCTGCGTCCGGGTCGCTCGAGCTCGACGAGAACGTCGTGTTGGTGTTGATGAGCGGCGCCGCGGGCTCCATCAGGAAGCGGGGAACCGGAGGCGCGTTGACCCTGAAGGTGAAGGTCGTGACGGCGGTGGCGCCGTCGTCGTCGGTTACTCGAAGCCCGACCGTCCGCATTCCCGCCGGATAGCCGCCGGCGGGGGAGGGCACTACCTCGCCGCCGGGCGCGTAGGTGCCGTCGTTCTCGAGATCCCACTCGAAGCCGGTGACCTCGCCGTCCGGGTCGCTCGAGCCGGGTCGGGCGGGCGACGCCGGACCGGCGGGGCAGCCAGTCGCAGGGGCGACCCCGGCCTGCGCACCAACGGCGGCGGCAGTGAACTCGAAGGGCTGCCCGGCCAGCGGCACACCCTGCCTCTGGCCGGCCTCCGCAGCGGAGTTCAGGACGTTGATGACGGGAACGGGGAGCGCGTTGACCGTGAAGGTCCGTGTGGTGTCATTCGTCGCGCCGCTGGAGTCGGTCACCTGCAATCCGACCGTCTTGATCCCGGGCGTCGCGAACGAGTGCTGGATGCTGCGGCCGAAGCGCTCGTCGTAGAGCCCGTCGTTGTCCAGGTCCCAGCGCCAGCCAACGATGGTGGTGTCGCCGTCGGGATCGGTGGAGTTCGAGGCCAGCACTATGGCTTGGTTCACGTCCGGGACCGCCGGCGTGACGGTGAAGCTGGCCACCGGAGGGGAGTTGTTGAACACCGGCACGGTGCGGGTGGCCACGGTCGTGGCGCCGTCGCCGTCGGTGACGCGCAGCCGGACCGTCTTGTTTCCGCCGGTGGGATAGGTGCGCACCTCGGTGGTGTCGGTGCCGTCGTCGAACGCACCGTCGTTGTCCGTGTCCCAGGCGAGCGTCACGCCACCCTCGGCGTCGCTCGACGATGACGTGAAGGCCACCTCCTCGTTCGGTCTCGGAGTCGCCGGGTCGAAGTCGAATGCGGCGTTCGGCGGCGCGTTGACGCGCACGTTCCTCGTGACCGTGGTGGTCTCGCCTCCGGGGTCGTCGGTGACGGTGAGGGTCACCGTCTTGGTTCCCGAAGTCGTGTAGGCGTGCGACGGGTCCTCGTCGGTCGAGTCATTCCCGTCGCCGAAGTCCCACGCGTAGCTGAAGGTGTCCCCGGGGTCCTCGTCGGTCACGGTTGAATCGAAGGTCACTGCGTCGCCAACGTCCGGCACGCCCGGCGCGACCGTGAAGTCGGCAGCCGGCGGCACGGCCAGCACCTGGGTGGCCAGCACCCCGGCCGAGGCCAGGGCCGCGATCACGGCAGCAGCGGTTCGTGGCCGCCGGGAAAACGGCATAGCTCCTCCTACGCCCGCCGGTGTCGGAGGGCCTGAGTTCTCGAGTCTTGACAAGCCACCCCCTTGGCCAAGGGGGCTGGTAACCACCTTTATCCCGTTCTCCGCGAAACCGCAAGACGGCGTGGTACTGAAATCGGACAGGAGCGCGGCGCTGCTAGACCCAGACGAAGCGAACGGCTATGTCGGCGAACTCCGCGTAGCGGCGCTTGTTGAACACGTGCGGCACCACCTCGACGATGACGCGGGCCGCCGGGCCCCACAGCGCCACCCAGCCCACCACGAGCACGGCCTGCGAGAGGCTCTCGGCGATGAGGTCGCTGCTGGCGCGGTCGATCGCCGTGGACACGATGATCGAGGCGATCAGGAACACGATGCCGATGGCGCCGGCCACCTTCTGCTGGCGCGAGAGGGGATCTACGCGCCGTAGGGGCCCGGATGCAGAACGAAGGCTTCCGCGAATCGCCGCGGCCACGGCGCCCTCGTCGGTGCGGGCACGATCGGCGGCGGGCGCGTATACCACCAGCGCATCCGGGTCGTTGTCCCTGACCCGCTCCCACTCGTCGAGCATCGCGAAGCGAACGTCGCTCGTCACCTGGCGCTCGGCCACAGGGGCGGCATCGAACTGCCAGAACAGCTCGTCGATGGAGGTAAGGCGAATGGCGAACTCGCGCATCGGTCGGTCCAGGCTCCCGGAAGGGCCGAGTGTCGCCGCTGCGCCGGACGCCTATCATTTCGGGCATGGCGAGCCCACTGCGCGCGGGTCTCGACGGGCCCTCGCGGACCATCATCGTTGAGCCTCTCGAGGCCCCCCTGCCCAGGCCGCTGCCCGAACGTGCCCCGGAGGAGCCCGCGCGCGGGCCTGAGCCCGGTCCGCGCCCCGAGCGCGCGCCGCGGCCGGAGCACGCTCCGGAGAAGGTTCCCGCCGGCTGAGCCGGCGGCTGCGACGCTTACGCCAGCGGGTTGAACACCAGCCCGGTGGGCACCTTCGGGTAGAAGTAGGTGGACTTCGGTGGCATCGACTCGCCCGTCTCGGCCACCTCGCGAACCTGCTCCACCGGCGTCGCGCGCAGGAAGAACGCGGCGTCGGCGGCGCCCGACTCGACTCGCTCGATGGCGTCGTCCAGATTCTTCGAGTAGTCGAGGCCACGCAGGTGTGAGATGTCGTCCTCGGACATGCCGAGCGCTCCGCGCAGGATGAGCGCTTCGAGCACCGCGGTGTCGAGGCGCCGGTAGGGCTCGGACCTTCCCTCCAGAGCCCTGTCGGCGATCGCCTGGTCCTTCAGCGTGGTCCGGTAGGGCTGCTTGTGGAAGCTGTCCATGTAGCCGAAGGCCACCCGTCCGTCGCCGCTCGGCTCGAGCTCCGCGCTATCCACGAGCGTCTCGACCTCGAAGTCGCGCATCAGCGCGTCCCTGATGGCCTCCTGCTTCACGCGATCGTCGGCCAGCCCGGTCAGCAGCCGGTGTGTGGGGAACACCAGCAGCCCGGGGTCGGAGAGCGACACGAGCAGCATCAGGACGTAGCGGTGGTCGCCCTCTCCGCCGACCTCGTCGGCGTACACCCGCGCGGTCTCGTAGCGATGGTGGCCGTCGGCGATCAGCAGCTCGGACTCGCTCAGGGCCGCCTGCAGAGCGGAGATTCGCTCCGGCTCGGCCACCCGCCAGAGGGTGTTGCGGGTTCCCTCGTGATCGGCGGCCGCGGTGGTGGGGGCTGACTCCTGGACCTGTTCGAGAAGCTCCTGAGCCGAGCCGTCCGGGTCGGGAAAGAGGCTGAAGATCGGAGACAGGTTCGCGCGGGTGGCTCGCGTCAGGCGCAGGCGGTCCTCCTTCGGTCCGGGGTGCGTGCGCTCGTGGGGGCGGATGCGGCCGGCTCCGTAATCCTCCACGCGCACGCGCGCGAAGAACCCCGTGCGCGTGCGTTCACTCCCGTCCGGAGCCGCGTAGTCCTGGCGCAGAACCCAGACCGCCGGCTCGTCCTCGCGCACGAGGACCCCGCTCTCGAGCCAGTCGGTCAGCGTGCTCGCCGCACCCTCGTAGCGATCGCCCCCGTCTTGGCCCGGCTCGGGCAGGTCGATCTCGACCACGTTGTGGGGGCTGCGAGCCACCAGATCCTCCCGCAGCTCGGCGTCGATCACGTCGTAGGGAGGGGCGATCAGGTCCTCCAGCGGCCCCGCCGTGCCGGGCTCGTAGCGAAGCGTGCGAAGCGGTTCGATGGCGGCCATGGGCAGCGCGCCACCCTACTCCACGCGGGTCGACGGACCACCGGCCTAGACTCACGCTCACGGGGTGTGGCGCAACCTGGTAGCGCGCCGCCTTTGGGTGGCGGAGGTTCCCGGTTCAAATCCGGGCACCCCGATAGAGCCGGGGCCGGTACGATCGGCCCATGCCCGACCGGCTCTACTTCACGGAGTCAGACGAGGCCAACGCGCTCATAGCGTCCGATCCGATGGCGCTGCTGGTGGGCTTCGAGCTCGACCAGCGGGTCACGGTGATGAAGGCGTTCGAGGGCCCCCTGGCACTGAAGGAGCGGCTCGGCTCGATCGACGCCGAGACGCTCGCCACCACCGACCTCGAGCCGGTGTTCTTCGAGCGCCCCGTCATCCACCGCTATCCGCGCTCGATGGCCAAGCGCGTCCAGCAGCTGGCCGTCCACGTACGCGACCGTTACGGAGGCGACGCGGCGCGCGTCTGGACCGACGCTCGCGACTCGGACGAGCTGCGAGCCAACCTCCTGGCGCTGCCCGGCTTCGGGGAGATGAAGGTCAAGGCCATCGGCTCCGTGCTGTTCAAGCACTTCGGGGTCGAGGCGGCCGCCGAGCTCGTGCCCTGGCACCCGACGCTCGGCGACGTCGACTCACCCCAGGCGCTGGTCGATTACCAGGAGGCCAAGAGCATCCATAAGGCGGAATGGGCGAAGCCCGCGGCGCCCGCATCCGCCGGCGAGCACGTGGAGACCTGAGTGGCTGATGCGGTCGAGTCCGGATCGGGGGCTCGTCCGGGAGGGCGGGTCAAGCCCGTGCTGCTCGCCGCGGCCATGGCCTTCCTCGCGCTCAACATCTGGACCGGTAGCCCGCTGCTCGCGTTGTGGATCGGGTCGAAGATCCAGGGAGAGGAGAGCCAGCCCTCGATGGGCGCCTTCGCCGCCGTGATCATCTGCCTGATCGCATTCAGCTGGGGCCTCTACCAGCTGCTGAAGATGACGATGAGCGCCTACCAGGACGCCACCGGAACCCGGCCCACGGTCCGCACCCACGCGCCCTGGCTGCGCAGCATGCGCGGCGAGCGTCCCGAGCACCACACCACCGGGGCGAGGATCAACGGAGCCGAGCGCATCGTCGTGGTGAGCGTCATCGCTGCCGCCGTGATCTTCGAGATCTGGTTCTTCTTCTTTTCGGGCTCTTCGATCGGCGGAGGCAGGAGCGGCGGCCGGTAGCTCCTCCGGCGGTCCGCTCGTCAAAGACCGCACCCGGGCCTAGGCTTTGCGCCGGTACACGCCCCGGTAGCTCAGCTGGATAGAGCAGCGGCCTTCTAAGCCGCGGGTCGCAGGTTCGAGTCCTGCCCGGGGCATCACCCTAAGCGGTGAGACAGGCAGCAATGCCTGCAACGGCAGGGAACTGGTCTCTTCGGACGGCCGGCGGAGACGCCGGCCACATACCAAGGGGAACGGCGCTGCTGCCGCACCAACGGCTCGCGAGTCACCGTTTCATCTCTCACGACGAGGGACGCTTGTCCCGACCGCGAGGGTGATCTAGTGTCGAAGCCCATGGCCGCTTCGGAGAGCAAGCGTGAGGCCATCGAGGTCGCCGCCCGGCCGCTGCGGGACCTGCTGCGCGAGGAGCACGACGAGATCGCCGCCGCCCAGCGGGCGCTCAGGCAGGCCGAGAAGGCGCACAATCGGGCTATCGAGCTTGCTCAGCGTCAACTGCGGGCGGCCAGGACCGCGAGGCCGCTGGCCTCCTACGGCCACGAGGTAATCCTCTACGCCGACCGGGTGAGCACGGCCGACGGGAACCACGAGCTGACGCCGGCGGTCAGCGCGCGGATCGAGGACAGGCCGGGTGCGGGTCGCTTCCACCGTCACGAGCTGACTCTCAAGATCGAGGGTCCGACATGGTGCCGCGAGGTCACGTTTCCCCGCCGGGATGAGCGGAAGATGAGGCGGCTGGCCGAGGAGATCGAGTCCGCCGCACGCAACGTCGAGGCGATCCGGGCGGCGGCTCGAGATGACGCTGAGCGGGCGGATCGGGACCTAGGAGGGGCGTGGGCTGACCGCCGAGCGGTCGAGGAGACCCGCGCTCTGATCCACAGGCTCGGCGAACTCGTCCACGACGATGAGGACGTGATTGACATGGCGCCGGGGATCAGCGCGGGTCACGATGGCGTCCTCGTGGCCACCGACCGGCGGCTGCTCTTCATAGCGGTGCGAGAGACGCTTGCCTTCCCGTACGAGCAGGTGTCCTCGGTGGGCGTAAGGGGGAAGTGGTTCGGAGCACGCCTCGCGGTGTCGACCACCGGCGGCAAGGGCATCATCAGTGGGATCGCGCCGGGGCATGCTGCCGAGATCGCCGACCTGGTCCGCAGCCGGATCGCCGGCGGCAGCGCGGCCGTCTAGCACGCCGAGCCCTCACGCGGCGGTGGGAGAGGTCCCGAGCTGCTCAGCGCGCGGCTCCTTCAACACCTCTCCGGCACGGACCGGGGCAGGCATCAACGCCGCGGCCAGGAGCACGAGCAGGAACGCGGTGAGGCGGACGGCGACGACGAGGAAGTCGTCACCCAGCGGATCGCCAAAGACGACCATCCCCGCAACGATCGTCGACATGTTCGCAGCGACGGAGGTGACCGCAATCACGGCCACGCCGTCGCCCACCTGCAGGCTCCGCGCGGAAGCAAAGAAGGAGCCCACGGCCGCGATCACGATGAGAGCACTCCAGGGGCTGAGGAGACCGACGATGCCCCTCTCGAGATCGTCGCTCAACGCCTTGATCGCCACATCCGAGATTCCGAAGCCGAGGCCCGCCGCCGCGCCCAGCAGGACGCCGTGCTGCGCCCTCACCCGCTCGATGCGGTGCGAGAAGATGAAGAGTAGTCCCAGAGCGATGCCGACACCCTCGAAGAGGATCAGCGCCGTAAGGGAGTAGTCGGAGGTGTCGCCGCCGGACTCCTTGCCCGTTACGCCCAGGAGCGCGAGCGACACGGCCACCAGGATGATCCCGATCCACTGGCGGCGGCCAAGCTGGAAGCCGAAGAAGCGCTCCGCGAGCACGGCAAGCAGCACGAACCCTCCCGACAGGACCGCCTGAGCCGTCGAAAGCGGCAAAAGGGCGAGCGCCCCGACATGCGCCAAGAAGGCCGCGACCGCCACGAGCCACCCGACCGTCCACCACCTCGAGCGGAACAGGTCGGCTGCGCTGCGCAACGGGTGGCGCATGTCCACGTCGGGCGCGGCGACGGCGCCGCGGTGCTTGTACAGGAAGGCCAGGTTGGTGCCGAACGCCGACAACACGGCACAGGCAAGCCCCACAACGACCGACGTAGAAAGATCCGTCACTTGAGCCCCTTCCTCCAACGCATCCTTCCGGGTCCCGGCAACGAGAAACGACTGCTGCTTTGCGCGACGAGCGCCTTGCTGGCGATGGGCGTCAGACCCGGAGCGATGCGCTGACTGGGATCATCGGTGCTCGGCGGGAGTGGACGGCGTCGATGATCTCGGCGTTGTCGATACCTTGGAGGTAGATTCGTGGTCTGCAAATTGTTGGCTCGTCGGGGAATTCCTCCGGGAACGGTGCCTGGTGGGAAACGTGCCGAACAGTTCGGCCACGGCCACGTCGTAGTCGTCCAACCGCTCGGCCTGACCTGGATGTCGGCGGTCAGCGTCCGGCCGTCGAAGCCGAGCGACACGCCCAGCAGGCTGTCGTGCAGGACGGCGTTGATCTCGGCGATCCCGTCGGCCTGCGCGACGCGGCCCGCGACGACGTCGACGATCCGGTTGTAGAAGTCGAGCGCGGCGTCGGCGGTCGGGGTGGCCGTCCACTCGGTCAGCCGCGCCTCGGCGTCCGCGATCGCCTCCGCCAGCAGCCTGCGCTCGGCGTCGATGCGCTCGATCACCTCCAGGCCCAGCGCGTCACCGGCGAGGGTAACGTCACGTCACGCCTCCGAGGAGTAGCGTCTGGCTCGCGGGGAGGCGTCCGACAGAGTTCTTGAGCTCTTCGTTCACTCCCGAAGCGGAGGTTGTCGTGGGAACTGGCACCCAGACCGGCACCGACGTACGTCCTTTTCATCTCGAGATTCCCGAAGAGGAGCTCGCTGAGCTGCGACGCCGCGTAGAGGCGACGCGCTTGCCCTCCAAAGAGCTCGTCGAAGATCGGTCTCAGGGTGTGCAGCTGGCGACGATTCAGGAGCTCGCCACCTATTGGGTGACCGACTACGACTTGGGGCGGGTCGAAGCGAGGCTGAACGCACTCCCGCAGTTCACGACGGAGATCGACGGCGTGGACATCCACTTCATCCACGTGCGCTCGCCGCACGAGAACGCGCTGCCGCTGATCATGACGCACGGCTGGCCGGGCTCTGTCATGGAGATGATTGACTCCGTCGGCCCGCTGACGGACCCGACCGCGCATAGCGGCAGCGTCGAGGATGCCTTCCACCTCGTGCTGCCGTCCCTGCCCGGGTACGGCTTCTCGGGCGAACCGGTCGAGGTCGGCTGGGACCTGGACCGCACAGCACGGGCGTGGGCCGAGCTGATGGATCGCCTCGGCTACAGCCGCTACGTCGCCCAGGGCGGCGACGTGGGCGCCGGGGTCTCCGACGCGATGGGCCGCCAGGCACCCGAAGGGCTGATCGGCATCCACACGAACCTGCTCGTGCCGGCGCTGAGCGGCACCATGCCGACGGACACCGACGAGGAACGCGCCGCAGCCGCGCAGATCGCCGCCTTCCAGCAGTCTGGAAATGGCTACTTCGTCGAGATGGCCACCCGGCCGCAGACGATCGGCTACGCCCTGGTCGACTCCCCTGTCGCCCTGGCCGCCTGGATGCTCGACCACGACACCGACGCCTATTACAAGATCGCCCGCGCCTTCGTTGACCAACAGCCCTCGGGCAACCTCACCCGGGACAACGTCCTCGACAACATCACGACGTACTGGCTGACCGGCACCGGCGCCTCCGCGGCCCGGTCGTACTGGGAGGCCTACGGGCCTGACGCGCCGGCCGCGGGCCGCGAGCCTCTACGGCCGCCGCCGATTCCGGTCGGCTTCACGACGTTCCCGGGCGAGATCTGGCGGACCCCGCGCAGCTGGGCCGAGGAGGCCTATCCCGACCTCAACTACTTCAACGAGGCCGACAGGGGCGGCCACTTCGCCGCCTGGGAGGAGCCGGAGCTCTTCTCCGAGGAACTACGCGCCGCGTTCGCGTCGGTTCGCTGAGTGCCCAAGTCCCCTTACTTACGGAGGTCCTCATGACAACCACCAGCATGCTCCCTGACCTCGGGATCGAGCTTCGGGAGGGTTACGCCGAAGTCGGCGAAGTGAAGCTGCATTACGTGGAGGCCGGTGACGGCCCGCTGATCGTTCTACTGCACGGCTTCCCGGAGTTCTGGTTCGGCTGGCGGCTCCAGATCGCACCGCTCGCAGCGGCCGGTTTTCGGGTGGTCGCCCCCGACACGCGTGGCTACAACCTGTCATCGAAGCCAGAGGGCTTCGAGAACTACGCGGTCGACCTGCTCGCCGCCGATATCCGCGGCCTCATCGAAGAACGCGGTGCGGAGTCCGCCCTGTTGGTCGGCCACGACTGGGGCGGATCGATTGCCTGGATCACCGCGATGAACCACCCCGAGGTGGTCGATCGCCTCGTCATCCTCAACGCGGCCCATCCGCGGCGGCTTTCGCAGGGACTGAAACACCCGAGCCAGCTCCGAAAGTCCTGGTACTTCTTCTTCTTCGCGGTCCCGGGACTGCCCGAGGAAGTCGTACATGCGAGAGACTGGCACTTCTTCCGGCACTTCCTGGAAGACGCACGCCCCCCTTACACCGACGAGGAGATCGAACGCTACGTCGAGGCGTGGTCGCAGCCAGGGGCAGCGGCCGGGATGATCAACTACTACCGCGCCTCGGTACGACAGTCCCAGAAGGAAGCCGCGGCAAAGCTTCGCCCGATCTCGGCGCCGACACTGGTCATCTGGGGGGAGCGCGATTCCTACCTCGGCTCGGACCTCGCCGAGCCCGACCGCGACGACGTGTCCAACCTCGACCGCGTGGAGCGCCTACCTGACGCGTCGCACTGGGTGCATCACGACGAGGCTGAACGCGTCAACCAACTGCTCATCGATACTTCTTACAACCCCCTTTCGGGCTCCGCTTAGCACCGCCAACGAGCGGATCCGCAGGTCTGTGGCCCGCCGCCTCGACCGGTCAAGTAACGTATCTCGGCGCGGGAGTCGGACTTCAACCCCCACGAGAAGGGACCACGCCGTGAGCCCCGAACCGACTGCCGCCGAGACCATCGTCTTGATCCACGGGTTCTGGGTGACGCCGCGCTCGTGGGAGCACTGGATCGCCAGGTACGAGGGGCGCGGCCACCGCGTGCTCGCCCCGGCATATCCCGGCTTCGCGGTCGAGGTTGAGGCGCTCAACGCCGACCCGACGCCGATCGAGCAGGTCACCGTGCCGCAGATCGTCGAGCACTTAGAGGCGATCGTCAGCGCGCTCGACTCGCCTGCGATCCTGATCGGCCACTCCGCCGGCGGCGTGTTCACGCAGATCTTGCTCGACCACGGCTTCGGTGCCGCCGGCGTGGCGATCAACTCGGCCCCGACCGAGGGCGTCAAGCGGGTGCCGCTGTCGCAGATCCGGTCCTCGTTCCCGGTGCTCAGGAACCCGGCCAACCGCCACAAGGCCGTGGGCCTCACCTTCGAGCAGTGGAACTACACGTTCACCAACGGCTTCCCGGAGGACGAGGCGCGGCGGCTGTACGAGCGCTACCACATCCCCGCGTCCGGGGAGATCTTCTGGGGCAGCGCGCTGGCCAACATCCACCCGGGCAAGGACGACACCTGGGTCAACTACGGCAACGACGAGCGCGCGCCGCTGCTGTTCATCTCCGGCAGCAACGACCACCTGATGCCGCCGTCGATCCAGCGGTCCAACGCCAAGCACTACAAGTCCGACACGGTCACCGAGGTCAAGGAGTTCGAGGGGCCGCACCTGCTGCCCGCCTGGCCGGGCTGGGAGCAGGTCGCCGACTACGCGCTGGACTGGGCGCTGCGCCACGCCCGGCAGTCGAGTCCGGCGTGAGGAGCACGCACGGCGGCGGCATGAGTCCTCCCGCGACCCTCCTCATCTGGTTCAAGTTGCGTTCGCCGGAGCTGGCCGAGGACTTTGAGCGTCTGATGACGGAGGATCGCGACATCGTCCGCGGGTCGCTGGACACGATCTCCGAATGGCGGCTTACGCGGCCGGCGGACGTGCCCGGACAGTCCACCAGCCAAGCCGATTATGTCCTGATCGCCGAGATCCTCGGAGTGGAGCGCTTCGAGCAACAGGCGAGCGAACACGTCCAACGCTTGGCGGACGACTTGGCACATCTCGTCGCGAGCCGGGGGATGCTCATCCTGCGTCCCGCCCTTTGAAACCCGCCGTCGGTGGAGCAACCCTGTGACTGGCGCACAACTGTTCATCAGCCCCGCACCGTGCAGACCACCTGCACAGCGGCTGCACCAAGCTCGACATCACCCGCGCACTAGCTCGCCCGGGTTCCGCCAAGCCGCCTCAACACGTGGCAGATCGGCGATCGCGGCGATGGCCGGCGGCGGTTGTACCAGCGCAGAAACCCCTGACATGCTCGACCAATGCTGCAGACGAGCTTGCGAGGCGGGGTTGCGGGTGCGATCGCGACCGTGGTGATGACGCTCGAGCAGCCCCTCGACAAGCGCCTCTTCAAATCCAAGTACGACGACGTCGAGATCTTGGGCAAGCTCGTCACGCGCGGGGATCGACTGGCGACCCATCGGCTTCGCGCTCCACGTGCTGAACGGCGCCATCTTCGGCGCCGCATACACGCGGCTCAAGCCATTCCTGCCGGGGCCGCCGGTCCTCTCGCGGCCTGCTAATGGGTCTCCTCCAGCACGTCGCGACCTGGCCGACGGCCGGGCCGCTGATGGACCGCTACCACCCTGCCCGCGAGGAGCTGCCGAAGCTCGCCGCCAACCGCCGAGCCTTCGGCCAGGCGACGATCCGCCACGCAGTGTTCGGGATCGTCCTCGGGTCCCTCGAAGACGCGCTGAATGACCGCAGCGCAGAGCTCACGTTGTAGCTCGGTGAGCTCCTCACCTGCTGCCGGCTTGGCTGATCAGGACCAGGTGATGGGGCAACCGATCTCTCGGTTGCCGCGCTGATGCCGGGACTGCTCGCCGAAGATCTGAACCGGTGGACGCGCCGGGCCGACTCGGTGGCGCACATCAACGGCGACGTGTTCGTGATCCTCCTTCCGGACACCGGTCCGGCCGGGGCGGTGATGGTCGCGAAGCGCCTGGCCCGTGCCGTGCAGCGTCACCTGGACGACCGGAGCCTGGTGGGAACCGTCCACTTCGGACACGCCACCTACCCGGACGACGGGCGCGATCTCGATGTCCTCCTGGAGGCGGCTATCGGGCTGGCCGTCGGCCAAGCCGCAGCGCCCGTGAGCTAGACCTGGCCGGGCCCGAAGCCCACTCGCGCCAGCGGCTCCACCAGCTCGTACTCCTCGTAGGAGAGGTGCGAGAGCAGGGTGTCGGTCAGCGCGTCGATCGCCCCCTGGAGCCGGTCGAAGTCATGCGGGTTGCTGATGTGGTCGACGAGCGCCCGGTCAACCGCCTCGATCGCGTCGTGGATGGCGTGGTGCTCGGCGGTCAGGCGGTCGATCACCGGCTCGAGCTCGGGGTCCGCTCGCTTCAGGTGAGGGAAGACCGCGACGTCCTCGAGGTTGTGGTGCTGCGTGACCACTCGGCAGTAACGGGTGCAGAAGGCCCCCAGGGTCCAGTCGTTCTGTCGCATGGCCATCTCGTTGAGGGTGCTGCGGGCATCACCGGCCGTGAGCTCGCCGTCGCGGACCTGAGCGACGACCGACCGCAGCTCGGTGAGCTCGGCGCGGAGAGCGTCATGCACGTCGATCAGATGCTGGCCGACGCGCCGGCCTCGCTCGCTGTACTCCACGCCGGGTGCCGACTGCGGACGGTGGGGCCGCGTGGCCTCGTCCCAGGGCATGGAACTGCTCAGGCGCTCGCCGGTGTCCGGGGTGGGGGTGAGTCCCAATCGCTCGTACTCGCCGGCCGCCTGTTCGGAGGTGACGGCGGGCGCGGCTTCTCGATGCGGCGCGGGAGCCCGCTCGCGCTCGACCAGCGCCCGGACGGCCGGCGCGAGCTCCGCGAACGCCTCGATCGCCGCGGGCTCGTCCCCCATGGCGATGAACGTGCCGATCCCGTGGTCGACCGCGCAGGCGGCCAGCTGTGCCGGCCATTCGGAGGACGATCCCGACAAAGGGCCGGGGCTGCCGTCGGAGTAGGCGTCGGCGACGTTCAGCAGGCGGCGGATCTCCGACGGATCGCGACCCGCCTCCACGGCGGCCTCGTCGATCCGCGCGTTGCCGCTGTCGAGTTGTCCCGGCTCCAGGTAGGGCACGCTCGGGAGCCAGCCATCGGCCACTCGGCCGGTCAGCCGCAGCATCCTCTGCTTGTAGGCGCCGATCCAGATGCTCACCTCGTGCGCCGGAGCGGGCCCGCGCTTCGCGCCGTTCAGCCGGTAGTGCTCACCGTCGAAGGTCACGCCGCCGCGCTGGTCGGTGTCCCAGACCTCACGAATGACCTCGATGGCCTCGGCCAGGGCGTCGACCCTCTGGCCCGGCGTGAGCTTGCGCGCACCCATCGCCTCGATCGCGTCCCAGAACGCCCCGGCCCCGATGCCCAGCTCGATCCGGCCGCCGCTGAGGATGTCGAGGCCGGCCACTGACCTGGCGACAACCGCCGGCTGCCGCAGGGGCAGGCTGAGGACGTTTGGAGCGAGCGTCACCTGGCCGGTGGAAGCGGCCAGGAACGAGATGAGCGTCCAGGTGTCGAGGAATCTCGGCTGGTAGGGATGGTCCTGGAACGTGACGAGATCGAGTCCCGAGCTGTCGGCTCGCTGAGCGGCTTCGATCACCCTCTCGGGGTGGTCGGCGGACGGGCTCAGGAAGACGCCGAACTGGAGGTCGTGTCCGTAGTCGGGCACTCCGGCGGAGAACTCTATTGCTCGCCTGGCAGGCGCCGGCTCAGGCTGACCGCGGCGGGTGAGCGCGGCAGAACTCGCGGACGCCGTCGTTGAACGCCCCGGGCCGCTCGAGGTTGCTCACGTGACCGGCACCGGGAATGACGACGAGCTCCGCGTCCGGGATCGCGTGCTCGAGGCTCCGGGCGACGTTCAACGGAGCGCGCGCGTCCAGCTCTCCCCAGACCAACAGGGTCGGCACGGCGATGTGCGGAAGCAGGTCAGTCTGGTCGGCTTCGGCCATCACGCTCAGCGCGGTCCGCATGCTCTCGGGGCGGACGTCGGCGGCCATCTTCTCGAGCAGCGGCACGAACGCGGCCGGCGGCTCGCCGGCGAACAGCCCGGGAAGCGTGGGGTCGAACTCGCCGGCCGGCGCGTCGAGCATCTGCCGCAGGCCCTCGACCCGGCTGCGCACCTCCTCGGCGGGCAGCGACCCCTTCCAGCCGGCGTAGGAGTCGGCCAGAATCATGGTCGCAACGAGCTCGGGACGGTGGCGGTAGAGCTCCTGCACGACGGTCCCGCCCCAGGAGAGACCCGCGACGTGCGCTGGGCCCAGCGCGAGCGCATCGATCAGCCCGGCGAGGCAGTTCGCGTAGTCCGCCAGGCCGAAGTCCGGAGGCACATCCGACGATCGGCCTGCCCCCGGCTCGTCCCAGGCGACGACCGTGAACTCGCCGGCCAGCGCGGTGAGCTGTGGTTGCCACATGCGGCTGTCCACGGCGGCGCCGTGCACGAGCACCAGCGGTGGTCCCTCGCCGACGCGCTCGTAGGCGATCTCGACCCCGTTCGCCCGAACGAACCGCACCGATCCAACCTATCGTCGCCTAGGGGTCCGGGACCTCGGCGAGGGCTTGGTCGAGGATCTCCAGGCCGAGGTCGATGTCCTCCGGCGTGATGGTCAGCGGCGGCGCGATCCGCAGGACGCTGCCCAGGCCGGGGAACTTGATGATGTTGACGTTCAGGCCGAGCGCCTGGCAACGGGCGGTGACCGCGGAGCCGTACTGCTCGGCCGGCTCGCGAGTCCTGCGGTCGCGCACCAGGTCGACGTGCGCGACTGGCTGGCCATCCGCGATCCTCGCGCGATGCGCGCGCGCGATGGTGCACCTGTCGCGGCTTTGTCGAGCGACGTCGTCGAGCTGGCTCGTGAGCTGATGGCCGTCCTCCCAGAGCCGCTCGAGCGGCTCATGCGCCTCGCGATTCAGCGCTTCCGGGACGAGCTGATGGAGGCCCTCCGCAGCTCGGACTCGGTGCTCGACGCGGCGCTCGCGGGTTAGGTCGCGACGTAGGCCGCGAGGTGCCCGCCGGTGAGGGTGGAGGCGTCGGCGACGAGGTCGGCGGGGGTGCCCTCGAAGACCACCTTGCCGCCGTCGTGGCCGGCGCCGGGGCCGAGGTCGATGATCCAGTCGGCGTGCGCCATGACCGCCTGGTGGTGCTCGATGACGATCACCGACTTGCCGGAGTCCACGAGCCGGTCGAGCAGGCCGAGCAGCTGCTCGACGTCGGCAAGATGGAGGCCGGTGGTCGGCTCATCGAGTATGTAGACACCGCCCTTCTCGCCCATGTGGGTGGCCAGCTTGAGCCGCTGCCGCTCGCCGCCGGACAGCGTGGTGAGCGGCTGGCCGAGGCTGAGGTAGCCGAGCCCGACGTCGGAGAGCCGGGTCAGGATCTTGTGTGCCGGCGGCGTCTTCGCATCGCCCGCGCCGAAGAACTCCTCGGCCTCCGCCACCGGCATCGCGAGCACCTCGCTGATGTTCTTGCCGCCGAACTCGTACTCGAGCACCTCGGCCTGGAACCGCTTCCCCTCGCACTCATCGCAGGTGCTGGCCACACCCGCCATCATCCCGAGGTCGGTGTAGGTCACCCCGGCGCCGTTGCAGTTGGGACAGGCGCCGTCGGAGTTGGCGCTGAACAGCCCGGGCTTCACGCCGTTCGCCTTTGCGAATGCCTTGCGGATCGGGTCGAGCAGCTTGGTGTACGTCGCGGGGTTGCTGCGACGCGAGCCGCGGATTGCGGCCTGGTCGACCGTCACGACACCCTCGCGATCGGACACCGAGCCACCGATCAGCGAGCTCTTGCCGGACCCGGCGACGCCGGTCAGGACGACCAGCACCCCGAGCGGGATGTCCACGTCGACGTCCTGCAGGTTGTGGGTGTCGGCGCCGCGCACCTCCAGCATCCCTGAGGGGTCCCGCACGGAGGGCTTCAGCGCGGCCCGGTCGTCCAGGTGCCGCCCGGTGACGGTATCGCTGTCCCGCAGCCCATCGACGGTCCCCTCGAAGACAACCTCGCCACCACCGGTACCGGCGCCCGGGCCGAGGTCGACCACGTGGTCGGCGATGGCGATCGTGTCGGGCTCGTGCTCGACGACCAGCACCGTGTTGCCCTTGTCGCGCAGCTGCAGCAGCAGGCCGTTCATCCGCTCTACGTCATGCGGATGTAGGCCGATCGTGGGTTCGTCGAAGACGTAGGTGACGTCGGTCAGCGAGGAGCCGAGGTGGCGGATCATCTTCGTGCGCTGCGCCTCGCCGCCCGACAGCGTGCCCGACGGCCGGCTGAGTGAGAGGTAGCCCAGCCCGATCTCGACGAACGAGTCGAGGGTATGCCGCAGGGTCTCGAGTAGCGGCGCCACGGACGGCTCGTGCAGGCCGGCCGCCCACTCCGCGAGGTCGGTGATCTGCATCGCGGAGACGTCGGCGATGCTGACGCCGTCGATCTTCGACGACCGAGCCCCCTCACTGAGCCGGGTGCCGTGGCAGTCGGGACAGGTGGTGAACACCACCGCCCGCTCCACGAAGGCGCGCACATGCGGCTGCAGCGCATCCACGTCCTTGGACAGAAACGACCTCTGGATCTGCGGGATCAGCCCCGCGTAGGTCAGGTTGATGCCCTCGACCTTGATCTTGGTCGGCTCCTTGTAGAGCAGGTCGTGGCGCTCGCGCTTGTTGAACTTCTTGATCGGCTTGTCCGGGTCGAAGTAGCCGCAGCCGCGGTAGATGCGGCCGTACCAGCCCTCCATGCTGTAGCCGGGGATCGTGAGTGCTCCCTCGTTGAGCGACTTGCTGTCGTCGTAGAGCGCTGACAGGTCGAAGTCGCTGACCGAGCCGCGACCCTCGCAGCGCGGGCACATGCCGCCGGTGCGGCTGAAGCTCGCGCTCTTGGTGATGGTCTTGTCGCCGCGCTCGACCGTGAGCCCGCCGCTCCCGCTGACGGACGCGACGTTGAAGGAATACGCCCCAGGCCCACCGATGTGCGGCTGCCCCAGCCGGCTGAAGAGAATGCGCAGCATCGCGTCGGCGTCCGTCGCAGTGCCGACGGTCGAGCGGGGGTTGGAACCCATCCGCTCCTGATCCACGCTGATCGCGGTCGTCAGGCCGTCGAGGACGTCGACCTCGGGCCGAGCCAGGGTCGGCATGAAGCCCTGCACGAAGGCGCTGTATGTCTCGTTGATCAGCCGCTGCGACTCGGCCGCGATCGTGGCGAAGACCAGCGAGCTCTTGCCCGATCCGGACACGCCGGTGAAGGCCGTGAGCCGGCGCTTCGGGAGCTCGACGCTGACGTCCTTGAGGTTGTTCACGCGCGCGCCGTGCACGCGGATGAGATCGTGGCTGTCGGCGATCACTTGATCTCGTTGATCCGGATCATGTTGCCCGCGGGATCGCGGACGGCGCAGTCGCGAACGCCCCACGACTGATCCGTCGGCTCTGAGACGATGTCGGCGTCGCCGGCCTGCAGCCGTTCGAAGGTGCCGTCGAGGTCGGCAGTGGCCAGGTGGATGCTCGCGTACGTGCCCTTGGCCATCATCTCCGCGATCACGCGGCGCTCTTCGTCGGTGACGCCGGGGTCGGCGCCCGGCGGGTGCAGGACGATGGACATGCCCGGCTGGCCGGGCGGGCCGACCGTGTTCCAGTGCATCCCGCCGTACTCGACCTCGTTGCGGACCTCGAAGCCGAGCGTGTCCCGATAAAAGGCGAGGGACGCGGCGGGGTCGTCGTGCGGTAGGAAGGTGGCGTGAATGGTGATGTCCATGCCGGCCACGCTAGCTGCGGGTCGGCACCGGCGCTTCTCCATTCCTGACCGGTCTGGTCACCCGCTTCGCCACGCACGGGGCCATCCTCGCCGCCGCGTGCGCCTCTTGGCGGCGGTAGGCGCTGGGCGGCACCCCGACCAGCTCGGTGAAGCGAGTGCTGAACGTCCCCAGCGACGCGGCGCCGACCTCGAAGCAGACCTCGGTGACGCTGAGCTCTCCACCACGCAGCAGCGCCATCGCGCGCTCGATGCGCCGCGTCATCAGATAGCTGTACGGCGATTCGCCGTAGGCGAGCCGGAACTGGCGGCTGAAGTGGCCGGCCGACATGTGCGCGTCCCGAGCGAGCGCCTCGACGTCCAGCGGCTGTGCGTACTCCCGGTCGATCCGGTCGCGGACGCGGCGCAGCCGCGCGAGGTCGCTCAGGTGCTGGTCTGCGGCGGCTCGGCTGGTCACCGCGAGATCATGCCACGCCGCGCACCGATTCAGTCCGTGGAGATCCGCGCCACTCCGTCCCGTGTCCACGTGGAACGTGCGTGCGGAGCGCTTCGTGGTCCATCCACCTCCGATTACCCCGAGTCGCCGACGTGGGAGCGTCACCTGGCGCGCAGCCACGGCGCCGATCCCGCCGACCTGGCTCGCAGTCGAGCAGGCCGCGCCCGGCGATTCACCCCGACGTGAATCCGGAGGCGCTGTTGTGCAGTGGCGTAGCTCTGCAGCGACTGCTTCGGTGGAGTAGCCGCCAGGTGCTCGAGGTGCTGGTTCATGCAGTCCAAGCTACGACTAAGGCCGCGCCTCCACATCAGCAAAACGCCCACGATCGGCACTCAGCGGCGCATGTGGGACCCTGCGGGCGTGGACCTGACCCACAGGCTGCGTGAGATTGACGTCTCCGCGCTATCCGACGCCGACAAGACGCTCCCCGTGGTCGATCCCGCAGTCAGGGCAATGATCTCCGACGTCCGCATGGCCGGGCCGGCGTTTACCGTCGTGGCCGAGAACGACCATCTCCCGGTGATGAGCGCGCTCGCGCAGGCCGCGCCCGGCGACGTACTGGTGATCAACGCGGCTGGCGGCTCCGGCGCGGTCTTCGGAGAGCTGTTCGCGACCGAGGCGCGACGGCGCGGCCTCGCGGGAATCGTGGCCGACGGGTTCTGCCGTGATCTGCGCGGCCTGCGCGGCATCGGGCTGCCGGTGTTCGCCAGAGGCACCACGCCGCGGTCGGGCACCACGGCCTCACGGGTCGCGCTCGGGCAGACGGTCGCCATCGGCGGCGTCCAGGTGTCGCCGGGCGACATCGTGTTCGGCGACGACGACGGGCTTCTGATCGCTCCGGCGGAGAGGATCGAGGCCGCGCTCGACGCAGCGGAGCTGATCGGCCGCAGCGAGCGCGCCATTCTCGCCGCGCAGGCCCGCGGCGCGACGCTCCACGAGTTGACCAACTACGAGGAGCACGTCGCGACGCTCGACCGTGGCGAGGCGAGTGCGCTGGGGTTCCGGGTCGATGACTGACTTCGTCTCCGCGTTCGCGCGCCGGACACAGCTGCCCGGCGGCGACGAGCTGGCCACGATCCTCGCCGGTAGCCCGCCCGGCGTCCTGTCCATGACGGGCGGCTTTCCGAACCCCGCAACGTTTCCCACCGACGAGCTCGACGAGATCGCCGTGCGACTGCTGCGCGAGGACGCCTCGGTGGCCCTGCAGTACACGCCCTGCGAGGGCATCCCGAGCGTCCGCGAGTACCTGGCCGACCGCCAGCAACAGCTGCAGGGCCGCCGACCCGAGACCACCGAGCTGATCGTCACGAGCGGCGGGATGGAGTGCATCGCGCTGATGTGCCAGGCCCTCGTCGATCCCGGCGACGCGCTCGCCGTCGAGGCGCCGACCTACCTCGCTGCTCTGATGGCGTTCGGGCGCGCCGAGGCCGAGGTGATTCCGATCGCGATGGACGACGACGGGCTGCGGGTCCACGAGCTCGAGTCGCGTCTGGCGGACGGCCTGCGGCCGAAGTTCGTCTACACGATTCCCGAGTACCAGAACCCCACCGGCCGGACGCTGCCGCTGGACCGGCGCCACGAGCTGGTCGAGCTCTGTCGCCGCCACGAGCTGCTGATCCTCGAGGACGTGGCCTACCGCGAGCTGTGCTTCGACGACGACGCGGCGTTGCCTACGCTGTGGTCGCTCGCTCCGGAGATCGTGCTTCAGGCCGGGACGTTCTCGAAGAGCTTTTTCCCGGGCGTGCGGTTGGGCTGGGCCGTGGGCCCTGCCGACGTGGTGGCCGAGCTCGCCGCGGCCAAGCAGAACACCGACCAGTGTGCCGGCGGTCTCGGGCAGCGCCTGGTCGAGGAGTACGGACGCGCCGGCGGGTTCGAGCGCCATCTTCCCGACGCCCGGGCGCTGTACGCGTCGCACTGGGCGGCGCTGTCGTCGGCGTTGAGCCGGCACATGCCGGACGGAGCGAGCTGGACGGAGCCGTCCGGCGGCTTCCTGACGTGGCTCACCCTGCCCGAGGGGATCGACACGCTGGCGATGCGGCCGGCGGCCATCGAGGCCGGGGTGGCCTACGTCCCCGGCCCCCCGTTCCACGTCGGCGAAGGCGGCGGCAACGCCGTCCGCCTGTCGTTCAGCAACCTCAGCCCGGCCGAGCTGGAGACGGGCGTCGAGCGATTGGCCGCGGTGGTGCGCGGGACCCTCGAGGCGTCCGCCGAGCCCTACTCGCTCAGGTAGCGATCGAGCTGCCGGCGCACCGCCGGCTCGGGCGCGCGACGTGGCACGTCGGGGACCGACAGCCCGGCCGCCGGCGACAGCGGCACCGCGCCGGGCACCCCGTCGGCCAGCTCGAACGAGGCCAGCGTGAAGGCCGGCGAGGCGGGCGACAGCACGCGGGGCACGGCCCGGTAGTCGGAGCGCCAGCGCGGCCGCGCCGGTCAGGGCGCCCCCGAGGAACGCGCGGCGGCTGGAGCCGTCCAGCTCGTTGCGATGCGGGCGACGAACCTCGGTCACCCGCAGCACCCTACGTTTCCGGTCTTCGGCTCGCGTGACCGGGCGGTGAAGCGTCCGCTCCGGTCGTCGCCGGTCACGCGCCCACTACCATTACCCGCATGATCGGCTTCATCATCGCGGGATTGATCATCGGGCTGCTGGCGCGCCTCATCCTCCCGGGCAAGCAGCACATCGGGATCCTGTGGACGCTGGCCCTCGGGGTCGTGGGCTCGGTGATCGGGGGCACCATCGCCAACCTGATCGGCACGGGCGACATCTTCGAGCTCAACGTGATCGGCTTCATCGTCGCCGTCATCGCGTCGGTGGGCCTGCTCGCGGTAGCGGAGCGCTCAGGCCTGGGCGCCGGCGACGACCGCCAGCGGCTCAACCGCGGCTGAGCCGCGGCGGGAGAACTCGAGCGCGCCGTCCTCGACCGCGCCGCGCCTGAGCATCAGCACGTCGCGCGGGTAGTTCTGGTAGAGCCGCCAGGGTGCTCGCTTCCCCTGCCGCGGGAACAGCTCGATCGAGCGCAGCACGTAGCCCGAGGTGAGGTCGATGAACGGCTCGGTGACGAGATCGTCGGGCACCCGGGGCGTGCACTGGACGTAGCCGTGCCTGTCCATGTGGTTGATCAGCCGGCACACGTAGCGGCAGGTGAGGTCGCACTTGAGCGTCCACGAGGCATTGGTGTAGCCGATCGCCACCGCGAGGTTCGGCACTCCGCTGAACATCATGCCCTTGTAGCCGACGGTCGCCGGTAGCTCCACCGGGCTGTCGTCGACCGACAGCTCGATCCCGCCCAGGGCGAGCAGGTTCAGACCGGTGGCGGTGATCACCACGTCCGCCTCGAGCTCGGCTCCCGAGGACAGCCGCAGTCCGTTGTCGGTGAAGGTCTCGACCCGGTCGGTGACCACCGACGCGTCGCCTCTGCTCACGCTCCTGAACAGGTCGCCGTCGGGCACCAGGCACATCCGCTGGTCCCACGGGTCGTAGACCGGGTTGAAGTGCGTGTCCACCGCGTAGCCGGCTGGCAGGCTCTTCTCAACGCCCTTGCGGATCAGTGCTCTCATGAAGCGGGGAGCCCGGCGGCTGAGCTGGAAGGTGAGCGACATCAGCAATACGTTCTTCCAGCGCACGATGGGGTAGGCGAGGCGGGCGGGAAGCAGGCGGCGCAGGCGATCGGCGAGTGGGTCGCTGGCTGGCAGCGAGACGACGTAGCTCGGCGAGCGCTGGAGCATGGTCACGTGCGCGGCGCGCTCGGCCATCGCCGGAACTAGCGTCACCGCGGTGGCGCCGCTGCCGATCACCACCACCCGCTTGCCCGTGTAGTCGAGATCCTCGGGCCAGTGCTGAGGGTGAACGAGCTCTCCGTTGAAGCGCTCCGTCCCCTCGAACGCGGGCGTGTAGCCCTCGTCGTAGCGGTAGTAGCCCGTGCAGGACAGCAGGAAGCTGCAGGTGAACGTCAGCGGCTCGCCGTCGTGGGTGAGCTCGGCCTCCACTGTCCAGCGCGCGTCGGCGCTGGACCAGGCGGCGCGGACGACCCTGTGTCCGAAGCGGATGCGCCCCTCGAGGTCGTAGTCCCGCGCGGTCTCGCGGATGTAGTCGAGGATCGAGGGCCCGTCGGCGATCGCCTTGGCCTCGCGCCAGGGCCGAAACGAGTAGCCCAGCGTGAACATGTCGGAGTCCGAGCGGATCCCCGGGTAGCGGAACAGGTCCCAGGTGCCGCCGATCGCGTCACGCGCTTCGAGGATGGCGAAACTCTTGGACGGGCTGTCGCGCCGCAGGTGGCAGCCGGCGCCGATGCCCGAGAGGCCGGCGCCGATGACGATCACGTCGAGGTGCTCGGGCTCTGCGGTTTGCGGCGGGGGAGCGGTCACGGCGGCCGCGATCCATCATGGCAGCCGAACCCGGTGCCGCCCTGCTCGCGCGGGAGCGCGGCACGGAGGCGCCGGGCGCGCGCCGCCGCGTCCGGGTCCCCGCAGGCGCGATGGCGCTCCTCGAGGCCGGCCAGCATCGCCCACGCGAGCTCGTGCGGACAGTGGCGGCGCAGCTGGTCGGGCGCCCCCAGATCGCCCTCATCGGTCGTGTCCACGAGCCACAGCCCCTCTCCGTCGCTGACGCCCGCGTACCAGGCCAGGCGCGAGGAGAACACGCCGGTCCGGATCCCGGCGCGCCGGCCGAGCTCGGCGGCGACCACCGCGAGCATCAGCGGATGCCCGACCCTGCCGGCGAGCACGCAATCGAGCAGCAGCCCCTGCGGAGACCGGGCGTCGGCCGTGAAGCCCGGGTCACAAGCCAGCAGCTCACCGATGCGCTCCGCGCAGACACCGGCGTCTTCGTCGGCCACCAGTCCGAACAGCGGCCGGCTCAGCTCGTCGAGCGCGAAGTCGGTGTCGGTGACCGCTGGCTCGCCGGTGAACGCCGCGGCCGCGGCTCCCAGCAGCTCCACCCGGCCGGGGCAGGGCCGGGCGGCCAGGGTCCCGAAGCTCCGAATCCCGTCCCGTTCGCGCCACGGCGGACGTGACATAGCGGCGACACGCGCAAGGCGGTCGCAGCGCCCGATGGCAATGTAGCCGCGCGCAACTGAGGTAATGCCCGCTTCCCCGCCATGGCCGCCCCGGCGGGAATGATGCCGGAGGCGCCGTTCGTAGGTGGGCGTGCGGGGATCTCGGCGCCGACGGGAGGGCTCGAGTGACTAGGCGGTCGGGCTGGGCGGGCGGGCGGCGTCCGGGATGGGCTGGGCGGCTTGGCGCCGCGCCTCGGCGCTCGCGTACGGGAAGTACCACGAGTATTGGCCAAGCTCGCCGACCTCGTGAGGCGGCACCGTCGCTGGGGTCGGCCGCGCAGCGTGACCCAGACGAATTGGCGGGCGCCGAGCCGGTGCAGGGTGCGCAGGAGTCGCTTGGCCTCGCGGTCGAACCGGGCGGCCCAGTAGGCATGGCGGCGACGGTGTCGCTCCCACAGCGAGTTGTAGCCGAGACCGACGATGACGAGCCGGTCCACCCGCTGGCCGCGTGCGCGCAGCTCGTCTCGGCGGCCTTCAGCATTAGCGCCGGCCGCCCGAACTTGACGACCCGCCAGCAGGGGCGACGGGAGCGCAGCTGCCGCAAACCGCCGAGCAGGACCGAGTCGACCAACACGGTCGCCCGGCGCTTCCTTGCCCAACCCGGGAACTCCTCGGCGAGCCGTGCCTTCGCGCGACAGCCCTGATCAGGACCGGCCGCCAGTCCCGACCAGGGCGCAGCGAGGAGCGCGAGCAGGGTCGCGGCGAGCACGGCAACGGCGGCGCGACAGAGGGCTGGCTCGGCCATGGCCTGCGCGAGCGCGAAGCGTTGAAAGGGCCCGCGCGGCGGGTAGATCTTGGTGATCTTCGCTCGCATCTGCACCGGTAGTCAGCCGTTCGGGACGTTTGATGGACTTCCCGAATCCCCGCACATAGCGCCACCCGCGACGCCGACGGGCGATGACTGACCTCGATGACTGCAGCTCGCCGGGACGGGCGCGCTCGTTGCCCTTTCGCGGTGGGGGTGCTCGCTTCTGCCTCGCGCGAAAGGCAGCAGCATCTCGATGCTTGCTCACGCGGCCGCCTCCCATGCACTGCGATAGCGAGCCGACGCTAGGGAATCGCGCTCGCTGTTCGTCCAATCCGTGCGTCTGTGGGGCATCGCTCGAGAGGCCTCCATTCACGCGAGGCTGGGGCCGTCCGGGCGCGGCGGCCCGGCATCCACGATGCTGACAGCGTTCGCCAACCGCGAGATGACGAATAAGGACGCTTAGAGATGCAACAAGAGCAGGTCCCCGCAGCTCGGCGACCGATACGGGTCGTGATCATCGGCGCCGGGATCGGCGGCCTGGCCGCCGGCGCGATTCTGCGCCGGGACGGCCACGAGGTAACCGTGCTCGAGCGCGCCGAACGGTTCGAGCCGCTCGGCGCCGGACTCGCGTTGTGGCCCAACGGCGCCCGCGCCCTTCGCGAGATCGGCGTCGGCGCCACCGCCGACGCCGCCGAGGTTCCTCGGGGCGACGGTGGGATCAGGCGAGCTCGTGACGGGAAGCTGATCACGGCGATCTCGCCAGAGGTCCTGGAGCAGCGCTACGGCGCGCCGCTCGCGCTCGTTCACCGCGCCGAACTGCAGGGGGCGTTGCTGACGGCGGCCGGAGACGGCGTGGTCCGCTTCGGCGCCGAGGCGCGTGAAGTCGGCGCCGGCGGCGCTGTCGGGCTGGCCACGGGAGAGCGGCTCGAGGCGGAGGTCATAGTCGGCGCCGACGGGATCAACTCGGCGACCCGAGCCGCGCTGCTCGGCGACGGTCCGCTGCGTGCAAGCGGGGTGGTCGCCTACCGCGCCGTTGTCGACGATTGGGGCGGCGAGCTTGCCGCCGGCGAGTACTGGGGTCGCGGGGAGGTCTTCGGTGTGGCGCCGCTGTCCCGACGGCGGGTCTACTGGTACGCCGCGCACCGCGCCGAGCTTGCGGGGAACGCCGGTGAGGACCGGCTCGCCGGGTTGCTCGGCCGCCACGGCTCGTGGGCCGAGCCGATTCCGAGCCTGCTCGCCGCGACGCGGCCGCAGGCCCTGCTTCGCCACGAGCTCTTCGACCGGACGCCGATTGACGCCTGGGGCCGTGACGCGGTCACCTTGCTCGGCGACGCCGCCCATCCGATGCTCCCCTTCCTCGGCCAGGGTGCATGCTGCGCGCTCGAGGACGCGGTCGCGCTCGGCGCCGCCCTGCGCGACACCGAGGATCCGCGCGTGGCGCTCCGCGCCTACGAGCGGGATCGCGCTCCGCGGGCGCGCCGCCTCGTCGACGGCTCGCACGCCGCCGCACGCATCGCCCTCGCCTCCTCGCCACTGCTCACGAGGATTCGCGACGCGGCGATGGCGCTGGTCCCAGTCGGCGTCCGGCTACGACAGCTCGACCGGGTCATCGGCCGGTAGCGCCGATCAAACGGCGCTGAGGGCCGAGCCGCGAGTCTTTCGACAAGTGGAAGAGGCGCCCGCCGGCCGCGTACAGCTCCAGTCGCGCGTCGACGCCGTGCTCGCGCGCGCTCTGCGAGCGCCTCCGCTTGCCGCCGGCACGATCGCAGCACCCGGTGTTGCTTCGCGAGTCATGCGGAACTGTCCGCCCGCCCCGACGAGAGTGTCGAGTTGGACGAAACGCAGTAGCCGCGCGGGCCGTGGCTCCTCGCGGTGGTCATCCGTACTTTCGACTGCCCCCTGCTCCTGCTTTGCATGGAAAGCAGCACTCGGCTCAGCGCGACCTCGACTTGTGCTATCAGGCGGAAGCGATAGCGAGCGTCGCCGCCGGCCCGGGCGAAGCCGCAGTGCCGCCTCGCAGGATACGAGCAGTGAGCGCGTCGCTGCTGCGATCGCGGTCCTCAGGCTCGACTTCCCTGGTCCTCTTCGGGCTGCTGACCCAGAGCGACAAGTTTCTTACCACCTGACGCCCTCTGGCTGGCGGGCGGCGTGTATCGGGCACCCGCTGTCAGGGGCCGACCTGTTCGAGGCACGCCGGGGACCGGCGTAGCAGAGCGGGGACCGACCGTCCGTGCGTGTATACATGCGCTCGATTCGCTGGCGACGAGGGGAGCGCGACTGTGCCGATAGCGGCCGACTATCCGTTCATGGATGTCTTGTGGTCGATGATCATCTTCTTCTTCTGGGTGATCTGGATCTGGATCGTGATCACCGTCTTGATCGACGTGTTCCGCCGCCACGACATCGGCGGCTTCGCCAAGGCGCTATGGGTGATCTTCGTAGTGCTCCTGCCGTGGCTCGGCGTGTTGATCTATCTGATCGTCGAGCACGACGGGATGCGCGAGCGCAGCGTGAAGCAGGCCCAGTCCCAGAAGGAGCAGTTCGACGAGTACGTGCGCGAGGCGGCAGGCGGTTCCGCCGACGAGATCGCCAAGGCCAAGCAGCTACTCGACCAGGGGGCGATCACCCAGGATGAGTTCAACGCGCTCAAGGCGAAGGCGCTCTCCTAACGCGACGCGCGACCGAACACAGTCGATGGCAGCCGCGTTCTGCCCGGGAACTCGGGCCGCCTTCCTCCCGCCGTGAGCAGGTGGGCGTGTGAGTGCGGGGGTGTCCACGTCGGCTTCCGAGCGGCGCAGGTTTCTGGCCCCGCTCGCGCTGGCCCAGTTCATCTGCAGTTACGCGGGCTCGAACATGAACGTGATGATCAACGACATCAGGGAGGACCTGGACACGACCGTGGAAGGTGTTCAGGCCACGATCACGGCGATGCTCCTGATCATGGCGATCCTCATGATCCCGGGCGGAAAGTTGACCGACCGGTGGGGCCGCAAGCGCTGCTTCATGTGGGGCCTCGTACTGTTCGGATGCGGCGCCCTCCTGAGCGCGGTGTCCCCGGGTCTCGGCGTGCTGCTGCTCGGCAACTCGGTGCTCGAGGGTGTGGGCACGTGCCTGTTGATACCTCCCGTCTACATCCTCACGACGATGGCCTTCGATGATGTCACGGGGCGTGCCCGGGCGTTCGGCGTGATCAGCGGGATGGCGGGCGTCGGCGCCGCGGCGGGACCATTGATCGGGGGCGTCATCACCACCGGGATCAGCTGGCGGGCGGCGTTCCTCTTCCAGGTGGGGGTGATCGCGATCATCCTCTTGCTCGCCCGGCGCATCGTCGACCCGGTCGCTCCGGACCCGACCCGCCCGTTCGACGGTGTCGGAGCGATCCTGTCAGCGGTCGGCATGTTCTTCGTAGTGTTCGGGATCCTCCTGGCCGACAACGACCTCGTGCTGACGGCGGTTTTCCTGGCGGTCGGAGCAGCCCTCCTGTTCGGGTTCTTCCTCCACATTCGCGCGCGGGAGCGGGCCGGCAAGGAGCCGCTCATCTCGCTGGGGCTGTTCCGGAACCGCATGTCCAACCTCGGCCTGGTCACTCAGAACCTCCAGTGGCTGCTTCTGATGGGCACGTCGTTCGTCGTCGCCGTCTTTCTCCAGACGGTTCGCGGGTACAACGCGATCGAGACGGGCCTCGTCTTCACCGCGGCGACGGCAGGCATCCTGACCTCCTCGCTCGCCGCCGAGCGACTCGCCAAGAGGTACGCGCAGCGAACGTTGATCCTGGCGGGCTTCGTGGTGACCGTGGCCGGGATCGGGCTCTTGCTCGGCCTGGTTGGGGCCTCGTCGCGAGTCGTCGCCTTCGTGCCAGGGCTGCTCTTGATCGGCCTAGGGCTCGGGGTGATGCTCACACCCTCGGTAAATGTCGTTCAGTCCAGCTTCCCCGAGGAGCGCCAGGGCGAGATTTCCGGCGTGTCGCGTGCGGTGTCCAACCTCGGCTCCTCGTTCGGCGCCGCGATCGCCGGCACGATCCTGGTCTCCGACCTCGCATCGGGAAACACAACCTATGTTCTCGCAATGGTCGCGCTCGCCGCTCTTGCGCTGGTCGGCCTGGCCGCAGCCGCTCGACTCCCGCGCGGCCCAAGCGGCACGACCCGTCGAGCGAACTTCATGACGTCAGACCCGCCGGCTCCGGCCATCCAGCCCGACTAGGCGGCGCGCCGACGCGCTGCTCCATTGGACGATTAGGAATAGCGCGGCGAGAGGGTTGAAGCTGCGCAACCGCGCTATCGCGTTGAGGCAAGAGCAGGAGCGCCGAGCCGACGGACCGGCTATCGAGTTGGACGAAACGCAGTAGCCGCGCGGGCCGTGGCTCCTCGCGGTGGTCATCCGTACTTTCGACTGCCCCCTGCTCCTGCTTTGCATGGAAAGCAGCAGTCCGTTCTGAGCAGCGCAGACTCGCGCTATCAGGCGATAGCGATAGCGCGGCCGGCGGCAGGTCGGCCCTGATCGCGGCTGCTCAGATGCAAGGAAGGGGGCGGCGAGGAGCGCGGTCTCGGACGGCTGCGGCGGCGCTCTCGCCTTTCGCGCAAAGGGACAGTAGACACTGGGTGGCGTTGCGTGCCGATGCGAGGGATTGGCGTCTGTTTCCAGGCGTACCAGCCGTCATGGGCTGGAATCTTCGCTGCTTGTGTCGCAGCTGCGGAGAGAGCTGAGAATGTCTTTCCGGCCTCGAGCTGGACTGAGTTTTTGGTGACGACGGCGCGATAGGTCTGGACGCAGGAGAGGTGATCGCCAGCGGGGTTGAAGCTGTCGGCTGTTAGGCTGCGCGCGCTGCAGGGATGCAGGCCGACCCGGGCGGGGAGATCGGGGGGACCATGGATTTGGAGGAGATCGAGCGGCTCCGTGTTGAGGGCTTCACGCCTGCTCGCCGCGGCTACGACCGACACGAGGTCGACAAGTTCCTCGGGACCTTGCTCGACTGGCTCGAGACGGACGCAGTGAAGGATCTCGGTGGCGCGGCGGTTAAGCGCAAGCTCGAACTGGCGGGCAAGTCGACCGCGCAGATCCTGCTCACGACCGAGAACGAGTCCGAGCAGATGCGCCGCCGAACGGAGAAGGAGTGCGCGGAGCTGCGCTCCGAGGCGGAGGCGGCGTCGCTCGAGGCTCGGCGAGCCGGCGACGAGTATGCGAAGAAGGTGCGGCAGAAGGCCGACCAAGACGCGCGCCAGACCGGCGAGACCGCCAGCGCGCAAGCGAAGCGGATCGCCGAGGAAGGGGAGCGGCGTCGGGCGCAGATCGAAGCGCTGATCGGCGAACTGGACGCCCGCCGCGATGGGGCGCTGCGAGAGCTGGAGCGCCTGCGGGGCGAGCTCGCTTCTACGATCGAAAAGCACAAGTCCAGCGCACGCTCGGACCGCCGCAACGGCGGCGAGGACGGGGAGCCCACCAAGGCGGCAAAGGCAGCAAAGACGGTTGCCAAACCCTAGGCGGATCTCCCGCCGAGCCGACCAGCCGCACCTCCCCCACTGGTCGCTGCGTCTCCGGGCACTTGGCCTGTCGCGCGCGGTGCATATCTTGAGTCTTGTCGTTCGCGGTGAAAATGTTGGGCGGACCAGGAGCCGCCTCACCCTGCAGCGCGACGCGCTACGCGATCCGCCAGGTTTGCGCCGACCGACAAGCGCATCTCTGGAGCAGCGGGGACGACCGGCAGCGCCAAGACGCCAGACAAACCGGTCGCTTTGCATGGAACCAGCACTCGGCTCACCGCGACCTGGACTTGTGCAAGCAGGCGAAAGGAGCACCGCGTCCGGTGCGGTGGCGCCGCCGGACGACAACGCTCCTCATTGGAGCATGAGGTGCATGATGTGCAGCCCGACGAGACCGTGCTCGGGGTGGTCGAACGCTTCGGGCACCGTCCCGACGATCGAGAACCCGAGGGAGGTGTAGAGCGCCACCGCCGCCGCGTTCGTCTCGGCGACCGCGTTGAACTGCATCGCTCTGAAACCTGCGGCGCGCGCCCATGACAGTGCGTCCTCCACTAGCGCCCGTCCTACGCCGCGGCCCCGCGCAGCCGGGGCCACCATGAAGCTTGCGCTCGCCACATGCGCACCCGGCCCGGCATGGTTTGCGTACATGTTCGCCGTCCCGCACACGGCCGTGCCGTCGACAGCGACGGTCGTCCGCCCGGGGGAGGCGACCATCCACAGCGCCCGCCCCTCGTCCTCGGTCATCTCGGGGTCGTACGCAAACGTGTCCGCGGCGACCACGACCTCACGGACGATCGGCCAGATCGCCGGCCAGTCCCCGGGGGTCGTCTCGCGGATGCGAAATGTCATGCCCACATTGTCGAGACACTGCCGGCCGAGGGGGACCGGGAAGTCTCGCCCGGAAGTGGTAGAGCGCCTCCGGCGACGCGAGTGCCGCATTGAGGCAGAAGCAGCAGTCGGGACGACCCGCTGCGGCAGTGCTGAGTTGGACGACAGCGATAGCCGGTGGGGCGACAGCCGCGCCGTCACACTCCCCATAGCGGCGCCGCCAACCGCCCCCTAACCAACCAACGCCCGGTCCGCAAAGCGGCTGGCGGCGGGCTCTAGGTCCTCACCGAAATGCGTAGCGAAACCGCGTGCCGTTGCAGAACCGCTCAAGCTGGCCGCCGAGCGACGCGCCATGCGACCGGTTCTCCGAGCTCGGAACAAAGCGGACGTCGGCTTTCCAGCCACGCGGCCGCCGGCCGCGCTCAAGTCCTCGACCCTGCCCTCGGCCGACCGCTGGGGGGTACTCGTCACGGTCGAAGCCGGCCCGAGTCGGGATGTCCCGCAGGAGCCGCTCGCGGCGGGCGTCCGCCCCGCGCCGGTTCAGCACTAGCCGGCGGGGCCACCCGCGCCGGACCGCGCCCCTAAACTGCCGACGGACGTTCGGGTACTTGCGAGCGGCGAACACGATTTGCTAAACACCGGCGGGTCTTACGCATGCCGCCGTACGGACCTCCGCCTCGGTGGTAGCAGGCGGCACGGCAGACAGCCTGACAAGCATCAGTCCAAGGGCGATCGCGGGCCCGCGCATGATCGCCGAGCCTAGAACGGGCAGCCCGGAGCAGCTGGCTCGGGGACTGCTCGCACACACTGCTCATCGCCGCCGGTCGCCAAGCGGAAGGGCCGACGACCTGGCGCGGCAAGCTTGCTGCGACTAACGCGTTTCGGCGGGGCGCGGGGGTGGCGACCTTGGCCGCCCCCCGCAGCCCGCCACGGCAAAGACGGCTCGCGAGTCGCCGCTGACGACGCGCAGCTTCGGCCGGTTGTCCTCAGCCCCGAGAATCGCGGCTTGCCACTTCCCAGGCAGGTCCTCGAAGGTGCGGGCCTCGAGCAGCGCCTCGTGGAACTCCCGACGCTGCACCTCGCCCACCTCGCAGAGCGGCGGGTAGCCGACGTTCTTCTCGATGCGGCGGATTAGTTCCGCCTCGCCATTGGCAGAGCCTAGATCGAACAGTCCAGGGCCCCTCAAAACAGCGCTGGTCGGACTGTTGCTTCGCATGGAAAGCGAAAGCGGAGCCCATCACCGACACGGCTGTGCGCTCTTCGCGCAAAGGGGAGCGGCAAAGCTCTTCATAGAGCGTTCGCCAGGGGACCGAGGCTGAGAGAGGACATGTGGCGTGCGGCGGGCGTAGTGGTTGGGTGAGGGTCGCGGTTTCGTAATGGCTGTGCTTGCCGTGGCCCGATTCGTCCCTACGAGCGACGCTCCCAACGTCCAGCAATATCGCTTGGCGGCCTGAGCTAGTCAGCCTGAGTTCCGTCCGCTCGGATCGGCGGGAACCGCGTCTGTACCTCTGCCGACCGTTCGGATAGTTTGGCGGCGGCGATGCGCCGCGCCTTCGGCGCGTCGAGAGCTCTGAACGAGGGGGTGGTGGTGGAGCATCAGCGACGTGAGTTGCTGATCTCGAAGGGCTGGGTCCAGGCGGCGATCCTGGTCACTCTTGTCGGGTTCTTCATTCTCGGGCTGCTCGCCTATCGGACCTACACGGAGCAGCCTCCGGTGCCCGAGCGCGTCATGGACGGGCAGGGCCGGGTGCTCTACACGGGGAGGGACGTCTCCAAGGGCCAGCAGGTGTTCCTGCACAACGGCTTGATGGAGTACGGGTCGGCGTTCGGCCACGGCGCGTACCTGGGCCCCGACTTCACCGCGGACTACCTGCGTAGGGCTTCGAATCTGGTCAAGCGCTCCTACGGTGGAGCGCAGTCGGACTCCGCCGGCCGCCGGACTATCGAGGACTTCCGGACGAACCGGTACGACGAGGACTCCGGGACGCTCACGCTGACTCGGCCGCAGGCTGTCGCGTTCCGAACCCTGGTCGGCCACTACACCCGTTTCTTCTCCGCCCCGGACACACGACACGGCCTGCGCCCCGATGCCATAACCGACCGCACGGAGCTGAAGCAACTCACGGCGTTCTTCGCATGGACCGCGTGGGCCGGCGCGACCAACCGCCCCGGTCACAACTACTCGTACACGAACAACTGGCCGCCGGAGCCACGGGTGGACAACAAACCGACCGCGAACGTGATCGTCTGGTCGGTGCTGTCGCTCACCGCGCTGCTCGGGGGCATCGGCCTTCTGTTCGCGGCGTTCGGGCGCTGGGGCCGGAGACTCGGCTGGCACGGCCGCGAGCAGGCGACGCTCTCGTTCCGTCCGCCCGGCGCGGTGGCTCTGACCCCGGCGCAGCGGGCCACGGCCTGGTTCTTCTTCGTGATGGCTGCCCTGTTCTTGATTCAGACCTTCGTGGGGGCCGCCTCACAGCACTACCGGACCGAGATCGACAGCTTCTTCGGCTTCGACCTCGCCGAGATATTCCCGTACAACCTGATGCGCACCTGGCACGTCCAGCTCGCGCTCCTCTGGGTCTCCACCTCGTTCGTGGCCGCGGGCATCTTCCTGGCGCCGATGATCGCCCGGCGCGAGCCGAAGCATCAGGGCAAGCTCGCGTTCGCGCTGCTGGGGGCGCTGGCCGTCGTGGTGGTCGGCACGCTGGTCGGGTCCTTCCTCGGCGTGCACGGAGTGCTCGAGGACCCTGCCTCCAACTGGTTCGGGCTCCAGGGCTTCGAGTACCTGGACCTGGCCCGGCTCTGGCAGGTGCTGCTCTCGATCGGCCTGTTCGTGTGGGTGTTCATGCTCTACCGCGTCCTCCGAGTGCGGCTGAAGGGCGAGCACCCTGGCAACATGCCCTGGCTGTTCTTCCTGGCGGCCTGCGCGATCCCGGCCTTCTACGCGGTAGGCCTGCTCGCGCGCACCGGCGACAACTTCACGACGACCGAGTTCTGGCGCTTCTGGGTGGTGCACCTCTGGGTCGAGGACTTCCTCGAGCTGTTCACGACGGTGATGGTGGCCTACATGTTCGTGCTGCTCGGGGTGGTTCGGGAGCGAGTCGCGCTCGCGGTGGTCTTCCTCGACATCATTCTCTACTCCGTTGGTGGCGTGGTGGGCACGATGCACCACCTGTACTTCTCCGGGGAGCCGGCCGAGCACATGGCGCTGGGCGCCTTCTTCTCCGCGGCGGAGGTGATCCCGCTCACATTCCTGACCGTCGAGGCGTGGTCGTTCCTGCAGCTCGGGTCGGCACAGCAGTCGAGATCGGCTACGCCATTCCCGCACCGTTGGGCGGTGATGTTTCTCGTGGCGGTCGGTTTCTGGAACTTCGTCGGGGCCGGCATCTTCGGCTTCCTGATCAACCTGCCGATCGTCTCCTACTACGAGATCGGAACCGCGCTCACGGCCAACCACGGCCACGCCGCGATGATGGGCGTGTACGGGATGCTCGCCCTCGGCCTCGCGCTGTTCTGCCTCCGCTACCTGATCCCGGAGGACAGGTGGCCCGACAGGTGGGCGAAGGTCTCGTTCTGGTCGGCCAACATCGGGCTCGCGTGGATGTGCTTCGCGACGCTGCTGCCGCTCGGCATCCTGCAGCTGTACGAGTCCGTGAACCACGGCTACTTTGAGGCGCGCGAGCTCGAGTTCCTGACCAACGACACCAACAAGCTGATCGAGTGGCTGCGGCTGCCGGGTGACGTCATCTTCATCGTCGGTGGAGCCGTGCCCGCGCTCTACATCGCCTACGTCGGGATTCGCCATACCGTTACGCGCGTGACGCTCGACGAGCCGGAGGACATCCTGTTCACCGTGGTCGAGCAACCCGAGGGCGGCGAGACGCTCGACGAGGCGGAAGCCGCGGCGGCGAGGTTTACGTGAACCCCGAGGTCCTGCTGGCGGCGGGATACGCTGCCCTGCTCACGTTCGGGGCGTTCATTCTCGAGTGGCTTTCGGCCCACACGCATCGGCGCTCGCTGCGCTACCGCACTGCGGGCTTCACATTTGACGAGACGCTTGATCACTGGGAGTGCCCGGAGGGCCAGCACCTGTGGCCTCAGGAGTTCGACCACGAGCGCCGGCTCGTGCGCTACCGCGCGAAGGCCCATGTATGCAACGGCTGCCCGCGCAAGGATGCGTGCACGGACTCCGACGGCGGCCGCGAGATCGTGCGGCCGCTGGACCCGTGGCCCCATTCGGAGGCCGGGCGCTTTCACCGGGCGATCTCCCTGATGATGATCGTGTTGAGCCTCATGATCCTGGCCGTCGAGGGCGTTCGTCACCACCAGCCCAGGGAGGCGGTGTTGCTGCTGGCGCTCTTTGCATTGGCGGTCCTCGCCGGCGGCTGGCTGCTGCGCGACTTCCGCTCGCACCCGGCACACTTCCCGGACACCACCGCCGCGCACGGCGTTGAGATGGCGGTCACAGGCGCGGACGGCCGCCGGACGCGAAGCCGATGGGGCTCGCAGAACCGAACGAGAGGTCGCGCATGATCTATCGGCAGCAGTCGTCGGCCTCGTCGTCGCCGGGACGTTCCTGGCCAGCGTCAGGGTCGTGCGCGAGTTACGAGCGAGCGGTGGTGTTCCGCCTCGGGCGTTTGGTGCCGCTGAGGGGCCGGGAGCTGTGTTGCTTCGCGTGGACCTGCGAACGGTCACGCTCACCATCCCACCGCAGCAGATATCCCCCGGACAACGTGTCCGCCCGCCGGGCGCATCAGCACCAGCTCTGCTGGGCCAACAGCACGGTGGGCGCGGGCTGCTCCGCAGGCAGGTGTCCGGGTGGGAACTTCTGCTTTCGCGTGACAGCAACACCGAGTCCGTCGACGGGCCGGCTGCTGCTTTGGACGAACAGCGATAGCAGTCACGGCGACCTCCTCCGACGCGTCGTGGGCCGGCCCCGAGCATCTTCGTTTGCTTCCTAGGTAGAGGCACCGGAAGCGACCAAGGGGGCCAACCGATGCCCGATGTTCACGTAGTGCTAGCCGGCGACCAGTGGGTCTGCGAGATCAACGGAAACGCGCGGTCCACCCACGACACGCAGGACGAGGCGATCAAGCACGGGCGTCAGCTCGCGGAAGAGCAGGCCAGCGAGCTAGTCGTCCATGCGCAGGACGGCAGTATCCGCGAGAAGATTCGCACGGAAACGACCCGCGCGACATTCCCGGCTAGCCAGCGGGGCGACAGCTGCGCGCACCGCCCAGCGGCGCAGCCAGCCGCCCCTTAGTCAATCAACGCCGCGTCCGCGGAACGGCTTGCGGGCGCTTCCGCGCTCCTCTGGCCATCTGAGGCAAGATCGGCGGGACAACGGCTCCGAGGAGGACGAACACGATGATCGCACCGACCCTGGTGAGGCAACGGCTGCGCGAGTGGCGGGCCGAACGTGGCTACTCACAGCGACGGGCCGCAGAGGAGGTAGGCCTGAAGGAGCAGCAGTGGGTGCGGTGGGAAACAGGTCGGAGTGTTCCGAGGGCCGACAACCTCGCGATGCTCGCCGAGCGCCTAGGGATCCCGCTAGCCGACTTCTACGACCCCGACGCGCTCGTCTCAGACAGCGATCGGATGCTCGTGGCCCTTGCCCGCATCGAGGCCAAGCTGGACGTGCTGATCAACGCCCAGGGCGCGGCTGCCGACGTCCTGCTCGATCGAGGGCGGCGCAGCTAGCCGGCCACGGTTTAGCGTTTGCCGGGTGGCCAAGCTCCAAGCAGCTGAGCACCACCGCGTCGTCGAACTCCTCGGGTGTCGCGTGGACGATGGAGCGGTCGAGGTCGTCGCCCAGTTGGCGACTGTTAGTCGGCTACTGCTTTGCATGGAAATCAGAAGTGTGCGCGCTTGGGGACTTGGACTTGGAGCCGGTGGTGCTCGTCGCGCGAAACGACAGCGGCCGCTCGCTTCTTGGCGTGGCGCACCGACGCGCAGCTTCCGCATACGTGACGGTCTCGCCGCCCCGGGGCGAGCGGGCGCCGCCGAGGGCGTCGCGCCCGCCCAGGCCTTCGGCGTTAGACGCGGGTGCCGGCCTCGACGCCGAGCCGCTCCGGGTCCGTCGGCTCCTCGTCGCCGTTGTACTCGACGACCGGTGCCGGCGGCTCAAAGTGCTCGCGTTCGTCAAGCAGATACCGGAGCTCCTCGTCGAAGCGCTCCTCGCGCCACCTCTCCCGGCGCATCCACCAGTCGTGACACATCTGCACCACCTCGAGTGGGTCGGGGCTGCAGCGGATGATTGCACTTGCTGATCCTCACGCGAACACGGTTTCTGGTATCACCCTCCGTGAGGCGAGTCAGGAGCAGAGGACATGGAGTTCAAGGCCGGAGATCGCGTGCAGGTTGAGACCGAGTCGACCGAGCGGCCGCCTCGGACCGGTGTCATAGACGAGGTGGTGCACGGGGCGCCTTCCCCTCGCTATCGCATCAGCTGGGACGACGGGCACGAGAGCATCTACACACCTGCGGCGGGCGCGCTGGGGCCTGCCGAGCCAGCCGAGCGGGCGTAGCGGCGCTCGGGCGGACCAACAGCTGTGGGTTGGCTGGGCCCCCGGCCTGGCCTCCCGACCGGTCGTCAGGGGTCAGCGCACCGCGCGGGGGCAGGGCGCGGAGACGGGCGAGTCCAGCCAGGGCCGCCAGCCGGCCGCGAGAGTGATGGGGGAGCCGTCGCGGGTTGCGGGCACGTTTTGCGGCGCGTCACATCAGCCGCCGGCATCCTCTGAGCGGCTCGTGGCGTCGCCGACGCTGTAGGAGTGGGCGCCGGTGCCGGCGAGCTTGCCGCCGTCGACGATCAGGTACTCGTCCGGGATCGGGCGGTTGTCGAACCAGCACTCGAGGATCTCGCGGGTGCCGGCGGCGTAGCGGGCCTGGGCCGAGAGCGACGTGCCCGAGGTGTGTGGCGTCATGCCGTGGTGGTGCATCGTCCGCCAGGGATGGTCCTTCGGAGCGGGCTGGGGGTACCAAACATCGCCGGCGTAGCCGGCGAGTTGGCCCGACTCGAGCGCCCGCACGATCGCGTCTCGGTCGCAGATCTTTCCGCGCGCGGTGTTGATGAGGTATGTGCCGCGGCGCATTGTGTCGAGGAGCTCGTCGTCGAAGAGCCCCTCCGTCTCTGGGTGCAGCGGCGCGTTGATCGTGACCACGTCGCACTCGGGCACCATGTCCTGGGTGCTCTCGTGGTAGGTGAGGCCGAGCTCTCGCTCCACCTCCTCGGGGAGGCGGTGACGATCGGTGTAGTGCAGCCCCACCTCGAAGGGCTTGAGCCGCCGCAGCACCGCGGACCCGATCCGTCCTGCGCCCACGGTGCCGACCTCCATGCCCTCCAGGTCATAGGATCGCGACACGCAGTCGGCGATGTTCCAGCCCTCGTCGATCACCCACTGGTAGGACGGGATGTAGTTACGCACGAGCGCGAGGATCATCATCACCACGTGCTCGGAGACGCTGATGCTGTTCGAGAAGGTCACCTCCGCCACGGTGATGCCGTTTTCGATGGCCGCGTCGATGTCGACGTGGTCGGAGCCGATCCCCGCCGTGACCGCCAGCTTTAGCTTGGGCGCCTTCGCGATCCGCTCCGCGGTCAGGTAGGCGGGCCAGAACGGCTGCGAGATCACGATCTCGGCCTCACGAAGCTCGCGATCCAGCACCGATTCGGGCCCCTCCTTGTCGGACGTGACGATCAGCTTGTGCCCCCGTCCCTCGACGAACTCGCGCAACCCGAGCTCGCCCGACACGCAGCCCAGCAGCTCACCCGGCGTGAAGTCGATTTCCTCGGGAGACGGTGTGTTCTGGCCGCCGTGGTACTGCTCGATCGTGGGCACGGAGTCGCGCGCATAGGACGGCGGATACCCGCTGACCGGGTCGTCGTAGAGAACGCAGATGATGTTCGTCATGGGGCTCCTTTCGTCAGTTTCGCCCGGCAGCGGTCGTGACGCATCGGCGCCGCTTCCGATCGCCCACGGACGCGACGGGGCGCCCTGATGCCGGCCGATCGCATGTGGCCGTCCTCGGCGTCATGCGCCGCCCATCGCTCGGAAGTGGCCCTCCACGGTCTCGCGGTCGAGATGCCGCGACTCCATGATGATCAGCGGGCCAATGGCGTCCTCGGGGACGAACGCCAGGTCGAGCAGTACGGCGCGCGCCTCCTCGGGCGTTTGCGTCCGGACGGCGACGTCCGGGTCCGCTCGGCGCAGCCGCTCGGCAAGACGCAGGGCGTCCGCCTGCTCCGCGAAGCGGAACGCCTCACGCGGCGGCGTCGCTAGCTCGACGATCACGAACGATGTTGGCGGGGTCTCGGGGACTTCGCTCACCGTGCTCACCTCCTTGGTCGCTGCCGGATCGTCCGCCCACGCCGCCCGGTTCATCACGCGCCTCGCCCGATCGCTGCGATCGTCAACGGTCGGCCGGTCGTCGCCGTTCCACTCGCGGCGCAGGCGGCTGGCCTAATCGTGCGAAGCCGCGAGGTGCGCGTAGCGGGGATCTGTACCGCCGACCTCGCGGCCGTTTAGCCAAGCACGACCAACTCCGCGCGCCGAGTCGCGCCGGGCGTTGACGGCCTCCCCGACCCGGCGGTCGCCATCGGCGCGGTGCAGTCCACCTCGCCGTCGCGTTGCCCGTTCGGCACGGTTTCGCTCATTGCTCGTCATGGTCCTCAAACCTTCCTGGTCCCTCTATCGGGGTCGCGCGAGAGGAAGAGAGAGAGTGAGACCTAACGAACGAGCAATCCTGAAGCACAGTACCACCTCCGGGATCGGCGGCCTCCCCTCGGAGCGCGGACTTTCGATAGCCGTCCCGGAGTGGAGACCGAACGAGCGAGCTACCTCATCCCCGAAGTGGCAAAGGGCCTCACGGAACCCCTCCGTCCCACTGCTGCTTGTGTGACCGAGAAGCCTTGCGAGTCGCAGTCGTGGCTGGTCACTCGCTGCTGCTTCGGACGAAAAGCAGGAGCGGCAAAGCCGCCGATCACAAAGGCTCTGGGCCCGCTCGAGGAAGAGCGCGCCGGCCGCGCTCGCCGCGACCTCCGCCGGTTCGTCGCCCATCGGCAGCCCAAGCGGCTCGACAGGGAAGCGGCGCTCTGGCTGCAGGCGAAGCGCCGCCCTGCTCGTGGCAAGCAGCTTCAGCGCCCCGCATTTGGCCAACAGCTCGCTGACGAGCGGTGCCGCCGGCAGCAGGTGCTCGAAATTGTCGAGCACGAGCAGGCCGCGCTTTGGGGCGAGGAAACGCTTGAGGGCCTGCTGGGGGCTCTCGTCCTCTAACGGTGTGACTCGGATGGCCTGCGCGATCGTGCTCGCGACGTGCTCAGGCTTTGCTGTGGCGGCCAGCGAGAAGGTCGTCGGCTACCCGCCGCTGGTCGAGATGGACGAACAGCAGCGGCGCGAGTTCCACGAGGCGCTGCTCGACGCCGCCGGCTTCGAGGACCTGCCGGGCAGGTGGCAGGCGGCGATCGCCGCGGCGGAGCAGAGCCGGCCGAAGCTGCGCGCGGTTGGGCGCCGTAGGTGCGTAGGACGTGTTCGAGTGTTGTGGCGATCAGTTCGTGGGTCTGCGACGCTGGACCCGCCCCGCCGCTCCTGGGGATGGTCCGGATCCTGGCTGACCCGGCGTGGTCGCGCACGCCGGCGCATCCTCGAACCGGGGTCAGGGTGTCAGCGTGCGCGGACGGCTAGGTGTCGAGCGCGGGCTCGGGCGCGTCGCCGTTGGCCGAGGACGCGTGGGCCTGCTCCTCGGGCCACCCTCCCTCGAGCGCAGCCCACAGCATGCTCTCGAAGTAGTCGGGGCTGAACGGGCGTCTGCGCTACCTCGACCGCCGCCGGGACGACGTCGTGCTTGCCGACTGGACGGCTGCCTCGAACCGGCCGGGCCTCACCTACGACTCGATCCACCTCAACCCGACGGGCGCGCTGCGCATGGCCCGAGCGATCTGGCAAGCCGTGACCCAAGACGAACCGCCGGCCCCTGAGATAGGCGCACACTGACCTCAGCCGCTGGGTGCAGCGAGACAAACCAGGCGCCGTTGGGAAGGTCGGGCTCGAGCTGGCGGGCAACCTCGAGCGCCAGCCGTGTCTTTCCGACGCCGCCGAGGCCGGTCAGCGTCACCAGCCGAACGTCGTCCTGGCGTAGCAAGTCGCGCTCTCGATGACCCACCGCTTCGCTCCTCGAATTAGGGTGCCCTAACTACGAGGCGGGAGTCAGCGGTAGGTGTTCAGGGCCCCGCGGCAGGCAGGATGCGGCGATCGGCGCCCGAATTCCCAAGGCATGTCAACGGACCGAAGCGTGGACGCACACCGGCCGGGCGCAGTCACAGTCGTGGTGGTGGTGATGTACATCCAGGGCGTGTTCCAGATCCTGGCCGGGCTGTTCGCGTTCATCGAGCGCAACGACGTCGGTCTGCGAGCTCATTACGACGCCTCGAGTGGCACGATCGCCGCCTTCGGGATCACCATCATCATCATCGGCGTGATAGTGCTCCTGCTGGCGTCGGCGCTGGGGCGAGGAAGCAACTTCGTACGCCTGTTCATCGGGATCGTCTCCGCCATCAACCTCGGCGTCGCGGTCTGGGGATTGATCGCCTTCGAGGGCACCGCGCGGGCGAACTCGCTCTGGCAGGCCCTGATCTCGGGCCTCACGCTCTACCTCCTGTTCGGCCGGCCCGACAGCCAGGCCTACTTCGCCCGCTGAGCACGCACGGTGGCACCGCGGCGCCGGCGGCCGAGCCCGCCTGGCGCCGGACCGTCCATTGCCTCGGCGACCTGCACGCCGGGGCGATCACGCCCGTCCGCCTCGATGCGCTCGCCACGGACCTCGGGACGCTCAGGGCCCCCGCGCTTCACCTGCAGATCGGCGACGCGACCGAGCTCGGCGTGCCGGCCGAGGATGCCGTCGCGCTCGCCTTCCTCGACGGCCTCCCCGGCCCGTGGGCGGCGGTGCTGGGCAACCACGACATCATGCGCGGGAGCCGCACGGTCTCGGCCTGGGCGCGCCGGTACGGCAACCCGTCGCAGAACTTCACCGTCGATCTCGGCTTCGCGCGGCTGATCGCGGTCGGGCCGTCGCGCAGCCGGCCCGGCGGACGCTCGGGACGGCTGTCGGAGCGGACTCTCGCCTTTCTCGACCGCGAGCTCTCGCGCGGGCCCGAGAACTGCTGGATCGTCTGCCACTGGCCGCTGCTGCGAACCGTGATGGGCGATCCCGAGCTGCACTTCACGTCGGCGATGGCGGCCTTCCACGCCAAGCCCGACACGGACATCCGGACCATTCTCTCCCGCCATGAGAACGCCCGGCTGTGGCTCTCCGGTCACACCCACTCACCCCTCAGCGCCCCGGGTCTGATCAAGCGGGTGAGGCTCGCCGAGCGGCGCTCGATCCTCGCGATCAACGCGTCCGCGCTGGTGGGAGTGGGCAAGCGGCGCGACGCGCGGGACCCGCTCTGCTCGCTCTTTGTCACCCAGCGGCCTGGGAGCATCGAGGTCCGCGCGCGCGACCACCGCGCCGGGGAGTGGCGCAACGTGGACGGCCGTCGCGTGACGAGCCTGCCGCTCTGATCACGCGTTACCGTGCGGTCCGTGGGATCGCTGATCGCCCGGGACGACTCGTTGCTGGCGGTAGTCGACACGCAGCGCGGCTTCCTCGATCGCGTCGAGCCGCCGCGGGCCGGCGCCTTCCTCGAGCGGATCAGCTGGCTGGTGGGGGTCGCGGCGAGGCTCGACGTGCCGCTGCTGGTGACGGTGGAGAACCCGGCCGACTGGGGCGGGGTGCACCCGGTGGTGGCCGCCGAGCTGCCCGGCCACGTGGTGGTTCACGAGAAGCGGAGCTTCGCTCTGGGCGACGACCCGCAGGTCTGGCAGCCCGTCTCCTCGCTCGGCCGGTCCACGGTGATTCTCTGCGGGATGGAGACCGACGTCTGCGTGGCCCAGTCCGCCCTCGGGCTGGCGGACGCCGGCCTGCGCCCGCACGTGGTGGCCGACGCCACCACCTCGCCCCGTGACGGTCACGAGCTCGGGCTGGAGCGGCTGCGCGGCGCGGGCGTGCCGCTGGTGTCGGCCAAGGGAGTGTTCATGGAGTGGGTGCGCACCCCGGAGGCCTGTCGTGCCTTCGAGGAGGCCCATCCCGAGCTGTTCGACTCGCGGGCGCCGGTGCTGATCTGAGCGGCGCGCCGGGAACGTCGGGTGGCTTCGTGGTCCAGCTCCACGACGCCACGAGCCGCCACTACGACTTCCGGCTGGAGGTCGACGGCGTGCTGCGCTCGTGGGCGGTTCCGCGCGGGCCGTCACTGGATCCGGCGCAGCGCCGGCTGGCCCAGCCCGTCGCCGACCACGCCCTCGAGCACGCCGACTTCGAGGGCGTGATCCCCGACGCGCCCCGAGGGACCGGCGCCGTGATCATCTGGGACCGCGGGATCTACACGGCCCGCGGCGACGCCTCCGCCGCTCAGGCCCTGGCCTCGGGCCACCTGGTCTTCGAGCTGCAAGGACAGAAGCTCCGCGGCGGCTGGGCCCTTACCCGCGTGGCCGAGGCTCCCGGCGAGCGCTGGGTGCTGGTCAAGATGCGCGACGACAGCGCCGACCGCGACGCCGACCTGGTGGCCAAGCGCCCGGAGTCCGTCGTCTCAGGCCTCACCGTGGATGAGCTGGCGGCTCAGCCGCCCACGACGACCGCGGCGGGCACGAGCAGGTACTCGACGAAGAAGAGGGCCCAGATCCGCATGTAGAAGCGGGTGAAGCCGGCGGGATCACCCGGGTCGACCCGGACCGCGAGCACGAGCAGCACGGCGAGGCAGGCGAGGTGGCCCACCGCCAGGAGCCACGGCGAGGCGTCGTCCACCAGCAGCGGAGCCGCCACCGCCATGCCGAGATAGCCGGCCACCAGCGCAGCCATGCCCATTCGGAAGGCGGTGCGCGCACCCAGCCGCACCGTGAACGTCCCGATGCGGTAGCGGCGGTCGCCCTCGGCGTCGGGTACGTCCTTAAGCACGGCGATCGCGAACGAGAAGGGCAGGACGAAGAGCGTGAGAGCCACAATCACGTCGGGCAGCGGGCTGAGCTCGGCCCGCCCGCCGAGCGAGGAGGCGAAGTGCAGGTAGACGCCGAGGTTGACCACGAGCGCGCGTACCACCGAGATGCTGGCCGCGGCGAGCGCCGGGTAGCGCTTGAGGCGCAGCGGAGGGGAGGAGTAGGCCGTGCCGACCGCCAGCGCGCTGCCCACGGCCACGGTCTCCACCCAGCCCTGGCTCAGAGCCAGCCCGAGCGACAGCAGCGCGCAGGCCGCCACGATCCACCACGCCGCGCGCAGGCTCAGGCGGCCTGCGGCGATGGGCAGGCCGGGCTTGTTGATGCGGTCGATCTCCACGTCCTCGCACTGGTTGAGACCGACGATGTAGACGTTGACCGCGGCACCCGCGATCAGCGTCGCCGCGAGGTCGCCCAGACCGGAGCCCACGGCCACTCCCGGCAGCAGCGTGGCCGCGATCACGTAGATCCCGACGATGCTCAGGGAGGTGCCCACCAGCGTGTGCGGGCGAGAGAACTGCCACAACGTGACCAGGGCCGCGAGCGGCGTGGCTGCCGCGCCCGCGCGCCGAGCTCCTGCCGACGTCGCGTCCACAGCTCAGTCGCGCGCCGCCCGCCGGGCGCGCAGGTTGAGGAACACACCCACCGGCACGAACACCAGGCCGGCCAGCGCGCCCGCGGCGAAACGCCCCAGACGGCGCGGGGTCCACGATTCGTCGACCTGTTCCGAGGGCGCGGCGGCGGGTACGGGCGGTGGACCCTGATCGGTGGCCCGCCCGGAGATGGCCACGCCGTAGCCGGCGTCCTGCGGCCGGCCGTCCCAGGGGGCGCCGAAGCGACGCAGCTCGATGTCCGCGAATCCGGCCTCGGTGAACCAGCGGCGGTAGTCGTCCTCGCTCGGGAACAGCATCCAGGCGTCGGCCAGGAACCGAGCGACCCGGTCTCGGGGCGGCAGCGGCCCGACGATCAGCGCGGTGCCACCCGGGCGGACCACCCGGTGCGCCTCGGCGATCGCCCGCCCCGGGTCGGGCCAGTACTCGATGCTGCCGCACGACACGTAGCGGTCGAACGAGTCGTCGGCGAAGGGCAGGCGCTCGGCGTCACCCAGGAGCTTCGCGCAGGCCGCCAGCTCGGGCTTCCTTCTCGCCCGGCCGAGTTGATCCGGGCTCTGATCGAGCATGGTCACGTGCTCCGGCGCCACGCGTTCGACGATGCCCTCGGTGGAGAAGCCGGTGCCGGCGCCGACGTCGAGCGTGGACAGGCCGGGCTCGTCGAGACGGGCGAGCTCGAGCGCTTCGTTCCGGAGGCCCCGCGTCCAGAACAGCGGGTTGACCCAGCGGTCGTAGAGGGGCGAGACGAACCGGTAGAACCAGTAAGCCTCCTTCTTGTGCTGTATCGACCGCAAGCGTGGCCTTTCCGGATCGGGAAAGCGTAGGACACTGAAATGGCTTTGCCACGCCTCGACGATTGGCTACCCAATCCCGCGGTACGGACCCACCACCGGCGTGCCAGTCTGGTGGATGCGGGCGAGCTCTGGCGCGCCGCGTCCGGACTCCACCTGTCCGACACCGTGGCACTCGGGCGCTTGATCCGCTGGCGCATTCCCGATACGCCGGCGCAGCAGACCTTCGGCGAGCTGTTTCGCAGCTACCCGTTCACCGTGCTCGAGGAGAACGCGACCTCCCTCGTCTCCGGCCTGTGCGGGCGAATCTGGACGCTCGCGCGCGACTATCCCGAACTGGCCGGAGCCGAGGCCTTCCGCGACTGGAACGAGGAGGGCACGGTGCGGGTGCTGTTCGCTCACTGGGCCGAACCGACCGTGGACGGCGAGGCCGAGCTCGTGTCCGAGGCCCGCATCGATCCACTCGACAGCGGAGCCGGCCTGCGGCTGCGTGCCCTCTGGGCCGCGGTGGGCCCTTTCGAACGACTGGTGGGGGCGGAGGCGCTGAGCGCGGCGGTCAAGCGTGCTGAGAGCCGAGCTCCAGACCGGCCAGCGGAGAACTCGCGCTGATGATGGTCCGCCGCCCGCTGCGCAGGCGCAGCGCGATCTCTCCCGCCAGCAGCTGCTGAGAGCGCAGCTCGAACTGCGGCGGTCCCGGCTCGGGCACGGGGAGCACGTGGGGAGAGTTCCCGGCGGGGCTGCCCTCGAGCTCCAACCGGTGACGGGCGGAGCGCACGCGCACGCGCCAGCCGAGCTCCCCCACGGAGACGCGAGTCCGGGCCAGCGGCGGGCGCAGCGCCAGCACCCGCGCGCCGATTCGCACCACGACCGCGGTGGGGGCGGGCCGGGCGCCCAGCAGCGGCAGCCGTCCGCCGGCGAAGGCCACGGTGAGGTCGCCGTCCGGGAAAGCGCCGGCCTGACCCCACCACCAGCGTCCGGCGAACCCGGGGCCCCAGTTCTTCTCGGCGTAGACGCGGGAGCCGTCGAGGCTCACCCGCTCGCCGCCGATGCAGGCCTCGCCCCGGGCTTCGCCGTCGAGCAGCACGGGCTGCCAGTACTGGGCCAGGCCGGGCACGAGGTGGGCGGCGCCCAGCGCCCCGGCGCGCCCTCGCGGCCAGGCGACCGAGGGCGTGACGGCCGCGTCGATCCAGTGGGCGTCGTCGAGTTGCAGGCGCAGGCGCTCGAGCGACCCGGTGAGGAGCTCCCCGGCGCCGACTCCGAAGCGTCGCGGGTCACCGCTCGCCGGCTCGGCGATGACGTGGCGCACGAGCCCTCCCGGGTGGGCGGCCAGCGCGACGAGGGCCCAGCGCCCGCTCGGGCTCCGGCAGATCCCGCACAACACCACCAGCACTCGCCCGCGCTCGGCGTCGACGATGCGCCAGTAGTAGCCCTCCATTCCGCTGCCGTGGTCTCGGCCCGGATCGGCGAACGGCGGGTCGGCGCCGCGCCGGCGGTAGGCGGCCGACAAGCTCTCCATGGGGCGAGGCTACTTCGGCAGGCCCACAGCTCAGATACTCCCCGGGGACGACGACGCCGGATGGGTAGGGCGCTACGGTGGGCTCACCGTGGCCCGGCTGCGCCAACAGGTATCGCTGCTCGACGTGGCGGTCGCCGCCGTCGTGGTCGCCGTCCTGCTGGGCGAGATCGCCCTCAACGGCGAGTCCACCGGCTTCAGCGTTCCGGCGGTGCTCGCCGTGCTGGCGGCCGGCGTTCCGCTCATCTTCCGGCGATCGCATCCGCTTGCCGTGCAGCCGCGGCGATCATGGTCGCGGTGTTCGCCGCCTTCGCGCTCAGCTCCGAAGTGTTCCTCAAGCTGATCGGGATCGGGTTGGCCACGGCCATCCTCGTGGACGCCACCGTGGTCCGGATGGTGCTGGTGCCGGCGGTGATGCAGCTGCTGGGCGAACGCAACTGGTGGCTCCCGCGCTGGCTCGACCGCGCACTGCCGGAGCTGCACGCCGAGCTGCCTGAGCCGATGCCCGCACCCGCGCGCTGAGGGCGTCGCCCGGGGGGCCGAGCTACGCCGCCTGCGGCGACTCGGCTGCCCGGGCCGGAGCGCCGGGCGCGGGCTCGACCCGCTCGTCGGCCGGCCGTCGCCGGCAGCAGGACCGCCGCCGCGATGCTCCCCACCAGACAGACCCCGGCCGCCACCAGGCAGCCGGCCTCGAGCCCGTCGTAGAACCCGGTGGTGGCGAGCTGGCGCAACGCCTCGCCCGACGCGCCGCCGAGCTGCTGCGCGATGCCCACCGCCGCTCCGATCGAATCCTCGGCGGAGTCCACGGGCAGCCCGGCGGGCGCCTTGTCGAAGCCGGCCGAGTAGAGCGACGCGAACACCGAGCCGATCACGGCCACGCCCAGGGTGCCGCCCAGCTCGCGAGTGGTGTCGTTGATGCCCGAGCCCACGCCGGCGTTGGCGGCCGGCACCGCACCCATGATCGACTCGGTGGCCGGCGCCGTGGTGAGGCCCATGCCCGTGCCCAGCACCACCATCTGCGCGGCGATCTCCAGGTAGCTCGTGGCGCCGTCGACCTGGGAGGTCCAGGCGAACATGATCGCCATCAGGCCGAGCCCGCCGGCCACCACCGCCTTGTTGCCGATGCGCACGGCCAGCAGCGTGCCCACCACGGCGGCCACGCCGGTGGAGAGCGCCACGGGCAGGAGCCGCAGGCCGGTCTCGAAGGGCTCGTAGCCCCTCAGCACCTGGAAGTACTGGGTGATCAGGAAGATGAAGCCGAACAGCGCGAAGAAGGTGAGCGTGATCGCCAGCGAGGCCGCGCTCAGCCGGCCGTTGCGAAACAGCCGCACGTCGAGGAGCGGATCCTCACGACGTGCCTCGTAGGCCACGAAGGCCACCAACAGGACGGCGGCGACGGCGAAGCCGGCGAGGCTGCGGGCGGAGAGCCAGCCCTGCTCCGGTGCCTCGATGATCGTGTACACCAGCGCCAGAACGGCGACGGCCGACAACACGAGGCCCAGCCGGTCGACCGGCGGCCGGCGCGGATCGCTGGAGGTGGGCACGAACGCCAGCGCAAGCACGAAGGCCAGCGCGGCGATGGGCACCTTCAGCCAGAACGCCGCCTGCCAGCCGCTGGCCTCGAGCATGGCGCCCCCCACGATCGGCCCGAGCGCCACGGCAATTCCGGTGGTGGCCCCCCAGAGCCCGATCGCCTTGGCGCGCGCGCCGCGCTCGGTGAACAGGTGCACGATCGTGGACAGCGTCGCGGGGAAGATGATCGCCGCGCCGAGGCCCATGACGGCGCGGCACGCGATCAGCGCGCCGCTCGAGTCCACCAGCGCCGCCGCGCCGTTGGCGACGCCGTACACGACGAGCCCGATGAGCAGCAGCTCCCGGCGGCCGAAGCGGTCACCCAGCGCGCCCGCGGCCAGCACGAGCGCGGCGAACACCAGGGTGTATGCGTCCACCACCCACTGCAGGTCGCGCGTGGAGGCGTCGAGCTCCTGCGAGAGGGTGGGCAGCGCGACGTTGACGATCGTGGTGTCGACGGTCACCGCGAAGGCGCACAGCAGAAGGACGACCAGGGCGCGATTGGAATAGCTCATACGCTGCTATTTAACTGTGTAGTTGCTTCAAAAACAAGTAGCAGCTAGAATGTTTGGCGCAATGAGCGCCTCTCGCAGCTACCGCCAGACCTGCGGGCTCGCCCGCTCGCTCGATCTGCTCGGCGAGCGCTGGACCCTGCTGGTGGTGCGGGAGCTGCTGCTCGGGCCCAAGCGCTTCGGGGACCTGCAGGCGGCGCTCCCCGGAATCAGCACCAACCTTCTCAGTGCCCGGCTGCAGTCGCTCGTGGCGGCGGGCATAGCCGAGCCGGTTCGCCTTCCGCCTCCCGCCTCGGTGGCCGCCTACGCCCTCACCGAGCGCGGTGAGGGCCTGCGTCCGGCGGTCGAGGCACTGGCGGTGTGGGGCTTCGAGCTGCTGGACCCGGTGGCCGAGCGCCGGGAGGGGCTGGTGGCGCGGGGCTCGCTGCTGGCGGCCACGCTGGCCGCGGCCACCGCGCCGGCGAGTGGGACGGCGGCCGGCCGCTCGGTGCAGGTGAACTTCGACGTGGAGGGCGACCGCTTCACGGCGCGGCTCGAGGACGGGCGGGTACAGGTTCGCCACGGGGTGCTCGACGAGGCCGACGCCGAGCTGTCCTGCAGCCTGCCCGAGTTCTACGCGCTGGCGCAGGGCGCGACCCATGCGGAGGACCCCGCCCTGGCGGCCGTGTTCGCGGCGCTCGCCACCGCACCCCGCGAAGGCAACGATGCTCTTCAAGCAGGAGACGCTGCGGCGCATCCGCTCGGGTGAGGTGACCCTCGCCTTCCGCCGTTGGCGCCGGCCGACGGTGCGGGCGGGCGGCACGCTGCGGACGAGGATGGGCGTGCTGGCCATCGAATCGGTGGAGCGCATCGACGAAGCCGACATCACCGAGGTCGATGCACAGCGAGCGGGAGCCCGCGATCGCGCCGAGCTGCTGTCGCAGCTCGGCCCGACGGGAACGCTGCACCGGATCGCGCTCAGCTTCGCCGGAGCGGACCCGCGGATCGCCCTGCGCGAGCGCGCGTCGCTCTCCGCCGCGGAGCGCGTGGCCATCGACGCCCGGCTCGCTCGCTTCGATGCCGCCAGTCGCCATGGTCCCTGGACCGCCGGCGTGCTGCGCCTGATCGGGGAGCAACCGGCCGTCCGCGCACCCGAGCTGGCGGCGCAGCGTGGCCTGGAGACGGCTCACTTCAAGACCGACGTGCGCAAGCTCAAGGAGCTTGGCCTGACCGAGAGCCTGCCCACCGGCTACCGGCTGTCGCCGCGCGGGCGGGCCTATCTCGGGCAGCTGCCCGTCCCTGAGTAGTCTCGGCCGGTGTCCTCGTCCGACCGTCGTGTCGCTCTCGTGACGGGAGCCAACCGCGGTATCGGGCTGGAGGTGGTGAGACAGCTCGCGCAGGAGGGCTTCACGACCGTTCTCGGCTCGCGTGACCTCGAGAAGGGCGAGGCGGCGGCCTCCGGGCTGGCCGGGGACCTCCACATCGAGGCTCGCCGGCTCGACGTGGCCGATCAACAGAGCGTGCTCGACCTCGTCTCGGAGCTCGAGTCGGACCACGGCCGGCTCGACGTGCTGGTCAACGACGCGGCCATCCACTACGACACCGGACAGCGAGGCGTGGACGCCGACCTCGGGATCGTCCGAGAGGCGCTCGAAACAAACCTGCTCGGGGCCTGGGCCACGACGCAGGCCTGCCTGCCGCTGCTGCGGCGCTCCGGTCACGCGCGCGTGGTGAACGTGTCCAGCGAGTCGGGCTCGCTCTCGTCCATGGGCGCCGGCACGCCCGCCTACAGCGTGTCGAAGGCGGCACTCAACGCCCTGACCCGGGTGCTGGCCGCCGAGCTGAAGTCCGACGGCATCCTGGTCAACTCGGTGTGCCCTGGCTGGGTGGCCACCGACATGGGCGGGCCGGGCGGGCGCCCCGTGGCCGACGGGGCGGCCAGCGTGATGTGGGCGGCGCTCCTGCCCGACGACGGGCCGAGCGGAGGCTTCTTCCGCGACGGCCGGCAACTGGAGTGGTGACGGAGCGGACGAGGGCGCTCAGGGGTAGAGCGGGGTGGCCCGGAAGCGCTCGGCCAGCAGGCCGAACGCCGGCTTGCGCTCGCCCTCGTAGCCGATCAGGCCCTTGTGGTGACGCGTGTTGGGCCTGAACTGGGCCGGCCGCTGCCCGGCTCCGCCGCGCCAGCCCGGGTAGATCTCGAACTCCCTGAGCGTCCAGTAGATCGCCCCGTCGAGCACCGGCGATCGGTCGATCACGTCGAGCGTTCGTGCGGCGTGGAAGGACTGGAAGGCGTAGCCGCCCTTGAGGGTGGCGGGTGCGGCGGCCAGTTCCGGCCGCGCCTCGGCGCCCCATTCGGTCATGACGATGGCCTGACGCGGGTAGTGATCGCGCAGTTCGTAGATGTACGGCTCGAGCAGGCTGAAGTCCTCCACCCACGGGTACCAGCCGAAGTACTGGTTGAGGCCGATGAGGTCGAAGGCCGCGTAGGTGAACTGCTCGCCGTAGCCGGGCCTCCCCTTGATGTCGACCGAGATCGGCAGCGTGGGGTCGAGCTCTCGGGCCTGCTCGAGCGCCGCCAGCAGGAAGCGGCGCGTACCGGGCTTGGCGTCGGGCGTGAAGCTCAGCTCGTTGGCCACGGAATGGGTGAGCACCGAGGGGTGCGAGCGGGCCGCGGTCACCGTCCGGCGCACGGTGAGCAGCGCGCGCTCGCGCTCCTTGGGCCGCCAGAGCAGCCGGGCTCCGTGGTCGCGCTGCCAGACGGGCGCCTGGTTCCACACCAGGATTCCCGCCCGGTCGAAGCGCGCCAGCAGGCGATCGTTCATCAGGTAATGCGCCCGGGTGATGTTCGCCCCCAGATCCTTCAGATCCGCCACGATGCGATCCATGTCGGCGCTGGTGAGCGCCGCCCCCGAGCCGGGCATGTCCTCGTGGATCGACGCGCCGCGCAGCCGCACCCGGCGGTTGTTCAGTCGCAGATGGCCGCCCTTCACCTCCACCGAGCGCAGTCCGAGCCGGCGCCGTTCGATCTGGACCATCCGACCGCGCTCGCGCAGGACGAGCCGGGCCGAGTAGAGCTGCGGGGAGTCGGGCGACCAGAGCTCGGGCGCGGGCACGCGCATGGAGAGCTCGACGCGGCGGCGGCCGGAGCGCTGGCGCGGCAGCCGGAAGCTGCGCGTCGTCGCGCGTCCCGAGGGCGACCGCAGCCGGACCTCGAGGGTGGGCTCGATCGCTCGAGCGCCTCCGCGGCGCTCGAGCATTCCGTCGAGCAGCAGCTCGGCCCGGCAGCTGCGGGCCGGGCCGCGGCACCTGACCTTCGACATGGTGCCGAGGTCCGCGAGGTGGGCGGGACCGGCTGGAACGAGGCGCACCGGGCGCACGATGCCGTTCCAGTTCCACCAGCCCTCCGGCAGGTCGGGGTTCTTTCGCCCGTCCACCACCACCGTCAGCTCGTTGACCTTCCCTGGTTTCAGGCCCCGTGCCTCGACGGTGAAGGGCGTGTACGGATCGACGTTGCGGCCGACGCGCCGCCCGTTGAGGAAGACGCCGGCGTTACGCCGCACGCTGTCGAACTGCAGCAGCCAGCGAAAGCCCGGGAGCGTGGCCGGGCCCTCGAAGCGCAGCCGGTAGCGCCGGACATGGCCGGGATAGAGACGTGCCAGCGCCCGCGAGTCGAACACGCTCGGCACTGTCGCCGGGCGCCACTCGCCGGGGGCCTGCGCCGCCCGGCCCGCCGGTGTGGGCGGTGCGGTGGGCTCCGAGCTCTCGGGCGCGGTCTCCTCCGGCGGCGCCTCCTGCGGCAGGCCCGGAGCGGCGGGCTCCACCCGGACCTCCCAGCCGCGGTCGAGCGTCCGGGGCCGCAGCGACCCCTCGCCCGCCGAGGCCGCCGGCGCGGCCGCCGCGATCAGGCCCGCCATCAGACCGATCGCGCCCAGGGCGTGGCGGGAGCGTGTGCTCATGGCAGGGCACGGTAGCCAGATGTAAAGACGGGGGCGACGTCTCGGTTTGACAGAGTTGGCGTCGTGCCTCCTGTCGCCGCGGGCGTGGAGTTCCTCGAGGAGCCCCTCGCGATCTTCGGGGTGCTGCTGGTGCTGGGCGCTCTCGTGTCGGGCCTCGCCCGGCGCAGCTTCCTCTCGCTGACCGCCGCCTTCGTGGTCGCGGGCTTCCTGCTCGGCAAGGGCGGGCTGGGCGTGCTCGACCTCGAGCCCACGTCGCCCTTCGTTCAGGGCCTGGCGGTGGTGGCGCTGATCCTGATCCTCTTCCGTGACGGCCTCGAGGTGGACGCGGAGATGCTCCAGGCCGAGTGGCGCCTGCCCCTGCGAAAGCTCGCCCTGGCGATGCCGCTCACCTGCATCCTGATCGCTGTCGTAGCGCATGCGATTACCGACCTGAGCTGGTCGGAATCGTTCCTCGTCGGCGCGCTGCTGTCGCCCACGGACCCCGTGCTCTCCTCGGCTGTGGTCACCAACCCGCGCGTGCCGCGCGTGATTCGGCATTCGCTGAACCTCGAGTCCGGGCTCAACGACGGGCTGGCGCTGCCGGCGGTGCTGGCCTTCGCCGCCGCGGCCTCGGCCGACTCGGGCTTCGTCTGGTACGAGTTCGTCCTCCAGGACGTGGGCTTCGGGCTGGCCACCGGCCTCGTGGTCGCCTTCGCAGCCGCGAAGCTGATGCCCGCCGACACGGCCCTCGGCGAGGAGATCAGCCCGCACCAGAAGGCGCTCTACGCCCTCGGCGTGGCCTTCGTGGCCTACGGCATCGCGGTGTTGCCGCCGGAGGGCAACGGCTTCATCTCGGTGTTCGTGGCCGCGATCGCGCTCGGCATCATGCGACCGGACATCAGCGACTGCTTCGAGGCGCGCACCGAGGACGTGATCGAGGTCGTCAAGCTGGGCGTCTTCCTGGTCTTCGGCGCCATCTTCACGCTCGACACGCTGTTCCAGGACGGCTGGGTGGCGCCCGCAATCGCGGCCTTCACGCTGCTCGTGGCGCGTCCGGTGGCGATCTTCGTGGCCCTCCTCGGCAGCCGCCAGGTCAGCCCCGCCGAGAAGGCCTTCATGGCCTGGTTCGGGCCCAAGGGCGTGGCCACGATGACCTTCGCCCTGTTCGTGCTCGGATCGGGCGCGCCCGCGGCCGAGCCGATTGCGGCCATCGCCGCGCTCACGGTGCTCGTGTCGATCGTCGCGCACGGGTTGACCGACCACCCCGGGGCGGAATGGATCGCCCGTCGCGCCGAGCGCGACGAGGCGGCCAGCCGTGCCGAGGTGGCGACCTAACTGGGGTAGATTTCCCGCCATGGAGACCTGGGACATCGCCTCGCTCGACGTGCAGCCTCAGAAGCCGGAGGTTCTGCGCTCCGACGACGAGACCCGGGTCATCGCGATCAACCTGCCGGCGGGCGAGCGTCTCCAGGAGCACCAGGTGCACGAGCGGGCCTGGGTCGTGGTCGCGGCGGGCGAGGTCGAGTTCGAGCAGGGCGGCGAGACCGTCAGCGGCGGTCCCGGCCTGCTCGTCCACTTCGATCCCAACGAGCGCCACGAGGTGCGGGCGCGCACCGACTCCCGGCTGATCCTCCTGCTGTCGCCCTGGCCGGGCGACGGTCACCCGAGTAGGCGCGGGTAGCGCGGCGGCTCCTGCCAGAATTGACCCCGATGGATCCGTCCCGCAAGCGCAAGCTCCGGTTGTGGGTGGCACTCACCGCCGTCGTGCTGCTCGCCACCGCCCTCGTCTACACGAGCTTCAGCGCGTCCACCGAGGCGAGCAAGCCGAGCGAGGTCCGGCCCGGGCAGTCCTACGAGCTCACCGGCAAGGTGGTGGACGGGTCGGTGGAGAAGGCGGGCGACGACCTGCGCTTCCGCATCCGCGACCGCGACGGCAGCGAGTCGGTCCCGGTGTCCTACGCCGGCGTGGTGCCCGACCCCTTCCGCGAAGGGCGCGAGGTGATCGTCTCGGGCGAGCTCAAGCAGGGCACCTTCGTGGCCGAGCGCGACTCGCTCATCACCAAGTGCCCGTCCAAGTTCACCAAGGACGAACAGAACTCCTGAGATGGCGGGCGTAGGTTCCGCCGCCCTCACCGTCGGGTTGCTCGCCGCGCTCTACGCGGTGGGCGCGTCGCTCTACGGGGCGGTGAGCGGGCGGCGTGAGTGGGTCACCTCGGGCCGGCGAGCGGTCTACTGCGTCGCCGGACTGTGCGTGCTGGCCTTCGCGATCCTCGAGTCGGCCTTCCTGCGCTCCGACTTCTCCTTCAAGCTGGTGGCCGAGGGCTCGTCCACGGACACGCCGACCTTCTACAAGGTCACCGCGCTGTGGGCCACCCAGGACGGCTCGCTGCTGCTGTGGGCCACGCTGCTGGGGCTGTTCGCGAGCGCGGTCCTGTTCATCACCCGCCGTTCGCTGCGCGACATCGCGCCGTGGGCCACGGCGGTGCTGGGCGCGGTCGCGGCCTTCTTCCTGTTCCTGATGGTGGGCTGGGAGAACCCCTTCGGCACGCTGGCCAATCCACCGGCAGAGGGCGCCGGGCTCAACCCGCTGCTGCGCCACCCGGCGATGATGATCCACCCGCCGATGCTCTACACGGGCTACGTGGGCTTCTCGATCCCCTTCGCCTTCGCCATCGGCGCACTGGTCACGCGGCACACCGGGGCCGACTGGATCCGCGCCACGCGCCGCTTCACCCTGGTGGCCTGGACCTTCCTCGGCACGGGCATCCTGCTCGGCGCGCTCTGGTCCTACTCGGAGCTCGGCTGGGGCGGGTACTGGGCCTGGGACCCGGTGGAGAACGCGTCGCTCATGCCGTGGCTCGTGGGCACGGCCTTCCTGCACTCGATCATGGTGCAGGAGAAGCGCGGGATGCTGAAGGTGTGGAACGTGTCGCTCATCTGTGCCACCTTCGTGCTCGCGCTCCTGGGCACGTTCCTAGTGCGCAGCGGCATCCTCGAGTCGATCCACGCCTTCGGCGCGTCGACCATCGGGGTGCAGTTCCTCGTGTTCATCACCGCCGTGGTGGGCCTCTCCGCCGGGCTCATCCTCGCGCGACGCTCCGACCTGCGCAGCGAGGCCAAGATCGACTCCCTGGTGTCGCGCGAGGCGTTCTTCCTGCTCAACAACCTCGTGCTGGTGGGGCTCTGCCTGGTGATCCTGTGGGGCACCTTCTTCCCGCTCATCTCCGAGGCGGTCACCGGCCGCGAGGCCAGCGTGGGGCCGCCCTGGTTCGACCGGCTGACCACCCCGCTGGCGCTCGTGCTCGTGCTGCTCTCCGGGATCGGGCCCGTGCTGGCCTGGAGGCGGGTCACCCTCTCGGCGCTGCGGCGCGTACTGCTCGCCCCGGTGCTCATCACGGTGGCGGCCCTGGCCGGCATGCTCGCCTTCACGAACGCGGCTGACAGCCCGGCGTCGCTGCTCATGTTCTGCTTCGTGGCCTTCGTCCTGGCCGTGGTGGGACAGGAGTTCTGGCGCGGCGCCGCGGCGCGTCGAACGATGACGGGCGAGCCGTGGCCGCGCGCCCTCGCCCAGCTCACCGGGCGCAACCGGCGGCGCTACGGCGGCTATCTCGTCCACGTGGGCATCGCTGTGCTGTTCCTCGGCGTGGCGGCGTCCTCGGCCTTCATCCAGCAGCAGGACGTGCGGCTCTCGCCCGGCGAGTCCTTCGCGCTCGACGGCTACGAGATCACCTACCGGGAGCCCACGGCCAAGCTCGGCGGCGACGACGCCGGGACCGGCGCCCCGATCTCCTTCGGCGCGGTGATCGACGTGCGCAAGGGCGACGAGACCTTCACCCTGCGGCCCGCGCGAAACTTCTACTCGAGCGGCGACCCCTCGCTGGGCACCATCTCACGCTTCTTCGAGGGAGAGGCCACCAGCGAGGTCGACGTCCGCTGGGGCCTGCGCCAGGACTTCTGGCTGGCGGTGCGGCCCGACATCGCCTCGCTGGAGAAGCCCATCCGCGAGGCCGACGCCAAGTTCGCCAACGCCTCCGGCGACGTCCAGGCGCTGATCATCGCCGCGCTGGCCGACCGCTACCGCAACGATCCGCCGCCCGCCGCCTTCCGCGCCATCGCCTCGCCGCTGGTGGCCTGGATCTGGATCGGCGGTGCGATCGCCCTGCTCGGCGCTCTGGTGGCCGCCTGGCCCTCGCCCGAGGCGCGCCTGCGCAGAGTCCGTTCGCTCTACTCGGCGCGCCTGGGCAAGGAGCTGTCCCGGGCGTAGTCCGGCTGTGGCCGATCTCTACCTGGTCGAGCGCGCGAAGGGACCTGCCTGGGACCACTCGCGCGGGTTGCGCGAGCAGGCCGGCTGGGACGAGCACGCCGCGTTCATGGACGCGCTCGCCGAGGAGGGTTTCGTGGTCCTGGGCGGGCCGGTCGGGGACGGCGACGGCGAGAACGTCCTGCTCGTGGTGGACGCCGATAACGAGGCGACGATTCGCACTCGCCTCGCCGAGGATCCGTGGCCCGAGGATCTGCTCACCACCGACAGCATCCGTCCCTGGTCCGTCTGGCTGCGCGCTCCGTGAGCGCCCGCCGAGCCGGAGCGGTTTAGGCTGCCCTCGTGAGCCAGGGCGTGGACGACGCGAGTGACCGTCTCAGTGCTCCGATCCTTCTGATCGGCCACTCCGCGGGCGGAGTGTTCGTGCAGATCCTGCTCGACCCCGGCTTCGGCGCGGCGGGCGTGGCGATCAACTCGGCGCCCACCGAGGGTGTGGCGGTGGTGCCCCTCTCGCAGGTGCCGCCGAAGATCCAGCGCTCCAACGCCAAGCACTACAAGTCGGACACCATCACCGAGGTCGAGGAGTTCGAAGGTCCGCATCTCCTGCCGGCGGCCCCGGGATGGGAGGAGGTCGCCGACTACGCGCTCGACTGGGCAGTGGAGCACTCCGTCCGGACGACGACGGGCGCGTGACCGGCGCCGCTCGCCTGACCCATATCGGCGGGCCCACCGTGCTCATCGAGGTGGGCGGGTGGCGGTTGCTCACCGATCCGACGTTCGACGCCCCCGGCCGGAGGTACAACTTCGGCTGGGGGGCGACGTCGCGGAAGCTGGTCGGACCTGCGTTCCGGGCGGGCGAGGTGGGCCCGATCGACGCGGTTCTGCTCACCCACGAGCACCACGGGGACAACCTCGACGCCGAGGGCCGAGCGCTGCTGCCGCGTGCCGGTGCCGTGATCACGACGGTCTCCGGCGCGGAGAGCCTGGGCGGGAACGCACGCGGTCTGGAGCCGTGGCAGAGCACCATGCTGGAAGCGTCCGGCCGGCCGTCGATCGAGGTGACCGCGACCCCCTGCCGCCACGGTCCGCCAGGCGTCCACTTCATCGTCGGCGACGTGATCGGCTTCGCCTTGCGCTGGAACGAGCAGCGGAACGGTGCGCTGTGGATCTCCGGCGACACCGTGCTCTACGACGGCGTGCGCGAGGTCGCCACCCGTCTGACGGTCGACACGGCGTTGCTGCACCTCGGGGGTGTGCAGTTCCCGGTCACGGGGCCGGTTCGCTACACGATGACCGCGCGAGACGCCGTGGAACTGTGTCGCCTGATCCGGCCCCGGACGGCGATCCCGATCCACTACGAGGGCTGGAAGCACTTCAGGCAGGGCAGACGGGCCATCGAGCTCGAATTCGCCGGCGCCCCGGAGGAGATTCGCTCGCGTGTGCGCTGGCTGCCGATCGGCTCGGCTCAGCGCATCCCGTGCCGGCGAACAGCGCGTAGACCGCGGCGCAGCGGCGCATGGCGGCTTCGTCGATGTACTCGTCAGGGCCGTGAGAGACGTCGAGGCGACCGCCGCCGTAGGCGAAGGCCGGTAGCCCGAGCTGCGAATACCAGCGCGTGTCGAGCACACCGGGGCACATCTGGAAGGCGGGCTCGGCGCCGTCGACGGCGGCCACGCACTCCGCCAGCGTCACGGCGGCCGGGTGGGTCGGCTCGGTGCTGCCGGAGGGCTGCTGCTGGAGCACCTCGACGTCGACCTGCGCGCCGACGGCCTCGGCGGACTCGGCGATCATGGTCGTCAGGCGAGCCAGCTCGCGGTCGAGATCCTCCTCGGGGTTGAAGCGCCGGTCGATCGAGAACCAGGCCGAGCCGGGCACGACGCTGAAGCCGGTGCCAGCGCCCGCCTGACCGCCGACCACGAGCATCGAGTCCTCCTTCAGCAGCTCATGCGAGAGAGCCGTGAGCGGCTCGGCGAGCCGGATCACGTGCTCGAACGCGTTGACGCCCTGGTCGGCGTAGCCGACATGTGCCTCCCGCCCGCTGGTCGTGACGCGCAGCGTGATCGCGCCGCGGCAGGCGTGCCAGATCACCCCGCCGGTCGGTTCGGCGGTGAGCATCGCTAGCGCATCCGGATCGATCATGCCCGCCTCGCGCAGGTGCCCGGAACCGGCGGCGCTCCCTGTCTCCTCGTCACAGACGAAATGGAAGACGATCCGGCGCCCCTCGAGCAGCCTCAGCTCGCTCGCGGCCAGCGCGCCGTAGATCATGCTGACGAGACCGCCCTTCATGTCGGCGGAGCCTCGCCCGAAGATCCTGCCCTCGCGCCGCTCGGGCCCGAACTGCGCCCTGCTCTGGGCCGGGACGACGTCGAAATGCCCGTGGTAGTAGATGCCGGCGGGTCCGTCGCCGATGCTTCCGCGAACGATGCACGGCTCCTCGAGCTCGCGGCTCGGGGCAAGCTCGATCAGCTCCGGTGACAGCCCGAGGTCGTTCATCGCGTCGCGCAGGGCGCGGCCGCACTCGCCCAGCCGGCGCCCCGGCGGGTTCTCCGTGTCGATCGCCACGAGCCGCTCCACCAGAGCAGCCATCTCGTCGGCGCGGGGCTCGAGCCAGGCCTGCGCATCATCGGCACGCTGCGTCACGTTTCTCATCTCGCCGGAGCCTAGGCTTGCCTCGTGGAGTACGTCCTCGCCCTGCTCGTCCTCACCGTCCTGGTGGCGCTCGCCGTCGCGCGGCCGCTGCGCGAGCGCGGCCAGGAGGAAAGGCGTGAGCACATCCGCATCGCGGAGCTCGAGGCGGCCAAGGAGGCCAAGTACCGCGAGATCCGGGATGCGGAGCTCGATCACCGGATGGGCAAGCTCGATCAGGCCGACTGGCGCAGCGTGGACGGCGAGCTGCGGTCCGAGGCGATCGAGATCCTGCGCGAGCTCGATCGGCTCGAGGGCCGCTCGCCCTCGGCTCGCTAGCCTTTCGCGCGATGGAAGCGATTCTCTACGGCGTGCAGGTGATTCTCGCGGTGATGGTCATCGTGTTGGTCCTGATGCACTCGGGCAAGGACTCCGGTCTCTCCGGAGCCTTCGGTGTCGGCACCGGCGCCGGTCCCTTCGGCGGCGGCTCGCTGGTGGAGCGCAACCTGAACCGCTGGACGATCGGCTTCGCACTGCTGTTCGTGGTGAACGTCATCGTGCTCCTGAAGATCTGAGCCGGCCCGGCCTTATCCGGCCGCGTCGGTGAAGCGCGCCGAGCGCACGCGCAGCGCCGGGCACACGACGCCCGAGGCGAAACGGCGGCCGTAGAAGTCTCCGGCGCTCACCAGCTGCTGCCGGCTGGTGAGGGCCTGCACACGGGAGAAGATCGCCAGCAGGCTCTCGGTGAGGCGCAGATCGCGGAGGGGGCGGGTGGCGCGGCCGTCCTCGATCAGGAAGGTGCCGTCGCGGGTGACGGCGGTGACGAGCGTCTCCTTGGGCCGGACCACGTTCTCGTACCAGAGCCGGGTCACGTAGAGGCCCCGCTCCACCCCGGAGCAGAGCTCGTCCTCGTCGTCGGCGCCGCCGCCCGCCAGCACGAGGTTGGTGGGGTGGGGGCCGTAGCTGTCGCCACCCGGAGCCAGGGCATGACCTGTGGACGGGGTGCCGGCCAGCGCACCGCTGCGGGTGTCGTGGACCACGGAGTGGGCCACGCCGTCCTGGATCAGCGGCAACGGCCGCTTGTTCGTGCCCTCGGAGTCGAAGGCGCGCGGCAGCCCGGCGGCAAACCGGGGCGAGTCGGCCAGATTGACGGCGGGCGCCGCCACGCGGCTGCCCAGCCGGCCGACCAGCGCTCCCCGGCCCTCCACGTGGGCAAGGCCGTTGAAGGCGGTTGCGCCGAGCAGGTCGAGCATGGTCCCCACGGCCTGGGGGCCGAAGACCACCGGGTAGTCCCCGACGGGGAGCTCGGCCGGCTCTCCGGTGGCGGTGGCCTTGACCGCCGCGCGGGCGGTCAGCTCGCGCGCGTCGAGGGCATCGGCGGCCACCGCGGCCGCCGAGGCGAACCCGCTGCGCCCGTCCGGGGCGATGCAGACGACCTTGATGAACGCGTCCGTCGTGAGATCGCCCTCGGCCCCGCCGGGGGTGGCCACCGCGCGCTCGACCTCGCCGGCCGACCACACGCCGTGCGCCTCGACCCCCCGCTGCTGAGCCTCCGCGAAGGCCGCGCCCAGCGCGACTCCGCCGGCGCCCGGTTCGAGCTGGGCCGTGTCGGCGTCGTAGCCGTGGTGGGCCGGCGGCGGGCCGGGCCTGGGAAAGCCCGGAAACGCGCCGTCCCCCGACGCTCGGGCCGCGGCCTCTGCCGCGGAGGCGGCTCGCCGGGCGCATTCGGCCAGCGCGTCGTCGTCGATCGCGTTGGTGGACGCGCGCCCCACGTGTCCCGACCGCAGCACCGCGAGCTCCACGGTCAGGTCGTCGACCGACGTGGCCTGAGTCGGGAGGTTGGCCGCGAAGCGCAGCAGAAGGGAGCGCTCGCGGGTCACGAGCGCGAGGCTGTCAGGGCCTGCGCGATCGACGGCGTGCTGGGCCAGCTCGACCGCGTTCACGTCCTTGACGGTCACGCCACGCCGACCTGCACGTCGCGAAATCGCGCCGGCGCGCAACCGTGGGAGACCCGCATCACCTGGCCCGGCTCGCCCTTGCCGCAGCCGAGCAGCGAGATCGGCCGCCACTCGAGGGCCGAGCAGACCGCGTCGCAGCCGCGCCAGAACTCGGGCGTGATGCCCGCGTAGCTCGGGTTTCGCAGCAGCCGGCCGCGCCGGCCATCGCGGATCTCCCAGGCGGCCTCGCCCTCGAACTGGAAGTGCAGGCGCCGGTCGTCGATCGACCACGAGCGGTTGGTCTCGATCAGGATTCCGGTGTCGGTCGCGGCGATCAGGTCGTCGAGGCTGCCCGCTTCACCGGGCTCGAGGTTGACGTTGGTCATGCGCACGATCGGCTGGCGCGCGAAGCCGTCGGCGCGCATGCAGCCGCCCGAGCGCGACAGCCCGATCTCGGCGGCGGTCTCGCGCGAAGAGAGAAAGCCGCTGAGCACGCCGTCACGCACGATCGGCACGCGCTGGCCCTCCACGCCCTCGTCGTCCCAGCGGTAGCTGCCCAGTCCCTCGGGCATCGTGGCGTCGGCTGTGACGCCCACGTGCTCCGAGCCCAGGCGAAACGAGCCGATGCCGTCCGCGGGCACGAAGCTGGTGCCCGCGTACGAGGCCTCCCGGCCCAGCACGCGGTCGAGCTCCACCGCATGACCCACGGATTCATGGATCTGGAGCCCGAGCTGCTCGCCGGCGAGTATCACGGTCGTCCGTCCCGGCGGGCAGGCCGGAGCAGAGAGCAGCGCCACGGCCTCCTCGGCCACACGCGCCCCGGCGCCGGCAAGGCCGAGTCCGGTGAAGCGCTCGTAGCCTCCGGGGCTGACGTGCCCGCCGTGCGAGGCGGGAAAGGAGCGCACCTGCGTTTGGTCTCCGCTGACCGCCACCGCGGTGATCCCGCCGCCGCACTCGGTGGCACGCTGCTCGCACAGCGCGCCCTCGCTCGAGGCGAACAGCTTGTGCACGCGCAACGCCTGGAACGACGCGGCCGCCACGTGCACTTCCTTCTCGGCCCGCAGCGCCGCGTCGGCCTCGGCCAGCCGCTCGAGCTTCTCCTCCAGCGAAACGGCGAAGGGGTCCTCCGCCACCTCGGTCGCCCAGCCTCCCTGCGCCGGCGGCTCGACGGCGAGCTCCACCGTGCTGGGCACGCGCGGCTGGGCCCGGGCCACGTTCAGCGCCCGCTCGAGAGCCTCCTCGGCCTCGGCGCGGTCCAGGCCGCGGGTGGCGGCGAAGCCCCACGCCCCGTCAACTCGGACCCGCACGCCGACGCCGGCGCTCTCCGAACGGTCGAGCTCGTCCAGCTCGCCGTTGCGGGTGGCCACGCTCTCCACCTGCGTGTGGACGAAGCGCGCGTCGGCGTAGTCGGCACGCGAACGCGCGGAGTCCATGAGCTCGCGCAGCAGCTGTTGCACGCGGGCGAGACTAACCCGGCTGTCGGCAGGCTAGGACCCGAGGGTCACGGACAGGGTCACGACGGTGCCGTCCGCGCCGCGGCCGATCTCCACGGCATCGCAGGTCAGGCGCGCGATCGGCAGGCCCCAGCCACCCCCCGCCGGATTGTCGGGGGTGAGCCACCCGGTACGCGGATCGAGGTGGACGCGGCCCCCGTCGGTGACCTGGCAGACGAGCTCCTCGCCGCGCCGCCAGAGCCGGATCCGCACGGGTGGGGCGCCGTGGCGCTCGGCGTTGGTGGCCACCTCCTGAACGGCGAGGACCACGTCATCGAGGCGTTCGGGCGCCACTCCGAGGCGCTCGGCCTCGCTGCGTGCGGCGACCCGCAGCTCGGGCCAGGGGAGAGGCAGATCCGCCGCCGAGCACGGCGGGTCCGGAGCTGCGCCAGGCAGGTAGCGGTCCGGCGCGACGAACCCGGGCGAAGGCACGGCGGCGCCGTTCTCGATCAACTCGGGGTGGGTGCGGACGGCGATCTCGAGGACGGACGCGGGGAGGGAGCCGGCGTCGAAGAGGCTCACGAGCCGAAGCGCCACGCCGGCCAGGACGTGGTTGGTCACGGATTCGAGCCGGGCCCACTCGCGGGTGGTCGCGTCCGAGCCGTCCCAGGGCCATTCGTCGATCAGCCGCACCACGGTGCCCGGGCGGGCCTCGGCGGTCAGCCTGCGCATCTCCTGGAGGCGCTGGAAGGGATGGGGAAACCAGTCGCCGGCGGCGTGCAGCTCCACCTGTCCAGCGTCCGGGCCGAGCCCGGCGCGCAGCGCGTCGAGCGTGGTGGGCTTCGCTGCCACCAGCACGGGGTCGCCGGCCTCGAGGCCGACGCGCACGAACGCTGCCGTGGTGGCTGTGAGCTGGGTCTGGGAGCGGTAGATCAGCGCCTGGTGTGAGAGCCGCTCGGAGACCACGGGCTCGCGTCCCGGAGCGGGGGTGGCACCGGCGCCGACGGGCACGTAGGTCAGCGCCCGGGCGCGGCGCTGGGTCGCGCCAGCCCGTTCGCGACGCGACGAGAGGGCCACGTCAGCGTGAGTCCACGGCGCCGCCGCCGGGTCACCACGGGCTGTGACGACGCCCGCGCAGGGGCGTAGGGGCTCCGGTCCTCGTAGATGTGCTGTGAAGCGTAGGCCAGGGGAAGGGCGGGGATCATGCGAGCAGAATCTCGCTTCGCCGACCTCTTGTGTGAGGGGTTCGTCACAGAGTGAGAACCCGGATCCTGCCGCCTGCGTCTAGGGGACGTTCGGGTTGACGCCGGGATCCGGGGAGGGTTGGTTGTCGTGCACGCCGTGCTCGAGGTGAGGCGGTTCGGGATCGGGCCCGTCCAGGTCGTTCGGCGGATCGGGCACATCGCTGTCGGACAGCTCGGCCGTGGACCCGGCGCGACGCCGTCTCAGCGAGCTCCAGCAGTCGTCGAGCTCCTTGCGCACCGACTGCAGTCGATGCTGCTCCTGGTCGGTCAGGCCGCCGGACTCGCTCGCCCGCCAGAGGCGGTGCTCCTCCTCGACGAGGCTTTCGATTCGGTCGAGGACGGGTTGCTCATTCATGTCGTTTGAGATTAGTGCCCCGTCGCGCGGCCCGCTCGCGCAGGGCCAGCTCGAGCTCGAAGCGCGCCTCCGGATCCTCGAGCTGGGCTTCGAGCAGCTCACGCAGCCGGGCGAGCCGGTAGCGCGCGGTCTGGGGGTGGACGTCCATGGCCACGGCCATGGCCGCAGCGTTGCCGTGACAACGCAGGTAGGCGAGCGCCGTCTCCTCCATCCGCAGGCGCCCCTTGGCCGTCAGGTCATCGAGGGCGCCCAGCCGGCGCCGGGCTATGCGTTCCACCAGTCCGGCGTTTTCGTGCAGCAGCAGCTCTCCGAGCCGCTCGTCAGCCAGGATCAGGCCGCTCTCGGCGACGCTGCGTCCCTCCGCGGCCCGCAGCGCGCTGCGGGCGAGCGTCCACGACTCGCCCAGCTCGGACAGCGTCCCCGGGGGCCCCAGCGCCGCAAGGCCCCCCTCCGCGGCCTGTACGAGCTGGTCGTGCCGCCCGGGCCCGTCGGGGTCTGGCACCACCACGCACCCGCGGCCGCGCAGCCCGGCGCTGATCACGTCCTGAGGAAGCCGGCGAACCAGCCGGCCCAGGGACTCCTCGGGACAGGCCAGCGCGGCCGCCCGGCGCGGCAGCGCCCAGCCGGCCCGGCGCGCCGCTGCCGCCAGCTCGTCGGGTTCGGCCGGCGGCGCGTCACTCAGCAGCAGCGCGATGAGCTCGCGCCGGCGGCGCTGATGCTCCCCCTCTCGCTCCGAGCGCGCCTCGGCGTATCCCTCCACCGAGTCCGCGGACAGCTCCTCGATGTAGGCGAAGATCGATTCCGCCAGCGTGCTGAGCAGTTCCGGGTCGAGCTCGGCCCGCCGGGCGGCGTCGGCCAGCCGGCGCCACGCCACCCGCGCGCCCACTCGGTACGCGGACTGCAGCGCGTCGAGCGTGCGGCCCTGGCGCAGCTCCCCCCTCCCGAGGTTGACGTAGACGTCGCGACCGGGCTCGCGGCCGCTGTCGGGATCCCGGATCAGCGCCACGAACTGGCGCAGCGCCTCGGTCACGCCGGTGCGCACACCGTGGCCGAACGCGCCCTCGAACGGGCGGGCGTACTCGGGCACCTCGCGGGCGATCGTGGCCAGGATCTCCCCGGAGACGGCCGTGAGCTCGGGCTCGATGACGTCGGCCACCTCGGGCGGAAGGCGCCGCCACGGCTCGCTGTCGGCTTCTTTTATCACTCAGGAGATAAGAACTTTGTTCGAAACTGCGGTTTGTACCGTAGTACACCGGCCCGGACGCACATATCCTGCCGTCAATGACCAGGATCGAGAAGTACGTCAACCTCGGGGCCGTCGTCCTCCCCTTCGTCGCGACCATCGCCGCAATCGTGCTGTTGTGGAACAGCGTGGTCTCGGCCACCGATCTCGCGATCCTCGCGGTGATGTACGTGCTCACCGGCCTGGGCGTGACCGTCGGCTTCCACCGGCTGCTCACCCACCGCTCCTTCCAGGTGGCGAAGCCCGTGGAGTACACCTTCGCCGTGCTGGGCTCGATGGCCGTGCAGGGCCCGGTGATCAACTGGGTGGCCGACCACCGCAAGCACCACGCGCACTCCGACGAAGAGGGCGATCCGCACAGCCCCCACGTCGGCCACGGAGAGGGCGTGGGCTCGGTGTTCCGCGGCCTCTGGCACGCCCACGTGGGCTGGCTGCTCGAGCATCAGGGCCAGGCGGGGCGCAAGTATGCGCGCGACCTCGCCGAGGACCGGGGCATGCGCCTGATCAACCGGCGCTTCCCGGTGATCGTCCTGCTGAGCCTGCTCGTTCCGGCGCTCGCCGGCTGGCTGCTCACCGGCACTCTGCTCGGCGCGGTCACCGGCCTCCTTTGGGGCGGCCTCGTGCGCGTCTTCCTTGTGCACCACATCACCTGGAGCGTCAACTCCGTCTGCCACTTCCTGGGCAGCCGCCGCTTCGAGACCGATGACCAGTCGCGCAACGTCTTCTGGCTCGCGCTGCCGTCCTTCGGCGAGTCCTGGCACCACAACCATCACGCCTTCCCGCGCTCGGCCTCGCACGGCCTCAAGCGCTGGGAGATCGATCCGTCCGCGATCGTGATCTCGGCGATGGAGAAGGTGGGGCTGGCGCGCAACGTGGTGCGGATCACGCCCGAGCGCCAGGTCGAGCGCCAGACCGGCGCAACGCCCCGGCGTCACTCGGCCGCGCTCGAGAGCCGCGCCTCCTAGACCCGCGGCAGGCGCATCCGCACGCGCGCTCCCCTGACCGAGTCCGCAAACCAGATCTCGCCGCCGCCCCCGGTAGAACGGGTCGAAGGCGTGCTCCCGCTCCTCGGGTGAGAGCCCGCGCCCGTTGTCGGCCACCTCGATCTCCACGCCGGCGCCGTTGGACTCGGCCAGCACGGTCACGCTGCCGTCGGCCGGCGTGTGGCGAATCGCGTTCTGGATCAGGTTGAACAGCACCCGCTGGAGCTTCTCGGGATTTTGGCCCGCGGGGCGGCCAGGCCGTCAGGCACGGACGCGCTCACCGCCACGCCGCCGGCCTCCGCCTGGGCACGCATCGCCGCCACCGTCTCCTCCACCAGCTCGTCCAGTCGCACCTGCTCCATCGACCACTCGATGTCTCCCGCCTCGAGCCTCGACAGCTCGAACAGGACGTCGGTGACGGTGGGCTCGCCGTCCACGACGAGAACGGACCCGCGCGCGGCCGAGCTCCGGAGTCTGGCAGCGCGCGGGGTGCGCGGCGCCCGGCGTAAGGACTCTGTAACGCTCAGGCCAGGAGGGGCGGCAGCACCCGCTCGGCCACGGTCCTCTGGACCACCTCGGCGCGCAGCGGCCGCAGGAGCTCGGCGGCCCGGCCGCGAAAGGCGTCCACGCGCTCCGGGTCCAGGGCGAACGCCGCACGGATGGCCGGTGCCAGCGCGGCGCCGTCGATCCGCGAGGCCACGAGCTCCGGCTCCAGCTGCCGCGCGATCCTCAACGCCTCGAACGGACCACCCGACGGCACGGTGGCCACCAGGGCGCCGTCGGCCAGCGCCTCGAGCGGCGCCTGCCCGAAGTCCTCCCAGCGCGCCCCCGCGGCGTACACGTGGGCGCGCCGCATCCGCGCGCGGAACTCCGAGGCCGGCACGGTGCCCTTCAGGTCGAGGGTGGCCGGCTCGGGGACGCCGGTGCGGCGCAGGTGGGCGCGCGCCGTGTCGGGAGCGAGGCCGTACACCTCCAGCCGCGCCTCCGGTACGGCCGCGGCGGACCAGCCGGCCACGAGGACGTCGAGGCCCTTGGCCTTGGGGTCGGGCACGTAGGCCACCGCCACTCGCTCGCGCTCGCCGCCGGCGGGCGGCCCAGACGCTTCGATCGGCGGGGACACCACCACTGCCGGAGCGACGCCCTCCGGAAGCTCCGACCGTGCGGCCTCGCTGAGTGGGAGCAAGAGCGCCGCCCGCGCGAGTCCCCGGCGTTCGAGAGCATGGAGCGGCGCGTTGCGCGCGCCGGGGCGGTTCATGCACGCGGGCGCGTCCAGGCGGACCGCGTAGGGCACCTCGAGCCGCGGCAGCAGCATGGCCGCGGTGGTGCTGGACACGATCAGCGCCCGCGGCCGGAACCGCTCGAGCCCCGCGCGGGTGGCTCGGCGCACCGCGTGCATCTCGACCAGGTCGGTCACGGGATAGCCGCGCCTCAGTCGCGAGGCCAGGCCGAAGCCCACCGACAGCGCTTCGACGCTCACCCCGGCCGAGCGGATCTGCTCGACGAACACCCGATCGGTGTGGCGCCAGCCGAGCGTGGTGCCGAGCGAGACCAGCAGGATGTCCGGCGAGGGGGAGGGGCTCATCGATGGACGCGCGGCCGCGTCTGCCGGCGTCCACCGACCCCGGCTTCCGGTCGTTTCAGTGCGCCCAGGGAGATTCGAACTCCCACGGCCCAAATGGGCCACAAGGCCCTCAACCTTGCGCGTCTACCAGTTCCGCCACAGGCGCGTCAGGGCGCTGAGTATAGAGCCGAGTGTGCGATTCCCTCCCAGGCTTGATGCCGTCCGACACCCGGGGTACTCTGCGAACACATGTTCGAATCAGGCAAGCGAAACAGCGTCCGCGGGAGGTCCTGATGGTCGAGCTGAATCTGACCAAGCGACAGCGGGAGATATTCGACTACGTCAAGCAGTACGGGGCAGAGCACGGCTATCCGCCCACCGTGCGTGACATCGGCAAGGCGATCGGGCTCACCTCGTCGTCGACGGTGCACGCGCATCTGGCCAATCTCGAGAAGCTCGGCCTGCTGCGGCGTGATCCGACCAAGCCGCGCGCGATCGAGGTCCTGGTCGACCGGGCCAAGGCGGCCGTCGCGCCGTCGGGTCTTCCCGTCGTCGGCCAGGTGGCCGCCGGCCAACCCGTGCTCGCCGACGAGAACATCGAGGAGTACGTGCCGGTGCCGCAGATCGCGGGCGGCGACGAGGGCGAGTTCGTCCTGCGCGTCAAGGGCGACTCGATGATCAACGCCGGGATCTTCGAGGACGACTACGTGGTCGTGCGCCCGCAGAAGACGGCCTCCGACGGTGAGATCGTCGTGGCCCTGCTGGGCGACGAGGCCACGGTCAAGCGTTTCTACAAGGAGAAGGACCAGGTGCGCCTGCAGCCCGAGAACGACGCACTCGAGCCGATTCGCAGCCGCGACGTCACGCTGGTCGGCCGCGTGGTCGGAGTATGCAGGAGGGTGTCATGACCACCGCGCTCCTGGAATCGCCGGCCCGCCTGTTCGCCGAGTCCGGCGAGCTGACCCCGGTGGACGGCGGGAGCGGGACCCTCGAGGAACGGCTGGCTCGGGCCTGGCGCTCACTGCAGGCCTGCGGCGTGGCCGTATGCCCGGTGTGCCGGTCGCGGATGGCGCGTACCGAGGGCGACCGCGATACCGGGCACGGCGGAGAGTGCGTCGACTGTGGCTCGCGCCTGAGCTGACTGGGCGCGGTGGCGGACCCGGTACTGCCCTGCGATTCCGTTCGCGCCGAGATCCGCTCGCCCGGGATCAGTGTTCTGGGTTCGGCCCGCCCGGTGTGAGCCGTTCGTCACAGAAGTGGCCACGCTCACCCATCGCGCCTACCATTGGTGTGCCGGCCAAGCAGCCGCGGGGAGGTCGGGGAGAAAACCGGCCCTTCGAGGAAAGTCCGGACACCGCAGGGCAGGGTGGTCGGGAGACCGACCCGGGGAAACCCGCGGGAAAGTGCCACAGAAACAAACCGCCCAAGTGCCGGGCCGCACGTGAGCCCGGTGCCGGCAAGGGTGAAAAGGTGCGGTAAGAGCGCACCGGCGCCGCGGTGACGCGGCGGCCAGGCAAACCCCACCCGGTGCAAGGCCAAGCAGGAGCGCTGACGCTGCCCGCCGAGCTCCAGGTAGGCCGCAGGGCCGAGAGGCCCCGCCCGGCGACCGGTGACGGTCGCGGGGCGAGATGGATGGCTGCTCTCGACAAAATCCGGCTTAACGGACGGCTACGGAGAGGACCCCCAGGTTGGGGGTCCTTTCCATCTTCCGGGTTTGCGTACCTCTGAAACTGGCTAGGCGTGAGGGGAGGAGAGGGATAGAAACGAAATGACAGAGGTCAAGGAACGGACACCCGCAGAGGGCATTGCCGACGGCTATTGCCCACACTGCCATCTGCTCATCGAGAAGCGAGTCGGGCTGGGCTGGCCGAAGACTCCGGCGCGCTGCCCGCACTGCCGGCTTCTGGTCGGCGCCGGGCGGGCACGACCACAGCCGTCCGCCGAGCCGGGCGCCCGCGGCAGCGCCGCCGGTGTGTTCGCGCACGAGGCCAAGCGATCAGGGGGCGCGAGGAGCGTCCCGGACGCAGTGATCTGCCGGGCCATCCGCGACGTGGCCGCATCGTTGGGTGGCCGCCCCGAGCGGCTACTGATGGTCGATTACCAGCAGCAGGCGGCCGACGACGACCGGCTTCCCGGCCTTGACCAGGTTTTCGCCGCCTACGGAAGCTGGAAACGGGCCCGCCGGGCTGCCGCCACGAGCTAGTACGCCCCGGCGCAGGCGGATGGCGCGCGGGCGCAGGTGAGTCGCGCGCCAGCCTGCCATCCGCGTCGCGTCCGGCCGGTAGAGTGCCGCGGCGATGCAAGTCTGGTTCATCCTCGGGCCGTTCGTCGTCCTCGGGCTCCTGGCGCTGTTCGTGGCCTTCTCGGGAGGTCCTTCGGCGGCGCGAGATGCCTACCTGAACCGCGGCGGAAGGCTGTTCAGCGTCGTGGTGGTGCTGGCCTTCCTGGTACTGGGCGTGGCCGTCCCCGCCTTGGTGATTTCGGGCCGAGGCGAGGCCGAGGGGGCCGTCGGCAGTCTCCGCACGGAGGAGGTCACGGTGGCGGACCAGCGAGGCAAAGAGCTCTTCATCCAGAGCTGCAAGGCATGCCACAACCTCGACGCCGTCAACGCGCGCGGGGTGCAGGGCCCCGACCTCGACGAGATCGGCGGGGTCACCGAGGAACGCGTGCTGAACGCGATCAAGAACGGCGGCTCGGGGCAGGATCTGATGCCGGCCAACATCCTGCGCGGCGAGGACGCCGAGGACGTGGCCGGGTACGTGTCCAAGGTCGCCGGGCAGTAGGCCCGTCGCGGCGCTCGGACGTCGCCGAAACCGGCCCGAATCCTCCTCTCTGGGCGATCGCTTGCAAAACGCCCGTAAGCAGCGGGCTTTTCCGTCCGGCCCGTATTGTGTGCTGCTAGCATGGCCGCGTCCACTGAAGCCGAGGCCCCAAGCGGAAAATCGGGGCGTGGGGGACCCGTTGGCCGCAAGGCCTGGGGCGAGTCGCGGAGGTCCGCGTAGCGCAGCTCTTTCAGCGCGAGCCCGTCAGCTAACCCCGCAGGCGAACCGAAAGAGAGACGATGCAGACAGCCGGTGCCCGCGTCCTGCAGGAGGACGCTCAGGACGACATGAGTCGCGAGGCGGTGCTCCTACAGTGGGAGCGCAAGATCGAGGCTGCCGAGCGTCGTCCCAGCCGGTTCGACCGTGAGTCTCGCTCGGACGAGGACACGGCCGACGGCACCGTCGAGGAGCTTCGTCCCACCGAGGACGCCACCCACGCCGGCCCCCGCCGCTTCGAGCGCCGCAGTCCCGCGGCTCCCGTCGCCGAGGCCCGCGCAGAGCGGCGCACGATCACCATCACCGGGCAGCCCACGCCCCCGCGGCGCCGGCGGTCGGTCATCGACAGCCAGGTGGCCCAGCCCGACCGCATCGCCCTCTGGGCCTTCTTGCTTGGCCTGTTCCTGGTGGCCGTCGCCGCCGGGACCGCACACGCCTGAGGCGGCCCTGCCCAGAGCACGCGCGCGCCCACCGGGCGCCCGGCCGCGCATCCGCTGTGAGCGTTCTTCCGTACACCTTTTGGAGTGGAAATCGTTCCATTTTCTCACTACACTTACTGCAGGTAAGTCGCACCCAGAAAGAGAAGCGCGATGAAGACGAAGGAGAGCAGGTTCCAGGTCCACGACGAGCTCACTGCGCCCGAGCGCAGCGTCCCGATCCTCAAGGGCGCGCTGTCGGGCGGAGGGCAGCTCCCCAACTTCATCGGCGTCCTCGCCGGGTCGCCCGCGGTCCTGCGCGGCTACGCCCGGCTCCGCTCCGAGCTGCGCCACGGCGCGCTGCCGTACGCGACCCAGCAGCGCATCGCGCTCGCGGTGGCCGAGAATCAGCACAGCGAGTACGCGCTGTCCACGCTCCTGCGTACCGCCCGCGACGCGGGGCTCGGCCTGGACGAAATCGCCCTGGCGCGCGAGTTCGACTCTCGCGACGAGAAGGTCTCGGTGCTCATGCGCTACGTCAAGTCGATCGTCGAGACCGACGGCTCCCCGCCGCGCCATCTCCTCGAGGAGACGCGCGAGGCGGGCTGGGAGGATGAGGAGATCCTCGAAGCGATCTCCCATGTGGCGCTCGCCACCTTCGGGAATCTCGTCACCCGCGCGGGTGAGGTGCCCAACGACGGTTCCAGCGAGGACGCCCGGCTGCTCCAGGCCGCCTGAGCTTTAGGATGTGACTGTGACCTCGGAGCGGGTCCTGATCGTCCACCGCGACACTTGCTGCCGCCATTATCACCACGCGGTGGAGATGGTGGGCAGGCGCTGGACGGGCGCGATCCTGTTCGTCCTCATGGATGGACCCGCCCGCTTCTCCGAGTTCAAACGACTGGTGCCCGACCTCTCCGACCGGCTCCTGTCGGAGCGCATGAAGGAGCTCGAGGCGGAGGGCATCGTCGAGCGGCGAGTGATCGACGACATGCCGGTCAAGGTCGAGTACGCCCTGACCGAGAAGGGCGAGGCGCTCGAGCCCGCGGTGCGTGCGCTCAAGACCTGGGCCCGCAGCTGGACCTGAGCGCGGGCGCGAGTAGCCTACGCGCCTCGCACGCCCCGCGCCGACCATCCCGAAGGAGTCGCATGGCCGACCAGCCGCAGACCGCCGACGACGTAAAGGCCCTCGTCAAGGATCAAGACGTTCGCTTCGTCCGCCTCTGGTTCACGGACATCCTCGGCCAGCTGAAGAGCTTCTCGATCAACGCGGCGGAGCTGGACGACGCCTTCGAAGGGGGCATGGGTTTCGACGGCTCCTCGGTAACCGGTTTCAACGCGATCGAGGAGTCGGACATGATCGCCATGCCGGATCCGGCCACCTACGCGATCCTGCCGTGGCGCCCCGAGGACCGCGGCGTGGCGCGAATGTTCTGCGACGTCGTCACGCCGAGCCGCGAGCCCTACGAGGGGGATCCCCGGCACGTGCTGCGGAGAACCCTCGAGCGGGCCGAGCAGATGGGCTTCTCGAACTTCTACGTCGGTCCGGAGCTCGAGTTCTTCTACTTCCGGAGCGCCAAGCCCGCCGACGGCATCCCGGAGATCCTCGACGAGGGCGGCTACTTCGACCTCACCACGCTCGACGCCGGCTCGGACGTGCGCCGCGAGACGGTGCTGGCCCTCGAGGAGCTCGGCATCCACGTGGAGTACACCCACCACGAGGTCGGCCCGTCCCAGCACGAGATCGACATGCGCTACGCCGACGCCCTGAAGATGGCCGACGACTGCATGACGTACCGCATCACGGTCAAGGAGTACGCGATGAAGTACGGCTGGCACGCCACCTTCATGCCCAAGCCGTTGTTCGGCGAGAACGGCTCGGGAATGCACACCCACCAGTCGCTGTTCCAAGACGGCCGCAACGCCTTCTACGACGAGAACGACCAGTACTTCCTGTCCGACGTCGGCAAGGCCTTCATCGCGGGCCAGCTCAAGCATGCGCGCGAGATCACGTCGGTCTTCGCGCAGTGGGTCAACTCCTACAAGCGCCTCGTTCCGGGCTATGAGGCGCCGGTCTACTGCGCCTGGTCACGGCGCAACCGCTCGGCGCTCGTGCGCGTGCCGCTGTACCACCCGGGCAAGGAGCAGGCCACCCGCATGGAGCTGCGCTGCCCGGATCCCGCGTGCAACCCCTACCTGACCTTCGCGATCCTGCTGGCCGCCGGGCTCGAGGGGATCGAGAAGGGCTACGAGCTGCCCGAGCCGATGGAGAAGAACCTGTACCACATCAGCCCGGAGGAGCGGAGGCGGCTGGGCATCGATCAGCTCCCCGAGACGCTCGGCGAGGCCATCGAGATCACCGCGGAATCGGAGCTGGTGCTGCGGACCTTCGGCGAGCACATCTTCAACCGCTACGTGGAGATCAAGCGGCAGGAGTGGGAGGACTATCGGGTCCAGGTGACGGAGTGGGAGCTGGAACGCTACCTCTCAGTTCTGTAGCCGTCTCCGCCAGCTGATCGGCCGCCGCGTCCAGAAAGCGCACGCACGCTTCGCGCTCGGCCGGGGTCATCCGGCCCGCGGTCTTGGCGAGCTTCTCCACCAGCGACGTCCAGATCTGCTCGTCGTCGCCGCCCTCCGGCGTGGCCTTGCGGACGATCACGGAGCGCCGGTCGCTCGGGTGGGGCTCGCGCCGCACCCAGCCCAGCCGCTCGAGCCGGTCGAGCAGGGCCGTGACCGCGCCGGAGCTCAGCGCCATGCGGTCGGCCAGGTGGCCCGGCGTGATCGACCCGGCGGCCTGTATGTGGTCCATGGCCTTGAACTCGGCGGCGCCAACTCCAAACCGGCGCGCCATGATCGCGTCGAAACGGTCATCCTCCAAGCCGAAGCGCCTCAGCGCCTTCAGCAGCTCGGTGGTAGAGGCCACGCAGGAATCTTAACCACAAAATATCTTGACAATCAAGATATAAGACGCTAGAGGTACACCCCCATGAATTCGAGTCGCCGCTCCATCTTCGCCATAGCCGCCGGCCGACGGGCCAAGTGGGTCGTCTTCCTGATCTGGCTCGTCGGCATGTTCATCTCCTTCGGGGCGAACCTGCCCGGCAAGTTCACCGACGCGGAGCAGAACGAATCGACCTCCTTCCTGCCCGGCGACGCCGAGTCGACGAAGGTGCTCACGGCAGCCGAGGAGCTGCAGGGCGGCGAGCTCGCTCCAGCGGTGATCGTCTACCGCCGCGAGGCGGGCCTGACGCCCGCGGACCTGCAGAAGATCCAGTCCGACGTCCAGCGGCTCACCGAGGAGCGCTTCCCCGCCGTGGTGGCCGACGGTGCGACGGCGGCCTCCGGAGGCCAGGGTGGCGGCGGCGAGGACCAGGGCGGCGGTCAGGCCGGCGGCGGCGCGCCTTCCGGCAACCAGCCCGAGGGCTGTGCGGGACCGACCACACCCATCCCGGGCCAGCCGGGCAACTACTCGCCCTTCGTCGGGCCGATCTGCTCACAGGACGGCAAGGCGGCCATCGTCACGGCGTACCTGAGGGGCGACGGCGAGTCGGACAGCATCCTCGATCCGGTCGACTTCTGGCGCGACACGGTGTCCGACCCGGGCGGCGGACTCGAGGTCAAGATAACCGGCGGCGCGGGCTATGCGGCCGACGCGATCAAGGTCTTCGAGAGCATCAACGGGACGCTGCTGCTGGCGGCTCTCTCGCTGGTGATCTTCCTGCTGATCGTCATCTACCGGTCGCCGATCTTCCTCTTCATCCCGCTGCTGGCCGTGATCTTCGCCGAGTTGCTGGCACGCTCCGTCGGATACGGAGTCTCGGAGCTCGGCGTGACCATCAACGGCCAGTCGAGCTCCATCATGTCGGTGCTCGTCCTCGGCGCGGGCACGGACTACGCGTTGCTGATCGTGGCCCGCTACCGCGAGGAACTGCACGACACCGAGGACCGCCACGAGGCCATGCAGGCCGCCATGACGTCCGCCGGACCGGCGGTGTTCGCCTCGGCGCTGACGGTGATCGCGGCCCTGCTGTGCCTGGCCATCGCCAAGGTCAACGGCACCTCGGGCCTCGGGCCGATCGGCGCGATCGGCGTGGCGTGTGCCGCAATCTCCATGCTGACGCTGCTGCCGGCGCTGCTCACGATCTTCGGCCGCCGCGCTTTCTGGCCCTTCGTGCCTCACACACCGAACTGGACTGCGCCCACCGACGTTGCTCAGAGCGGCATCGGCCAGCGCATCGTCGAGGGGTCGAGGTTCGGGTCGCTGATGCCGGTCATCGGGGCGGCACTGGTGTGCATCGTGCTGCTTCCGCTGACCATCATCACCGCGCTGCTGCGCCGGTTCGTCTCCCTGGTGAGCGGCGGGCGGGTCAAGATCCCCTCGCTCATCAGCCTGTTCGACGGGCCCATCTTCAAGCCCTACGAGGTGCGGCGCACCAAGCACGAGCACCTGGCCGACGCCACCCACGGCTTCTGGAAGCGAGTGGGGGACCGCGTCGCGGCCCGGCCGACCCGGATCATGACCGGCTCCATCGTCGTCCTGCTGGTGATGTGCGCCGGCCTGGCCTTCTTCTCGACCGATCTCACCACCAACGACGGCTACCGCACCTCGGTGGAGTCGGTGGAGGGCCAGGACCTGCTGGCTCAGAGCTTCCCCGCCGGCGCCAGCGCGCCCGCGGACGTGATCGTGCCGCCGGACGGTGACGTGCAGGCCGTGACCGCGGCACTCGAGGAGACCGACGGCATCGACGCCGTCTCGCCGCCCGTCGCGGAGGGCGAGCAGGGCACCCTGATCCAGGCGACGCTCGACCCGCCGCCGTACTCGACCGAGGCCTTCGACCTGATCGAGCCGATCCGGGACTCCGCCTCCGGCGCCGTGGAGGGCACGGTGGTGGGTGGCGCGAGCGCGGTGGAGTTCGACGTCCGCGAGGCCGCGGGCTGGGACTCCACGGTGATCCCGCCGATCGTGCTGGTGGTGGTGTTCCTGATCCTCGTGGTGCTGCTGCGGGCCGTGGCGGCGCCGCTGATCCTGATCGGCACCGTGATCCTGAGCTTCCTCGCCGCGCTCGGCGTGGGCTACTTCGCCTTCGAGGTGTTCTTCGACTTCCCGGGCTCCGACCCGTCGCTGCCGCTGTTCGCGTTCGTGTTCCTGGTGGCGCTGGGGGTGGACTACAACATCTTCCTGATGGCGCGTGCCCGGGAGGAGACGCTCAAGCACGGCACTCGTGAGGGGATGCTGCGCGCCCTGGCTGTGACGGGCGGGGTGATCACGAGCGCGGGCATCGTGCTTGCCGGCACGTTCTCGGTGCTGGCCGTCCTCCCGCTCGTGTTCCTCACCGAGATCGGCTTCGTGGTCGCCTTCGGCGTGCTGCTCGACACCTTCCTGGTGCGCAGCGTCCTGGTCCCCGCGATCGTGATGAAGATGGGGCCGAAGGTCTGGTGGCCCTCCGAGCTGGCGAAGAGCGACGGGGCGGCCGATCGCGACGAGAAGGCGCTTGTGACGTCCTAGAGCTCCGGGCTGCGCAGGCTCTCCGCCACCACGCGGCGGGCCTGACGCAGCGACACCGGATCGAGGCGCCCGGCGCGGTCGCACGGGCTGTGGCGGCAGGGCTCGCCCCCGGCCCCCACGCCGAGCTTCATGCCCGGCAGGCCCAGCAGCTCGAACTCGCGGTGATCCGAGTTGCCGTCGGTCTCGTCGCGCACCCAGCCGACCGCGACGCGCACCCGGCGGGCCGAGGCCAGGAGCTCGCGCTCGACCGAGGCGCGGAGACCGGCAGCCGGCGAGCGCAGCCAGAACGGCCGGTCGCGCCCCACCTCGTCGAGGGACAGCGCCCAGTCGAGGCGGCGGGCCGCCCCGCGGGCGCGAACCCTGCGGGCGAGCGCGAGCGCGCCGAGGTGGTCCGGGGAGCCGGTGTAGACCCGTTCCTCGGCGCCCGTGGCCACGAGCCAGACGTCGCACGCCGGGCCGATCCGCTCGAGCCGCCCGGCCAGCTCGGTCACCACGCCCACTCCCGAGGCGTTGTCGTTGGCGCCCGGGGCAGTGGGCGTGGAGTCGCTGTGAGCCATCACCACCCGTAGGCAGCGAGCGGGCGTGTCGAACACCCCGATCACGTTGCGCGAGCGTCCGCGACCCGGAACGGCGACCGGCTGGACGGCCACCGTCAGCCCCGCACGGGTGAAGGCCCCGCGCACGAGGCGGTGTGCACGGGCCTCGGCCCGTGACGCAGCCGGACGCGGGCCCCAGGAGGCGAGGCGGACCGCGATGTCGTACGCCGACGGGGCCGGTGGCGCCGCGGCCTGCGGGGCTCCCGGCGCGACGGCCGCGGCGAGTATGGCTAGGACAGCAGCCGTTCGAGCTCCTCCGGCTCGGTGACCGGGGCCCGGCAGGCAAAGTGCTCGCACACGTAGGCGGCGGCGCGACCCTCCACCGGCGTTCGGCCCTCGAGCAACGGCACGCCTCCGTTCTCGCCGCCGGCGAGCACCAGGTGCGGCCTGAAGGCGCCGCGCACCACGCGCTCGAACGGACCCAGCTCGTCGCCCACCAGCGCCACCTCCTTGACCGGGGCCAGGTGGAAGTCGAGCGCCTGCAGCAGGTGGCCGAAGCCCTGAGGATGCTTGACCGCCACCTCGTGCAGGAGCCGCAGCACGGAAACTCCGCGCGCCTCGTACTCGTGCTCGCCCGTGAGCGCCGCCAGCCGCAGCAGGCCGTAGGCCGCGGCCGCGTTGGCGGACGGGATCGGGTGATCCTCCAGGTCCTTGCGCCGCGCCAGCAGCTGCTCGTGGTCGACCGAGGTCTCGAAGAAGCCGCCCTGCTCCTCGTCGGCAAAGCGCGCGATCATGGTGTCGGCCAGCGCCCGCGACTCGGTGAACCAGCGCGACTCGAAGCTCGCCTCGTAGAGGGTGAGCAGTGCTTCGAGCAGGAAGGCGTGATCCTCCAGATAGGCGTTGAGCTTGGCCTCGCCGTCCTTCCAGGAGCGCAGCAGCCGCCCGCTGTCGTCACGCAGCTCATCCAGCACGAAACCGGCGGCGGCGCCGGCGGCGTCCAGGTAGTCGGGCCGCTCGAGCACCGCGCCCGCCTCGGCCAGGGCGGAGATCATGAGCGCGTTCCAGGAGGTCAGCCGCTTGTCGTCGAGCCCGGGCCAGACTCGGGTCGAGCGCAGGTCGTAGAGGATCCGCCGCCATTCGCCCCGCCGCTCCGGGTCGCCCGGCCCGCGCACGGGGATGTTCCTGCCCTCGAAGTTGCCGCGGTCGGTGGCGCCGAACCAGGCGATCGCCTCGTCGGCGTCGGGCTCCCCGGCGAACGCCTCGGCCAGCTCGCCGACGGTCCACACGTAGAAGCGCCCCTCCTCTCCCTCCGAGTCGGCGTCGAGGGCGGAGAGAAAGCCGCCCTCGGGCCCGCGCATCTCACGCAGCGCCCAGTCGAGCGTCTCCTCGCACACCTGGCGAAGGAGCTCGTCTCCCGTGACCAGCCAGCCGTGCAGGTAGGCGCGGGCCAGGAGGGCGTTGTCGTAGAGCATCTTCTCGAAGTGGGGGACGAGCCAGTACGGGTCCACCGAGTAGCGCGAGAAGCCTCCGCCCACCTGGTCGTACATTCCCCCCGAGGCCATCGCCCGCAGGGTGCCCACCGCCATGTCGGTCTCGCCGCGCCGCAGCAGGAACTCGATCACCGAGGCGGGTGGAAACTTGGGCGCGCTGCCGAAGCCCCCGTTGGCCGCGTCGTACTGGGGACGCAGGACGGCGACGGCCTCGTCGAGGGCGCGTTCGTCCATGGGCTCCTCGGAGGGAGCGAGCCGGGCGCCGCCGCGCAGCTGGGCGGCCACGCGCTCGCCACCCGCCCGGATCTCGTCGCGGCGCTCGTCCCAGGCGTCGGCCACCGCCTCGAGCACCTGAGTCCAGCTCGGCATTCCCTGACGCGCCTCGGGCGGGAAGTAGGTGCCGGCATAGAAGGGGACCTGCTCGGGCGTCAGGAACACGTTGAGCGGCCAGCCGCCGGAGCCGGTCATGGCCTGACAGGCCTCCATGTAGATCGAGTCGAGGTCGGGCCGCTCCTCGCGATCGAGCTTGACCGGCACGAAACGGGCGTTCATCAGCGCCGCCGTCTGCTCGTCCTCGAACGACTCTCGCTCCATCACGTGGCACCAGTGGCACGCCGAGTAGCCGATCGAGAGCAGCACGGGACGGTCCTCCTCGCGCGCGCGAGTCAGGGCCTCCTCCCCCCAGGGGTACCAGTCCACTGGGTTGTCCTTGTGCTGCAGGAGGTAGGGAGAGGTCTCTCGTGCCAGGCGATTGGCCATGACGATCAGGCTACCCGTGCCGTGCCTTACACAAAACGTGGGTAATGCTTACACAAGTGCTGTGTAACAGGCTAGGATGAGGGAGTGCGTCAGGCCAGCGGCGATCTGTTCCCCAGCGATTCTCCCATCCCGGCCAGTCAACTGATCGGGCGGCGCGACGACGTGCGCGAGATCGCCACCCGGCTGGAGGCGGGCACCCATCTGATCGTGGCCGGGCCGCGCCGCACGGGTAAGACGAGCGTCTGCGACGCCGCCCTCGGGCGGGCTCGCCGCCGGGGCGCCTACACAGCCAGAATCGACCTGTTCAGGGTGTCGGATGCCGCCGAGCTGGCGGAAGCCCTGGCCGCGGCGGTCATCGCCAACCGCTCTGCCGCTCACCGGGCGCTGCGCCGCGCCCGCAGCGCAGGCCGGGCGGCGCTCTCGGCCGGCCAGGGCGCGGCCATCGTTCGCATGGTGGGTGAGCTGGGCGAGGGGGTGGAGATCGCTCTCACTCCGGGCCTGGCCGCTCAGGATCCCGAGCGGGCTCTCGACCTGGCCCTGGAGCTGCCCGAGCGCGTGGCCAAGGCCGACGGCAGGCGCCTGATGCTGTTCTTCGACGAGATCCAGGAGGTGGCCTCGGTCCGCAAGCCGTACGGCGACCCGGACGCGGTGACCAACCGCATGCGGGCCATCTTCCAGCGCTCGTCCTCGGTCAGCTACCTGTTCGCGGGCAGCATCGAGCACGTGGTGCGCGACCTCTTCGCGCCCTCCCGCCGGGCGTTCAGCGGCTTCGGCAGCTTCTACTCGCTCCGGCCGATCACCGAGGAGGAATGGCACCGCGGCCTGGCCGACCGTTTCGCCGCCGACGACTGCCGCGTGCCCGACGCCGCCCTGGAGCGGATAGTGGAGCTGGGCGCCGGGCACCCCCGGGCGACGATGAGGATCGCCCAGCAGACCCACCTGGTCTCCCTCGAGCTCGATACGCGCGAGATCGATCTGGCCCTGGTGCAGCTCGGGTTCGAGCGCGCGCTGGAGGGCGATCGGCCCACGATGGAGCAGGTGGTGGAGCGAATCCGGCTGCTGCACAAGTACGGCCTCGCGGTGGCCCGCGCCGTGGCCCACGGCCAGCCTCCGCCCAAGCGCATCCATCCCGGGGTGCGCGACCGCGTGCTCAAGCTGCTGCGCGACATCGGGATCGTGGAGCACGAGGCCCGCGGGCGCTGGCGGGTGATCGACCCGCTGCTGCGCCACTACCTCGTGTCGCTCGATCCCTTCGCCTGATCGCGCAGCAGAGCCCGCTTGATCTTGCCGCTGGGTGTCTTGGGCAGCTCGGGAACGAACTCGATCATGCGCGGGTACTTGTAGGGCGCCGTCTGCGCCTTGACGTGGTCCTGCAGCTCGCGCACGAGCTCATCGCCCGGGTCGTAGCCGTCCTGCAGAACCACCACCGCGCGCACCACCTGCCCCCGCACCTCGTCGGGCGCGGCCACCGCCGCGGCCTCGGCCACGGCCGCGTGGGACACCAGCGCGGACTCCACCTCGAAGGGGCCGATGCGGTAGCCGGCGGAGATGATCACGTCGTCGGCCCGCCCCTCGAACCACAGGTAGCCGTCCTCGTCTTCGGCAACCCGGTCGCCGGTGCGCCAGGGCCGGTCGCGCGGGCCGTCGAGGAAGAAGGTGGGAACGGTGGCCGGGTCCAGCACGAGCTCGCCCTCGTCGATCCAGGCGCTGAGGCCGGGCAGCGGCTTGCCCATCGAGCCGGGGCGCACCGGGGGACCGATCGGCATACCGGTGAGCGCGCCGGTCTCGGTCTGCCCGTAGCCGTCGTGGATGGCCACCCCCGCCTCGGCCTCCCACGCGCGCACCACCTCGGGGTTCAACGGCTCGCCGGCCGCGCAGGCGTGGCGCAGGTCCGGCAGCGCGCGCAGCTCCGCCCGCTTGGCGATCGCGCGGTATTCGGTGGGCGACATGCAGAGCACGTTCACCCCCTCCTGCACGAGCAGGTCGAGCCGCTCGTCGGCGTCGAAGCGCGCGTCGTGCAGCAACGCCGCGGCCCCGCGCACCCAGGCGGCTACGAAGGCGTTGCGAGCCGAGAGCGACCAGCCGCTGGCCGCGGTGCACCAGCACAGGTCGCCGGGCTGCGCGCCGTACCAGTGCTCGGCCTGAAGGCGCTGGCCGGTGAGGTAGCCGTAGCCGTGGCGTACGGGCTTGGGCGTGCCGGCGGTGCCGGAGGTGAAGACGACGAGGGCCGGCTCGGTGTCCGCCACCTCGACTGCCGGAAGGGGCTCGGCCGCCTCGACGGCGGCGTCCGGCACGCACAGCAGCGGTCCGTCGTAGCCCGTGGCCCGGATCGGTTCGACGTTGCGTTCGCCGGCCACGACAGCGGCGGGCTCGACCAGTTCCATGCGGGCTCGCAGGTCGGCCGGGCGAAGCTGCTCGGTGCACGGCAGCGCCACAGCGCCGAGTCGCCAGGCGCCGACCATCGCGTCGACCCACTCGGGCCGGTTGCCCACCACGGTCATCACCACGTCGCCCCGTCCCACGCCCACGCCGGCCAGCGCGCCGGCCATCCGCGCCGAGCGCTCGCTCACCTCCCCGAACGTGAACTCCCGGCGCTCACCCTCTGCGGAGATCGACACCAGCGCGAGTTGGGACGGCTCGGCAGCCTCGACGACATCTCTGACGAAGCTCATCCTGGGGGCGTCCAGCGCTCGCCCCGGCTGAGCCGGTCGAGACCGAGCCAGGCGTAGGCCATGACCATCTCGACGATCTGGTCGCGCGGCACCTCTCGGTGCTCGGCCCACCAGTTGGCCACCGACTGGACCGAGCCCACGAGCATCTGCGCGAGCAGCCGGATGGCCCGGTCCGCGTCGTCCTCGGTCATCGCCCTCGCGCCGGGATCCTCGGCGATCAGCGCGGCCACCAGCCCGGTCACCTGCTCCAGGATGCGGTCGAGCACCGGGGCCGTCTCGGGGTCGGCGGTGTCGCGGAACAGAATCCGCCAGGCGTCGCGGCGCTCCTCGACGAAGGCGAAGAAGGCGTCGAGCCCGGTGGCCAGCCGGATGGCCCCCGAGTCCACCTCGACGCTCCCGATGGCCGCGCCGAGCCGCTCGAACAGCTCGGCCGCGTTGCGCTCGAGCAGATCGGCGTACAGCCCCTGCTTGGACTCGAAGTGCTCGTAGATCAGCGCCTTGGAGATGCCGGCCTCGCGAGCGATGTCGTCGATGGCCGACGGGTGATAGCCACGCGCCGAGAACACGGCCAGCGCGGCGTCGAGGATTCCTGCGCGCCGTTCCTCGGCGGTAAGGCGGCGGCGGGTGGGGGAGGTCATGTGTGGCTGACTCGGTCGCTTTCGATGGCCTCTGTGATCGATCGCACAGAGCACTGACTGACTGTTCAGTTAGGATGGCGCGGCCGGGCGAGTCCCGCTCGGCCCCTCTTTTCGACCCAGGGAGCTTAAGCGGATGCGAGCCGCCGTTCTGATCGCGCAGGCCACGGGTGACGAGCCGGCGGGCGGAGCGGCCGCCGCCGAGGCGCTCGGCGCCACCGCGGGGGCAGTGGTGGTCACCGCGATGATGGCGCTGCTGATCGCCGGGCATCGCAGCGGGCGGATCGGCTTCCTGGCCCGGGCTTCGCGCTGGGCCGAGCGCCAGACGGGCCTTCCCGCCTGGGCCGCGCTTCCGTCGATGGTGGTGAGCGCGGCTCTGCTCACGGCGCTGCTCGGGATGTACTGGGACATCTCCCTCCACATCGACAACGGCCGCGACGCCGGCCCGCTGGCCAACCCGGCGCATTACCTGATCCTCGCGGGGCTCTATGGCACCCTGGCCGCCGGCGCTCTCTCGTTCGCGCTGTCGGGCCGCGAGCGTCCCTGTCCCACGGCGGTGAACCTCGGCGGCGGCTGGTGGGCTCCCGTGGGCGGCCTGATGATCGCCGCCTGCGGTGCGTTCGCCCTGTCGGGCTTTCCCCTCGACGACATGTGGCACCGGATCTTCGGTCAGGACGTGACCCTCTGGGGGCCGACCCACCTCATGCTGATCGGCGGCGGCTCGCTGGCCACGCTGGGCAGCCTCGTCCTGTTGTCCGAAGCGGTGGGGGCATTGGGCCGCGACCCCGAGCGCGAGCGGCGACCGACGGGCGTCTACTACGTTCGCCGGGCGCTGCTGGCCGGCGGGCTGCTCGTGGCGCTGTCGACCTTCCAGGGCGAGTTCGACTTCGGCGTGCCGCAGTTCAGGCTGGTGCTGCAGCCCGTCCTGATCATGCTCGCGACCGCGCTGGGTCTCGTGGCGGCTCGGATCTACCTCGGCCGCGGGGGCGCGCTGCTGGCGGTGCTCGGCTTCCTCGCCCTGCGCGGCTTCCTCGCGGTGATGGTCGGCGGCGTCTTCGGCCAGACCACGCCGCACTTCCCGCTCTATCTCGTGGAGGCCCTGCTGGTCGAGGCAGCCTTCGCCCGCTCGGCGGGCCGCAGCCCGGTGGCGACAGGGGCGCTGGCGGGAGTCCTCATCGGCACCGTCGGCCTCGCGGCCGAGTGGGCCTGGAGCCAGCTGTGGATGCCGATCCCGTGGGGTTCGGCGCTGCTGCCCGAGGCCGTGGTGCTGGGCCTCCTGACCGCCGTGGCCTCGGGGGCTCTGGGCGGCTTCGTGGGCGGCGCCCTCACGGGCCCGGAGCTCGCGGCACGGGCGCGCCTGCCGGGACCGTCGCTCGCCCGGATGGGCGGGGCCGACCGGCGGGGCGCGCTGGTTGCGGCGCTGGTCACGGTGGGCGTCGTGGCCTGGGGCGTGCCGGTCTCCGACGTCGGTCCGCGCAGTGCGAGCATGGTCCTGCGCGACGTGGGCGGCGGGGCAGATCGCTCGGTGGAGGGCGAGATCCTCGTCCGGCCGCCCGCCGCCGTCGAGCCGGATCCCGAGTTCATCAACATCACCGCCTGGCAGGGGGGCGCCCGGATCCTCGACCCGCTCGAGCGTGTGGGCCCCGGGCGCTACCGGACCACCAGGCCGATTCCTGTCCATGGCGGCTGGAAGGCCAACCTGCGGCTGCACCAGGGCGATTCGCTCGTGTCGGTGCCGATCTACCTGCCCGAGGACCGGGCGATACCGGCGCCCGCCGTGCCGGCTCGCGCCGCCTTCACGCGCCGGTTTCAGCCCGACATCGAGCTGCTGCAGCGAGAGCGCAAGCCAGACGTTCCGGGCGCCCTGGCCGCCGGCGCCTATCTGACCGTGGCCGCGATCGCCCTGTCGCTGTTCGCGTTCTTCGCCTGGGCTCTGTTGAGGGTCGAGCCAGGTGGGGCCCCGGACCTTCGACGGCCCGGCCGCGCCCGGCGGCGGGAGCTCAGCGCTTCCGCACCCTCACCACGCTCGCCCGGCTAGGCCGCAGCCGGGCCACGTTGCCCCGCCGGTCGGTGGCCTTGACGAGCACGCGGTAGGTGCCCGCCGGCAGCCGTCCGCGCAGGCGCACGCTCCAGCGCACGCCGCTCTCCACCCGCCTCAGCTTGGCCCTCATCCAGCGCGGCCGGTCGCAGCGGAGCCGCTTGCGGGCCATCCGGCCGCTCGCTCGCAGCCACCAGCTGCAGCCGCGGCCCCGCAGCCGGTGGCGCACCGCCACCTCGACCCTGCGGACTCCACTCGGGTCACGGGCCGTACCGGTCACGAGGCCGCGACGCGGCTTGATCGAGCGCAGCCTCAGCCGTGGCCCGCGGGTGTCGGCGGGAGGGGGCGGGGGCGGGGGCGGGGGACTCGCCGGAGGGGGTGGACCCGGCGGGGCGTAGGTGATGCGGGTGACGGTGCCGAGCCCTGCGCCCTGGAAGGCCACCGGGTTGACCGACACGAGATCCCCGTTCGGCGCGGTCTCCAACGCCACGCCGCTCCACCCGGTGGCGAAGGGCTGGACGCTGAAGCCTCCGGCACCGTTGGGGACCAGCCGCTTGACGAAGCCGCCGGTGAAGTCCCCGAAGAAGATCGAGTTGCGGTAGGCGGCCGGATAGCCGGCGCCGGTGTAGGTGGGTCCGCCCACCACCGAGTTGCTGCCCACGTGCTCGTAGTCGTAGGCGGGAAGAGCCCCCGGAGCCACGCCGTCGCACGCCATCTGGCCGAGGTAGCCGGGCGTCGGAATGCTCCCTTCGAAGCACGGCCACCCGTAGTTCCCTCCGCCCGAGGCGCCGATCAGGTCGATCTCCTCGCGGCGTGTCCAGCCCACGTCGCCCACGACCAGTCCCCCGCCGGGCCGGAGCGTGAAGCGGAACGGGTTGCGGAAGCCCATCGAGTGGACCTTCGTGCAGACGGAGTCGAGGTTGTCCTCGCCCGGGCAGAACGGATGGCCCTCCAGCCCGTCGCCGTTTCGGTCGATGTGCAGGATCTTGCCGGACAGGCTCTCCTCGTCGTAGGTGCGCACCGGCGGAGGAAACTGATTGGCGCCGAACCCGTCGCCGTTGCTCACCCACAGGCTGCCGTCGGGAGCGGCCCGCACCGTGCCGATCGTGTGGGTGGAGCCCTCGGAGGGAAGGCAGTCGTTGTCGTTGGCCGGCGCAGGGCAGACGCCCGTCGACGTCCGTCCCGAGGATCGGCGTCTGCGGCGAGTCACCTGGTTGAGCCGTCTTGACTCCGCAGGCGAAGCAGTCTGGGACACCATCGCGCCCTGACGACTCGGTCTCCCGGGCGTCGGGCGATCCGATGTCGTAGGTGAACAGCAGGTAGATGTACCGGTTGGTCGCGAAGTCCGGCGTCCACCGCGCGACCCGAGCAGGCCACGGTCATTCTGGCCGTTGACGATGGGCGAGAAGTCCTGAACCCGAACGGCTCGGGTTGAGCCCGGCGGCACCACCAGCAGCAGCCCGTCCTTCTGGATCACGAACATCCGGCCGTCGGGCGCCCAGGCCACGTCCATGGGCCGGGTGAGGCCGCTGACCATGGTCTGCTCGGTGAAGCCGGGCGGCAGGGTCGCCGCGCCCGCGGGCACGGCGGCGCCGAGCAGCAGGGCGGCGCAGGCACAAAGGGTCGATAGCGATCGCGAGGACACTGGTACGCCTGAGACCAACGCATCGCCGGGGCGGAGTTTTTACATCGCGCCGGCAACCTGGCAGGAGCGCCCTCGCGGGGGGCGAACTCCTTCTCGAAAGGACTCAACCCCGGCCAAGGACGCTCGCCGAAACATCTGCTAGGTTGCTCGCCACGCCGAGTCCGCCTCACCAGCGGAGCGGGGGAACCAAGGTGGCTACGGCCACTGGGGCGAACTCTCACATCGAGAGCGCGCAAGCTCTTTCAGCGCGAGCCCGTCAGCTAACCCCGTAGGCGTTCGAGAGAGAATGCCTTCACCTTTGCCCAAAACGTTCGTGCGTGCCGTTGCGGCATTCGCATGCCTCGCGGGACTCACCGCCTTCGCACCGGTTGCCGGTGCCGACGTGGTCAGCTCGGGTGGCGGCGGTGCCACGTTCACGCCCCCGCCGCCCCCGCCCGAGAAGGCGACGCTGGTCAACGGGCGGCTGATCGCGCCGGCCTCGGCGCCCCGGCGGGTGGTGAAGGCCATCAGGGCCGCCAACCGGATCGTCGAGAAGCCCTATCGCTACGGCGGCGGGCACCAGCTCTACCGCAAGGGCCGCCTCGACTCCGGCTACGACTGCTCGGGTGCCGTCTCCTACGCGCTCTACGGCGGTCGCTTCCTGCGTTCGCCGCTCCCGAGCGGCGCCATGATGGGCTGGGGTGAGGAGGGCACCGGCCGCTGGATCACGGTGTACGCCCACAGCGGGCACGCCTACGTGGTCATTGCCGGCTTCCGCTTCGACACCTCGATGCACGACGCCGACGCGCCCGGTCCGAGCACCGGCCCGCGCTGGAGCCGCACCCTGCGGCGCTCGAGCGAGTTCGTCGCGCGCCACCCCCGCGGCTACTAGTCCCGCGCGACCCGTAGCAGCGTCGAGCGTCCCGACGCGAGCGACGAGGGGTTGCCCGCCCGGTCCACGGCCTTGACCATCACCCGGTAGCGGCCCGGAGGCACAGGCTTGCCCAGCCGCACGCCGAAGCGCACGCCGCCCGCGGCCCGGACGAGGCGCGCCCTGATCCAGGCCGGGCGCTTGCAGGAACGGTTGGCCCCACTCATGGCCTTCCGGCGGGAGAGCCACCAGGCGCAGCCCTTCGAGCCCGGGCGGCTGCGGATCGCCACGGCCACACGCTCGATTCCGGTGGGGTCGCTCGCGCTGCCGCGCACTCGGCCGCGCCGGGCGCTCAGCTCGAGCAGACGCAGCTTCGGACCCTGTTCGTCGCTTCCGGACGGCGCCTGCCCCCCGGGCGGGGTGGGTGCGCCGGGGCTGGTGTCCCGGTAGACGGCGATCAGCCCGCTGGCCCCGGCCGGAATGCGGATGTCGTGGACGCGGGCGCCACTATCCGACCAGCGCTCGAACACATACGTACGTCCGCCGGTGGTGAAGCTCTGAGCGGCGCTGACGCTGGTCAGGAAGCCGATGGCGGAAGTGAGGTCACGGGGGGCCGCGAAGGCTCGTCCCCCGTAGGACAGGGGCGCGCCGGGAGGGGAGCTGTCCAGGCGGAACGCCGTGGTCTGTGGTCGCAGGCGAGCGGTGGAGCGGGTCGTCGCCCCCCGGCTGTCGGTCGCGGTGACGATCACCTCGTAGTAGGCGTCCGCGTCGTGATCGGTGATGGCGTCGAGCTCGATGCTCGCCCGGTTGGCGTAGGTGGTGATCGGGTGGATGTGGTCGGCGTGGTAGAGCTTCACGTCCCAGTCGAAGGCCGTGGCCGGCAGGGGACCGTCCTCGGCGTCAGTCCCGCTGACGCTCAGCCGGATGGGCGCGCCGCCGCGGTAGCTGGTGTCGCCGCGAATGGTCAGAGCGGGAAGCGTGTTGTCCGAGCTGATCCTCACCTCGGCCGTGTCGGTGCGGCCGGCTCCGTCGTCCACGGTGAGCACTGCCGTGCGGTCACCGGGTCCGTAGGTGTGGGTCGGGGTCGGGCCCGTTCCGGTCTCGCCGTCGCCGAAGTTCCAGCTGTAGGTGAGCGGGTCCCCGTCGGGATCGGTCGAGCTGCGTGCGTCGAAGCTCACCGTGAGCGGCGCCGGACCGGAAGTGGGGCTGGCCGAGATGCCGGCGGTAGGGGTGCGGTTGCCCGGGCTGTAGGCGATGCGCCGGACCGCGCCCTCGCCGTCGCCGAAGGAGCCCGGGTCGACGACCACGAGGTCGCCGTCCGGCGCCTCCTCGAGTGCCACTCCGCCCCAGCCGCTGGCGAAGGGCTGGCTCGCGTAGGTTCCGCCCGCGCCCGGCACGAGGCGGTTGATGAAGCCGCCGCTGTAGTCGGCGTAGAAGATCGAGTTGCGGTATGCCCCCGGGTAGCGCAGGCCGTCGTACTCGGGACCGCCCATCACCGACCGGGACATCACGTCGTGGGGGTAGTCGATGACCGGTGGGCGGTGCGCGCCCGGCGCTCGGGCGTACTCGGCCTTGCACTCATCGAGGTCCTTGTAGCCCGGGGTCTGGATGCTGCCCTCGTAGCAGGGCCAGCCGAAGCTCTGGCCGCCGGTGGCCGGCACGAGGTCCACTTCCTCGCGCTCGTTCCAGCCCACGTCGCCCACCACCAGCCCCCCACCGGGCCGCAGGGTGAAGCGGAACGGGTTGCGAAAGCCCTTGGCGTGCAGCTTGGTGCACACATCGGCGAGGCTGTTGCCCGCACAGAACGGGTGCCCGGGCACTCCCTGCCCGTTGCGGTCCACGTGGATGATCTTCCCGGCCAGGCTCTGCTCGTTGTAGGTCCGGAGGGCCGTCGGGTCCACCGTGGAGAAGCTCGCGGCGTCGCCGCTGCCGAGCCACAGCGTGCCGTCGGGCGCTGAGCGCACGGTGCCGATCGAGTGCGAGAGCCCGTCGGACGGCAGGCAGTCGACGTTGTTGGCCGGGGCCGGGCACACACCGCTGGTCCACGTGCCGAGGATCGGCGTCGGTTCGCTCACCTGATTGTTGGCGTTGACCCTCACCCGCAGCAGCTGGGAGACCATCGGGCCGTCCGAGTCCGCGAGCGCAGGCTGCAGGTCGTAGGTGTAGAGCAGGTACACGAACGGGTTGGTCGCGAACTGGCCGTCGACGGCCACGCCCAGCAGGCCGCGGTCGTGCTGTGAGTTGACCTGATTGCGGTAGTCGGCGATCTGGATCGCGGTCTGTGAGCCCTCGTTGACGACCTTCAGCAGCCCGTCCTTCTCGACCACGAACATGCGCCCGTCCGGCGCCCAGGCGGCGGCCATCGGGCGGGTAAGCCCGGCTACGAGCTCCTGCTCCTCGAAGTCCGGCGGGTAGGTGGCCGCCGGTGCCGGGGCAGCGGCCGCGAACAGCGCTGTGAGGACGGCGCCGAGCAGGGCCAGGCGAGCGCCGCGGCGCCGATGGAAGGTGCTGTCCACTGCCAGACCAACGTCCGCCGCGTTTCACGCTTTCGCGCGACCGGCGCGGCGGGATATCCTCTGTTGACTCACCAGTCAACGACTCCGGAGCGCGCCTGCAGCCATGGCAGTAGCCACGAACCCCTTCACCGAGAAGACCGACGACCAGAAGGCCATCACGGAGATGGTCCGGCAGTTCGTCGACAACGAGGTGCTGCCCGTGGCCGAGGAGCACGACCACGAGGACACCTTCCCGGACGGCGTGGTCGAGCAGATGAAGGAGCTGGGCCTGTTCGGGGTGACCATTCCCGAGGAGTACGGGGGAATGGGCCTCGACCTCACCACCTACACGATGATCGTGGAGGAGCTCTCCCGCGGCTGGATCTCGGTCTCGGGCATCGTCAACACCCACTTCATCGGCTCCTACCTGCTCCTGAAGTTCGGCACAGACGAGCAGAAGGACTACTTCCTCCCGAAGATGGCCACCGGTGAGATCCGCGCCGCGTTCTCGCTGTCGGAGCCGGAGGTGGGCTCGGACGTGCAGGGCATCAAGGCCAGCGCCAAGAAGACCGGCGACGGCGACTGGGAGCTCAACGGGCAGAAGATGTGGGTCACCAACGGGCTCCGCTCGGGGGTGGTCTTCGTGCTGATGAAGAGCGACCCGAAGGCCGAGCCGGCCCACACGGGCATGACCTGCTTCATCACCGAGAAGACCCCGGGTGAGGCGCAGGTCGAAGGGCTCACGGTGCCGCCCCAGATCAAGAAGCTCGGCTACAAGGGCGTCGAGTCCACCGAACTCGTGTACGACGGTTTCCGCTGTCCGCCTGAGCGCATCCTCGGCGGCGAGGAGGACGGGCTGGGCAAGGGCTTCGGGCAGATGATGGACGCACTCGAGGTGGGCCGGGTGAACGTGGCCGCGCGCGGCGTCGGCATCGCCCAGCGTGCCCTCGAGCTGGCGCTGCGCTACTCCCAGGAGCGCAAGACCTTCGGGCGCCAGATCGCCAAGCACCAGGCCATCCAGTTCAAGCTGGCCGACATGGCCACCAAGATCGAGGCGGCACGCCTGCTCACCCTCAAGGCGGCCCGCATGAAGGATGCCGGCGAGCGCTCGGATCTCGAGGCGGGCATGGCCAAGCTGTTCGCCTCGGAGACCGGCAAGGAGGTGGTGGAGGAGTCCTTCCGCATCCACGGCGGCTACGGCTATTCGAAGGAGTACGAGATCGAGCGTCTGTACCGCGACGCTCCGCTCCTCCTGATCGGCGAGGGCACCTCCGAGATCCAGCGCATGGTGATCGGCAAGAAGCTGCTCGAGCGCAATCGAATCTGAGACCGGAGGTCGAAGGTCGGGTCGGACCGCGGGGCTGGACGCCCCGCGGAGGTAATCCATAGAGTCTGGGCTCAGTGAGCTCCGGCGACACCAGGACGCTGATCACCCAGGCCGTCGGGCGCCTACAGGAGCAGGTGCCGTCGCTGAAGCAGGTGAAGCTCGTGGTCCGGCTGGAGCTGCGCGCCCGTGGCACCGACGTTCCGATCTGGCGCGTGGAGATCCCGGGGCCCAAGGTCACCAAGGATCCCGCGGGCGACGCCCGCATCGACGTGTCGGTGAACCGGCCGGAGTTCAACCACCTCGCGGCGGAGGGCACGCTGAGGGAATGGGTCGACGCCTACGAGCGCGGGCACGTGCGGGTCACCGGCGACCCGGCGGTGACCAAGTTGCTCGGGAACGTCATCCAGCGTCAACTCGTGCGCAGCTGATGCCGGTTCAGCGCTGAGGCGCCCGCTCCAGCGCCGCCCCGTCGTCGTAGAGCTTCACCACCCGAACCGTGCCCGGCGGTGCGGCGTCGAGGCACAGCTCACACAGCACGCACTCGTCCAGGTTCTCGGGAACGATCTGCACGCCGCTCTCACTGGTCGCGAAGATGTCGACGGGGCAGGCCTCTTCCAGCCGGCGGGCCAGGTCGGCGTCGCCGCGTACGGAGTCGGACACCTCCACGTCGATGAAGATCCCGTTCAGGGTCTCGCGGCCGGAGCTCACGCAGCCACCCCCAGGCGCTCCTTGACCAGCGCGGGTATCTGGGCGATCTCCTCGGCCACCACGATCCCGGCGGCGGCCAGGCGCTCGATCTTCTCGGCGGCGGTGTCCTCCTTGCCCTCGACGATCGTGCCGGCGTGGCCGAAGCTCATCCCCGGCATCTCGTCCATGAAGCGGCCCGCCATGAACGCGACGATCGGGGTCTTCGAGTCGTTCTCGGTCACCCAGCGGGCGAGCTCGGCCTCCATGCGGCCGCCGGGCTCGGTGTAGATCACGATCGCCTCGGTCTGGCCGTCTCCCGCGAACAGCGGCATGAGCTCGGCGTAGGTGGAGCCGATGATCGCGTCGCCGCCGATCGAGACGGCCGTGGACTGGCCGAGGCCCGCCGCGGTGAGCGTGGAGGACATCTCGGTGGTCATGCCACCGGAGCGCGAGATGACCCCCACGGTGCCCGGCGAGTAGGCCTTGGCCGCGTCCTTGGCCGGTCCCCCGATGCCGCCCATCTTGATCACGTCGGGCACGATGATCCCGAGGCAGTTGGGGCCGATGATGCGCGCGCCTCGGGCCGAGGCGAGCTCCACCATCTGAGCCACGTCGCCGCGGGGGATGCGTTCGGTGACGATGACGATCAGCTCGACGCCGTTCTCGATGGCCTCGAACACGGCGTCCTTGGTGAAGGCCGGCGGAACGGTGACCACCGAGCCGTAGATGGGAGCGCCGTGGTGCTCGACCGCCTGGGCCACGGTGTCGAACACGGGCACGCCGTGCACTTCGCGCCCCAGCCGCCCAGGGGTCACTCCGCCGACCACCTTCGCGCCCGCGCCGTAGTCGAGGCACTCGCGGGTCAGGTTGACCGCCTCGCGGCCGGTGATGCCCTGGACGATGAAGGTGGTGCTCGCGTCGATGAGGATGCTCACGCAGGCGCCCCCTGGATCTTCTCGACCGCCCTCCGAGCCGCCTCGTGCATGGACACGCTGCGGTCGCAGTACTCGACGCCGTACTTCTCGAGGATCTTGAAGCCCTGCTCCTCCCAGGCGCCCGGAATGCGGAAGATGGCGATCTTCTCCGCGGGGTCGTGGCCGAGCTCGAGGCAGGCCTTGATCACGCCGCGGGCCACGATGTCCACCCGCGTGTTGGAGACGATCGACATCATCACCGCGATCTTGTCCACACCGGGCTTCTGGAGCACGAGCTTGGCCAGGCCGGCGGCCTTGCGCACCGACGGGTTGCCGCCGATCTCGCAGTAGTTGGCGGGTCGGCCGCCGTGGGCGCGGACCGCGTCGAACAGGGTGAGCGAGCCGCCACCGGCGCCGATCACGAGGCCGAGATCGCCGTCGAACTCGGTCACGTTGCCGGCCACGCCACGATGATCCATGGCGTCGACCTCCTCGCCGGCGAGCTCGAAGGCCGTGGGCTCGCGCGCCTGCCGGGTCTCCTCGTCGCCGACGCCGAGCTCGGTGAGGAGCGCCTTCTGGCGCGGGCGGGCCTCGTTCTCCATGTCCATGTGGGCGTCGAGCGCCACGAAGGACCCGTCCGCGAGCTCGCCCAGCGGGTTGATCTCGGCCAGCGTCATGTCGCGCTCGAGGAAGAGCCGGGCCAGCCGCGTGAGGATCGGCGTGATGCGCGTGAGCCGGCGGCCGGTGACGCCGGTGGAGGCGATCACCTCCTTGGCCATGAAGTCGCTGAACGGCTGGATGGTCGAGAAGTGCCGGCGGCCCACCTTGTCGGGCTGCTCCTCGGCCACCTGCTCGATGTCGATGCCGCCGACCGGCGAGAAGATCATCACCGGCTGCTTGCGCAGCCCGTCCCAGACCACGCCCGCGTAGTACTCCTGGGCCACATCGGCCTTGGGATCGACCAGGACTCCGCGCGGCATGTGGCCGCCGATCTCCAGCTGGAGAATTGCCTCGGCGTGATCGGCCGCCTCGTCCGGAGAGTCGGCGAACTTGACCCCGCCGGCCTTCATGCGACCGCCGGTGAGGACCTGCGACTTGACCACCGTCGGCCCGTCGATCCGGTGGGCGATCTCGCGCGCCTCCTGGGCCGTGGTGGCGAAGCCGAAGTCGGTGACGGGAATGCCGGCCCGCTTGACGATCTCGCGGGCCTCGTATTCGAAGAACCTCATAGGGGGGCGGGAACCCTAGCGAGCCGACCGACTGAAAGCGATCAGAAAGCGGGTGCGGTCAGCCTGGCCCCATGCCATCGGGAGCACTCTTCGCCACTCTCGCCTCACGGGCGCTCGACCGGGGCGAGCCGCCGCCGCCACGACGGCAGCGCCTCGGGCGCTCCGTTCGGCCCGTGCTGGCCCGGTTCGTGCCTCGGCGCCGGCCCCGCCCGGCTCGCAGGCTACGTCGCCCGGCCGTCCACGGCGGTTAGGCCGCAGCCCTGTACGTGCTGAACGGCAGCTGCGGCCAGCACCGCGGGTCGCCGGCCGGCCGGTACTCATCGCTCTCGCGGTCGTAGGCGTAGCGGACCCGCGGTCCCGTACGCGTGATCTCGTGAAGGGCGTCTAGGAGCGTGTCGACGTCGTCGAGTGTGGTGCCGAGGCCGATGCTGGCGCGCACGGCCCCGGGCAGGGCGGGCAGCGCGCCCCCGCGCAGGCCGCGTGTCAGCCGGTCCACCTCAGTGTCGGGGATCCCCAGCAAGCGCGTGATGAGCGGGTGCGCGCAGAAGCAGCCGTTGCGCACGCCGATCCCGTGCTCCGCGCTGAGGACGGCGGCGAGCAGCGCGTGCGGGTAGCGCGGATGGTCGAAGGCGGCCACTCCCACGGTGTCGACCGAGCCCGGCGGCCACAGGGCCAGCGCGCGCAGGCCGGGCACGGTGGACAGGCCGGTCCGCAGGTGGGCGGTGAGCTCCCGCTCGTACTCGGCCACGACGTGCATTCCGAGCTCCGCCAAGCAGCGACAGGCGGCTCCCAGTGCCACCGCGCCGACGACGTTCGGCGAGCCTGCCTCGTGGCGCTCGGGAGCCTCTGCCCAGATGACGTCCTCGAGGGTGACCCACTTGATCGCTCCGCCGCCCTGCAGCAGCGGCATCTGCTCCTCCAGGAAGGCTCGGTCGCCGATCAGCGCTCCGGCTCCGAACGGCGCATAGAGCTTGTGGCCCGAGAGGGCCAGAAAGTCGATTCCCGTGCTCGCCATGTCGAGAGGGCGGTGCGGGGCGAGCTGGGCGGCGTCGACGAATACCCGCGCGCCGTGGCGGTGGGCGAGCTCCGCGAGCTCCGCGACCGGCCAGACCTCCCCGGTGACGTTCGAGGCGCCGGTGACCGCGACCAGGTCGATCTGCCCACCGCGCAGTGCTTCCTCACAAGCCGCCACGAGCTCCTCCCGGCAGTCCGTGAACGGCAGGATCTGCGTGCGATGACGCCGCCACGGCAGCATGTTGGAGTGGTGCTCCACCGGCGTGCTGAGCACCCGCGTATCCCCCGGGAGCGCGGCGGCGAGGACGTTGACCGCCTCGGTCGTGTTGCGCACGAAGACCACACCGTCGGTGGCGCGGCCGCCCACGAAGCGGGACAGATCCTCGCGCGCGCCCTCGAACGCGGCGGTCGAGATCTGCGACTTGAGCCCGCTCCCCCGGTGAACGCTGCTGCACCAGGGCATGAAGGCCTCGACGGCCTCCCAGACCTCCTCCATGGCCGGCGTGCTGGCCGCGTAGTCCAGGTTGACGTAGCGTCGGCTGCGGCCGTCCACGCACGGGACAGAGGTGTCGGATCCCAGGAGGCGAGCGAGAGGGGCCGGCCCCGGCGGCCGGCGGGTCGCTATGCGGCTCGGGTCGAGCACGTGGCCAGCGGCGGGTCGAGTTCATGACGAAGGATCGCCCGCTCCAGGGCGCGCAGCTCGGGTGACGGCTCCAGGCCGAGACCGTCCACGAGCGCGCGCCGAGCGGCGCGGTATTCGGCCAGGGCCTCGACCTGGCGTCCGGCGCGGTAGAGGGCGAGCATCAACTGAGCGCGCAGCCGCTCGCGCAGCGGGTGTTCGTTGACCAGCGCCGTGAGCTCGCCGGTCAGCTCGAAGTGGCGCCCGCAGGCCAGGTCGGCGTCGAGTCGCTCGCTGAGGCAGGTGAGACGCAGATCGTGGAGCCGCGCGATCTCCGGCTGGGCGAATCCGTGAGAGCCGACGTCGACCAGCGCCGGACCGCGCCAGAGCCCGAGAGCCTCCCTCAAGGTCCCGGCCGCCTGCCAGGGCTCCCGCCGGGCCAGCTGCTGCGCGCCTCGCGACAAGCGGTCCTCGAAACGGTCGGCGTCGACGGCCCCCCGGGGCACACGCAAGGCGTAGCCGCCACCCTCTGAGACGAGGACGCCCTCGCCGACCGCCGTGCGCAGTCTCGACGCCACCACTTGGACCACGTTCTTCGCGTTCCCGAGTTCCGCGCTACCCCAGAGCTCGTCCACGATCCGGTCGACGTGCATCGTGGCGTCGCGGTGTACGAGGAGCAGAGCGAGGAACGAGAGCACACGCCCACGCGGGACGGGCGCCGTCTGACCGCCTTCCAGCTGACTCTGGATCGGCCCCAGGATGCGGAAATTCATCCCTCGGCACGCTAAGGAAGGCGGGACGAGCTTCGCTACGTGGACCCTCCGTAGACTTTTGCCGGGCGAGCCGGGAGCTAGACATGGACAGTCCGACGGCGGCAGTGCGGTAGATGACGGATCTGAAGACGCGGACCGGCCTGCTGGAGCGCGAGGCCGACCTGGAACGGATCGGCGGTCCCCTCCGCAGCGCAGCAGCCGGCTCGGGCGCGACCGTGGTGATCAAGGGAGCTCCCGGGATTGGCAAGACGTCATTGCTGGGGGAGGCCGCGGACCTGGCGGAGAGGGAGGGCATGGTTCTCCTGCGGGCGCGTGGCAGCGTGATGGAGAGCGAGTTCGCGCTCGGCGTGGTGGTTCAGTTGCTGGCGCCGATGGTCGAGCCGCTGTCGGACCGCGAGCGTGAACTCGCCTTTGCAGGCGCCGCTGGGCTGGCGCGCCCGTTGTTCGAAGAGGTTCTCGACCGAGCGGCCGCGGACGATCTTCTGTTCGCACGATTCCACGGCCTGCACTGGCTCTGCGCGCGGTTGGCCGAGGAGCGACCGCTCGCCCTGCTGGTCGATGACGCGCATTGGGCCGACGAGCAGTCGCTCCGGTTCCTCGCCTACCTGGAGGCCAGGATCGAGGAGATCCCGGCGTGCGTCATCCTCGCGGTGCGTACCGGCGACGCTGCGGCGGCGCCCGAGGCCCTATCGGGGCTGATGGAGCGTGACCCGCTGACGGTGATCCTGCCGCGGCCCCTCAGCACGGCGGCGATCGGCGAGCTCGTGCGCGGCAGGCTCGGCGCCCAGACCGCGGATGAGGTCTGCGTCGAGTGCGCGCGAACGACCGGTGGAAACCCGCTGCTCGTGGGTCAGCTCATCGCGTCGCTGGAGGAGGAGGTCGCAGAGCGCCCGAACCTCGACGCAGGCGCAGTCGCCGCGATGGGCCCGCCCTCGGTGGCCCGATTCGTAGCCGCCCAGCTGCGCCACCGCCCACCAACGGTCGAGGTCGTGGCGCAGGCGCTGGCGGTTCTTGGCGACGATGCCTCACTGACCGAAACCGCGGAGGTCGCTGGAGTCGACCGCCAGGCGGCGACGGAGGCGGTGGATGCTCTCATCGAAGCCGAGCTCCTGCACCCGGGCCTTCCGCCGAGGTTCGTACACCCGATCATCCAGCAGGCCCTCCAGGATTCGATCCCGCCGGCGGAGCGGGCGCAGCTGCATCTGGTGGCTGCGCGTGCGCTGGCTCCAGACCCGGCTCGCCGCGAGCGCGCGGCGGCTCATCTGCTGGCCGCCGCCCCCGCCGGCCCGGCGGGCGAGCGCTGGGCCTTGGATGCGCTGACCGAGTCGGCGCGCCTGGCCGCCAACCGGGGCGCCCCGGACCAGGCGGTGCGTTTCCTGCGCCGGGCGCTCGACGAACAAGCCCCGGCTTCGCTGCGGCGGTTGCTGCTACTCGACCTCGGAGCGGCCGAGTCGGCCGCCCGAGTGCCCGATGCGACCGGCCGGATGGAGCAGGCCGTGCGCCTGTCGAGCAGTCCGGCCGAACTCGCGCAGGCGGCGCTCGGCCTCTCGATGGTGCGCTTCCTGGCGGGCGAGCTACCCGGAGCAGTCGCCGCCTGCGAGGAGCTTCTCCAAGCGGCGGGCGACCTCGATCAGGAGCTGCGTTTGGGTCTCGAGTTCCAGGCCGCCGCCACTCGCCTCGTGGGCGGCATGCCGAGCGCCGAGACGTTTGGGCGGCTGCTGGCGCTCGAGCGTGAGGTGAGTCGTGGTGAGACAGCTGCCGAGCGCAGCCTACTGGCCATGATCGCGGTGGTGTTCGCCTCCACCACCGCCCGAAGCGCAAAGGAGGTCGCGCAGCTCGCCGAGACGTCGTGGGGGAACGGGCAGCTGCTCGCGGAGGTCCGCTCCGGGCATCCCGCGCTTGCGGCGCCCGCGACGTCGATCGCTCTGACGGCCGCGTCCGTCGCGATCGCGCTCACGGGGAGATTGAGTCGGGCGATCGAGGTTTGGACGGCGGGCGTGGAGGAAGGAAGGGCCCGGAGCTCGACGCTCCTCTACTCCAACTCACTCGGCCTGCGTGCCTCCGGCCGAGTCTGGAGCGGCGATGTCCGCGGCGCCGAGGACGACGCGGTCGAGGCCCTGCCCCTGCTCCCCGCAGACGACCCGATCGTCCGTCCCACCGTGCTGTCCGCGCTCACCGACGCTTACATCGAGCGCGGCACTCTCGCCAAGGCGGCGACGTTCCTGGACGAGGCCTGGCCTCCCGGCGAGCTCCCAGCAACGTTTAGCGGCTGCCAGGCGCTCGCCTCACGAGGCCGGCTCGCACTGCAGCTGGGCGATGCGAGCGCGGCCTTGAAGGATCTCGAGGACGCCGGCAGGCGAGCCCTGGCGATCGCCTACATCAACCCGATGGCGCTGATGTGGCGCAGCTATGCGGCACTGGCCGCGGCCCGCCTGGATGAGCCCGAGCGGGCCGATGAGCTGATCCGGGAAGAGCTCGAGATCGCGCGCAGGTTCGGCGCGCCGGAGCCGATCGGCGAAGCCCTGCGCGTGCAGGCGCTGCTCGCCCCGAGCGAGGAGATGGCCGAGCGGGCGCGCGAGGCGGTGGAGGTCCTTGCCGGATCCGAGCTCCGGGTGGCGCATGCGCGGGCGCTGATCGACCAGGGTGCCGCGCTGCGGCGCGGCGGTCATCGGCGCGACGCACGCGGTCCCCTTCGCGAGGGACTCGATTTCGCAAACCGCTGCGGATCGGTGGTTGAGACCAATCGCGCGATGGACGAGCTGCGAGCCACCGGCGCGCGCCCCCGTCGCCCCGCGCTCCACGGCGTTGACTCGCTGTCGCCCCAGGAGCGGCGAGTCACGGAGATGGCCACGGAGGGTCGGGGCAACCGCGAGATCGCCGAGGCCCTCTTCCTCACCCGCCGGACTGTCGAGATGCACCTCACCGGCGCCTACCGCAAGCTGGGCATCGCCTCGCGCGCCGAGCTGCCGGACGCGCTCGAGGCCGGCGGCCGTCAGGCGCCGGCCGGCTGAAGCTCGTAGGCCTCGGCCAGCTCGGGATCCTTGCGGGCCAGCATCTCGGCCAGGTCGACCATCACCTTGCACTGCTTCCAGGTGGCGTCGTCCTGCATCTTGCCGTCGATCATGTGCACGCCGCGGCCGTCCGGGATCGCCTCGATCACCTTCTTGGCGAAGCGGACCTCCTCCGGGTCGGGGGAGAAGACCTTCTTCGCGATGTCGATCTGGACCGGATGCAGCGACCAGGCGCCGACGCAGCCCAGCAGGAAGGCGGCGCGAAACTGCGCCTCGCAGCCGTCCACGTCCTTGATGTCCCCGTAGGGTCCGTAGAAGGGCAGGATCCCGGCGCCTGCGCAGGCATCCACCATGCGGGCGATCGAGTAGTGCCAGGGGTCCTGCTGAGCGGAGGCGCGCGCCGCCTCGGGGTCGTCGGGGGAGGGGTCCTCGATCACCCGGTAGCCGGGATGGCCCCCACCCACGCGCGTGGTCTTCATGCGCCGGTTGGCGGCGAGATCGGCCGGGCCGAAGCTCATGCCCTGCATCCTCGGGCTGGCCGTGGCGATCTCCTCGAGGTTGGTCACGCCCTGGGCCGTCTCGAGGATCGCGTGCACGAGCAGAGGGCGCTCGAGCCCCGCCTTGGCCTCGAGCTGCGCCAGCAGGCGGTCGACGTAGTGGATGTCCCACGGTCCCTCGACCTTGGGCACCATCACGACGTCGAGCCGGTCGCCGATCTCGGCCACGATCTGGGTCAGGTCGTCCAGGACCCACGGGCTCTCGAGGGCGTTGACACGAGTCCACAGCGAGGTCTCGCCGAGATCCATCTCCCGGCCCACCCGGATCAGCCCCTTCCGCGCGGCTTCCTTGCGGTCCACCGGCACCGCGTCCTCCAGGTTGCCCAGCAGGATGTCCACCTTGGGGGCGATGTCGGGCGCCTTGGCCACCATCTTCTCGTTCGAGAAGTCGAGGAAGTGGATCATCCGCGAGGGCCTGAAGGGGATCTCGGGGAGAGGGTCCGGAGCGCCGATCGCGAGCGGCTTGAGGAAGTCTCTTGGGTTGCGCATTTCGCCGCGCACCCTAGCGCCGGCCCAGCCGTGCTTGTGCCGGTCCGGCCTCGCCGGTAGCTTCCGCGCACGTGAGCGAGGCGATGCGACCGCTGTTCCTCGCCTCTTACGGAGACTACGGTGGCTCCGAGTCGGTGCTCCTCAAGCTGATCGACCGATTGGGCGACACGATCGAGCCCGAAGCCGTGGTCATGAGCGAGGGCAGGCTCGCGAGCCGGCTGGAGCTGGCGGGGGTGCCGACCCGGGTGGCAAACCTGCCCGGGAGGTGGTCCGTGGCGCGTTTTCCCCAGGCGGCGCGCCGCTTGGCCGATGAGCTCGCGGGCCAGGGGTTCACCTTCATCCACGCCAACGGCACCAAGGCCGCGCTTCTGGGTGTTCGCCTGGCCCGGCGGCTGGGCATACCCATCGCCTGGATGAAGCACGACCACGGGTACGAGGGGCCGCTGACCCGCGGCCTCGCGGTCCGTTGCGATCGCATCATCTGCGTGAGCCAGGCGATGGGGGATCTCCTTGGGCCGCAGGTGCGAGACCGCGTGGTAGTGGCCTACCCCGGAGTTGAGCTCGACCCCGCGCCCCCGGCTTTGGAAAGCGATCCGGTCATCATCTCGGTCGGCCGCATGGATCCGCGCAAGGGGTTCATGGAGCTGATCGACGCGGCGTCCATTCTTAGGACCAGCGGGCACGAGGACGTGCGGCTCGTCATTGGCGGACCCGACTATCCGCCGGCCCCCGGGCACCGCGAGGAGCTGTGTGCCCACGCGGCCAGCGTGGGGATGGCCGACCGGAGCCAGATCGGCTGGATCGACGACCTCGAGGTGGCCTACCGCAGTGCGCGGGTGGTAGCCATGACCTCCCGCCGCATGCGTGGCCGGCCCGCCGAGGGTGCTCCGCTCGCTCTCATGGAGGGGATGAGCCACTGGCTGCCCGCAGTCGGGCCTAACGAGAAGGGCATCGCCGAGGTGGTGGGAGACGCCGGAACGCTGGTCGATGACCGGACCCCGGAGGGCTACGCCCGTGCCCTCGAGCCGTATATCGTGCAACCCGCGCTGTCGCGCGAGGTAGGCCGCCGGGGGCACGAACGTGTGCGAGAGCGGTTCACCTTCGACCGGACGGTGGAGCGGATTCGCGCGGTCTACGAGGAGCTCGACCGGGCAGGACGCGCGGCGCTGTGACGAGCTTCGTCCAGGGTCCCGCCGAGCATGCGCTCGTAGAGATCGGCCGTGCGCTCGACCATCCGCTCGACCGTGAAGAGCCGGTCGTGGCGTTCGCGGCTCGCTGCACCCATCGCCGCGCGCCCGGGATCGTCGCTCAGGATTCGCACCAGCCGGTCCGCGAGCGCGGACGAATCCCCCGGCGGGCACAGCAGGCCCGTCTCGCCGTCGATCAGCGCTTCGGAGGTGCCGCCCACGTCGGTGGCCACCTGCGGGACCCCGCAGGCCATGGCCTCGAGAATGGAGATGGCGAAGGCCTCCCAGGACGAGGGGAGCACGAACGCGTCGATCGAGCCGAGCTGGCGCGCGGCCGGCGGCTCGAAACCGAAGAAGCGGAAGCGCTCGGGATCGAGCTCCATTCGTTCGGCCTGGGCCTCGAGCTCCGACCGCAGTGGCCCGTCACCGACCACGGCCAGGCGTGCGCTGGGCACCTCCGCCAGCACCCGGGGCGCCGCGTCGATGAACACGCTGACGCTCTTCTGGGGACGCAGGACGGTGAGGCACGCGGCCAGTGGGCCTTCACCGCGGAAAGCGGCCAGGTTCTCGTCGGCGACGAGATCGCGCGGGCAGGACGGCGACCCGTTGTGGACCACGTGGAGCTTGCGGTCGGGGACGATTCGCTCTTCGAGAGCAACTTGGCGCTCCTCGTCCGCGACGCACAGGATGGCGTCGCTCAGGGGCCCGAGAGCCCGCTCCACCGAGAGCGCGAACAGCCGGCGCGGCGGTCCCCAGGGACCGACGAACGGGAAGCAGTGAGGCGAATAGACCACCGGTGTGCCCGCGACCTTGGCCGCGAGCCTGCCCACCACGCCGGCCTTGGCCGAGTGGGCATGGACGAGATCGAACGGCTCCCGGCGCAGGATCGCGGCGAGGCCGCGCAGGGCCGAGAGGTCGGCGGCGGGCGTGCCGAAGCCGCGTTCGAGGGGCAGGCGCACGAACGGCACTCCGGCCTCGCGCAGACGGGTGTAGGTGACGGCCTCGGCCGGACCGGCCACGTACGGCTGCCAGCCGTACCGGGGCAGGCCCAGCGCCAAACGCAGGACGTTCTCGGCCACTCCTCCGTCGGGCGGCTCCATCACCAGAAGTACCCTCCGCACCCCCCGATCGTATGCCCCCGGGCGGAGGGGAGAGCTCGTTGAGCGAGCCGCGGGTCACGGTGGCCATGCCCTGCTTCAACGACGGGGAGTTCATCGAGGAGGCGATCGACTCGGTGCGTGAGCGCGAGCCGGTCGCCCTGATCGTGGTGGACGACGCATCGGACGACCCCACCACGACCTCCGTCCTGGAGCGACTCGAGTCGTCCGGCGTGACGGTCCTCAGGCACGACCGGAACCGCGGAGCCGCAGCCGCCCGCAACACCGCTCTGGCGGCAGCGGAGACACGCTTCCTGTTCACCCTCGACTCGGACGATGTGGCGATGGAGGGAGCGCTGGCCAAGCTCGCTGATCGACTCGACGCCCCGGATCGTCCCGCCGCTGCCTTCGGTGACTATCTGGAGCTCGGTGGCCGGGCCGAGCTGCGGCGCATGCCGCCCCGGCTGGACGCCTACCGCATCGCCTTCATCAACGAGTACCCCACCTCGGCACTGTTCAGAACCGAGGTGGTCCGCGCGCTCGGGGGCTGGAGCGAGCGGGACCGGCTCCACGGGTACGAGGACTGGGACCTCTGGATGGCCCTCGCCGAACGCGGCCACCGCGGGGTGCACGTGGGCCACGACATCGTGGTGTGGGGCTACCGTCAGCACGAAGGCCGGCAGCTCGCCGAGGCCCGGCGGCACCACGCGCTCGTCTACGACCAGCTCAAGGCGCTCCACCCCGACCTGTTCCGATCGCTCGCCCGCCACCGCCGGGAGTCCAGCCTGGGGCTCGTCTACCAGGCCCTGTTCCCCGTCGTCTACGGCCGGCGGCCGCTGTTCCCGGAGCACTCGCCCGTCAAGCGCGCTCTCGCGCACATGCCCTTGGTGCGCCGGCTGCGATAGGGCTCAGCCCGGCTGCGGCTCGAGCGGCTGCTCGGATCTGTTCTTGGCGATCGACACCGCCAGCTCCACGTCGTCCGGATGCAGCAGGCGCTCGAGCGCAGCGAGCGTGGCCAGGTAGACCACGGCCCCGAGCACGGCCGAAGGAATCAGGGGCAGACCGGCGGCGAGCACGGCCCCTGCCATCGCCGCGCCTGCCAGAAGTGGCCCCGCGAACGCCCGCACCGGGCCGATCGGGCGGGTGATCAGGCCCACCTGGCGCACCGCGAGGCCGGCCAGCAGGACCCCGGAGAGGACCGCGTTGAAGGCGGCGCCGGAGGCGCCGTACATCGGAATCAGGATGAGGTTGAAGACGATGTTCTGCGCGATGATGGCGAGGGCCGCGCGCGTGAAGCCGCCGGGTCGCCCGCGGGCGACGAGGATCGTGGAGGCGAAGAAGTTGATTCCGTACAGCACGGTCATCAGCCCGAGCAGGCGCAGCGGCGTGACCGCGTCGTCGTAGGCACTGCCGTAGAAGAGGTCGGTGAGCTGGGGCGCGAGCACGGCGAAGCCGACGCCAAGGGGCATCAGCACCGCGGTGAGCACCTTGAACCCCACCTCGCAGCCGCGAGCCAGGCCCACCCCCTCGTCCTCCTGGCGCGCCAGCCACGGGAGCGCGGCGTGGGAGAAGATCCAGCTGAGGAACATCGTCGCCTCCACCAGGCGGTACGCCGCGCTGTAGTAGCCCACCTGGCGGTTGTCGCCGCCCTCGAGGAAGGACAGCAGCACCGTGTCGAGCTTGATCAGCAGCACGAACAGGAGCGTCACCGCGCCGATCGGGAAGCCGGCCTTGATGAGCGGAAGCCAGCGCCGGTGGCTCGTGCGCATCCGCAGCCACGGGACCAGGCGGCGCAGCTGGACGTGGCTCACCAGCAGCCCCAAAAGCGCCCCGCCGAGGAAGACACAGCTCGCGGCCACCAGCCCGCCTCCGTTGAGAAGGATCACTGACCCTGCCACCGCGGTGACGGTGCGCTGCGCGATGACCGCCACGGAGGTGAGCTCGAGTCGCTCGTGGCCGCCGAAGATCGCGTGCCAGCTCCAGGCCATCGTCTCCACCGCGTTGCCGGCTCCCACCAGGTACACCGCCATGCGCGCCTCATCCGAGTAGTCGGCGATGTTCACGGCAATGGCTGCCACGGACAGCAGCACGAAGCTGCTGAGCAGCTTGATCGCCACGGCGTCGCCGAGGTAATCGCCGGAACGGCGCTTGTCGCGGCCCACGTCCATGAAGGTGAGGTCGTCGATGCCGAACCCGGAGCCCAGCAACAGGACGCCGGTGAGGGACAGCGCGAACATGAAGTCGCCGAAGCCATCGCTGCCCAGCTCGCGGGCCATGACGACGTAGAAGACGACCGAGGCCGCCTTGGCCACGACCTCGCCGGCCGAGCGGATGAAGGCGTTGCGGGCGATCCGCCGGGGTGTGGAGTGCTCTCCGCCCTGCTCGTGGCCGGTGTCGCCGGCGCTCATCGACGACCCGTCACCATCGCGCCGGCCCAGATGAGGCCGGCCACCACCCAGAGGTGGCGCCAATGGAGCGTGTCGACGAAGAAGGACTCCACGGCGAGGCCTGCCCAGGCGCCCAGCAGGGGCGCTGCTCCGATCCCGTAGGTGTCCCGTCCCAGCGCCGCGTTGCGGCCGGCGATCACGAGCGTGGCGAAGATGAGCGAGACGAAGGCGAACAGCCCGAGTACGCCCTGCTCCCCGAGGGTGCGCACATAGGTGTTGTGGGACACCACCGGCGTGAGCACCTCGAACTGGCCCGGTCCGATCCCGAACACATGGGTCTCACCGAACTCGATGCCGCGCCGCTGCGCCTGGAAGCGCTCGGTGTCGTAGCTCTGGCGCTGAGCCCGCTCCTGGATGAAGTCGAGCGACCCCGTGACCGATATGACCGCCACGATGCCGAGGGCTCCGACGGTCAGGACGAGGATCGTCGCCATGGCGCGCCGGCCCCCGCCCTTGCGCACCGCCATCACCCCGAGCATCACGACCGCGCCGATGGCGAAGTTGACCCAGGCGCCTCGCGAGTACGAGAACACGAGGCCGATCATGAGCACCAGCAGTGCCAGCAGCTTGATCGTCCGCCTGCTGCGCAACAGGCGCGGGCGCATTATCTCCTCGATCAGGATGAGGGCGATCGGGACCAGGAAGGGCCCGTAGACGTTGGGGTCCTTGAACAGCGCACGGGCCCGCTCGTTGATGACGAAGGCCTCGGCGCCGGGAAACGGCGCGAGCAGAGCCACCGTCCCGATCACGGCCGAGACCAGCGCTCCGACCAGATAGGCGCGCACGATGAGGCGCGCGCGGCGCTCGCTGTCCACGTAGCCGCTGAGCCACACGGCGAAAATCCCCAGATAGACGGTGATCGCAAAGAAGCGCGCGGCCACGGCTGGATCGGTGGCCTCGATCATGGACGCCACGTTCAGCAGTAGGAAGAGCGCGGTGAGGCCGAGCACGGACGCGGGCGCCCGGTCGATCCTGAAGCGCCCGCTCACCAGCGCCACCGCGATCACGATCCCGAAGACGGCGTCGGGCGGCGCCGGCTCGACGAACACCACCCCGAGGCACAGCATCCCCAGGGCGACAGCGGCGTCGTAGCGGAGCACGGCCAGGGCCGTGACCGAGGCCAGCCCGAGGCTCGCCACAGCGACGATGCTCCAGGCCGGCGGGTTGCGCGACAGCGCCACGGCCAGCGCGGCCGCGACCAGGGCCAGCGCGGCTCCGGAGGCACCGATCAGGGCGTAACGCCCGACGTTGCCCGGTCCAGGAGCCGGCCGGGCGGCGAACCCGCCTGAGCTCATGCCGTCACTGTAGACCCGCGCCAGGAGGCCCTCGGCCCCACCCGTCTCAGCGGTGCAGTTGGAACGTGCGGGTGCGGCTCACGGGGCGCCCGTTGGCAGGCCTGTAGCTGGCGCTCACGCGATACCGGCCCTTGGGCAGGCGCCGAAACACGTAGCCGAACCCCGAGCGGTCGTTTCCGAGCCTCTTGCGAGCCGCCTTGGTCATGCGCCAGGCCCGGCCCTGACGCCGTTCGACGCGCAGCCGCAGGCGGCCCCGGCGTGCCGTTGTCGTGCGGCCCCTGATCAGAACAGTGCGGCGAAGCCGAGCCGAGCGAGCCCCGCTCGCCCGCCCCGGCGAGCCCTCCAGCGCGCGGCGGCGTGGGTTGGTGACCACGTTGAGGCTCAGTCCGCCGCGTGCCGGCGCAGCGGCGTCGCCGGTCAGGACGATCGCCCCGCTGGCCGCGGGCAGGGTGCCGCTCGGGGCGCCGCTGCCGTCGGCGTTGGTCGCCCCCGGCGGATGCTGCACGGTCCGGGTGGGCGAGCCCGGGCCGTTCACCAGCACGTAGCCGCCGGCGAAGTCGCGGCGCAGCACCCCGTTCCACCGGTAACGCCCGCTGCGGGGCTCCCCGAGGCGGACGTCATAGCCCCGCCACCAGTCGTCGGGCAGGGCTCGGTAGTCGGTGCGAATGCCGTCGCGCCCGCCGCCGGTGAGGAAATAGGTGGCGAGGTTGTACTCGGCCCCCTCGCGGGTGGAGGTGTAGGCGTCCCAGACCACGGCCTTGCCGTTCTGGTGCAGCCAATCGACGTGGTCGAGCAGCGTTTCGAACCCGTAGCGGCCACCGCCGGGGGTGAGCCCGTCGTCGCTCACGCCCCGCTCGAGGGCGATGTAGTCGGCCGCCAGCAACGCCCTCGCGGTGTCGGGATCGGAATGGCCGGCGAACCAGATCGGGTTGTGGGCGATCTCGACACCGGGGAGCTCACGCCGGATCTGCTCGACGAAGTCGGCCACGTGGCCGCGCCAGGCCGCGTGAGTCATCGTCCGGCCGGTGGCCCGGTCCATCGGCGGGCGCTCGACCCCGTCGCCGGCTCCGACTCGGAACTCGAGGTTCACATCGTCGATGAACAGACCCCGGTAGCCCTGGGCGAGCGTTCGCCGGGCCTCGTCGATCCAGTGTGCGCGGAACTCGGGGTTGCTGATGTCGGCCGCGTACTGCGGGCAGGTTCCGGCCTCGCAGCCCCAGGGGATGTAGAGCCTGCGGTCCTGGGCGTCTCTGAGGATCCAGTCCGCCCGCTCTCGGGCCAGCTCGGAATCGCGATAGATCGCGTACAGGTCCTTGTAGGCCCAGGCGCCGGCGTACCATCGCGTGCGCTCGTCGAAGTAGGGGGTGTAGGTCTTCTGCCGGAAGAAGTGCTCGCGCATCCAGGCTGCCTGGGCAGGCGACGGCGACCGCGTGTACGGGTCGAACGCGGTGTTGGCCTCCTTCACGAAGCGCACGCTGCCCACGTCGGACGGGTTGGCCGAGGCAGACTCCGATCCGAACATGGACAACAGCGTGACGAGCCCCAGCAAGGCATGGAGAGTGGTGGCACGGGCCACACAACGGGGAATCGGCCGGATTCGTCTGAACCACGCGCCGGATCCCTGTTCCCCTAGACGAATGTACGAATTGCGGGGCGGCGAGCGGCCCGCGGATAGGATGCCCGCCTCTCAAACCGAGCACTGGAGAAGTCACACCGATGACCGACGAATCGCACCACCCGGCGCTGGATCAGGCGTCGCGTGAGGCGACCGGGGCGCGTCCCTACGGTCGCTACCTGGACGAGTTCGAGCAGGGCGCGGTCTACCAGCACTGGCCGGCGAAGACCGTGACCGAGGCGGACGATCATCTCTTCTGCCTGATCACGATGAACCATCACCCGCTGCACCTCAACGACGTGTACGCAGCGCAGTCCCAGCAGGGCAGAAACGTGGTGGTGGGGCCGCTCGTCTACTCACTCGCGCTGGGGATGTCGGTGGCCGACGTGTCGGGCAAGGCCATCGCGAACCTGGCCACGGAGGAGCTCTCGCATCCCGCTCCGGTCTTCCACGGGGACACTCTGTACGCCGAGAGCGAGGTGCTGGAGGTGCGTCCCTCGAGCTCCAAGCCAGATCGTGGAATCGTGCGCGTGCACACGCGCGTCCACAAGCAGGACGGCACGCTCGTGGCCCAGTTCAAGCGCGCGGTGCTGGTACCGCGCCGCGAGCCGGGAGACGGTTAGCGCCGGGGAAGCGCCGCCAGATCTTCTAAGCTGCGCCTGCTTTGTCGGCGGCGAGCCCAGGGCAGCCCGTGCGCGGGGACGAGAGCGTCGATGTGCGTCGCTACCTGGACGCCATCCGGCGCAACGGCCGGCTGATACTGGCGATCGTCCTGCTGGTCAGCGGCGTGGTGCTGGCGGTGTCGCTACTGCTCCCGTCCACCTACAAGGCCTCCACCCAGCTGGTCTTCGACCCCACGGCCGCGGGCCTGGACAGCGACGCCGAGTCGACCACGCGCCAGCTGGCCACCACCAACGCGCTGGTCACCTCGCCACGGGTCTTGCAGCAGGCGGCGCAGGAGCTCGAAGGCGAGGACGAGGAGTCGCTGGAGGGCAAGGTCGAGTCACAGGTGGACCCGGACGCCAGCCAGGCCAACATCATCGAGGTCACCGCGAGCGACGAGGACGCTCGGCAAGCCGCGGATATCGCCAACGCGGTGTCGGACACCTTCGTGACCGAGCGCGTGGAGATCGAACGCGATCGGATCGCCAGCGCGCGCAGCCGCCTGCAGCAGGAGATCGACCGGCTCGAGGCGTCGCCGAGCCCGTCGGCCACGGCCGAGATCGCCGCCATCCGCGAGCGTCTGAGCCAGCTCACCGTCAGCGAGGGCAGCGCAGGGTCCGACCTCCAGGTCGCCGGGCGCGCCGAGGTCCCGTCCAGCCCCACCTCGCCCCGGCCGCTGCGCAACGTGATCCTGGCGCTGTTCGGATCGCTCGTCCTGGGCGTGCTGATCGCCCTGGCTCGCGACCAGCTCTCGCCCCGCATCTCCGACCCGCGCGAGCTCGGCCGCCTGCTGGGCGTCAGGGTGCTCGCCGGCATCCCCTACGTCCGCGGAACGAAGCTGCAGCGCCGCGTGCGCCTGCTGAGCGGAGCCGAGGCCGAGGCCTACGAGACGCTCCGCACCTCCTTCGAGCTGATGGTGCCTCCCGACGCTCACAGCGTGGTCCTCATAACCGGCGCGGTTCACGGGGAGGGCAAGACGACGGTCAGCTCGCGGCTCGGGAAGTCGCTGGTGCGGGCCGGGCACCGCGTGCTTCTCGTGTCGGCCGATCTACGGGTGCCCCGGCTGCACGAGCTGTTCTCGCTCGAGCTCGGCGTGGGTCTGTCGGACATCCTCACCGAGGCCCAGTGGGAGAACGCCGACCTCGACGCGGTGATCGGGAAGGCCATCCGCGTCATCATCGAGAGGGGCGAGGGAGACGGCCGGCACGGCAGCCTGCACGTGATCACCAGCGGCAGCCAGGCCAAGGATCCAGGCCAGCTCATCGCCGGGCCGGGGCTGCCGGTGGCGATCGATGCCCTGCACCGGCGCGACTACGACTACATCCTCCTCGACGCGCCGCCGCTGCTCGGCATCGCCGACGCCACAATGCTCGCGAGGCAGGCGGATCACACCATCCTGGTCAACCGGCTCGATCGCCTCACCGTCTACCGCGCCGCCGACCTGCGCGAGCTGCTCGACACCATGGAGCGGCCGCCGCTGGGCACCGTGGTGATCGGAGCGCGCAGTGAGGTCTCTCCGTACTACCTGGGCCGCCGGCCGGCGCTCATGCAGGAGCCGGAGGGCTGACGGCCGCGCGCCGTCAGCCGGTGCGCAGAACCCAGACCGTTCCGGGCCCGCCGCCGAAGCGGCCACTGGCCCGGCCGGCGCCGCCGCGCCGGAAGCTCGGGCTCAGCAGAATCGCCCGGTGCGGAGGCGAGTTGAGCCAGGCGTTGACCGTGAAGCGGATCCTCGCCCGCCCGCCGGAGTGCATGGCCAGCACCTCGCCCGCGCGGCCGTAGCGCGCCGCCACCGCATTGAGCGAAGCGTGCCAGAGCGACCCCGCCGCCAGCAGCGTTCGGCTGTGGGCCTTCGAGCCCGCCGTCAGGATCGGCGCGGGCATCAGCGGCCGCAGCCCGTGGCCCTGGCGCACCTCGTTGACCCGCTCGAGCATGGCCTTGGAGCTGCCACCGCGAGCGCTCACCGTGGCCGGGAGCAGGGCCGCGGCGATCGCGAATGCGAGCAGCGCGAGCAGCGTTTTGGGGCGGCATCTCATCGTCTTCTCTCAACGCCTACGGAGTTAGCTGACGGGCTCGCGCGGAAAGAAGTCGCGCGCCGGCGGAGGCCCGAAGGCCGTTGCCGATTCGCCCCAGATAATGGTTCCCCCGTCCCCGTGCCGACCTGGACCGGCGCGCGGTTAGGCGATGTGGGCGTGCAGGTTAAACGGTTCGCAGGCAGAATGTGCGCCCGTGACAAATCGTGCAGTGATCCTGGCCGGCGGGCGCGGCAGCCGACTGGCGCCCTTCACCACGGTGATCCCCAAGCCGCTCATGCCGATCGGCGACCGGGCGATCCTCGACATCCTGGTCCGGCAGCTGGCGGCAGCCGGCTTCACCAGGCTGACCTTCGCCGTGGGCTACCTGGGACACCTCATCCGTGCCGTGTTCGGCGACGGCAGCACCTTCGGGGTCGAGATCGAGTACCACGACGAGCCGCAGCCGCTCGGTACCGCGGGGCCGCTGGCGGCGCTCGGCGACGACGACACTCTCCTGGTGCTCAACGGGGATCTGCTCACGACGCTCGACTTCCGCTCGTTCCTCGATGCCCATCGCGCCGCCGGCAACGCCATGACCGTCGCGACGCACCGCCGCGTGGTGACGATCGACTACGGAGTGTTGCGCGTGGCCGGGACCACCCGAGCCGTGGACGTGGTGACCGACTACGAGGAGAAGCCCGAACTCGGCTACGTGGTCAGCATGGGGGTGTACGCCCTGGAGCCGCGGGCCCTGGCGGTGGTCCCCGCCGGTGAGCGCTTCGACATGCCGGACCTCGTCCTGGCGCTGCTCGAGCAGGGTGCGCCCGTGGGATCGTGGCTCTACGACGGCTATTGGCTCGACATCGGGCGCCACGACGACTTCGAGCAGGCCCAGGAGGACTACGAGGAGCTGCTGCCTCGGCTCATTCCCGGTTTCGAGGTCGCAGAGTAGCGGTCTCTAGGTGGCCTCCAGGCCGCGTCGTGCGGACTCGAGGTTGGAGTGGATCGGGGCGAAGGGGTCCCCGAACTCCTCGGCCTCGAGCCCCGCGATCATCTCCCGCACGCCGTCGGGCACCCGCATCCGCGGCTCGAATCCGAGCTCGCGGTGGATCTTGTCGAAGTTGACCTTGTAGTCGCGCGGATCCTCGTTGCGGCTCACGTACTCCACCTCGCCGCGGCCGAGGGCGCCGGTGATCACCTCGACCAGGTCGAGCTTGCGGTAGTTCTCGTCGCTGTGACCGACGTTGAAGACCGCCCCCGCCGTGCGTTCGGATGGTGCTTCGAGCACGGTGCGCACCGCCAGGGCGGCGTCGCGCGCATGGACGTAGGGGCGCCAGAAGAGCTCCCCGAACACCTCGAGCGGGCGGTCGGCCCACAGGTCGCGGGTGAACTCGTTCACGGTCAGGTCGAAGCGCATCCGTGGCGCCTTGCCGTAGACGGTGGCGAAGCGCAGGCAGGTGGGCTCGAGACCCTCGCGCTGCTCGCCTAGCAGCGCCTTCTCGATGCCCACCTTCTGCTCGGCGTAGAGGGACACCGGGGCGAGTACGCCGGTCTCGTCGATCGGGACGGTGGGATCGTCCATGCGCCCGTAGTTCGAACAGGTGGAGGCGAACACGAAGCGGCCTACGCCGAGGGCCGCGGCGTCGTCCGCGAGGGCGCGACTGCCCTCGACGTTGACCTCCTGAGACAGCTCGGGGTCGAGCGCGCAGGCGGGGTCGCCCACGATCGCCGCCAGGTGCACCACGGCGTCGGCAGCGGTCAGCGCGGTACGCCGAGCGTCGGCGTCGCGCACGTCGCCCCGGATCAGCTCGGCGCCGGCCTCCTCCAGCGATTCCGCCACCGCGCCCTGATCGTGCAGCAGCCTGTCCAGCACACGGACCTCGTGACCCGCCCCGCGAAGCTCCTCGACCACGCAGGCGCCGACGTAGCCTGCTCCTCCGGTGACGACAGCTTTCACGGGTCCTCCTGGGATCGCCTTCCGTGCAGCGCGGATGCTACGGGCTGAGCGGGCGTGACGACACAGCCGCAGGGTGTCAACATGCCGCACGTGGCCGGCGCCGAGACCCAGCAGGTCGAGATCCCGCTGTTCGACCTTCGCCTCGAGCCGCAGGACCTCGAGGCCGTGGCCGAGACCCTGCGGAGCGGACGGCTGGGCATGGGGCCGCGCACGGAGGAGTTCGAGCGGCGCTTCGCCGAGCACGTCGGGGCCAGGCACGCCGTGGCCGTGTCGAGCTGCACGGCCGCACTCCATCTGGCCTATCTCTCCGCGGGCGTGGGCCCCGGCGATGAGGTGATCGTGCCCTCGTTCACCTTTGCGGCCACGGCGTCCGCCGTGGTCTACTGCGGGGCGACGCCGGTGTTCGCCGACATCGTCGGACTCCAGGACCCGAGCATCGATCCGGAGGCGATCGAGGCTCTGATCACGCCGAGGACGAAGGCCGTGGGGGTGGTCCATTTCGCCGGCTATCCGGTGGCAATCGAGAGGATCGCCCGCCTCTGTGACGACAACGACCTGGCGCTCATCGAGGACGCGGCCCACGCGCCGAGCGCGCAGGTGGGTGGCCGCATGCTCGGCACCTTCGGGCTGGCCGGCTGCTTCTCGTTCTTCTCCAACAAGATCCTGTCGGTGGGGGAGGGCGGCCTGCTCGCCACCGACGACGACGCCGTGGCGACGCTCGCCAGGCTCCAGCGTTCACAGGGAATGGCCTGGGGCACAGGGGGCCGAGGCGCGCCTGGGACCGATGAGTACGACGTGATCGAGCTGGGCTGGAACTACCGGATCGACGAGCCCCGCTCCGCCCTGGCGCTGTCACGGCTGCCTCGGCTGGAGGCCGACATCGAGCGCCGGCGCGAGCTGGTGCAGCGCTACCGCTCGCGCCTGTCCGAGCTGGAGGGCGTGACCGTGCCCTACCGCGACGAGGACGTGTCCGCGTCCTCCTGCTACGTCATGCCCGTGATGGTGGACGCCGCAGTCCGGAAAGCGGTGCGAGCGAGCCTGCGCGAACGGGGGGTGCAAACGAGCATCCTCTATCCGGCCGTGCACGAGTTCACGGCCTATCGGGAGCGCTTCCCCGGTGTGACCCTGCCCCGCACCGAGCTCGCCGCCGGCAGTGAGATCACGCTGCCGCTCTACCCGCATCTCGCGGAGAGCGCCCAGGACCACGTGATCAAGTCCTTCGCCGCGGCGCTCGAGGCGCAATGACCTCGAGTGTGCCGCTCAGGACCCTGGAGGTGCCCGAGGAGGACGTGCGGGCCGTGCTCGACTGCCTGGAGAGCGGCTGGCTCACGATGGGTCCTCGCATCCAGGCCCTGGAGGCCGCCCTGGCCGAGCGGCTCGGGGTCGGCCACGTCGTGACGGTGTCGAGCGGGACGGCGGCGCTCCATCTCACCTGCCTTGCCGTGGGGCTCGGACCCGGCGACGAGATGATCGTGCCCGGCCTCACCTTCGTCGCCAGTGCCAGCGCGGCGCGCTACTGCGGCGCCGAGCCGGTGCTGTGCGAGATCGCCGGTCCGCATGACATGAACATCGACGTCGACGATGTGCGCGCCCGTATAGGAGAGCGCACCAAGGCCGTGATGGCGGTCCACTTCTGCGGCTACCCCGCCGAGGTCGAGCCGCTCCGTGCCCTGTGCGACGAGCGCGGCCTGATTCTGATCGAGGACTGCGCCGAGGCGATCACCGCGGTGGTCGGCGATGGGCGACCGGCGGGCACCGTCGGCCACGCCGGCTGCCTGTCGTTCTCCTCGAGGAGTCAGCTCTGCGTGGGCGAGGGCGGCGCCGTGATCACCGACGACGAGGCCATCGCCGCCAAGGTGCGCTCGCTGCGCTCTCACGCCATGACGAGCGTGACCTGGGACCGCCACCGCGGACACGCAGAGTCCTACGACATCGTGGACATCGGCTTCAACTACAGAATGGACGAGCCGCGAGCAGCGCTCGGCCTCTCACGGCTGCCCCGGCTCGACGTGGACATCGAGGCTCGCCGCAAGGTGGCCCGCGCCTACCGTCAGGGCCTGGGGGAGGTGCCAGGCCTCGAGCTGGCATGGAGCGACGAGCAGGTGGAGCGCTCCGCGCACTTCGCCTTTCCGGTGCTGCTTCCCGACATGGCCGCCCGCGACGCGTTCCGCGCGCGGCTCGAGGCCGACGGGGTGCAGACCACCTGGTATCCGCCGCTGTCGGACTTCTCCACCTACCGCGAGGCCTATCCCGGGCTCTCGCTGCCGAGAGTGGAGGAGGCCGCCTTCCGCCACTGCGCACTCCCGATCTCGGCGGGTATGAGCGACGCAGACGTGGAGACGGTGATCGAGGCCGCCCGGGGGCGCGGCTGATTCATTCGGCCCGGTGCAGGATGGCGCCCAGCGTCATCACCAGGATCTTGATGTCGAGGCCGAGTGACCAGTTCTCGATGTAGTAGTTGTCCCACTCGACCCGGTCCGCCAGCGAGGTCTTGCCGCGCAGGCCGTGCACCTGCGCCCAGCCGGTGATCCCCGACTTGACGCGGTGGCGGTCGGAGTAACGCGCGATTCGCGAACCGAACAGGTCCACGAACTCCGGTCGCTCGGGCCGCGGCCCCACCAGGCTCATCTCGCCGCGCACCACGTTCAGCAGCTGAGGCAGCTCGTCCAGTGAGGTACGGCGCATGAGAGTCCCGATGCGGGTCCGCCGGTCGGCGCCCTCCACGCCGCCGGGGCCGACGTCCGGGTGCAGCGCCACGACGTTGCTCGAGTTCGCGGGATCGGTGATCGTCTCCACGATCCGCATCGAGCGGAACTTGAGCATCTCGAAGTCGCGCCCGTCGCGCCCGATACGCCGTTGGCGAAACAACAGGGGACCGGGGGAGGAGATCCTCACCGCCAGCGCGAGGCCCAGCAGCAGCGGCGAGAAGACCAGCACCCCGGCCCCCGCCAGGAGACGGTCCATCACGTGCTTGATGGTGAACTGCCAGCCCTTCGGATCGATGGTGTGGAGCCCGAACAGGGGCAGGCCGCCGAGATGCTCGAGCGACACGTGGACGTTCACGCTCTCGAACAGCCTCGGCACGATCGAGACCTTGAGGCCAAGCGCCTCGCATTCGCGCACCAGGGGGATCAACAGCCGGTCGGGAGCGGAGCTGAAACCGAGCACGACGTGCTCGGCGTGGGTCTCGCGCGCCACCTCGGCCAGGTCGGCGGGGGTGCCCAGTACCGGTGAGACCCGTCCCGGCACCATGTCGTCGGGCAGCGGGTCGGCGTCGAGGTAGCCCACCGGGTAGAGCCCGAGCTGCGGCTGGCCCAGCAGGCGCCGCTCGACGTGGGCACCGACCTCCCCGGCGCCGACGATCAGCGTCGGCTTGGCCGCCAGGCGGGTCATGCGCGCCCGGCGATGGGCCCAGCCCAGGAGCAGCCGGCCGGCCACGAGATACAAGGTCCCGAACGCCCAGGCTCGCCCCACCAGGGGCGCCGGCTCGGCGTCGGCGTAGAGCAGGGCGACGCCCGCGATGAGCGCAACGGCGGCGAGCGAGGTGGCGCCCACCACCTGGCCGACGCCCTCGTAGGCCCGCAGCTGGATCGTGTCCTTGTACAGGCCCCAGGCTGCCATCAGGACGAGCACGAGCGGTGGGAACAGCCACACGAGGCCGACGGCCTCGCCCTGGGTCTGGGCGTCGGGGGCGCCGACGATGGCCGTGGCCGTGCCGAGCACCACCAGCAGGACGTCGGTCGCCAGGCGAAGCAGCACCCAGCCACGGCCGTGAAACAGCCGTCGCCGCGCAGGATGACTCTGCGCGGCCTCCTCGATCGCCTCGAGGGCCTCTATGGGTGTTCCACTGCCGAGGTGCGCATGATCGACCTGAGCCACGTGCGCGCTTCCAGGTTTAGGACGGCCGGTGCGGCGCCAAGCGCCGCACCGGTCATCAAATTCAGCTTGTCGGAGTGGAACCTACCGCGATCAGGCGGTGCCGGCGCCGGGTGCCCGCGTGAGGCGCCGCATGCCGATGCCCGCGCCCACGAGGAGCAGTCCGGCTCCGGCGAGCAGGGCCACGTCGAGGCCGGTGAAGGGAAGGCTGCCGCCGCCTCCGCCGCCACCCTCGGTCACAGCCACCGGGGCGTTCGACTCATCGTCGATCTGGGCCTGCACCTGGCCACCCGGGCCGCTGTAGCCGCTCTGGCTCGCGGTCTGCGCGAACGCAGGCGCAGCCACGACGAGCGCGACGACAAGGATCGCGAGTATGGATGTCAGTCGTGTCTTCATTTCCGCCTTCATTCTCGGGGGGATTAGAGGTGGCAAGCCTGGTCCGATGGACACAGTCTGCCCCCGCCTACTGAGTTAGGAAGCGTGTCCATCACGACCAAGGGCCCGCGGGTCGCGGACGACGCCTCGTGATCCTTTGTAACACGAGGTTCGGCGGAAAGCCAGCATCTTTATCGCGGTTTTAGCTGGATTTATTGGTTGTGGCTGCCCAAACGGACGCTGCGACGCAGAATGGCCGCGTTCACGGCGCGCAGGCTGAGCGGTCGTCCGCCGCGGACGGCGCGCAGCGCCCGCAGGGTCACGACATCGCGAGGATGGGCCTCGGCCGCGCGTGTCAGCAGGGCCTCGGAGCGCGCCTCCCGGCCCAGCTCGCCCTCGATCACCCCGAGCTCGAGCAGCGTGTACGCATTGTCGGGCTCGCGTTCCAGGGCCGCGTCGAACCAGCGTTCGGCGTCGTCGCGCCGTCCCAGCCGTGCGGCGATCGTTCCGGCGGTGAGCTGCGCCTTCGCCGAGAGGGGGTTGAGGCTCTCGGCGCGCTCGAGCCGGTCGAAGGCCAGCTCCGGATCCGAGCGCCAACCGCTGCTGGCGCGTTCGATCTCGAGCTCGGCGACCCAGGTCGCGCCGAGCACCAGGAACGCCACCACCCCGGCCACGACGACACCGGCCGCCACCGCCCGGGGCATGCGCCGCGGGGCGGCGGCGCGGTCGGCCTGCGTGCGCGGGGCGAGAGCGGTTCCCATGCCCAGGGCCGCGACCGCCGGGCCGGTGAGCCCGGGCAGCTCCCAGAACCAGTCGACGCTGGCGTGGAGGAACCAGTAGGCGAACAGCGTCAGGACGCCGGCCGCGGCGGCCCGGGCCGGAGGCGCCCGCAGGGCGGCCACGCCGCCAAGGAGGCCGCCCAGGATCCAACCCAGGAAGAGCAGCGCTCCCACGAGCCCCGTCTGAGCGAGAACCCCCATCTCGAGCGAGTGGGCAAAGCGAGGCTGCTCCTCGCTCATCCCCTCCCGCAGGTACTCCGCCTGGAAGTTGTCCATCCCGAGACCGCCCACCGGGTGCTCCTTCAGGGCCTCCCAGGAGACGACCCAGAAGTCGTAGCGGTTGCTCCCTCCCGCGGTGGTGAAACGCGACTCCCCGATGCCCGCCTGCTGATCGCCCCCCTTGAACTGGTCCCACTCGCGGCTCAGGCGGTCACTCGACGCCACCGCCACGCCGGCCACGGCGATCAGCACCAGCGCGGCGGCCACTAGGGCGGCGATCCGGCCCAGGCGTGAGGGGGCCGGATCGGCCGCCGACACGTGCCGGTCGGCCAGGGCGCCGAGCACACCCACGAGCACGAGGCAGGCTCCCATGATGAGGATCGCGCGGGTGGCGTCGGCCACCAGGCCGTCGAAGCGCGCCAGGTCGAACTCGTCGTGGACGGCCACCACCGGGCCGCTCACGGCGAACACTCCCGCCGCTACGGCGAGGGTCGAGACGAGGGTCCGCAGCCGGCCGGGCATCAGAACGAGGTGGATCAGGAGCGCCAGCGGCAGCGCGATCAGCCAGCCCCGGCTCTGGGCCATGAGAGCGAGCGCCCCGAGCAGGCCCGCGGAGCCGAGCGCGAGACCGCGGATCCCCGCATGCACGTCCCGGCGCGACACCAGGTGCAGGCAGGCCAGCAACCCGAGCGTCCACAGGGCGGCGTTCGCGTTCATGTAGCCGGTGGGCTCGGCCAGCCGCGCGTCGATGAAGAAGGTTCCGGCCTGGTCGGCGGCGTTCACCCGCAGCAGCTCGACCAGCCCGATGCCCGCCAGAGCCAGTCCGAACGCACCGATCAGGATGGTGGCGCCGCGGCCGTCCATCGGCCAGAGCGCGAACAGGCAGAAAGCGGCCAGGTAGAGGAGGGTGCGGTTGGCGCCGTCCCAGGCCGTGCCCGGCTCGCCCGCCCAGGCCACCGACGCGAAGGCCCAGACCGTGAACGCCGCGAGGCAGGCCGCGGCAAGCACAGCCGTCCGCCCCGGCCGGGGTACGGGGAGGGCCAGGGCGGTGACCACCACCAGGACGACCATGAACAGGGCAGCGGCGTACCAGGCGTCCGGGTAGAGCCCGGCCTCGGTGGCGCCCAGGGCGAGGAACACGCCGAGCGCGAGCAGGCAGGGGAAGAGCGCCGGGTTGGCCTCCAGCACATCGCGGAGCCCGGCCCCGCGCCGGTCCGCGTCGCCGGCGACCGAGCCGGGGTCTTCGCTATATGGTCGCTCCTCGACCGCCATGCTCCTCAAGCTCCTCTACTGGCTGGCCGTCCTGGCCATCTCGATCGCCCTGGTGGTGGGCCTGATCCTCTGGTTCGAGTCGCGCGACGCGTCACAGATCGAGAGGTCCGGAGACCCCTCGGCGCTCATGCGCCCGACCTGACGCGAGAGCGCTCGCGACGCACCTGCTTGGCGAAGACGATGATGCGCTGGGCGGCGCTGTACAGCGGGTGGCAGGCGCTCAGCATCAGCCGCTTGTAGCCCACGGGCTCGAGCACGGACAGGTCCTGGTCGTCCACGATCTTCGTGTCCTCGACCCGGTAGATGAAGCGGCCGAAGGGCGTGTCGAAGACGATCTCATTGCCGGGCTTGACGTCGTCGAGATCGCGGAAGGGCGCGCCGTAGGTGGTCCGGTGACCGGCGACGGCCACGGTGCCGGGCTCACCCGGCAGCGGCGTCTCCGGATAGTGGCCCGGCCCCTTGCGCAGGTTCCCGGTGTCCGTGCCCTCCACCACGTACTCGGACACGCCGATGGCCGGGATATCGAGCTTGCCGATCGCGTCGCCGGGAAGTGGCTGGCGCCGGCGCACGCGCCGCTCGACCGGCTCGGGCGGGTCCACGAGCAGCCTCTTCAGGCTGTCCTGCTGGCGCTCGGCCACGAAGGCGGAGACGGGCTCCTGCCACAGCAGCGTCGCGGCTGCGTCCGCGATCAGCAGGGTCCCGCTCACCATCATCACCGATGCCACAAACCGCAGCACGGCGCGCATGAGGGTTGAGTGTAGGGGCGTTGGGATACGGTTTCGGGCCGCCGCAGCAGAAGACGACGAGCCCCCAGGAGTTCAGATACCAGTGACCCAGACGACCGCCGCGCCCACCACCCACCAGAAGCTCCTCGCGTGGGTGGCCGAGGTCGCGGAACTCGCCGAACCCGACTCGATCCACTGGTGCGACGGCTCCGCCGAGGAGTACGACGACCTCTGCCGGGCCCTGGTCGAGGCGGGCACCTTCGAGAAGCTCTCGGACGCCAAGCGGCCCAACTCCTACCTGGCGCGCTCGGATCCCGGCGACGTGGCCCGGGTCGAGGACAGGACCTTCATCTGCTCCGAGGACGAGGACGACGCCGGGCCCACCAACAACTGGCGCGACCCGGAGGAGATGCGCGAGACGCTCACCGGCCTGTTTCGCGGCTCGATGCGCGGACGCACGATGTACGTCGTGCCCTTCTCGATGGGCCCGCTGGGCTCGCCGATCGCCCACATCGGCGTGCAGCTGACCGACTCGGCCTACGTGGCCACGTCGATGCGCATCATGACCCGCATGGGCGCTCCCGCGCTCGAGCTGCTGGGCGAAGACGGCGAGTTCGTGCCCTGCCTGCATTCCGTCGGGATGCCGCTGGGCGAGGGCGCGACCGACGTCCCCTGGCCCTGCAACGCCGACAACAAGTACATCGTCCACTTCCCGGAGCGTCGCGAGATCTGGTCCTACGGCTCGGGCTACGGCGGCAACGCGCTGCTGGGCAAGAAGTGCTTCGCGCTGCGCATTGCCTCGGTGATGGCGCGCGACGAGGGCTGGATGGCCGAGCACATGCTCATCCTCAAGCTCACCTCGCCCGAGGGCGGGGTCAAGCACGTGGCCGGCGCCTTCCCCTCCGCGTGCGGCAAGACCAACCTGGCCATGCTCATCCCCACCCTCGAGGGCTGGACGGTGGAGACGGTCGGAGACGACATCGCCTGGATGAAGTTCGGCCGCGACGGTCGCCTGCACGCCATCAACCCGGAGGCCGGCTTCTTCGGCGTCGCGCCGGGGACGGGTGAGAAGACCAACCCCAACGCGATGGCCACCGTGCGCGAGAACACCGTCTTCACCAACTGCGCCCGCACCGATGACGGGGACGTGTGGTGGGAGGGGATGACGACCGACCCGCCGGCCCACGCCATCGACTGGAAGGGCCGCGACTGGACACCCGGCTCCGACGAGCCGTCCTCTCACCCGAACGCGCGCTTCACCGTGCCGGCGTCTCAGTGTCCCTCGATCGCTCCGAACTGGGAGGACCCGGCCGGCGTGGCCATCGACGCCTTCCTTCTCGGGGGTCGCCGCGCCAAGGTCGTGCCGCTCGTGTTCGAGGCTCTCGACTGGGAGCACGGCGTGTTCCTCGGCTCGATCATGGGGTCGGAGAAGACGGCGGCTGCCGCGGGCGGCCTGGGCGAGCTGCGGTTCGACCCGATGGCGATGCTCCCCTTCTGTGGCTACGACATGGCCGACTACTTCGCGCACTGGCTGAACATCGGCCGCCGCGAGGGGGCTCAGCTGCCGAGGATCTTCATGGTCAACTGGTTTCGCAAGGACGACGAAGGTCGGTTTCCTCTGGCCCGGCTTCGGCGAGAACTCACGCGTGCTCGAGTGGGTGTTCCGGCGTTGCGACGGCGAGGCGGACGCGGTGGACACCGCGATCGGGGCGGTCCCCACGCCCGAGGCCATCAACGTCGACGGCCTCGACCTGGCGCCCGGCGCCCTTGAGGAGCTGCTCGAGGTGGACGCCGAGCAGTGGCAGGCGCAGCTGCCCCAGATCCAGCAGCACTTTGCTCAGTTCGGTGACACGCTGCCCGCCGAGCTGAAGGCTCAGCTCGCCGCGCTCGAAGAGCGCCTGCGCTAGCGGAACTGCCCACGCTGGACCGAGCCCGGATCCGCCGGGCGTGATTTCATCCGGTGGGAGATGGCCCATCGAGTGGTGCTGGTACCAGGCGACGGGGTGGGACCCGAGGTGGTCGATGCTGCCCGCCGGGCGGTCGAGGCCACCGGCGTGCGCATCGAGTGGGACGTTCACCAGGCCGGTCAGGTGGCCCGAGACGCCGTGGGTTCACCGCTTCCCCCCGACACGGTCATGGCGATTCGCGACGCGGGGGTGGCGCTCAAGGGCCCCACCACGTCGGGCGGGCCGGGCCCCGGACCGCCGTCGGCCAACGTGGAGCTGCGGCGGGCGCTCGACCTGCACCTCGGCGTGCGCCCCGCCCGCAGCATCGACGGCGCCGGCGACGCGCGGCCGGGCGTGGACCTGGTGCTCGCCGGGATGATCCAGGAGGATCTGTACGCCGGGGCCGCCCTCGAGGCGGGAAGCGACGGGGCGCGCGCGCTGCGGGAGCTCGTGCTCTCCGGCAGCGGGGGCGAGCTGGGCGACGAGGCGCGGCCCTCGATCAAGTTCATGACCCGGCTCGGGGCCGAGCGGGTGGCCCGCACCGCCCTCGCCTGGACGAGCGGCGCGGGACGGCTGCGGGTGACCGTCGTCCACCGCGCCGGCGAGGTGCCGGCCATCGACGGGCTTCTGCTCGAGGCGGCTCGGCGCGTGGCCCTCGAGTTTCCCCGCCTCACCGTCGACGACCTGTCGCTCGACGCGGCTCTGCAGGAGCTCGGGCGCCGGCCGGGCCTGCTCGACGTTCTCCTCATGCCCACCGCCTACGTGGACACCGTCACCGACGTGGCCGCCGGCCTCATCGGCGGTGTCGGGATGATGCCGCGCGCCGGCCTGGGCCAGGATGCCGCCGTCTTCGACACCGTGCACGGCTCGGCTTCGGGTCACGCCGGACGCGGGACCGCCAACCCGATCGCGCAGATCCTGGCGGGCGTGCTGCTGCTCCGGCACCTCGGCGAGGCCGAGCGCGCCCAGCGGCTCCAGGCGGCGGTGGACCGTGTGGTGGGTGAGGGGGTGACCCTCACCCGCGACGTGGCCTCGCGCTCTCTGCCCGCGTCGACCGTGGAGGTGGCGGACGCCATCGTGGCCGGAGTGGCCGGCGACGGAGCCGCGGCTACGCTTGGCGCATGAGCATCACTGAGACGAGGACGATCGGATCGATCGTCCGCGGTGAGACCCGCACCGACGGGCGCCGCATCGAGTCGCGCAACCCGGCCAACCTGGACGACGTGGTCTGCGAGGCCGTGCTGGGGGACGCCGGTACCTTCGTGGACGCCTGCCGGGCCGCCCGGGCGGCGCAGCGTGATTGGGCCGCCGTTCCCGCGCCGGTGCGTGGCAAGGCGATCCAGCAGATCGGGCGCCTCGTGGAGGAGAACAAGGAGGCGCTCGCCCGGCTGGTCACCCGCGAGATCGGCAAGCCCTATCCCGAGTCACTCGGCGAGGTGCAGGAGATCGTCGACACCTGCGACTTCTTCGTGGGCGAAGGCCGGCGCCTCTACGGGCAGACGGTGCCCTCGGAGATGCCCGACAAGCAGCTGTTCACCTTCCGCAACCCGGTGGGAGTCGCGGCGATCATCACCGCCGGCAACTTCCCGGTGGCGGTGCCGTCCTGGTATCTGGTGCCCGCGATCCTGTGCGGCAACGCCGTGGTGTGGAAGCCCGCGGAGTACGCGCCGGCGCTCGGCGATGCGCTGGCCACGCTGTTCATCAACGGCGGCCTGCCCGACGGGGTGCTCAACCTCGTCCAGTGCGACGGGCCGAGCGCGTTCGAAGGACTCGAGCGCGCGCTCGACGAGGGCGTCGTCGACAAGGTCGGCTTCACCGGCTCGTCCGCCGTGGGCTCGGAGATCGGCGCCCTCTGCGGGCGCCACGTGCAGTCCCCCTGCCTCGAGCTCGGCGGCAAGAACCCGCTGGTGGTCATGCCCGACGCCGACCTCGAGCTCGCCGTCGAGGGCGCGCTGTTCAGCGGCTTTGGCACGGCGGGCCAGCGCTGCACCTCGCTGGGCACGGTGATCGTGCACGACTCGATCCACGAGGAGTTCGTCGCTCGCTTCTCCGCCGCGGTGGAGAGCGCGCCGGTCGGCGATCCGCAGCAGGACGTGCTCTACGGCCCGATGATCCACGAGCGCTTCGCCGAGCGCTTCGAGGACTGGCTCGGCCTCATCCGCGACCACCACAGGGTGAGCGGCTCGTCGGGCCGCGGCCGGATAACGAGCGAGAACCCGCGTGCCGGCTTCGTGGGCGACCCCGACGCCGGCGTCTACTGCCACCCGACGATCGTCGACGGCGTGACGGCGGACGACGAGATCTACCGCACCGAGACGTTCGGGCCGATCGTGGGAGTGGCCAAGTTCGCCGACTTCGACTCCGCGGTCGAGCTCGCGAACGGGCACGGGTACGGGCTGTCGGCGGCCATCTACACCAGCGAAGCCAAGTGGGCCTTCCGCTTCCGCGAGCGGGTCAGCGCCGGAATGCTGTCGGTGAACAACTCCACCAGCGGCGCCGAGGCGCACCTGCCGTTCGGCGGCAACGGGAAGTCGGGCAACGGCAGCCGTCAGTCCGGCATCTGGGTGCTGGACCAGTTCACCCGCTGGCAGTCGATGAACTGGGACTACGCCGGCAAGCTGCAGAAGGCCCAGATGGACGTGGCCGAGCTCACCGGCGACTCGGGCTTCCGGCTCGACTGGGACTAGACGCCCAGGCGGCTCCGGCGCGCCTCCGGACCAGTTCCTGTGCCCGCGTGCGCTCCACGCCGGACGCACGCAGCAGATCGACCGCGAGCAGCCGGATCTGGCCCGACGATGTGCAGGGCGGACATGTTGGTGGTCTCGACCGAGCACGGCGTTCGAGATGAGAGCCGCCCGCACCGCCCGCTCGCGGGAGGGCAGGGGATCTCCGCCGTCGAGCACGGCGTGCAGCTCGCGGGTGGCCTCGGCCAGCTCGTAGACCGCCTCGTGGACCTCGGGCGGCGTGGCGTCGCCCACCGCGATCGCTCGTCCGGCCCCGCGGGCCAGCGAGCGAGCATCGGCGATGGCCAGGCGGGTGTGGCGGGCGAACTCCGAGAGCTCGCCCACCTGCTGGAGGGCCGTACGCCGCCCGAGCGACATGCGCGCGGCGTCCACGGGCGTCGGTGACCGAGTCCTCGAGATCGTCGTGGCGGGGCCGCAGGTCCGCCACCGCCTCGATGGCCCGTCTCGGCCTCACGCGTTCGTCCCGCTGCTCGATCGCGGACCCGATGTCAGTCGAGTGAGCGAGGCGAGGCTGTCGATCACCGGGCCGGCGCCGCTGCGCGCCAGGCGCACCGGGTCGGCCGGGAGCAACAGAGAGCCGATCACCACGCCGGTGGCGGCGCCCACCAGGCCGTCGAGCGCGCGCGTGAAGTCGAAGCTGTCCTCCGGTGGCTGGAGGGCCACCACCAGCACGGCCGAGGCCGCCGCCTGGGAGGCCAGCAGCGGGCCGCCGCCCACGAGGATCGCCGCGAACATGGCCAGCGCCACGGTCACGCCGATCTGCCAGGTACCGGTGCCGATCTGCGCCACCAGCAGATCGGCGATGGCGATGCCCACCGCCACCCCGATGGCCAGCTCGATCGCCCGTCTGCCGGCGCTCGCCGATCGTCAGGCCCAGCGTGACCACGGCGGCGATGGGAGCGAAGAACGGACTCTTGATGGCCGAGTAGCTCGAGGGCGATGAGCCACGCGGCGCGGCGGCCACGGCGGTCTGGAGAGATCGGCCGCGCCGCGGCTACGGCCCGCTCGCGCCGCTGCGCAGTCCGACCCGCGAGGCCTCGGCGGCCTCCTCGAGCAGCTCGCTGCGCACGGGCGCGCGGGCCAGGTCGTAGGCCCGGCGCGAGGCGTCGGCCAGCCGGTCGCTCGGCGCTGGGCCGCGGTGCGTCCGGGCTCACCGCCGGTACCAGCGCGGCGACACGTTGGGCGGCGGGCCGAGCGCCGCGCGCGCCACCAGCAGCGTCGGCTCGTCGAGCGCCACGTGGCCCTTCAGGGCGATCGCGAAGCGCTCCCCGAGACCGTCGACGCTGTCGGCGCGCACGCCGAACGAGGCCGCCATGGCCACGAAGTCCGGGTTGACGAGGTCGACGCCCTCGCGCGGGTCGCCGTGCCGGTCCTGGTCGAACCGGATCATCCCGTAGCCGCCGTCGTCCACCACCACGGCGGTGAGAGGGATGTTCTCCTGGCGCGCGGCGGCCAGCTCTCCGCAGGCGTAGAGGAAGCCGCCGTCGCCCGACACGCTCACCGCCGGGCCCACGCCTCCCAGCGCGGCCCCGAGCCCCTGGGGAAAGCCGCAGCCGAGCGTCCCCCAGCCGAGCGGATAGGACAGCTTGCGGGGGGCCGGCGTGCGGTGAAAGCCGCCCAGCCAGTACCCGGGGATGCACATGTCGCTGACCACGATCGCGTCCTCCGGCAGCGCCTCCTCGATCGCGGTCAGGAAGCCGCTCGCCTCCGGGTCCGTGGAGCGCAGGCCGGCGCGCACCTCGGCGTTGAGGCCTGCGAGTCGCCGCGCGAGCGCGTCCAGGCCGCCGCGCTCGGTCAGCCGCTCGGCCAGAGCCGCCGCGCCGGCGGCCGCGTCCGCCTCCAGCAGCACGTCGGGCCGGTAGTTCTTGGTCGCGTCGGCGGCGTCCACGTTGATCGCCACCAGATGGGGCGGCTGAGGCTGCTTGAAGCCCTGGGTCATCATGCCGTCGAAGTCGGTGCCGACGGCCACGACCAGATCGGCCTCGTCCCACAGGGCCCCGACCTCGGGCACGTGCGGCGACGAATCGACGAGGCAGGGGTGGCCGGGGGCGACCAGGCCATGGGCCGAGTAGGTGAGGATGAGCGGCGCCACCAGACGCTCCGCCAGCCGGGCAACGGCCGCGCCTGCTCCCGACTGCAGCGCTCCGCCGCCCGCCCAGACCAGCGGCCGCCGCGCGCGCTCGAGCAGCTCCAGCGCCCGCTCGAGCTGCGCTTCGTCGGGGGCGGGCGGAGGAGAGGGCGAGGCAAAGCTCTCGCCCTCGCCGGTGGCTTCGGCCGAGAGCAGGTCGGTGGGCACCTCCACGTAGACCGGGCGGGCCGGCGGCGCGAGCGCCCGCCTGAGCGCGTACTCGACCGCAGGACCTACGCCGCCGGCCGAGCGCACACGCACGGTCTCCTTGACCACCGGCTCGAACATCGCCGCCTGGTCGGTGGTCTCGTGCAGCACGCCACGCCACACGCCCGGACGGCGGGCGCTGGTGGGGATGTCGGTGGCCAGCACCACCACCGGCTGGCGCGAGGCCCACGCTTCGCCCACCGCGGCCAGGGTGTTGGCCGCGCCCGGGCCCGTGGTCGTGAGCGCAACGCCCACGCGGCCGGTGGCCCGCGCGTAGCCGTCGGCCGCGTAGGCCGCGGTCTGCTCGTGGCGGACGCCCACCAGGCGGATCGGCGACCCGTTCAGCTCGCGCCACAGCGGCAGGTTGTGCACCCCGGGCAGGCCGAAGGCGATCTCGACCCCAGCGCGCTCGAGCGCCGCGACGGCGGCGCGTGCCCCTGTCAGGATGCTCGTCTCCGATGAGCTCACCCGAGCAATCCTTACAGGGAACGCCGCCGCTCTCCGGTGTCCGGGTGGCCGACCTCTCGCGCGTGCTCGCCGGGCCCTACTGCACGATGGTGCTCGCCGACCTCGGTGCCGACGTGATCAAGGTCGAGCGACCGGAGGGAGGCGACGAGACGCGGGGCTGGGGACCGCCCTTCGCCGGCGGTGAGGCCGCCTACTACCTGTCGGTGAACCGCGGCAAGCGCTCCTGCGCGCTCGACCTCGGCTCGGACGAGGGACGCGAGGTCGCACTCGACCTGTGCGCCCGGGCCGACGTGGTGATCGAGAACTTCAAGGTCGGCGGAGCCGAGCGGCTCGGTGTGGGCTACCAGCAGGTCCGGGAGCGCAACCCGGACGTGGTCTACTGCTCGATCACGGGCTTCGGGTCGGAGCGGGAGCCGGCCGGTCGCCCGGGCTACGACTTCGTAGCCCAGGCGGAGACCGGGCTCATGTCGGTCACGGGGCCGGCGGACGGGCAGCCCTTCAAGGTCGGCGTGGCGCTGGTGGACGTGCTCGCCGGGCTGCACGCGGCGGCCGCGATCCTGGCCGCGCTACAGGGCGGTGAGGGAGCCCGGATCGAGGTGCCGCTCCTGGACAGCGGCCTGGCGGCGCTCGTGAACGTGGCCCAGAACGCGCTCGTCACCGGCGAGGAGCCGGAGCGCCACGGCAACGCGCACCCGAACATCGTGCCCTACCAGGACTTCGCCACCGCCACGGACCGGATCGCGGTGGCCGCCGCCAACGACGGTCTCTTCCGCGCGATGTGCGCTGCGATGGACCTGGCGGAGCTCGCGCAGGACGAGCGCTTCGGGCGAAACGCCGCGAGGGTCGAGCATCGCCGCGAGCTGATCCCGCTGTTGGAGCGACGCTTCAGCGAGCGCACGGCCGCCGATTGGCTCGCGGCCCTCGGGGCGGCCGGCGTGCCGGCCGGGCAGGTGCGCACGGTGCCCGGCGCGCTCGCCGCGGCCGCCGCCGCCGGGCGCCCGGCCACCCTGACCGTGGAGCACCCGAGCGCCGGCGCGCTCGAGCTCATGTCCTCGCCGATCTGGGGCCTCACCGACCCGGCAGCGGCCACGCCCCCGCCGCTGCTCGGCGAGCACACGGATCAGGTGCTGCGCGAGCTGGGCCGCAGCGAGGACCAGATCGCGGGCCTGCGCGAGCGCGGGGTGGTCAGTGCGGCTCGTCCGGCGACGACGCCGGCGGACGGGACTCCTCCGCCAGCGAGGTGATCGTCAGCGCGCCGCGGGCGGCACCCTCCATCACCTCGGTCGCCTCCTCCGCCGAGCGGGCGTACAGCTCCACCAGCATGTGGATGACGATCTGGTCCTCCTCGTGCTTGTGGAAGCGCACGTGGGTGAAGAACTCGCGCGTGCCGTGGTCTCCGAAGGCCGCGAAGGCAAGCGACTCGGCCGCCTCCGGGCCCGAGCAGGACTCCACCTGGTCGGCGTCCACGGTGACCGTGCACGAGGCCACCCACGGAGTGCCGGTGACCATCCGCTCCCAGCGGTCCTCCACCGGCTCGATGCGGGAGATGCGCCGGCCGTTCTCCTCGTAGAAGGTGAGGCTGAGGTGGGGCTGATCGTGCAGGCAGTCGAGGCACTGCACCACCGCCTCCTGGACCTCCTCCACGGGGTCGACGGCCTCCCCCGTGTCGGGGTCGACCTTCAGAATGCCCTCGTAGTGCAGCTGAACCTCGAGGTTCTGCGACCAGCAGCGGTAGCAGCGAAGCCAGCTCGATTGGGTGCCCAGCGACTCGGGCGCCGATCCTTCCATGTGTCCATTATGGCCGTAGCCGTGCTGTTCGCCCCGTCGAGTTGTTCTCTGGGGGCCGATGACGAGGCTCAGCCCGCCTCCGGAGCCGCCGCGCGGGTGGCCGCCACCGTGGATCGGCTGGAGCGCGCCACGGCAGAGGGGGACTGGAACGGCGTCTGCGAAGAGCTCTTCACCAGCGCCGCCCGCCGGCGCGCCGGCGGGCGCGATTGCCCGGGGCTGCTGCGCTCGTCCGCGGAGGGCCTGCGGCGGCCCTCGATCGAGATCCGCGGCATCGACGTCGCCGGGGAGCGGGCCACCGTGGCCGTCCGCACCCGCGCCCAGGAACAGCCGCCGGTCGACGACTCGCTCGAGCTGCGGCGCGAGGCCGGTGGCTGGCGCGTGGAGGCGCTGTCGAGTCGCTGATCCAGTGACCTAGCCGAGCGAGCCCGCGAGCGCCTCGAGCGTGGTGTCGAAGTCGGTCTTCGCGATGCCGCCCACGCACGGTGAGGTGGCGCCGCAGTCGCGGTAGCGGCGCACCGAGGCGGCGGCCTCGTCCGGGTTGCCGATCGCCGCGAGGAGCCCCAGATAGTCGTCTGAGATCGCGGCCACCGCGGCGTCCGGTCCGCCCTCCTGCATTCCGCGGTCGAAGCCCTCCACGTCGGCGCCGAAGCCCGAGCGCTCGATCATCGCGCGGTAGAAGGGCAGGGAGAAGTAGGGCACGAGCTCGGTGCGCAGCCGGGCCCGGGCGTCCTCCGGCTCGGTGGTGACCGCCGAGGGGACGGCGGCGACGATGTCGAAGCCGTCGAGCTCGCGGCCGGCCTTCGCGCGGCCTTCGGTGACCGTCGGGACGACGACGTCGCGGATGTAATGGGGGTTGCAGAGCCACAGGATCACGCCGTCGGCCAGTTCGCCCGCCAGGCGCAGCATGCCCGGCGAGAGGCCGGCGAGGTAGACGGGCAGGCCCGGGCGCGGCGTATAGCCGATGAAGTGGAAGGCGGTCGCAAAGCGCTCTCCCGCGGGTGGATCCTCGCCGGCGAGGATCGCCTTCAGCGCTCCCACGTACTCGCGCATCTCGCGCACGGGCTTGTCGATCGGCTGGCCGTACCAGCTCTCCACCACCGGCCGGTGGGAGACCCCAAGCCCCGCCACCGCCCGACCTCCGGAGAACTCGTCGAGGGTGGCGAACGACTGGGCGGTGGCCACCGGGGTGCGCGAGTAGATCGGCATCACTCCGGTGCCGAGCCGGATCCGCTCGGTACGCGAGGCGTAGGCCATCAGCAGGGTCACCGAATCGCGGGCGGCGATGTGGGTCACGTAGACCGACTCGTAGCCGAGCTCCTCGGCCTTGCGCGACCGCTGCACCGCGGTCTCGAGCGACCGTCCTGCGCCGATGAACGAGCCGAGGGCCACGCGGCGCGCAACCCTACCGGTAGGGTGCCCGGCCGTGATCGGAGCGGTGCTGGCGGGAGGCAGCGGCACGCGGCTGGGCCGCGGCTCCAAGGCGGCTGTCCTCCTGGCCGGGCGCCCGCTGGCCGCGTACCCGGTGGACGCGCTGGCCCAGACGTGCGAGCGGATCGCGATCGTGTGCAAGAGCGACACCGTGCTGCCCGAGCTGCCCGGAGCGGAGCGCTGGGACGAGCCGGACACGCCGCGCCACCCCCTTACCGGCATCATCCATGCCCTCGAGACGGCACAGGCGCCGGTGCTGGTCTGCGCCGCCGACATGCCCTTCGTCACCGCCGACGCATGCCGCACCCTCCTGGGCGCCGCGGGGGCCTCGCCGGTGGTGGCCGCCACGGCGGCCGGCGTGCTTCAGCCCACCTTCGCTCTCTACGCCCCGGCGGCCCTGGACGAGCTGCGCGCCGCTCCGGGCGATGCTCCGCTCACCCGCACGGTCGAGACGCTCGACCCGACGCGCGTGGCGCTGCCGCCCGGCCTCGTTCGCAGCGTCAACACCCCGGAGGAGCTGGCCGAGGCGGAGGCGGAGGCGCTCCTCAGAGCGCCGAGTGAACGCTCGTGACCCAGACCGACATCAGGGCGATGGCCGGGACGCCGAAGTTCAGCGCCGTGCGGGTCCGGCCGCGCTCGTCGTGCCACCAGGCAAGCCAGAGCAGGATGGTGCCGGCGAGGACCAGCGCGAGCTGACCCGTTTCGAACCACCAGCCGTCCGACTGAGCCACGCGGGCGGCTGACCCGAGCCACGCGAGCGTTCCGAAGAACGCCACGTTGAAGAGGAGGATCCGGGTGGTCTCCGCGGGCGTCCTTCGTACCCCCATGGCTCGGGCCAGTGTGCCAAATCGGCTCCTCAGGCTGCGCTGCCGGCTTCGTCACGCAGCGTGCCGGCCGAGGCGGGGGACGGGCTCACGGCGCGGACCTCGACCGTGCCCCAGTGGACCATCGGCATCTTCGCGCCCCAGCTGACCGCGGTGTCGCGATCGGGCGTGTCGATCAGGTAGTAGCCCAGCAGCGCCTCCTTGGTCTCGGCGAAGGGGCCGTCGGTCACCGTCTGCTCGTCGGACCGGTGTTGGATCGAGACGGCCTCGGTCGTCGGGACGAGCCCGTCTCCGTCGAGCAGGACTCCGGCCTCGTCGAGCGCGCGGGTGGCCTCGACCCAGTCGCCGAACGCACCGGCGGGCGGAGCTTCTTCGGCCGCGGGGTGTGTGGGATCTCCGTAGATGAGCAGCAGATGCTTCATGGTCTCTCCTTCGGTTGACTGGCCCTAGGACGAACGGACCGGGCCGAGATCGACAGCCACTGCGTCAGGCCCGCGTCAGCAGCACGAGCAAGACGATCGTGAAGGCGATCGTGCCCACCCCGATCGCCACGCCGAGATTGGCTGCTCCGGCCAGTTCCGCGATCACCGTGACCACGGCGAGCACAGCGACCAGCAGGCCGAGCTGGACGGCCGGACGACTCACAGCGCCTCTTCCAGCGCCGCCACCAGCCCGGTCACGCTGGTGCCCCGGTCCTCGGTCGCCAGCAGGCGCTCCGCGCCGCGGCGGCCTCCGAGCGCACGCAGTCCCGCGTCGCCGCGCTCGGCCGTGAACTCGCGCAGTGCCGCGGCCCGCCGGGTTCGCAGCCGGCGTTCGGGGAGGTCGAGCGCCTCGTGGTGGGCGTCGAGCGCGCCCGCGAGCTCCTCGATCCCGCTCGGCGGGGCGGCCGAGGACACCATGAGCACCGGCACCGCCGAGGAGCCCACCGCGGCCAGGGCCTGCACGAGCTCGCGCCGGGAGCGAGCCGCGGTCTCGCCGAGGTCCGCCTTCGTCACCACCAGGACGTCGGGCACCTCCATGATGCCCGCCTTTATGAACTGCAGGACGTCTCCGGAGCCGGGCTGGACCACCACGGCGATCGTGTCGCAGACGTCCTCTACGTCGGTCTCCGACTGGCCGACGCCCACCGTCTCGATCACCACCACGTCGAAGGCCGGCGCCAGGGCGTCGACCCCCTCGCGGGTGGCCGCCGCCAGACCGCCGAGGCGGTTGCCCGCCGCAGTGGAGCGGATCAGCAGGCCGTCGTCGCGCGGGTCGTGCTCGATCCGGGCGCGATCGCCGAGCAGCGCGCCGCCCGAGCGCTTGGACGAAGGATCGACGGCGAGCACCGCCACCGTGCGGCCGTCCGACCGCCAGTGCGCCACCAGGTGGGAGAGCAGCGACGACTTGCCCGCGCCCGGCGGGCCGGTCACACCCACTATCCGCGCCGGCGCCTCCCCGCCGAGCGCGGCGGGGGAGAGCTCGGCCAGGAGGGCCGCGCCGGCCTCGCGGTCGGCCCGGTTCTCGATCACGTTGAGCGCCGCCGGGGCGGCCGAGCGGTCGCGCTCGCGCAGCCGGCGGCCCAGCTCTGCCGGCTCTACGGACAACCCGGCCGGCACCTAGGCCGCGGCGGTGACGTCGTGGTGCTCGGCCACGAGCTCGACGATGTCGCCCATGATCCGGCTCACCTCGAAGTCCTTCGGCGTGTACACCCGGGCCACGCCGGCCTCGAGCAGAGCCGCCTCGTCGGCGGGCGGGATGATGCCGCCCACCACCACCGGCACGTCAGCGCCGGCGTCGCGCAGCTCGGCCAGCACCGACGGGATCAGCTCGGCGTGCGAGCCGGAGAGGATCGACAGCCCCACCACGTGCACGCCCTCGTCGACCGCGGTGCGAGCGATGCGGGCCGGGGTGAGCCGGATGCCCTCGTAGACCACGTCCATGCCGGCATCCCGTGCGCGCACGGCGATCTGCTCGGCGCCGTTGGAATGACCGTCCAGCCCGGGCTTGCCCACGAGGATCTTGATGCGGCGTCCGAGGTCCTCGGATACCCGCTCGACGCGGGCGCGCAGCTCCGCCAGCGAGTCATCGGGCGGCGCCGCGGCAGCGTCGCCCACCCCGGTCGGCGCGCGGTATTCCCCGAACGTCTCGCGCAGGGCCGCCGCCCACTCGCCGGTGGTGGCACCGGCCTTGGCCGCCGCGAGCGTGGCGGTCATGACGTTCTCCGTGGGGTCGGCGGCGGCGGCGCGCAGCTGCTCGAGCGCCGACTCCACCGCGTGGTTGTCGCGCTCGCCGCGCCAGCGTTGCAGGGCCTCGATCGCTCCTCGCTCCACGTCCGGATCCACGCGCAGGATCCCGCCGTCCTCGCCGTCCTGGAGCGGGGAGGGCTCGGCCTCGGTGTAGGAGTTCTGGCCCACCACGCGCTGCTCGCCGGTCTCGATCCGGCGCACCCGCTCGCGGTGCGACTCCACCAGCTTGGTCTTCATGTAGGGCACGGCGTTGACCGCCCCGCCCTGCTCGGCCACCACGGCCATCTCCTCGCGGGCGCCGGCGATCAGCTCGTCCACCAGCCCGTCCATGACCTTGGAGCCCTCGAAGATGTCGGGGTAGTCGAGCAGGTCGGTCTCGTGGGCGAGGATCTGCTGGATGCGCAGCGACCACTGCTGGTCCCACGGCCGCGGCAGGCCCAGCGCCTCGTTCCAGGCCGGCAGCTGCAGGGCCCGGGCGCGGGCGTCGCGCCCCATCGTGACCGCCAGCGCCTCGAGCACGATGCGGATGATGTTGTTCTCCGGCTGGGCCTCGGTGAGCCCGAGCGAGTTGACCTGCACCCCGTAGCGGAAGCGCAGCAGCCGCACGTCGTCGATCCCGTAGCGCTCACGGCCGATCTCCTCCCAGAGCCGGCCCATCGCGCGCAGCTTGGCGTGCTCCTCGACGAAGCGGATTCCGGCGTTGACGAAGAACGAGATGCGGCCGAACACCCGGGGGAAGGTCTCCTCGTCCACCTGCTGCCGGACGCGGTCGAGCACGGCCTCCGCCGTGGCCAGGGCGAACGCGATCTCCTGAATCGGCGTGGCCCCGGCCTCCTGGAGGTGGTAGGAGCAGATGTTGACCGGGTTCCAGCGCGGCACCTCGTCGACGGTGAAGGCGATCGTGTCGGCGATCAGCCGCATCGAGGGCTCGGGCGGGAAGGCGTACGTTCCGCGCGACAGGAACTCCTTGATGATGTCGTTCTGGGTGGTGCCCTGGAGCGCCTGGCGGTCGACCCCGTTGTCCTCGGCCACGGTCATGTACAGGGCCAGCAGCCAGGCGGCGGTGGCGTTGATGGTCATCGACGTGTTCATCTCGTCGAGCGGGATGCCGTCGAGAAGGTTGTGCATGTCGCCCTTGTGGGCGATCGACACGCCCACCTTGCCCACCTCGCCGCGCGACAGCTCGTGATCGGGGTCGTACCCGGTCTGCGTGGGCAGGTCGAAGGCCACCGACAGCCCGGTCTGGCCCTTGGCCAGGTTGCGCCGGTACAGCTCGTTGGACTCCCGGGCCGTGGAATGGCCTGCGTAGGTGCGCATCACCCAGGGGCGGTCACGCTCGGGCAAACGGTGTTCCGTCACGCTGTTGATTGTATGGTCGGCGGCCGGTGAGCCGTGCCATCGACGTCCTGCACCTCGGCCGCGACCGGGTTATCTGCGCCTTCGAGATCGATGGCCTGATCGTCGATCCCGGCCCGGCGTCGTGCCTGGACACGCTGATCGACCGGCTCGGGCCGGTGGAGCCCCGGGCGCTGCTCCTCACCCACATCCATCTCGACCACGCCGGAGCGACCGGGGTGCTGTGCCGGCGCTACCCGCGTCTCCAGGTCTACGTGCACGAGCGCGGAGCGCCGCACCTGGTGGACCCGTCCAAGCTGCTGGCCAGCGCCAGCCGGCTCTACGGCGAGGACATGGAAGAGCTGTGGGGTGAGGTGGCGCCCGTTCCCGAGGACCGCATCACATCCCTGTCGGGCGGGGAGACGGTCGAGGGCTTCCGGGTGGCCTACACCCCAGGCCACGCCTCGCACCACGTCTGCTATCTGCACGAGGATTCCCGCGACGCCTACGTTGGCGACGTGGCCGGCGTGCGCATCCCGCCGGGGACCGACACGCTGGCGCCGACCCCGCCGCCCGACATCGACGTCGAGGCGTGGCTGGACAGTCTCCACACCGTCGCCGCGTGGAACCCCCAGTCGCTGTGCCTGACTCACTTCGGCCAGGTCACCGACGTGGAGGACCAGCTTCACCGCATCCGCACCGCGCTGCTCGACTCGGCCGACTCCGCCCGGCTGGACGGCGAGGAAGCCTTCATCGCCAAGCTCGAGACCCGGCTCTCCGAGGCCACCGACCCGGCGACCGTGGAGACCTACGAGCAGGCGGCGCCGCCCGATCAGCTCTACGCGGGCCTGGAGCGCTACTGGCGGAAGAAGGCCGAGAGGGACGAGTCGCGGTGAGCGAGAGCGGCACCATCGAGCTGCCCCGCACCGGCGGCCCGGGGGGGACCGGGGTGGACGATCACTGGCGGGTGATCGTCCTAAACGACAACCACAACACCTTCGAGGGAGTGGCTTCGGCGCTCGCCTCGGTGCTACCGGGCGTGGGCTACGAGCAGGGCATGTCGATGGCCAACACGATCCACAACAAGGGCCAGGCGATCGTCTGGACGGGCGCGCGCGAGCCGGCCGAGCTCTACTGGGAGCAGCTCAAGGAGAAGGGGCTGACGATGGCTCCCCTGGAGCAGGGCTAGGCTCGAGCGCCTCGCCTTCGCCCACCACCTCCCAGTAGGTCGGCAGGAGCGGCACCTGATAGGTCCCGGACAGCTCGATGCGCTTGTTGGAGATCTCCTCCGAGTACCAGTAGCGCTCGAAGTGCGCCTTGGAGGGGAAGCGGGCCTGCTGGAGGAAGTCGAGGCGCCCGTCAGCGTTCCGCGTGAACGACCAACTGGTGGCGCCGAAGGCGAGCACGGCCTCGGCCGCCGGCAGCCAGCCGTCGGCGAACTTGTCTCCCCGGAACGGATTGATCGGCCAGCGGATCTGTACCTCGATCATGCTCCCACCTCCGCGTAGATCGCTCCCGGGTGTCCGTCCTCGGTGCGGCCCTCGCCCTTTTCGGCTCCCACCGTGATCGAGATCTTCCCCAGGTGCTGGTTGTCACGCATGAGCTGATGCGCCTCGGGCACACCCTCGAAGCCGAGCGTACGCCACAGCACGGGCCTGATCGCGCCCGACTCGATCAGCTCGTTGGCCTTGTTGGCCTCGTAGGCGTTGGCGAAGTGAGAGCCGATGATCTGCTTCTGGCGCATCCACAGGTAGCGCACGTCGAAGTCGAGCTCGTAGCCGGTGGTGCCCGCGCAGATCACGACCTTGCCGAACGGCTTGACGGTGAACACGGACGTGGGGAAGGTGGCCTTGCCGACGTGCTCGAAGACGATGTCGGGCTGGGCGCCCAGGATCTCCTTGACCCGCTTGGAGAACTCGCGTGAGACCTTGAAGCGCGCCTTCTCCTCCTCGGGCGTCTCGCCCCCCTTGCGCATCATCCCGGCGAACTCGTTGCGGTCTATGTAGTCGACCGCCCCCAGCTTCTTGACCAGCTCGCCCTTCTCCGCGCTCGAGACCACCCCGACGGCGTGGGCGCCGGCCAGCTTGCAGATCTGGGTGGCGAACACCCCGAGGCCGCCGGCGCCGCCCCAGATCAGCACGCGGTCGCCGGCCTGGATGTCGCACTGGGTGATGAGCATGCGGTAGGCGGTGAAGTAGACGAGCCCGTAGGAGGCGGCCTCGTCCCAGGTCAGCCCCTTGGGCTTGGGCAACAGCTGCTGAGCCTGGACCTTGGTGAACTGGGCGAACGAGCCCCAGGTGGTCTCGTAGCCCCAGATCATCTGGCTGGGCGCGGCCAGCGGATCGAGGCCGTGGACCTCCGGGTCCTCGTACGAGGCCATGTTGCAGTGGAGTACGACCTCGTCGCCGGGCTTCCAGCGGGTCACGCCCGCGCCGACCTTCCAGACCACGCCCGAGGCGTCCGAGCCGCCGATGTGGTGGCCGAATTCCGGGTGGTCGCCGTAGCGCATGACCGACACGGGCTCGCCCAGGGCGGCCCACACGTTGTTGTAGTTCACGCCCGCGGCCATCACGCGCACGATCACCTCGAACGCGCCCGGCTCGGGCACCTCGATCTCCTCGAGCTGGAAGGCGTCGCGCGGCTCGCCCAAGCGCTCCTCACGGATCACCCAGGCGGCCATGGTCTCCGGCAGCTCGCCGGGCTCGACGTCCAGTTCGGACAGCTTGCTCACATCGACGGCCATTGGTTTCTGTCTCAGTCCTTTTTCGGTCTCGGAGGGGGCGAGAGGTTACCGGCGGCGCCCTTAGCGCTGCGATGGAGGGGGTCCCGGAAGATCGTCAACCAGGAGGCGACAAACTTCCAGAACCCCCTGTCGATGTGGCTCTCAGTGAGCTGTCCGACCGCCAGCATGGGCCCGTTTCCCTTTCCCAGCTCAGGGCGCTCGGCCTGTCGCGGCAAGCGGTGTCGAGGCGGGTCCAGAGCGGCCGCCTGCACCGCAGGCACCGCGGCGTCTACGCCGTCGGCCGCGCGCGGCTCACCCGTGAGGGCAACTGGATGGCCGCGGTGCCGGCCTCCGCCCCGCCGACGTCACCGTCCGCCACGGCATCCCGTGCACGACCGTGGCTCGCACCCTGCTCGACCTCGCCGAGGACGTGGACCGCCGCGGGCTCGAGCGGGCGGTCGAGCAGTCGGAGATCCTGCAGCTGTTCGACCTGAGGCCGTCAACGCGGTCCTCGACGCCGCCAACGGCCGCCGCGGCGCCGGGGCGCTGCGCGGCGTGCTTGCGATCCTGGAGCCCGTCACTGCCCTGCCGGAGAGCGCGAACGAGGAGCGGTTCCTGGCGCTGTGCCGCGCGGCCGGCCTCCCGCGCCCCGAGGCAGGGGTGTGGCTCACGTTGCCGCGAGGTGACCGCATTCGATTCGACTTCTTCTGGCGCGGCGCCGACCTTGCCATCGAATGCGACAGCTGGAAGTGGCACGGGAAGCGCCGGGCCTTCGAGCGCGACCGCGCCCGGGACGCCGACGTGGCGGCGCTGGGGATCCAGACGCTTCGCTTCACCTGGCGCCAGCTGACCCACGAGCCGGAACGCGTGATCCCCGTGGTTACCGCCGTTCTGGCGAATCGCCGCGCGGGCCGGGCTGCCCGGTCGCGCTAGCCCGCCACCGGCGCCTCGGCCGGAGGCACCTCGGCCCGCCGCTCCGTCCCGGGCGCCGCTTCCCGCTTCGGCGCGATCGTCAACAGTGCGATCAGCGTGCCCGCTGCAGCGACGCCCGCGGCCAGCCACATGCCGTTCGACAGCGCGTGTATGAAGGCGTCGCGGGCCGCCTCGGCCGCCTCGGGCGGGAGGTTGCCCACCGCGCCGGAGCCGAGGTTCTCCACGATCCGCTCGCGCGTGGCCGCGCTCACGCCCGTGCCGGCCAGGTTGTTCGACAGCTCGTTGCGGGCCAGGTGTTGGAACAGCGCCCCGATGGCCGCGACGCCGAACGTGCCGCCCACCATGCGGCTCATCGAGAGGATGCCCGAGGCCACGCCGGCCTTGGAGGCGGTCACGGAGTTCATGGCGGCGGTCGACATCGGTGACATGACCAGCGCCAGGCCGATGCCCATCAGGATGAACGAGGGCAGCAGCAGCCCGTAGCCGGTATCGACGTCGATCCGGGTCTGCAGCAGCAGCGAGATCGTGGTGAGGGCCAGGCCGGTGACCATCAGCGGCCGGGGGCCGATGCGGTCGGACATGCGCCCCGCCAGGGGAGCAATCAACACGATCATCAGCGTCGAGGGCAGGAAGCGCACGCCCGCCTCCACGGCCGAGTAACCCAGGATGTTCTGCATGTAGAGCGCGAGGAAGAAGAACATGGCCAGCATCGAGAAGGTCACGATGAAGGCGACCGCGTTCGCGCCGAGGAAGGTCTTCGAGCGAAAGAAGGTGAAGTCCACCATCGGCTCGCGCACTCGCGTCTCGATCACCGCGAAGGCCACCAGGCCCAGCGCCGACAGCGCCAGCAGCGCAATCACCTCGGGCGAGCCCCAGCCCCACGCGTTGCCCTCGACCAGTGCGAGCACGAGCGCGGTCAGACCGCCGGACAGGGCCACGATCCCGGGGACGTCCACGTGGTGGTCGGTGGTCTCGTCGCGGGACTCCCGGGTCGCGAACAACGTGACGACCACCGCGCCCACCGCAACCGGCAGGTTGAGGAAGAAGATCGCCCTCCAGGACACGTACTCGGCCAGCGCTCCACCCACCACCGGGCCGATGGCCAGCGCCAGGGCGGAGACGCCCGCCCAGGTGCCGATCGCCTTGCCGCGCTCCTCGGGCGGGAAGGCGTTGGTGATGATCGACAGGGTGGCCGGCATCATGAAGGCCGCGCCCACGCCCTGGACCGCGCGGCCGGCCACGAGCAGGCCCTGGTCGGGCGCCAGGCCGATCGCCGCGCTCGACAGCGCGAACACCACCACGCCGAACAGGAACATCCGGCGCCGCCCGAAGATGTCGCCCAGCCGCCCGCCGGTCACGAGCAGGACCGCGAAGGTGAGCGTGTAGGCGTTGACCGTCCACTCGAGCCCCGAGAGGCTGGCGCCGAGGTCGTCCTGAATCGACGGCAGCGCCACGTTCACGACCGTGTTGTCCAGCATGATCATGAACAGGGCGAAGCACATCGCCGCGAGGGTCCACCAGCGGCGATTGCCGTCGTTGAGGCTGACCCGCGAGCGGGCGGTGCCCGCGAGCCTTCGATCTCGAGCGGTCATGGAGCGGTCCTTTGAAGTACGGGGGAGAGGGCATCGGCGAGCGCCTGCTGCTCGCCGGGCTCGAGCTCTGCGACGAAGGTCCTGATGCCGGCGAGACGCAGTGCCAGCAGCCGCTCGCAGGTGGCGCGGCCGCGCGCCGTGACGGTCAGGAGCTTGGAACGGCGGTCGCGCGGGTCCTCCTCGCGCTTGACCTCGCCGCGGCGGACGAGGGCGTCCACGGCGCGGCTGATCGCCGGAAGCGAGAGTCCGAGCGAGTCGGAGACCGCGCCGAGCGACAACGGGGCATCCGCCTCGTAGAGCACCTGCAGGCACTTGACCTGGGTGATCGAGAGGCCGGCCTTCTCGATGGCGGCGAACAGGTCGCGGTGGGTGGAGGCCAGCAGCCGGTTGACGAAGACGCCGAGGTCGCGTGAGAGTTCTTCGGCGGTCTGGGCGGTGGCGGCAACAGATGCTTGCACGCAAGCAAGTATCGCAGGTCGGGGGAGACATCCGGGGTCGAGTGGCTCAGCGGTTCGGGTGACGTACGATCGCGCCGTGCCCGCCACCCTGTTCGGCGTCCCCTCGTCTCATCCGGCCCTCGCCGCGGAGCTGATGCTGCAGCGCAAGGGAGTCGAGTACCGGCGCGTCGATTCTCGTGGCCGGGGTGCACCGGGTCGTGCTGCGGGCGCTCGGCTTCCCGGGGGTGACCGTGCCCGCGCTGCGCATCCAGGGGGCGAAGGTTCAGGGCACGCGGCGGATCGCGCTGGCACTGGACTCGCTGGTGCCCGAGCCGCCGCTGCTGCCGGCCGATCCAGAGCGCCGCGCCGCGGTCGAGGCCGCGGAGAGCTGGGGCGACGAGGTGCTCCAGCCCGTCCCCCGCCGCATCGTCTGGGCGGCCCTCAAGCGCGACCGCTCGACGCTCGCCACCTACCTCGAGGGCGCGCACCTCGGGATCCCGGTCTCGCTGGCCGCCGCCACCGCGCCGCCCATCGTTCACCTGGCGGCCCGCCTCAACCACGCCACCGACGAGGCCGTCCGGCGCGACCTGGCGGCGCTGCCCGGGCTGATCGACCACGTCGACCGCCTGATCGACGAGGGCGTGATCGGCGGCGACGAGCCGAACGTGGCCGACTTTCAGATCGCCACGAGCGTCAGCCTGCTGCTGACCATGGGGGACACCCGACCGTACCTGGAGGGTCGCCCCGCCGGGCGCCTCGCGCTCGAGCTGGTCCCGGCTCAGGCCGGCCGCCTCCCGCGCGCCCTCCCCGCGGCCTGGCTGCCGCCCGCGCCCGCCGCAGCCTGACTGCGGCCGTCTTCGCCCGTTCCGTCAGGTCTCACCCCTACGGTGCGACTCAGACATTCATGGAAGCGGCAACTCCTCTAAGGCAGCCCAACGTCCGGGTGGTGGGCGAACGCGTGGTCGTGGACGGCCTCGTGGTGGACGACGATTGCGCCGTTCGGCTCGTCACCGAGCGCGAGCAGACCGGGGAGGATCCGGCCAAGCTCGTGCGCGACGCCGTCGAGATCGGTGCGCGGGTGCTCGACCGCGAGCAGGCCGCGGCCAACGCCGAGTTCGTGAGGACCGAGTTCGAGAAGAGCTCGCAGGGCGTCCAGCGGGAGTTCGCGGAGCGCGCTCGCACGATCGCCGAGTTCTTCGAGCAGCAGTTCGCCGACGTCTTCGGTGAGGACGACGGCCGGCTGGCCAAGGAGCTCGAGCGGCGCTTCGGCGACGGCAGCTCGGTCTCGGTCCAGAATCGGGTGCGTGAGGCGGTGGGCGAGACCCTGGCTCGGTCGCGCGAGGATCTGATCCGTCAGTTCTCGGCGGCCGACGACCGCAACCCGCTGGCCGACTTCAAGTCCGCCGCCGTGCGCTCTATCAACGAGGCAGCCCACCGCTCCGACGCCACTCAGCGGGCCCTGCTCCAGAAGCTGGGCGAGGTCCAGACGGAGCTGCAGGCGCTGCGGGACGAGAAGGCCAAGCTGGAGGAGGTCGAGGCCGAGCGCGAGCGAGGCACCGCCAAGGGCCGCAGCTTCGAGCAGCAGGTGGCCGACACCCTCGACCGGATGGCCCTGGCCCAGGGCGACGTGGCGGAGGCCGTGGGCGACCAGCTCGAGGCCACCGGCAAGGTGGGAGACGTGGTCGTGGCCATCGACGCGTGCAATGGCCCGGCACGCGGGCGGCTGGTGGTGGAGGCCAAGGACCGCAAGCTGTCGCGCCAGTCCGCGATGGCGGAACTCGACAAGGCGATGGCCGAGCGCAGCGCCGACTTCGCCGTGCTCGTGGTCCCCACGGGCGAGGAGCTCCCGGCCAAGCTCGAGCCGCTGCGCGAGTACAACGGCGACAAGCTGGTGGTGGCGCTCGACCCGGAGACCGGCTCCCTGCCGCTCGAGCTGGGCTACCGCCTGGCCAGGGCGCGCGTGCTGATGAAGCGCGCCGACGCCGACGGGATCGACGCCGGCGCGTTGCGCGACACGATCGAGCGGGCCCTGGCCGCGCTGGCGGAGGAGCGCAAGGTCAAGCTCCAGCTCACCGGGGCCAAGACGAGCATCGACAAGGCCTACGACATCGTCGAATCGATGGCCGCCCGCGTGCGCGGGCACCTGCAGGAGCTCGACGTGCTGGCGCGTCCGGCGGAGGAGGACGCCATCGCGCTCGAGGCCGAGCCGGACCGGCCGGCCGCGGAGACCGACCCGCCGGCCGCGGAGACCGACCAGCTCGCTCTCTGATCAGGGCAGGAGCAGGTCGTTGTTGGAGGCCGGCCGCTCCGGGCCGATCCGCAGCGTGGCGGGCTCGATCTCCTTCGCCACCGCGCGCTCCGACCCGGCGCGCACCTCGTAGCTCCCCGGGGCCAGGGTGTTCTGCAGAGTGGTGGTGTCGCCCGGACTGACGTTGCCCGAGCGGCGCGTGAGCGACTCGCCCTCGAGCGTGACCGTGTGCGTGTCCTCGGTCTGGTTGGAGATCGTGATGCGGACCGGGCCGGCGCCCAGGCGGCGCGGGGAGACGCTGACCTTGTCGGCCTGAATCACCCCTGTGAGCTCGACCCGAACCGGTGGGCTGGGATCGTTGGCGAAGTCCTCATCGCCACAGCCGGCTCCCGCGAACACGGCCAGCGCCGCGGCCACGGCGGCCGCGGGAACTCCGCGGCCGCGTACTCGGCTCGAGCTCACGGCGGACAACTTAACCGAACCACACGGACCGGCGCGCGAGCACGAGATCGTCGAGCTCCTCCTGGATGTGCAGCCGGATGCGCTCGGCCAGCCGCTGGACCAGCGCGACGTCGTCGGCGTCCTCGGGGCCGTAGCGCGAGAGGTCCACGGGCTCGAGGAAGCGGATCGTGAACTTGGCCGGCAGGTACATCAGAGCGGCCGCCAGCCCGAATTGGGGAAAGGCGTGATTGACGGGGAAGTAGATGAGCCCGGTCAGTCGCTGAAGCAGGGGCACGTGGGCGAAGATGGGCATGGCCTCCTCGGCGCCGATCACGGCCACGGGCACGATCGGCACCCGCGAGCGGATCGCGGTGCGGACGAAGCCGCCGCGTCCAAATCGGCGCAGCCGGTAGCGCTGCCAGAACACCTTGCGGCTCCCCTTCTGTCCCTCGGGGAACACGAGCGCGAGCCGCTCCTCGTCGCGCAGCAGCCGCTGCGCGTTGGCCGGGTGGGCGGCCACCAGCCCGATCTTGTTGGCCAGCATGCCCACGCCGGGATAGCCCTTGAACCAGTGCTCGCCCAGCATGTAGACCGGCCGGGGCCGAGGATGCTCGTGGCGGATCGCCTGCATGATCATCGGGGCGTCCGGCGGCAGCGCCCCGGAGTGATTGGACACGATCAGCGCGCCGCCCTCGGCGGGCACGTTCTCGACCCCCTCGACCGTGACCCTGAACCAGTGGCGGTAGTAGAAGTCGAGCAGCGGCTCGATGAGATCGAACACCCGCTGCGACCGTCCCCAGTCGTCCAGCTCGCGGCCCGGCTCCGCGGCTGGGACGAGGCCGCGCAGCTCGCGCAGGTCGTGCGTTTCCTCGGCGGGCAGGTCGAGCTCGCCGGCCCGCGCATCCCAGTGCGGACTCCCGCCGAGCGGACCGCCGAACAGGGGGCTGTCGCCAGCCAGCCCGCGGCGGCTCGACGGTGTGCGCCGGCGGGTTTCAGTCACGGGTGAACGGTAGCCCGACGACCTCGGCGCCGGCGCCGTTCACGGTGACCGTGCTGCCCGGCTCGGCCTCGCGCCGCACCAACGCAAGCGCGATCGGGCCGAAGCGCGGCGACACGGTGGTGGAGGCCACGCGTCCGACCACCCGCTCGCCGAGCAGGATGTCGCTGCCCCGCTCGCCCGGCTCGGACAGCCTGAGCCCACGCAGATGGCGGTTGGGCTTGCCGCGGTAGTGCAGGCGGGCGACCGTCTCCTGACCGACGTAGCACCCCTTGGTGAAGCTCACCGCCCGGTCGTTGATGCCCGCCTCCTGGGGCATGGTCTCGGCGTCCATGTCGTAGCCGAGGCGGGGGCGCCCGGATTCGATGCGAACGCATTCGGCAGCCTCCTCGGAGACCTCCTCCACGCCGAGCCGGTCACGCCACTCGCCCGCCTGTGCGGCGGCGCAGAGCAGATCGAGCCCCACGTCGGTGCGGGCCCACAGGCCCTCGCCGGAGTCGACCACGGAGTGCTCGATGGCGCCCGGCGTGGGATCCACCAGCGCGTCGGCGCCAGGGCCCACCAGCGACAGGATCGAATGGTCGGTGCTGAGGTCCTCCCACTGGACGTCGCGGCCCAGCGAGTAGGTCTGGAGCATGTGGCGCAACACGGCGTGGCCGATGGCCTCGGTGTCGAGCCAGAAGAAGTCGCCGCCGGGCGAGCGCAGGATGCGCAGGTCGGTGCGCAGCTTGCCCTTGGCGGTCAGGATCGTGGCGTAACAGCCGCCTCCTGGCGCGAGCGCCTCCACGTCGTTCGACACCTGGCCCTGGAGGAAATCCGCGGCGTCGCTGCCTCGCGCGACGAACTTGGCCCGGTCGGAGCGGTCGACGAGACCCACGGCCTCCGTGACCAGCTCGTAGTCACTTGTAGCGATCACAGCCACAGTGTACTTTTAGTCGAGCCTAAATCACGGTCGTATATTGGGCAAAGCATGGATTCTGGATCAAACAAACTTTCTCGGCGCCGTCTCCTCGGCGGCGCTGCCGCCGTGGGGGCCACCATTCCGGTCCTCCATGAGATCGTGCCCCACCAGGCTCTGCACGACAGTGGCGCCTCCGCCGCCGAGCACAACGGCCACCGCGCGGCCATCCACCGCGCCTCGGATCACATCGGCGCCAAGGGCCGGGTCGACCCCGCCGTCAACGGCTTCGACCCTCAGGAGATCCTGCGGGACTTCGACGAGGGACGGGTGGTCGGCGGGGTGCGCGAGTGGGACATAGTCGCGCAGGAGAAGGAGATCGAGGTCGCCCCGGGCGTCAAGTACCTGGCCTGGACCTACAACGGACGGGTGCCCGGGCCGACCCTGCGCGCCCGCGAGGGTGAGCGGCTGCGGATCCGCTTCGTCAACGGCGGCACCCACCCTCACACCATGCACTTCCATGGCGTCCACCGCGACGTCATGGACGGGATCCCCGACGTGGGCGCAGGCAACATCGACCCCGGCCGCAGCACCGTCTACGAGTTCGACGCGACGCCGTTCGGGGTTCATCTCTACCACTGCCACTCGACGCCGCTGGCCGAGCACATCGCCAAGGGGCTCTACGGCGCCTTCATCATCGATCCCAAGGACGGCCGCCCGCCCGCGGACGAGCTCGTGATGGTGATGAACGGGTTCGACACGAACTTCGATCGCACCAACGACGTCTACGCCGTCAACACCGTCGCCTTCGAATACATGCACCGTCCGGTGCTGGTCAAGCGCGGCGAGCTCGTGCGGATCTACCTGGTCAACCTGCTCGAGTACGACCTCCTCAACTCGTTCCACCTGCACGCCAACTTCTTCGACTACTACCCGACCGGCACGAAGCTCGAGTCGCGCGACTTCACCGACACCGTCATCCAGGGCCAGGGCGAGCGGGGGATCCTGGAGGTGCGCTTCCCCTACACGGGCAAGTACATGTTCCACGCGCACGTCTCCGAGTTCGCGGAGTTGGGCTGGATGGGCTTCTTCGAGGTGGTCGACTGATGGAGGCGGCCACCATGACCAGCCGCCGGCCGGGCTGGCTGGCCGGACTCGCGCCGCTGCTGGTGCTAGGGCTGGCCATCGGGCTGTTCGTGGCGCTCGATGCGCCGGGGCTCGACCGTGTCGGCGTCCCCGAGGAGAACCTCGCGGTGGAGCGGACGGTGCTCGAGCCGGGCCAGATCGAGCTTCACGTTCGCAACGACGGCGCGGATCCGGTGGAGATCAGGCAGGTGATCGTCAACGACGCCTTCACCGCCTTCACTCAGTCGAACGACGACATCGGCCGGCTCGGCACCTCCACGATCGACGTGCAGTATCCGTGGCTGGAGGGGCAGGCCTACGACGTCGTGCTGCTCACCGCCACCGGAGCGACGATCGATCACACGATCGAGGTGGCGGTCGACACGCCCGAGGCCGATGTCGGCTTCTACGGGCTGATGGCCCTGATCGGCCTGTACGTGGGGGTCATTCCGGTGGCCATCGGCATGCTGTGGCTGCCCTGGGTGCGCGGGGTGGACCGCCGCTGGATGCGCTTCCTGCTCGCCTTCACCATCGGCCTGCTCGCCTTCCTCGGCGTCGACGCCCTGCTGGAGGGCACCGAGCTGGCGGGCACCGGCCCGGCCTCCCTCGGTGGCGCGGCGCTGGTCTGGCTCGGCGCCGCGGGGGCGTACCTCGCCCTCGCCGCCACCGATTCGTGGCTGAGAGCGCGCAAGGGGCGCGAACAGGACGAGACCGAGAAGGCGGGCGCCAGCTTCGGCTACCGGGCCGCGTTCCTGGTGGCGCTCGGGATCGGCCTCCACAACCTCGGGGAGGGGCTGGCGATCGGCTCCGCCTACGCCGTCGGCTCCCTGGCGCTCGGCGCGGCGCTGGTGGTGGGCTTCGCCATCCACAACACCACGGAGGGGCTGGCGATCGTCGCCCCGGTGTCCCGCGAACGGCGGGTGCGGCTGGGACGCCTGGTCGGGCTCGGCGTGCTGGCCGGCGCTCCGGCGGTGCTGGGTGCCTGGATCGGCGCGTCAGCCTTCAACCCGAGCCTGGCGGCACTGATGTTCGGCATCGGCGCCGGCGCCATCGCCCAGGTCATCGTCCAGATCGCCCCCCAGGTGCGCGACGACAGCGGGCGCTTCCTCCACCCGCTCGCCTCCATCGGCCTGCTCACCGGCCTGCTCGTGATGTATGTGACCGGGCTGCTGATATCCGTCTGATGGCCACGAGCGCCGACACCAGCGAGATCACGGGCGCCGTCCAGGACTACGCCAAGGCGATCTGGTCGCTGTCGCAGCGCAGCAAGGAGCCCGTGTCCACCTCGGCGCTAGCCGAGCGGCTCAATGTCTCGCCGGCCTCCGCTTCGTCGATGGTCAAGCGCCTCGAGTCGATGGGCCTGGTCACACGGGAGCCCTACCACGGCGTCCGCCTCACGCGCCCGGGGGAGAGGGTGGCGCTGGCCGTGCTGCGTCACCACCGTCTGCTCGAGCTCTACCTGGCCGAGGCGCTGGGCATGCCCTGGGATCGCGTGCACGACGAGGCGGAGCGCCTGGAGCACGCCATCTCACCCGAGCTCTCGGAGCTGATCGCCGACAAGCTGGGCAACCCGACGCGTGACCCGCACGGCGATCCGATTCCCACCGCGGACGGCGAGATCGACGAGGAACCCACCCGCGCTCTGGCGGACCTCCGCCCCGGCGAGCGGGGCGTCTTCACCCGCGTGTCCGACTCCAACTCGGAGATGCTCCGCTATCTCTCGGAGCGCGGGATCGGGCCGGGCGACGAGCTCGAGCTGACCGGGCGCGAGCCGTTCGGCGGGCCGCTCACGGTGCGTGCCCGAGGGCGCCGCCACGCCTTCGGGGATCAGCTGGCGCGGGCGATGCGCGTGGTCACCACCGGGTAGCCTCTGCGCCCGGATGCCGCTCGCCGACGACTTCCAGGCCGTGGTCGACACGCTGCCGCCCGACTGGACCCAGCTCGAGCTCGACATGCGCATCTTCGACGAGGACCGCTACATCGAGGCCGCCACGCTCATGGTCCAGATCAACGCGTTGCCCTACTCCCAGGCCGACTGGCACTGGCGCATACGGGTCGCCCACGAGTTCGGGCACGCGGCCGCGGCGGAGACCGTCCACGGGACGCTCGCCCTGATCGACGAGCAGGGCATCGCCGGCGAGCTGGTGGTGCGCGAGGCCCGGACCGGCCGGGTCGAGGTGGTCCAGATGTGGGGCCGGCCGGAGTCGGTGCGCCAGGAATTTCGCCTCCGTCGCGACCAGTAGGCGCGTTGATGGCCCGCGTGGCGCTCCTCTGCCCCGACCTGCTCTTCGGCTCGAAGCTGCAGGGCGCTCTCAGCGCGGCCGGCCATGACCTCGTCGCGCCCGATGACGACGCCGAGCTGCTGGTGGTGGATCTGACCGCGGATGCGGACGACCAGATCGAGCGGTCGAGGTCGGCAGGCCTGCCCCGGCTCGGCTTCTACTCGCACGTCGAGCAGGACGTACGGACGCGCGCCGAGCAGGCGGGTTTCGAGCGGGTGGTGCCCCGCTCGCGAATGGCGCGCGAGCCGGCTGCGCTGGTCGAGGCGATGCTGGCCGCCGGCTAGATCGTCAGGTTGGCCCGGCGACGGGCCTTCTCGTCCATCAACGCGAGGTCGGCGGTGCCGGTCAGCTCGTCGGCGTCCATCTCCCCGGTGAGCTCGGCGAGGCCGCAGGAGATCGTGACGGGCTGGCCGTCGGGCGCCTGGACCTCCACTTGGACCGCGGCGGTGACACGCTCACGCACGCGAGCGGCGTCATCGCGGGTGCTGTCGGGCAGCAGAACGGCGAACTCGTCGCCGCCCCAGCGGAAACAGCGATCGCCGCGCCGTATCGCGCCCTCGATCGCCGCGCCGGTGCGGACGAGGAGCTCGTCTCCGATGAGGTGACCGAACTCGTCGTTGATCCTCTTGAAGCCGTCGAGGTCGCCCACCATCAGGCTCAGCGGGGCGCCGTTGCGCTGCACGCGGGCGAGCTCCTGGGTGAGCGTCTCGTCGAAGGCCCGCCGGTTGGCCAGCCTCGTCAGGGCGTCGGTGCGCGCGGACTCCTCAGCCAGCTGCTCGGCCGCGCGCAGCCCGGCCTTCTGCTCGTCGGTGCCGCGCACGAACAGCAGCGACAGCAGGGCGATTCCAGTGAGCAGCACCAGGTAGGCGACCGTGGCGCCGGCGGTGTCCCGGTCCCAGGTGTCGTAGATCAGCGGGGCGGTCGCCACCGCGGCGACGAGCAGGAGATAGGCGGGCATCCGCCGCGCGGGGTGAAGCGAAGCGCTGCCGAACACGTTCAGGAGCAGGAGCTCGTTGTACGGGCTGTCGACGCCGCCGGCGAGCCACTGGAGCAGGGCGATCTGGCCGAGGCCGACGAAGCTGGTCCACGACAGCATGCTCAGGGTGACCCGCGAGGCCGGCCGGGCGATCCAGGCGGCGAACCCAAGCGACACCAGCACGCTCGCGCCGCCCAGCCACCAACCGGCGTCACCGATCGCCTCGGTGGGCGGCGCGAAGCCGAACAGGAGCAGTGCCAAGGCCGCGCCCAGCAGCCACACGAGAACGGCCAGACGCCGGAACAGGCTCAGGTTTGACAGGGAATCGGCCACGCTCACTTCGATGATCGGCGAGTCGAGCCGAATCATTTACCACGCGGCGCGGCGAATGCGCGGTCCACGTCGGGCCTGGCGTCGAGGATTCCGAAGCGCAGGTCGAAGTCGGCCCAGCCCTCGAGCACCCGCCGGTCGAGGCGAATCGGGGGACGCAGAGCCGGCGCCACGGCCCCGAGCTGAGCACGGATCAGCGGCCGGTCCGCCCCCGAAGCGCGCACCAGATCGTCGACCGCCGCGCGCCGGTCGCCGAGCGCGGTGCGGGTGCCGGCCGCGAGGGCGGCGAGCACGGTGTCGACGAGCTCGCGTCGCTCGTCGAGCGTCTCGCGCTCGACCGCCAGGACGAGCTCTGGGTAGCGCGGCGCTCCGAACTCGTCGACCCGGAACTCGCGGGTGCGCACGCCGCGCGCACGCAGGGCCACGCCCTCGACGTTCCAGAAGGAGACCACCGCGTCGACCCGCCCGGTGACCAGGCTCGGCACCGCGGCGAATCCGATGGTCACCGTCTCCACCCGTCCGTAGTCGCCCCCGTCCGCCTCCACCACGGCACGCAGCACCGCTTCGTCGGAGGCCAGACCGGTCACGCCCACGCGGCGGCCCTCCAGGTCTCGCGGCCGGCGCACCTCCTCGGCGCGGGCGATGACGGCCGCCAGCGGGCGCTGAGCCAGCGCGCCCACGCCCACCACGTCGCTGCCCCGTTCACGCGCCAGCCCGAGATCGTGGATGTCCACCACGGCCATGTCCGCGCGGCCGGCCGCCAGCAGCTTCAACGAGTCGGTTGATGCGCCCGGCACACGGACCTCGAGATCGACGTCTCCGCTCTCACGCTCGGCGGCGTAGATGCCGGCGTGGACGGCGTTGGGCTGGAAGTCGAGGGCGAGCGTGGCCTCGCGTCCGTCCTCGCCCCCGCCACAGGCGGCGAGCAGCAGCAACGGGGTGAGCACCCAGAGGGGCACAGGGAGCAGGCGGCGCACGCCGGCAAGGCTAGGCCGACCGGACCCGTGCTCGCTGCGTGTCTCAGTCCTGATCCAGACGCTGGCGGTGGTCGTCGGGCGCCCACTTCAATCCGGCGGTCATTCGATCGCCATGACGTCGCTGCGCCAGATCAAGCCGCCGGACGCCCTGATCTACGTGGTGGCCCAGCTCGCCGGCGCGGTGGCGGGCACGCTGCTCACCAAGGCGCAGCTCCGGCCCGGCGATCGTGTCCGGCACCTGGGACGACTTCCTCGTCGTCTACGTGGTCGGCCCCGTGATCGGCGCGCTCCTGGCGGGCGTCATCTATTTCTACATCTTCATACAGCCGGGCAGGACCGGCGAAGTGGGGCCCGGGCCGGTGGGCTGAGCGCCGCGCACTCGTACCCGCGCGTGCCTACCTAGACTGGGCCAATGCGGCGGGTCACCTTCTCGCGGAACTTCACGCTTTCGCTGTCGCGCACCTGCCGGTGCTACTGCAAGTACTGCGCCTTTGCCACCCACCAGGCCCACCTCCACGCGCCACACGAGGTGGAGAAGATCCTCGATGACGCGGCCCGGCGCGGCGCCAAGGAGTTGCTCGTGCTGACCGGGGAGAAGCCCGAGGTCAATCCGGTGGTGGCCGAGCGGCTGCGCGACTACGGGCACGCGGACTTCACCGCCTATGTGGCCTGGGCCTGCGAGCGCGCGCTCGAACGCGGGATGCTGCCCCACACCAACCTCGGTGCGCTCTCGCGAGACGACCTCGGGCGCCTGCGCGAGGTCACCGCGTCCCAGGGGCTCATGCTGGAGTCGGTCAACCCCGACCTGGTGGTCCACCAGGGCTCGCCCACCAAGCACCCGGACGTGCGCCTGGCCACAATCCGGGCGGCGGGCGAGCTGCGCATCCCGTTCACCAGCGGGATCCTCGTGGGGATCGGCGAGTCGCCCGAGGAGCGGGTGGCCGCGCTCGAGGCGCTGGCCGCCGTGCACGCCGAATACGGACACCTCCAGGAGGTGATATTGCAGAACTTCGTCGCCCATCCGCGCTACTACGGCGCCGAGCCCGCCGAGATCGCTGACGAGGCGCAGCGCGCTCAGACTCACGGTGAGGCGCTCGAACCGCCGAGCTGGGCCTCGCCGATCTCGCTGGACGACATGCGGGAGCTGGTGCGAGAGTGCCGGCGCCTCATGCCCGACGTGGGGGTGCAGATCCCGCCCAACCTCTCCGACTGGTGGCTGCCCCTGGTCGACGAGGGCGCCACGGACCTCGGCGGCCTGTCGGCCAACGGAGACCACATCTCGCCGGAGCACCCGTTCCCGTCGGTGCACACGATGCGCAAGCAGCTCGCCCCGCGTGGCTACGCGCTGACCGAGCGGCTGTGCGTGTACCCGCAGTACATGGATCGCGACTGGCTCGAGCAGGGGGTGCTCGATGTCGTCAAGACGCGCTTCTGGAGCTTCATCCCGAGGCGCGGGTCCGGGCGGCGCGAGGACCGGCCGATCCGCCGTGAGCTGGTGGCCGGCGCGGTGGCCCGGGCGCGCGACGGGCTGCCGCTGAGCGAGGACGAGCTGACCGCGCTGTTCGGCGAGACCCGGCCGGAGGCGATCGAGGACATGCGCCAGGCCGCTGACGCGCTGCGCTCCGAACTGGCAGGCGAAACGGTGACCTTCGTGGTCAACCGCAACATCAACGTCTCGAACATCTGCACCGTGGGCTGTGCCTTCTGCGGCTTCGGCCAGGGACGGCGCTCGCCCGACGCCTACGAGCACTCCGAGGAGGATTTTCGCCGCCGGGTGCTGGATGCGGTCGAGTTCGGCGCCAGCGAGATCTGCATGCAGTCGGGCATCCATCCCGAGTGGACGATCGCCGACTACGAGAGATGGCTCCGGGTGGCCAAGGACGCGGCGCCGCAGCTGCACATGCACGCCTATTCGCCGATGGAGGTCGACCATCTTGCGGCCGACCTGCCGCTGGACGAGGTGTTCGCCCGCCTGCGGGCGGCCGGCCTCGGCTCGCTGCCGGGCACCGCGGCCGAGGTGCTCCACGACGGGGTGCGCCAGCGCATCTCCCCGAACAAGCTGCCGGTGGCGCGCTGGGTGGAGATCATCGAGGCCGCGCACGAGGCCGGCCTGCGCTCCACCGTCACGGTGATGTTCGGCCACATCGAGGAGCCCTGGGAGCTGGCCGAGCACATGCGCGTGGTGCGGGAGCTCCAGGAGCGAACGGGCGGCTTCACCGAGTTCGTGCCGCTCTCGTTCATCCCCTTCCACACGCTGCTGGGCCGCACCCACGGAATCGAGGAGATCTCGCGGGAGGAGAACCTCAAGCACACGGCGGCCTTCCGGCTCGCGCTGGGCCGGACGGTCCCGAGCCTGCAGGCCAGCTGGGTGAAGATGGGCCTCGACGCGGCCACCGAGGCGCTGCGCTGGGGCGTGAACGACCTGGGCGGCACGCTCATGGAGGAGTCGATCTCGCGCATGGCGGGCTCCTACCACGGCGTCATGCTCGAGCCGCACGACCTGATCGGCGCGGCTCATGCGGCCGGCCGCCCGGCCGCGGAGCGCGACACGCTGTACGGCATCCGGCAGCGCCACGAGCTGCCCGTGGCGGCGTAGCGCGCGCCGGTCACAAGCCCTTTACGGGCTGTTTGCAGGGTCTTCACCGGAGCTGCCCGTGGCTCGCCAGACTGGCCGGACATGGTCACCCTTCGCCGACGCGAGCTGATCGGGATGGGGCTCGGCGGCGTGGCGGCCGTCTCGCTGGGCGCCGCCTTCTGGGACGACCTGTTCGCCGAGGCCGAGAGCGCGCCCCTCAGGAAGGGCAGTGGCTACGGCCCGCTGGCCGCCCCAGACGCCAATGGCGTGCGCCTGCCCGAGGGCTTCCGCTCGCGGGTGGTGGCCCGCGGCGGGGAACCGGTGGGGGCGAGCGGCTACCGCTGGCACGTGGCCTCGGACGGGATGGCCGTGTTCGGTCGCGACGACGGGGGCTTCGTGCTCGTCTCCAACTCGGAGGCCTACGAGGGTGGCGCCTCGGCTCTGCTCTTCGACCGTCGCGGCGAGGTCACCGACGCCTACCGGATCCTCGGCGGCACCACCCAGAACTGCTCCGGCGGGGCGACCCCGTGGGGCACCTGGCTGTCGTGTGAGGAGGTCGAGGACGGCCTCGTCTGGGAGTGCGATCCGTCCGGGAGCCGGCGTGCGGTGGCCCACCCCGCGATGGGCGTCTTCAAGCACGAGGCGGCCGCGGTGGACGCCGGCGCTCGCCGGATCTACCTGACCGAGGACCTGATCGACGGCGGCCTGTACCGCTTCACCCCCGAGCGCTGGCCGGACCTGTCGGCAGGGCGTCTGGAGATCGCCCGTGTCGACCGCGGCGGCCGCGTCGGCTGGATGAAGGTGCCCGATCCGCTGGCCCGCCGGGAGCGCACCCGCCGCCAGGTGCCGGGCAGCCGGCAGTTCAAGCGCGGTGAGGGCATCTGGCTCGACGGCTCGACGCTCTACGTGAGCACCACCGCCGATCACCGCGTGCACGCCCTACGACACGCGCCGCGAGCGCATCGATGTGATCTACGACGGCCTGGCCTCCCGCAGCGCCCCGCTGCTGCGGGTCGACCAGCTCACCGGCTCGCGCGGGGGAGAGGTGTTCGTGTGCGAGGACCTGGCCACCGAGGAGATCGACATGGGCGTGATCGACCGCGACCGCAGGGTGTCGAGGTTCCTGTCGGTCACCGGACCGCAGCACGCTCGCTCCGAGCTGACCGGCGTGACCTTCGACCCGTCGGGACGGCGCATGTTCGTGGCCTCGCAGCGCGCCTTCCCGGCGAACGAGGCCGAGCCCGGACCCGGCGCGATATACGAGATCACGGGCCCCTTCAGGGGCGCGCGGGCCTGATCAGGCCCCTACCCACCTGATCCGCGCGCCCATGATGCTCGCCGTCGAGCGCCGCGCCGGCGCCGTTTCGAAGACCTCGAGGCGGCGAACCACCTCCTCGCGCTGGCGGTCGAGCTCGGCCAGCCGGAGCTGAAGACGGTCCCGGACCGCCTCGAGCTCCGCCTCCGACAGCAGGCCGGCGCCGGGCGAGCGCGGGGGGCGTGCGCTCTCGGCCTCGCTGGGAAACGGCGGCAGCCGCACGAGCGACGCCTCGAGCGCGGCAATCTGTGCCCGAAGCTCCCGGCGGGCCAGCGTCGGAGAGGACGGGCCCGCCACGAAGGTTCCACGCCCGTGCTCCGTGCGCACGAGCCCCTCGTTCTCCAGCCGAAGGTAGACCGACCGGACGGTGTTGACGTTCACGCCGGCGGCCGCGGCGAGCTCGCGCAGGCTGGGCAGCTGTTCGCCCGGCGCCAGCTCTCGGGAGGCGATCAGGTCCTTGAGCTTGATCCTCAGCTGGGCGCCCAGCGGCAGGGGATCCTCTCGAGCCAGGCGGAAGTTGGCGGGCTCCGGGGACACACGAGGGAGAGTAGCCAACTGTGCGGCTGTGACAACACAGCGGCAACTGTGATAGCACAGTGGTGTGCGTGCGGTCTCCGATCTCGGCGAGGTGGCGGGCTTCGGCGCGCGCGTCACCGGGGCCGTGCTCTCCGGACGGGTGCTTCGCTTCTTCGGCGAGGCGCTGCGCCAGGCCGGCATCCTGATCCTCGGCTCGGCGCTCGTCATCTGGGGCACCGCGTTCACGCTCGGCCTCACGTGCGGCATCGAGGGCGCCTATTTCAGCCGCTCCACCGGCACCCCGCCGTACGCGGGCGTGTTCAGCGCCTGGTGCGACCTGCGCGAGATCATTCCCTACGCCTTCGGCTACATGATGTCGGCCAAGGTCGGCACCGGCCTGGTGGCGGAGATCGGCGCGATGCGGATCTCGGACGAGATCGACGCCCTCGAGGTGATGGGCGTGGACTCGCTCGTCTTTCTCTGCGCCACCCGCCTGCTCGCCTGCTGGATCGTGTTGCCGTTCATCTACGTCGGCGCGGTAGGGGCCGGCTTCTTCGCCAGCTACCTGGCGGTGGTCCAGCAGGTCGGGCGAGGTCAGCTCGGGTGGCTACTTCCTGATCTTCTGGATGTTCCAGAACCCGCCGGACCTCGTCTTCAGCCTGATCAAGGCCATGGCGATGGGCACCGCCATCGTGCTGATCGGCTGCTACTACGGCTACACGGCCAGCGGCGGTCCGGTGGGAGTGGGCACGGCCACGGCCAAGTCGATGGTGCTCAACACCGTGATGGTCCACCTGATCGGCATGGCCGGGACTCAGATCTTCTGGGGCTCGAACCCGCGCGCGCCGATCGGCGGCTAGGCTCGCCCCCATGGAAGCCACCGCCGCGGTTCGCCTGCTCGACAACTACGTCGGGGGTGCCTGGGCTCCCGCGTCCGAGGAAGCCGAGGCGCTCGACGTGACCAATCCGGCGTCGGGTGAGGTGCTGGCGCGGGTGCCGCTGTCGGCGGCGGCCGATCTCGACCGCGCGGTGGAGGCGGCGCGGGCGGCGCTGCCGGCGTGGCGCGACGTGTCGGTGATCGCCCGGGCGCGGCACCTGTTCGCGCTGCGGGCGGGGCTGGACGAGCGTCGTGAGGAGCTGGCGCGCTCGGTGACCACCGAGATGGGCAAGACGATCGGCGACGCGCGGGCCGAGGTGGCGCGCATGATCGAGATGGTCGAGGCGGCGTGTGCGATCCCCACCACGATGCAGGGCCGGATCCTGGAGGACGTGTCGCGCGGGATCGACGCCGAGACGATCCGCCAGCCGGTGGGCGTGTGCGCGGCGATCGTGCCGTTCAACTTCCCGGCGATGGTGCCGTTCTGGTTCCTGCCGTTTGCGATCGGCTGCGGCAACACGTTCATCCTCAAGCCCTCGGAGCAGGTGCCGCTCACCCAGCAGATCGCCTTCGAGGTGCTGGATTCGTTGGGCCTGCCCCCGGGCGTGGTCAACCTGGTCAACGGAGGGCGCGAGATCGTGGAGGGGATCCTCGACCATCCGGGGATCGACGCGGTGTCGTTCGTGGGGTCGGCGCCGGTGGCCAAGATCGTCTACGAGCGCTCGGCCCAGGCGGGCAAGCGGGTGCAGGCGCTGGGCGGGGCCAAGAACCACATGGTGGTGATGCCGGACGCGGTGATCGACAAGACGGTGGCCGGGATCGTCGGATCGGCCTTCGGGGCCGCGGGGCAGCGCTGCATGGCCGGCTCGGTTGTCGTGACCGTCGGGGAGGCCCACGAGCGGCTGGTGCCCGCTCTGCGCGAGGCGGCCGAGCAGATCCGGGTGGGCGACGGGGCAGACGAGGACACCGAGCTCGGCCCGGTGGTGTCCGAGCAGGCGCGCGAGCGGATCGTTTCCATGATCGAGCGCGGGGTGGAGGAGGGGGCCGAGCTGTTGGTCGACGGCCGCGATCCCTCGGCGGCGGGCGATGGCTGCTACCTGGGGGCCACCATCCTCGACGGAGCGAGGCCCGAGATGGACATCGTGAGCGAGGAGATCTTCGGGCCCGTGCTGTCGCTCGTGCACGTGGACACGCTCGACGAGGCGCTCGACACCATCGCCCGCTCCCGGTTCGGCAACGGGGTGTCGATCTTCACCGAGTCGGGAGCCGCCGTGCGCCGCTTCAAGCATGACGTCGACGCCGGCATGGTCGGGGTCAACATCGGCGTGGCCGCTCCGGTGGCCTTCTTCCCGTTCTCGGGCTGGAAGGACAGCTTCCTCGGCGACCTGCACGCCCACGGCCCTGACGCCGTCGAGTTCTACACCAAGAAGAAGACCGTCACCAGCCGCTACTACTCGAGCGGCGAGAGCGGCGCGCTACTTCGTGGAGAGCTGAGCGCCGATGGTCGGCGCGACCCTCCTGGCCGCCGCCGCGCTCCTCGGCGGTGGCTCGGAGGCGGCCGAGCCCGCCGCGGCCGCGCAGCGCTGTCCCTCGCGCGCTCCGGAAGGGATCAGGATGCCGCGCTGGCTCAGGCCGCGGCGCGCCACCCTGCTCGTGGACTCGGTCCTGCTCGGCGCCGTACCGGCCGTGCGGGCCCGGCGCCCGTGCTGGCGCATCGGGGTTCGGGGCCGGCCTGCGCTCATGGTCGATGACGCCGCACGCCAACTGCGCGCCCAGGGACGGCGGATCGCGCCTCTCGTGGTGGTGGGGCTCGGCTACAACTCGCTCTGGGAGCGCGACCGCCGCAACTACTCGAAGTGGGCGGCGCGCTTCGACCGCCAAGCGAGCGTGCTGGTGCGCACGCTGCGCGGTCTGGGTGCCCGTCAGATCGTGTGGGTGACCCTGCGCGAGCTGCGTCCGGGACTCGTACCGCCCGGCGGGCGCGACCAGTTCGCGCGCTACGCGTGGTACTTCCCGTATGTGAACAACCGCCTGCGGCGGCTGGACCGGCGACGACGGGACGTGGCCATCGCCAAGTGGCACAACGCGGCCGACCGGCCCGGCCTGACCTACGACGCCATCCACACGAACACGAGGGGCTCGCGCCTCATGTCACGCATCATCTGGCGTCGCGTAAGCAGGGAGGCCCGGCGGCAGGGCCGGCCGAAGAGAGGTCAGCGGAACAGATCGTCTTCGGCCGCGCCGCCGCAGCGGCGCGGCACCGGGGCCGTCCTCGGCTGTCACGTAGCGTTCGAGACCGCGCACCAGCACCGCGGGCTGGCGCGAGTCCTTCGAGCGCGCCAGGTCGGCCACGCCGGCCGCGGCGTCGGCCACCGCGATGCTGGTGACCCGCAGCTCGCGGCCGAAGGCGTCGGGCCGGCCGCGCCATTCCTCGATCGGAGCGAGCCCGGCAAGTCCGATGGCCACGTCGGTCTGGCCCACGCGCCACGCCCGGCCGAACGAGTCGGTGACCACCACGGCCGGCCTGACCCCCCGCGCGCGCCCGATGCCTTCGCGCAGCCGCCGCGCTGAGGCGTCGGGATCCTCGGGCAGCAGCACCAGCTCTCCCTCCGCGGAGGCGTTCGACTGGTCGATGCCGGCGTTGGCGCACACGAAGCCGTGCCGGGTCACGGCGATCAGCACGCCGTCGCTCGCCCGGAGCAGCTCGGTGGACTCGTCGAGCACCGCCTGCACCAGGCGCGGATCCTTGTCGTGCTCGGCGGCGAGCTCGCGCGCCTCGCGTCCGGGATCGATGTGGGCCAGGATCCGTGTGCGGCCCTCGGCTTTGGACACCACCTTGTGGGCGATCACCACCACATCGCCGTCGCGCAGGTCAGGCGGCGCCGCCGCGGCCACCAGCCCGGCGAGATCCTCGCCGTAGCCGATCCCGGGCAGCGGGGCCAGGGCGGTGACGGTGAGCGTGCTCAGGCGGCGGGAGCGGGCGCCGCCCGCGTGGCTGAGGCCCGGGCGCGCGATCGGTCGAGTTGACGCAGCGCACCGCGGGTGGAGGGCGCATGGCCACGCCGGGTTTCGAGCGCCAACGACAGCTCGGCCAGGTCGTCCGGCGTGTCCACGTCGAGCATCAGGGTGGACAGCTCCGCCACCACGGGCTCCACGCCCGCCGCGCGTGCGGCGCCCGTGTGGCGCTCGAAGCTTCCCGGGCCGAAGCTCGGTGCGATCGCGTCGGGCGGAGCGAGCAGCAGGGCGTTGGTCCCGGTGCCGTGGCGATCCGGCACCACTGCCACCGGTGGCGCCTGCGCCAGCAGGCCGTCGACCTCCTCCGGATCGAGCAGGGGGGTGTCGCCCGGCACCAGCAGCACGCGCTCGTAGCCTGCGTCGATGGCGTGGCAGATGCCGATCGAGGCGGCCTGCGACTGGCCCTGCTGCTCGGGATCCCTCAGCACGTGCACGCTCTGGCCGAGGGCGACGCTCTCAGCCACGCGGTCAGCGGTCACGACCGCGACGGCGTCGAGCCCAGCGACGTGCCGCAGCGAGGTGAGCACATCCGAGAACATGGCCTGCGCGAGCGCCTGGCGCGAGCCGGCCCCGAGCTGCCCGGCGAGCCGTTGCTTGGCGGCGCCGAAGCTCTTCACCGGGAGGATCGCGATCGTTCTCATCAGGCGGCCGGGGGGACTGGCCGAGAGTAGCGCGATGAGGTCCCGGGCCCCAGCCTCGCCTAGCGAAGCTTCGCCGCAAAGTCGAGGGTGTTCGTGGCGACCCGCACACGCTCTCGTGCGTCGTCCATGAGCGTCGAAATGATCAGCGAGGGCAGTCCCTCCACCGGCTCGTCGGCCACTACGCCGTCGAGCACGTCGCGGTAGGCGGCGGCGATCCCCTGGGCGCTCCGCTCGATCGCGGCGTAGTCGCAGAAGGCGTCGGTGGGCCCCTTGACCGTGCGCCCGCCCACGAACGGGCTGACCGCCACCACCGGCGCCTCGGCCTCGCGCAGCGCGTCCCTCATGCCGGGAAGAGCGAGGATCGGGCCGATCGAGATCACGGGGTTCGAGGGACCGATCACGATGACCTGCGCGTCGCGCAGCGCCCCGAGAACGGCTTCGCTCGGCTCGGCGGCCTCCACGCCGCGCAGCTCCACGCTCTCGACCGGGCCGCGAGCCCCCTCGACGATCATGAACTCCTGGAAGGGCAGGTTGAGCCCGCGGGCCCCCACCCAGGTGGCCACGGGCCGGTCCGACATGGGCAGTATCCGCGCCGCAACGCCCATCGCCTCCACCACCGCCGCGTGAGCCTCGGTCAGCGAGCTTCCGGCGCGCAACAGCTCGGTGCGCACGAGGCACATGGCGAGGTCGCGGTCGCCGAGGCGAAACCAGTGCGGGCGGCCCGCCTTCTCGAGAGCCTCCATGACCCGCCAGGTGTCGCCACGCAGGCCCCAGCCCCGCTCGTCGATCTCGTCCGCCAGCCACCAGGTCACGAGGTCGGGGTCGGGCGAGACGTGAACGCCGTAGACCTCGACGTCGTCACCCGTGTTGGCGATGACGCTGAGCTCGCCGGCCACCTCGGCCAGTCCGCGAGCGAGCTTTGCCCCGCCCGTACCGCCGGAGAGAAGGGCCACGTCCACGGGGCGGCCACCCTAACGAACGGATAGGCTGCCGCGCGGCTTGAGACTGGCGCAGCGCACAGCCCTGGTCACCGGCGGCGCGTCTGGCATCGGCGCCGCCACCTCACGCCGCCTGGCAGCCGAGGGCGCGAGCGTGGCGGTCACCGACCTGAACCTCGAGGGCGCCCGCGCGGTGGCCGGCGAGATCGACGGCGCCGCCTTCGAGCTCGACGTTCGCTCGCCCGACTCGGTTCGCGCCGCGGTCGAGGGCACGGCGAGCGAGCTGGGGCCGGTGGACATCCTCGTGAACAACGCCGGTTACGACGAGTGGAGCTTCTTCACCCACACCGACCCGGAGCTGTGGGCCCGTGTGCTGGCCGTGAACCTGGTGGGCGTGCTGGCCTGCACCCACGCCGTCCTGCCCGGCATGCAGGAGCGCCGTCGCGGCCGGATCGTCAACGTCTCCTCGGAGGCGGGCCGGGTGGGCTCGAGCGGCTCAGCCGTGTACTCCGCCGCCAAGGGCGGCGTACTCGGCTTCACCAAGGCGATCGCCATCGAGAACGGCCGCTACGGGGTGACCTGCAACGCGGTGGCTCCGGGGCCGATCGAGACGCCCCTGCTGATGGCCGCCCCCGACGCGCTCGGTGAGAGGGGGCAGCGGCTGGTGGAGAACATGGTCGGCGCCACCAACCTTCGCCGCCTCGGCCAGCCCGACGAGGTGGCCGCTGCGATCGCCTTCCTCGCCTCCGACGACGCGTCCTATGTCACGGGACAGTCGCTCGGGCGTGAGCGGCGGGCTTGCCAGGATCTGAGCGTGCCCGAGTCCCCGAGACGGTTCGCATCCGCGAGGTCGGACCCCGCGACGGCTTCCAGAACGAGCCCGAGGTCATCGCCACCACGGACAAGGTGAGGCTGGTGGAGATGCTCGCCCGTACCGGGGTCCGGCGCCTGGAGGTCACGAGCTTCGTCCGGGCCGATGTGATCCCGCAGCTGGCCGACGGCGCCGAGGTCCTCCGCCGCGCCGAGATCCCGGACGACGTGGCGGTGACCGTGCTGGTGCCCAATGAGCGGGGACTCGACAACGCGCTCGAGGTGCGCGACCGCTTCAGCGAGGTCAACCTGTTCCTGTCGGCCTCGGAGACCCACAACCAGAAGAACGTCAACCGCTCGATCGAGGAGTCGCTCACCGGGCTCGAGCGAGTGGTGGCGCGAGCGCGCGAGGAGGGGCTGCGCTGCGAGGGCGTGATCTCCGTGGCGTTTGGCTGTCCCTACGAGGGGGAGGTCCCGCGTGAGCGGGTCGTGTCGATCGCTCAGCGGCTGATCGACGCCGGCTGCGAGGAGATCGCCTTCGGCGACACCACCGGAATGGCCAACCCCGGCCAGGTGCGGCGCTTCTTCGGCGCTCTCGATCTCGGGGCGGAGCTCACCGCCCACTTCCACAACACCCGCGGTCAGGGGCTGGCCAACGTGGTGGCGGCGCTCGACTCGGGCGTGCGCTCCTTCGAATCCTCGTTCGGCGAGCTGGGCGGGTGCCCGGTCCCGCCCGGAGCCACCGGCAACATCGCCAGCGAGGACCTGGTCTCGATGCTCCACGAGATGGGCTACGACACCGGCATCGACCTGGAGCTGCTGGTGGCCTGTGCCCGCGAGGCCCAGCGGCTGCTGGGCCGCCCGCTGGGCAGCCACGTGCTCACCGCCGGACCGGTCGAGTGGCACCGGGCATAGCCCGCGCGATTCCTGGGTAGCGATCGCAACATGTCGACGCCGACGGAGGAGAGGCGCGGCGAGCAAGACGGGGATACGCCCGAGATCCGAGACATCGGTCGGGGCGGGACCTATCGCACGCTCGACGAGCAGACCGAAGAGGGCCGCCTGTCGGCCGCCGAGGAGCGCTTCGAGCGCCGCCGCCGGACGATCGGCCTGTTCCTGGGACCCGTCGTCTTCGCTGTGCTGCTGCTCCTGCCGCTGGGGCTCGAGCCGAACCAGCACCGCCTTGCGGCCATCCTCGGGCTGGTTGTCGTGTGGTGGGTCACCGAGCCGATCCCGATTCCGGTCACCGCGCTGCTCGGGGTCGCACTCGTAGCGCTGCTGGAGGCCACCCCGCCGCCCGAGGAGGGGGACTCGCCCGTCGACGTGGTGTTCCCGACGTTCGCGGACGACACGATCTTCCTGTTCATCGGCAGCTTCATCATCGCCGAGGCCATGGTGGTGCACGGGCTGCACCGGCGATTGGCCTACCGGGTTCTGTCGATGAAGGCGGTGGGCGGCTCGAGCTTCCGCATCATTCTCGCCTTCGGCCTCATCGGCTTTGTCACGTCCCCGGTGATGTCGAACACCGCGGCCGCGGCCATGATGCTGCCGATCGCGCTCGGCGTCATGGGCGTCGTGGGGGGAATGGTCACGAGGCAGCTCGAGGGGGACCACGACGTCGAGCGGCTGCGCTTCGGCGCCGCGCTCATGCTGGTGATCACCTACGGGATCACCGTGGGTGGTCTCCTGCTGCCCATCGGCAGCCCGCCCAACCTGATCGGGCGGGAGCTGCTCGAGGCCGAGACGGGCGAGCCGATCACCTTCCTCGAGTGGTTCGTGATGGCGCTTCCGATCGCGGCGATCATGTTCGTCGCGGTGGTGCTGATCGTGACCCTCATGAACAAGCCCGAGGTGCGCCAGATCGAAGGCGTCGAGGAGTACGTGAAGGAGGAGCGGGGCAAGCTCGGTCCGCTCTCACGCGGCGAGAAGAACACGCTGTTCGTGCTCGCCTTCGCGCTGATCGGCTGGTTCCTGCCCGGTCTGGTCGGGCTGATCTCCGGCGACGACTCCGATGCCTATGTGCAGGTCAGCGAGGCGTCCAACGAGGGCATCGTGGCGCTGATCGCGGCGGCTCTGCTGTTCTTGCTGCCGGTGGACTGGCAGCAACGCAAGTTCACGCTCAACTGGAACCAGGCGGCCCGCATCGACTGGGGAACCGTCCTCCTGTTCGGAGGCGGCATCGTGCTCGGGGCCATGCTGTCGGAGACCGGCCTGGCCGAGGAGATCGGCACCTCGATCTCCGACACGCTCGGGGTGTCGAGCGTCTTCGGCATCACGGTCGTGGTCGTGATCATCGCGGTCCTGATCTCCGAGACCACGAGCAACACGGCCAGCGCCGCGATCGTCGTACCGATCGCGATCTCGATAGCGGTGAGCGCCGACGTCAATCCGACCATCCCTGCTCTGGCGGCGATCTTCGGGGCAAACTACGGATTCATGCTGCCCGTCTCCACGCCGCCCAACGCGATCGTCTACTCCTCGGGGTTGCTCCCGATCACGCGGATGCTGAAGGCGGGAATCGTCTTCGACATCATCGGTGCCGTGTTGTGCATCGTCGGCGTGTTCGTGATGGCCAACCTCGTGGGGCTCGCGTAGCCGTACTCCGCCCCTCGCTGCTCGCGGTGGCCGCGGGCACGGCCACCGTGCTGCCCGGGTTCCTGGTGGGTGCCCTCGCGCTCCAGATCCGCGGCGATCTGGGCGCGAGCATCTCGGCCGTGGCGGCGGGGGTCACCGTCTTCTTCCTGGCGGGAGCGTTCGGTGCCGGCCCCGGCGGTCGACTGTCGGAGCGCACGGGGGCACTGCGGGCGATGCGCGGGGCGGCGCTCACGACCGCCTTCGCCCTGCTCGCGGCGGCGGCCCTCGCCGACTCGCTGGCCGTCCTGTTCGTGTTCCTGGCTCTGGCGGGACTGGCCAACGCCGTTGCCCAGCCGGCGATCAACCTGTTCATGGCGGACCAGGTGGCGCAGGAGCGCCAGGGGCTCGCTTTCGGCATCAAGCAGTCCTCGATACCCGCCGCGGTGCTCGTCAGCGGTCTTGCTCTCCCGCTTCTGGCCATTCCGTTCGGCTGGCGCGCGACCTTCGCCCTCTGCGCGCTCCTGCCGCTGGCGGTCGCCGTGGTCCTCTCCCGCGAGGCATCGTCGCTGCGGCCCGCGCCCGCTCGAGACCGGGCCCCGCGCCCGTCGCGGGCCCTGATCCTGATCGCTCTGGGCGCCGCCCTGGGCAGCGCCGCGCCGGGTGCGCTCAGCGCCTACCTGGTCGCGGCCGGAGTGGATGCCGGCATCGGCGAGGGCACGGCCGGCGTGCTGGCGGCGCTGGGGAGCGCCCTGTCGCTCTTGGTCCGGCTGTCGGTCGGCGTCCGCGCCGACCGCCGCGGCGACTACGGCTTCGGCATGGTCACGTTCCTGCTCCTGCTCGGCTCGGTCGGGTTCCTGCTGCTGGCCATCGGTCAGCCGGCTCCGTTCGTCGTCGGCGTCGTGCTGGCCTTCGCGCTGGGGTGGGGCTGGCCGGGGATCTTCAACATGGCCGTCGTCCATCTTCATCGCGAGGCACCCGGCGCGGCCACGGGTGTCAGCCAGACGGGCATCTACGTGGGCGCGGCCGGTGGACCCGCGGCCTTCGGCGCGCTCTACTCGGCGGCGGGCTTCGCCACGGCGTGGGTCGTGGCCGGGGCGGTGGCCGTCGCCGCGGCTCTCGTTCTGGCGCTGGCCGGGCGCAGGGCCGCTCTCATCGGATAGGGCCTCCACTTCTAGGGGTTGAACCCCTACCAGTTGGGGTATATCCCAAGTTGCCGCCGAGGCCGGTTTTCGGCATATGGGTTCCCCCGACCCAGCCTCGGCAACTGCGCGCGGGCTCGGGTCCAGAGGACCCGGGCCCGCCGCGCAACTTCTCTCGGTCAGCGCCCGGCGAACTCCGGATTGCGCTTCTCGAAGAAGGCCTTTGACCCCTCCGCGAAGTCCTCGCTCGCCGCCAGGGTCTCCTGGGCGGTGACCTCGAGCTCCAGCGTGGTCTGGAGGGCCGGCTTGGCGGCGGCGTCCAGCACGCGCTTGGCGAGACCGACGGCGCGCGGGGCGCAGGCCAGCAGCTCACCGGCGAACGCGTCGGTGAGGTCGTCGAGCGAGTCCGCCGGGCCAATGCGGTTGGCGAAGCCGATCCGATGCGCCTCGCGCCCGTCGATCACCTTGCCGGTCATGATCAGCTCCTTGGCGTTGCCCAGCCCGACCACGGCGGGCAGGCGAGAGCAGCCGCCCACGTCGGGCAGCAGCCCTATGCGCACCTCCATGATTCCGGCCACGGCATCCTCGGCCATCGTGCGGAAGTCGCAGGCCAGCGCCAGCTCGAACGCGCCGCCGAGCGCGGCGCCGTGTATCTGGCAGATCGTCGGCTTGGGCATTTCCTCGAGCAGGTTCCACCAGCGCAGGATCGGCCCGCGGAAGCGACGCAGGTTCTCGGGATTATCCGAGAGGTCGCGCAGGTCGCCCACATCCATGCCCGACGAGAACAGGGGCCCCTCGCCGCGCAGCACGACCACACGGGCGGAATCGTCGCCGGCGGCGTCCTCGATCGCGGCGCCCAGGGCCTCGATCAGCTCGCCGTTCATCGCGTTGCGTTTCTCGGGCCGGTTCAGGACGAGATGACGTACCCCGTCGCGGTCCTCGGTGCGTACCAGTGCCATTCGCTCACCCTACCCTGGCGCTCACGCAGGAACCCCTGCAGGACGCGCGGGGCCGGAGGATTACGCCGTCGCCGCACGAAGCCGCCAGAGTGCCGGAAGTCCCCACTCAGCCCGAAGAGCAGCCCGTGACCCGCGCCCCACGCGCCGTCGTCGGCGCGCTGATCGGCGCCGAGGTGGGTGCCGCCGCCGGCCTGCTGTTCGTGGGCGACGTGCCGCTCGCCCCACTCGGCTGCGCGGCGGCGGGGGCTCTGACCGGCCCGGTGGCCGCTCGCGGGATCGCACACCTCCGCACCATCCTGGTGGGGCGTTGGCTACGGGCACAATTGCGACAGGCACATCCGGCGCGGCCCCAGGCCGCCAAGCGCTAGCGTCCTCGCCCCCATGACGAACCTCAAGGAGGCCCTCGACCGCGCCCGGGGCGGCGGTCCGGAGCGCCATCACGCGAAGTCGCGCGATCAGGGCAAGCTGCCGGTGCGGGATCGGGTCGAACGGCTGGTCGATCCGGGCAGCTTCATCGAGGAGGCGCTTCTGGCCAACTGGGAGCAGGAGGGCCTCGGGGCCGACGGCGTGGTCACGGGCATGGCCCGCATCGGGGGACGCTCGGTCGCCCTGATGGCCAACGACCCCACGGTCAAGGCGGGCTCCTGGGGACCGAAGACCGTCGAGAAGATCATCCGCATCCAGGAGCAGGCGCTCGAGCACCTCGTGCCGATCATCTACCTGGTCGATTCCGCGGGAGCACGCATCACCGACCAGGTGCAGATGTTTCCCGGCCGGCGCGGCGCGGGGCGCATCTTCCACACCGAGGTCAAGCTGTCCGGGGTCGTGCCGCAGCTGTGTGTTCTGTTCGGTCCCAGCGCCGCGGGCGGCGCCTACATCCCGGCGTTCTGCGACGTGGTGATCATGCGCGAGGGCAACGCCTCGATGTACCTCGGCTCGCCGCGGATGGCGGAGATGGTCATCGGCGAGAAGGTGACGCTCGAGGAGATGGGCGGCGCCCGGATGCACACCGGCGTGTCGGGCTGCGGCCACTTCCTGGTCGCCAGCGACGAGGAGGGCATCGACCTGGCCCAGCGCTACCTCTCCTATTTCCCTTCGAGCTGGCGGGAGCCGGCGCCGGTCAGCGTGGGGGAGTCACCGTCGGCCGGCCTGCCCGACATCCCCGCCGACGAGAACAAGCCCTTCGACATGCTCGGGCTGATCGACGCCCTCGTGGACGCCGGCTCGTTCCTGGAGGTCCAGAAGCGCTGGGCCAAGGAGCTGATCGTGGGCTACGCCCGGCTCGACGGCCGGGTGATCGGGATCGTGGCCAACCAGCCCAAGCAGAAGGGCGGCGTGCTGTTCGTCGATTCGTCGGACAAGGCCGCCCGCTTCATCTGGACCTGCAACGCCTTCAACATTCCACTGCTGTTCCTGGCCGACGTGCCCGGCTTCATGATCGGCACCCAGGTGGAGCGTCAGGGGATCATCCGTGCCGGGGCCAAGATGATCTCCGCGGTGTCCGAAGCCACGGTCCCCAAGCTCTCGGTCATCGTCCGCAAGGCCTACGGCGCGGGCCTCTACGCCATGGCCGGCCCGGCCTTCGACCCGGACGCCTGTATCGCGCTGCCCGCCGCCAAGATTGCCGTGATGGGCCCCCAGGCGGCCATCAACGCGGTGTTCTTCAACCAGCTGCAGGCGATCGAGGACGAGGACGAGCGCGCCCGCCGCACCGAGGAGCTGCGCTCCGAGTACAAGGAGGAGATCGACATCCTCCACCTCGCCTCGGAGCTCGTGATCGACGCCGTGGTGGCTCCGGAGCTCCTCCGTGACGAGCTCTGCAACCGGTTTGCGGCCTACGCCTCGCGCGAGCGCAGCTGGCCGGCCAAGCACAACGCGGTCACGCCGGTATAGCCCCGGCTCAGCCGAAGAGCCAGTGGCGGTCCTGCTCGCGTGCTCCGAGCGCCTTGGCCAGCAGCTCCTCCAGCCGCAGCCGCTCCCGAGACGTGAGCCGAACCAGGGCGGCTCGGGTGCCCGCTTCCACCGCGAGCTGCGCTTCGGCCGCGATCCCCACGCCGGCCCTGGTGGCACGGCAGATGCGCTTGCGGGCGTCCTCTTCATCGGGAGTACGCTCGAGAAGCCCGTCGGCCTCGAGGTCCCGCACCACGGCCGAGAGCGACGAGCGGTCGATCCCGGTCCGGTCCGACAGCGCCTCTTGCGACAGACCGCCAAGCGCCTTGACGATCGCAATCGCGAGCCGGCAGGACCAATCGAGCCCGAGCTCGCGGAGCTCTCGGTCAACTTCGGCCCGCACCCGCGTGCTGGTCTCGGCGAGCAGGAAGGCGAGGTCGTCGGACAGGGCGGGATGGGGCGCTCGCCGATGTCGCCGGCGGTCACGCGTCACGGCGCCCGGCGTCCCGGAGCCGCGCGACAACAACACGACCAAAGAAACTCGTTTGTCGACTGATCAGTCGACAGACGAATCTGTGCGATCGACGTACCGAGTGCACGACCCGTGGAGGTCGTGGACGGCAAGTTTCGCCCCCTGGGTGGAGGCGCACCTGGGCGCCCCGACTCAGCGCCGCCGCGGCGGCGGCGCCGACATCAGCTCGATGCGATGGCCTCCCGGCGCGCGCACGAAGCTCCTCGGCACACCCCACTGCTGGGCGCGGTCCTCGACGTCGAACCCCTCCGACCGCAGCTGCGCGACCACGGCGTCGTAGTCGTCGACGACCACCGCCGCGTGCCCTTCCGGCGCCACCACCGGCGCGTCGCTCCAGAGCAGGTGGATCTGGGTGCCGTCGCGCTCGAGCCACGCGCTCACCTCCGGCAGCGTCCCCGGCGGTTCGACCGGCGCGAACCCGAGGCGTCCCCAGAAGGCCTCGGCCGGGGCCCGGTCCTCGCGGCGCATCTCGAGCGTCACGTGTTGGAGCACGCCGAGGAGCGTACGCCGATCACGGCAGCCGGATGGCGCGGGTGGCGCCGGGTGAGGAAGCCGAGGGCACTCAGGTCCCGCTCGCACGACTCGACCGAGTAGGGCGGATGAATCTCCACCGCCACGGTCCTCACGCGCTCGGCCCAACCGGTATTGCGGGAGAGCAGCTCGCGCTCGGCGCCCTCGATGTCGATCTTGGCGTAGTCCACGGTCGTCTCCCTGTCCTCGAGGGCGAGCAGCGACCACGGCGAGATGGCCCTGGCCCCGGTCACGGCGAGGTCGTCCTCGAGGGGCACGTCGGTCACGTGGTGCCCCGCTGTGGAACCGTCGAAGCGGACGTAGCGCAGCTCACCGTCGTCGGGCCAGATTCCGCCCTCGACGACTTCGCAGCGGGCGCCCCAGGGCGCCACGTTGAGCCGAGCCAGCGCGGCGTTCTCCGAGTCGAGCTCCACGCCGACCACGCGCGCCCCGGGGAGGCGCTCGGCCAGGTCGACCATGGTCAGGCCGATGTTGGCGCCCAGGTCCCACACCAGCCGCGGGCCGTGCTGCAGCGCCTCGGCGGGCGGCCGGTGGTAGGCGCCCGCGAACGTTCCCCACACGGTGTCGACGTCCGACGTGCTGGGCCTCACGAGCACCTCGCGCCCGCCCAACGGTCGGAGCTTCAGTCGCACCGCGCGGCCGCCGGAGCCCACGTGTCGTTGGATCCGGGTGAGACGCACGTAGGTGCCGAAGCTGCGCGGTCCCGCGGTCACGCGCACCGCCACGAAGGCGAGGCGAAGAAGCGTCTGGACAGGGGCCGGCAACCGTGCCAGCCGGCGAGCGAGGCGGTCGCGGCGAACTCCGGCCACGCAGCGGACCGTACCCGGACCGTGCGTAGACTCGAACGGTGACCTCACACCGCCCCGCTCCACCCCGCTATCGCTGGGTGGTACTGGCGGCGGGAGCCGGGGCCACCGCCGCGCTGGCCGCGGTGCAGGGCGGCCTCCCGGCGCTCGGCCCGGCGATCCAGGAGGAGTTCGGCCTGTCGCTCGTGCAGGTCACCGCGGTCTTCACCTCCTTTGCGATCGGCACCGTCACGACGCTGCTGGCCTGGGGCGTGCTGGCGGACCGGGTCGGGGAACGGAGAGTGATCGCCGTTGGCCTCGGCCTCGGCGCTCTGCTCATGGGGGGTGTAGCCGCCTCGGACGGATACGGGGCACTGCTCGGCGGAACCGCCCTCGCCGGCGCGCTCGGCTCCAGTGCCATAGCGGCGAGCGGACGGGCGGTGTTCAGCTGGTTTCCCCGCGATGAGCGGGGGCTGGCGCTCGGCCTGCGGCAGACGGCGGTGCCGGCGGGAGCGGCGCTCGCCTCCTTCACCCTGCCGCCGCTGGCGGCCTGGCTCGGGCTGGACGCAGCGTTGTACGCGCTGTCGGCGGTCATGCTCGTGGCCGCGGCGGCCGCGGGAATCTGGCTGCGCGAGGGCCCGCGGCAGGAGTCGGCCGCGCCGCCCGCTCCGGACGCCGTGCGCGACCCGCGCATCTGGCGGCTGAGCGCTGCATCGTCGCTGATGATCGTCGGGCAGGTGGGCGTCACGTCCCTGCTGGTCCTCTACCTCTTCGGCGAGCGCGGGTGGTCGGCGTCCACGGCCGCGCTGGCGCTCGGCGCCGTCCAGCTCGGAGCGGCCGGGGCCCGGATTGCCGCCGGCCGCTGGTCGGACGTCCGCGACGCCCGCATCGAGCCCTTCCGCAGGCTGGCCACCGCGGCCGGAGCCCTGCTGCTCGGGGCCGCCGTGCTCACCCCGGCGCCGGCGGCGATCGCGGTGCCGGTGCTGATGGCCGGTGGTGTGGCCGCCATGAGCTGGAACGGCCTGTCGTTCACCGCGGCGGCGGAGATCTCGGGACGCCGCCAGGCGGGTACGGCGATGGGCATCCAGAACACCGCGATGCGGATCGTGGCCGCCGGGGTGCCCGTGGGGCTCGGAGCGCTGGCCTCCGGAGTCTCCTGGGCCCTCGCGTTCGCCGTGATGGGCATCACGCCGCTGGTAGCGCGCGCCCTGCTGGGGCCACTGCGTGACGACGAGGACGCCCGGCGTCGGCTGCGCGAAGACCGGCTGGCGGGTCAGATCGCCGGGGCCTGACCGCGGCCATAGAATCGGGCGCAATGCGCGAGGGAGACCTTCTCTGGGAGCCGTCCGGCGGTTCACAGCTGGTGGCGTTCATGGAGGAGCGCGGCTTTGGCGACTACCACGAGCTGTGGCAATGGTCGGTGAAGGACCTTGAGGGATTCTGGGGCGCGGTATGGGAACGCTTCGAGGTGGGGCCCACGCCGGCGCGCGTCCTGGGGAAGACGGAGATGCCGGGGGCGGAGTGGTTCCCGGGCGCCCGGGTCAACTACGCCGAGCACCTGTTCCGCCAGGCCCGGCCGGGCGAGACGGCAATCGTCCACGCGACCGAGTCGAGCCCTCTGGCCGAGCTCTCGTGGGACGAGCTGCGCGATCAGACGGCCCGCTGCGCGGCCGGTCTACGGCGCCTGGGGGTGGGCCCGGGCGACCGGGTGGCGGCGTACATGCCGAACGTGCCCGAGACGGTGGTGGCCTTCCTGGCCTGCGCGTCGATCGGGGCGGTGTGGTCGAGCTGCGCGCCGGAGTTCGGGGTGCCGACGGTGGTCGACCGCTTCGCGCAGATCGAGCCGAAGGTGCTGATCGCCACCGACGGCTATCGCTACGGGGGTAAGGACTTCGACCGGCGGCCTCGCGTGCGGGAGATCGAGGCGGCGATTCCGGCGCTCGAGCACACGGTGATGGGACCCTCGGAGTGGGACGAGCTGCTGGTCGAGCCGGCGGAGCTGAGCTTCGAAGCGGTGCCCTTCGATCACCCGCTGTGGGTGCTCTACTCGTCGGGCACCACCGGGCTGCCGAAGGCGATCGTGCAGGGCCAGGGCGGCATTCTGCTCGAGCAGCTCAAGAAGGCGCACTTCCATTCCGACCTCTCGGCCGGCGACCGTTTCTTCTGGTACACCACCACCGGCTGGATGATGTGGAACTTCCTGGTGGGCGGGCTGCTGGCCGGGTCGACGATCGTGCTGTATGACGGCGCTCCCGACCCCGATCGGCTGTGGGACTTCGCCGCCGAGGCCGACGTGACGAGCTTCGGCACGAGCGCGGGCTTCATCGGCGCGTCGATGAAGGCCGAGGTGGAGCCGCCGCGGCCGCCGCGGCTGCGCAGCATCGGGTCGACCGGATCGCCGCTGCCGGTGGAGGGCTTCGAGTGGGTCTACGAGAAGTTCCCCGACGTGTGGCTCTATTCGACCAGCGGCGGCACCGATCTGTGCACCGCCTTCGTGGGGGCCTGCCCGGTGCTGCCGGTCTACGCCGGGGAGCTGCAGGCGCGCAGTCTCGGCGCCGCGGTGGAGGCGTTCTCCGACGACGGCCGGGCGCTCACCGGCGAGGTGGGCGAGCTCGTGATCACCGAGCCGATGCCGTCGATGCCCCTCTACTTCTGGAACGACCCGGACGGCGAGCGATACCGCGAGAGCTACTTCGAGATGTTCCCCGGCATCTGGCGTCACGGCGACTGGATCAAGATCACCGAGCGCGGCACGGCGGTGATCTACGGCCGGTCCGACTCCACCATCAACCGCGGCGGCGTGCGCATGGGCACGAGCGAGATCTACAGCGCCGTGGAGGGAGTGGACGAGGTGCTCGACTCCCTGGTCGTGGATGTCGAGGGGGAGATGCTGCTGTTCGTGGTGCTCAGAGACGACGCCGAGCTCAGCGACGAGCTGCGGGCCGAGCTGCGCCGCCGCATTCGCGAGCACTGCTCCCCACGCCATTCTCCGGACGGGATCGAGCAGATCGCCGAGGTGCCGCGCACGCTCTCCAACAAGAAGCTCGAGGTGCCGGTCAAGAAGATCCTGCTCGGCGCCGATCCCTCCACCGCCGCCAGCCGCGACTCGCTGGCCAACCCCGCCGCACTCGACTGGTTCGCCGAGCGCGCGGGGGCCGGCGCTAGCTCCTCCTCCTGAGCTCCGGCCCGATCTCGGCGTCGATCCGGTGGATGAGCTCGGCGCAGAAGGCCTCGGCCTGGGCGAGAGCGCGCTCGGTCAGCCGCCGGGAGGCGTACCCGCGCTCGTCGGAGCAGGTAAGGGTGATCGCCGGCAGGCCGCCGGTGCGGGCGGCGTAGCCGTCGCCGGGTGAACGTCCGATGACCGATCCGGCCCCGGCCTCCGGGGCGTCCTCGACCACGCCGGCGCAGAGCTCCACCAGCTGGACGTGGGCGCGAAGGGCCACCACCGGGCCCTCACGGCGCGTGTAGCGAGGAGCGTCGTCGCCGACCCGATCGAGGTTCAGCACCACCGTGCGCTCGGCGTCGAGGGCGCCGCGGTGCCGCAGCAGGAAGCTGCGCATGCCCTGGGCCATCGCCTTGCGCGAACCGGTGAACAGCAGGTGTACGCCGAAGTGCTCGAGCTCGACCCGCTCGGCCATCCTCAGAGCCAGCGCCACGCCGGACGCGTTGTCGTTCTCACCGGCCTGCGGGGTGGCGAGAGCGAGGCCGAGCAGCAGCGGCACGGCGGCCAGCAGCCCGATCGTGACCAGGAACTGCAGGACGTCGAGTGCCGGGCCGGAGGATCCGTCGAGACGCAGGAGGCACACGACAAACACCGCGGCCAGCGTCCACACGAGCAGGGCGTAGGGGGAGAGCGGCCTCCGCAGAGGGCCGGGCAGGGCGGCCAGGAGCCGGCGAACGCCGTCGCCCGCCGCCAGTCCGCCCGGACCGCTGTCGGTGTGGGCCACGAGCAGCAGGTGGCCCGGACGGTCGCGGTCTCCCCAGGAGACGAGGTTCTGGGACTCCCGGCGCCCGAGCAGCCGGCGGGTGGTCGTGAGGATGCCGCCGGCGTCGACCGCGGTGAGCGCGGTCGCCAGGAGCGCCAGGAGCACGGCCAGCTCCTGCTGGACGAGCGACAGGAGGCTCGCCGCGATACCGGCGAGGGCGTGCAGCGCATAGGCGAGCGGCCAGCGCGGCCAGACGTCGAACGTCTCGATGTCGGCCGCGCGCCCGAGCGTGCGCAGCCGCGCGGCGAGGTGCTCTGCCGCGGCTCGCTCGGCATCCGACCCCGGAGGACGCGGGCCGGCGCCGTCGGCGAGCGCCTCTGCCTCGGCGAAGGTGTCGACCGTCATCCGGGGTGGCAGTATGCCCGCCGTGGACCAGGGCAGAACCGGCGCGCTCGTGGCCGGGGCGAGCGGCGCGCTGCTGATGGCGAGCATGTTCCTGCCCTGGTTCGGGCTCGACGTGCGCGTGGACCTGCCGGGCGACGCCGGCTCGGCGACGGTCGAGGAGGCACGCCTCAACGCGTTCGAGGCGTTCCGGGTGATCGACATCGTCCTGTTCGTGTCCGCCGCCTTGGGTGTCGGTCTCGGGGCTCGCTCGCTCGTTCCCCGCCTTGCTCCCAACCCGCTGCTCGCGAACGCCGTGGCGATCGCGGCTGCCCTGTCCGCGCTGCTGATCGTCTACCGGCTGCTGAATCCGCCGGGCTTCGAGGTGGCGGCGCAGGAGCTCGACACCGCCACCGGACGGCGGATCGGAGCGTTCTTCGCCCTGCTCGGAACGGCCGGTATGGCCTGGGGGGCTACCCGGGCCGGTTCCGCGCGGCCAGATACTTCCCCTGCCGAACCGCCTCGACGGCCTGGCGACCGGGCTTGAAGCCGGGCTCGGAGGTCTTGCAGATCTCGGTGAGCGCGTAGTAGACGCTGCGACCGGTGCGGTTGAGGGTCTCCCGGGCCACGACCTCCCTGAGGGCTGGATCCTGGGCGAGAGCGAACTCCGCTCGGATCACGAGCTTCGCGCTCTCGGGGTGGAGGGTCTGGCGCGCGAGGTCACGGCAGGTGAGCGCATACGGGTCGCGTGCGACCTCGGTGGCGTGATCGGGCTCCGGAGTCCCCGTCACGCGGGGTTCCTCCCCTTCATTGCCGCACGCCCCGCCCGTGGCGGCAACCACGAGGCCGGCGATGCAGGCCGTGAACGCTCTCGTCATGCGAGTACGGCGGATGGGATTCGAACCCACACGCCCTTTCGGGCAGCGGTTTTTGAGACCGCCTCCTATACCAGTTTGGACACCGCCGCTCGGTCCGCTAAGTGTAGGTCCTCGTCAGGCCGGCTGAACGCGGCTGCCCGGCCCGACGTCGTCCTGAGCGACCTCCACCTCGACGTTCCACTTCTGCTGGAAGCCCCTCATGGCGAACGCCACCAGCAGCAGCTGCACCGGAATGAGGATCACCGTCAGCAGGCCGAGCATCGCCGGATCCAGCGCGGGATCGGCGAAGCCGGCCTTGTCGCGCTCGAACCACGCGGGGCCCGCCACCGCGGCGAACACGGTGAACAGGACCGCCAGCGCGGCCGCCACCGGCAGCACGCCACGGTTCCAGCGGGCAACGTAGAAGGCCATGACCGCGTACACGATGATGTAGGCGACCGCGACGATCTGTGCGCCCTGCAGCTTCGACCAGCCACCCACGGTGACGATCAGGATGAGGCCGGCGCTCACCAGCAGCAGGAGCACGACGATGGCCTTGGTGGCCTTGGACTCGGTCTTGTCCCGGTTGGGGCGGACGAGAACGGTGTCGGCCATCGGCGACACCCTAACCTGTGACGGGTCTGATCGCGCCGTGACAAAGCGGGCGTGGCGGAACTGGCAGACGCGCGAGGTTTAGGTCCTCGTGGTCGAAAGACTGTGGGGGTTCGAGTCCCTCCGCCCGCACTAGGCGCTCTCGTCAGGTCTTCGGGCCGATGAACTCATCCAGGCGGGCCACGCTGTCCCGATGAGACACAGAGATGTTGCGCGGGTTGGACTGCGACCAGCGGATGCCGAGCAGCTCGCAGTGGTCGCAGAAGATTCGCCGGATGTCAGCCGACAGGTTCGAGAAGAAGTAGCGCGGATACTCGTAGCTCGCCACGCGCCCACTGGGTAGTCGGGTCTTGAACCGGTTGAGCACCCGGCAGCCATCCGAGTGAATGAGGCCGCGAAGAAGCGCTGTGGGGTGCGCCGCGGTGAGGCTACTTTGCCAAGACCGAAGCTTGATTGGACGCAGATGCTTGAGGCCCGGCCCGTGCTGTGGGAAGGCAAACGGCAGGACGGGATGGCTTGCCTTCAACACTCGCACCCGCGATCCCTCCACGCTCAGGTGTCTTACGGTCACACCCGGCAACGTGTTTGCCATAGCGCCGGCGACCTCTTCGATCACACCGGGGTACCGTGTGTCCAAGCTGACGATGAGCGAGCTCGCGCCGCTCGGCAGGACGGTCAGGCAGCCGTCGCCGAGGTAGATCCCGAGCAGATAGCAGTAGAGGCGCGCATCCTGTGGCAGCCATGTGTCGCGAGCTTGCATGAGCCGCTCGTGAAACACGGTCCCCCGGCCATGTCGCCATGCACTGATGGTCGCACGAGGAATTGCTGTACGCCGAGCGATCTCCGAGTCGCCGAAGCCCTCACTGATCAGCGCGGTGACAGTCGAGTACTCGGCCCGTGATCTCCTGCGCATACGAACGTACGTTCGCATCGCCCCCGGACAGACAAGCAGACGTCGCATCTACAATCTCAAGCCCCAGGGGCAGTGGCCAGATTGGTAAGGCGCCGGTCTCCAAAACCGGCGATCCCAGGTTCGAGTCCTGGCTGCCCCGCCTCACCACGTTAGGTTTCCTCCGCGCACCGCACCCGGCAGGAGGACCCGCATGCCGTCAGTCGAGACCGTCAACGGTCCCATCGACGTCGAGGAACTCGGCAGGACGCTCATCCATGAGCACTTCCGGACCACGGACGAGGCCATGCGGGCGCAGTTTCCGCACCTCTACGACGAGGAGGCCGAGTGGGCGGCCGCCATGGCCGACGCCCATGCGGTCAAGGGGCACGGCATCAGGACGGTCGTCGATCCGGCGGCGATGTACCTCAACCGGGATGCGGCGTTCAGCCGGCGGGTGGCGGACGAGGCGGGGATCCAGGTCGTCCTGGCCACGGGGATCTACACCTACGACCACCTCCCCCAGGGACTCCTGAGCCGCGACGAGGATGCGATCGCCGACATCTTCGTCCACGAGATCGAGAACGGGATCCAGGGCACCGGCATCAAGCCGGCCTTCATCAAGTGCGCAGCCGACGAGCCCGGGGTCACGCCCAACGTGGAGAAGGTGCACCGCGCCGCCGCCCGGGCCAGCAACCGGACCGGCAGGCCGATCATGGCCCACTCGAGGCCGGCCAGCGGGACGGGTCCGGAGCAGATGCGCATCTTCGCCGAGGAGGGTGTCGACCCGACCAAGATCCAGATGGCGCACACCGGCGACACCGACGACCTCGAGTACATCGAGCAGCTGCTCGAGACCGGATGCTGGGTCGGCCTCGACCGCTACGGCATCGACATCTACCTGCCCACGCCCAACCGCAACGCCACCACGCTGGCGCTGCTCGAGCGCGGCTACGCCGACCGCATGTTCATCTCACAGGACTACTGCTCGTCCATCGACTGGTTCCCGCCCGAGGTCCAGGAGTACCTCAAGGCCAACGAGGTGCCGGACTGGAGCATGACCTTCCTGTTCGACTCGGTCATTCCCGAGTTGAAGGAGCGCGGCATGACCGACGACCAGCTCGAGCAGATGATGGTCGACAATCCCAAACGGTGGCTGGGTTCGTAGACATCAGCCCTCGAGCGCGGACATCACGTGCTTCACGCGGGTGTACTCCTCGAACGAGTAGCCCGACAGGTCCTTGCCGTATCCCGAGTGCTTGAAGCCGCCGTGCGGCATCTCCGCGACGAGCGGGATGTGGCAGTTGACCCAGACACACCCGAAGTCGAGTGCGCGTGACACCCGCAGCGCGCGCTTGTGGTTGCTCGTCCACACGCTCGAGGCGAGGCCGTACTCGGTCCCGTTGGCCCAGCGCAGCGCCTCGTCCTCGTCGCTGAACGACTGGACGGTGATCACCGGCCCGAAGATCTCGCTCGTGGCCAGCTCGTCGGCCTGCTCGACACCGTCGATCACGGTCGGCGCGTAGAAGTAGCCGTCGTCGGTCGCGCGCTCGCCGCCCACGAGCACCTTGGCGTGGTCGGGGGTGCGCTCCACCATGCCGTTGACCTTCTCGAGCTGGTCGGCGTTGTTGATCGGAGGGATGAAGAAGTCCTCCGAATCGGCCTCCTCGTCCTTTGACAGTCGCACCGTGCCAGCCTGTTCGACCAGCGCGGCGGCGATGTCCTCCTGCACGCCCGCGCCCGCCAGGACGCGCGTCGCCGCGGTGCAGTCCTGCCCCGCGTTGAAGTAGCCGGCCACGGCGATCTCCTCGGCAGCGCTCGACAGGTCGGCGTCGTCGAACACGATCACCGGCGCCTTGCCGCCGAGCTCGAGGTGGGTGCGCTTGAGCGTGTCGGCCGCCGAGCGGGCCACGGCCTTGCCGGCGGCGATGCTGCCGGTGATCGACACCATCTGCGGAATCGGATGCGCCACCACGCCGGCGCCGGTGTCGCGATCCCCGCAGACCACGTTGAACACCCCTGGCGGCAGGATCTCGGCGAACAGCTCGGCCATGTAGACCGTGCTGGCGGGCGTGGTGTCGGACGGCTTGATGACCATGGTGTTCCCCGCCGCCAGCGCGGGGCCGAACTTCCACACCGCCATCATCATCGGGTAGTTCCAGGGTGTGACCGAGCCGATCACCCCGATCGGCTCTCGACGTATCGAGGAGGTGAAGCCGGCCATGTACTCGGCCGTGGCCTTGCCCTCCAGCATGCGCGCTGCCCCCGCGAAGAAGCGGATCTGGTCGCACATCGGCGGGATCTCCTCGCTGAGCGTGAGCCCCTTGGGCTTGCCGGTGTTCTCGGCCTCGATCTCCACCAGCTTCTCCGCGTTCTCCTCGATGGCGTCGGCCATCTTCAGCATCGCGGTCATGCGCTCGCTCGGGGTGGTGTCGCGCCAGCCGGAGTCGAAGGCCCTCTGGGCGGCCTTCAGGGCATCGTCGATGTCGGCCTCGCCCGACTTCGGAGCGGTGGCGTAGACCTCACCCGTGGAGGGGTTGACAACGTCCATCGTCTGCCCGTCGCTCGGCGCCTTGAACTCGCCGTTGATGAAGTTGCGCAGCTCACGCGGGTCGGCCATCTGGTGCTCCTCGCAGTTAGCGGACGTCTGGCGCGGGCTATGGTAAACCGGCCCGCGGCTCAGGCCGCGCGCTGCCCCTCGGCGAACGCCTGGGTGTGCTGCGTCTCGGGATGCCGAAGCCGTCGCCCACCGCGCGCCTGCCGCCGAAGGTGAGCGAGGCGGCCAGGCCGGCGTCGTTCACGCCGTCGAGCAGACCCCAGACTCCGGCATGTGCTCGTCGAGCATGCGGCGGCAGTCGCTCACGCTCGGGCGTGCGTCGTCGCCGTCCTTCAGGTACCAGCGGCGGTAGGCGGGCCACATGGCCTCGAACGAGGCCCGCCAGCGCTCGCCGGGCTCGAGCTCCTCCTTGGCCTCGAAGGCCAGCCAGTTGCCGTCGGGCGCAGGCGCCTCGTCCGGGATCCGCCCGCGATGGTCCGGCAGCAGCTCGAGCTGGTGGCGGATGTCCTCCCAGACCGGCTTCCAGAACCGGTCGATCGCATCGGCGGCGACCTTGGGCAGGCCCAGCGATTTCACCCAGTCGGGCAGCTCCGGCAGGTCCGGCGTCGACGACATCGAGGTCTGGGGGCCCTAGCGGTGCTCGCGCGGCTGATCGCCGCTCGGCCGCTCGCCGGCCGGCCGTTCGCCGGCTGGCCGGTCGCCGGCCGGCCGGTCGGGCCCGCCCGGAGCCCCGGGCTCCTTGAGCGCCTCGGCGGCGCGCTTGGCCTTCTCCTGGGTGGTGCCCTTGCCCGAAGCGATGTCCTTCAGCTCCTGGGCGTCCTCCTTGAGCGCGTCCGTGCCGCCGCGCTGGTCCACGATCCGCTTCGCCCTGTTCATGAGGTCGTTCAGGCGCATGGTCAACTCCTACCTGGTCGGGTTCTCCGAGGACGGTACTAACCCGCACCAGTCCCGGATGAAGATCCCTAGCACCTGAGCCGTCTCCACCACGGAGGGGAGATGTACGCGCTCGTCCACCCCGTGCACCCCCTCGGCGTGGGGACCGAAGCCGGCGACCGGCATCTGGCGGCTGGAGGGTGTGAACGGGATCAGCTTCAGCCGCTGGGGCAACGACTGGCACAGCCTGCAGGACGACAGCGAGGGCTTCTACCTGAGGGTGCTGGGGCCCGGCGACTATCTCTACAAGGGCGCTGACCTCGGCATTCTGGTCACGCGCGGGCGACTGCAGACGGGCGAGAACGAGCTCACCGGGCGCTGTCGCCACTGGATCCAGGGCATCCATTCCCAGTTCGCCGGAACGCCGGTGGACGCGAGCGCCGACCCGCCGCCGCGCCAGGACGCCCTGGCCTTCAAGCTCAGCTGACGAGGAAGCGCTCGAGCTCGGCTCTCGACGGGAGGGCTCCCATGGCGCCGAGCTCGGTGCAGGCGATGGCCCCGGCCGCCGTTCCCCAGCGGACAGCGTGGTGAACCGCGGTTTCGTCCTCGGGCCAGCCCGGACTCTCCGACAGCGAGGTGAGCGTGGCCGCTAGGAAGGCGTCGCCGGCGCCGGTGGCGTCCACCACGCGATCCACCCGAAACGGTTCGGCGTGACCCTGGAACGACCGTGTGGCGTAGAAGGCCCCGTCGTCTCCCATGCTGACCAAAACCAGGGTGGCGCCCCGGCTCAGCAGAGCCTCCGATGCCTCCGCCGGGTCCTCGGTTCCCAGCACCGCCACCAGCTCGTCCTCGCTCAGCTTGACGATGGCCGAGACGTCGAGCATGGGCTCGACCGCGGCGCGGAAGGCCTCGAGGTCGTCCCAGAGGTGCAGACGCAGGTTCACGTCGAAGGCCACGGCCACGCCGAGCTCGTTGGCGAGGTTCGCGAAGCGGTGGGTGGCGGCGCGCACCGGGTCCTTGAGCAGCGGGATGCTCCCGAAGTTCGCGAACGACGCTCCCTCCAGGCTCTCCTTCGTGATGTCCTCGGGGGCCAGGAGCTCGTCCGCGGCCGGGTTCGAGCGATAGAAGGTGAACTCGCGGTCGCCGTCCTCCGACACCTCCACGAAGGCGAGCGTCGTGCGCGTGGGCCGCGACTCGCGCAGCACCGCGGTGGTGTCCACACCCGAGGAGTCAAGCGCGCGCAGGATGAACTCGCCGAACGGGTCGTCGCCGAGCCGGCCAACGAAGGCTGCCTGCGCGCCGAGCCTCGCGGCGGCCACCGCGACGTTCGCCGGCGCCCCGCCGGGGCGAGCGATCATGGGCAGCTCCACGTCCTCTGAGGACGGCGCGCGGTAGACGTCAGCCACGACCTCGCCCAGCGTCACGATCTTCCCCACAGCGGGCTGAACCCTGGCAGAACACCGGAATCCAAGCCGTCTGGCGATTTTCGATACGGATGTGTTGCGATTCTGAGCAAGGTGTGCTTTCATACCAATACGCAACGGTCTCGTAACGTATTGGAGGGAGCTCGACATGGCACCGACAACCGGCAGGACCTACGACCTCAGGTGGTGGACGCTCGTCGTCCTGTCCGTCTCCCTGCTGGTCATCTCGCTCGACAACACGATTCTCAACGTGGCCCTGCCGACGATTCAGGGCGAGCTCGATGCATCGAGCAGCGAGCTCCAGTGGATCGTCGACTCCTACACGCTGGTCTTCGCCGGGCTGCTGCTGACCATGGGCAGCCTCGGCGACCGTTTCGGTCGTCGCCGCGCCCTCGTGAGCGGCCTGGTGCTGTTCGGGGCGGGATCGCTCCTGTCCGCGCTGGCCACGGGCGCGGACATGCTGATCGCCAGCCGGGCCTTCATGGGCCTTGGCGGCGCGCTCATCATGCCGTCCACGCTCTCCATACTCACCAATGTCTTCCCGGCCGAGGAGCGGCCGAAGGCGATCGGGATCTGGGCCGCGGTGGCCGGGCTGGGCATCGCGGTGGGCCCGGTGGCCGGCGGTTGGCTGATCGAGCAGTTCGACTGGACCTGGGTGTTCCTCGTCAACCTGCCGATCGTGGCCCTGGCTCTCCTGGCTTCCCCGTGGCTCGTGCCCGAGTCGCGCGACCCGGAGCAGTCGCGGCTCGATCCGCTGGGCGCGCTCCTCTCGACCGTCGGACTGGGCGTGCTCACCTGGGCGATCATCGAAGCGGGCGGTGAGCGCGGCTGGACCGACACCGTCACGCTCGGCGCGTTCGGCGTGGCCGTGGCCACGCTCGCGGCGTTCGTGGTGTGGGAGCTGCGCACCTCGTCGCCGATGCTCGACGTGCGGCTGTTCAGGGTCAGGCGCTTCACCGGCGCCAGCGTGTCGATCGCGCTCGTGTTCTTCTCTCTGTTCGGGGCGATCTTCTTCCTCACCATGTACCTGCAGGAGGTGAAGGACTACAGCCCGCTGGCCGCGGGGCTGCGTGTCATGCCGGTGGCGATCGGGCTGGTCCTGGGCGGGCCGCTCTCGGCCAAGCTGGCGGAACGGATCGGCACCCGCGTGGTGGTCGCCACAGGGCTGACGATCGTCGCGGCTTCCATGCTGCTGCTGTCGGGCGCCGACGCCGGGACGAGCTACCAGCTCATCGGCGGGTCGATGGTCCTGATGGGCCTCGGCATGGGCACCACCATGGCGCCGGCCACGGAATCGATCATGAGCTCGCTGCCGCTCGCCCACGCGGGGGTCGGCTCGGCGATGAACGACACGGTGCGGATGGTGGGCGGCACGCTCGGCGTGGCCATTCTCGGGAGCCTCCTGTCGAGTGGCTACGGTGCCGACATGGAGACGAGTGCGCAGGCCCTGCCGCCACAGGCCGGTGAGGCCGCGGAGGGCTCGATCGGTGGCGCCACCGCCGTGGCCGAGCGCATCGGCGGCGACGCCGGCGCGGCGCTGAGCCGCGCGGCGGAGACCGCGTTCAGCTCGGCCATGGGCTCCACGCTGATCGTGGCCGCCGGGGTCGCGCTGGCCGGAGCCGCAGTGGCCCTGACCGTGCTCCCGGGCCGCGAGCGCGAGCGGGTTGAGAAGGCCGGCGTGGCGGCGGAGGCCGCCGCGGCGGCGTGACCGCGAAGAGGGCCACGGTCCGGGGCCGCCCGCGCAGCGCCGAGGCGCACCGGGCGATTCTCGACGCCACCCTCACCATGCTCGACGAGATCGGCTACGGCGCCCTCACCATCGAGGGCGTCGCGGCGCGTGCCGGAGTCGGCAAGACCACGATCTACCGGCGCTGGCCGTCGAAGCTCGAGCTGGCCGTGGACGCCGTCGCGGAGATGCGGCCCGAGTTCCCGCCCGAGGACGCCGGCTCGCTCGAGGGTGACTTCGCAGCCGTCCAGCGCAACCAGGTGGCCAGAGCGGCGGCCGGCCCCGTCCCGCGGATCCTGCCGCGCATGCTTGCCGAGTCGATGGGCGACGCCGATCTCCATCGAGCCATCCGACAAGAGCTGATCGATCCGATCCGAGCCGTGATCGGCGAGGTCCTACGGCGCGGGGTGGAGCGCGGAGAGCTGGCACCCGATCTCGACTTCGAGCTGGCCACCGACATGGTCCACGGAACGGTCGTCTACCGGATCCTGCTCTCCCAGGGCGACCTGGCGGGGGCCCTGACGGCGGTGCCGCGGGTGCTGGATCTCATGCGCGTGGAGTCCGGCTAGGATTCGTTGGGACGTTCCACCGGCGGGCGTGGTGTAACGGCTGCACAAGGCCCTTCCAAGGCCTTAGTACGAGTTCGAGTCTCGTCGCCCGCTCTAGTCCGCCTCGATCCGTAACGCGGCCATTGTGGCCCGAAGTGACCCACGGCGACGTGCTGTCCGGCGTCTGTGGCAGTTCGCGCACACAACCACGCACTTGGAGATCTCGGCCAGGATCGTTTCCCAGCGTCGGTATGAGAGGGCCTCACCGATCGCGAACGTCTTGTCCCTCTGATGGTCGAAATCCAGCACCACGGGGTCCGATTCCCCGCAGTCGCTGCATGGATGTGCCTCGAAGTAGTCGAGAAGCCACAGGGTGCGTTCGTGCCGCAGTCGGCGCTTGCTCGCGGCCGCTTGCGCGATGTAGCGAGCTTTGTTCGCCGAGTAGTGCTCGTGCTTGTAATAGGCCCGGCACGATCGACACATGTTGTCCCGCTGCTTCTTGGCCTTACGGCGCCAGTTGAAGTCGCTCTCGGGCTTGTTCTTGCCGCACCTTCCACATTGTCGTACAGGACCCGACACGCAAACGTATGTTCGCACGGGGGCCGGACGGAATCCCGGCCTTCACGCCGCTCTCAGTCCCGCAGTTCAGCCACCACCGCGAAGTGGTCGGACGCCCACACGCCGCCGACCGGCTCGTTGCCCGCCACCCACGCCCTCGTCACCCGGCGCCCACGCGCACGCAGCCGACGGTAGTCGCGGGAGCCGCCGCTAACCCGGCGCGGCCTCGACGCTCCGCACGTCGACGAGCTGACCCAGCCAGTCCTCGACGCAGTGAGCGTGCGAGGCGGGAGCAGCCACGCCGATCTCCAGCCGGCCTTCGTAGTGGCGGTCGCCGGCCACGAACTCCACGCTCGTGACCCGGCAACGCCGCCGCCGCAGCACGATGAGCACACGCACGATGGCGTCGGGAGATCCGTTCAGCTCGACCGACAGTCTCTTGCTCGTGTTCACGTGGCGACTCCTTCCGGTCCCGATCAGGAAGGCGCCGCCATCCCGGTCCGAGGACCGTTCGGCCTGCGACCCGGGTATGGGCGCAGGCTAGATGGCAATGGCGATGATGACGGTCGCGCAGAGGCAAGCGTCCGGTCCAGCTGGACCGGACGAGATTCTCGTGCTGCGGCGACGACACCATCAGAGGCGAGGAAGGTTAGAGCCGCGTGGCGTTGCCGGTCAAGGCGACCTGCTCGATCAGGTCAGCGCCCCGGACGGTCCCGGGCGAGTCCTGGAGCCGGCGGGACAGTGTGGCCAGGCGCGGGCGCAGCGTCGCGTCGGACAGCAGGCCGTCGACCGCGGCGGGCAGCTCCGCCGGCTCGTGTCCGTAGGTGTCGAGCCGTACCCCGAAGCCGGTCTCGTGGATCCGCTGGGCGTTGTCGTGCTGGTCCCAGAACACGGGCAGCACGACCATCGGCTTTCCGTAGTAGAGCGATTCCGTCACCGTGTTGTTGCCGCCGTGGGTGACCACCAGGTCGACCTGCGGGAGGATCGAGGCCTGGGGCAGGAACTCGGCGCCGGCCATGTTGCCGGCGAGCTCGAGCGACTCGTGCTGGGGCCCCATCGAAACGATCACCCGGAACGGTGCTTCCGCCAGCGAGTCGATCAGTCCCTGCATGAGCTCGACGTCGCCGGAGGCGAGCGAGCCGAGGCTCAGATAGACCAGTGGCTCGCCGCCGCCGGCCAGCGACTCCGGCATCGTCCAGGCGTCGTCGGTGGAGCGGACGCTCGCCTCGAGGTTGTGCCAGCCGGTTCCGAGCGGGGAGGCGCGGACGTAGTCGATCTCCGCGGGATAGAGCCACAGGTTGAGCCAGGGCGACTCGTGCATGAACTCGAGCTCCGGCAGCGGCGGCGCCCCGCGCTCGCGGCAGAACTCGTCGAAGCCGGCGTGCATGTCGGCGTGCGTGCGCTCGAACTCCGCGCGGTAGGTGTCCCAACGGCTGCGATCGCCGGTCGGGTAGCCGGAGAAGGTGGGAGGTACCTGGTCGTCGCCCAGCTCGGCCGGGTTGCAGGAGACGATGCGCACCCAGGGCCGCCCGCACGCCATCAGAGCGGGAAAGCTCACGACGTTGTCCTCCACGATCACGTCGGGCCGGAGCTCGTCGAAGACCTCGATCAGCCGCTCGTCCACGTGCCTGGCCCCGTCGATCAGCGCCTGGAACGTGGGCGCGATGAACCCCTCGAGCTGCTCGATGGTCGGCGTGCGGAACACGGGCGCCGTCTCGCGGATGAAGTCCTTCCAGAACTGGCCGGGGTCTTCCTCCGCCTCGGACGCCGGCGCCAGCCGCATGAGCCGCTCCTCGAACCCCTTCTCCTCGAGCGTGCCGGCGAACGACTCCTCGATGATGAACACGACCCGGTGCCCGCGGCGCCGCAGCACGTCGCCGATGCCGACACAGTTGTTGGTCGGCCCGTACGCGCCCTCGGGGAAGAACACGATGGTCCCCTTGGCGGGCTCACTGGCATGGTTGGAACGCGGCATTGCCTTCCTCGGACCGGACGCTATCGTCCTGCCCCAACGGGGCGTGGCGCAGCTTGGTAGCGCATTCGACTGGGGGTCGAAAGGTCGCTGGTTCAAATCCAGTCGCCCCGATTTTCTTGACGCCGCTGCGGCGGCGGATGTCGAATCCGCGTGTCCCCGTTCGACTCTTTGGTGGAGGAGGGCTCACAGGGAGCTCCGTGACTGAAGGAGGATCGAGATGGGAAAGCTGATCGCGACCACGCAGGCCACCCTCGACGGCGTCGTAGACCCGGTCGGCGAGTGGGTGCAGGCGGACGGAGGCCATGGCGACTACTCGTTCGAGCGTCAGACGAGGTCCAGTGGGCTGGTGCTGGGCCGCAAGACCTACGAGGGACTGGCGGGGTATTGGCCGAGCGCGTCGGGCAGGTGGGCGGACATGGTCAACCCGATGCGGAAATGGGTCGGGTCCACCACCCTGTCGGGCGAGCTCGAGTGGAACGCGACCCTGCTGGAAGGGGATCTCGAGGACTCGATCCCCAGGCTGAAGGACGAGGTCGACGGTGACCTGTTCATGCACGGGAGCGGCGAGTTCGCGTACGCGCTGGCCGCGAAGGGCCTGATCGACGAATACGAGATCTACCTGAACCCGCTCGTCTGGGGCGAGGGAAACGTCCACGTGCTCGGCGACAGGGGGACCGTTCGGATGGAGCTCGACGACGTGAAGCGGTTCGACTCCGGAGTGGTCCTGCTCACGTACCTGCCGACGACCTGACTGAGACCGAGGCCTTAGGGTTTGCCTCAGTGTCTGACCCTGTGCTGGTCGCCGTCGACGAGGACGCGGTGGCCCTGGCCGACGTCGAGCGAGAGTTGCGCGACCGCTACGGGCGCCATTACCGCGTCGAATGCTTCACATCGTCGCGCGAGGCGTTCGACCGTCTCGAAGGAATGGCAGCCGATGGAGAGCCCGTGGCGCTGGTTCTCGCCGCGCCGTGGCTCTCCGGCGTTACCGGTAGCGAGCTGCTGGACGAGGCGCGTCACCTTCATCCGCACGCCAAGCGCGGTTTGCTGATCGCGTGGGGCGAGTGGGGAGATCGGGACACGGGTGAGGCGATCTTCGACTCGATCGGCCACGGCCGCATCGACCACTACGTGCTCAGGCCGTCGGGGTCGCCCGACGAGCTCTTTCATCAGGCCATCTCGAGTCTGCTGCTCGAGTGGGCGGAGGCGCGCCGCACCTCCCCGTACACCGTCCACGTGGTGGGCGAGTCGTGGTCGGGCAGGGCGTACGAGCTGAGGGACGTGCTCGGACGTTGCGCGCTTCCCCACTCCTTCTGCCTGGCCGACTCGGACGACGGGCGCGCGCTCCTCGCCGAGGCCGGCGCGGCGAGAGGACTTCCGCTCGTGGTGTTCCCCGACGGCACGGTCATGTCGGACCCGAGCGACGTGGAGCTCTCGAAGGCCGCGAGCTCGCCGGTGGATCTGGACCGGGACGACTGGGACCTCGTGATCGTCGGCGCCGGTCCGGCCGGCCTGTCGGCGGCCGTCTACGGCGCCTCGGAGGGGCTCAACACCCTCGTGGTGGACGAGGGAGGGGTCGGCGGGCAGGCCAGCTCGAGCTCGCAGATCCGCAACTACATGGGTTTCCCTCGCGGGCTCAGCGGCCGGCGCCTGGCTCAGCAGGCCTACGAGCAGGCCTGGGTCTTCGGCGCGCAGTTCGTCTTCATGCAGCGAATCACTCAACTCGAACGCGAACACGAGCGGCTCGTCGTGAGCCTCTCCGACAGCGGCCGCGTGGCTGCCCGCGCGGTGGTACTGGCCACGGGCGCCAGCTACCGCCGGCTCGGCGTCCCGGCGCTCGAGGAGCTGAACGGCGCCGGCGTCTACTACGGCGGCACGGCCTCCGAGGCGCCGGCCATGGCCGGCGAGGACGTCTACGTCGTGGGGGGCGCCAACTCAGCCGGGCAGGCTGCACTTCATCTCGCCCGTTACGCCCGCCGCGTCACGCTCGTGGTGCGCGCGCAGTCGCTCGACGCGGGGATGTCGCACTACCTGGTGCGCCAGGTGGAGGCTGCCCCGAGAGTGGAGGTACGTCTCGGGACAGAGGTCGTAGGTGGCGGGGGAGACGGATGGCTGGAGCACCTGGTCCTCCGTGACGGCGGGGGTGGAGCCACGGAGACGGTCGAGGCCGGCGGGCTCTTCCTGAATCTCGGCGCGCGTCCCAACACCGATTGGCTGCCGGCGGAGATCGGCAGGGACGCCGGGGGCTTCGTTCTCACCGGAACGGATCTCGAGCCGGGCGGCGCTTGGCCTCTCGAGCGCACGCCCTCCGTGCTCGAGACGAGCATGCCGGGGGTCCTGGCCGCGGGCGATGTGAGGCACGGCTCCGTCAAGCGCGTGGCGTCGGCCGTCGGGGAGGGCTCGATTGCCATCCAGATGCTGCACGGCCTGCTGGCCCCACGCCTCCCGGTCGCCCTGGCCGACCCCGAGTAGAAGCTACGTGTCCTCGACCCGAGGGTCGCGGACGGCCGTTGTGGGACGCTTCACCAGGATGCCGGAGCGAAGGTCGGCCCTGTGCGCGTGCGAGTACTCGACCTCGGTCTCCTCGGTGGGATCGGGAGCCTTCCCGGTGGAGCGGGCGCCCGGCTCGACACCGGCCCGCTCCATGAACCAGAGGCCGGCCGCGACCATGCACACCACCACCACGCCCGCCAGCATCAGGAAGGCGGTCACCTGCGTCCCGCTCCCAGAGCGGCGTAGAAGGCGCCGAGCGACAGGATCGATGGCACCCAGAGGCCCACGAACAGAGCTTCCTCACGCGAGTCGGTGAACCACAGCACCACCGACAGCACGAAGGAGAGAAACGCTGCGAAGGCGATCCAGACGGCCCCCGGATTGGACGTGAGGATCCCCCCGCCGGCACGCTGTCGAGCTGAGGCGGAGCTCACTTCTCCTCGACCTTGAGGGCGTTGCCGATGGCCATGAACGTCGGCGCCCACAGCCCCACGAAGATGCCCCAGCGCTCCGCCTTTGCGGCCGGCGCTTCCTCCTTGGACCGAGAGGTGGCCCAGGCTCCGATGCTCGCCGCTATGGAGGTCAGCGCGGCCCCGTACGCGACCTCGCTGCTCACGCCCAGACTGCGCAGAATCTTGACCATGTCCGTCCCTTCGTTCGCTTTCCCGGTCTACGTGTGGCGCGCGAGAGCGCGTCGAGCGGGCATGCGCCACCGGCGGGGTTGGGCGCCGATGCACGCCTCCCCGGCGAGCGTGGTAGTGTTAACCGTGTGGTTAACGATCCGTTCAGGGCTTTGTCTCATCCGATCCGCCGGGGCATCGTCGAGCGGCTGGCGTCTGGGCCGGCGACGGTGGCCGAGGCCACCGGCGGGTTTGGGGTGTCCAAGCCGGCGATCTCAAAGCACCTGAGGGTGCTCGAGCAGACCGGGGTGTTGAGGCGTGAGGTGGTGGGCCGTACGCATCGGTTGTCGCTTGAGCCCGGAGGTGCTGGGCGAGGCCGCCGATTGGATGGATCGCCAGCGTGCCCTGTGGGGGCGCCTGTTTGACGTCGTCGATGACTATCTCAAGGAGGACAAGCCGCGATGAACACACCCCCGACCGTTTCGCCGACCGAGTGGGAGACCGCGCGCGAGCAGCTGCTGGTCAAGGAAAAGCAGCTCACCCGGGCCCGCGACGCGCTCGCCGCCGAGCGGCGCCGCATGCCGTGGCTGGCCGTCGAGAAGGACTACCGCTTCGACAGCCCAGCACGGCCCCGTCAGCCTGCACGACCTGTTCGACGGGCGCCGCCAACTGATCGTCTACCGGTTCTTCTACGAGCCGGGCGTCATGGGCTGGCCCGAGCGCGGCTGCGGCGGCTGCTCCTTCGGCGCCGACCAGGTCGCCCATCTCGCTCACCTGAACGCGCGCGACACGACGCTCGCCTACGTCTCGCGGGCGCCTCAGGAGAACATTCAGAAGCTGAAGGCCGAGATGGGCTGGCAGGTCCCCTGGTACACGCTCACCGACGACTTCGACGCCGACTTCGGCGTGGACGAGTGGCACGGCACGAATGCCTTCATCCGTGAGGATGGCCGCATCTTCCGCACCTACTTCATCAACAACCGCGGCGACGAGGCCATGGGCAGCACCTGGGCCTATCTCGACCTGAGCGCCCTGGGCCGCCAGGAGGAGTGGGAGGACTCCCCGGAGGGCTATCCGCAGACCCCGCCCTACCAGTGGTGGAACTACCACGACCGGTACGAGGAAGCCTCGTGATCGCCCACGTCGGAGTCCTCCCACTGGAGGAGCTCGTCCCGGTGCTCGCGGCGGCGCTCGTCGCCGTGCGCGCCGGCGCACTGCGACGGGGCTTGAGGAGATGAACGACAACACGACGCTGCGCATGGAGCGCACCTACCAGGCGCCTGCCCAGGCAGTGTTCGACGCTTGGACCAGCGAGGAGGTGATGCGGCGCTGGTGGCATGCCGAGCACGACTGGGAGACGACGGAGGCCAAGGTCGACCTGCGCGTGGGCGGCAGTGTTCGGGTGGTGATGCGCGACCCGCACAACGACATCGAGTACGGGGGCGGCGGCAGGTACACGGAGATCGACCCGCCGACACGCCTCGCCTTCACCTGGATCTGGGACGACACCGACAAGCGTCAGCTGATCGAGATCGACTTCGAGGAGAGCGAGGGCGCCACCACCGTCCGCTTCACCCACAGCGGCCTGTGGAACGAGGAGGCCGTGCGCTCCCACGAGGGTGGCTGGGGCAAGGCCTTCGACAACCTGGCTCGCACCCTCTCCGCCTGAGCGTCCGCTGATTCCCGGTCGGGGGATCGGGTACTCGCGACGACGCGATGGACGGCATCTGCGAACTGACGCTCGAGACCACCGACCTCGAGGCGCTCACCTCCTTCTACACGGAGGTGATCGGGCTCCCCTTCCTCTCCGGAGAGGACGATCGCGTCTGGCTGGAGTGCGGCCCGAACACGCGGCTGGGGCTGTGGTGTCCGGGGGACAAGGAGTTCGGCGACGAGGGCGGGCGCCACGTCCACTTCGCGTTCTCCGTCGAGCCCGGCGTCCTCGACGAGCTGGCCGGACGGCTCGAGTCACACGAGAGGGAGTTCCGCGGCCCGGTCGACCACGACGGCGGAGACCGCTCGCTCTACTTCGAGGACCCGGCCGGAAACCTGGTCGAGGCGTGGGACTTCTTCAAGCGCGGAGACGGCGGCCGGGCCGGCGTGGACGCCCTTCGGTAGCGCCGCCGCATGCTCGGGCCACGCCTGGTGTTCGTCGTCTACTGCGTGCTGATCGCCTCGGGCATCGCCGTGGCAATCACGCTGGGCGTCACGCATCGATGACCGCCAGGCGCTTCCTTCGGGAGAACAGCCTCTGCCTCGTCTTCCTGGGGCTGTTCCTCCTGGCGCTCGTGTTCCAGGCGATAGCCGGACACGCGGCCTACAACGCAGAGCAGGAGCGTGACATGGCGCCGCAGGTGTCGCTCCTGCGCTACGTCGCGTCGTCGGCGTACGCAGGCTCGGTGATGGAGAACTGGCAGTCCGAGTACCTGCAGTTCACGCTGTTCATCGTGCTCACCGTCTGGCTCCTGCAGAAGGGGTCGCCCGAGTCGAAGCAGCTCAGCCAGGGCGGGCGCGAGTCCGATGTCGACCAGCGCGTGGGCGTTCACGCCGACGCCGACTCTCCGGCCGGGGCGAGGGCTGGCGGCCTGGCGCGGACGCTGTACGAGAACTCGCTGCTCGTGGTGATGGGGCTGATCTGGGCCGGTAGCTGGCTGGCCCAGTCGCTCACCGGCGTGAGCGAGTACAACGATGAGCTCAGCACTCACGACCTGCCCGAGATCTCGTGGCTCGAATACGTGCGCAGCGGCGACTTCTGGCAGCGAACTCTCGAGAACTGGCAGTCCGAGTTCCTGGCCGTCGGCTCGATGGCCATCTTCGCTGTCTACCTGAGGCAGCGGGGCTCACCCGAGTCGAAGCCGGTCGGGGCGCCCCATCGTTCGACCGGAGTGGAGGGCTGAGCGGCGAGATCGTTATCCACGGGTCTCGGCGGGTATCTCTTGGGCATGCCACCACGCGGAATCAGGAAACAAGTCCCAGCTCCAGCGCGCCGTGGACGCCAAGAAGCGCTGAGCGGCTACGAACCGATGAAGGCCGTCCTCACGGACGAGCCCTTCTCGGACCCGAACTGGATCTTCGAGCGCAAGCTCGACGGCATCCGTTGCCTCGCCCACCGCGACGGCGACGGCGTGCGCCTGCTGTCACGCACCGATCGCCTGATGAACTCGGAGTATCCAGGCGTGGTGGACGCGCTCGAGGCCGAACGCGCCCGCGACTTCGTGATCGACGGGGAGCTGGTGGCCTTCGACTCCCGCGGGATCACGAGCTTTCAGCGGCTGCAGCGCCGCGGCCACGAACGCGTCGCCGTCTTCCTATACGTGTTCGATGTGCTGCGCCTGGAGGGCGAGGACCTCCGGCCGCTTCCGTTGCGGGAGCGCAAGGCGCGGCTGCGCGCGGGTCTTACCTTCTCCGGGCCGGTGAGGCTCAACCCTCACCGCAACGAGCAGGGCGAGAAGCTGTTTCGCGAGGCCTGCGCGCGGGGGCTCGAGGGTCTCGTGGCCAAGCGCGCCGACAGCCCCTACCGCTCGTCCCGCTCGCGCGACTGGCTCAAGTTCAAGTGCCACGCCGAGCAGGAGCTGGTGATCGGCGGCTTCACCGCGCCGCAGGGCTCGCGCACGGACTTCGGAGCGCTGCTGGTCGGGCACTTCGAGGACGGCCGGCTCCAGTACGCGGGCAAGGTGGGCACGGGCTTCGGCCAGGACACGCTGCGCACGCTCGGCGCCCGCCTGCGCGAGCTCGAGCGCGACACGTCCCCCTTCGAGCGGGTCCACCCCGTGCCGCGCAGCACGCACTGGGTGGAGCCCGAGCTCGTGGGTCAGATCGCGTTCACGGAGTGGACGCGAGACGGGCGACTGCGCCACCCTCGCTTCCTGGGCCTGCGCGACGACAAGCCGGCGCGCGACGTGGTGAGGGAGCGCCCGGCGTGAGCGCCGCAGTTCCACCCGACGTCGCCGGGCTCGGGTAGCCTCGCTTCGACGTGGGCCAAGAGGTCGCGCCCAGAGTGTTCAGCCGCGAGGACCGGCAGCGTTACCGGACCAAGGTGCGCGCCTGCCTTGACGTGTTCGCCCGGATGCTGTCCGAGTCGCGCTTCGACGCCGAGGACCGTTCGTTCGGGCTCGAGATCGAGCTGAACCTGACCGACGACGCCGGCGATCCGGCGATGCGCAATGCAGCCGTGCTCGAGGCCATCGCCGACGCCGCCTTCCAGACCGAGCTCGGGCAGTTCAACGTGGAGATCAACATTCCGCCGAGGCTGCTGGAGGGAGATGTGTTCTCCGAGCTCGAGGCGGACATCCGCCGCAGCCTCAACCACGCCGAGGAGCGCGCCCGCGGGGTGGGCGGCCACATGATGATCATCGGCATCCTCCCGACGATCGACGGGGCGCACCTGAACGCGGACGCGTTCTCGGAGAGCCCGCGCTACAAGCTCCTGAACGAGCAGATCTTCGCCGCCCGCGGAGAGGATCTCGAGATCGCCATCAGCGGGCCGGAGCGGCTCTCGACCTTCGCCGACACGATCGCGCCGGAGGCCGCCTGCACGAGCGTCCAGCTGCACCAGCAGGTGGAGCCGGACGCGTTCGCCGCGCACTGGAACGCCGCGCAGGCCATCGCCGGCGTGCAGGTGGCGGTGGGCGCCAACTCGCCCTTCTTCTTCGGCAAGGAGCTCTGGCGGGAGACCCGGATCGCGCTGTTCGAGCAGGCCACCGACACCCGCCCCGACGAGCTCAAGGCCCAGGGGGTCCGCCCGCGGGTGTGGTTCGGGGAGCGGTGGATCACGTCGATCTTCGATCTGTTCGAGGAGAACGTGCGTTACTTCCCGGCGCTGTTGCCGGTGTGCGAGGACGAGGATCCGGTGGAGACGCTGGAGCGAGGCGACGTGCCGGGCTTGGCCGAGCTGCGGCTGCACAACGGCACGATCTACCGCTGGAACCGGCCGATCTACGACGTGGTGCGCGGACGCCCGCACGTCCGCGTGGAGAACCGGCTGCTCCCGGCGGGGCCGACCGTGGTCGACATCCTGGCCAACGCCGCGTTCTACTACGGGCTGGTGAGGTCGCTCACCGAGCACGAGCGGCCGGTGTGGTCGCAGATGTCGTTCTCGGCCGCCGAGGAGAACCTGCACGCCGGGGCGCGCGATGGGATCGAGGCCCGGATCTACTGGCCCGGGGTGGGGGAGGTGCCGGTGGCCGAGCTGGTGCTGCGGCGCCTGCTGCCGCTGGCGCACGAGGGTCTCGAGCGAGCGGGGGTCGAGACCGCCGACCGCGACCGGTTGCTCGGCATCATCGAGCGCCGCTGTGTGGGGCTCGTGAACGGTGCGTCCTGGCAGTCGGACGCCTTCCATCGGCTCTACGGCGACCGTGGGCTGGACCGGGAGCAGGCCCTGCGCGAGCTGACGGTGGTCTACCGCGACCACATGCACGGGAACGAGCCCGTCCACGGCTGGCCGGCTCTCTGAGCCGATCCTGGCGCGGAGGTGCCCGTCGCGGATAGGCTGGCGCCCGCATGGGCTGCCTGCTCGCGCTGCTCGCCGGTTTCTTCCCGCGCTTCGCGCTGGCGCTCCTGTGGATCTTCACCAATGAGGTGACCCAGGCCTACGACTCGTTCTGGGTCCCGCTCCTCGGGCTGATCTTCCTGCCGCTGACCACGCTGGTGTACGCGCTCACGTGGGCGCCCGTGGTGGGCCCGGACGGCTTCGACTGGTTCCTGATCGTCTTCGCCTTCCTGCTCGACCTGTCCAGCTACGGCGGCGGCGCCCGGGCGCGCGCCCGCGACTGACCGGCACCCCGGCCATGGAGATCGTCCTGGTTCGGCACGGCGAGACGGAGTGGAGCCGCGACCTCAAGCACACGGGGCTCACCGACATTCCGCTGACCGAGAGGGGACGGGCCGAGGCGCAGGTGCTGCGCGAAGCTCTCTCGGACTGGAGCTTCGAGCGGGTGATCACCAGCCCACTCGAGCGCGCGGTGCTCACCTGCAAGCTGGCCGGCCTGGGGGAGAGCGCCGAGCTCTCGGATGCGTTGCTCGAGTGGGATTACGGCGAGTACGAGGGCATCACCACCAGGGAGATACGCGAGGGGCGGCCGGGCTGGTACCTGTGGCGCGACGGCGTCCCGGGCGGCGAGACCGCGGCCGAGGTGGGCGCGCGCCTCGACCCGCTCGTGGAGGAGCTGAAGGGCGCGGAGGGCGACGTGGCCCTGTTCGCACACGGTCACGTGCTGCGCGTGCTCACGGCACGCTGGCTCGGCCTCCCGCCCGAGGACGGCGCGCTGTTCGCCCTCGGCACCGCCACTCTCTCGGCGCTCGGCTTCGAGCGCGAGACGGCGGTGATCAGACGGTGGAATGCTCCGGTTCAGCCTTCCGGCGCCCCCGGCGATCAGCCCACCACGAGTCCGGCCGGGGCTTGAGCAGCGCCCCCACCAGGCCCACCAGCGGGATGAACAGCCCGAGGATGCCGAGCAGCAACCTGCCCTTGAGCACGGTGATCGCCGCCAGGCCCGCGCCGATCAGCTGAAGGCCAATCAAGAGCAGCGCGCTCTCGCTGCCCTCGAAGCTGTCGCCGCCGATGCCCAGCGCCAGGAGCAGAGCCTCGCGTACGTCGATCCAGAACTGGAGGCCGAGCAGCGTGACGACGAGGAGGGCCGCGGTGAAGGCCACGGCGTCGATGGACTTTCGCCCCTGCTTGCCCCAGTAGACGTCCTGCACGTAGAGCCACAGGGCGAACTCGTCCAGGGTGAGACCCAGCCCGATGCCGAAGGCGACGGCCGCCAGCTGCAGCCAGGGGTCGCCCAGGTCGACCGACAGGCCCAGATAGCCGGCGATCATCAGCAGCAGGATGCCCCACACCATGTGGTGGATGTGCGTGCCGCTCTTGGTCTCCACGTTCCCGGGCCACCAGCTGACCTGAGCCTTGATCATGTGGGTGCTCGTCCGGATGAAGCCGAAGGTGACCACGAAAGGAGAGCAGGATCAGGAAATGGATCTCCTTGCCCGCGTCCAGGATGTGCGCGTCGTACGCGTCGGCGATGTCTGACCACATGGCTTCCACTGTGCTCTCGAACGGCCGAGTGCCCGGGGAAGTATGGCGCGAGCGGCGGCGCAGCGGGCGCACTGCAGCCCGCCCCGCATGCTTTTCTGGCGTAATGCGATGGCGCGCATGCCTGCAGCCCTCCGTTTTGCCCGCATGGCGGGCTCCTCGATCGCGGCGCCCGGCGCCGCGGCGTGGGTCACCGACTTCCTGAACGCGGCGCACTACGCGCGTCCGGCGACCGAGCGCGAGCTTCGCGATCTGCGCCTGGCCCAGGGAATCATCACCACGCGCTGGGCCGGCCACCGCGGCCGCCGCCTGGGGGCGCGCGACGTGCTCGCCCTGAACCGGGCCTACGGCGGCCTACGGCTGCGGGGGCGTGGCCGCCTCGACCGGCGCGCGCTGCTCACGGGCGCCCGCAGCCTGCTCGGCGACTGGTTTCCCGCGGCGTGGACCGACGACGAGCGCCGCGCCCACGGCATCGCCTTCGAATCTCCGGCGGCGCGCCGCGCCTACCGCCCCGAGGAGCGCCTGCGCCGTGCGGCTCTCGGACCGCTCACACCACCGCTCGATCCGCCGGCGAGCCGGCACTGGGCCACCTACGATCCAGTCGCCCTGCCCGATCCCGACGCGGCGCTCGAGCTGCTCCTCGAGCCGGCACGCTGGCCGGACATCGGCGCGGTGGGCGGTCGCTTCACCGCTCTGCGCAGCGGCGGGCTCGCCGGGCAGACCTTCGAGATCGAGGTCAGCGCCGAGCCGTCATCTCGCTCACCCGTCTTCACCCGCGCCTACGTGACGTGCACGTCACTGCATACGCCCGGCGATGCCGGCCTCGGTGACGCCGTGGCCGATCTGGGCGATCGCTACCGGTCGGGCGCCGGCGCGGATGCGCGCCCGGTGCTGCCCGACGGGGCGGACCCACTCGCGCTCGTGGTGCTCACCACCCACGATGGTCATTTCCTGGGCCGAGCGCTGTCGCACCTGCTCGTCTGGCGCGACGCCGAGGGAGCCTGGATCCGCGACGTCGGGGCGTGGGACCGGCTCCCGCCGCATCTGGCCGCCACCTACGCGGCGGCGGGGCGGGCAGCCCAGCAGCGCTTCTGGGGGCCGGAACCGCCCGAGCGCAGCATGCTGGCTCAGCTGGCGCTCGTGTCGAGCGGACGCACCGCCGTGTAGGGCCAAGTGGTAGGACTTACGCATGATCGACGGCGTCCTCGGCGGGCCGGTCGAGCAGGAGTACCTGCTTCAGGCCCGTCAGATGCAGGCGCTGTCGCTGGCGGTGCACATCCCGCTGGTCTGCTTCGGCATCGCCTTCCCGGCGATGGTCGTGTTCCTCGAGGGTCTGTGGTTGCGGACGGGCGACCCGCTCTACAAGGCCCTGGCCAAGCGCTGGTCTCACGCCATGCTGATCCTGTTCGCGATCGGTGTGGTCACCGGCACGATCCTGTCCTTCGAGCTGGGACTTCTGTGGCCGGAGTTCATGGCCACGTTCGGCGACGTGTTCGGCGTGGCCTTCGGACTCGAGGGCTTCTCGTTCTTCCTCGAGGCGATCTTCATCGCCATCTACGTCTACGGCTGGGATCACCTGCCGCCGCGCGTGCACTTCCTGTGCGGCTTCCCGATCATCATCGCCGGCATCACCGGGGCGTTCTTCGTGATCTCGGTGAACGGCTGGATGAACGACCCCACCGGCTTCCGGGTGGAGAACGGCGAGATCACCGACATCAAGCCCTTCGAGGCGCTCTTCAACAGCAACATGTGGCACGAGATGGTCCACATGTACCTGGCCGGGATCATCGTCGCGGGGTTCCTGGTGGCCTCCGTGTACGCGGTGGGCTGGCTGCGAGGCAACCGCGAGCGGCGCCACCGCGTGGGCCTGGTCGTAGCGCTCACCTTCGCCGCCGTGGCGGCGCCCGCCCAGCTCCTGGTGGGTGACTGGGCGGCACGCACCGTGGCCGACAACCAGCCCACCAAGCTCGCGATATTCGAGGGTCTGGACGAGACCGAGAAGGGCGCCCCGCTCCACCTCCTCGGCATCTACGAGGACGGCGAGGTCAAGTACGGCATCGCGTTCCCCAAGCTCCTGTCACTGCTGGCGTACCACGACCCGAACGCGACCGTGCAGGGGATGGACGCGGCCGTGGGTGGCTCCGACGGCATTCCCACCACCACCGGGATCAACCTCGTCCGCCTGTCGTTCCAGACGATGGTGTTCATCGGAACGTTCCTGGCCGCGCTCGGGGCGCTCTACCTCTGGGTGGCCTGGCGCAAGCGCCGGTTGCCGAGCTCGCCCTGGTTCATGCGCGCTCTGGCGGTGGCTGGGCCGCTCTCGGTGGTGGCGCTGATCTGCGGCTGGATCACGACCGAGGTGGGCCGCCAGCCCTGGATCGTGTACGAGGTCATGCGCACCGAGCAGGCGGTCACCGGTGCCGAGGGCATCCCGGTCGGCTACGCCACGCTCGTGGTGGTCTACCTGGGGCTGGCGGTGATCGCGGGCGTGATGCTGCGCCGGCTGGCGCGCCGCCCGATGGAGGTCTGACGGTGCTCGCGGACCTCGCCGCCGTGCTCGTGGCCGTCGGGCTGTCCGCCTACCTGGTGCTCGGCGGTGCGGACTTCGGCACCGGGATCTGGGACCTCACGGCACGCGACGAGGCGATGCGGGCCCGCATCAAGAGGTCGATGTCCCCTGTGTGGGAGGCCAACCACGTGTGGCTGATCTTCATCCTGGTGGTGATGTGGACGGCCTTCCCGGAGGCGTTCGGCTCGATCACGTCCACGATGGCCATCCCCCTGTTTCTCGCGGCGGTGGGGATCATCCTGCGCGGCGCGGCGTTCGCCCTGCGGGGCGAAGCGGCGACGATGATCGAGCGGCGCGCGCTCGGAGCGGTATTCGCCCTTTCCTCGCTGCTGGTGCCGTTCTTCCTCGGCACGGTGGTGGGCGGCATCGCGTCCGGACGGGTTCCGGTGGGCAACTCCGCGGGCGACGAGCTCACCAGCTGGGCCAACGAGACGTCGCTGATGGTCGGTCTCCTGTCGATCACCACGGGCGCCCATCTCGCCGCGGTCTTCCTGGGTGCCGATGCGCGCCGCGCAGGGCAGGCCGACCTGGTGGCCGCCTTCCGGGTGCGGGCGCTCGGGTCGGGCCTGGTGGCGGGCGCCTTTGCGGTCATCGGCCTGTTCGTTGTGCGCTCGGACGTGCCCGACCTCTACGACGGGCTCACCTCGGGAGCCGGCCTGGCCTTCGTGCTGCTGTCGGCGGCCGCCGGTCTGGCCACGCTCGCGCTCGAGTGGCGCGAGCGCTTCGAGGCGGCGCGCTGGACGGTGGCCGTGGCGGTGGCCACGATCGTGGCGGGCCTGGTGGCGGCTCAACAGCCCTACCTTCTTCCACCCGACCTCACGGTGGCCGAGGCCGCGGCGTCGGACGCCACCCTCGGGGCGCTGCTGGGCTGCGTGGCCGTCGGCCTGCTCATCCTGGTGCCGGCCCTCACGTGGCTGTTCCGGCTGACGCTGCGCGGCCAGCTCGACAAGGGCTCGAACGCATGACCCGGACGTTGATCCTGTTCGGGCTCGGCTCGGCTCTCCTGTTTCCCTTCGACGCCACCATCACGATCATCCTGGGCGTTCTGCTGCTGCTCGCCTCGATCGTGTCCGGCGTGTTCGCGGTGGCCAACCCCAGCTTCCTGGAGGGCGACGAAGAGCTGCCGCCGCCCGGCTAGCGGGCGGGCTCCTCGCCAGAGCGCCCGAGCCAGGCCACCAGGGCCTCGAGATCGGTGCCGATCCGCTCTGCGTCCCTGGCGCGCCCGAACGCGCTGAAGCGCGGAGCGGCCGCCAGCACCGCGTTCACCGCGACGGTGTAGGTGCCGTCCGGGACGACGTTCTCGAGCCCGCTCTCGGCGAGCTCGACCGACCCGCGCGAGCGCCAGGCCTCGAGCACGTCACGGCCGTCCATCTTCATCCGCACGATCGGGTGCTCGTAGGCGTGCACCAGGAAGGCCTCCGCGTAGGTGACCTCGCCCGCCTCCATGCCCGGCCGCCGCGTGTTGCCCGGATTGACGAAGGCCACGTCGGCCCCGGCGAACGAGCGCTGGGCGTCGGCCACCAGCTCGCTGAGCGGTCCTGGTCGAGATCGCTCTCCAGCTCGCCCACCACCCGGTCGCCGATCGGCTCGACCGCCTGGGCGTAGCCCGCCACCAGGCCGGCCAGGCGGCGGTGCGGAGCGATCCCGGCGTGGGTGGCGGCCGGCAGCTCGGCCGACTTGCGGACCACGTCGCCGGTCACCCGGTCCACCCCGAGTCGCACGCGGTCGTAGCCGGTGCCGTAGGCGAGCGACTCCACCACCAGCTTGTCCTCGACCGTGAAGTTGAGACGCGAGTGGGTGTGACCCGCCACCACCACGTCCACCGAGTCGTCCATCTGGGCGGTCTCCTCCGCGATCTCGCCCGCGGCCGCGTCGCCCTTCTGGAAGGCGCCCGAGTGAGCCAGCACCACGATCGCCTCCACGCCCTCGGCGCGCAGTTGCGGCACCCAGCGGTTGACCGCCTGAGAGACGTCGAGGAAGCGGTAGTCGCGCTTGAACTCCGGCAGCAGCCAGGTGGGCGTCTCGTCGGTGGTCACGCCGATGAAGCCCACCCGCACGCCGGCACGTTCGATCACGCGGTAGGGCGGGAGAAAGGTCTCGCCGGTGACGGGATCGACGGTGTTGGCGGCCAGCCACTGGTAGCGCGAGCCTCGGAGCACGCGCAGCAGCTCGGCTCCACCTTCGTCGAACTCGTGGTTGCCCACCGCGCCCACGTCGAAGCCCATCATGTTGGTGGCCTCGATCGCCGGCTCGTCCTCGAAGTGGCTCGAGATCAGCGGCGAGGCCCCGATCATGTCGCCGGCGTGGACCCGGATGGTGCGACCCGGATGCGAGCGCGCCGCCCGGTCGAGATGGGCGGCGAGCCAGGCGGCGCCGCCCAGGCCCGGCTGCGGCGGCTCCAGGTGACCGTGGAAGTCGTTGACGCCCAGCAGCTGGAGGTCCACCACCCGTCTCTGCGTCTGGGCGGGAGGCTCATCGGCGCCGGCGTTCAGTCCCAGCAGCGCCACCAGCACCGCCGCCGCGAACGCAGCCGCCCCGGGCAGGAGGTGGCGGCGGTCGGGCACGCGCATCGAAGGCCAACTTAGGGTGCCTTTGCAGGGCTTTTGTCACCGACCTATGTCGATGAGGTGAAGCGGCTGTGAAGCGTCAGTCGCCCTCGGCCAGCTCGTGGCCGAGCCGGCTGAAGTTCGCCACGCCACCGTCATCGACGTGGATCACCCGGCGCGCGCCGTAGGCGGCGAGCAGGCTCGCGGCCGTGGCGCTGCGCTGGCCCGAGGCGCAGACGGCGGCCACCGGCCGCTCAGGATCGATGCCGTCGGGCAGCTCGTGGATGTCGTGATAGGGCGTGTGTGACGAGCCGGGGATGTGACCCTTCCGCCACTCGTCGAGCTCGCGCACGTCGAGGATCTGGAGCTCGCCGGCCTCGGCGCCGTCCACGCGGGCGGCCAGCTCCTCCACGGTCCAGCGGGCGATCGAGGCCACCTCCCGGCGCTCCGCGCGCCAGCTCGTCATACCACCGGAGAGGAAGCCGCCCAGCGTTCGCACGCCGACGGCGGTGGCCAGCAGCGCCGCCCTGCGTGCGTCCTCGTCGTCGCGGCCCACGAGGACGATCTGCTGCGCCGGGTCGGCCACCCAGGACAGCTTGGTGCCGAAGCCCTGACTCAGCATGGTGATGCAGACGGCGCCGGGTATGTGCGCCTCGTCGAACTGAAGCGCCGTGCGAACGTCCACGATCATCGCGCCCGCCGCACGTCGCTGCTCGACCTGACGCGGGGTGAGGGGCATCAGCTCGACGCCCGCCACGAGCGGCGGGCCTCGGTTGAGATCGACCACCGCGCTGAAGTTCGGCGGCTGTGGACCGAGGCCGGCGAGTGCGCCCTCGACGAAGCGACTCTCGTCGTCGTACTGCAGCATCGGGTTGTGGCGGCGCTCGTACCCGATTGTCGACGAGACCTTCATGTCCATCCCCGGGCCGCCGCACAGGGACCCGCCGAGATGCCCGGGCCAGACCTCGGTCTCCGGGGCCAGGCCGAGCAGGCGCTCGTGCAGGCTGCGGAAGATCTCCCGGGCGCCCTGCTCGCGCTCGATCGCCAGGTCGGGCCGCGCCGAATCGCCCACGAACAGGCTGTCGCCGGTGAGCACCGCCCACGGCTCGTCGCCGCGAGCCGTGTCGATGAGCGCGAAGGCGGTGTGCTCGGGCCGATGGCCGGGCGTGTGGATCGCCCGAACCACGAGTGCGCCCAGCTCGAGCTCCCAGCCGTCGTCGAAGGCGCTGTGGTCGTACTCGGGCTCGGCCAGGCGGTGGATGTGGACGGTGGCTCCGGTGGCGGCGGCGAGCCGGCCGTGGCCGGACACGTGGTCGGCGTGGTTGTGCGTCTCGAGCACGTGATCGATCTGCACGCCGAGGTAGCGAGCCAGCTCGAGGTACTCACCGATCTCGAAGCGTGGATCCACCACTGCGACGACGCCCGCGTCGTAGTCGCCGACGAAGTAGGACGCACAGCCCAGGTCGTCGTGGGTGATCTGGCGAAAGATCACCAACCCATCCTCTCAGTCACCGCCAAACGCCGAGATCGGGGGTAGAATCGGTACGCAGGGGTACCACAGACGGGGGAACGATGGTCGAAGGCAGGAAACTCAGCGAGCAGTTGTGTGATGACGCCGTCGCGCCGCTCGAGAGCGACGTCCCCGAGGAGATGTCGCTCGGCGAGTGGGGCGAGCAGCGGCGGCCGCGCACGAAGAGGCGCTGGCCGCTGCCGAGGCGCCCGCGCAAGGCAGCGGGGAGTCCCGCCGCCGACGGTGAGGAACGGTCGCGGTCGGCGAAGTAGTCGTCGCCCCAACGCCACTTGCGCGCCATCTTTGCGACGCGTAGGGTGGGCTGACTCGCCGCGACGGACCGGCGGTAGGCGGTTTCGATGACTGGCCTTCTCTACAAACTCGGTCGCGCCTGCGCGCGCTGGCACTTCGTGGTGCTCGGGCTGTGGGTCGTGCTGGTCGTGGCGCTTGGTGATCGTGGCCGGTCAGGCCGGCTCACAGACCACCAACAACGTAACTCTGCCGGGCACGGGGAGCCAGAGCGCCACCGACCTCCTGAGCGGCCGCTTCCCGAGCCAGGCCTACGGGACGAATCCGCTCGTGGTGGCCACCGACAGCGGCAAGCTGACCGACTCGAAGTACTCGAAGGCCATCAAGCAGTCGGTGAGCGCCCTGAAGAAGACGCCCCACGTGACCGCGGCCGTGAGCCCCCTGAGCGACGCTGGGTCCAACGCGCTCAGCAAGGACAAGAAGATCGGCTACATCTCGGTGGCGCTCGACGTCGGCCAGGGCACCATCACCGAGGACGAGTCCAACGCGGTGCTCGACGCCGCCGATCCGGCGAAGAAGGCGGGCTTGCAGACGGCCATCGGCGGCTACGTCGGTCAGGAGCTCTCCAAGCCGGACACCGGGGCCAGCGACAAGATCGGCATTGCGGCCGCGATGGTGATCCTGCTGCTCGTGTTCGGCTCCGCCGTGGCGATGGGGCTCCCGATCGTCACCGCTGTGATCGGCCTGTTGTGCGGCCTGAGCGTCGTGACGCTGCTCAGCCACATCGCCGACATCCCGACGACCGCGCCCACGCTGGCGACCATGATCGGGCTCGCGGTCGGGATCGACTACTCGCTGTTCATCGTGACCAAGCACCGCGCACAGGTCGCCGCGGGCATGGAGGTGCACGAGTCGATCGGGCGCGCGCTCGCAACCGCGGGCGGCGCGGTCCTGTTCGCGGGCGGCACCGTCGCGATCTCCCTGCTGGCGCTCGCCGTCGCCGGGATCCCGCTGGTCACGACCCTGGGCTACACGTCGGCGATCGCGGTGGCCTTCGCGATCCTTGGCGCGCTCACCCTGCTGCCGGCCCTGTTCGGGCTGCTCGGAACGCACGTCTCGGCGCTCACGTTGCCGTTCCGCAAGGCACGCGCCGACGAGGTGCAGTCCCCAGTGTGGACGAGGCTGGCCACGGGGATCGCCAATCACCGCTGGCCGGTGATCGTGGCCGTGCTGGCGATCCTGCTCGCGCTCTCGATTCCCACGCTGTCGATGCACCTGGGCCAGGAGGACGTGGGGGCAGAGCCGACCGACACGACGGCTCGCCAGGCCTACGACCTGATCGCGAAGGGCTTCGGGGAGGGCACCAACGGGCCGTTCCTGATCTCCACCCAGCTCAGCAAGCCCGCGAAGCCGAACCAGAAGAACCTCAACACGATCAGTCAGAACGAGAAGCAGCTGCAGCAGCAGCAGCAGCAGATCGAGCAGCAGGCTGAGCTCGAGGGCGCGACCCCGCAGCAGGCCCAGCAGGAGGCGAAGCAGCAGACGCAGAAGCAGTCCAACGAGCTCGCCCAGAAGAAGAAGCAGGCGGAGCAGCCCGCGACCGACCCGCGCCTCCAGACCCTGCGCAAGGACCTCCAGAAGACCAAGGGCGTCGATTCCGTGACGCAGCCGCTGGTGAACAAGCAGGGAACCGCGGCGGTCTACACGCTCATCGCCACGACGGCGCCGTCCGACATCGCCACCGAGGACCTGGTGTCGCGTCTGAGGGACACCACCATCCCGGAGGCGACCAAGGGCCAGGACATGACGGCCTTCGTGGGTGGCACCACGGCCGCGTACGTCGACCTCGCCGAGAAGATCACCAGCAAGCTCCCGCTGGTCATCCTGGTTGTGGCAGGGCTCAGCTTCCTGGTGCTGCTGGTGGGATTCCGCTCAATCCTGATCCCCGCTCAGGCGGCCGTGATGAACCTCATCTCGGTCGGGGCGGCCTACGGCGTGCTCACGCTCGTCTTCCAGGAGGGCTTTGCCTCGAGCCTGATCGGACTCGACGGCGCGATACCGGTAGTCAGCTTCGTGCCGTTGATCATGTTCGCGATCCTGTTCGGCCTCTCGACCGACTACCAGGTCTTCCTGCTGACCCAGATCCAGGAGCACTTCAATGAGGGCAAGGGCGCCCGCGCGACCGTGATCGAGGGGCTCGGATACTCCGGGCGGATCATCGGGGCGGCCGCGCTCGTCATGTTCAGCGTGTTCGGCAGCTTCGTGCTGAACGGCGACCCGACGATCAAGCAGTTCGGGCTGGGCCTGGCCACGGCGGTCACGATCGACGCGATCGTGGTGTGCCTATTCGTGCCGGCGTTGATCGTGGTCGCCGGCAGGCGGACGATCTGGTTGCCTCGCTGGCTCGACAGAATCCTGCCGCAGTTCAGCATCGAGGGGTCGGGGTACTTCGACACAGATCCGCCTGCCAGCGATCCCGCTGCACGGAAGCCCGAACCGGCGGCCAGCGGCTGAGCTTCTAGGCGGAGGTGCAGGCGGGGCAGGTGCCCCGAAGCGTCACGTCGTGCTCACCCACCGCGTAGTCGACGCGCCCGGCCAGCCGCTCGATGGCCTGCTCCAACTCGGGATCCTCGAACGCCCGGGTCTCGCCGCAGCTGTCGCAGACGAGGTGGTGGTGGTGCTCGCCGCCCGGGTGGACCGGCTCGTAGCGGGCCACGGCTTCGCCCACGTCCACGCGCCGCACGAGGCTCATGTCGTCGAGCAATTGGAGCGCGCGGTAGATGCTGGCCACGCCCACGCCCTCGCCGCGGTCGCGCAGCCGGTCGGCGATCTCCTGGGCGGTGACGCTGCAGCCCAGCTCGTCGAGCGTGGCCACCACCGCCGCCCGCGGCGCGCTCACGCGGTAGCCGCCGCTCTCCAGGCTCTCGTGCGCGTGTCCCACCCATTCGGTCATGCCGTTGGGCAAGGATAGGGTCCCGCCATGGCCGATCTCCACCGCACTCCCGACGAGCGTTTCGAGAACCTGCCCGGCTACGGGTTCGAGCCGCACTGGCACGACGCCGGCGGGCTGCGCCTGCACTACCTGGACGAGGGATCGGGCACGCCGGTCGTCTGCTTTCACGGCGAGCCGAGCTGGGCCTACCTGTACCGGAGGATGCTGCCCGGCCTGACCGAGGCGGGCCACCGCGTCATCTGCCCGGATCTCCCGGGCTTCGGGCGCTCGGACAAGCCCACCGACCGCGGCTGGTACTCCTACGACCGGCACGTGGAGCACGTGTCGGCCGTGCTGGCTTCCCTTGACCTTCGTGACGCGTGCGTGGTCGTTCAGGACTGGGGCGGCCCGATCGGCCTGCGCTGGGCGGTGGAGAACGCCGAGCGCGTGGGGCGGCTCGTGATCCTCAACACCGGGCTGTTCACCGGCCGTGTCTCCAAGGGCTTCATCAACTGGCGGAACTTCGCTGAGCGCAACCCCGATCTGCCCGTGGGCTTCGTGATCCAGAGCGCAACGACGACCGAGCTGCCCGACGACATCGTCGCTGCGTACGAGGCGCCGTTTCCCGACGTCGCCTCCAAGGCGGGCGCCGCCCAGTTCCCGCTGCTCGTGCCCACCGAGCCCGGTGCGCCCGGGGCCGAGGCGATGCGCGAGGTGGCCGACGAGCTCTCGCGCTGGGACAAGCCCGCGCTGGTCGCGTTCTCGGACTCAGATCCCGTGTTCCCCTACCCACGCTCCGGCCAGTGGTTCTGCGACCTGATCCCGGGCGCCGGAGAGCAGGTGCCGATCGAGGGGGCGGCGCACTTCCTGCAGGAGGACCGCGGCGAGCGCATCGCCGAGGAGATCGTCCGCTTCATGAACGGCTGACCGCCCCGGCGCCCGCGTTCGCGCGGGCACTCGGGGCGTCTGCCGAGGATGTTCAGCCGGCGGCGCTGTGGCGCTCGGCGACCTTCGCCCAGTTCACGGTGTTCCACCAGGCGTCGATGTAGTCCGGGCGCTTGTTCTGGTACTTCAGGTAATAGGCGTGCTCCCAGACGTCCACGCCGAGCAGCGGCGTGTGACCGTCGGTGATCGGGTTGTCCTGATTGGCGGTCGAGACCACCACCAGGCCCGAGCCGTCGTGAACGAGCCAGGCCCAGCCGGAGCCGAACTGGCCGACGCCGGCCTCCTTCATCTTCGACTTGAAGTCGTCGAACGAGCCGAAGGCGGACTCGATTCCCGCCGCCACGTCACCGTCGGGCTCGCCGCCGCCGTCCGGCGACATCGACTCCCAGAACAGATTGTGGTTGAGGTGGCCGCCGCCGTTGTTGCGCACCGCGGTGCGCTTGTCCTCGGGGATGTCCGAGAGGTTGGCGATGACCTCCTCGATCGGGCGGTCGGCCCAGTCGGTGCCCTCCAGGGCGGCGTTGACCTTGTCCACGTAGGCCTGGTGGTGCTTGTCGTGGTGCACGCGCATGGTGGCCTCGTCGATATGAGGCTCGAGCGCGGCGTAGTCATAGGGAAGAGCAGGTACCTCGTACGGCATGTCTCTCCTTTCGAGGGGGGGATGCTCGGGTAGGACTCTATGCGGTGCTGCTCGTGAGCTGGAACGTGGCCGGCCGGGCTCGCCGGGTGGCCGAGCAGGCCGAGCTCGTGCTCGGTCTCGAGCCGGATGTCGTGTGCCTGCAGGAGGTCACTTCCGCAAGCGCTCTGCCCTGGGTCGAGCTGCTCGCGGGCGCCGGGCTCGGGGTGCGGATGACCGACCTGCCGCGGGCGCGCGAGTCGAGCCGGCCGCTCGCCGTGCTGACCGCGGCCCGCCCGGCGTCCTTCGAGCCGATTGCCGTCGAGGGCGTGCCCTGGCCGGAGCGGGTGCTCGCCGTGCGCACGGGCGACGGCGTGGAGGTGGTCAACGTCCACTCGCCGGTCAGCACCAAGCCCGACCTGGCCAAGGTGCGCACTCACGAGGCGGTCTACCGCCACCTCGCCGGCGGCGAAGGGCCGCGACTCGTGTGCGGCGACCTCAACACCCCTCGCCGCGAGCATCCCGACGGCAGCGTCTGGACCTTCGCCCGCAGCAATCGCGGCGTGCTGCGCCGCGAGCGGGGCGAGCGCTGGGACGCCGCGGAGACGGCCCTGGTCCGCGGCCTGGAGACGTTCGGCTTCCGCGACGCATTTCGCGAGCGCAACGGCTTCGGCGAAAGGTCAGCGAGCTGGGAGTGGCCGCGCGGCGGCGGCTACCGCCTCGACCACCTGATCGTGTCGGCCGAGGTCGGAGTGCTGGCCTGCGACTACCGGCACGACTGGCGCCGGGAGCTGGGCCTGTCGGACCATTCGGCGCTGGTGGCGGAGCTGGCTGTGGCCGGCCCCCGGCACCCCCGACTGACCCACGCAGTTGAGACTGAAGTATGCGGCTGAGAGGAGTCGAACCTCCACGGGGTTGCCCCCACGGCGACCTGAACGCTCGCGCGTCTGCCGTTCCGCCACAGCCGCTCGCGCGCATTAGCCTAGCGGCAAGGTGCGCCTAGGACTTGATGCCCACAGTTCGAAGCAGCACCTCTACGCTCTCACGCCGGTTCACACGGATACTTGATCCTTCCGGTTCGCCCATTCCTGGTGCGCCGGTACCGGATCCTCAGTTGGTCGCACGCCCTGTGCGAACAGATCTGCGATGTCCACTCGAGTAATTCGAGAATTCGTAGGAGGGATAGCGGTACGGCCCGGTGCGGTTGACGAAGTAGCGACCGTCCGACCTGCACGCAGCCCGCGGATGAAGTTCATCGGGACGGATCTCCACGCAGCCTGGCTTGCCATTCCTCGAGGACGATCCGCCGCTCGTGCTTCTTGCCCGGCCCGTGCTGAGGGAACAGGCACGGCAGATGCCGCGAGTACACGCTGAGGATCGTCGTCGCTGCCTTTCGCTTGACCGGGACACGCCCGACCGAGTTGCCGGCAAAGCAGCGGCTCATGAGCAGCCGGACGTCCTCGTTGACCTGTTCGGGTAGGCGGAATCCATGAACAGGCGCAGACGGTGATGTGCGACTCATTGCGACCACGATGTGCCGTCCCCGAGGTACAGACCAAGCAGCTCTGAGTAGTCGGACTCGCTGAACCAGGTCGGCTTTGCCGCTTGCCAGCAGCGTGGACAATGCCGCTAGTCCGTGGGTGCGAACGTAGCGCGGCGACCGCCAGTCGCGGACGGTCGATCTCGGGCACGCCGGTCAGACGCGCAATCTCGCAGTCGTTTCGGCCTTCCGCCACTAAGGCCAGCGCGGTTTCGCGAATCTCGGGCGGATACATGACGAACACATGTTCGCATGTCCGCGGGACAGATTACTTGCGGCAGCTGCCAAGCCGTCAGTCGCCGCCGCGGCGCTGCGGCGTGCCGAAGACGTAGTCCCACACCGGTGCGCTCACTCCGAAGCCGCGCGTGTCGTCTTGGAAGTGGTGACGCATGTGCAGCTCTCGCACCAGCTTGCCGACGCGGGTGCGAGGACGGTGGTGGTGCACGTGGTAGTGGGTCATGTCGTAGGCCAGATAGCCGGAGAGAAAGCCGGCGGCGAAGATGTTCGCCCACGGCGTGCCGAGGACGAGCACGAACAGCCCGTAGAACGCCAGCGCCAGGGGCACGCTCACCGACGGGGGCATCACCAGCCGGAGAGGATCGTTGGGATGGTCGTGATGGACGCCGTGGATGATCCAGTGCAGGCGCGCCCCGAGGCCCTCCTCGGGCTCGAAGTGGAACACGAGCCGGTGCATCCAGTACTCGGTGAGCGTCCAGAACACGTAGCCGGCAAGCATCAGTCCCGCGACCTGCACGGTGGTCGGCTCGCCGCGCGCGCCGACCACGAAGAGGACGACGATGACGGGCACGAAGATGGCCACCGGGATCATCGGGTGAACGCGCGAGAGCCGGTCCAGCAGGTCCGACTCGAACATACGGGGAGAGGCCTTGAGAGCTTCTGTCCGCCGGGCGCTCACAACCCGAATCTAGCGCACCATCCGGTGGGGTGGAAGCCTCGACTTCGGGTTGCCTAACTCCGAACCCAGAGGTCGCGCCAGGAAGCCATCAGAAACTCCAGGCCCACGGCCGCGGTCGCGCCGTAGACGACCACCTCGCCGGGGCTGGCCTCCCCGGTGAGAATGCGTCCGAGGAGGTAGCAGGTGACCGCGCCCATGAACAGGAACCGAGCCACGAGGTCCATGGCCACGAGTGTTCTGCGGCGCGGCGTTGTCGCTGTAACGGCCCGGTGAAGAGGTGGTGAAGCGGTCGTTACTGGAGTACCGCCACGGGGATTCGAACCCCGGTTTCCGCCGTGAGAGGGCGGCGTCCTAGTCCCCTAGACGATGGCGGCGTGCCGGCGGGCGATTCTAGCGGGGTTGCCCACGCGTGCGCGCGCCGCCGTGGGCGGCGGGATTGCCCACGAGGGTAGGATGTCCCCGTTCATCGGCCGGTGGTCGAGGGAAGTCCGGTGAGAATCCGGCGCGGTCCCGCCACTGTGTACGGGCGCTGAGGCGTCGCAAGAAGCCACTGGGGAGCCTACGGTCCCCCGGGAAGGCGCGACGAGGAGCCCCGAGCCAGGAGACCTCACTCCGGCCGCAGCCCATACGACCCTCGTGGAAAGGGTGGCTCGATGTCTCTTTGCTCCCGGCGCGCTCTACCAGGCGCGCTCGTCCTGCTCTCGCTGGTCTTGCCCTCGACGGCACTGGCCCTGCCTGTAACCGTCAACCTCCGTGTGGAAGGACCGACGGCGACGGTGTTCGACGGTCCGGTCACCACCGACGGTCACGCCGTGACCACCGTCGCCGGCGGCACCCATCCCTGCGACGGGACCAACGGCGGCGTACAACCGACGGCCGGTCCCACCGCCACCGCGGCGCTCGACGACGCCGCCCGGGCGGGCGGCTTCACCATCGACGGCGCCTACGGCAACTTCGGCATCGATGACTTCTTCATCGAGCGCGTGGCCGACCAGCGGATCGATCCGAATACGGCGTATTGGTCCCTGTGGGTCAACCAGGCCTTCTCCGACCTCGGCGGCTGCCAGAAGCGCGTCCTCGCCGGCCAGGACGTCCTGTGGGCCGGAATCCCCTTTTCGGTGTCCGTCCCGCTGAGGCTCGAGGGCGCCAATACCGCCATCGTGGGCAGCCCGGTGAACGTGCGCGTCACCGACGGCCAGACCAAGGCCCCACAGGCCGGCGCGACCGTGGGCGGAGCCACGACCAACGCCAATGGGATCGCCACGCTCAGCTTCGCCCGGAAGGGCATCTACCGCCTGAAGGCCTCGAAGCCCGACACGATCCGCTCTAACACGATCGTGATGTGCGTCGATCCGGAGGGCGCCGATCCTTGCAGCTCGACCGACGACACCGGACCGGTCATCGCCGTGGGCGCCGCCGGCGGCCAGCGCGGCGGCCTGGCCAGCACCCGCGGTCGCTCACGCACCATGCTGATCTCGTGGGCCGGCGACGATCGGTCGGGAAGCGGGGTCAGGTACTACTCGGTCGAGGTGGCCGAGGCGGGGGAGACGACGTGGCGCTCGCTGCTCGACAAGTCCCCGGCCAACGGACTCCACTTCCGCGGGGACGTGGGCGCGACCTACCGCTTCCGGATCACCGCCACCGACCGCGCGCTCAACAACACGACCGTCGTGAGCGAGCCGGTGACGGTGCCGGTCGACGATCGCAACCGCAGCCTCTGGCGCTTCTCGAAGGGCGACTGGCAGCGCGTCCGGCGCGCGCAGGCCTGGGGCAAGACCGTGATCCGGGCCGCAGATGCGGGCGCCAGCGCGCGCTTCTCCTTCGAGGGCACGGAGGTGGCGCTGGTCGGCCGCAAGCTGCCCAAGGGAGGGCGCCTGCGGGTGACCGTCGACGGCCGGAGCCGGGTGCTGCGCACGCGCGGGCGCTCGGGGTACCGGACCGTGCTCTGGTCGGCCGACGGGCTCGGTGACGGGCGTCATCGCCTGTCGCTGCGCTCGCTCGGCGGGGGGCCGGTGGAGCTCGACGCGGTGGCGCCGTCGCCGTGAGCCGTGCCGCCCCAGCCGCCGCCGTGCTCGCGCTGACGCTGGCGCTGTTCGCCGCGGCGACGCCGGCCGCGGGCGCGCCGGCGGCTCCTGCCGTCGAGCAGATGGTGGTGTTTCGCAGCGGCAAGGCGGTGACCCGGGACGTGGCGGCGAAGCAAACGCTCGTGACGGTGGGCGGGCGCCGTTGCGCCGCCGGGGCCGGCACGGCCCTGGCGGCGCTGGCCCGCAGCGGCGCGGGCCGCCTGCGGCTGCGTGACTTCGGCTCGTGCTCGGGCCGGCCGCGCGACGCCGCCGGCCTGTTCGTCGAGGCCATCCGGGGCGAGCGCAACCGAGGGCAGAACGGCTGGGTCTACAAGGTGGGCCGGCGGGCGGCCAGCGCGGGGGCCGCGGATCCCTCGGGCCCGTTCGGGCGCGGACGGCTGCGCCGGGGCCAGCAGCTGACCTGGTTCTACTGCCGCATGCACGCCGGCGGTTGCCAGCGCACCCTCGCGATCGAGGCGAGGGGCGAGCAGGGAGCGGCGACGATCAGCGTGCGCGGTTACGACGACGAGGGTCGCGGCGTCCCGGTAGCGGGCGCGGCCGTCACGGCGTCGGGCGGCGGGACGGGCGTGACCGCGTCCGACGGCAGCGTGCGGCTGACCCTTCCGCCGGGTCGCCACACCATCGTGGCCCGCAAGGACGGCCTGGTGCGCTCGTTCGCCGAGGAGGTGGTCGTCGAGTGAGCCGGCTCGTCGCCCTCGTGTGTGCGATCACCCTCGCCGCCGGCGTTGCCGGCTGCGGCATCGGCGAGGGCGAGGAGCGCGGCGGCGCCGGCGCCCAGGTTCGGGTCACACGCGACTTCGGCAAGGTGGAGCTCGGCTCGGCCCGGGTCGAGGCCGTGCGCGAGGACCAGACGGTGCTGCGGCTGCTCGAGGCCAACTTCGAGGTGGGCACCAGCTTCGGGGGCCGCTTCGTCGATGCGATCGACGGGCTCGAGAGCCGGGGGCCGGTGGGCCAGGTGGACTGGTTCTACTTCGTGAACGGGGTCGAGGCGGAGGTGGGCGCCGCCGAATTCGAGCTCTCGCCCGCTGACCGCGTCCAGTGGGATCGGCGTGACTGGCGGGTGACGATGCGCGTGCCCGCGATCGTGGGCGCCTTTCCCGAGCCGTTCCTGAACGGGCTGGAGGGCAAGCGGCGCCCGGTGCGGGTGGAGTGCGAGGACTCGGAGTCGAGCGCGTGCAGCGAGGCACGCGAGACGCTGGAGCGCGAGGGGGTCTCGACCTCGGGCTCGTCGCTCGGCGCCCCGGGCGTCGAGGAGGTGACCCGGCTGGCGGTGGCGCGCTGGCCCGCGGCCCGGATCGTGCGCGGCGCGGCCAGCCTGGAGCAGGGGCCGGAGGAGAACGGCGTCTTCGTCCGGGTGGCCGAGGACGGCCGCTCGATCGATCTGCTCGACGAGCACGGCGACGTGGCCCGCACCGTTCGTCCCGGCGACGGCGTGGGCCTGGTGCTGGCCATGCGGCCGCTACAGGAGGAGCTCGTGTGGCTGGTCACGGCACTCGACGAGCAGGGCCTCGAGGCAGGCGTGCGGGCCCTCGACGAAGGACGCCTGCGCGACGCCTTTGCGGTCGCGGTCGAGGACGACAGGGTGGACAAGCTGCCCCTGGCGGTGCAATGAGCCTGATCCCCGTCTACCGCTCTCGTCCCAGTGCGCTGCATGCGGCGCGCGCCTCCCTTGGGGCTGCGTTCTGCTGCGCGCTCGCCCTGACCGGGGTGCTCTACCTCCATCCGCTGGTGCTCGCAGCGGCCCTTGCGGGAGTGGCCGGCGCCGGCGTCGCGGCGGGCGTCGGCCGGGAGATCGGCCGCTCGCTGAAGCTGGCCCTGCCGCTGGCGCTGCTGGTGGCGCTCGTGAACCCGCTGGTCTACGCGGGCGGCGAGACCCTGCTCATCCGTGGCGGCACGGTGCTCGGTCGCCGGATCGACATCACCCTGGAAGCGCTGGCCTACGGCGCGCTCACCGGCCTGCGTGTGATGGTGATCGTGGTGGCCCTGGGGGGACTGCTGTCGGCCGCCGTGGACCCCGACGAGCTGCTGCGGCTGTTCCGACGGGTCTCCTACCGCTCCGCGCTCACGGCGTCGCTGGCCAATCGGCTGGTGCCCACGCTGGCCCGCGACGCCGTCCGCATGTCGGACGCCGCTCGCTGCCGGCCGCAGCCACCGGGGCGGTTGGCGGTGGTCCGGGCGGCGCTGTCGGGTGCGCTCGACCGCTCGGTGGACGTGGCCGCCGCGCTCGAGGTGCGCGGCTACTCGCTCGGTGGGCGCCCGCCGCGCCGCGGCGACCCGTGGTCGCGCCACGACCTGCGTGTGGCCGCAGCGGCGTTCGGCATCGTCGCGGTCTCCGTGGCCGGGCTGGCCGCCGGGGTGGGAACGGTGGACGCCTATCCCACACTCGAGCTCTCGTTCGGCGCCCCCGAGTGGGCGCTGAGCGCTGCACTCGTCCTGCTCGCCCTCAGCCCGTTCGCGGGCCGCGGAGCGCGCCTGGGGATCGGAGGCCGGCGATGACCGAGCCGCTCGTCACCGCCGCCGGCTTCGGCTACCGCTATGCGGAGTCGGCGCGCCCGGTGCTGCGGGACATCGACCTGGAGATCGAGCCCGGGACGTTCACCGTGCTGGCCGGGGTCTCCGGCTCCGGGAAGTCGACCCTGCTGAGGGCGCTGTGCGGGCTGGTGCCGCACTTCCATGGCGGCGAGGCGGCCGGCGAGCTGCGCGTGGGCGGCCTCGACGTGCGCGATCACGGTCCCGGGGACCTCGCTGCGGTCTGCGGCACCGTCTTCCAGGAGCCCGAGACGCAGGTGGTGATGGGCGGGGTGCGAGCCGAGCTCGAGCTGCCGCTCGAGCACCGGCGCGAGCCGGCCGGCGTGATGGCCCGCTCGGTGGAGGAGACCGCGCTTTCGCTGGGCGTGGCGCATCTGCTCGAGCGGCGCACCGACACGCTGTCCGGCGGCGAGCTGCAGCGCGTGGCCATCGCCGCGGCCATGGTTCACGCCCCGCGGCTGCTGCTGCTCGACGAGCCCACCTCCCAGCTCGATCCCGTGGCCGGCGACGAGCTCGTCTGGCTGCTGAGGCGCCTCAACGAGGACTGGGGCACGGCCGTGGTGATCGCAGAGCACCGCCTCGAGCGCTGTCTGCCGGCGGCGGATCGCGTGCTGGCGCTGGTGGACGGCGCGCTGGCATGCGACGCCCCGCCCGCCGCTTTCCTGAGCTGGGCCACGGACGCCGTCCCCGCCCTCGCCACCCCGGCCGCGCGGATGTTCTCGCTGGCCGGCCTCGGGCCGCTGCCGGTGACCGTCAAGGAGGCGGCCGCGACGATAAGGCGCCGTGGGTCTGAGGTGGGGGACCGCCCTGCTCCTGCGACGGCGGCGGCGCCGCCGCGCCGCCCGCGGCTCGGCCTGCTGCGCCGCCGCGCCGCCCGCCCGGCGCCGGCCCTGCGGCTGCGCGAGGTCTGGCACGAGATCGAGGACGGGCCCGTGGTGCTGCGCGGAATAACGCTCGACCTCGACGCCGGTGAGCGGGTGGCCCTGATGGGCCGCAACGGCGCCGGCAAGAGCACCCTCCTGCGGCTGGCCAAGGGCCTGGAGCAGCCGAGCCGCGGCCGCATCGAGCGCGCGGGCGAGGTGGCCCTGCTGCTCCAGAGCCCGGGCGACTACCTCATCCACGAGCACGCGGTGGAGGACGCCGGAAGCGCGGGCGTGGCCGGCGCCGGGCTGGCGGGACGCGAGCAGGCCAACCCTCGTGATCTCTCGGGCGGCGAGCGTCAGCGGCTGGCGCTGGAGGTGGCGCTTGGCGGCGGGGAGCACGCGGCCGTGCTGCTCGATGAGCCCACCCGCGGGATGGACGGCGCCCACCGGGACCTGCTGGTGACCCGCATCGAGGAGCTCGCGCGCGCCGGGGCGGCGGTGATGGTGGCCACGCACGACAGCGAGTTCGCCGCCGCGTTCGCGGACCGGGTGGTGCTGCTCGGCCCCGGCAGCGTGATCGCCGACGGCCCGCCCGCTGACGTGCTGGGCGGCGGCCGGCACTTCTCCACGCAGGTGGCGCGCATCACCGGCGGGCCGGAGCTGCTGCCCGAGCAGGCCGCCCGGGCGCTCGCGGACGCCGCGGCCGAGGACGTGTCCCGGCCGGGCCGGCCGCGGGAGCTTGCGCGATGAGCTGGCAGCTGTCCTCCCTGTTGGTGCTGGCGCTCGCCCTGGTCGCCGGCTTCGCCTGGTACGAGCGCGACCGGCCGCCCGCGCGCGTGCTGGCGCTGGTGGCCGCGATGGCTGCCCTGGCCGTGGTGGGGCGCCTCGCCTTTGCGGCCATCCCGAACGTCAAGCCGACCACCGACATCGTGCTGTTCGCCGGCTACGCCCTGGGAGCCGTGCCGGGCTTCGCAGTCGGGGCGGTGACCGCGATCGTGTCCAACATCTTCCTGTCCCAGGGCCCGTGGACCGTCTGGCAGATGGCGGGCTGGGGGGCGGTGGGGGTCGGCGGCGCGCTGCTCGCCCGGCTGCTGCGCGGCCGCGAGCCCAACCGTTTCGTGCTGGCCGCCGTGTGCGGCCTGGCCGGTCTCGCCTTCGGAGCCTGGATGGACGTCTACCAGTGGACGCTCACCGGGCGCCAGGACCTCGACAGCTACCTTGTCGTCTCTGCCAGCTCGCTCCCCTACAACCTCGCCCACGCGATCGGCAACGTGGCCTTCTGCCTGTTGATCGGCCCGGTGTTCATCCGTTCGCTGCGGCGCTACCGGCAGCGCCTCGAGGTGAGCTGGCGGCCGTCGCCGGCCACGATCGGGGCCGCGCTGGCCCTCGTCGCGCTCATCCTCGCCGTGCCCGCCGGCGCCGGCGCCGCGACCCCGAGCGAGCGCGCCGAGCGCTACCTCGTGCGCGCCCAGAACGGCGACGGCGGCTTCGGCGCCGCCCCACGCCAGTCGTCGAGCCCGCTCTACAGCGGCTGGGTCGGCCTCGGGCTGGCCGCCGCGGGTCGCAATCCCCGGGACCTCGCTCGCGGAGACGGACGGTCGCTGGCCGGCTACGTCGCCCGCGGTCTTGCGGGCCTGCGCGACGTGGGCGAGATCGAGCGGACGGCCCTCGTGCTGAGCGCCGCCGGGCTCGACCCCCGAACCGCGGGGAGCCGGGACCTGGTGGCCGAGATCCTGAGGCGGCGTCGCGAGAACGGCTCGATCTCCGGCTTCGTCAGCTACACGGCTTTCGGGGTCCTTGCCCTGCGCGCTGCCGGGGAGCCGGTGGGCCGCGCGACGCTGCGCTGGCTGGTCCGCACCCAGAACGACGACGGGGGCTTCGGCGTGGCCGTCACCTCACCCAGCGACAGCGACATGACCGGCGCGGTGCTCCAGGCTCTTGCCGCATCGGGTCGCGGGGGAAGCGCCACCGCCCGCCGTGCCGTGGCCTACCTGATCCGCAGCCAGGGATCGGACGGGGGCTTCGGCCAGATGCGCGGCGGCAGCTCGAACGCCCAGTCCACGTCGTACGTCGTGCAGGGACTCGTCGCCGTGGGCGCGGCCCGCCGGGTGACGGCGCGCGCGCTGTCTTACCTCACGCGCCTCCAGCGTCGCAACGGCAGCATCGCCTACTCGGCGGCCAGCAGCCAGACGCCGGTGTGGGTGACGGCGCAGGCGCTGCTGGCGCTGGAACGCGAGCCGCTGCCCGTGGCCGTGGTTGAGCGCGAGCCCGCCGCGACGGCTCCCGATTCGCCCACACCCGCACCGGCTGCGCCCGCGCCGCCCGCGCCCGCCGCGCCCAGCACCGAGCCGGCCCCGTCGGGCGGGGGCGGGGCAGCGGCACCGCCGGCGGACGAAGGCGCGGCCGGTGCCCCGGCCGCCGAGCCCCGGGGCGGAGAGGCGGCGGACCCGCCACCGGCCGAGGAAAGCGCCGGCGAACTCGGCGGTGCCGCGGAGGGCGAAGACGGCCTGGTGGTGGATGCCCCGCCCAACCCCGGCACCGGCGCCGCCCAGAGCGACACCGCCGAGGGGATGCCCGCGAGGATGCCCGTCGCCGCGCTGGTGGCACTGGCCGTGGCGACGCTGGCGGTGCTCGCGCTCGCCCAGTGGCTGTCGCGGCGCCGGCTGGGCCGGCTCGTGCGCCGCCGGCCCGCCGCATCCTCCTGAGGGCGACGAACGGGCGTCTCAGCCGCCGAGCGCGCGTGCGATCAGACGGTCCATCACGCGGTCCGGCACCACGCGGGCCATCACCGCACGGGCCTTGGCATCGCGTCCCACCACGTAGCGGGCGCGAGGTCGCCGCAGCGTCAGCGCGCGCCCGATCACCTCGGCCACGTCGCGTGCCGGCATGCCGCGCTTCTGCTCGATTCTCACCGTCTCCCGGCGCAGCGCCGCGATCACCCGGCCGTAGAGGCGCTCGAGCTCCGCGGCAGGTATGTCCGCCATCAGCCGGTCGATCAGCTCGTTGCCCTTCTGCCAGATCGGGGTCTTGACCCCGCCGGGCTCGATCACCACCACGTTCACGCCGTGGGGACGCAGTTCCCGGCGAAGCGAATCGGAGAAGGCCTCGAGCCCGAACTTGGACATGCTGTAGGCGCCCATCAGCGGCAGCGCCATGCGGCCGCCGATCGAGCTCACGTTGATCACCCGGCCGCGGCCCGCGCGCAACGCGGGCACCAGGGCCTGGGTCACGGCGACCTGGCCGATCAGGTTGATCTCGAGCTGGCTGCGCAGCCGGTCGATGGGCAGGAACTCGAGCGGCCCGGCCACGGCGATGCCGGCGTTGTTGACCAGCCCGGCCAGCGGCGACGGCCCGAGCTCCTCTCGCATAGCCCCGATCTGATCCGGATCGGTCACGTCGAGGCGCACGGTCCGCATGCCCAGGGCGGCGAGGCGCTCGGCGTCCTCGTCGCGGCGAACGCCGGCCACCGGCTGGAAGCCGAGCTCGCGCAGATGGAGCGCCGTCGCCTCCCCGATCCCGGTGGAGGCGCCGGTCACGAGGACGGTTCCGGAGGCCATGGGACGCGGACCCTACCTTGCTAGCGTCGCCCGTCGTGGAGCTCGAGCAGGCGATCCGCACGCGCCGCACCCACAAGGCCTACGGGCCCGAGGCCGTGCCCGTCGAGACCCTGGACGAGCTCCTCGCCCTGGCCCGCTGGGCTCCCAACCACCACCTGACCAACCCCTGGCGCTTTCGCGTGCTGGGCCCGGAGGCCCGCGAGCGGCTCAAGGCCGCCGCCGGGCCCGAGGCCGCCGCCAAGCTCGATCGCGCGCCCACGCTCGTGGTCGCGTCGGTGATCGAGAGCGGCGACTCGGTTCAGGACGAGGAGGATCTGTGCGCGGCCGCGGTGGCCAGCTACATCGTGCTTCTCGCCGCGCACGGGCGCGGCCTGGCCGGCTACTGGCGCACGCCGGAGGTGCTGCGGCGCCCCGAGGGCCGGGCAGCCGCGGGGCTGGCCGGCAACGAGCGCGCGGTGGGGCTTCTGCACCTCGGTCCGGCACGTCAGGTGAAGGAGCCGCCGGAGCGAACCCCGCCCGGCGACTACGTAACGTTCCTGCCGTGATCCCGCGCGCGGACGCCCTGGCCTCGCTCGAGCGCGACTCGTTCGACGTGGTCGTGGTGGGTGGCGGCATCACCGGCGCGGGCGTGGCCCTCGATGCCGCCTCCCGCGGCTACAGCGTGGCTCTGGTCGAGAAGGACGACTTTGCGGCGGGCACGTCGGGCCGGTCGTCCAAGCTGGTCCATGGCGGCCTGCGCTACCTCCAGAACTTCGATCTCGGCCTTGTCCGGGAAGCGCTGCTCGAGCGCTCGCTGATGGTGGAGCTTGCGCCTCACCTGGTCACCCCGCTGGCGATGCTGGTGCCGGCGTTCGAGGGGAGGCGGCCCGACCGGCTGACCGGCGTGGGCCTCAACATGTACGACGCGATGTCGTGGCGCCGCGGCCGCGACCACGAGGAGTGGAGCCCGGAGCGCCACCGCACGATCGACGGCGCCGAGACGCTCGAGCTGGCTCCGGCGCTCGCCGCTCGTGAGCCCACCTCGTCCTATCTGTTCTACGACTGCCAGACCGACGATGCGCGACTGGTGCTGACCGTCCTCGCCGAGGCCGAGCGCTTCGGGGCGGTGTGCCTCAACGGCACCGAGGCCGTCGGGCTCGTGGAGCGAGACGGCCGGGCCGCGGGCGTGCTGATCCGTGAGGGCGAGGGCGGAACGGAGCTCGAGGTCGGGGCGGCGAACGTGATCAACGCCACCGGAGTCTGGGCCGATCGCCTGCGCCCCGAGGAGCTCTACCAGGAAGAGGAGGTGCCGCGGATTCGCCCGAGCCGCGGCACCCACGTGACCCTGGCCCGCGAGGCGCTCGAGGTGAACGCGGGGGTGATCGTCCCCGCCGGTGGCGGTCGCGGCGTGTTCGCGCTCCCCTGGCTCGGCCGCACCCTGGTCGGCACCACCGACAACGACTACGAGGGCTCGCTCGAGCACGTGCCGCCCTCCGAGGACGACGTCGGCTACCTCCTCGACGCCCTCAACGAGTTCTTCGCCGTCGATCTGTGCCCGGCCGATCTCACCGGCGCGTACGCCGGCGTCCGCCCGCTGATCTCCACCGGCGACCCGAAGAAGTCGGTGGACATCTCGCGCCGGGCCGAGCTGTACGAGACGAGCTCGGGCCTGGTGACCATCACCGGGGGCAAGCTCACCACCTGGCGTCGCATGGCCAAGCTGGCTGTCGACCGGATCGTTGAGCGTGAGGCGCGTGAGGCGCCCTGCCGTACGCACGAGATCCCCCTCGGCCAGCCCGTGGATCCGGATGAGCTGCCGGCGGCGCCGTCGGTCGACGCCGAGAGCCGCGGCCACCTGGCCCGGCGTTACGGTCACGCCGCGCAGTTCGTGCTGCAGCTGGCCGAAGCGGATCCCGGGCTGGGACGCCGGATCAGCGCGGAGCTCCCCGACATCGCCGCCGAGGCCGCCTTCGCCGCGGTCCACGAGCAGGCGCGCACCCTCGGCGACGTGCTGCTGCGCCGCACTCGCCTCGGCCTGCTCGACGGCCGCCGGCTGGCCCTGCCCGAGAGCGAGGGCGTGAGCGCGGTGGCCGCCGCGATGGCGCCCGTGCTCGGCTGGGACGAGGCCCGCATGGGCGCCGAGATCACCGCGTGGGAGGACCTGGCCCGCAGCGAGGGCCTCGCCCCCGCCGCCGGCGCGGCGAAGGAGGCGGTGTGATCCTCCGCCTCAGAGAGCGGAGCCTCGACCTCTCGCGCCCGGCGCTCATGGGGATCGTCAACGCCACCCCGGACTCGTTCTCCGAGGAGCAGGGCCCGAAGGCGGTCGACGAGCTGGCCGAGCGCGCCCTCGGCCAGGTGGAGGCGGGCGCCGCCGTCGTGGACGTCGGCGGCGAGTCGGGACGCACGGACACGCAGGCGGTCTCCGTCGACGAGGAGGCCCGCCGGGTGGTGCCGCTGGTCACCCGCCTGGCCGCGGCGGGCGTGGCCGTGTCGGTGGACACCTGGCGCGCGCCCGTGGCCCGGGCCGTGCTGGCCGCGGGCGCGGCGATGATCAACGACGTGAGCGGGCTGAGCGACGAGGGAGTGGCCGAGGCGTGCGCGGATTCCGGGGCGGCGCTGGTCGTGACCCACACGCTGATCCCGCCCAAGACGAAGGCCTTCCCGCGCTACGAGCGCCTGGTGGACGAGGTGGACGACTTCCTCGGCGAGCGGGCCGAGCGCGCGCTGGCGCTCGGCGTGGGCCGGGACCGGCTCGTGCTCGACCCGGGGATCGACCTCGCCAAGACGCCGGCTCAGTCGATCGAGCTGCTGCGCTCGCTCGACCGTTTGGCCGAGCGCGGCCTGCCGTTGTTGCTCGCGCTGTCGCGCAAGGACTTCGTAGGAGCGCTCACCGGCCGGCCGCCGTCGGAGCGCGATCCCGGCAGCCTGGCGGCCGTGGGCGCCACCGCCGCGCCCGGCCGGCTGGTCCGGGTCCACGACGTGGCCGGCGCACGCGACTACCTGCGGGTGCGCGACGTGCTGGCCGGAGACGAGCCGATCGATCCGGAGCTCGCGCTGGCCGAGGGCATCCGCCGCGAGGCCGTATGAGCTCGATCACCATCGCCCAGCTCTCCGACCTGCACTGTGGCTCGGCCCACTTCGTGCCCAGCCTGCTCGACCGCGCCCTGGTGGAGGTCAACGAGCTCGAGCCCGACGTGGTCATCGTCTCCGGCGATCTCACCGATTTCGGGCTGCGGGGCGAGTACCAGCTGGCGGCGGACTACCTGGCCCGGATCGCCTGCGAGCGGCTGATCGTGATTCCCGGCAACCACGACTCCCGCAACGTCGGCTACGTGCACTTCGAGGAGCTGATGGGAGAGCGGCGCTCGGTCCTGCACCACGAGGGGGTCTCGATCGTCGCGGTGGACTCCACCGAGCCCGACCTCGACCACGGCGTCATCGGCCGCGGCCGCTACCAGTGGATCATCGACCGCTTCGGCGAGCGCGAGGCCTTTCTGCGCATCTTCGTGCTCCATCACCACCTGCTGCCGGTCCCGGGCACGGGCCGTGAGCGCAACGTGGTCCACGACGCCGGCGACACGCTCGAGACCCTTCAGCGCGCCGACGTCCACCTCGTGCTCTCCGGCCATAAGCACGTGCCCTACGCGTGGGAGCTGGAGAACCTCTTCGTCGTCAACGCCGGCACGGTCTCCACCACGCGTCTGCGGGGGAAGACGAAGCCCTGTTACAACCTGATCGAGGCCTCGCCGGAGCGAGTCACCGTGTTCCGCAAGTACCCGTTCCACGAGCAGGACGCGATCATCTCGTTTGATCCTCGTACGTATGAGTATGAGAAGGACAAGTCGCTCTTGGGGGAGACCGCCCACGGTTGATGCCCCCGGAGACCCGGAAAGCATCAGGAGACACCATGACAAGCACCATTGAGCAGTCCATCGAGGTAGAGGTCCCGATCGCGACCGCCTACAACCAGTGGACCCAGTTCGAGGAGTTCCCCCGCTTCATGGAGGGGATCGAGGAGATCAGGCAGCTCGACGACCGTCGTCTGCACTGGACCGCCGAGTTCGGCGGCAGCCGCCACGAGTGGGACGCCGAGATCGTCGAGCAGAAGCCCGAGGAGCGTGTGGCGTGGAAGAACCTCGACGGCAAGGACAACGCCGGCGTCGTGACCTTCCACAAGATCGATGACGACACCACGCGCGTGATGGTCCAGATGGACTGGGCCCCCGAGGGCATCAAGGAGAAGATCGGCGCCGCGCTCGGCGCCGACGACCGTCGCGTCCAGGGCGATCTGGAGCGCTTCAAGGAGTTCATCGAGGCCCGCGGCAGCGAGACCGGCGCGTACCGCGAGGAGGTCCCGCGCGACGCGTAGGACTGCGTCACCGCCCACCGTCACGCGGCTAGGAGAGAATCCGCCGCGTGGCGGATGGGCCGGTCATCGCGTTGGTCGACGGCGAGCACCATCCGGCGGCCGTGCGCGAACTGCTGGACGAGCTCGAGCGCGAGCGCGGCCTGACCGGGGTCGTGTTCTGTGGCGGTGAGGAGAAGCTCGGCTCCGGATCGCTCGAGGAGCATTACGGGCGGCCGGTCGAGACGGGGATCGACGAGGCTCTGGCGCGCCTCGCCGCTCGGGAGGTCGCCGGCAGGCCCGTGGCGGTGGTCGATCTGGCCGACGAGCCGGCCTTCGGCGCCAGTGCCAAGCTCCACGCGGCGGCCCTGGCTCTGTCGCTCGGCCTGCGCTACGAGGCTCCGGGAGCGCTGCTCTCACCGCCCCGCTACGAGGCGCTCGACTACTCGGGGCCGACGGTGGCCGTGATCGGCACCGGCAAGCGCACCGGAAAGACCGCGGTCGCGGGTCACTGGGCATCGCTGCTGGGTGAGCGTGGGCTGGACCCCGTGATCGTCTGCATGGGCCGGGGCGGGCCCTCGGCGCCGCAGCTGGCCGAGCCCGACATCGGCCTGGACCAGCTGATCGCCATCGCCGAGGCCGGCGGCCACGCCGCCTCGGACTACCTCGAGGGCGCCGTGATCGCCGGCGTCCGCAGCGTCGGATGCCGGCGCGTGGGCGGTGGCTTCGCCGGCGAGCCGGCTCGCTCCAACGTTGCCGAGGGCGCGGCCCTGGCCGCTTCGCTCGAGCCGGGGGCGATCGTGCTCGAGGGCTCGGGCGCCTGCATTCCCCCCGTGGCGGCCGACCGGACCGTGTGCGTGGCCGGTGCGGGAGCATCGGAGCCGTTCGCGGAGTACCGCTTCGCGCGCGCCGACCTCGTGCTGGCCGCGCCCGGCGCCACCGCCCCGCCGGCCGCGCTGCCCTTCGCCCTGCGGCCCGAGCCGCTCGAACCCGTGCCCGCACGGTCGAGGGTCGCGCTGTTCACCACGGGCGCGCCCGCAGTGGAGGGAGTGCAGGCGGTGCTGTCGAGCGTCAATCTCGCTCGCCGCTCGGTGCTCGCCGCCGACGTCGAGCGGGCGCTGCGCGAGCGCTGTGACGTCTGGCTCACGGAGCTGAAGGCGGCGGCGATCGACACGCTGGCGCTGAGAGCACGCGCCGAGGGCGTGAGGCTGATCTTCCTGCGCAACCGGCCAGTGGGAGCGGATGACGCGCTGCTGGCCCTGTTCGACGAGGCCCTCGATGCCCGCTGAGACGATCGTCGTCCACAAGGGCCACGGCCTGCCCTACTCCAAGGGGCTGATGGCGCAGTCACTGTCGGCCGGTGGCCTGTCGCCGGAGCGCTCGTTCGAGTTGGCCCGCGAGATCGAGCGCAGGCTCGCGCTGCGGGGCGACCGCGAGATCGGGGTCGAGGGCCTCGATGGGCTCGCCATCGAGGTGCTACGGGCGACAGAGGGGGAGAGCGCTGCACGCCGCTACATCGGCTGGCGCCGCCTGGACCGTCTCGATCGGCCGCTGGTGATCCTGATCGGTGGAACGACCGGTGTGGGCAAGTCGACCCTGGCCACCATGCTGGCCGCTCGGCTCGGCATCACCCGGGTGATCGCCACCGACGTGATCCGGCAGGTGTTGCGGGCCTTCTTTACGCGCGAGGCCATGCCCACGGTCCACCACTCGGCCTTCGAGGCCGGCGGCATCGACGGCTACGCCGACCAGGCCGAGCACGTCGGCACCGGGATCGCGGCGATCGTCGAGCGGGCGGTCAACGAGGCCAAGCCGGTGGTGGTCGAGGGCGTCCACGTGCTGCCGGGGACGCTCGCCGGCGAGCTGTGCGGGCGCTGCGTGCTGGTGGAGGCGCTGGTGGTGGTGGCCGACGAGGACCTCCACCGGGGCCACTTCTCCCACCGCCCCGGAAGCCGCCCCGCGCAGCGCTATCTCGCCGGTTTCGAGGACATTCGCGCGCTGCAGGTGCACCTCACGGAGATGGCGGATGAGCGCGCCGTGGCGGTGATCGACAACGAGAGTGTCGACGCCGCGCTCGGTCGCCTCATGGAGCTCGTGCTCGACGCGGTCGAGCAGGCCACCTGAGCCGAGCCTGGGCGGGCGCCGGGGCGCGGGTCGATAGGGTACGGCGCCGCCATGTCGGTCCTACGCAGACAAGAACTCGAGGACAGCCCACTCGCCGATCTCCACGCCATTGCGTCGGAGCTCGGGTTGGAGGGCTTCCGCGCCAAGCGAAAGAGCGAGCTGATCGACTCGATCCTGGCCGCCTCGGGTAGCGCCGACGCCGGCGCCGAGAGCGATCCGGACGAGGTGCCCGCCGGTGAGGCGCTGGAGCAGCCGGCGACCGAAGCGCCCGAGGTCAAGCCGGATGACGGCGCGGGCGAAGAGCCGGAGGACGCCGCCGGCGACGAATCGGAGAAGGAGTCCGACGAAGCCTCTGAGAGCACGTCCGAGGAGACCTCGGAAGGGACCTCCGAGGGCACATCGGAAGGGACCTCCGAGGACGCCGCCACGCCCGCTCCCGAGCGGCGCGAGGACGAGCTGGCCAGGGGAACGCTCGACATCCTGGCCAACGGCAGCGGCTTCGTCCGGGTCGACCCGGGGGGCCAGTCCCGCGGAGACGTCTACGTCTCGCCGGCGCAGATCCGCCGCTGCGAGCTGCGGGCCGGCGACGAGGTGAGCGGCCCGGCGCGGCCACCCCGCCGCAACGAGCGGCACCCGTCGCTGGTGCGGGTGGAGAACGTGAACGGCCACGACGCCGAGCCGCCCGAGCAGCGCGCCTGGTTCGCCGATCTGACCCCGGTCTTCCCCTCAGCGCGCCTCAGCGCGCCGGGGGCGCCGGACCGGGCTCCGTTCGGGCGCGGCTCGCGAGTGGCCGTGGCCGGTCCGCCCGGCGCGGGGGCCACCACGCTGCTCAGGCAGCTCGCCACCGCGTTGGCGGATGGGGACGAGGTGCAGGTGCAGGTCGTCCTGGCGGGCGCCCGCCCCGAGGAGGTCACCGAGTGGCGCGCCGCAGAGGGTCTCGAAGTGGTCGGCGGAAGCTTTGAGCGCTCCGCGGACGCCCAGACCCAGGCCGCCGAGCTGGCGGTCGAGCGGGCCAAGCGGCGCGTGGAGCGCGGCGGCCACGCCGTGGTGATCGTCGACTCGCTCGAGGCGCTGCCGGCGGGTGCCCAGCGCCGTCTCTTCGGCGCCGCGCGCGCCACCGAGGAGGGCGGCACGCTGACCATGATCGCCGCGATCGGCGACTCGCCGGAGGCGCTGCGTTGGGCCACCACGCGCATCGTGCTCGAGCAGGGTGGCACTGTCGCCGACGCGCAGAGCGGAACCCTGCGCGCCGACGCGCTCGGTTAGATCCCCGCGATCACTTCACGACGAGCGTCTGCGCCATCGTCGTCGGATGGACCAGGCAGACGAGCCGGTACGTCCCCTTGACCGTGGGCGTGACGCTGTACGTGCCGCGCGTGCGTCCCCAGTAGACCGACGAGAAGCCCCTTGGGCCGTTGGCCACCGTCACGCTGTGCGGCCGCTGGCCGCCGAAGGACCAGCTGACGGTCTCGCCCGCCTTGGCGGTGATACGGCCGGGGCGGAAGAAGTCGTCGCCGATCTCGAGCGGAGCGCCGACGAAGACTCCCGAGTCACGGGTGGGCTTCGACAACTGCGGCACCACCAGGTCGTAGTTCGGCGTGCGGTCGAAGCGCTTGGGCCGGTTGATGTCGACCATGTCCGTGGGCATCCTGCCGCACGGCTTGACCCGGTCGTCGGGCGCGAACCACAGCGACCAGAAGCCCATCGAGGCCACGTGCAGGTTGTGGTTGTCGTGCACCGCCACCCGGCGCAGGACCTCACCTTCGGTGACGGGCACCCCCTGGGCGGTGGCGAAGGTCCCGTTGCCGATCGGCCCCGGCTCGTGGAGGATCGGTCGGATCGTGTTGTAGACGTGGTCCGGGGTGCCGTGGTAAGCGGGCGCCTTGAAGATCCGCCGCCCGCAGGACCGGCTCTCGAGAGTCTGGTACTTGGCGCCGCCGTGTTGATGCGAAGCGCCTATGAGTAGCCGCCCGTTCATGCCCTCGGGCACGGTCCAGTCGCTCTTGGACACGAAGTTCGAGCCCTTCTTGCCGCCGCCGGGCACGTCGTAGGACATCCCGTTGTTGAGGTGTGAGCAGTCGCCCAGGATGATCGGCTGGATCTCGCGGCGCGGCTCGGTGGTGTAGTAGACCCGCGTGCGCACGTAGAAGCTCTTGGGCTTCTTGTAGTGGTTCATCACCATCGCGGTCAGGCGCCACGTCGGGGCGCTGCCGTCGGCCCTGCGGTTGACGATCCCGTACTTCTCGCGGCTCGAGGCGGGCAGCCGGCTCTGCGTGCGGCCGAGCGGGTGCTCCTCGCCCCGGCCGCCGATGTAGCCCGAGCGGCCCCAGCAGCTCCCGGGCGCGCTGTTCTGCGTCCCGGCCGCGAAGTAGAGGAAGTGGTGGACCATCATCTTGGCGATCGGGAGCGGCTTGGCCTTCGGGTTCTTGGAGTCGACCAGGGCCATCTCCTTCCAGCCCGTGATGTAGCCGGCCTCGGCGGGTGCCTGCTTGCCGTCGGCCTCGAGCGTGACCTCGTGCGTGTCGTGCACGTAGGGCAGCGATTCGATCTTGGGGGAGTAGAGCGTGAGCACCTTCTCCTTGGCCATCGCAGCCGGGGCTACTGCTCCCAGCACGGCGAACGCAACGGCCATGACGGCCACCACCGGCTTCCGCATCCTTCTCCTCCTAGACGGCGAGCGCGCGGTGCGCGCGAGCCTTCGTAGTATGTTCTTGCAGAAAGGGTGCGAGAAGCTTAGCGGCGGTAGGCGACGCGGCGCCAGCTCGGCTCCGGCGAGAGCTCGATCAGCTCGAAGTTGCGGTCCGGCTGGGCATAGCCGAAGGAGTGGTCCGCCTCGTCGAACACCACCTCGAGCTCGCCCTCCATCACCCGCTGGTCGAGCCAGGCCCCCCGGAACACCAGCCGGCGGATCCAGTGCACGAGCGAGCGCTCCGACGGCCCGTTGAGATCGCTCCAGCACTCGTTGATGTGCTCGCCCAGCTCGGAGTGGGGCTCGGTGACCTCTCCATTCACGGCCAGGTTGACCAGGTCCTCGCGCTCGTCGTCCCCGAGTGGTCCGTCGACGAAGCCGAGCTTTGCCGCCGCCTGCTCCACGCGCTCGGTGAAGTCCCGCTCGTTGAACGTGAAGCGGAGCTCTCCGTACTCGAGCACGTAGTCCGAGCCGGACTCATAGTTTCCTCGGCGGGCAGTGTCGTCCATGTACCGAAGCCCGGACGGGGGTCGCCGGGCGTCGAGATCTTATGCCCGATTCCTCCCGCCGGTTGGCGCCTGCAAGGGGCGTTGCACCCCGTGCCCGGATCAGCTCGCCTGTTCGAGGATCTGGCCCGCGACGTCGGCGATATCGGTGCCGACGACGTCCGGTTGTTGCCCCAGCGGGCTCGGGGTCATGCCGGGCCGCGCCACGAACGCCGCCCGGCAGCCGGCGGCCAGCGCGCCGGACACATCCCACGCGTGGGCGGCCACCAGCCACACGTCGGCGATGTCCACGCCGAAGCGATCGGCCACCATCCGGTACGGCTCGGGAGCCGGCTTGAGGCGACGCACCTCGTCGGCGGACAGCACGCGCTCGAAGTGCGAGTGCAGGCCGGCGTGGCGCAGCTGGGCCTCCGCCACCTCGAGCGGCGAGTTGGTCAGCGCCGCGGTGCTCAGCTGCGAGTCGCTCAGCTGCTCGAGGGCGGAGTCGACCTCGGGATGGGGAGGCAGCCGGGTCATCCCGTCGACGATCTCCTCGGCCATGTCCGGGTCGAGCTCGCGGCCCGTCCGGTCGGCCAGCATCGAGAGCGCGGCGCGCTGAGCCGTGGTGAAGTCCACGTACCGCCCGGTGATGGCGCCCACGAACGCCAGCTGCAGCATCTGCCCGAACCAGAGCGGGCGCAGCCCCGGGTCGCCGAAGCCCCTCTCGAACAACGGGTCGAGCGCGCTCAGGTCGAGCAGCGTCTCGTTCACGTCGAATGCGATGACGGGCGGCATGGGGTTCCTTCGCGCAAGCTAACGGGTCGCGGCGTGAGCTCGCTCCTCGGTGACAGCCGGGGCGTGTCGCGGCGGGTGGCGCCTATCGCGAGTAGTAGCGGCGGAATGTGCGCTCGAGCAGCCTCGTCATCCGCTTCGAGTTCGGGAGCCAGCCGATGTCCTTGCTCGGCCAGAGGCGGGTGATCATGATCGTGTGTGGCTCGGTGTACTTGAGGATGCCTTCGCGGGCGTTCCGGGCCCCGACGCCTGAGTCGCGGGAGCCGCCGTACGGCGCCTCCCAGCCGGCGACGTGGATGTAGCCGTCGTTGACTGCGGTGTTGCCGGCGCGGATCCGTCGCGCGATCGCCTCGCCCTTGTTGGTGTCTCTCGTGTAGACCGACGACGAGAGGCCGTACCTTGAGTCGTTCGCCAGTCGCACGGCTTCGTCGGCGTCGCGGACCCTCATGACGGGCAGGGTCGGGCCGAACGTTTCCTCGCGCATGCAGTCCATGTCGTGATCGACGTCGACGAGGACGGTCGGCTCGTAGGAGAGACCTGGTCCGTCGCCGCGACTGCCGCCGGTGAGCACCCGCGCACCCTTGGCGAGCGCGTCCGCAACGTGGCGCTCGACGATCTCGACTTGCGGTGGAGAGGTCATCGCGCCGACGTCGGCCGCGCCGGCGGAGGTGTTGCCGCGCTGGCGGAGCCCGCCGACCGCTCGGACGAGCTTGTCGACGAACTCGTCGTGGACCTCGTCCTCGACGTAGATGCGCTCGACCGAGGTGCAGGCCTGGCCGCAGTTCCCAAGGCCGAAGGTCGCGGCGGCATTGGCGGCGCGGTCGAGGTTCGCGTCGGCGCACACGATCATCGGGTCCTTGCCGCCAAGCTCGAGCGACACCGGGATCAGTCGCTCCGCCGCGCGCGCGGCGACGTTGCGTCCGGTCCGGGTCGACCCGGTGAACATGATCATGTCGACGTGATCGACGAGCGCCCCCCCGGTGTCACCGCGACCGGTCGCGACGAGCAGCACGTCCTCGGGAAGGCCGGTTTCGCGCACGAGGCCGTCTACCACCATCCTCGTCGTCAACGGCGTGATCTCCGATGGCTTGATCACGACCGCGTTGCCGGCCATCAACGCCGGGGCCGAGTCGCCGAGCGCGACCAGGAGCGGGTAGTTCCACGGCGCGATCACCCCGACGACGCCAAGCGGGCGCCGGCGGACGATGAACTTGCGGCCCAACACCAGCGGGCCGCGCCCGCGGATGCGCGCGTCGCGCAAGTGGCGCGCCGCCTTACGCTCCCAGAACCGGATCGCGTCGGCCAGGACGAAGACCTCGTTGAAGAGCGCGTCCTCGTAGGTCTTGCCGCTCTCGCGCATCGTCGACGCGACGATCGCTGTGCGGTTGGCGACGATCCAACGACGCATCGCCCCCAGCACCTCTGCCCGCTCCTCGACGCGGCGCGTGCCCCAGGCGGCCTGCGCCGTACGGGCGCGGCCTACCAGCGCCGGCACGTCCGCGGTCATGTCGGGGACACGGCCGGCCTCCTCTCCCGAAACGGGGTTCTCAACGACGATGTCCGCGGCGGTCGCGGCGGTCGCGGCGGCCGGCGTGCTCGCGTCGTACATGGACGGGATCGTCGCTCCTGTGCCCACGCTTCGCATCGGTGAGCCACACGGAACTTACGCCGCTACGTGGCGCGCAGGATGTCCCATTCCCCGGGGACGCCCTCGAGCGTGGCGGCCGTGCGGGACGAGCTGCATCGGTGTGCCGAGGGCGAGGTCGCGCACGGTGGCGGACAGCAAGACCTCGCCGGCTCCTGCCAGCCCGGCGATCCGTGTGGCGACGTCGAAGACGCTGAGGAAGCCGTCGCCGAGCCGCTTAACCTCACGGCGTGGTGGGCGGTGCGCTCGTGTCGCGGGTGAGCGCGGCGGCGATGCCCTCGCGGCCTTTGAGGTCGAGCTTGCGAAGGGTCGCGGCGACGTGCGATTCGACGGTCCTGCGGGTGACGAAGAGCTGCTGGGCGATCTGGGGGTTGCTCATCCCCTCGGCGGCGAGCTTGGCCACGCGCAACTCGCTCGGCGTCAGTGCGTCGATGCCGGAGCGCACGAGGCGGCGCGGGCGCGCGCCGGTGGCGACGAGCTCCTCGCGCGCGGCCTCGACGAGCGGCTGCGCGCCGCACGTATGCGCCAGCTCCATCGCGCGCGCCAGCGGCTCCCGCGCGGCGGCGCGGTGCCCTCCGCGGCGCAGGGCCGCGCCGAGCCCGAGCAGCGCGCGCGAGTGCTCGACGGGCATCAGGGACCCTTCAAGGCCATCGCACGCTGCGCGCAGTAGATCGATTCCCTCGTCTCCGCCGATCACGATCCCTGACGATCGCAATACGAGTCCGCGGCAGACCGGCGGGAGCTTCCGCAGGTTTGCCAGCCCCTCGCGGGCGGCGGCGGTCGCCTCCTCGGTCCGCCCGGCGGCCAGGAGGACCTCGGGGCGCAGCAAGTTCGCCAAGTAGGGAAACGAGCGGATCCCGCGTGCGCTGATCCAGCGGTCGGCCGCCTCCATGTCGGCCAGCGCCTCCGTGAACCGGTGCTGTCCCAGGCGCAGGCGAGCTCGCTGTGCCATGAAGATCACGTCCTGGACCGGCCCGACGGAGACGGCCCCACCGAGTCCGTTCTCCTCGAGCAGCCGATCGGCCTCGTCGAGCCGGCCGAGCTCGGTCAGGGCCCACAGGTGGGACGCCATCGCGACGGGCTGCGCGAGCGGCGTGCCCAGCAACGCCGAGAGTTGCGTGGCCTCCCGCGCGTCGGCCTCTGCCTCAGGGAGACGGCCAGCCATGATGCGCGTCCGCGCTGTCAACGCGAGCGCGTTGATCAGCAGGGCCATCGCGCCCTGCTCGCGAGCGATGCGGACCCAGCTGTCACAGGCTCGCTGAACCGCCTCGATCTCGCCGGCGGCCTGCAGCCCGGAGATCGCAAACGCGGTCTTGGTGTGGTGCGCGTCCGAGCCGCGAACCTCGACTGCAGCGTCCACCCGGCGCGCTCCCGGGAGCAGCCGGGCGACGTCCTCGAAGTCGACGTCGACGGCGAAGTAGGGCGTGAACAGCGCGAACGCCGCGAACAGGGGGTAGCTCGGCCACGACGGGTCGGCCGTCGCGATCAGCTCCTTCAGCGATGAGCCGACGACCGCCGCGGGAACCAGCGGTGCGGAGAACTCGAGCGTGGTTCGCGCCAGCGCGATCTCCGCTCGCGACTGAGCCGCGTCCTCGGGCAGTGCCTCGATCGCGTTCGTGAGTGCGCGGGTCGCCTCCTCCAGCTCTCCCCCGAGGAACCAGCTCACGGCAACCTCCGCCGCCGCCTGGGCTCGCACGACCGGATCGTCGGAGAGCTCGACTGCTGTGGCGAGCGCCCGCCGTGTCGTCGCGTGGTCTGCGGCGAGGTGCGCCGCTCGACCGCGCGCGAGATGGGCCCGGGCCAGCAGCGGGGGCGGCGGCGGCTCAGCCAGGCAGCGATCCAGCAGCGCCGTAGCGGCGTCGATCGCGCCGCGCGCAGCGGCGCGCTCGCCGGCGTGCAGCAGCTGCTCGGCGACCCAAGGATCGCCTGCCGGCACCGTCGAGAGTAGGTGTACCGCCGCGCGGTCGGCGTTGCGCGAGGCGAGAACCTCCGCGGCTCGACGGTGCTCGAGCGCGCGCCGCGACGACGGCAGCTCCTCGTACACGGCCGCGCGCAGGATCGGGTGCGCGAAGCGCAGCTGCTCGCCTGCGGCCAGGATCTGGCTGCGCACGAGTGCCTCGGCCGCCGCCAGCGCGCGCCCGGCGTCCATCCCGGCGACCGCGGCGGCGAGGTGCACGTCGGCGTCGGTGTCCAGCACCGCGACCGCGCGCGCCAGCGCCGTCGCCTCCTCCGGCAGCCGCGACAGGCGCAGTAGCACACTGCGCGCGACGGCGCTCGGGCCAAGCTCGCGGACACGACGTGCACCCGCGGCACTCGCCTCGACGTCGCCGCGCGCGAGCGCGCTGACGAGTTCCGACAACAGGAACGGGTTGCCCCCGGTCGTCTCGTGGCAGGCGCGGCAGAACATGGCGTCCGCCGACAGGCCGAGCGCGGCGCGGACGACCCTCGTGCTCGCTGCCTCGGTCAGAGGCTTGGGCACCGCCGTCTCGGCGGCCTCGCTGCGCACGGCTTCGAGCAGTTCGCCTGGTGGGTTGGGCTCGCCGCTGCGCACAGCGGCGACAACCGCCACCGGGACGCCCTCGAAACGGCGTGCCAGGAACACCAGCCACCGCAGCGACGCGGCATCCGCCCACTGCGCGTCGTCCACACACAGCAGCAGCGGCGCGCGCGTCGCGAGGTTCGCGGCCAGCCAGTACAGACCGTGCTGCGCCGCGAACGCCGCGTCCTGGCCCGGCGATGCGGCGGTGTTGCCAGCCCGGCCGAAAATTGGCTCGACGATCGCGGCGACGCCCCCGAGCAGCTCGGCGCGCCCGGCGTCGCTGTCGCCCGCGAGCACCGCCTCGAACAGCTGGCGCACCAGGCCGAAGCCGAAGTCGCGCTCCAGCTCGCCGCCGCGAGCGCGTAACACCGAGAAGCCGCGCTCACGAGCCTCTACGCAGACGGCGTCCAGCAGCGACGTCTTGCCGATTCCCGCCTCGCCCTCCACGACCGCCAGCGCGCCGTCGCCCCGTTCGGCCGTCGCGACTGCACGAAGCAGCAGCTCGAACTCGTCGTCGCGCTCGAGCAGCCCTCGCGGCGCCAGCGCCCTACTCGTCGAGATCGGTGCGGCCATCCTCTTCGCCCGCCGCCGATCGTACCCGCCGCAGAGAATCCAGCAACGCGATGAGCTCGAGCATCCCCACGAACGGCCGGCGCGGATGCCCATCGCCTTCCAGCCACCCCGCGACGGCTCCCTCGTCGTCGTGGATCTCGATCGTCACACGCACGGCGGTCAGTGTGCGCCACGGTCGCGAGGCCCGCATCGGTGAGGCTCACTGATGCTCACTGGCGGCTTCGGAGCAAGTGGCGAAAGCCGCACCGACCTGGGGCGAGATTCTCCGTCGCGGTGCTTCTGCTTGGTGTGGACGAGCAACAGCTGATCCTGGTCATCGAGGACGACGAGGCCACCGCGGCCTTCCTGGCCGACAACCTCATGGCCGACGGGTTCCGGGTCGCTCGCGCGGCCAGCGCGGCGGAGGGCATGCGGGCGATCGAGGTGCGGCAGCCGCGGCTGGTCCTGCTCGATCTCGCGCTCGGCGAGGGCAACGGCCTCGAGCTGCTGGACCGCGTCCGCGCCGCCGACGGCCTGGCCACGCGCGTCGACCCTCAGCTGCCCGTCGTGGTGCTCACCGGCCGGGCCGGGGAGGCCGACCGCGTGCGCAGCCTCAATCGCGGTGCCGACGATCACGTGTCCAAGCCCTTCCTCTACGCCGAGCTGCTGGCCCGGATGCGCGCCGTGCTGCGCCGGACCGACGTCCGCCGCGGGCGCGGCGTGATGCGGGTGGGCGATCTGAGCGTCGATCCCCTGACGCGCGCGGTGCGGCTGGCGGGCCGGCCGGTCGAGCTCTCGCCCAAGGAGTTCGCTCTGCTCCAGGCGCTGGCCGAGCAGCCCACCCGGGTGTTCGCCAAGCAGGAGCTGCTGCGTGACGTGTGGGGTTTTCTCTCGGCGGGCAACACGCGCACGCTCGACGCCCACGCCTGCCGGCTGCGCCGAAAGCTCACGCCGTCGCCGCGGCCGTTCGTGATCAACGTGCGCGGGGTCGGCTATCGGCTGACGGAGTCGCTGTGACCGTGCTTGCGCTCGCCGTGGCCGGGCTGGCCGGGCTGACCTGCGTCACCGGGCTGGTGGCACTCGCCCGGCTGCGCGGGCGGATGGAGGCGGTGGCGCGGGCCGAGCACGAGCTGCGTGGCCCGGCCACGGCGCTCGAGCTGGTCTGCCAGCGCATGCGCCGAGATCCGGCGGGGCGCGGACACGCCGCGATGATCGAGGCGCAGCTCGACCGCCTGCGCGCCGGGCTGGCGGAGCTCGAGGCGGCGCGAGCCGGGCGACGAGCCGAGCCTGCTCGCGGCGCCGTGCGGGCCACCGACGTGCGGGCCAAGGCACGGGCTGCGTTCGCGTCCTGGGAGGGTGCACGAGGCGGGGGCGCCTTCGAGTGGCCCGGCGGCCCGGTGATCGCGCCGGTCGACCGTGGCGAGCTCGGCCGGGCTCTGGGGAACCTTTTGGCCAACGCCGCTGAGCACGGTTCGGGTGACGTTCGCGTGAAGGGCCGGGCACTGCCGGAGACGGTGCGAATCGAGATCCGCAACGGCAACGGCGCGGGGCGCGGGCGGACCCTCGGCGCCGGCCGCCGCGGACCCCGCCGCCGCCGTGGAGCGTGGCCGCGGGCTCAGGATCGCCCGGCGAGCCGCGCGCCGGCTCGGCGGGCGGGTGATGGTCCAGGTCGGGAAGCGCGAGACGGTCGCAGTGCTCGAGCTCCCCCGGCGCGCGGGAGGTGACGAGGACGTGGCCGCGTGAGGGCGCGCCGCCGGCGCGGTCTGCTCCTGCTGGCGGTCGCGCTCGCCGCCGGCGGTCTCGCCGCTTCGCAGGTCAGGCAGCGCGAGCAGGACGTGCAGGCGCGGGTCGGTCCCCTGGTGGAGGTGCTGGTGGCGGCGCGCGACATCCCGGCCGACGGGCGAGTGCCAGCGCGGGCGATCGAGGTCGAGCGCGTTCCCGCGCGCTACGTCGCGCCGGGGTCGCTCGGCTCGGCGGCGGACCTGGCGGGCGCCCGCGCCGCCGTGCCCATCGCCGCCGGGAGCTACCTCACGGCGGCCCACTTCGCCGGGGCGGGCCCGGCCGCCGGGCAGGATGGGTCGCTTGGCCGCGGCGAGCGATCCGTCGACGTCGGGGTCACGGGGGCGAGCGGCCTGGGCCAGGCCGGCGCGGGAGCCAGGGTGGACGTGGTCGTGTCGACCGAAGCCTCAGGGTCGGACGGCGCGGGTGGCCACAGCTTCGTCGCTCTCGCCGACGTCGAGCTGCTCGCACTGCGCGATGCGGGCATGGCCTCCCCCTACGGGTCGGGCGGGGAGACCGCCGACGAGGCCGCCGCGGCCGACAACGCCGTCGCCACGCTGAGGGTCACCCTGCGCCAGGCGGTCTATCTCACCGCCGCCGACAACTTCGGCCGCGAGATCCGCCTCCTCGTGCGGCCGCCGGGAGATCGGAGCCGCACCGCGGCAGACGTGAGCGCGGCCGAGCTGTAGACCCGCGAGCGCTGTCGCCACGGCTTACGCGAGGAGCGCAGCCCGAGCGCTGGTCGGGCGAGCACCGCAGCGTCCTACTGCATCGCGAGGAGCGCAGCCCGAGCGCTGGTCGGGCGAGCACCGCAGCGTCATTCCCTACTCCCTCTGGCCGTGTCCCTCGTCTGGAGATTCGTTCCCCACGGGAGTACCCTGCCCGCGGTGGGTTCGACCCTCGGCACGCGGCTGTCAGCGCGGGACAGCCGTCGCCTGGTGGGACGGGATTCTCAGCTCGCGGCCCTCGAGGAGCTGTTCGTCGACGATCCGCGCGCGGATCGCGTTCGGGGACCGGCCGTTCATGTAGCGGGCGCCCGGCCCGTCGGGGGCCTGACGAGGTCCTCCACCTCGCCGTCGGGGCGGCCCAGCAGCGCGCGCTCGGCCATACCGAGGAAGAGCCCGTGCTCCACCACACCGGCCACGCGCTTGAGTGTCAGGTCCAGATCGTCGGGGTCTGCCTCGGGAGGCAGGACGCAGTCGAGGATGAAGTGACCCTCGTCGGTTAGGTAGGGCTCGCCCTCGTCGGTCTCCCGCCGCCGCGCGTCGGGCAGCAGGGCGCCGAGGCGGCGACGCGTGTCGCGCCAGGCGAAGCGCGTGACCTCCACGGGCAGCCGAAAGTGCTCGCCCAGCCGAGCGACCTTCTTCGGGGTCTCGGCCACGACCACGAAACGGCGTGCCGCGCAGATCACGATCTTCTCGCGCAGGAGGGCGCCGCCGCCGCCCTTGATCAGGCCGAGGTCAGGTCCGACCTCGTCGGCTCCGTCGATCGCCAGGTCGAGCTCCAGCGTCCCGTCGAGCTCCACGATCTCGACGCCCACGCCCCGGGCGAGCTCGCTCGTGCGGTTGGAGGCGGTGGCCGCCCGCAGGCCGAGATCCCGCCGGCCGAGGAGCTCGACCACCTTCCACACGGCGCGCCCGGAGCCCAGGCCGATCGTCATTCCGGGCTCTACGAGCGTCACGGCCGCGGCCGCCGCCGCCGCGCGGGCGGTGTCGTCTTGGGCGCTCACGGCGCGGAGCATCCCACGCCGGGCGGCTGATGGAGGCGAGCGCGTCATCTGGCGCGGTCGGTCGTCCTGGGGCTCGCTAGAATCGGTGCTTACCCAACGTAAGTAGGTGACGAAAGTGGCATCCGAAACCCTTCTGCTGGTCCCGGTCGACGACTCGGTCGTCTTCCCCAACATGTCCGTCACCCTCGCGATCGACGCCGGCGACGAGGAGCGCGTTGTGCTGGTGCCGCGCAAGGGCGACGATTTCGCGAGCGTCGGCACTGTGGCCTCGGTCGTGGACCGCGTCCGGCTGCCTGGCGGTGGCCGTGCCGTGGCGCTTCAAGGCCTGCACCGCGCTCGCATCGGCGCGGCCAGTACCAGCCCCACCGGCGAGCTGCGCGTGGAGGTGGAGGCTCACCCCGACGACGAACCCGTCGACGGGCGCACGCGCGAGCTGGAACGCGAGTACCGCGCCGTGGTCGAGGAGATCCTCGAGCTGCGCGGCGACGACGGCCGCGTGTCGGCGTTCGTGCGCTCCATCAGCGAGCCAGGTGTCCTGGCCGATACCTCCGGCTACTCGCCCGATCTGTCCTACGACCAGAAGGTCGAGGTCCTCGAGGAGCTCGACGTGACCGAGCGGCTGGCCCTTGCGCTGCAGTTGCAGCGAGAGCGGCTCACCGAGCTGCAGGTCCGTCAGCGCATCCGCGACGACGTCCAGTCCGGCGCCGACAAGCAGCAGCGCGAGTATTTCCTGCGCAAGCAGATGGACTCGATCCGCAAGGAGCTCGACGAGGACGACGCGTCGATCGTTGAGGAGTACCGCACGAAGATCGAGGAGTCGGGCATGCCCGACGAGGTGCGCGAGCAGGCCGAGCGAGAGCTCGGGCGCTTCGAGCGCATGGGCGAGCAGTCCGGCGAGGCGTCGATGATCCGGTCCTACCTCGACTGGCTGATCGCCGTGCCGTGGTCGGAGCGCTCCCAGGAGACGCTCGATCCGGTGCACGCGCGCGAGGTGCTGGACGCCGACCACGCGGGCCTCGAGGACGTGAAGGACCGCATCGTCGAGTACATCGCGGTGCGCAAGCTGCGCGAGGACCGCGGCATCGCGCAGGACAAGAAGTCAGGGGCGATCCTCACGCTGATCGGCCCGCCCGGCACGGGCAAGACCTCGATCGGCGAGTCGATCGCCCGGGCCACGGGACGCGAGTTCGTGCGCATGTCGCTCGGCGGCGTGCGCGACGAGGCCGAGATCCGCGGCCACCGCCGCACGTACATCGGCGCGCTGCCGGGCCGGCTCGTCCGTGCCCTGCGCGACGCCGGGACGATGAACCCGGTGATCATGCTCGACGAGGTCGACAAGGTCGGCGCCGACTGGCGCGGTGACCCCAGCGCGGCCCTGCTCGAGGTGCTCGATCCGGCTCAGAACCACTCGTTCCGCGACCACTACCTCGACGTGGAGCTCGACCTCTCCGAGGTCGTGTTCATCGCCACCGCCAACATGGCGGAGACGATCCCGGCGCCGCTGCTCGACCGCATGGAGGTCGTGCGCTTCGACGGCTACACCACCGAGGAGAAGGTGGCGATCGCCCGCGGCTACCTCTGGCCCCGCCAGCGGGAGCGCAACGGGCTGCGCGAGGACGAGGTCGATGTCTCGGACGAGATTCTGCGCACGGTGGTCACGGAGTACACGCGCGAGGCCGGAGTGCGCAACCTCGAGCGCGAGCTCGGCACCCTGTTGCGCAAGACGGCCACCCGGATCGCGTCGGGCAAGATCGAGCCGCCGGTCTCACTGGACTCGGCTGACGTGCGGGACGCCCTCGGGCGCCAGCGCTTCTACCAGGAGTCCGCTGAGCGGACGGCCGTGCCCGGAGTGGCCACCGGCCTGTCGGTGACCGGAGCGGGCGGCGACGTGCTGTTCATCGAGGCCACCTCGATGAAGGGCAAGGACGGCCTCGTGCTCACCGGACAGCTCGGCGACGTGATGAAGGAGTCCGCGCGGATCGCCCTCTCCTACGTGCGCGGGCACGCGGACGCCCTCGACATCGAGGAGGACGCGTTCGATGGCCGTGAGTACCACGTGCACGTCCCGGCGGGCGCGATCCCCAAGGACGGCCCCAGCGCCGGCATCACCATGACCACCGCGCTCGCCTCGCTGCTGAGCGGCCGGCCGGTCAGGCACACGGTCGGCATGACCGGTGAGATCACGCTTCAGGGCCGAGTGCTGCCGATCGGCGGCCTCAAGCAGAAGGTCCTGGCGGCGCACGCGGCGGGGCTCACGGACGTGATCCTGCCCGAGCGCAACCGAGCCGACCTCGACGACGTGCCGGAGGAGGTCCGCGACGCGATGACCTTCCATCCGGTGATGACGATCGGCGAGGTCCTGGACCTCGCCCTCGAGCCCGCGCCCACCCCCGCGCTGGCCTAGGGTCGAGATCGAACGGGCGCGCCGGCCCTCCCCGGCCGGCGCGCCCGTCTTCCTTGTGCCAAGCGCCCGGCTCGGCCGGGCGCGCAGGTTCCGCGTTCTGCGTAATTCCGCTCCGGCCGTCCGGTTGGACGGGCATGAAGCGCGCGACACTCATAGCCCTTGCCGCCCTGATGGCCCTCGTCCCGGCCGCGCCCTCCGCTGCCGCCGTGGATCCCGAGCGCAACGCCTCCAAACCCACCGGCTGGCACTGGTGGCGGGGACAGACCCCGGCTCAGCTCGAGCAGCGAGAGAAGGACGCCGGGGAGCGGGTCATCTCGATCAACGCGGACGACAGGTACGGCAACCGCTTCAGTGCGGCGCTGGTCAAGAACAGCGGGCCGTACGCTCGCACGGGCGATTGGTTCCACGGCAAGACCGCCGATCAAGTGGTGGCCCTCACCAAGGGCAAGAAGCGCCGCCTGGTGGACCTCGAGCCCTACCCGTCGAACTTCGGCAAGACCCACTTCGCGGGCGTGACCGTGCCCAACACCGGCGCATCGGGCAAGGGCTGGCGGTGGAACTTCGACCTGTCCGCAGCCGAGGTGAAGAGCGACATCGACACCCACGAGATCCGGCTCGTCGATCTCTCGGTCTACAAGGAGTTCGGCAAGCGGCGCTTCGCCTACGTGGGCATCAAGAACAAGGGCGAGGACGCACGCAAATGGTGGTGGTACCAAGACGTCTCTCCTGACTTCGTGAAGGCGAAGGCCAAGGAGCACAAGGCGCGCCTGGTCGACATCGAGCGGCACGGCCCGAAGAGGCAGACCGTGCTGATGGTCCGCAACGAGGGCGTGTTCTCGCGCTCGGTGTACAACGTGAGCCGCGACTACCTGGCCAACTACATGCAGTCGAACGCGGTGCGGCCCACCGACCTCGAGCGTCACGGCGACCGCTACTGGGCGACCCTGATCGACAACGCGACGCCCGAGAACGCGCGCATCCGCTCGATCATCCGCTCCGGACCGTGGCGGGACGCTCACTTCGGCGCGTTCGCCAAGCAGACCGCGGGTCCGGTCCACGTGGGTCTCGCCCACAACTGGCCCTACCAGCCGATGAGCGTGCTCAAACTGGTGCCCTACCTGTACGTGATGGACCTGGTCGATCGCGACCCCCAGGTGGATCTCGATGACAACTTCTCCTGGGAGGGGCCGCTCGACCCAGACAAGGAGATCTGCCCCGGCTACCCGTACGCCACGATCACCCACTCGGACACCCTGCGCAACGTGCTCAAGGATGCGATGCGAAGGTCGCTCGGCCGGGCCCACGAGACGCTTCTGAACACCTACACGCCCGAGGCGATCACGGCGCGCATGCACGACCCGGCCATCGGACTGGAGCGCACCGAGATCTACTACGGCTGCCAGCACCCGGGCAAGAAGAACTTCTTCTCCAACCGGACGACGCTGGCCGAAATGGGCGAACTGTTCGAGGGCGTCGACACCAAGAAGTTCTTCCCGAACGACTGGCAGTCGATGCGAGACGACTTCTACGCGCTGATGGCCGACTATTCGACCGACTGGCTGCGCCCGGTGGTGGAGGACGAGGCGGCGAAGCAGGGCAAGAGCGGCTCGGTGGACCAGTTCATGCAGCTCGTGAGCTTCGACGGCAAGGGCGGAGGATGGGACAGCGCGGACTCGGGGAACTGGGTCGCGGACCGCTCCTTCTCGTACCGCATCACGTTGCCCTTCAAGCGCAGCGGTCTCCTACGGCGCGGCACCTCACGCTACGAGGATCGCTCCTTCGTCGGCGGCTGGTTCGCCAACGGAATCCCGGCGCCCTGCCATCAGGCCACTGCAGCGGAGAAGCCCGAATCGGCCGGCGACGAGTGCCTGGCCTGGGTTGCCTCGATGGACAAGGCACAGAAAGACGTGACCGCCGAGTCGCAGCGCAGGCCGATCCGAGAGGCGCTCGCCAGCTGGTGAGCCGGCGAGCGCCGGGCGGTCATACGCCCTGAGTCAGGCCGCCGTCGACGAGGAGCGACACGCCCGTGATGTAGCCCGCGCGCTCCGAGCACAGGAACGCGGCGGCCGCGCCCATGTCCTCCGGCGAGCCGGTGCGACCGGCGGGGATCTCCTCGCGGGCGGCCTCCTCGGCGGCGTCGGGTGACTCGTAGAGCGAGAACAGGCGCTCGGTGGCGATTCGCCCCGGCAGCAGGGAGTTGAAGGTGATGCCGCTGCTCGCGTGTTGCCGGGCCAGGGTCTTGAAGGCGGCCACGATCCCGGGCCGGTGGGAGTTCGAGAGCATCAGCGCCGGGTTGGGCTCGAGCACGGTCGAGGAGGCCACGTTCAGCACGCGGCCAAACCCTCGCTCGGCCATGCCGGGCACGACCCTCCCGATGAGCTCGATGGGCGCGACCACGAGCTCGCGGTGCGCCTGCTCCCACTGCTCGCGGCTGAAGCCGAGCGGATCGCCGCCCGGTGGACCGCCGGTGTTGGTCACGACGATGTCGAGCGGGCCGAGGTCGCTCTCCACGCCGCGGACGAGCTCGTCGATGCCGTCGAGGTCGAGGGTGTCGTGCACCACCGGGTGTGCTCCCAGCGGCCCGGCCTCGGCGGCCAGACGCTCGCCGTTCCTCGCGCTCATCGCCACCCTGGCTCCCTCGGCGGCGAGCGCGGCCGCGATCCCCAGACCGATGCCCTGAGACGCGCCCATGACCAGCGCCACCTTGTCCTTCAAACCCAGGTCCACCGCCTGCCAGCGTACTCACGTGCCGCCGGTGTAGGGTCGGGCGCATGCCCGGCCTGCGCATCCTGCTTCGGCTGGCGCCCTTTCTCGTGGGCGCTCTTGCCGCGGCGGTCTGGCTGCGCCGACGCCGCCTGGAGCGCGCGCCGCTGCCGCCGGCCCCCGAGCGCGCTGCGCTGGTCCCGCCGGAGGTGGAGGTGAGGGCGCCAGCGCCGGCTCCCGCGCCAGAGGGCGAACCCGCCGGCTCCAAGCCGATTTCGATCGTGACGGTGGTCGACGACCTGCTCGAGATAGGGCTCTGACCGCGCCGGATCCGGACTCGCCTCGAATGCCGAGGCGCCCGATCTGCTTGGATGTACGACTTCAATTCGAACTGCCGAGTTCTCGCCGTCCCGAACGGCGAGGAGCGGGGGACCCACTGCGGCCGTGATGGCCGCCGGGGCGAATCGCGCGTAATCGCTGCGTAGCGCCACTTTCCGGCGCGAGCCCGACAGCTCACCTCGTAGGCATCAGGAAAGGGGATACGAAGGTGAGAGGGATCGTCGATGCCGTTCGTCGGCCGCATGCCGGCTTGGGCCTGTTGGTGGCGCTGACACTGATGTGCGCCGCCGCGCCCGCCGCGGGCGCCGACACGGTGAGCGCGACCGCCTCGAGCGAGGTGGTGGTCGAGCGCGGCCACCGCGGATCCGCCGTGCGCCAGATCCAACGCCGGCTGGGCATTCCGGCCGACGGCGTGTTCGGGCCGCAGACCGAGCGTGCCGTGCGGCGCTTCCAGCGCTCCAACGGCCTCGTGGTGGACGGCGTCGTCGGGCCGCAGACCCGTGGCAGCCTTGGCCTGCAGCCGTTCAGCCGCAGCTCGGTCAGGCGAAAGGGAAGCTCACGCGGCCGCGGCACCAACGTTCCCTCGCTACTCGAGGCGATCGCCCAGTGCGAGTCCGGAGGCAACCCGCGCGCGGTCTCTCCAGGCGGTCGGTACCGAGGCAAGTACCAGTTCAGCCAGGGCACGTGGGAGGGTCTCGGCGGCAGGGGCGACCCAGCCAAGGCGCCCGAGTGGAAGCAGGATCGTCTCGCGCTCAAGCTTTACCGCCAGAGCGGCAACGCGCCCTGGCCCAACTGTCCCTAGGGGCTACGGGGCAGCCACCGAGCGAGCGCGCGAGCGGCTGCCGAGCACCGTCACACCCGCCAGGGTCGCGGCGCAGACGAAGGCCAGCACGGCGTAGGGGACCGCGTCCGAGCTGAGCTCGGCCAGCACGCCTCCGCCGCCCGCGCCGACGACGTGGCCCACGGCCCAGGCCAGGTTGGAGATCGAGAACGCGATGGCGAGATCGAGTCCCGCGTCCTCGGAAGCGTCCGACAACATCGCCATGGCCGGCGCCCAGAAGCCGCCGAGCGCGGCGAAGGCAAGCATGATCGTCAGCGCCAGCAGGACGACGCTCCCGGGCAGCGGCAGGAGCACGGCGATCACCGCCGCGGCCGTCAGCCCGGCGCGAATCGGGGCCAGCCGGCCGCGCCGATCCGATGCTCGCCCGGCGAGGGGGCTCAGCACCGCCTCGACCGCCGCGGTGAGCAGGAACACGCCGCCGATGACGGCGCCGCTGGCGCCGAGATCGTCGAAGCGGAGCGGCGCGAGCACCTCGATCACCCCGGCGAAGACCGCGGGGAGGGTGAACAGCCAGAAGCCGGCCAGGACCGCGGGGCGGCGGAGCGCGCGCGCCAGCCCGCCGAGGCCGGCGCCGGGCTCGGGCGCCACCCCGGGTACCGTCGACGCCCAGACGGCGAGCAACGCCGCACCCACGGCCACCACGGAGAACACCGGCTCAGGGCCCACCACCGACGCCGCTCCGCCGAGCACCGGGCCGAGCAGGACGCCGACGATCGCCGCCGCGAGCGCAGAGCCGATGACCTCGCCGCGGCGCTCGGGCGGGGTGGCCGATACGAGCCAGGCCATGCCCGCCGCCCACATGCAGGCTCCGCCCACTCCCTGTACGAAGCGGGCCGCGTCGAGCAGGACGATCGTATGGGCGAAGGCGAACACGAGGCTCGTGACTCCGAGCAGGCCGAGGCCCAGCAGCAGGGTGGGCTTGACGCCCCAGCGCGCCGCCAGCCAGCCGCTGGGGACCGCGGCCAGGAACGTGCCAGCGGGATAGGCGGCCGTGAGGATCCCGGCGCCGGTCTTCGACAGGTCGAACTGGTCGGCGTACTCGGGCAGCAGCGGGGAGACCGCGGCGAAGAACATGGTGTCCACCAGCACCACCGCCGCCACGAGCCAGAACAAGCGCCGCATCCCGCCGATGCTACGCGGCGGCTGTCCGCCCGGCAGAATGCCCGAGCATGCCCACGATCCGCGATGAGCTCGACGACTGGCTGCGCATTCCGTCGGTGTCCACCGGCACCGCCGACGCCGCCGCCCTGGAGCGGGCGTGCGCCTGGGTGACCGGGCGGATCGAGGCGGCCGGAGGCAGCGCCGAGGCGATCACGCTCGACGGCGGGCATCCGATGGCGCTTGGCCTGCTCCCGGCGTCACGGGCGGACGCACCGACGGTGCTCGCCTACGGCCACTACGACGTCCAGGACCCGGGTCCGCTCGACGCGTGGCGGTCGCCGCCGTTCGAGCCCACCGAGCGCGACGGGCGCCTCTACGCGCGCGGCTCGGCCGACGACAAGGGCAACTTCCTTCCCCTCCTGTACGTGGCCTGCGAGCTCGCGCGCGCGGGCGAGCTGCCCGTGAACGTGCGCTTCCTGGTCGAGGGCGAGGAGGAGGTGGGCAGCCCCTCTGTGCTGCGCTGGCTGCGCGACGCCGACCTCGACGTGGACTGCGCGATCGTGTTCGACTCGCTCATGGCCGACGAGAACATGCCGGCCATCTCCGTGGCCACGCGAGGGCTGGCCCAGGCCTCGATCGGCGTGCGCACCGGCGAGCGCGACCTGCACTCCGGCCTCTATGGCGGCGCCGTGCTCAACGCGGCGCACGTGCTCGGCGCGATGCTGGCCGAGATCGCTCCGGGGCCGGACGGTCACGTGCGCGAGGAGCTCCGGGCCGGCACCGCCGAGATCTCCGGCGAGGAGCGCCGCTCGTGGGAGCGCCTCGAGCCGGGCGCCGAGGCGCTCAGGGCGGTGGGCGCCCGGGAGGTCGCTCCCGGAGCGGGCAGCGAGCTCTACGAGCGCACCGGGAGCGCTCCCGCCGTGGACGTGCACATGGTCACTCTGGGCGAGCCGCGCACGATCGTGCCCTCCCACGCGCGTGCACACGTGAGCATGCGCCTGGCGCCGGGCCAGAGCGCGGTGGCGATGGGCGCGGAGCTCGAGCGCCTGCTGCGCGAACCGGTGCCGGACGGGGCGCAGGTCGAGATCGAGATGGAGCTGGCCGATCCGGCGCTGTTCGATGCCGGGCATCCGGCGCTGCGCCTGGCCGCAGAGGCGCTCGAGCGCGCCTGCGGGACGGCACCCGCCTTCATACGCCTGGGCGGCACCCTGCCCCTGCTCGCCGTGCTGGCCGAGCGCGGCGTGGCCACGATCGTCAGCGGCTTCGTGCTGCCCGACGACGCCATCCACGCTCCCAACGAGAGCTACCGGCTCGAGAGCCTGCGTCTCGGCGAGCGCGCCGCTCACGAGCTGTACGCCGGCCTCGCCGAGCTGCCGCGCTGAGCTTTGCTCAGCCCTCGCGGCGCAGGCGGTAGATCGTCACGCGCTCGGACCGGGGCGTCCCGGTGGCCTTGACCTGCCAGTGCTCGGCCTCCGCGTGCTCGATGAACGGCCGGGCCGCCGCCCGCCCGGGGTCGGCGATGAGCACGAGTCCGCGCTGGTCGACCAAGCGAGGCAGCAGTTCCAGCAGGAGGGCGGTGTTGCGGCGCTCGTAGAGGACGTCCGAGGCCAGCACCAGATCCCACGGCGCCCGCTCGACGATGGCTCCCGGCGAGCCCCACGCGCAGCGCAGGGTCTCGATCCGCGCGTCGTTGCGCTCCGCGTTCGCCGCGGCGGCCATCACGGCGTCGGAGGACCAGTCGGTGGCCAGCACCCGACCGCCCGCGCGCGCGGCGGCGATGCTGGGCAGCCCCAGGCCGCACCCCAGCTCGAGCGTTCGCTTTCCTCGCAGCGATCGCAGTGCGACGTCGTGAGCGAGCGCGACGGAGCTGGCCCACAGCTCGGCCCAGTAGGGCAGGAACTCCTCGTGCTCGAACGAGTCCTCGCTCAGCAGCGCCTCGGCGTCGCGGGGCCGCACCAGCTCGACCTCGCCACCCGGGAGCGGTACGCGCTCGGCGACCACATCGGAAACGTCTGGGCTCGCAGGCACCGCCTGCTCGCGGTCCACCGTCAAGTCGGGAGCTTGCCCGCCTCGTCGGCGGCCCGCTCGGCCGCCTCCAGCTGGCGCTCGATCAGGTCGAGCCCACTGTTCCAGAAGCCGGGATCGGCGAGGTCGACGCCCACGATCGCGCCCAGCTCCTGCGGGGGCCGGTCCCCGCCGGCCTTGAGCAGTTCGAGGTAGGAGCCCACGAAGTCCTCGCCCTGCTCCTCGTAGCGGCGGTAGACCGAGAGCGCGAGCAGGTGCCCGTAGGCGTAGGCGTAGACGTAGCCGGGGGCATCGATGAAATGCGGGACGTAGGACCACCACAGCCCGTACTCGTCGTCGAGCTCCACGCTGTCGCCCAGGAGGTCCGCCTGAGTGTCCAGCCAGAGCTCCGCGAAGCGGTCGGTGGACAACTCTCCGTGTTCGCGGCGGTTGGTGTGAAGCGCGTGCTCGAAGCGGTTCATGGCCACCTGGCGAAACACAGCCCCCACCGCGCCGTCGAGGGCTCCGGCCAGCAGGTCGAGGCGCTCGGCCGGCCCGGGCGCGCGCTGGAGCAGGCGCTCGAGCACGATCGTCTCGCCGAAGATCGAGGCGGTCTCCGCGAGCGTGAGCGGGGTGGTGAAGTGGTAGACGCCCTGAGGCCGGGCGAGCCAGGCGTGGACGCCGTGCCCCAGCTCGTGCGCCATCGTCAGCACGTCGTGCGGCCGTGAGGTGTAGTTGAGGAGCACGTAGGGGTGCGCCGACGGCACGGTGTACGAGCAGAAGGCGCCGCCGCGCTTGCCGGAACGGGGTGGGCCGTCGATGTAGCCGTTGGAGAAGAAGCTCGCCGCGGCCTCGCCCAGCTCCGGGGAGAAGCTCCCGTAGCAGTCGAGCACGATCTCCCGGGCCTCCGCGTACGGGATCTCCTCGTCGCTGTCGGACACCGGAGCCATGCGGTCGTAGTAGGCCAGTCGCTCCAGCCCGAGCAGCCTGGCCTTCAGCGCGTACCAGCGCCGGGCGATGTCGTAGCGCGAGCGCACCGCCTCGATCAACGCGTCCACCGACTCGTCGCTGGCCTCGTTGGCCAGGTTGCGCGACGCCAGCCAGTGGGGGAAGGAGCGCAGCCGGTCCCTCACGGCCTTATCGCCCAGCAGGGTGTTGAACACGAACGAGCGCGTGCGCAGGTTGGGCTTGAGCGCTTCGGTCACGGCCGTCGCCGCTTCGGCGCGGCGCTCGCGATCGGGATCCTGGAGGCGCGAGAGCGCCTCCTCGAGGGAAGCCGGCTCGTCGCGGCCGGGCAGGTCGATCTCGAGCGCTGAGGTCTGCTCGGTGAACAGCCGGGCAAAGGCACCGGGGCCGTTGACGGCCGTCTCGGTGAGGATTCGCTCCTCGGGCTCCGACAGCTGGTGGGGGCGGTAGCGGCGCACCGTGGTCAGGTGGTGGGCGCAGAAGGCGAGCTCGGGAGCGCCGAGCAGCTCCCCGGCGCGCTCGTCGTCCACCAGGTTCCACTCGAGCTCGAAGAACAGGAGGGTGGTCTCGATCGTCGCGCCCAGCTCGCGCGCCTTCTGCAAGAGCGCCCCGTGCACCGGGTCAGCCGTGTCGAGCGAGAAGCTCAGCATCGCGTAGGAGCCCGCGCGGCCGGCCAGGTCGTGGATGGCCGCCAGCTCGTGCATGGCCTCGGCCAGCCCCTCCGCGCCCAGCTCGGCGACGGAGCCGCGGTGGCGCTGGGCGAACGCCTCCGCGCGGTCGCGGGCCTGACCCAGCATGTCCTCGACCCCCTCCGCGCCGTCGCCGCCCACCAGCGGCTCGAGGTTCCAGGAGGCGGCCTGAAGTGCGTCGTCGGCGATCGTGCTCACGGCACCGAAACTAGACCATGCACCGCCGTAGCATGCGGGCGTGCTCGAGGACGTGCTCCCGCTGCTGCGCTGTCCGCACTGCGAGGCCGGACTGGACCGTCACGAGGCGGTGCTGCGCTGCGCCACGGGGCACTCGTTCGACATCGCCCGCCAGGGCTACGTGAGCCTGTTCTCCGGCGGTGAACGGGCCCCCGCGGGCGACGATGCCGCGATGGTCGCGGCGCGCGTGGCCTTCCTCGACGCCGGCCATTTCGACCCGCTGGGCGACGCGCTGGTGGCGGAGTGCGGCGCGGCGCTGGCCGAGGCGGACGGGGCGGTGCTGGACGTGGGCGCCGGCCCGGGTCGTCACCTGGCGCGCGTGCTCGACGCCCTGCCGGCAACGGCGGGCCTCGCCCTCGATTCCTCGGCGGCGGCGCTGCGGCGCGCCGCCTCGGCCCATCTCCGCATCGGCGCGGTGGGCTGCGACGCCTGGGGGCGCCTGCCGGTGCGCGACGGGGTCGCGGCCGTGGCCCTCAGCGTGTTCGCCCCACGCAACGGCTCCGAGCTCGCCCGCGTGCTGGCCGAGGGCGGCGTGCTGCTGGTGGTCACACCCGAGCCCGGGCATCTCGCCGAGCTCGTCTCCGAGCTCGATCTGATCTCGGTCGACGCCCGCAAGCAGGAGCGCCTCGACGACCAGCTCGGGCCGTCCTTCACGACGCTGCGCGAGCGACGGCTCTACTTCGGGCTGACGCTGTCGCGCGCGGAGGCCGAAGCTTTGGCGTGCATGGGGCCGAGCGCGCGGCACGTGTCGGCCGAGACGGTGCGGGAGCGGTTGGCCGGCCGGCGGGAGCCGCTGGAGGTCAGCGTCTCGCTTCGGCTGTCGATTCGCCGGCCGCATAGCTCTCGCTCCCCATGATGTGAAGCGATACGTACGGCTCGTCGCCCACCACCCAGCTGTCGTGCCCGGGCGGCACGTAGAAGAACTCGCCCTCGCGCATCACCCGCTCGCTGCCGTCGCTCATCAGCACCGCCGCCGCACCGCTCAGCACGAGGCCGACGTGCTCGACCTGGCAGAGACGCTCCCCGGTGGCCGCGCCGACGTGCTCGGACCACTTCCAGCCCGGCTGGTAGGTGGCGCGTCCGAGGGTGAGCGGGCCTACGGAGTAGACCTCGAAGCGGCCCTTCTCGAATTCGCGGGTCTCTGAAGGCTGGTCGAGCGGGATGAGCGTGAGATCCATGGCACGAGTGTCGTGCATGACGAGGGGGAGGGTCTCCGGCGCCCGGCCCTTACCCGGGCATGGAGGCCCTGGAGGAGCTCGCCGTCGCGCTGCGCGGGCGGCTGATCGAGCGCGCTCGATCGGGTGAGGCTGGGGCCTGGGCCGGTGCCGGACTGGAGGCGGAGGTGCGCGAGCTGGTCGGACGCGAGGCCGCCCCGCTGCCCGAAGCCGAGCGCGAGGCTCTGTGTGCGCGGGTGATCCTGCTGGCCACCGGGCTCGGGCCGCTCGAGCCGCTGCTGTCCGACCCCGCGGTGGATGAGGTAATGGTCAACGGCCCGCACGCCGTGTACGTCGAGCGCCGTGGCCGGCTCGAGCCCACCGGCGTCGAGTTCGGGAGCGAGGAGGAGCTCACGCAGGCGATCGAGCGCATCCTGGCGCCGCTCGGGCGGCGGGTGGACGAGGCCTCACCGCTGGTAGACGCGCGCCTGTCGGACGGGTCGCGCGTGAACGTGGTGATACCGCCGCTGTCCCTGTCGGGCCCGTGCCTGACCGTGCGCCGCTTTCGGCGCGAGGGCTTCTCGCTGAGGGAGCTCGTGGAAGGTCAAACGCTTCCTTCCGATCTGGCCGAGCTGCTCGCGCTGTGCGTGGCCGCCAGGGCCTCGCTCCTGGTCAGCGGCGGCACCGGGTCGGGCAAGACGACCACGCTGAACGCGCTGTCGGGCGCGATTCCCGGCGAGGAGCGGATCGTGACCATCGAGGACGCGGCCGAGCTCAGGCTGCGTCAGCGTCACGTGGTGCGGCTGGAGGCACGGCCGGCCAACCTCGAGGGCCGCGGAGAGGTGACCATCCGGCAGCTGGTGCGCAACGCGCTGCGCATGAGACCCGACCGGATCGTGGTGGGGGAGGTGCGCGGCGCCGAGGCGCTGGACATGCTGCAGGCCCTCAACACGGGTCACGACGGCTCGCTCACCACGGTCCACGCCAATTCGCCCGAGGACGCTCTAAGGCGCCTGGAGACGCTCGCCCTGATGGCCGGGGTGGGGTTGCCGCACGCCGCGGTGCGTGAGCAGGTGGCCAGCGCGCTCGACCTCGTCGTCCATCAGGCCCGGCTGCCGAGCGGAGCACGGGTGATCGAGTCGGTCACCGAGGTGGTGCGGGTGGCCGGGGGCGCGGGGGTGCGCGAGCTCTTTCGCCGCGGCGGGGAGCTTGCCGAGCCGCGGCCGGGGCCGCTCGCGGAGCGCCTCGCCGCGCTGCGGGACGCGCAGGCGTCGTGACCCTCCTGGCCGCCTTCGTCGCCGGCGGTGCGGCTGCCGTCGCGGCCTGGGAGCTCCTGAGCGGGCTGGCCGGCCGTCTGCGCGCGCGTGTGCCCGCGGTCGCGCGCGAGGCTGCTTCGCTGGTGGACGTGCTCGTCCGGCTGGGGCGGGAGGGACGCGATCCCGGTGCGGTCGAGCGCCGGCGGCTGCTGCTGTCGGGATCGTTGGCGGCCTTCCTCGGTGGCGCCGCACTCGGCGGGCCGACGGCCGGCCTGGCGCTCGCCGCCGCCGGCCCGTGGGCCGTGTCGAGGGTCCTTCGGGCTCGCCGCGAGCGCTACCGCCGCGCGGTCGACGCCGGCGCGGCGCAGGTCGCCGTGGCCCTGGCCGATGCGCTGGGCGGCGGACATTCACTGCGGGGAGCACTCGCGGAGGCGGCGGACGGCGTGGCCGGGCCGGCCGGTCACGAGCTGCGGCGCGCGGCGCGCGAGCTCGCGGCCGGTGCGGGGACCGAGGACGCGCTTGGGGCGATGCGAGGCCGGGTGCGCTCGCCGCGGCTGGACATCATCGTCGCGGCCTGCCTGCTCCAGCGCCGCGCCGGCGGCGATCTGGCCCGCCTGCTGCGCCAGAGCGCCCGGGCGATGGAGGACCAGGGACGCCTCGAGGACGAGGTCAGGGCCGCCACGGCCCAGGCGCGCTTCACCGGTCTGATCGTGATCCTGATGCCGCTGGGCGGCGCGCTGCTGGCCGAGCTCGCCAGCCCGGGCTGGTTCGCGGGACTGTGGAGCTCGTTCCTTACGGCCTGGCTGGTGGGGATCGCCATCGGCCTCCAGGCGCTGGCGGCCATCCTGATCCGCCGGCTGGGGAGAGTGCGCACGTGAGCGGTGCGCCGGCGCTGATCCTCGCCTTCGTGTCCGCGGCCTCGGCCGCCGCGGGGCTGACGCTGCTGGCCGCGCCGGTGGCGGAACGCAGGTGGAGCGGCGGGGCTCGTCGCGGGGATCGCGGCGGCCCGGGGTCGCGCGGAGAGCGCCTTCCCGGGCCGCTCCGCATGTTGGTCGCGCTGGGCGCCCGCCCGCGCTACCGGCAGAGCGGGACCGAGCGTGACCTCCGCGCCCGGTTGGCGGCGGCCGGCCAGCCGGCCGGGGCCGGGGTGCGGGAGCTGATGGCGGCCAAGCTCGCCGCGGCGCTGCTCGCGGGGATCGCCGGGACGCTGATCGCGTCGCTTGCGCCCGGACGGCTCGGCTTCGCCATCGTCCTCGCGGCGCCGGTGGCGGGCTTTCTGGCCCCCGATCTGTGGCTGGGCCGCCTCGCGGCCGAGCGTGCGCGGCGCGTCCGGCGCGAGCTGCCCTCTCTGCTCGATCTGCTGCGCGTCACGGTCGACGCCGGAAGCTCGCTGGCCGAGGCGCTGCGGGCGGTCGGCGAGCGCTCCGAGGGGCCGCTGGCCTTTGAGCTGCGGTCGGTGGGCCGCCAGGTCGCTCTGGGGGTCCCGCTCGCGGCCGCTCTCGACGGCCTGGTGGAGCGGGTCCCCCTGCCCGAGGTGCGCGCCTTCGTCGCGGCCCTCGAGCGCGCCCGCCGTCACGGGGCGCCGCTGGCGGACACGCTCGCGGCTCAGTCTCGCGATGCGCGGTTCGCCCTCGCGCGCCGCATTCGCGAGGACGCCGCCCGGGCGGGCCCGAAGATCCAGCTCGTGGTCGCGCTCCTCCTGGTCCCGTCGGTGCTGCTGCTCGTGGCGGCCGCGCTCGCCTCCGCGCTGCTCGGCGGGGGTGGGGGGGTGGTGCCGGTGTAGCCTCACCGCCCTTCGAGAAGCGACGTCGAGACTGCCACCACCGAAGGAGATTTCCGTGATCGCACGCATCTGGCGCGGCGCCGTGAGGCGCGAGGACGGCGACGCCTACGCCGACTACCTGCAGGCGACCGGGGTGGCCGGCTACACCGCGACGCCCGGCAATCTCGGCGTCACCATGCTCCGCCGCGACGTGGACGACCGCTGCGAGTTCGTCATGTTCACGCTCTGGGAGTCGCTCGAGGCAGTCAAGGGCTTCGCGGGCGAGGACCACGAGACGGCCGTCTTCTACCCCGAGGACGACCGCTTCCTGATCGAGCGCGACGAGACCTCCTCCCACTGGGAGGTGGCCGCCCGGGTGGAACCCGAGAGCTAGCCGGGCGTCCGGCCCCGGCCCGGCGGCGCGGGCCGGGGCGCTGAAGAGATCGTGGCCACGGCGTAGGAGACGCCGCTCGTCGCGACGAATAGAGCCAGGACGGCCACGATCATGGCCGGTGAGGGGAGGCGCAGGAAGCGCTTCATGTGGATGAGACCTTCCGGGTGCTGTCGAGGGGTGATGAGGGCTCACCCGGCCCGGTTGCGGGATGGCCGTGGTTTCGGCAAGAGCTCTTGCAAGGGCTCTCGTGCAAGCAGGATTGCGCCCAGATCGGCCTCGATGCGGCCCGAACGCGCTTTCGGGCCGCAGGGACCCCACCGGTTCCCACGGCTTGCAAACCCGCTCATGGAGCGAAATCTGCGACCGACCGGTTCCCCACGACACACGCGCCGGACGGAACGGTGGGGCAGGGTGTTGCGTAGTGGGGGAGAGTGGGGTACCGTGGCATCACCAATCGACCGGAGTGGCGGGGCTCCTCCCACTCCGCCACTCCGGTCCAACGTCTTCGCAGGGATATGACCCTTGGCGTTTCGCGGCCACTTCGAGCACTCGCTGGATGCAAAGAACCGCCTGGCCATTCCGGCTCGGTTCCGCGCCGCGTTCTCGAGCGGCACCGTGCTGGCGAAGGATCCCGAGTCGTGCGTGGCGGTGTGGACGCCCGAGACGCACGAGTCGATCATCACCCGCGCGCTGGGCGGCCTGAACCCGATGGGATCCCAGTACCGCAAGCTCTCGCGCTTCTACCAGGGCAACTCGTTCGAGATCGACCTGGACGCCAGCGGCCGCGTGACGCTGCCTCCTCCACTGCTCACCCACGCGGGCATCGAGAAGGAGGTCGTGGTGGTCGGCGTGGGCGACCATCTGGAGGTCTGGGGACGCGAGCGCTGGCAGGCCGAGCAGCAGGCGCTCGACGCGGAGATCGAGGAGGTGACGGAGCGCCTTGGCAATCCTTCTTGACATGACGCGCGCCCATGTACCCGTCCTCGCCGGCGAGCTGATCGACCTGACCCGGCCCGCCGCCGGCGAGACGGTGGTGGACTGCACCTTCGGCGCCGGCGGCCACGCCCGGCTGATGGCGGAGCGCATCGGCGCTTCGGGCACGCTGGTGTGCATCGACCGCGATCCGGTGGCCGAGGAGCGCTTCGAGGAGTTCTCGCGCGAGGTGGCCTGCCAGACCCGCTTCCTGCGCATGGACTACGCCGAGGGGCTCGGGCTGCTCGAGTCCGAGGGGCTGGAGGCCGACCTCGTCTACCTGGACCTCGGCATCTCGTCCATGCAGGTCGACGCGCGTGAGCGCGGCTTCTCCTACTCCTACGACGCGCCGCTCGACATGCGCATGGACCCGGGGCAGGAGCTGGATGCCCGCACGATCATCAACGACTGGGACGAGCGCCGCCTGGCTCAGCTTTTCCGGCGCTACGGCGAGGATCCGAACGCGCGGCGCATCGCCCGCGAGATCGTTCGCCGGCGGGCACGTTCGCCGATCGAGACGACGGCGCAGCTCGTGGACGCGATCGAGGCCGCGCTGCCCGCGGCGGTGAGGCGCAGGTTCGGCGGCGGCAGTCCCGCCAAGCGGGTCTTCCAGGCCGTGCGGATCGCGGTCAACGCCGAGCTCGACTCGCTCGATCGCGCCCTGCCGCTCGCCTGGGGCCTGCTGCGAGACGACGGCCGCATGGCGGCCATCTCCTTCCATTCGCTCGAGGACCGGCGTGTGAAGCGCTTCCTGGCCGAGCGCGCCCGCGGCTGCGTGTGCCCGCCCGACTTCCCGATCTGCGTGTGCGGGCGCGACCCCGAGGCCGAGCTGCTCACCGGTCGCGCGGTGGCGCCCACGCCCGGCGAGGTCGCCGACAACCCGCGGGCCAAGTCGGGCCGGCTGCGCGCGGCGCGCCGGGTTGGCGCGGCGGAGGGCGACTGATGGGGAGGGGAGCAGCCGCTGCCGCCGCTCCCCGGAGCGCGCCGGGCCGGCACCGCTCCGCTCGTGATCATTCCGGATCCGCGCCCGCTTCGAGCCCGGCTCGCGGCCGCCGCCGCTCGGGTCATGCGACCCGGGTCGACGCGCAGGGCGCCGCCTCGGTCGCGCTGCCGCTGCCGGTGCGCATCTTCAACGCGCCCTTCAGCCGGACGGCGCGGGCGCGCACGAACGGCGTGCTCGACGCGCTGCTCACGGGGCGTGGCTGGATCGCCCTGGTGTTCCTGCTGCTCGCGGGGATCGTCTTCTTCAACGTCGACCTGCTGCAGATGAACCGCGACATCGCCCAGAACGCCGAGCGCATCTCCACCCTCAAGCGCGAGAACGCCCGCCTGCTGCTCGAGGAGGCGCGCCTGACCAACAGCGAGCGCGTCCAGGAGGAGGCGGTTGCTCTGGGCCTGGTGCTGCCTGCGCCCGGCCAGGTCCGCTACCTCAAGGCCCGGCCGAGCGTCGACGCGCGAAGGGCCTCGCGCGGGATGTCCACGCCGAGCGGCGCCTACGCACCGCCCGGAACCGACACGCCTGGAGACACGAGCGCAGGCGACACCGAGACCGGCTCGACCGGCGCGACCCTCGACCCGGCCACCGGCCTGCCGATCGACCCGGCCACGGGCACCACCACCTACGACCCGGTGACCGGCGCTGCCATCGATCCGAGCACGGGTCAGCCGTACGACCCCGCCGCCGCCGATCTGGGCGCGGCGGACGGCACGGCCGATTCGGGAGCCACCGCCAACGGCGCGGCCACCGGCGCCACGCCCCCGTCGGGCACCGTCAGCGGCACCACGATCACCGACCCGGCAACCGGCGCGCCGGCGGGCTAGGGCCAGGTGCCCACCACCCAGCGCCGACCGCCGCCCCGGCGCCCGCCCTCCCGCGGCTCCTCCCGGCGGGGCCGCAGCGGGTCCGGCCTACCCGTCCGGCTGATCGACCGGCGCATCGGCCTGCTGTTCGCGCTCTTCCTGGCTCTGCTCGCCGTGGCCGGCCTGCGGGCCACCTGGCTGGGCACCGTCAAGGCCGGCGCACTCTCGGAGCGGGCGGTGTCGCAGCAGATCGAGGACCTGACCGTGGACGCCCGGCGCGGCACGATCGTCGACCGCAACGGCATCGAGCTGGCGGTCTCCGAGGACTCGGTCACAGTCTTCGCTCATCCGTTCCTGATCGACGATCCCGCCCGCGTGGCCGAGCGCATAGCGCCGCTCATCGGCCAGGCCGAGAGCGATCTGCTCGAGAAGTTGACCGACCGCAAGTCGAGCTTCGTCTACCTGCGCCGGAAGATGGACGCCTCGCTCGGCCAGAAGATCGAGGATCTCGGGATCGAGGGGATCGGCACGGTGGTGGAGCCCAAGCGGACCTACCCGCAGGGCTATCTGGCCTCCCAGGTGCTGGGCATGGTGGGCACCGACAACGTCGGCCTCTCCGGGCTCGAGTACTCCCGCGAGGAGGAGCTCCACGGCGAGGACGGCAAGCGGCGACTGGTCAAGGACGCGCTCGGCGAGCCGGTGAGCATGGTCGAGGTTGAACGCTCGCGTCCGGGCGAGGACCTCCGGCTGACCATCGACGCGCGCATCCAGGAGCGCACCGAGGCCGTGCTGGCCGAGGTGGGTCAGACCTACACGCCCAAGGGAGCGACCGCGGTCGTAATGGATCCACGCAGCGGCGAGATCCTGGCGCTCGCCAACTGGCCTCGCGTGGACGCCAACAACGTCGACGGCGCCCCGGCCTTCGCTCGGCAGAACCGCGCCATCCAGGCCAACTTCGAGCCCGGCTCGACCTTCAAGGCCATCACCGTCTCCGGAGCGATCGAGGAGGGGCTGGTGGAGCCCTCCACCCAGCTGTCCGTGCCGCCGTTCATCCAGGTGGCCGACCGGACCGTGGGCGAGGCCCACGACGGCGGCGGCGGGACCTTCAGCGTGGCCGACATCCTGGCCCGCTCGTCCAACGTCGGCTCGGTGATGGTCGGCCTCAAGCTCGGCGCCAGGCCGTTCGACAAGTGGGTGCGGCGCTTCGGCTTCGGCCAGCCCACGGGGGTGGACCTGCCCGGTGAGGAGGGCGGCATCGTGCTGCGGCCGGAGAACTACTCGGGCTCCTCCATGGGCAACATGCCGATCGGACAGGGCATCGCCGTCACTCCGATGCAGATGGCCGCTGCCTACACCGCGATCGCCAACCACGGGGTGATGCGGCGCCCGTACGTGATCGCCGGCAACGCGCCGCCGGCCAGGCGAGTGCTGTCAAAGCGCACCGCGGCCGAGGTGTCGAAGATGCTCGAGGGGGTGCTGGCCGCGGGCGGGACCGCGGAGGAGGCCTCGGTGGAGGGCTACACCCTGGCCGGCAAGACCGGCACGGCCGAGAAGGCCATCAAGGGTGGCTACTCGAAGACCGACTTCATCCCCTCGTTCATCGGCTACGCGCCCGCCAAGGACCCGCGCCTGCTGGTGGCGGTGATGGTCGACACGCCGCGGGGCGACTACTACGGCGGCACCGTGGCGGCGCCGGCCTTCGAGCGCATCGTGGAGTTCGCGCTGCCCTACCTGAAGATCCCGCCCGAGTAGCGCTCAGGCACCGGGGTCGGCAAGCGAGCGCAGGGCGGTGCGCATGCTCTGCTGCGCCTGCTCCAGATCCGAACGGCGCGCCTCGGACTCCTCCAGCCGGGCCCTGACATCGCGCTCGGCCATGGCGAACTGCTCGCGCTCGCGCTCGGACTCCTCGCGCATCTCCGCCAGCGCCTGGCGCGCCTGCTCGGCCCGGCGGTCGGCGTCGGTCAGCTCCTCCAGGCGCTCCGCTGCTTCGCGGGAGTTGCGCTCGGCGTCCTCCAGCTGGGCCCGAGCGTGGACGAGCTCGGTCTCGGCGCCCGTCAGCCGCTCGCGCAGCGTGTCGAGCTCCTCCGTCCGCACGTCCACGTCGGCGCGCGCGCGATCGAGTTCCGTCTTGACCGAGCTCAGCTCCTTCTCGAGCGAACCGGCCTTCTCGGCGGCCAGCTCGGCGTCGCGCGCGCGGGCCTGGGCCTGGTCGAGCTCAGCTTCGGTGGCCGTCAGTCGCTCGCGCAGGCGCTCGAGCTCCTCGGTCTCCGGGGGCAGCTCCTCCCGGACGCCGTCGTCCCCCTCGTCGCCGGCCTGCCAGAACACGGCCGAAGAGGTCGAGACGTCGGGCTCCGAGGCCGCCTCGTCGGGCGTCTCGCGCTCGTCACGGTCGTCCCTGCGGCGGTCCTCGTGGAGCGGGAGCGACTCGAGCAGCGCCTCGAGCGCCGGCCTCGAGGCCACCGCGGGCTTGACGTCCATCTTGGTCATCACGGCGATGTCGTTCACGCCGAGGGCGTCCGCCGGATCGGCCATGGCCACGAGCAGCCCGCCGCCCATGAAGCCCACCGGCACCGCCTGGTAGCGCTTGGCCGCCGACGGCTTGATCAGATTGGCCGCCCTGGCCTCCACGGCGAAGCTGCCGAGGTCGACGTAGGCGATTCCATAGCGCTCAGCGGTGGCGTGCGCGAGCTGCTCCTCGGTCACCGCGCCCGACTCCACGAGCACGCGCGCCACGGTGGTGCCCGGGCTGCGCGCCGCCCGCACGGCCTTCTCCACCGTGTCGCGCGCGGCGAAGCCGAGCTCGACGATCACGTCGCTGAGGAATCCCGAGCTTCCGCCGGGCTCCGAGGGGGCGACGACGCCCTCGGGGGCCGCGTCGGGCTTGGCCTGCTTCGTGCTCACAGCGCCCCTTCTGCGAGCGCGACCTGGGCGGTGCGCGCCGACTCGATCACGTTCTTCAGTGCCGCCTCCGGGCTCTCGGCCTTGCCGAGCGCCAGCGCCGCGTAGGCGAGCTCGAGCTTCGCCGGGCGTTCACCGGTCACCCGGTCGAGTCCCTGCTGGAAGCGCTCGAAGAAGGCCTCGGCTCCCTGGCGTCCCTTGCAGCCCACGAGCACGGCGCCGACGAGGTCGTCGGACAGCCGCCCGGCGTGGTCGGCACGGCGGATGGCCGACTCGAGCACGTCGGCGCAGTCGCGCAGCAGCAGCTCGGCCACGCCCGAGCCGTGACGCTCGGTGACCTCGGCGAGGTTCACCAGCCGGCAGGCCAGCAGATAGGACTCGGTGGAGCCGCTCTCCGCCAGGCGCCATTCGCGCTCGCCCGCCTCGGCGAAGGCCGCCGGGTTGAGCAGCCCGGTGAGCGGATCGGTGCGAGCGGGGTCGCGCAGCCGCTCGTTGAGGCGGCGCAGGTCGGCCCGCCATTTGACGGTCTCCCACTCGTAGGTCAGCAGGCGGCCGGCCACGGCCAGGAGCTCCAGGTGGCTGCGGTTGAAGATGTCGGTCCCCGGCGCCAGCGCGCACAGGGTGATGGCGCCGCCTCCGGCGCCGGTCTCGAGCGGGAGGGCCAGGTAGGAGCGCACGGACAGGGCGCCCAGCGTGGCGGGGTCGAGCAACCCGTGGCCGTTGCCGTTCGACGTGGCCAGCGGCAGGGTCGAGCCGGGGTGGATCACCGACGCTGCCTCACCGCGCACGTCGATCACGCGCAGCTCGGGCTCCTCGCGATCCACCTGCCCGAGCAGCACGGAGCCGGGCGGAAGCTCGGCCTCGAGCAGGTCGAGGACGGCATCGGCAGCCTCTGAGAAGCTCGAGAACCGGCGTTCTGCCAGTCGCGCGAGCGCGCTGAGCACGTTCCCGCTCACGCGGTGTGTATCGGCCACCACGGGGAAAAACTGAGTCTGAGGCGACGGAACTCGTCGTTATCCTGCGGGCGCACCATGACCCTGCGGGACCTGATGGGAAATGGGGCGCCTGGGATCGAGATCTCGGGACTCGCCTACTCGAGCCAGAGCGTCACCCCGGGGGCGCTCTTTTTCTGCGTGCCCGGCTTTCGCGTGGACGGTCACGAATTCGCCGCCGATGCGGTGGCTCGCGGGGCGGTGGCGCTGGTGTGCCAGCGCCCGCTCGGACTGGGCGTGCCGGAGATCGTGGTCGACGACGTTCGCGCCGCCATGGGCCCGGCCGCGGCGCGCTTCTACGGTGATCCCACCGCCCAGCTCGAGCTCACCGGAATCACCGGCACCAACGGCAAGACCACCACCGCCTATCTCGTACGGCACCTGATGGAGGCCGCGGGGCGCCAGTGCGGCCTGCTGGGAACGGTCAAGCGCGTGGTGGGGGGCACCGAGGAGGAGGTGGTGCGCACCACGCCCGAGGCCATCGACCTCCAGCACACCTTCCGGCGCATGGTCGACGGCGGCGACCGGGCCTGCGCGATGGAGGTCTCCTCGCACGCGCTCCAGCTCGGGCGGGTGGGCGGGATCCGCTACGCGGTAAAGGTCTTCACCAACCTCACCCAGGACCACCTCGACTTCCACGAGTCGATGGAGGCCTACTTCGCGGCCAAGCGCCGGCTGTTCGACGAACCGGGGACCGCCGTGGTCAACGTGGACGACCCCTACGGGCGGCGGATCGCGGCCGAGGTCGACTGCCTGACCTTCGCCATCGAGCGCGACGCCGACTTCCGCGCGCGCGGCGTGGAGTTCGACCTGATGGGCTCGCGCTTCACCGTCGACACGCCCACCGGCGAGCTGGCGGTGGACTCCCCGCTTCCGGGCCTGTTCAACGTCCAGAACGTGCTCGGCGCCGTGGCGGCGGTGCGCTCGCTCGGCGTGGACGAGATCTCGCTGGACGGCTTTGACCGGGTGCCCGGGCGCTTCGAGCCGGTGGACGAGGGCCAGGACTTCGGAGTGCTCGTGGACTACGCCCATACGCCCGACTCCTTGGAGAACGTGCTCCGCGCCGCCCGCGAGGTCACCCGCGGACGCGTTCATGTGGTGTTCGGGGCGGGCGGCGACCGCGACCGCGGCAAGCGCCCGCTGATGGGCGACGCGGCGCGCCGGCTGGCCGACCGTGTGCTGGTGACCTCCGACAACCCGCGCAGCGAGGACCCGGAGGCGATCATCGACGAGATCATGCGCGGCGCGGGGAGCGAGGCCGTGCGGGAGCCGGATCGCCGGCGGGCCATCGCCCGCGCGGTCGAGCAGGCCGGTCCGGGCGACGTGGTCGTGATCGCCGGCAAGGGCCACGAGCAGGGACAGGAGTTCGAGGACGGGCGCAAGGAGCCCTTCGACGACGTGACGGTGGCCCGGGAGGCCATCCGCGCGGGCCTGGGAGCGCGGACGTGATCGACCTCAGCGCGGCGCGGATAGCGGCGGCCGCCGGCGGCGAGCTGGCGGCGGGAGCCCCGGAGCGCGCGGGCCCCGAGCGGGCGACGATCGACTCGCGCGCCGTCGAGGCCGGAGACCTGTTCGTGGGGCTGCCGGGCGCCGAGGCCGACGGTGGCGCCTACGCGGCGAGAGCGCTCGAGGCCGGAGCCTGGGGCGCGATCGTCGGGCCCGCCCACCGCGAGGCCACGCTCGCGGCGGTGGAGGGGGCGCTGGGCGACTCCGCGTGCGCCTCGGCCGTGGTGATCGTGGCCGACGACCCCCTGCTGGGGCTGCAGCGGCTGGCCACCGCCTGGCGGCGCGAGCTCGGCTGCCGGACGGCCGGCATCACGGGCTCCACCGGCAAGACGTCCACCAAGGACATACTGGCCGCGCTACTGGCTCGGCGCGCGGTCACGCACGCCAGCCGCGAGAACTTCAACACCGAGATCGGGGTCCCGCTGACCATCCTCGAAGCGGGTCGCGGCACCGAGGTGCTGGTGCTCGAGATGGCCATGCGGGGCGCCGGCCAGATCGCCGAGCTGGCCGAGATCGCCGAGCCCGACGTCGGGGTGATCGTCAACGTGGGACCAGTTCACCTCGAGCTGCTCGGGACCGTCGAGGCGGTGGCGGCGGCCAAGGCCGAGCTGATCCGCGATCTGCCCGCCGGTGCGGCCTGCGTGGTGCCCGTGAGCGAGCCACTGCTCGACGCCCACCTGCGCGACGATCTCGACACCTGGACGTTCGGCCCCGGCGGTCAGGTGCAGCTGCTCTCGATGGACGCCGGCCGGGCCGAGATCGAGGCGCGCGGCACCACCGTGGAGCTCGACCTGCCCTACTCGGAGCCCCACAACCTGCTCAACACGCTGGCCGCGGTGGCCGCCGCCGGCGCGCTCGGCGTCCGCGCCGGAGGCCTCGTGGACGTCCGCTTCTCGTCGCTGCGGGGCGAGATCGTGGAGCTCCCCGGCGGGGTGACCGTGGTCAACGACTGCTACAACGCCAACCCGATGTCGATGTCGGCGGCCCTCGACCACCTCTCCCAGACCCCTGCCGAGCGGCGCATAGCCGTGCTCGGGACCATGGCGGAGCTGGGCGAGGACTCTGACCGCTTCCACCGCGAGGTGGGCGAGCAGGCCGAGCGGCTCGGCATCGACGTGCTCGTTCCCGTGGGACCGCCGGCCCTCGGCTACCTGGAGGGCTTCACCGGGGAGTCCCACGCGGTGGGCTCGCCGGAGGAGGCGGCCGCCCTGCTCGCGGAGATGGCCCGCCCCGGCGACCGCGTGCTCGTCAAGGGCTCGCGCTCGGTCGGGCTGGAGCGGGTGCTCGCTTAAGTTGCTCGGCGAGATCGTCATCGGGGGCTCCGCCTCCCTGCTCATCTGCATGTTCCTGGGCCCGCGCTTCATCGAGTACCTGCGCCTCAAGGAGTTCGGCCAGCAGATCCGCGAGGAGGGGCCGGCGGGCCACCACGGCAAGGCGGGCACGCCCACGATGGGCGGGCTGGCGGTGCTGCTCGCGGTATGCGTGCCGTTCCTGATCCTCTCCGAGTACGACGCCACGAGCGTGGCGGTGCTGCTCACGGCGCTGGCCATGGCGGCGCTCGGCTTCGCCGACGACGTGATCAAGCTGCGCAAGCGCCGCTCGCTCGGTGTCTCGGGCAGGACCAAGCTGGCCGTGCAGGCGCTCACGGCGGTCGCCCTCTGGATCGCTGCCACCGAGTACGTCAAACAGCCGGAGACGCTCGACCTGCGCGTGATCGATGCCTCGATCAACCTGGGCCTGGCCTACCCCGTGCTGATCTTCCTCGTGCTCGCGGGCGCCACCAACGGCGTGAATCTCACCGACGGGCTCGACGGCCTGGCCGCCGGCTGCTCGGCCATCGTCTTCCTGGCCTTCACCGCCATGACGTTCATCACGGCCGGCGAGGAGGACCTGGCCCTGCTCAGCGCCTGCCTGGTGGGGGCGAGCGTGGGTTTCCTGTGGTTCAACTCGTTCCCCGCTTCGGTGTTCATGGGCGACACGGGCTCCCTGGGCCTCGGCGGCGCCATCGCCGGCCTCGCGGTGATGACCAAGACGGAGATCCTGCTGATCCTGATCGGCGGGATCTTCGTGATCGAGGCACTGTCGGTGGCGATCCAGGTGTTCTCGTTCCAGCGCTTTCGCCGGCGGGTGTTCCTGATGGCGCCGATCCATCACCACTTCGAGCTGCTGGGCTGGTCGGAGACCAAGATCATTCTCCGCTTCTGGATCGTCGCGGCCATCTGCGCCGCGATCGGCTTCACGCTCTATCAGGCCTCGATCACGTGAGGCCGGCCCTCCCCGAAGGGCCCTATCTCGTCGTCGGACTGGCCCGCTCGGGCGCCGCGGCGGCCCGCATGCTGCTGGCGCACGGTCGCGGCCCGGTGTTCGCGGCCGATCGCGCCACGCCGGCCGTGCCCGCGGGGGTCGACGCGCACCTCGAGTCGGACGGGCTGGAGCTGCTGGACCGCGCGGCGCTGGTGGTCAAGAGCCCGGGCGTGCCCGCCGACGCACCGGCCATCGCGGCCGCCCGCGAGCGCGGGCTGCCCGTGCTGGGCGAGCTGGAGCTGGCCTGGCGCCTGCTGCCCAACCCCTTCGTGGCCGTCACCGGCACCAACGGCAAGACCACCACCACCGAGCTGCTGGGCGCGATCTGGCGCGCCGCGGAGCTGCCGGTGGAGGTGGCCGGCAACGTGGGCACCCCGCTGTCGTCCCTGGTGGGCACGATCCACCCCCGCTCGACGGTGGTGTGCGAGGTCTCGAGCTTCCAGGCCGAGGACTCCGAGGCCTTCGCCCCCGACACGGCGCTGCTGCTGAACCTCGAGGAGGACCATCTGGACCGCCACGGCACGCTCGCCGCCTACCGCGAGGCCAAGCTGAGGGTGTTCGTGAACCAGAGCGCCGACCAGGTGGCCGTCGGCCCTGCCGGGTTCGAGCTTCCGGGCCACGCCCGGCGGGTGCAGTTCGGCGACCCGGCCGAGCTGCCGCTGGCTCCCGCGGAGATCCGGCTGCGCGGTCCGCACAACCTGGAGAACGCCATGGGCGCCTCGGCCGCAGCCATCGCCGCGGGCGTGCCCGCCGAGGCGGTGGCGGCCGCGTTGCGCGCCTTCGCCGGCGTGCCGCACCGGCTCGAGGAGGTCGGCTCGGTGGGCGGCGTGCTCTTCGTCAACGACTCGAAGGCCACCAACGTCGCGTCGGCGCGCCGCGGCCTGGAGTCGTTCGAGGGGGGCGTTCACGCCATTCTCGGGGGCAGCCTCAAGGGAGGCGGCTTCGCCGGCCTGCGCGAGGCGGTGGGTGTCCACTGCCGCGCCTGCTACCTGATCGGCGAGGCCGCGGACCGCCTGGCCGCCGACCTTTCGGGCACCGTCCCGCTCGAGCGCTCGGGCGATCTCGACACCGCCGTGCGCTCGGCCGCGGCCGCCGCTCGCCCGGGGGAGGTGGTGCTGCTCTCGCCCGCCTGCGCGAGCTTCGACCAGTTCCGCGATTACGAGGAGCGCGGCGACCGCTTTCGGGCCCTCGTGCCGCGGGCATGAATTCGTCCTCGCGCGTAGAAGAACGTCCGGATGGCCCAGCGCGCCGCCGCCCGCAAGCGACCGGTCGAGTATTCGATCCTCTACACCGCCACCCTCTGCCTGCTCGCCGGCGGAGCGGTGATGGTCTACTCGGCCAGCTCGGCGGAGTCGCTTCTGTCGGGCAGCGGCGACGCCTCGTTCTACCTGAAGCGCTACGTGGTCCTCGGGCTGCTGGGGCTCGTGGCGATGCACTTCGCCTCCCGGCACGGCCTGAAGGTGATCCGCGGCCTCGCGCCCATGCTGCTCGTGGCCGCGTTCGGGCTCACGGTGCTGGTGATGATCCCGGGCTTCGGGGTCACGGTGAACGGCGCGACACGCTGGCTGGGCGCCGGCCCGGTGCAGTTCCAGCCTTCGGAGCTGCTCAAGGTGTCGCTGATCCTGTACGCGGCCCAGGTCCTGGCGGCGCGGCCGGCCTCGGTCCTGAGCATCGGTGGGCTGGTCAAGCCGCTGCTGCTGGTGGTGGGCGCGGCCTGCGCACTGCTGATGAAGCAGCCGGACATGGGCACGGCAATGGTCATCTGCTTCTCGATCGGCGCGCTGCTCGTGGCCGCCGGCACCCCGATCCGCAAGCTGGGCGCGATCGCCGGCACGCTCGCCGGCCTGGCGCTGCTGCTGGCCATCGTCGAGCCCTACCGGCGCGAGCGCCTGACCTCGTTCCTCGACCCCTTCTCCGACGCCGGCGACACCGGCTTCCAGGCGGTGCAGGCCCTGACCGCCATCGGCTCGGGCGGGTTCTTCGGGGTCGGGCTGGGCGAGTCGGTGCAGAAGATCTTCTACCTGCCCGAGGCACACACCGACATGATCCTCGCCATCATCGGCGAGGAGCTCGGCCTGGTGGGGATCCTGGCGGTGATCGTGCTCTACGGGATGATCGGCTACGCCGGGCTGCGCACCGCCAAGCTGGCCCAGGACCGCTACGCCAAGCTGCTGGCCGCCGGCATCACCTCGCTCATCCTCTGCCAGGCCACGCTCAACTTCTTCGCGGTGATGGGGATGGCGCCGCTCACCGGGGTGCCGCTGCCGTTCCTCTCCTACGGCAGCTCGAACCTGATCGTGCTGCTCGGCGCGATGGGCCTGCTCCTGAACGTGGCCGCCGGGCCGGGCGCGGCGCGGCGCGGCGCCGAGCGGCCGTCGCAGCCGGAGCTGCACGCGATCGACGGAGGAGCCGAGCCGCGCGTGCCCGGGCGGCGCCGCGCGGCGGGCTCGGCTCGCTGACCGAGAGGCGGCGATGCCCAAGGTGGTGATCGCCGCCGGCGGCACCGCCGGGCACGTGGTGCCCGCGCTGGCCGTGGCGCACGAGCTGCGCGAGCGCGGCGTCGAGGTCGAGTTCATCGGCGGCGAGCGGGCCGAGGCCGAGCTGGTGCCCGCCGCGGGCTACCAGCTCCACACGCTGCGGGTGGCCGGGCTCGACCGCAGGAACCCGCTGCGGGCCGCGCGCGCCCTGCTCCTGGCCGCCCGGGCCTTTCTGCGCGCCAGGCGCGTGCTTCGCGAAAGCGGAGCCGACGCCGTGCTGGGGGGAGGCGGCTACGTGGCCGGTCCGGTCGGCTTGGCGGCCGCGACCCTGCGGTTGCCGCTGGTGCTGGCGGAGGCGGACAGCCATCTCGGCGTGGCCAACCGCCTGCTGGCCCCGCTGGCCCGGCGGGTCTGTCTCGCCTTTCCGCTGCCCGGACGCAGCGGCCCGCGCTACCTGGTCACGGGGCGGCCCGTGCCCGCCGCCACCGGCTCGGCCGATCCCGTGGCCGCGCGCGAGCGCCTGGGCATTCCCGCGGGCGAGCCCTGCCTGCTCGTGTTCGGCGGCTCTCTGGGCGCGCGCCGCCTCAACGACGCCGCCCTCGACGCCTTCGGCGCGGCCGCGCCCTGCCAGATCCTCCACGCCAGCGGGCGAAGAGATCACGACGACCTGCGGCGCCGGCTGGACGAGCTCGGCTCGCCCGCGCATTATCACCTGTTCCCCTACGTGGAGCCGTTCGCCGATGTGCTCGCGGCGAGCGACCTGGTGGCGGCGCGCGCGGGCGGCTCGGTGCTCGAGGTGGCGGCCGCCGGGCTGCCGTCGATCCTCGTGCCCTATCCGGAGGCCAGCGCCGACCACCAGACCCGGAATGCGCACTACATGGAGGCGGCGGGAGCGGCCGTGGTGGTACCCGACGAGGAGCTCGACGCCCCGCGCCTGGCCCGCGAGGTGGGCGCTCTCCTGGACGCGCCGCAGCGCGTGGCGGAGATGGCCGCGGCGGCCCGCGCGGCCGCGCGCCCGGACGCTGCCGCGCGCATCGCGGACGAGCTCGAGCGGCTGCTGCCGGCCGCCGGCGACGCCGGTTAGGGTCGGCGCCGGTGGCCTCGGAAACCGACCAGCAGCCGTTCGCCGGCCGCCGGCTCCATTTCGTGGGCGTCGGCGGGGCGGGCATGAGTGGGCTGGCGCTGGTGGCCCGGCAGCTCGGTGCCGCCGTCACCGGCTCGGATCAGGCTGAGTCCGCCTATCTGCCGCGGCTGCGGGCGGCCGGCATCGAGCCGGCGATCGGCCACGCCGCGGAGAACGTGCCCGCGGGCGCCGAGCTCGTGGTCTCCACCGCCATTCCCGAGGACAACCCCGAGCTGGCGGCCGCCCTCTCGGCGGGCGCCCGCGTGCTCCATCGGGGCGAGCTGCTGGGCGAGCTGTCGCGCCTCAAGCGGACGATCGCCGTGGGCGGCACCCACGGCAAGACCACCACGGCGTCGATGGCCGCGCTCGCCCTGCTGCGCTGCGGCCGCGAGCCGGCCTTCCTGATCGGCGGCGAGCTGCGCGCCGCTCAGACCAACGCGGCCTGGGGCGCGGGCGAGTGGGCGGTGATCGAGGCCGACGAGTCGGATCGCTCCTTCCTCGAGCTGTCCCGGGACGTGGCCGTGGTCCTCAACATGGAGCTCGACCATCACTCCACCTATCCGGATCTGCGCGAGCTGGAGGCGGCCTTCCAGGAGTTCGCCGAACCCGCCGACACGCGCGTTCTCGGCGCGGGAGTCGAGCTGTCGGGGCGAGGAGGAGAGGTTCACTTCGGCTTCGACGGCGAGCAGGACCTCAGGGCCCGCGACCTCGAGCTCTTCCCCGGCGGGTCTCGCTTCGGCGTCGAGGACGTGGCGGTCGAGCTCCAGGTCCCCGGGCGCCACAACGTGCTCAACGCTCTGGCGGCGCTGGCGGCCTGCCGCGAGGCCGGGTTGCCCGTGGCCGAGGCGGGTCCGGCGCTGGCCGCCTTCACCGGGGCCGGGCGGCGCTTCGAGGAGCACGGGCGGACCGCCGCGGGCGCGCTGGTGTACGACGACTACGCCCATCACCCCACGGAGGTCCGCGCCACGCTCGAAGCGGCTCGTACGCTCCAGCCTCGTCGCCTGGTGGCCTGCTTTCAACCCCATCTCTACTCGCGCACGGCGATGCTGGCGCGCGACTTCGGGCGCGCCCTCGCGCTGGCAGACCTGGTGGTGGTGCTCGACGTCTATCCGGCGCGCGAGCGCCCGGATGACTTCCCCGGCGTCAGCGGGCTGCTCGTGGCCCAGGCGGCCGCCGACGCCGCCGGCGGCCGGCCCGTCTGGTGGCTCCCGGCACAGGCCGAGGCCCGACGCATGCTGGAGGCCGAGCTGTCCGACGGCGATCTCGTCCTGACCCTCGGTGCGGGCGACGTGGACCGCCTCGCGCGCGAGCTGACCGGGGAGGCCGGTTCATGACCCTGCCCGCCGGGGTGCGGTCCGGCTTCCCGCTGGCGCGCCTGACCACGATCAGGGCCGGCGGCGACGCCGACTTCTACGCCCGGCCCGACTCGCCGGAAGCGCTGGCGGCTCTCCTCGCCTGGGCAGGGGAGCGGGAGCTCGAGGTAGGAGTGGTGGGGTCGGGATCGAACCTGCTGATAGCGGATGAAGGGTTCCGAGGACTCGTCATGAAGTTGGACGGCAGCCTGGCCACGATCGAGCGGGACGGCGAGCGCCTGCTCTGTGGGGGCGGAGCCCGGCTGCCCCAGGCCGCGGCCTTCGCCGCCCGCGCGGGCCTCAGCGGGCTCGAGTTCGGCGTGAACATCCCGGGCACCGTCGGCGGAGCGGTGAAGATGAACGCCAACGCCTACGGTGGCGACCTCGCGCGCGTGCTCGACTGGGTCGAGGTGGTCTCGGCCGCCGGCTCCTCGCGCCGGACCCCCGACGAGCTCGGCTTCAGCTACCGCCGCTCGAACCTCGGGGCCGACGAGGTGGTGGCGCGCGCCTCGTTCGCCCTCGCCCCGGCCGAGCCCGAGGACGTGAAGGCGACCCTGGCCGGGATGCGCGCCTCGCGCCGTGCCGCTCAGCCCTCCGGCATCAAGACCTTCGGCTCAACCTTCAAGAACCCCGACGACCCCCGAGCGGAGGGGCGCAGCGCGGGCGTGCTGCTCGACGAGGCCGGCTGCCGAGGTCTGACCGTGGGCGGAGCGCGCTTCTCGGACAAGCACGCCAACTTCGTGGAGAACACCGGCGAGGCGACCACCGCCGACGTGATCGCCCTGATGGCCGAGGGCCGGCGGCGGGTGCGCGAGCGTTTCGGGGTGGAGCTCGAGCCCGAGGTGCAGTTCCTCGGCGAGGTGGACACCACGCCACTCTGGGGCGAGCGACCGTGAGGGTCGGTGCCGCCGCGTTGGCGGGGCGGCGCCTGATGGCCGAGCGCCGCCTGGCGCTTCCCTCCCTGACCCCGAAGCTGCGCCGTCGGGTGCTCGCGCTGGTGGCGGTCGCGCTCCTGTTGGCGGCGGGCTACCAGTTCTGGCTACGCGACTCGTCGTTCGTCGCGGTGGAGGAGGTGAAGGTCACGGGACTGACCACCGAGGACGGCGAGCGGGTGCGCGCTGCGCTGGTGGCGGCCGGAGGCTCCATGACCACGCTGCACGTCGACCGTGAGGTGCTCGACGAGGCCATCGCCCACTATCCGGTGGTGCGCGACCTCGAGGTGCGCTCCGACTTCCCCCACGGCCTCGCCATCCGTGTGCTCGAGCATCATCCCGCCGCGCTGATCGAGCTCGGAGGCCGGCGTGTGCCGGTGGCCGGCGACGGCACCATCCTTCGCGGGCTGCCGGTGGAGGGAAGGCTGCCCGCGATCGCGGTCGATGACGTCAAGGGCGCCCGGGGCGATCGGCTGGCCGACGCCCAGGCCGTCGGCGCCGCGCGGATAGCCGGCGCCGCGCCTGCTCCGCTGCGCAGGCGTGTGGAGGCCATCTCGGTCCGAGGCGGCGACGGCCTGGTGGCCATCTTGAGCGACGGCCCCGAGCTGATCTTCGGCGATTCTTCGCGGGCCCACGCCAAGTGGATCGCCGCCGCGCGCGTGCTCGCGGATCCGGAGGCCGACGGGGCCACCTATCTCGACCTGCGGCTTCCCGACCGGCCCGCGGCCGGCGGCCTGCCCGCCCTCACGGCCACCCCGGTGGCGCCGGCCGGCCAGACCGCGCTCGGCACGCTGGTAGCTGCCGGCGTCGCGGGGGCCACCGGGACGGACGCGACCGGGGCCACGGCGATCGATCCCGCGACCACCACTGTGGATCCCGCGACCACGCCCCAGACTCCCACCACCACACCCGCTCCGGCGCCGACGGGCGTGCCCGAAACCGCTCCCCAGGATCCAGCGGCCGGAGTGCCGCCGGCGGGGCAGACGGGGACCGGCGGAACGGGCGCACCGGCCGGCTGACAACCCTCGACTCAAGGTCGAGCTTGGGGGATCACCCTCGACCTGTGATCGAGCCTCTGGCTGCAGGATTTGTTGCGATGGTGGTTGACAGTTTCCGGGATCCCCGCCTACAGTGCGGTCGTTGCGGGAATCGAGAAACCCTCGATGATCGCTTGAGCTTCGGACGGTTGGGAGAGAGGAACACCCTCAATGGACACGGGCAGCTACCTCGCGGTCATCAAGGTGGTCGGCATCGGCGGCGGCGGCACCAACGCCGTCAACCGCATGGTGGACGCTGGGCTCAAGGGCGTGGAGTTCATCGCCGTCAACACCGACGCTCAGGCGCTGCAGATGTGCGACGCCGACATCAAGCTGCAGATCGGCGACCAGCTGACCCGCGGCCTGGGGGCGGGCGCGAACCCCGAGACGGGTTACGGCGCGGCCAACGAGAGCCGCGACGAGCTCAAGGAGGCCCTCAAGGGCGCGGACATGGTCTTCGTGACCGCCGGCGAGGGCGGCGGCACCGGCACCGGGGCGGCTCCCGTGATCGCCGAGGTCTCGAAGCAGGAGGTGGGCGCGCTCACCGTGGGTGTTGTCACCAAGCCGTTCGACTTCGAGGGCACGCAGCGGATGCGCCAGGCCGTGGACGGCATCGACCGGCTGCGCGAGCAGGTGGACACGATGATCGTGATCCCCAACGAGAAGCTGCTCGCGGTGGTCGAACGCCGCACCAGCATCCTCGACGCCTTCCGCGAGGCCGACAACGTGCTCGGCCAGGGCGTGCAGGGCATCACCGACCTGATCACCACCCCGGGCCTGATCAACCTCGACTTCGCCGACGTGCGCACGATCATGCAGGACGCCGGCTCGGCGTTGATGGGCATCGGCGAGGCCTCGGGCGAGCAGCGCGCGGCCGAGGCCGCCAAGAACGCGGTATCGAGCCCGCTGCTCGAGCAGTCGGTGGAGGGCGCCACCGGCATCCTCCTCAACATCACGGGCGGCAACGATCTCGGGCTGTTCGAGGTCAACGAGGCCGCTGAGATCATCCAGTCGGCGGCCGACCAGAACTCGAACATCATCTTCGGCGCGGTGGTGGACGACGGGATGGGCGACGGCGTGCGCGTGACGGTGATCGCCACCGGCTTCGAGCGCCCCGGCCGCACCCCGCTGTTCACCGAGGACTCCACCGGCCGGCGCCGTGAGCCACGCCGCCGCGACGTGTCGCTGGACGAGCGCCAGCGCGAATCGCTCGAGATCTCCGACGACGACATCGACGTTCCGGAATTCCTGAGGGACTGACAGAAATTCTGCCGCCGCAGACGGCGCTCGCCTTCGAGGCGATGCGCGCCCTGCGCACGCATCACGACGACGAGGCCAGGTTCGTCGAGCGGGTCGACGAGGTGCAGCGGCCCCAGGGCTACCGGCTGGTGGGCGTGTTCGAGGACGGCCGCTGCAGCGCCGTGGCGGGCTTTCGCGTCATCCGCAACCTGGCCTGGGGCGACACGCTGTACGTCGACGATCTCTCGACCCACCCGGACGCCCGGCGCCGCGGCCACGGCAGGGCTCTGCTCGATTGGTGCGCGGCCGAGGCACGGCGGCTGGGGTGCGACGAGCTCCATCTCGACTCGGGCGTCGGGCCCGAGCGCGAGCAGGCGCACCGGCTCTACCTGAACGCCGGAATGCGCATCACGAGCCACCACTTCGCGCGCGGCCTGTGAACGAGGCGGCCGCCCGCCTGGCCCTGGTGGCCGAGCGCGAGCTGGAGGCGCTGGTGGGCGTGTCCTCGCCGTCAGGCGACGTGCCCGGCGCCGAGGAGTGCGTGGCGCTGGCCACGGCCTTCCTGCCGCCCGAGGCCCGGATCGAGCGATTGCCCTGCTCGACCCCCCACCATGCGCCGGACCTGTACGGGAGCCTCGACGGGGAGGGGGCCGGACGGGTGCTGCTGCTCGGCCACCTCGACACCGTGGTGGCCCACCACGCTCACCGGCCGCTCGAGCGCGACGGCGATCGCCTGACCGGCTCGGGCGCGGTGGACATGAAGGGCGGGGTGGCGCTGGCTCTGGGCGTGATGCGCGAGCTGGCCTCGGAGCCGGCCCGCTACGGGGAGCTGGCCGTGCTCCTGGTCAACGACGAGGAGTGGCGCACGGCGAGCTTCGCCCACGCGGAGCGCTTCGCGGGCTTTGACGCCTGCCTCTGCTTCGAGGCCGGCGAGCGCACGCGCGAGGGCGAGGAGGCGGTGATCGTCAAGCGCAAGGCGGCCGGCACTCTGCGCGTGGACGCCGTCGGCCGCCCGGCCCACTCGGGCTCCGCGCCCCACCGGGGCCGCAACGCACTGCTTGCCCTGGCGCACGCGGCGCAGGTGGTGGCGGGCCAGAGCGATCCGCGCGGCGGCGACCGGCTGACCGCCGTGCCGACGATCCTCGACTCGGGCAACGCCTTCAACGTGGTTCCCGCCGCCGGCCGCCTGATCTGCGACCTCCGGGCCGACCGCCTCGAGGCGTTCGCTCCCGTGCTCGATGCCGTGCCGGACGAGCACGGCGGCGTGCAGCTCACCACGACCCTGGCCCGTGCCTGGCCGGGGATGGACGCCCGCGAGGCCACGCGCGAGCCGCTGGAGCGGGCCGCGTCGCTGCTCGGTCGCCCGATCGCCGCGGCCGAGCGGGGCGGTGCCAGCGACGCGAGCCACATGGCCGCAGGCGGCATCGCGCTGACCATCGACGGCCTCGGGCCTCGCGGCGGGGGCGCCCACACGCCGCAGGAATGGGTGGGGGCCGACTCCCTTCGCAGCCGGGCCGAGGTGGCCCTCGCCGTGGTGGCAGCGGTGCTCGACGGCCTCGGCTGAGCCGACCGCGCGGAATAACCCGGCCCCTGTGCCGGTCGGGTCTTGCGTGTACCCCCTCAGATCGGAGATGGCGATGAGAGCCCTGGCCCTGCATCTGGCTCACGAAGCACAGCGGTCGGCGCCCCCGGCGCCGCCGAGCCACCGTCCCCAGGTGGACGTGGAGAAGGTCGCCCGGCGGATCGTCACGGCCTGCGTGACCGTGCTCGTGCTGCTCTGCGTGGCGGTTGCCCTGCCCATACCCACCGGCGGCTGACCAGCCGACGACGGGGCGTGGACCCGGGGGTAGCCGGGTAACCTCACGGCGGCTTGGCCGCCCCCACCGAAACCCTCCGGCGCACCCCGCTGTACGACCGCCACGAAGAGGCGGGAGCGCGGCTCGTGCCCTTTGCCGGCTGGGAGATGCCGGTCCAGTACGAGGGCATCCGGGGTGAGCACGTGCACGTACGCACGGCGGCCGGGATGTTCGACGTCTCCCACATGGGCGAGATCGAGACGTCGGGACCGGACGCCGAGCGATTCCTGCAGCGGATCCTGTCCAACGACGTGACCAGGATTGCCGAGCGCGGCGCCCAGTACTCGCTGCTCTGTCGCGACGACGGCGGTGTGCTCGACGACCTGTTCACCTACCGGCTGGGTCCGGAGCGCTTCCTCACCGTCACCAATGCCGCCAACCACGATAAGGACCTGGCCTGGTTCAAGGACCACGCCGAGGCCTTCGAGATCGTGGTGCGCGACGTGGCCTCGGCCTGGGCGATGCTCGCCGTGCAGGGGCCGCGAGCGCGTCAGGCGCTGACCGCGGTGACCGACGGAGAGCTGCCGGCGCGGATGCGCAGCGCCGACCTGAAGGTCGCCGGCGTGGAGACGCTCGTGTGCGGCACCGGCTACACCGGCGAGGACGGCTGCGAGCTGATGCTCCCGCCCGACGGGGCGACGGCGGTCTGGGACGCCCTCCTCGGCCAGGGAGTGAAACCCACGGGCCTCGGCGCGAGGGACACCCTGCGGCTCGAGGTGTGCTTTCACCTCTACGGGAACGACCTGTCCGAGGACCGCAACCCGCTCGAGGGCGGTCTCGGCTGGGCCTGCAAGCTGGACACGGACTTCATCGGTGCCGACGCCCTGCGCGGCGCCGAGCCGGACCAGATCCTGGTCCCGTTCGCATTCACCGGCCCGGGCATCCCGCGCCAGGGCAACCCGGTCCGCACCGAAGCGGGCGAGGGTGTCGTGACCAGCGGCTCGCTGTCGCCGTGCCTCGACGTGGGGATCGGCATGGGCTACCTCCCGGTGGGAGCGTCCGATCCGGGTACGAGCATCCAGGTGGACGTGCGCGGCAAGCTGCGCGACGCGGAGGTCCGGGAGAAGCCCCTCTACGACCCCGAGAACGAAGGAGACCATGGCTGAGAGCTATCCCGAGGAGCTCAGGTATCACCCCGAGCACGACTGGGCCCGGATCGACGGAGAGACGGCGACCTTCGGGGTCACCTGGTACGCCCAGGACTCGCTCGGCGAGGTGGTCTTCTTCGACCCGCCCGAGGTGGGTGCGTTGGTCAAGAAGGACGAGGCCTACGCGGAGGTCGAGTCGGTGAAGGCGGTGTCCGACGTGTTCGCCCCTCTGTCCGGGGAGATCACCGAGGTCAACCAGGAGCTGGAGGAGAGCCCGGAGCGGGTCAACGCCGACCCGTACGGCGAGGGCTGGATGGTCAAGGTCAAGCTCTCGGACCCGTCGGAGCTCGATCAGCTGCTCGACGTCAAGGCCTACCGGGAGTTGCTCCAATCGGGTAGCTAGCTTCGTAGACGAGCTGATGAGCCGTTACACCGGAGTCACCGACGAAGACCTGCGGGAGATGCTCGCCGCCATCGGCGCGAGCTCGCTCGACGAGCTGTTCGAGGACATTCCCGAGGGCGTGCGCCTCGATCGCGAGCTCGACCTGCCCGACGGTCGCTCCGAGCAGGAGGTCAACGACCACCTGGCCGAGCTGGCGGCGCGCAACCGCCACGCCGACGCCGAGGTGAGCTTCCTGGGTGCGGGCATGTACGACCACTACGTGCCCTCGCTGGTGGACACGCTGATCGGGCGCTCCGAGTTCCTCACGCCCTATACGCCGTATCAGCCGGAGGTCTCGCAGGGCGGCCTGCAGGTGATGTTCGAGTACCAGACGGCGATCTCCGAGCTCACCGGCCTGCCGGTGTCCAACGCGTCGGTGTACGAGGGGCCGAGCGCGGTCGCAGCGGCCGGCTACCTGGCCAAGCTAGAGACCAAGCGCAGGCGGCTGGTGGCCTCGCGCGGGCTGCACCCGCACTCGCGGGCGGCGCTGCGCACGCACGCGGCCGGCTACGGCATGGAGGTGGTGGAGGTTCCGCTGGACGACGAGGGCGCCACCGACCGCGAGGCCCTGGCCGCCGCGGTGGACGACGACACGGCCGCGGTGTTCGTCCAGCAGCCGAACTTCCTGGGTACGGTCGAGGAGCTGGGCGGGCTCGCCGACGCGGGCAAGGACACCGGCGCGCTGTTCGTGTGCGCGGCCGATCCGCTTCCGCTGGGCATCCTCAAGCCGCCCGGGGAGCTCGGCGCCGACATCTGCGTGGGCGAGGGCCAGTCGCTGGGCAACCGGCTCGACTTCGGTGGGCCATCGTTCGGCTTCTTCGCCGCCGACGAGCGCTTCCTGCGCAAGCTGCCGGGGCGGATCGCGGGCGAGACCCGCGACGCGGACGGCCGGCGCGGCTTCGTGCTCACCCTTCAGACGCGCGAGCAGCACATCAGGCGCGAGAAGGCCACCCACAACATCTGCACCGCTCAGGCCCTCAACGCGCTGGCCGGGGTGATCTACCTGTCCTGGCTGGGCAAGCGAGGGCTGGTGGAGCTGGCCGAGCTGATGCTCAGGCGCACCCACTACGCCCGCGAGACGCTGGGGCTCGAGGCCATCAACCCCGGCCCGGTGGTGCGCGAGTTCGCGGTGCGGGTGCCGGACCTCGACGGTTTCGTCAAGCGGGCCCGGGCCGCGGGCATCAACCCCGGCTACCGGCTGAAGCGCGACTACCCGGAGTACGAGGACGGCCTGCTGGTGGCCGTCACCGAGCGGCGCACCAAGGCGCACATCGACCGCCTGGCGTCCGTTCTGGCACCCGCGGCCGACCGCGGCGAGGTGCACGCATGAGCGACGACGTCCTCACCATCTACGAGCGCTCGCGCGCGGGGCGCCGCTCCTTCGTGGCGCCCGCGCCCGACGACGAGGTCCCCGAGGTGGCCGTGGACGAGCTGCTGCCCGCCGAGGCGATCCGGGAACGGCCGGCCGAGCTGCCCGAGGTCTCCGAGCCGGAGCTTGTGCGCCACTACACCACGCTCTCGTCGCGCAACTTCCACCTCGACGAGGGCTTCTACCCGCTCGGTTCGTGCACCATGAAGCACAACCCGAAGCTGCACGAGCGCGTGGCCGCGCTCCCCGGCCACTCCCGCCTTCACCCGCTGCAGGATCCCGAGTACGCCCAGGGCGCACTCGAGCTGATGTGGCGGCTGCAGGGCGCGCTTTCGGAGATCGCGGGGCTGCCGCACGTCTCCCTTCAGCCGAGCGCCGGCTCGCACGGCGAGCTCGCGGGACTGCTGCTCACCCGGGCCTACCACGAGGACAGTGACGAGCAGCGCACCAAGGTGCTGACCCCGGACACCGCGCACGGCACGAACCCGGCCACGGTCACCATGGCGGGATACGAGGTGGTCAAGGTGGGCACCGCGCCGGACGGCGGGGTGGACCTCGACGACCTGCGCTCCAAGGCCGACGACGACGTGGCCTGCCTGATGCTCACCAACCCGAACACGCTGGGGCTCTTCGACACCAACATCGAGGAGATCGCGCACATCGTGCACGAGGTCGGAGCCACGCTCTACTACGACGGGGCCAACCTCAACGCGGTGATGGGGATCGCCCGCCCGGGCGACATGGGCTTCGACATCGTCCACTACAACCTCCACAAGACCTTCACCCAGCCGCACGGCGGCGGTGGCCCGGGCGCGGGCCCGATCGCCTGCTCGGACCGCATCGAGCCGTTCCTGCCCGTGCCCCAGGTGGTGCGCCGGGGCGCCGAGGGCAACGGCGCGGAGCCCCACTTCGACCTCGACCACGACCGGCCCAAGTCGATCGGCAAGCTGCGCGGCTTCCAGGGCAACTTCGGCGTCTTCGTGCGCACCTACGCCTACATCTGCTCCCTGGGCGGCGACGGCCTCAAGGACGTGTCGCAGACCGCGGTGCTGAACGCCAACTACCTCAAGGCGCTGCTGGCCCGCGAGGGCATCGGCGAGTACCTGCCGATCGCCTTCGACCGCACCTGCATGCACGAGTTCGTGCTCTCGGGCAAGCCGGCCAAGGAGCAGCTGGACGTCAAGACGCTCGATCTGGCCAAGCGCATGCTCGACTTCGGCGTGCATCCGCCCACCGTCTACTTCCCGCTGCTGGTGGACGAGGCGCTCATGATCGAGCCCACCGAGACCGAGACCCGGGAACGTCTCGACCACTTCGCCGGCGTGATCCGAGACATCCTCGAGGAGGCGGCGGAGGACCCGGAGATCGCGCGCACCGCCCCGCACACCACCCCGGTGCGCCGGCTGGACGAAGCCGGCGCGGCCAAGCGGCCGGTGGTGAGGTGGCGTCCCGAGGACGACAACCCCGGCGAGCCCGAGCGCGCGCAGGACGCCGCGGCCAGTGGCACGGGGGCGATGTAGGGCTCGCCTGTGGCGCTCCGGTCCGGTCGCGCGGTGGTTGGAGCGTGGTGGCGCTCGGACCACGCCCCGTCCTGTGGCGGAGGCTCGAGCGGAGCGCCATGCCGAGCAGGGCGGCGGGCGTAAACTCGCCGCCATGGAAGGCACGCCCGCCGGTACCGTGACGGTCGACGGACTCTCGTTGGACGAGCTGCGCCTCGCCGCCCGCAACCACGGGCTGCCGCTCGAGGCCCTGCGCTATCCGGTCACCCCGGTCGGCCTCCACTACCTGCTCATCCACTACGACATCCCGGTGGTCGAGCCCGAGGGCTTCCGCCTCGAGATCGGTGGCGCCGTGGAGCGTCCCCTGTCGCTGTCGCTCGGCGACCTGCGCGAGCGCGAGCAGGTCACGATGCCGGTGACCTTCGAGTGCGCCGGCAACGGCCGGGCGCTGCTCGAGCCGCGCCCGGTGAGCCAGCCCTGGCTGACCGAGGCGGTGGGCACCGCGGAGTGGGGCGGCACGCCGCTCGCGCCGCTGCTCGACGAGGCCGGCGTGGCCGGCTCGGCGGTGGAGGCGCTGTTCGCAGGGCTCGATCACGGCCTGGAGGGCGAGGAGGCGATGGCCTACGAGCGCTCGCTCTCGGTGGCCGATGCCCGCGAGGGCCTGCTCGCCTACGAGATGAACGGCGCGCCGCTGCCACCGCAGCACGGCTTCCCGCTGCGCCTGGTGGTGCCCGGCTGGTACGGGATGACCAACGTCAAGTGGCTGGCGCAGATCACGCTGCTCGAGCAGCCGTTCGAGGGCTTCCAGAACTCCGTGGCCTACCGCATGTACGACGAGGACGGGACGCCCGGTGAACCGGTCACCCGCATGCTCCCGCGCTCGCTCACCGAGCCGCCCGGCGTCCCCGAGTTCATGACGCGCGAGCGTCACCTGGCCCCCGGCTGGGTGGAGCTGCGCGGCCGGGCCTGGTCGGGCCACGGGGTGATCGAGCGCGTGCAGGTGTCCACCGACGGCGGCTCGCGCTTCGCCGACGCGGAGCTCGGTCCCGAGCAGGGACCGGCCGCCTGGCGGGGCTGGAGCTTCGGGTGGGAGGCCGCGCCCGGCGAGCACGAGATCTGCTCACGGGCCACCGACTCCGCCGGCAACACGCAGCCGCTCGAGCAGCCCTGGAACCTGAAGGGCTACTCGAACAACGCGGTGGAGCGGATTCCCGTCATCGTCCGGGACTAGCGCCGGCCGCCTAGACTGCCCGGCCCGATGCGCATCTTCAGCGGCATCCAGCCCACGGGCCGCAAGCACGTGGGCAACTACATCGGCGCGATCCGGGGCTACCTCGCGGGCCAGGAGCGCGGCGACCCGGCGATCTACTGCATCGTCGACCTGCACGCCACGAGCGTCAACTATGACGCCGGGGCGCTGCCGGGCTACGTCCTCGACACCACGGCTGTGCTGCTCGCGGCCGGCCTCGATCCCGAGCGCTGCATCCTGTTCCGCCAGTCCGACGTGAAGGAGCACACCGAGCTGTGCTGGCTGCTCTGCTCGGTCACGCCCTACGGCGACCTCCAGCGCATGACCCAGTTCAAGGAGAAGTCCGAGCGCGAGCAGCAGCTGGTGCGCACCAGCCTGTTCCTGTACCCGGCGCTCCAGGCGGCCGACATCCTGCTCTACAAGACCGACGAGGTCCCGGTGGGTGACGACCAGCGCCAGCACGTCGAGCTGGCTCGCGAGATCGCTCGCCGCTTCAACTCCACCTACGACGAGGTGCTGGTGGAGCCGGCGCATGTGATCCCGGAGCTCGGCGCGCGCATCATGGACCTGCAGGACCCGAGCGCGAAGATGTCGACCAGCTTCGGCACCGACGCCGGGCTCGTGTTCATCGACGACGAGCCGGACGCCATCCGCAAGAAGCTCAGGCGAGCGCAGACCGACTCCGGGACCGAGGTGATACGCGCGCGGGACAAGCCGGGCATCACCAACCTGATCGAGATGCTGGCCGTGGCCCGGGGCAGCTCGCCGGAGGCCGTCGAGAGCGAGTTCGAGGGTCAGGGCTACGGCGCCCTCAAGCAGGCGGTGGGGGAGGGCGTGGTGGAGATGCTCGCCCCGGTGCGCGAGCGCTACTCCGAGCTGCGCGCCGACCCGCAGGGGCTCGAGGACACGCTGGCGGCCGGGGCCGAGCGCGCGCGGGCCATCGCCTCGAACACGATGGGCGAGGTCCGCGCCGCGATGGGCGTCGGACCCCCGCTCTAGTCTGTCCGCGATGACCGTAGCTCCGCTCGACCTCGAGCTCGAGGTCTTCCACGGTCCCTTCGACCTGCTGCTCACCCTGATCCTCTCCGAGGAGATCGATCTGCTCGAGGTCGATCTGGCCGACGTGGTGCTCGCCTACGTCGAGCACCTGGAGCGGACGGGCGAGCTCGACCTGGAGGCGGCCACCGAGTTCCTGGTGCTGATCGCCGCGCTGCTCGAGCTCAAGTCGCGGCTGATGCTCCCGGCCGAAGAAGAGGAGGAGCTCGGGCTCGAGCCCGAGGAGGCGGCCGAGGAGCTCCTTGCTCGCATGCTCGAGTATCACCGCTTCCGCGAGGCCGCGGGCTGGCTGCACGAGCAGCTGGCCGCGGAGCAGGGCCACCGCTACCGCTCTGCTCCGCTGCCGCCCGCGCTCCGGCGGGTGTCGATCGAGGCTGCGGAGGCGGCCTACGACCCGGCGCGCCTGGCCGAGGCGATCGGCGAGCTCCTGCGAGTGCCGGAGCCCCTCGACCTGCGTCACGTCCGCCGGCCGGCGGTGTCGGTCGAGCAGCGCGTGCGCCACCTGCGCGAGCTGCTGCGCAGCCGCTCGCGCTTCTCCTTCGACGACGCGGTCAAGGACGCCGACCGGCTGACCGAGGCGGTCACGCTGTTCGCGCTGCTCGAGCTGTACAAGGGTGGCGAGGCCAGGTGGGAGCAGGAGGAGCCGTTCGGCCCGATAACGGTGGTGCCGGTGTCGTGAACGACCTCGCGCGCACGGTCGAGGCGCTGCTCTTCCTGTCTCCGGAGCCGGTGGCCGTTGAGCGCTTGGCCGACGCCTGCGAGGTGTCCGAGGGCGAGGTGGTGGAGGCGCTCGCACGGCTGCGCGAGCACTACGCCGAGGGCTACCGCGGGGTGGTGCTGCGCGAGGTGGCCGGCGGCTTCACCCTGGCCACCGATCCCGTGGCCGAGCGCGCGGCCCGGCGCCTGCTGGCCCGACCCCGCACCCCTCCGCTCACCCAGGCACAGGCCGAGTGCCTGGGCATCGTGGCCTACCTGCAGCCGGTGTCGCGCCCGGAGATCGCCCGCATCCGCGGTGTGGCCTCCGAATCGGCGGTCGGAACGCTGCTGGAGCGCGGGCTGATCGAGGAGTCGGGGCGCTCGCGGTTTGGGGCCGTCCTGTACCGCAGCACCGAGCTGTTCCAGAAGCTGTTCGGGCTCTCGGGCCTCGACGCCCTGCCCGATCCGGCGCGCTTCGACCCCAGCCCCGAGGACGAGGGCGAGCTGCGCGAGCGCCTGGCGCGGGCGGGGGACCAGCGGGCACAGGGCCCGGAGGCTTAGGGACCGCCGCTCGCCGCGTCTGCGAAGGTCGGCCGGGTGTCCCGCCGTGCCTGGATCACGCTGCTCGTCGTGTCCGCCTGCTGGGGCTCCTCGTACCTGTTCATCAAGGTCTGCCTCGACGAGGGCACGAGCCCTGGCGTGATCGTGTTCGGCCGGGTGGCGCTGTCGGCGCTCGTGCTGGTGCCGCTGGCCGCTCAGCGCGGTGCCCTGCGCCCGCTGCACGGGAGTTTGCGAGCGGTGGTGGTGCTCTCGCTGGTGCAGGTGGTGGCCCCGTTCCTGCTCATCACCTTCGGGGAGCGCGAGATCTCGTCGTCGCTCACCGGCATCCTCGTGGCCACCGTGCCGGTGTTCACGTTCCTTCTGGCCTTCGCGCTCGAGGGCGAGGAGCGGGCGGGCGCCGTCAGCCTGGTCGGGGTGGGCATCGGGATCGTGGGGGTGGCCGTGCTGTTGGGCCTCGACGCCGGCGGTGGCACGGCGGCGCTGGTGGGTGGGCTGATGGTGGTGCTGGCCAGCCTCGGCTACGCGCTCGGGGCCTGGTATCTCAAGCGCAACCTCGGTCACGCTCAGCCGCTCGGGGTGCTGGCCGGCACGATGACCACCACCTCGATCGTGACCCTGCCCGTGGCGCTGGCCGGCCTCCCCGATCCGGTGCCCAGCCTGAAGGCCGCTGGGGCCCTGACGGTGCTCGGCCTCGTGTGCACCGCCTTCACCTTCCTGCTCTTCTACTCACTGGTGGCGAGCGAGGGGCCGGCCCGGTCGTCGCTGGTGGGCTACATCGCGCCGGGCTTCTCGGTGCTCTACGGCGTGACCCTCTACGACGAGCGCTTCACCGTCGCCACCGCGGCCGGCCTGCTGCTCATCGTGGCCGGCTCCTGGCTGGCGGCGGAGGGGCGGCTCCCGTGGCGGCCGAGGCCGGTCAGGAGCGAGCCGCAAGCTGCCCGCACGCAGCGTCGATATCGCGCCCGCGCGTGAGTCTGACGGTGGTGCGCACCCCTCGCTCGGCCAGCGCCTGGCGGAAGGCCGCGATCGCGTCGCGGCCCGAGCCGCGATACGCGGCATCCGTCGGGTTGTACGGGATGAGGTTGACCTTGAAGGCCCGCTGCGGCTGGAGCAGCGCCGCCAGCGCCACCGCCTGCTCGTAGCGGTCGTTGACGCCGTCGAGCATGAGGTACTCCACGAACACGGGGCGTCGCCGGAGCTCGTGCCAGCGCAGGCAGGCATCGAGCACGTCGCGCAGCGGGTAGCGCTCGTTCACCGGCATCAGCTCCGAGCGCAGCGCGTCCTCCGGGGCGTGCAGCGACAGGGCCAGCCGCACCGGCGGGCCCTCTTCGCTCATCCGCTCGATGCCGGGAATCCAGCCGACCGTGGAGACCCCGGTGTGGGAGTGGGCGATCCCGAGGTCGGGCAGCCGCTCACACGCGGCCAGGACGTTGTCGAGGTTCATCAGCGGCTCGCCCATCCCCATGAAGACCGCGTGGTCGACCGGCTCCTTGCGGCGGAAGTGGAGCGCCTGGTCGAGGATCTCCGACGCGCTGAGGTTGCGCCCGAAGCGCATCTGCCCGGTGGCGCAGAACGTGCAGGTCAGCGGACAGCCGGACTGGCTCGACACGCACAGCGAGCGCCGGCCATCGCGGTAGCGCATCAGCACCGCCTCGACCGGCCTGCCGTCAGCGGTCTCGAACAGGGCCTTCTCGGTGCCGTCGGACGCCAGTGCGTCGCGCACCTCGGTGAGCGACGAGAACGGCACGGCCGCTGCGAGCCGCTCGCGCAGCCCCACCGGGAGGTTCGTCATCTCCTCGTACGAGGCCGCGCCGCGCGCCGTCCACTCCCACACCTGGCGGGAGCGAAAGCCCGGCTGACCCTCGGACGCGAGCCGTTCCTCGAGTCGGGAGAGATCCACGCCCACCTACGCTAACGGCGTGCGCCTGGCCAAGTTCCTAGCCCACGCGGGTGTCGCCTCGCGGCGCGCGTCGGAGACGCTCGTGGCCGAGGGGCGGGTCAGCGTGGCCGGCGAGACGGTCACCGACCCCGCCCGCGACGTGGACGAGTCGAGCGGGGTGGCGCTCGACGGCAGGCCGGTGACGCGCGAACCGCGCGAGGTGCACGCGCTCAACAAGCCCGCGGGGGTGGTCTCCACCGCTCGGGACACCCACGGGCGCCCCACCGTGGTCGAGCTCGTGCGCTCACGCCGGCGCCTGTACCCGGTGGGCCGCCTCGACGCGGACACCACGGGACTGATCCTGTTGACCAACGACGGCGAGTTGGCCGAGCACCTCACCCACCCGCGCTACGGGGTGGAGAAGCTCTACCGCGCCCGTGTCCGCCCCGGGGCGGTGGGCTCCGCGGCGATCGACTCGCTGCGCAACGGCGTGGAGCTCGACGACGGCACCACCGCGCCCGCCCGCGCTCGCCTGGTGCGCCACGGCGTGCTGGAGATCGGGATCCGCGAGGGCCGCAAGCGCCAGGTGCGGCGCATGATCGAAGCGGTGGGGCACCAGGTCATGGCGCTCGAGCGCGTGGCCTTCGGCCCGCTGGGGCTGCGCGGCCTCGAGCCCGGGCGCAGCCGCCGGCTCACCCAGGCGGAGGTGGAGCGCCTGCGGCGGGCGGCGCGACCGCAGGCGGCACGGGGCCGGCGACCCAAGCGGGCCCGCTAGGCCCGCAGGGAATCACCGGCCTGCCAGAATCACCCGCCGCATGAGGCTGAGGGCTCTCAGAGGGGCGGTGACCGTCGACGACAACGACGCCGACGCCATCATCGCCGCCACCGAGGAGCTGGTGCGCGAGGTGATGGAGCGCAACGCGCTGGCTCCCGAGCAGATGGTGAGCTGCATCTTCACCTGCACCGACGACCTCGACGCCGAGTTTCCCGCCGTGGCCGCACGGCTGCTCGGCCTGAGCGCCGTGCCGCTCCTGTGCACGAGAGAGATCCCGGTGCCCGGCTCGCTGCCACGCGTGATCCGGCTCCTGCTTCACTGCTACGCAGACCCCGAAACCGAGGCTCACCACGTCTACCTGCGCGAGGCGAGCTCTCTGCGCCGCGACCTGGAGGGCGCCCAGTGACCACCGGCATCGAGTTCAACCGCCGCCTCGAGGCGATTCCCGTCTACCCGGCGGCCTCCACCTACGCCTTCGACGGCGACCTGGTCAAGCTCGCCTCCAACGAGACGCCCTTCAGCCCGCACCCGGCGGTGCTCGAGGCCGTTCAGGCGCAGCTGGCCACTCTCAACCGCTACCCGGACCCGCAGAAGTCGGTGCTGCGGCGGCGCATCGCCGACCGCACGGGCGTGGCGGAGGGCCGCATCGCGATCGGCAACGGGTCCTGCGAGCTGCTGCTGGCGGCGGGCGAGGCGATGCTCGAGCCGGGCGCCGAGGTGGTGTACGCCTGGCCGTCGTTCTCGATCTACCCGCACATCGCGGCCACGTCGGGCGCCCGCGCGGTGACCGTGTCCCTGAACGACGCGGCCGAGCACGACCTCGAGGCGATGGCGCGCGAGGTCACCGCCGCCACGCGGATGCTGATCGTCTGCAACCCCAACAATCCCTCGGCCACCGCGCTGAGCCCGGCCTCCATCGACGCCTTCGTGGCCGATCTGCCGCGGCACGTGGCGGTGATCCTCGACGAGGCCTACGTCGAGTTCTCCGTGCTGCAGGATCCCGACGAGTCGCTCGCCCTGCTCGACCGGCATCCCAACCTGGTGCTCCTGCGCACCTTCTCGAAGGTCTACGGGCTGTGCGGGTTGCGGGTGGGCTACTCGCTGGGCAGCGAGCAGTTCCGCCTGGCGGTCGACCGCGTGCGCCAGCCGTTCTCCGTCAACGCCCTGGCCCTGGCCGCCGCCACCGAGGCGCTGCGGCACGTCGACGAGCTCGAGCGCCGGGTGGAGCAGACCGTGATCGAGCGTGTCCACGTGGAGTCCGAGCTGGCCGACCGCGGCCTCGAGACCAGCGAGAGCCAGGCCAACTTCTCCTGGGTCTCGCTCGGTGACCGCGACGAGGACGCGATCGTCGACGGCCTGGCTCAGCGCGGCGTGATCGTCCGCGCGGGGAAAGCCCTGGGCGAGGAGGGCCGCCTGCGGGTGACATACGGCACCCGGCGCGAAAACGACAGGTTCCTGGCGGTTCTGGACGAGCTGCTCTGACTTGAGCACAATTCCGCTCCATGGGTAGGTGGAAGCGAGGCTGGAAGCTCGCCGGCCAGAGCTGGCGGCTGCTGCGCAGCCACGCCGGGCTGTTCGGCTTCCCGGTGCTCGGAGCGCTGCTCGCGCTGGTGCTGGTTGCGCCGCCGGCGGTGGCCGGCGCCTACTTCCTCGACGAGGGCGACACCGTGGTCGGGGTGATCCTGCTGGCGGTGGCCGTCTACCTGGGCGCCTTCATCGCCGCCTTCATCGGGGTGGGCCTGGCCGCGGCGGTCGACGCCGCGCTCGAGGACGAGCCCTCGGGGCTGGGCCAGGGGCTGCGCGCCGCGTCGTCTCGGCTCGGGGCCATCACCGGCTGGGCCCTCATCACGGCGACGCTCTCCGTCCTGCTGCGGGCGCTCGAGAGCCGCGGTGAGCTGGCCGCCATCGCCGCCGCGCTGATCGGCGGCGCCTGGAGCGTGATCAGCCTCCTGGCCGTGCCGGCGATCGCGCTGGAGAACGCGGGACCGTTGGCGGCCCTCAAGCGCTCCGCCTCGATCTTCAAGCAGCACTGGGGCGGTCAGATCGTGGGCATGGCGGCGATCGGCGGCGGCGTGTTCCTCCTCGTGATGCTCCCGGCTCTGATCGTGGCCGGCATCGGCTTCGCGGTGCTGTCGGGGTCTGGTGCGGCCGGTCTCGTCGGCGAGGTGCTGATCGCGATCGGCGTCGTGGTCTTCGCCATCGGCGCGGTGGTGGCCTCCGCTCTGCGTCAGGTCTTCGCCGTCGTCCTCTACCGCTGGGCCACCAGCGGCGAGGCCCCGCAGGGCTTCTCCACCGAGGACCTGCAGGGCGCAGTGCGGACCCGCGGCGCCCCCGCGGCCGCGTGAGGGCAAGCGCGGCCGCCTGCTAAAACTCCTGGTGATGTCTCGCCCGGCCGCGCCGACCCGCAGCACCAGCGCCCTCGAGGGCGCCGCTCGGCGCGCCTGCGTTTCCGCCTATTGGTATTGGCGATTTAGCTAGGCGTCCGGCAGCGGCCAGCGCCCTTTCGATGGCCGCCTCCGCGAACTCGTCGCACCCGCCGGACGCCGCTCTGCATCCGTACTTCACCTGGAAACGTAGGACCTTCTGAGAGGCTTTGGGACAAATGATGATCGTGATGAAAGAGGGGGCGACACAGGCGGAGGTAGACGCCGTCGTCAAACGCGTGGAGTCGGTGGGCGCCCACGCCCACCTGTCGCAGGGCGAGTTGGTGACCGTGATCGGCGCCATCGGCGACCGCGAGCACGTGGCCAACCTGGGACTGGAGGGCGCGCCGGGGGTCGATCACCTGGTGCCCATCCTCAAGCCCTACAAGCTGGCCTCGCTCCAGTACCGCCGCGGCGAACGCACGGTGGTGGACGTGGACGGCCGCCTCATCGGCGGCGATCACTTCGCCACCATCGCCGGTCCCTGCACGGTCGAGTCGCGCGAGGTGCTGCTGTCCGCCGCGCGCACGGTCCGCGACGCGGGTGCGCAGATGCTCCGCGGCGGCGCCTACAAGCCCCGCACCTCCCCCTACTCCTTCCAGGGGCTGGGCGAAGCGGGCCTGCGGCTGCTGGCCGAGGCCAAGGAGGAGACGGGCCTGCCCATCGTCACGGAACTGATGGACGTGCGCGACCTCGACGCGGTGCTCGAGGTGGCGGACGTGATCCAGCTCGGCGCGCGCAACATGCAGAACTACACACTGCTCACCGAGGTGGGCCGCGCCGGTAGGCCGGTGCTGCTCAAGCGCGGGCTGTCGGCCACGCTCGAGGAGCTGCTGATGGCCGCCGAGTACGTGCTCAAGGAGGGCAATCCCGATGTGCTCCTGTGCGAGCGCGGGATCCGCACCTATGAGCCGAGCTATCGCTTCACCCTCGACCTGATGGCCGTGCCGGTGCTGCGCGAGCTCACCCATCTCCCGATCGTGATCGACCCCAGCCACGCCGCGGGCAAGCGCTCGCTGGTGGAGCCGCTCTCGCTCGCCGCGGCGGCCGCCGGAGCCGACGGGGTGCTGGTGGAGACGCATCCGCGGCCCGAGGAGGCCGTCTGCGACGGTCCGCAGGCCGTGCTGGCGTCAGAGTTCGAGGCCTACCTGCGCAAGCTCGAGGCGGTGGCCGAGCTGGCCGGCAAGACCGTCGAGCGCGAGACCGTGGGTTGAAGGTCGCCGTACTCGGCGTCGGGCTGATCGGGGGATCGATCGGCCTGTCGGCCCGCGAGCACGTCGAGGGTGCCGAGGTGGTGGGCTACGGGCGCGACCCGGCCAAGCTCGAGCGCGCGCGGGAGCTGGGCGCGATCGACGTCGTGGCCGGGAGCCTCGACGAAGCGCTCGAGGACGCCGCCCTGTGCTTCGCCTGCGCGCCGGTGGGCGCCCTTCCCGGGCAGGTGCGCGAGGCGCTGGCGGTCGCCGGACCCGACACCGTGGTCTCCGACGTCGGCTCGACCAAGGGCGATCTGATGCGGGCGGTGGACGATCCGCGCCTGGTGGGTGGCCATCCCATCGCCGGCGCCGAGACCGCCGGGGTCGAGCATGCCCGCGCCGACCTCTTCCACGGCGCCCTCTGGTACCTCACCCCGCACGCCAGCTCCCAGGGCCTGCTCTACGAGCGCCTGCACCGCTTCGTGATCGACCTGGGGGCGAGGCCGGTGGCGGTCGACCCCGACACCCACGATCGGCTCGTCGCCGTGTTCAGCCACCTGCCCCACGTGCTGGCCAACATGCTGGTCAACCAGGCGGGCGCGCGCCTGCGCGACCAGGGCGACGCCCTCCGCCACGTGGGCCCGAGCTTTCGCGACGCCACCCGGGTGGCGGGCGCCAACACCGCGATGTGGGCCGACATCTACCTGTCGAACCGCGAGGCGATCGTCGAGGAGATCCGTGCCTTCGGCGCGGAGCTCGAGGCGGTCGCGGGCCGGCTCGAGAGCGGCGAGGGCGTGGCGGAGTGGAACGACCGCGCCCGGGAGGACCGTCGTCTGCTGCTGGAAGCCGAGGTGCCGGGCGGCCCGGTGCACGAGCTGCGGCTGACCGTCCCCAACCGGCCGGGTATCGTCGCGCAGGTGGCACTGGAGCTGGGCAGGTCGGGCGTGAACATCGTGGACATGGCGCTGGCGCCGGCCGCCGACATGCGGACGGGGGCCATGACGCTCTGGCTCGCCGGTGATGAGGATGCTGCTCGCGCTCGCGAGCTGATCGGCGGGCTCGGCTTCCCCGTCGGCGAGGAGTGAGCTCCACCGTCCGTTTCGATCCCTCCGGCGCGCTGCGGGGGGAGTACACGCCGCCGGCCGACAAGTCGATCTCGCACCGGGCCGCTCTCTTCGGTGCGATGTGCGACGAGCCGATGGTGGTGCACAACTATCTGGACTCGGCGGATACGCAGTCCACGCTCTCGGCCGTGCTGACCCTGGGGGCGGGGGTCGAGCGCGACGAGGCGGACGGCGGCCTGCTGATCCGCGGGGTGGGCCTCCACGCGCCGCTCGAGGCCACCGGTGGCCTGCTCGACGTGGGCAACGCCGGGACCCTCATGCGGCTGCTCCCCGGCTGGCTGGCCGGGCAGCCGGGCGGGGTCTGGACGCTGGACGGCGACGACTCCATCCGCCGCCGCCCAGTGGACCGCGTGGTGGAGCCGCTGAGCGCCATGGGCGCCCGCCTGGAGGCGCGCGACGGGCGCTTTCCGCCGCTCACCGTGACCGGCACGCAGCTGCACGGAGTCGACTATGAGCTGCCGGTGGCGAGCGCCCAGGTCAAGTCCTGCCTGCTGCTCGCCGGAATGCTCGCCTCCGGATCGACCACCATCACCGAGCGATCGGTGAGCCGCGACCACACGGAGCGCCTGCTGCGCCGCGCCCGGGTGCCGTTCGAGCGCGAGGGGCTGTCGATGACCGTGTCGAGCGTCGACGAGCTCGAGCTCGACCGCATCGTCGTCCCGGGCGACCCCTCGTCGGCGGCGTTCATCGTGGCGGCGGCCACGGTCGTGGGCGGCTCGCGGGTGGTGGTCAAGAACCTCGGGCTCAACTGGACCCGCACCGGCTTCCTGCGGATCGCGCAGCGCATGGGGGCGGTGATCCTGGGCGACCTCGAGGAGCCGGGCACCGACACGGCCGAGGAGCCGGTGGGTGAGCTCGACGTGGCCTCCGCGCCGCTCGAGGCCACGGAGGTGTCCCCGGAGGAGGTGCCGCTGGCGATCGACGAGCTCACGCTGGTGGCTCTGCTCGGCGCATGTGCCGAGGGTGAGACCGTCGTCAGGGGCGCCGAGGAGCTGCGCCTGAAGGAGTCGGATCGCATCGACGGCGTGGTGCGGGGCCTGCGCGGCCTCGGGGCCGACATCGAGGCGACGGCCGACGGCTTCGTGGTGCGCGGGACCGGTTCGCCGCTGCGCGGGGGGACGATCGACTCGCACGGCGATCACCGCATGGCCATGCTCGGCGCCGTGGCGGGCCTGGCCTCGGCCGAGGGAGTGGAGGTGGCCGGCATGGAGGCCGCCGCCGTGTCCTATCCCGGCTTCCAGGCCGACCTCGAAGCCCTCCTGGCCTAACCTCGCCGAGATGGTCGTGGCGATCGACGGTCCCGCGGGAGCGGGCAAGAGCACGGTGGCGCGCGCGGCGGCGCTGGCGCTCGGCTTCCCCTACCTCGACTCGGGCGCGATGTATCGCGCCGTCGGGCTGCTCACCCTGCGCCACGGCGGCGCGGCTTCGGCCCAGGCCGACGCGCTCGATATCGAGCTGGGCGAGCGCGTGATCGCCAACGGCGAGGACGTGACCGAGGCGATACGCGCCCCCGAGGTCTCGGAGGCCGCCTCCCGTGTGGCCACCAACCCGGCGGTTCGCGAGGCGCTGGCCGGAAAGCAGAAGGCTCTCCTGGCCAGCGGCGACTGGGTGGCCGAGGGCCGGGACATCGGCACGGTGGTGGCCCCCGAGGCCGGGGTCAAGGTGTTCCTCACGGCCAGCCCCGAGGAGCGCGCCCGCCGCCGCGCGGCGGAGCTCGGTACCGACATTGAGACCGTGCTGCGCGACCAGGCCCTGCGCGACGCACAGGATGCCGGCCGCGAGCACTCACCGCTGGCCGTGGCCCCGGGCGCCGTGGAGCTCGACACCACCGGGCTGAGCGTGGACGAGGTGGTGGCTCGCATCGTCGAGCTGGTGGAGACGGAGCGGTGAAGCGCCCGACCGTGGCCGTCGTCGGCTACCCGAACGTGGGCAAGTCCACGCTGGTCAACCGCCTGTCCGGAACGCGAGCCGCCGTAGTGCACGAGCAGGCCGGGGTCACCCGCGACCGCAAGGAGATCGAAGCCGACTGGAACGGCCGGGAGTTCACTCTGATCGACACCGGTGGCGTGGACTTCGCGGGCGAGCACGAGATGGCCGAGGAGATCCGGCGCCAGGCGATGATCGCCCTGGGCGAAGCCGATCTGACCGTGATGGTCGTGGACGCCCGGGCGGGACTGCGGCCCGGCGACGCCGAGCTGGCCCGCGAGCTGCGCGGCGCGAGCACGCCGGTGATCGTGGCCGCCAACAAGGTCGACGACGCGGGCCAGACGGGCCTGGCCGCAGAGTTCTACGGGCTCGGCCTCGGCGACCCCGTGGCGGTCTCCGCCACCCAGGGCCTGGGCACCGGCGACCTGCTCGACCGCGTGGTGGAGAGCCTGCCCGACGGCGAGGCCCCTGAGGAGGAGGCCACCCGGCTCGCGCTGATCGGCCGCCCTAACGTGGGCAAGTCGTCGCTGGCCAACCGGCTGCTGGGGGAGGAGCGCGTGATCGTCACCCCGGTGGCGGGCACCACCCGCGACTCCATCGACACCCGGATCGAGTTCGACGGTCGCCCCGTCGTGCTGGTGGACACGGCCGGCCTGAGGCGGCGGGCCAAGGTGGCGGGCACGGTGGACTACTACGCGCAGCTGCGCTCCGAGCAGGCGGCCGACCGGGCCGAGGTGGCCATCGTGGTCTGCGACGCCACCGAGGGCGTGACCTCGGAGGACCTCCACGTCGCCGAGCTGGCCATGAAGAAGAAGTGCGCGACGGTCATCGCGCTCAACAAATGGGACGTCACCGACACCGACCTCGAGGACGCCAAGGCCCGGGTGACGCGCAAGCTGCGCCAGCGCCCGCAGGTGATGGCGGTCTCGGCCCAGAGCGGGCGCGGCCTGAAGCGACTGGTGGCCGAGGCGCTGCGCCTGGCCGACCGCGCCTCGGAGTGGATCCAGACCGCCGAGCTGAACCGCTTCGTGGCCGACGTGCAGACGATCCGCGAGCCGCCGGCAGTGGGCGGCAAACGCCTGCGCATCTACTACATGGCGCAATTCGAGACCTCCCCGCCGCGCTTCGCCATCCAGGTCAATCACCGCGGCCGCGTGACCCGCGACTACGCGTTCTTCATGGAGAACCGGTTGCGCGAGCGCTACGAGTTGCAGGGCGTGCCGCTGGTGATCGACTTCAAGACGAGCCGGGGTCGCGGGGAGTAACGACAGCAGTAAAGGGGCGAATCGGGCGCTGCCACAGCTTTGGCGGTTATGGAACCTCAACCTGTGTCCGCGTGGGAAATCGTCGCCGAGATCGCCGGCCGCCAGCACCGGGTGGTGGCCCGCCGCCAGCTGCTGGCGGCGGGGCTCAGCGCCGGAACAGATCCGCGTCCGGATCGAGAATCACCGGGTGTTCCGGCTCCCCTGCACTGCTCACCCTCATTGCTGCCGTACAGCGACACCACGCGCCGCCACCGCATCCCGTGCACAACAGTTGAACGGACTCTCATCGACGTCGCGGCGAGCAACCCGTCCGAGCTCAACCGCGCCGTCGAGCAGGCCTTCGTCAAGAAGCTGATCGGCCGCACGCGGATGGCGGAGGCCCTCGAGCGAGCCACCGGCCGACCGGGCACCCAACGACTCCGCCGCGCGCTCGCCGGCCTCCTTCCCCAGGTGCCGTTCACCCGCAGCGAGCTGGAGCGCCGTTTCTTGAGACTGCTGAGAAAGGCGAACCTGCCGCTTCCCGTCGTCAATCGCCACGCAGAGAACCACCGCGTCGACTTCCATTGGCCCGCACACAACCTGATCGTCGAAACCGACGGCCGTGGCATCCACGACAACCCGTACACCTTCGAGAAGGACCGCGCTCGCGATCTCGACCTCGAGCTCGCGGGCTTCCACGTGATCCGCCTCTCCTGGCGTCAGGTCACCGAGCAGCCCGAGCGGGTCGGCGAGCTGCTCGGCACCAGGCTCAGAGCGGCTCGAAGCGCGCCGTGAAGTGGCGCAGCTGCGCCGGCTCCTCGACTATCCGCAGCCCGCGCAGGCCGGTCGCGCCCGCGGCCACCCTCTCGCACACCTCGATCACGTAGTCGATGTGGGACTGGGTGTAGGTCCGTCGCGGCACGGCTAGCCGGACCAGGTCCATCGCAGCCGGTTCCTCGCTACCGTCGGCCCGGCGGCCGAACATCACGGTGCCGATCTCACACCCGCGGATGCCGCCCTCGCGGTAGAGCGCGACGGCGAGCGCCTGCCCGGGATACTCGAGCGGCGGGATGTGGGGGAGAAGCGCCCGCGCGTCGAGGTAGACGGCGTGCCCGCCCACGGGCAGCACCACCGGGATGCCGGCCCGGTCGAGGGCCTCGCCGAGGTAGGCGGTGGAGCGGATGCGGTAGCGCAGGTAGTCCTCGTCGACGGCCTCGCGCAGGCCCTGAGCCAGAGCGTCCATGTCGCGGCCGGCCATGCCGCCGTAGGTGGGGAAGCCTTCGGTGAGAATCAGGAGGTTGCGGGCCTGCTCGGCCAGGTCGTCGTCGTCCACCGCCAGCCAGCCGCCGATGTTGCCCAGCGGGTCCTTCTTGGCCGACATCGTCATGCCGTCGGCCAGAGCCGCCATCTCGCGCACGATGTCCGGGACGGCCGCGTCCGCGTAGCCCTCCTCGCGTAGCTTCACGAACCAGGCGTTCTCGGCAAAGCGACATGCGTCGAGGAACAGCGGCACGCTGCCGCACGCCTCGCGCACCGCCCGCAGGTTCTCCATCGACACCGGTTGGCCGCCGCCCGAGTTGTTGGTGACCGTGACCATCACCGCGGGCACGTCGCACTCGGCCAGCGCCCGCTCGAGCGCCGCCACGTCCATGTTGCCCTTGAAGGGGTGATCCGACGAGGGCACACGCGCCTCGGGGATCGGGATGTCGAGCGCCTCCGCGCCGGTGAACTCGATGTTGGCCCGCGTGGTGTCGAAGTGCGTGTTGTTGGGGATCGTCTTCCCCGGCCCGGCGATCACGCTGAACAGGATCTTCTCGGCGGCCCGGCCCTGATGGGTGGGGATGAGATGCTCGAAGGGGAACAGCTCCTGCACCGCCTCCCGGAAGCGAAACCAGGAGGCCGAGCCGGCGTAGCTCTCGTCACCGCGCTGCAGCCCGGCCCACTGCTCGCTGGACATCGCGCCGGTGCCCGAATCGGTGAGCAGGTCGATCAGCACCCTGGGCCCGGGAACGTTGAACAGGTTGAACGCGGCCCGGGCCAGCTCCTCCTCGCGCTCGGCCTGGGTGGTCATCCGAATCGGCTCCACAGAGTGGATCCGAAACGGCTCGATGATGGTCCGAAAGCTGTCCACCGCGATTGATCTACCCATCTGTACCCTTTCCCGCCTGATGACGAGCGACCAGCTTTCAGACAACGAGTTCCTGTTCACGTCGGAGTCGGTGACCGAGGGTCATCCGGACAAGGTGGCCGACCAGATCTCCGACGGTGTCCTGGATGCCGTGATGGCCGAGGACCCTACGGGTCGGGTGGCCTGCGAGACGCTGGTCAACACCGGTCTGGTGGTGGTTTCGGGGGAGATCACGACCGACACGTACGTGGACATCCCGAAGATCGCGCGGGAGACGATCCGCAAGATCGGCTACTCCGGGTCGCGGTACGGGTTCGATTGCGACAGCTGCGCGGTGATCTCGGCCATCGACGAGCAGTCGCCGGACATCGCGCAGGGGGTGGACAAGGCCTACGAGGCCAGGACCGATCCTGCTGACAACGATGCCCTCGACGTGGCCGGCGCGGGCGACCAGGGGATGATGTTCGGTTACGCCACCCGCGAGACCAAGGAGCTCATGCCGCTGCCGATCGCGCTGGCGCACCAGCTGGCGCATCGGCTGGCCGAGATCCGGCGCGCGGAGGTGCTGCCGTATCTGGGCCCGGACGGCAAGACGCAGGTGACGGTGCGGTACGAGAACGGGCTCCCGATCGAGATCGAGCGGGTGTTGATCTCGACACAGCACAAGGAGGGGGTCGACTCGCAGACGCTGATCCGGCCGGATCTGTGGGAGCACGTGGTGCACCCGATCCTCCCTGCCGAGCTGTTCGACGAGAAGAAGCTGCTCGACGACGGTGGCCACAACTATCTGGTCAACCCCACGGGCAAGTTCGTGATCGGCGGCCCGGTCGGCGATGCCGGTCTGACGGGTCGCAAGATCATCGTCGACACCTACGGCGGTATGGCCCGCCACGGCGGCGGGGCGTTCTCGGGCAAGGACCCGTCGAAGGTGGACCGTTCGGCCGCCTATGCGGCCCGCTATGTGGCCAAGAACGTGGTGGCGGCCGGCCTGGCGGACAGGTGCGAGGTGCAGGTCGCGTACGCCATCGGGGTGGCGCACCCGGTGTCGGTGATGGTCGAGACCTTCGGCACCGAGAAGGTGTCCCGCGGCGAGATCGCCCGGCTGGTCAACGAGCACTTCGATCTGCGCCCGGGCGCGTTCAGGGAGTACCTCGACCTGCACCGGCCGATCTACCAGAAGACCGCGGCCTACGGTCACTTCGGCCGCGAGGATCACGACTTCACCTGGGAGAAGACCGACAAGGCCGACACCCTGCGTCACGCCGCCGGGTTGGGCGAGCGCGCCGCGGAGCCGGCCAAGGCCTAGGCGCTTTCCCCTTGGCCAAGGTCCTCTACACCGCGCGGGCGAAGGTCAAGGGCGGGCGAGCCGAGGGGCACGCCGTAACCGACGACGGAGCGCTCGAGGTCAAGATCCGGCCGCCGAAGGAGCTGGGGGGAGACGGCGCCGGCACGAACCCCGAGCAGCTCTTTGCGGCGGGCTTCGCCGCCTGTTTCGAGAGCGCGCTGGCTGTGGTGGCACGCCGGCAGAAGCTGGAGGCCGACGACGCCGAGGTGGACTCGAGGGTCGAGCTCGTCACCAACGACAGCCGGGGTTTCGACCTGGCTGTCGCGCTGGACGTGACCCTGCCGTCGATCGCCGACCCGGGCGCCGCGATCGAGCTGGTCGAGGCGGCCCACCAGGTCTGCCCCTACTCCAACGCCACCCGGGGCAACATCGAGGTCGCGCTGACCGTCAACGGCGAGCCGGTCGGCGGCTCCTAGCCGTCGAGCACCGGCTCGGCGCCCAGCCGCAGCCCGAGCAGCACGAGCAGGCCGCCGACCACGCGGTCGATGACCCGCTTGGCTCGTGCGTACCAGCGGCGGACCGGAGGCCGCCCGAACAGGACGGCGAGCAGGCAGTGCCACCACAGGGCGTTGCCCACGATCACCGCGATCGCTGCCACCACGACCCAGTCCGCCTCGGCACCGTCGAGCACCGGCGCGAGAATGCTGCCGAAGAACACCGCCGCCTTGGGGTTGGTCAGGTTGGTCAGCAGCCCGCGCAGGTAGAGCCGGCGCGGGCTGTCCTCGCCGGGACCGACGGAAGGCTCGGGCGAGGGCGGCGGCTCGCCCGCCCCTAGCCACACGCGAACACCGAGATAGACGAGGTACGCGCCGCCCGCCACCTGAATGCCGTGGCGCAGCCAGGAGGCCTGCTCGAACACCAGGCCGAGCCCCACGGCCGCCAGCGTGGCCAGGATCAGCGACCCGGTGGCCACGCCCAGCGCCACCGCCAGCGCGCTGCGCTGAGAGCGTGACATCGCCGTCTGGGTAACCACCAGCACGTTGGGCCCGGGGGAGGCCATCGCCACGAGATGGATCGTGGCCACCGAGAGCAGCAGGGCGGCGGCGGACACGTGCTCAGGGCGGAAGGAGTTGACTCGGCGGGTCCGGCTGGTTTACGTTCGCGCGCACGGTGGAGAGACTGGTCTGTATCACAGGACCGTCGTGAAACGGCGAGTCCGTAGCCGAGGAGGAGCACAGGATGGCGTACGACCCGAGGACTGACACGGGGATACCGACGGAGCCGGTGGGTTCGCTTCCGCGGCCCTCGAAGCTGCAGGCCGCGTACGCGGACTACGACGACGGCAAGATCTCGAAGGAGGACCTGGAGTCCGAGCAGGACGCCGCCGTCCAGGATTCGATCGAGAACATGGAGGCCACCGGCTGCCCGATCGTGTCGGACGGCGAGCAGCGCTGGTCGAGCTTCGCCACCTACCCGGTGACCGACACGCTGGCCGGCACCGGCCTGGCCGATCACCTCGGTCCCGGCGGGCAGTACTTCGCGATCTTCGCCGACGGGCATCACCGTCAGCTGCCGAAGCTGGTGAGCGGGCCCTTCAAGTACAAGACCTACGCCGGCGACACGCTCAAGAAGTCGATCAAGTTCGCCAGCAAGCCGATGAAGCAGGCGGTGATTGCGCCCTCGATGCTCGCGCTGCTGTACCCGCTCAACGAGGAGGTCGACGGCTATCCCCGCGACCAGTTCGAGGAAGACCTGACGAACGAGGCCGAGAAGGACATCCGCGGCGCCTTCGACGCGGGAGCCGAGCGGGTGTCGATGGACTTCACCGAGGGCCGGCTCGCCACGCGCGACGACCCTCGCAATCCCTGGACGGGCGCGGGGATGCTGCCGCACTTCGTCGAGCTGATCAACCGGGTGATGGACCGCTTCGAGCCCGACGAGCGCAAGAACATCGGCATCCACACCTGCCCCGGCGGCGACCGTGACTCGGTGCACAGCGCCGACGTGCCCTACAACAACCTGCTGCCGGAGATGTTCAAGATCAACGCCGGCTACTTCCTGATCCAGATGGCCTCGGAGCGCGAGAAGGATCCGGTCTACGAGTCGATCGGCAAGCACAGCCGCGACGACGCCAACGGGGTAGCGCAGATGTGTTACATCGGCGTGATCAACCCGCAGAACCCGCGCGTGGAGAGCCCGGAGGAGGTGGCGAACGCCCTGACACGGGCCGCCGACTTCATCCCCAAGGAGCGCTTGGCCTCGACCGACGACTGTGGCTTCTCGCCCTTCTCGATCGACGAGAAGCCCAACCACGGCTCGCCCGACTACGCGCGCGAGGTGGCCTTCCAGAAGATCAAGAACCGGGTTGAGGGAACCCGCATGGCCGCGGAGAAGCTGGGGGTGTCGTAGGGAGGGGGGGCACCTTGATCGCCCGCTACGGATCGGTGGCCGCCGAGATGGCGGTCTGCGCCAAGGCCGCCGGCCTGGTCGACCGCTCCGGGTGGAGCCTCATGTCGATCGAGGGGCCCGAGCCCCTGCTCACACACGTGCTGGAGGTGGCGGTGGCCGACGCGGTGCCCGAGCCGGGCACCGCCGCCTGTGTGGCTGGTACCTGGTGCTGCCGCGTGGGCCCCGACCGGGCCGTGGTGGCCGGCATGCCCAGCGCGGTGGCCCGCTGGCGCCAGGTCACCGGCCGCGCCATCGCGGGCGGCGGGGTGGCGGTCACGGCGCGTGAGGTGAGCGGGGGCACGGCGCTGTCGGTGGTGGGACCCAGGGCCGCCAGGGTGCTCGAGCGGGCGGGTCTGCCGGCCGATCTGCCGCTACACGGGGTAATCGCCGCGGAGCTGGTGCACACCCCGGCGGTCGTCGTGCACGAGGAGCACGATCACTTCCTCCTGCTGCTCGAGGGCGGGGAGCTCGAGCCGGTGTGGCACGCGCTGCTCGACGCGGGCCGCGACCTGGGCATCTCGCCGGTGGGCAACGAGGCGCTCGACCGGCTGGCGGCCGCGGCGCGGACCCACTCGGGCGAGCACCAGATCTAGCCGGGCTCTGGCACCCGAGCCCGGCGCACCCGGTAGACCGCCACCTCGTCGCGCACCCCCTTGAAGCGGTGGCGCCCGGCGTAGGACCAGTGGTAGTCGCGCACGGCCGACTGCTTGACCCGTTCGGTCGCGACCACGCTTCCGCGCCGGGCGAAGGCTGTGAGGCGGCTGGCCAGGTTGACCGGACTGCCGTAGTAGTCGCCGGCACGCGGCAGCGCCTCGCCCGAGGCGATGCCGGCCCGCAGCAGCGGCGCTGAGGGATCTTCGCCGGAGCTCTCCACCAGGCCGAGCATGGCCTCCAGCAGCGGATCGGGCGCGGGGGCCACGAGCATCGCGGCGTCGCCGATGGTCTTCACCACCCGCACCGGCACACGCGCCGCGTCCTCGACCCTGCGCTCGAAGTCGCCGATCACGCGGCCGAGCTCGTCCGCCGGGACCTGCTCGCCGAGCTCGGTGAAGCCCACGATGTCGACGAAGCCCACCACCATGTCCTGGGCGCCCGGCAGCCGGCCGCTCTCGAGCTCTGCCTGTCCGATCACCGCCTGGCGGATCTGCTCGCGCATGCGCATGATCAGCATGTTCTGGAGCGCCGGGCCGGCCAGCGGACCCAGCTGGCGCAGCGTGTCGGCGTAGCGGAGGCCGAGGTCGCGCTCGGTGTCGCCGGGGTGAATCAGCGCCTGGCCGAGGTTGGCGATCATCGACGAGGCCACCGTGCCCATGGCCTGGCTCATCACCCGCGTGAGCTCGAGGAAGCCCTCACGGTCCAGTCCGGCGGCCATCAGCACGGCCGCCTGCCGGGTGAGATCGAGATCCTCGTCGGTGAGCGCCCGCTCGTCGGGGCCCACGTCGGGCTGGCCCAGCGCGCGGCGGGCGTCGCGCAGGAAGTCGAGCTCGACCCCCGCGGCCTCGGCTACCTCGCGCTGGGTGTAGCGCGGCCCCTCGGCCTCCAAGACCCGCTCGACCGGAAGCAGAGCCAGGCGGTCCTCCGCGGTGGCGCGCCGGAGCTCATCGACCGTGAAGCCCTCGTTCTCGAGCGTGCGCAGCAGCTCGAGCCGCGCCTCACGGGCCACGCCCGCTCCGGCACCCTCCAGCAGCCCCTCTCGCTCAAAATCGATCGCCACGCCCCACATCGTCGCGGGTCAGGGGCGATCCTGGCCGTCCGGGCCGGCTCGTAGCTTCGGTCGGGTGATCGCCAAGGTCGAGCCGCTCACCCCCGCGCGGGCCCTGCGCGGACCGTTCGACTACCTGCTCGACGGATCGCTCGAGGCGGTGGGGGTGGGCAGCATGCTCGTGGTCCCGTTCGGCCGCCGGCGCCTGCTCGGCGTGGTGGTGGGAGTGGCCGAGGAGTCCGAGCTGCCGCTGGAGCGGCTGGCGCAGCCGTTTGCCGCCCTGGAGGCCGACGTGCCCCGGTCACTGGTGGAGCTCGGGCTATGGGTGGCCCGTGAGTACGTCTCGACCCCGGCGCGCGGCCTGGCCCTGGTCCTGCCGCCGGGCACCGGCACCGGCGCGACCCGTCCCCTCGTGCCCCGGCGCTCGCTCAGGGCCGCCATCACCCCTGCCGGGGAGGCGCTCCTGAGCGAAGGAGGACGCCTGGGCTCGCGCCAGCGGGTGGCGCTCGAGGCCCTGCGCGAAGGCCCGGCGGGCGCCGCGGCGCTGGCCCAGCGCGCCGGCTGCGGGCATTCGACGCTGCGCAGCCTCGAGCGGCGTGGCCTCGTCCGCCTCGACGACGCGATCGAGCCACCGCGGCGCCCGCGCGTGGAGGCTGTGGGTGCCCGGGCGGGACAGGTGGAGCCCACTCCCGCTCAGGCGGCCGCGCTGGACCGGATCGAGGGCGCGCTCGATACCGCCGCGCCGGCGCCACTCCTGCTCCACGGCGTCACCGGCAGCGGCAAGACCGAGATCTACCTCAGGGCCGTTGCCCGGGCGCTTCGGCACGGCCGCTCGGCCATCGTGCTCGTGCCGGAGATCGCCCTCACCCCGCAGACCGCGAGCCGCTTCGTCGAGCGCTTCGGCGACTCGGTGGCGGTCATGCACTCGCGCCTGTCGCCCCGCGAGCGCTACGACGAGTGGTGGCGCATGAGGCGCGGCGAGGCGCGCGTCTGCATCGGGCCTCGCTCCGCGGTGTTCGCGCCGTTCGCCGATCTGGGGCTGATCGTGATCGACGAGGAACACGACCAGTCCTACAAGCAGGAGGGCGATCCGCGCTACGACGCCCGCAACGTGGCCGAGCGGCGCGCGGCGCAGGAGGGTGCCCTGCTCGTGATGGGCAGCGCCACCCCCCGCCCGGAGAGCCTGCACCGGCACGAGCGGGTAGAGCTGGCCCGTCGGGTCGACGGCCGCGGGCTGCCGCCCGTGGAGCTCGTGAGCATGCTCGGCTGCGAGGGAGCCCTTCACGAGCGCACGCGCCGGGCCCTCGACGAGGTTCGCCGGGAGCAGACCAAGGCGATCGTCCTGCTCAACCGGCGCGGCTGGTCGAACTTCCTCTCCTGCCGCGACTGTGCTCGGGTGTGGGAGTGCCCGAACTGCGACGTCACGCTCGTGCTCCACCGGGCGCTCGACGAGGTCGCGTGCCATCACTGCGGACACCGCGAGCCGGTGCCGGGCTCGTGCCCGGACTGCGGCTCGGTGTCCGTGGCCCGCCACGGGACCGGCACCGAGCAGCTCCAGGGCACGATCGAGGAGCTGGTGTCGCCCCTGCCGGTGTTCCGCCTCGACTCGGACGCCGTGGCGTCCGACGGCGTGGCGTCGTTGCTCGGGCGCTTCGACCGCGCGGCGGCCGGGGTGCTCGTCGGCACGCAGATGGTGGCCAAGGGGCACGACTTCCCCGACGTGACGCTCGGCGTGGTGCTCGACGCGGACGCCACCCTGCGCTTCCCCGACTTCCGCGCCGAGGAGCGCACGTTCGCGCTCGTGGCCCAGCTCGCCGGCCGGAGCGGACGTGGGCCACGAGGGGGCCGCGTGATCGTGCAGGCGCTCGACCCGTCTGCCCGGGCGCTCGAGCTGGCCGCGCGGCACGACTCCGAGACGTTCCTGGCCGGCGAGCTGCAGCGCCGCGCCCTGCTCGGCTACCCGCCACACGGCAGCCTGATCCGCATCGTCTGCTCGGCGGCCGAGGCTGGGCCCGAGCTGGATGCGGCCCGGGCCGTGGGGGAGCGGATCGCCGCGGAAGACGTGCCGGTGCTCGGCCCAGCGCCCCTGTTTCGGCGCCAGTCGCGCCACCGTGCCCAGCTCCTGATCCGCTCGCGGGAGCGCGCGGCGGCGATCGTCGCGGTGCGAGAGGCGGTCGAGGCAGCGGCCGCCGAGCGCGCCCACGCGGCGGTCAGCTTTGCCGTGGATGTCGACCCTCAGTGAGGCCGAGTCCGGCGCTCTTCCGCGCGGCCCGTCGCGTTAGAATCGGAGCCGATGAGCGCAGACACCCAAGACCACGATCTCGAGGTGGAGGCCGAGCGCGAGGAGGACCTCCCGGCCCTCGATCCTGAGCTCGAGGCGCGGCGTGCGGCCGCGATGACGTTCATCCGCCGCCTGGGCGACCCGGTCCTCAAGTCGCGCGCCACCGAGGTCGACCGCTTCGACGACTCCCTGCGCCGCCAGGTGAGTCGCATGGCGGGGATCATGGGTGACGCCCTCGGCGTCGGCCTGGCCGCTCCGCAGCTCGGCATCTCGCAGCGCCTGCTGGTCTACCGGGTGGGTCCCGATGCCCCGGTCATCGCGTTGGCCAATCCTCGGATCGAGTGGGCCAGCGACGACGCCGAGGTGATCGACGAGGGCTGCCTGTCGATCCCGGGGGTGAGCGTGGACGTCGAGCGGCCCGTGCACGTCCGGGTTCGCGCTCACGACGAGGAGGGCACCGACCGGCTGATCGAGGCGTCGGGCCTGGAGGCCCGGGTCATCCAGCACGAAATGGACCACCTCGACGGCGTGCTGATCCTCGACCGCACCACGCGCGACGAGCGCAAGCGCGCGCTTCGCGAGCTGCGCGAGCGCGAGCGCGACCAGGCCGCCGCCTGAGCCTGACGCTCAGAGCGGGCGCCGGGCCTCCACGCGCTCCACGCTGCGCTCCGCGTCACTCCGCAGCGCCGCCGTGAACAGGTCGTGGGTGGCGGCCGCTTCCTCCGGGGTCACGCAGTGGAAGGGCTGGTGCATGCCGTCACGGCCGTGGGCCAGCTCATCGAGGAAGGCCGCCCACATCTGCTGCAGCGCGTCGGAGAAGCCGAACTCGAAGATCGGGCCGGTGATGCTCGGGTAGGCCGACTGGGACCCGAGGTCGGTCTCCTCCCAGCGCTGCGGGCCGCCGGGCGAGTAGCTCATCGTCCGCAGCGTCTTGGGGCGCTTGGTGGTGTAGGCGATCGAGCCCTCGGTGCCGTCCACCTCGATCGTCCAGGTGTTCATGTGGCCCGGCGCCACCCGCTTCGTCTCGATGCGCAGAGGGAACTCGTGACCGTCGTGCTCGGCGCGGCACAGCAGCACCGCGTTGTCGGGCGTGTCCGCCGCTGCCTGCCCGCCGCGGCCGTCGGGGCGCTCGGTGAAGTAGTCGCCCAGCACGGCGCTCACGTCGGCCGGCGCCCAGCCGGCTCGCAGCGGCAGGTGGAGCGCGTGCATGCCGAGGTCGCCGAGGCATCCGTAGGCGCCGTTGGTCTCGGCTCGGCGCTTCCAGTTGATCGGCTTGCCCGGGTCGAGGTCGCTCGAGTGGAGGAAGAGCGAGCGCACCTCGATCGGCCGGCCGAAGCGGCCCTCGTCGATCCAGCGCCAGACCTCCTGTCCGCCGGGGAAGAACGGCATCTCGGACGAGCAGCGCACGAGCAGCTCGGGGTGGCGGGCCACGGCCTCCGTGATCGTCTCGTTGGCCGTCCGGTCGATGCCGAAGGGCTTCTCGCCCAACAGGTGCTTGCCCGCCTCGAGGGCCGCCACGTAGAGCTCGGCGTGCAGGTTGTGCGGCACGGCGATGTAGACCGCCTCGACCTGCGGGTCGGCCAGCACGTCGTGCCAGTCCGACCCCAGGCGGGGCGGCTCGGCCAGGCGCCTGTACCAGGCCAGCACCTCGGGGTTGACGTCGCACACGTGCACGAGCCGCGGCCGCACGCCCAGGTCGGCGAGGTGGACCCAGCGCGCCGCGGCGCTGGCCAGCTCGCGACCCATCAGGCCGCCGCCGATCAGGCCGAGCCGGACCTCCCGCTCAGCCACGGAGACCCGCGAGCGCGTCCGGCGCCGACACGTCGTCGTGCACCACGGACATGAGCGCGCGGGTCATCTTCAGTGGCTGCTCGTGCTGGATGACGTTGCGCCCGTAGACGATGCCCGCGGCCCCGGAGGCCATCACGCTCGCGGTGCGCTCGAGCACCTGCTCGTCACTCGCGCGCCCGCCGCCGCGCACCAGCAGCGGGATCGAGCCGGCCACCTCGATCACGCCGGGATAGTCGCCCAGGTCGTCGGTGGGATCGGCCTTGATGATGTCGGCGCCCAGCTCGACCGCCTGGCGCACCAGCGCACGGATGCGCTCGGGATCGCCGTCCACGCCGTAGCCGGCCGCGCCGGGCCGCATCGCCAGCGGCTCGACCATCAGCGGCATCCCGGCGGGCTCGCAGCGCGCCTTGAGCGCGGCCACGTTGCGCACACAGGCCCGGTGAAGGTCCTGGCGTCCGTCGATCCAGAGCAGGTTCACCACCACGCAGGCAGCGTCCAGGCGCAGCGCGCGCTCCACCGCCTCGGGCACGGCCTCGGAGAAGTAGAGGCTGTCCGCGTCGATCTCGGGGCCGTAGACGTTGGCGACGTCGGTGCGCATCACCAGCGCGGGCTTGGGCCCGAGGCGGTCCTGGAGCAGCGGCGCGCTGCCGGGGGAGAGCTGGATCGCGTCCGGCGCCGCCTCCACGAGCACGTCGAGCGCGGCCGCCAGGTTCTCGATCCCGGAGAGGAAGCGGGGCTCGCCGAAGAAGCCGTGATCCACGGCCACGTCGAAGCAGCGTCCGTCGGCCGCGAACAGCCGGCGCATGCGGGGTTGGACGGTCATAAGGCCATGGCCTCCTCCAGATCGGGCAGGGTGCTGCTGGCGCCAAGGCCGCGCGTGGACAGGGCGCCGACGGCGTTGCCGAGCCGCACGGCACGCTCGAGCGGCCAGTCCTGCAGCAGGCCGTGGATGAGGCCGGCGGCGAAGGCGTCCCCCGCGCCGGTCTCGTCGCGGGTGTCGACGGGGAAGGCCGGCAGCCATTCGGCTGTCTGTTCGTCGAGGGCGTAGGCGCCGTCGCGGCCCAGCTTCACCGCCACGCGCCCGACCCCGCGGTCGCGCAGCCAGCGGGCGCAGTCCTCGGCCGACTCCCGGCCGGTGATGCCACGGGCCTCGACGAGGTTGGGGCAGATCAGGTCGAGATGGGGGAGCGAGGGATGCACGCGCTCCCAGCCTCCGGTGGCGTCGTGCACCGGATCGAGGCTCGTGGTGATCCCGCGGGCCCGAGCGCGCTCGAGCACACCGGCCAGCGGCTGGCCGTCGAGGCCCGGCAGCACCAGCGCGCCGCCCACGTGCAGCCAGCGCGTGGCCGATCCGAATGCCGCCTCGATGTGCTCGGGCCTCAGCGCGGCGCTGGCGCCCGGGTTGTGGAAGAAGGTGCGCGCCCCGTCGCTCGCGTCGAGCACGAGGGACGCCGAGGTCAGCTCGTCGCTGCCGCGGAGATGCTCGGTGTCGAGCCCGCGCGCCCGGGCCTCGCGCCTCAGCACGTCGCCCATCAGGTCGCGGCCGACGCAGCCGCACAGGGCGGTGGCGGTGCCCAGCTCGGCCAGAGCGGTGGCGGTGGACAGGGCGCAGCCGCCGGTGGCCAGCAGCACCGAGTCCACCAGGGCGAGCAGCCCCGGCTCCGGCAGCTCGTCGACCGGCGACGCGATTGCGTCGGCCACCACGATGCCCGCGCACAGCACCTCGGGATGCGAGTCCGGCCTCATGCCGGCCGCGATCCTAATGGCGGCGCTGACGCGAGGCGCAGACCACCCAGACCGAGGTGGCCCGCGGCCGCGAGCTGGGCGTCGGCCCGTCACCAGACGCTCAGCGCACGGATCGTCGCCGTACCCGAGGTGGTGGCGGCGCAGGAAGCTGAGCATGCCCCCTGAACGCCCGGCGCGCCGGAAAGGGGCGGTGCCGCACCGTTGCCGGCGGCGGCTCAGTCGTCGAGGCGCTCGTACGCCGGGAGCGTCAGGAACTCCACGAACTCGGACTCGCCGCTCAGGGCCACCGTCTCGAACAGCTCGCGCGAGAGATCGGGCCGGCCTTCCCTCTCGAACCACTCGTCGTCGCCGATCTCCTCGCGGATCTTCTCGAGCTCGCTCGTCTCGAGCTCGCGGACCAGCTCGGGCGTGATCGCGCGGCCGTCATCGAGCGTGGCTCCGTGGCGGATCCATTGCCAGACCTGCCCCCGGGCGATCTCGGCCGTGGCCGCGTCCTCCATCAACCCGTATATGCCGGCGGCCCCGTTGCCGCGCAGCCACGAGGAGATGTACTGGATGCCGACGTTCACGTTGGAGCGCAGGCCCTCCTCCGTGATGTCCCCGGGCGTGTCGGGCACGGCGAGCAGGGCGTCAGCGTCGGCGGACACGTCGTCGCGCTGCTTGTCGACCTGGTTCGGTCGCTCGCCCAGCACGTCGTCGAAGGCCTCGGTGGCCACCGGCACCGAGTCAGGATGGGCCACCCAGGTGCCGTCGAACCCGTCGCCGGCCTCGCGCTCCTTGTCCTCGCGCACGGCCTCGAAGGCCTTCTGGTTGGCCTCCTCGTCGCTGCGGCTGGGGATCACGGCTGACATTCCGCCCATGGCGTGGGCGCCGCGGGCGTGACAGGTCTTGACCACGAGGTCGGAGTACGAGCTCATGAAGGGCACGGTCATCGTGACCGCGGAACGATTCGGCAGCACGAAGTCCGCGCGTGAGCGGAAGCGCTTGATGACCGAGAAGATGTAGTCCCAGCGGCCGGCGTTGAGGGCCGCGATGTGGTCGCGCAGCTCGTAGAGGATGGCGTCCATCTCGAAGGCGGCGGGGATCGTCTCGATCAGCACCGTGGCCTTGACGGTCCCTCGATCGAGGCCGAGGCTCTCCTCGGCGATCACGAAGGCGTCGCGCCACAGCGCCGCCTCCTGGTGGGACTCGAGCTTCGGGATGTAGAAGTAGGGACCACGGCCGCGCTCGAGCAGCTCGGCGGCGTTGCGGTGCATGTACAGGCCGAAGTCCATGAACGCGCCGGCGAGGGTGTCGCCGTTGACGCGCAGGTGGCGCTCGGGCAGGTGCAGGCCGCGCGGGCGCACGAGCAGCACGGCGTGCTCCTCGTCGAGGCTGTACTGCTTGTCCTTCTCCTCGTGCTCCATCGAGCCGCGCACGGCATCGGCGAGGTTGGCCTGGCCGACGACCATGTTGGACCAGGTGGGCGAGTTCGAGTCCTCGAAGTCGGCCATGAAGCCCCGGGCGCCGGAGTTGAGCGCGTTGATCACCATCTTGCGGCTGGTGGGGCCGGTGATCTCCACGCGGCGGTCCTGGAGGGCGTCCGGGATCGGCGCCACCTGGAAGTCCTCGGGCGCGGTGACGAAGTCGAGCGTGCCGCCGGCGTCGAGCTCGGCCTGGCGTCCCGTCCGCGCTTCGAGCAGGCTGCGGCGGGTGTCGTCGAGCTCGTCGTGGAGACGGCCCACGAGCTCCAGGGCCCCCGCGGTCAGTACCTCCTCGTGGCGCTCCGGAGCGCTGCCTCGAACCTCTACGTCGTGTGACTGAGTGGCCATGACTGTTACTTGCCCGGGTTTGCCCCGGGTCATGCGATCCGGAGCGCTAGGAGCGCGTCAGCTTCTTGTAGGTGATGCGGTGGGGCCGGTCGGCCTCGGCGCCGAGCAGGGCTCGGCGGTGCTCCTCGTAGGCCTCGAAGTTGCCCTCGTACCAGGTGACCTGGGAGTCGCCCTCGAAGGCGAGCACATGGGTGGCCACGCGGTCGAGGAACCAGCGATCGTGCGAGATGATCACCGCGCATCCCGCAAAGCTGAGCAGGGCCTCCTCGAGGGCACGCAGCGTGTCCACGTCGAGGTCGTTGGTGGGCTCGTCGAGCAGGAGCAGGTTTCCGCCGCGGCGCAGCAGCTTGGCCAGGTGCACGCGGTTGCGCTCGCCGCCGGAGAGCACGCCCACCTTGCGCTGCTGGTCCGAGCCCTTGAAGTTGAACCCGGCGCAGTAGGCGCGCGAGTTCATCTCGCGCTCGCCCACCTTGATGTTGTCGTAGCCGCCCGAGATCTCTTCCCACACGCTCTTGTCGGCATCGAGGGCGTCGCGTGACTGGTCCACGTAGGCGAGCTCCACGGAGTCGCCCAGGCGCAGCTCGCCGTCGTCGGGCTCCTCGTCACCCGTGATCATCCGGAACAGCGTCGTCTTGCCCGCCCCGTTGGGGCCGATCACGCCCACGATGCCGGCGGGCGGCAGGGAGAACGAGAGGTCCTCGATCAGCAGCCGGTCGCCGAAGCCCTTGCGCAGGTCCTCGGTCTCCACCACGACGTTGCCGAGCCGGGGGCCCGCCGGGATGTGGATCTGGACCTGATCCAGCCTCACCTCGCGCTCCTCGGCCAGCAGCGCCTCGTAGCGGTTCAGCCGCGCGCGGGCCTTGGTGCGCCGCCCCCTGGGTGACTCGCGCACCCACTCCAGCTCGCGGGCGATGGTGCGGCGCCGCGCGCCCTCGCGGCGGTCCTCGTGGGCGAGCCGCTCCTGCTTCTGCTCCAGCCAGGACGAGTAGTTGCCCTTGAAGGGCAGCCCGCGGCCGCGGTCGAGCTCCAGGATCCAGCCGGCCACGTTGTCGAGGAAGTAGCGGTCGTGGGTCACGGCCACGACGGTGCCCTCGTAGTCCTCGAGGTGCCTCTCCAGCCAGGCCACCGACTCCGCGTCGAGGTGGTTGGTGGGCTCGTCGAGCAGCAGCAGGTCGGGAGCGCTGAGCAGCAGCCGGCAGAGCGCCACCCGCCGGCGCTCGCCGCCGCTGAGCGTGTCCACGTCCGCGTCGCCCGGGGGCAGCCGCAGGGCGTCCATGGCGATCTCGAGCGTGGTGTCGAGGTCCCAGGCGCCGGCGGCGTCGATCGAGTCCTGGAGGCGCGCGAACTCGCCGGCGGTCTCGTCGGAGTAGTTGGCGGCCAGCTCGTTGAAGCGGTCGAGCATGTCGCGCAGCTCGCGCACGCCGTCCTCGACGTTGCCCTTCACGTCCTTGTCCGGGTCGAGTTGAGGCTCCTGCTCGAGCAGGCCGACCGTCGCGCCGGGGGCGAGCTGGGCGTCGCCACGAAACTCGGTGTCGCGCCCGGCCATGATCCGCAGCAGCGTGGACTTGCCGGAGCCGTTGGCGCCGAGCACGCCGATCTTGGCCCCGGGCAGGAAGCTGAGCGAGATGTCCTCGAGCACCTTCTTGTCGGGAGGGTGGACCCGGGACAGCTGGTACATGGTGAAGATGTACTGGGCGGACATCGGCCAGCGAGGCTAGCGGGGGTGCGAGTTGTCACGCTCGGGTCTTGTCCCGTCACACGTTCGCGTGGCACACTTCTCCGGCATGGCGCGACGCCACTATTTCGGGCGGCTCGACGAGCACATGGCCGTCAGTAACGCACACATGGCTCGTGGGAACGAGCTTATGGAGCGGATCGATGCCCATATGGAGCGCGGCAACACGCTCATGGATCAGAACCGGCAGGCCTTCGAAGACCTCCGCACCTTTCTCCGTGACATGACCGTGCGTCAGGAACGCGTCATGGGCCGGATGGCCGACCACCTCGCCGACATGACCGAGGAGCAACGCGCGCAGCGCACGGCTCTCTTCCGGATCCTCGATCGCTTCGACGACGGCGGTTCAGCGGCGGGCGCTTAGGCGACCGCCGGAGCGCTCAGCGGGCCGCGACCCAGTCGGCCACCTGCTCGGGCGGATTCTCGATCTCGTAGTCCACGCGCTCCATCGTGATCGCGAGTCGCTCCTCCAGGTTGTCCACGGCCGTGACCGGGACGTCGTCGTCCTCCAGCTGCTCCTCCAGCCGCCCGAGGTCGGCGTCGACGCCGGCGGGGTCGCAAACCTCCACCGCACGCCTGACCAGCTCCGAGACCGTCGCGATCCTGCGCTCCATCTGCGGAAGCTGAGCATGGTGTGCCGGGACCGGCTCTCGCCGGTCCCGGCACACCCCAGGCGCTCAGGCTGCCGCCGGCTCGGCGACCGCGTGCGGTTCGGCCCTGAGCTGCGACTCCGGCAGCTCGATCGGCGCGTCGCGCTCGATGTCGCGCTCGCGCACGAGCCACAGGGCCGCAAGCGCCGCGACGAGCGACACGACTCCTCCGAGCATGAGGATGTCGTTCAGGCCGGCGATGAAGCCCTGACCGGCCGCGTCGGTCACCGTTTCGCGGGCGCCCGCGGGAATCGAGGCCGTGGCCGTGTCGAGGTTCCCCGACGACGCCGCCTCGATCAGCTGCCGGGGACGTTCCCCGGTCGCCGCGGGCGTGCCCGCCGCGAGCTGCTCGACCTCCGAGGCTCCGCGGCTGAGGAAGATCGCTCCCCACGCGGCGATACCCACGGCGATGCCGACCTGCCGGAACGTGTCGTTGATCCCGGCGGCCATGCCGCTCTGCTCCTTGGGCACCACGCTCAGGGCCACATCGGCGATCACGGGGTTGAGCAGTCCAACGCCGGCACCGGCCACCAGGAAGCCTCCGAGCATCGCTGTCCACTCGTCGGTGGGGTCGATCCCGCCCATCAGCAGGAGGCCCACGCCGGTCAGCCCCAGCCCGACGAACATGATCACCCGCGCGGGCAGCTTGGCCAGCAGCGCCCCGCCGGCCGCGGCCGCGAAGAAGCTGATCACCGTGAACGGCAGGTAGATCAGCCCCGCCTCGAGCGGTGAGTGCCCGAGGTGGTTCTGCAGGTAGAACGTGATGTAGAGGAACAGCGCGAACATCGAAGCGGACACGCCCAGCGCCGCCAGCTGCACGCCGGTGAACGCGGGCTTGCGGAAGAGCCGCAGCGGCAGCATGGGCTGCTTCACGCGGCTCTCGATCACCACGAACGCGACCAGCAAGGCCGCCGCAGCGCCGAGCAGCGACACGATGAACGTGCTGCCCCAGCCCTCCTCGTTGCCGCGCAACAGGCCGAACACGAGCAGGAACAGCGCCGAGCTGAACGTCGCCAGCCCGGCCCAGTCCACACGCGTGGCGTTCGGGTCGCGGCTCTCGCGGAGCTTCGCGTAGGTCACCGCGATCGCCGCGATCCCCACCGGCACGTTGATGAAGAACACCCACTCCCAGCCCAGCGAGTCGACGAGTGCGCCACCCACAAGCGGTCCGATGGCCACCGACATGCCGATGGTCGCGCCGTAGATCCCCATCGCCGTGCCGCGCTCGCGGCCGGCGGGGAACTCCTGGGCGACGAGCGCCAGGGACACCGCGAACAGAATCGCTCCCCCGATCCCCTGCACCGCCCGGGAGACGTTGAGGAAGGTCGGATCAGGAGCCAGGCCGGCTGCCAGCGAGGCCACCGAGAAGATGCCGAGGCCGACTGCGAAGACCCGGCGCCGTCCGAGGCGGTCGGCGAGTGAGCCGGCTGTCAGCACCAGAGCGGCGAGCGCGAGGGTGTAGGCGTCGATCACCCACTGCAGTTCGGTGAAGCTGGCGTTCAGGTCCTCCTGAATCGCCGGCAGCGCGGTGTTGACGACCGTGATGTCGAGCAGGAGCATGAACGTGGCCACGCTCACCACGATCAGGGTCCACCACTTGCGTTGCATTCGAGTCCTCCGAATTACGAGATAGTCAGGTAGTCTTGTAAGGCGACCGTACCATAATCATCAGGCTGCCTTACCAACTGTGACCATGGACACACAACAGGACCTCCCTCTCATCGGCCTTCTGAGCCAGGTCAGAGACGCCGTGGGAAGCGAGCTTTTCGCCCGCTTGACCGAGTTGGGGTTCGCGGAGCTACGGCCGGCGCATGGCTGCGTGTTCGGGAACATCGAGGAAGCGGGCTCCCGGCTCACCGAGCTCGCCGAGCGCTCGGGCTTGACCAAGCAGTCGGTGGGCGAGGCGGTGGCGGATCTGGAGGCGCTCGGCTTTGTCGAGCGCGTGCGCGACCCGGCCGACGGCCGCGCGAAGATCATCCAGCTCACCGAGCACGGCAGGGAGGCGCTGGCCGCTTCGCGGGAGATCTTCGCCGCCATCGAGCGACGCTTCGCCGGGGAGATCGGCCGCGAGCGCTACGCCGAGTTCCGGCAGACCCTGATGGACCTGCACGGGCTCACGCAAGCGCCCGCCCAGCCGGCACGCGCGGCCTGACCAGGGCGGCGAGCAGTCTCAGGCCGAGCCGGCCCACGCCGCGCGCCTGGTTGCTGAGCACCACGACCGCCAAGCGGGCCTCGGGTGCCACGGCGGCGAACGACCGGAAACCGCCCGTGCCTCCCTCGTGCGAGAGCACTTCATACGGCACGTCGCGCGTTGCGGGGAAAATGAACCAGCCGAGGCCGATGTGCCCTCGGCCGACTCGGACCCGTGGCCGGTGGGTCTCACGGGCGGCAAGGGCGAACGGGGTCCGCGGCGGGTCGGCGTGGAGGCGCAGGAACGTGAGCAGGTCGCGCGCCGTCGAGCGCAGCCCGCCCGCGCCGGCGAGCGCAGCCAGGTGCCAGTGGGGAGCGGGTCGGCCCCGGCGGGTATGGCCGCCGGCGAGGCGGCCGTTGTCGCGGCTCACTCCGGTGTCGGCCAGACCGAGTGGAGCGCAGATTCGCCGCTGGACGAGCTCGTCGTAGCTCGCCCCGGCACGCAAGGAGAGCGCGTGACCGAGCAGCCCCACCCCGTAGTTCGAGTAGCGAAACCGCTCACCGGGGTTGCGCCGAGGATGGGTCCGCGGGATCGTGGCCTCCAGCCGCGTGGCGTCCCAGCGGGCGTAGGGGTCCCGTCGCTGCGTGGTGAGGGCGGGTATGAGGAGGCCGCGCGGGAGCGCGGGGAGGCCCGAACGGTGTGAGGCCAGGTCGGCCAGGGTGATGTCGCGGCCGCGCGACGGCATCTCCACCCCGTCCGGCAGGTGACGCTGAACGGGGTCGTCGATGTCGACATCGCCCGCGGCCGCCATGCCGGTCAAGAGCGTGGCGGTGAAGACCTTGGTGATCGAGCCGATCTCGAACAGAGTGTCGGCGCCGTCGGGCAGGTCGCCCCTGTGCCAGCTGTCGACGCGGTCTCGACCGCGCCACACGGACACCACGAGCCCCGTGCGCGGCACACGCACCCGGGTCAGTGTCCGGGCAACGGGGTCGCGCACCGCGCTCAGCGCGCTGCGCTGATCGAGCGGTCCAGCAGCTCCATCGGGTGGTACACCCGCAGCTCGCGGCCCAGCCGGGCGGTGTGGGCCGTGATCTGGAGGGCGCAGCCGGGATTCGCGGCGGCGATGGCCTCGGCGCCTGTGTCGAGGAGGTTGCGCGCCTTGCGCTCGCCGAGCTCGGCCGCGGGCTCGGGCTTGGTCAGGTTGTAGATCCCTGCGGAGCCGCAGCAGATCTCCCATTCGGCCGGCTCCACCAGCTCGAGCTCGGGAACGCCGCGAAGGAGATCGCGCGGCGGGGAACGCACTCCCTGAGCGTGGGCGAGGTGACAGGCGTCGTGGTAGGCGAGCTTCATGGGCACCGGGCCCCGCTCGGCCTGCGGGCCCGCCTCGGCGAGCAGCTCAGTGACGTCCCTGACCTTCGCCGAGAAGCCCTCGGCCCGCTCGGCCCAGTCCGGCTCGTCGCGCAGCACGTGTCCGTAGTCCTTCATCGCCGAGCCGCAGCCGGCGGCGTTCACCACGATGGTGTCGTAGCCCTCGAGCGCCGCGATGGTCTGCTTCGCCAGCCCGCGGGCCTCGTCGTCCACGCCTGCGTGCAGCGGCAGCGCGCCGCAGCAGCGCGGCAGGCGCGGCGAATGCACCTCGAATCCCTCGGCGGTGAGCACTCGGACGGTGGCCTCGTTGACCGGGCCGAAGAACACGCGTTGGACGCAGCCCTGCAGGAAGGCCACCGTGCCGCGCCGCTCGCCGACGGCTTCGTGGTGCTCGGGCAGCCGCGTCCAGGCCTCCTTGAGGGTCGCGGTGGGCGCCAGGCCGGCCATCGCGGCCAGGCGTGGCGCCAGCTTCTTGACCCGAGGGCGGCGGGCGATGCGTTCGAGCCCGAGTGCCCGGGCGGCGCTCAGCCCCGGTGCGGCCACCCGCAGCCGTCCGGGCCGGGTGAACAGCTCGAACACCAGCCGGCGGTGGGCCTTCTCGACCGGAGGCCGCTCAGCGTTGCGCTCCACCTGCGCCCGTGCGTCCTCCAGCAGCTTGTCGTACTGAACGCCCGACGGACAGGCGGTCACACAGGCCATGCAGCCCAGGCAGTTGTCGAGGTGCTCGACCAGCGGGGCCGACACCTCCTCGTGACCCTCCTTCATCAGCACGATGCGGCCGCGCGGAGAGTCCATCTCCTCGCCCCACAGCACGTAGGTCGGGCAGGTGGGAAGACAGAAGCCGCAGTGCACGCAGTCGTCGATCAGCTCGAGCTGCGGCGCGCGCGTGTCGTCGTAGCCGCTCACAAGCCCCCCACGTAGGTCCCCGGGTTGCAGATCCCGGCCCGGTCGAAGCCGTCCTTCAGGCGGCGCATGAGCTCCAGGCCACCGCCCGGGGACGGTCCCCAGGGATCGACCTCCATGCCGGCGGGCCGGTCGAGCACCACGCACGGGGACGGGCGCAGCTCGGACCGCAGCGTCTCGATTGCCTCGGCCGACGTGCCGGGGAGCCGTATCCAGTAGAGACCCAGCGGAGCCCGGCCCACGAGACTGCCGCCGGCTCGCTCCACCACGGCCACCAAGCCGGAGAGCTGAGTCGGAAGCCCCGACACCCGTATCACCGTGTCGCCCTCGTCCGCCGCCCGCTGGCCGGCCCGCTGCTCCTTCCAGAGCTGTTCGTCGTCCTCCACGACGTCGGCCGGCAGTCCGGCCTCGCCGAGCAGGCGAGCAGCCGACTCCGCCTGGGGCCGGGGCGCGGCCCCGGCGAAGCGGACGAGCACCGCGCCGGACCCTTCCCGCCAACGGACGTCGAAGCCCGCGTGCTCGAGCGGCTCTCGCGCAAGGGCGATGGCGGCGCGGCCGAGGCCGGCGGCATCGTCCACCGAGCCGATCGCGGTGGCGCTCTCCGGTTGCAGCGGATGAAGCCGGATGGACACCTCGACGATGGCCCCGAGCGTCCCGAATGAGCCGGCGAAGAGCTTGGCCAGGTCGTAGCCGGCCACGTTCTTGATCACCTTGCCGCCGCTCTTGGCCAGCGTGCCGTCGGACAGGGCCACGCGCATGCCCACCACCAGGTCGCGCACCCCTCCGTAGCGGGAGCGCAGCGGGCCGGAGTCCGCCGCCGCGATCACGCCGCCGATGGTGGCTCCGTCGTCAGGCGGGTCGAGCGCCAGCATCTGGCCGGCCTCGCCGAAGGCCGCCTGCGCGGTGGCCAGCGGTACGCCGCTCTCGAGGACCGAGGTCAGGTCACCGGCGTTGTGCTCGATGATCCGGTCCAGGCCGCCGGTGGGCACATCGGTGACCGGCTCGGGCGCCGGCGCGGCCCAGCCGAGCTTGGTGGCGCCGCCCACGAAGCGGACCGGCGTGCCGGCCTCGCCGGCGGAGCGCAGCAGGCTCGCCATCTCCTCGCGGGTGGACGGTGCTTGGGCGACCTCCATCACATGCGCTCGGCCAGGCCCGCCTGCTCGAGCGGGTGCCGGCGGTAGGGGCCGGGCACCTCCCCGCACAGCCGCGGGGTGGGCATGACCTTGCCCGGGTTGGCGCGCTGCTCGGGATCGAAGGCGCAGCGCAGCCGCTGGAACACCGACAGATCCCGCTCGTCGAACATCGACGGCATGTAGCGCTTCTTGTCCACGCCCACGCCGTGCTCGCCGGTGATCGAGCCGCCGGCGTCCACGCACACCTTCACGATCAGGCCGGCGAGCTCCTCGGCGCGCTCGGCCTCGCCGGGCTTGCTGCCGTCGTAGCACACCAGAGGATGCAGGTTGCCGTCACCGGCGTGGAAGACATTCGCCACCTGGAGGTCGTGCTCCTTGGCCAGATCATCGATCTGACCGAGCACCTCCGCCAGCTGGGTGCGGGGGATGACGCTGTCCTGCACGTAGTAGTTCGGGGCCACGCGGCCCATGGCCGCGAAGGCGGCCTTTCGCGTGCGCCAGATCAGGGCGCGCTCGTCCTCGTCCTCGGCGACCCTCACCGAGTTGGCTCCGGCGTCCTCGCAGATCTTCACCACCTGGTCGAAGCGGGCCTCGCACTCGGCCTCGGAGCCGTCCAGCTCCACCACGAGGGCGGCACCGGCGTCCACCGGGTAGCCCGCGTGGGTGGCGCCCTCGGCCGCCCGGATCGAGAGGTTGTCCATCATCTCGATCGCTCCCGGCGTGATGGCCGCGGACACGATCTCAGACACCACCTCGCCCGCCTGCACGGTCGAGTCGAAGAAGGCCACCAGCGTCCGCACCGCCTCCGGCGCCGGAACCACGCGCAACCAGATGCCGGTGGCGATGCCGAGGGTCCCCTCCGAGCCCACGAAGGCACCCATCAGGTCGTAGCCGGGATGGTCGAGCTCGCGGCCACCGACGCTGATCTGCGATCCGTCGGGAAGCACCAGCTCGAGCCCGGTGACGTAGTTGGTGGTGAAGCCGTACTTGAAGCAGTGGGCGCCGCCGGAGTTCTCGGCCACGTTGCCACCGATCGTGCACACGATCTGGCTCGACGGGTCCGGCGGGTAGAAGTGACTGGGCCCGACGGCCTCCGAGACGGCGATGTTGGTCACGCCGGGCTCGACCAGCACGCGGCCGTTGTCGAGATCGATCTCGAGGATGCTGCGCATGCGCGACAGGCCGATCAGCACCCCGTCCTCGACCGGCATCGCGCCGCCCGACAGCCCGGAGCCGGCTCCGCGCGCCGTCCACGGCATCTCGGCCTCGTGGCAGGCCCGCACCACCTCGGCGACCTCCTTCGCGGAGCCGGGCAGCACCACCATCGCCGGGGTGGAGGCGTACTGAAGTAGGCCGTCCGACTCGTAGGTGGCGAGCCGGCGCGGGTGGGTGATCACCTGCTCGTCGCCCACCACACCCTCGAGCCGTCCGGCCAGGGCCTGGCTGGCCACGGCTGTCGTCACTTCACGACCATCCAATCGAGGACCGCGGTGGACTGCAGGTAGACGAGTACGCACATGGCGAGCACGAGCACGAGGCTCCAGCCCAGCACCTTACGGAACAAATCTCCCTCCTGACCCGCCAATCCCACGGCCGCCGCGCCAATCGCGAGGTTCTGGGGGGAGATCATCTTCCCGAGCACACCGCCGGAGCTGTTGGCTGCCGCCAGCAGGGTGGGGGAGATGCCGGCATCCTCGGCGGCTGTGACCTGCAGCGCGCCGAACAGGGCGTTCGACGAGGTGTCCGAGCCGGTGACCGCCACGCCCAGCCAGCCGATGATCGACGACAGGAAGGCGAAGAAGTCACCCGCGCCCGCCGCCCAGAGCCCCAGCGTGATCGTCTGTCCGGACTGGTTCATCACGTAGGCCAGCGCCAGCACGGCGGACACGGTGAGGATGGCCCACTTGAGCTGGTCGAGCGAGGCACCGGCCACCTTCACGGCGCGCCCGGGCGACACCCGCAGCACGAGCATGGTTATGAGGCCCGAGATCAGCAGCAGCGTGCCCGCCGCGGGCAGCCAGTTGAAGTTGAAGGTCAGCGAGGTGAGCGGCTCCCCCTCGGGGGTGACCACGTCGAGGCCGGGCCACTGGAAGGTGGTGGTCCAGGGCGACTCGGCCAGGGCGTCCTTGACCGCCGGGATCTGTGCGATCGAGAAGATCACGATGATGATCAGATAGGGCGAGTACGCGCGCAGAACGTCACCGGGAGAATCCTTGACGGTGTCGTCGCGACGGCGCACCTCCTCCTCCATGGCTGGGTCGTGACCCTCGGCTCCGGCCACGGCAGGCCGGCCGATGCCGCCGTTCTCGTCAGCCTCGCCGGTGAGCGGCTCGGAGGGCTCCCACACCCGGAGCAGCAGGACGATGGAGCCCGTGGAGAGGAGCGAGGCGACGATGTCGGTGAGCTCCACCGAGACGTAGTTGGAGCAGAGAAACTGGGCGAGCGCGAATACGAATCCTCCGACCACCGCGGCCGGCCAGGCCTGGCGGATGCCGCGGGAGCCGTCGACCATGCCGATCAGGATCAGCGGCACGACCAGTGCGAGGAACGGCGTCTGACGGCCGACCATCGCGCCGAGGTCCTCCTTGGGCAGGCCGGTGATCTCGGCCAGGGTCACGATCGGGATGGCGATGGCGCCGAAGGCCACCGGCGCGGTGTTGGCCACCAGGGCGACCGAGGCCGCCTTGATCGGCTTGAAGCCGAGTGCGATCAGCATCACCGCGGTGATGGCGACCGGGGTACCGAAGCCGGCCAGCGCCTCGAGCAGCGCGCCGAAGCAGAAGGCGATGATCACGGCCTGCACGCGCTGGTCGGTGGAGATCGCGCCGAACGAGCGCCTGAGCACGGCGAAGTGGCCGGTCTCGACGGTCATGTTGTAGATCCAGATGGCCGCAACGACGATCCACATGATCGGGAACAGGCCGAACACGGCGCCCTCGCTGGCCGAGAGCAGTGTCTGGTCGATCGGCATGCCGTAGACGATCAGGGCCACGAGCATGGCCACACCGAGTGCCGCCAGTGACGCCCACTGGGCGGCGACCTTCAGCCCGCCGAGAAGAACGAACAGCACGAGCACGGGGAGCACCGCGAATATCGAGCTGAGACCGAGCGAGCTCGATATTGGGTCGAAGTCCTGCGTGTACACGGTGTTGGTCCCCCCTCGTTGCGTTTCTCACGTTGCGGGTTGCCCCGGGCCCGCATCGGGGAAACTCTTTGTGTGCAATTGGGTCTGTTTGTCACCTGCCTGGGCGACACCCTGTTTCCTGGGGTCGGGCAATCCACGGTCCGCCTCCTGGAGCGACTCGGGCACCAGGTGGACTTCCCGTTCGAGCAGACCTGCTGCGGCCAGATGCACCTGAACTCCGGGTACGCCCGCGAGGGTGAGGCGCTCGCGCGCCGGACGGGGGCGGTGCTGTCCGGCTACGACGCGGTCGTCTGCCCGTCAGCGTCGTGTGCGGGAACGCTGCGCGAGCAGCTAAGCGACGACGCCCCTCCCGTGCACGAGCTGTCCGAGCTGCTGGTGGACGTGCTGGAGCTGGAGGACGTGGGGGCGTACTTTCCCCACCGCGTGACCTACCACCCCACCTGCCACTCGCTGCGCACGCTGCGACTCGGTGACCGCCCGCAACGGCTGCTGCGCTCGGTACGCGGCATCGACCTGGTGGAGCTGCCTCAGGCCGAGGAGTGCTGCGGCTTCGGCGGGACCTTCGCGGTCAAGAACGCCGACGTGTCGACGGCGATGCTCTCGGACAAGCTGCGCTCGGTGCTCGACACCCGCGCGGAGGTGCTGTGCGCGGTCGACTCCTCCTGCCTGATGCACATGGGCGGCGGGCTGTCGCGCGGGCGCACGGGCGTGCGGGCGGCGCACCTGGCCGAGATCCTGGCCGCCACGGACGAGGCCCCGCAGTGAGCTTCCCGGCCGCCGCGCGCAAGGCGCTGGCGAACACCCAACTGCGGGCCAACCTGGGCCGGGCCACCCGCACCATCCGCGACAAGCGCGCGCGGGTCGTGGCGGAGCTGCCGGACTGGGAGGAGCTGCGGACCGCGGGCGCCGCGGCCAAGGACCGCGCGCTCATGCGGCTCGACACCGAGCTGGAGCGCCTCGAGGCCGCCGTGACGGACGCGGGCGGGAAGGTGCACTGGGCGGCCGACGGCGACGAGGCCTGTTCGATCGTCGCCGGCATCGCGCGCTCTCACGGCTTCGACGAGCTGGTCAAGGTCAAGTCGATCGCCTCCGACGAGATCAAGCTCAACGAGGCGCTGGCGGCGTCGGGGATCAGCGCGGTGGAGACCGACCTGGCCGAGCTGATCGTGCAGCTCGGCGACGACCAGCAGTCGCACATCCTCGTGCCGGCCATCCACCGCAACCGCGCGGAGATCCGTGAGCTGTTCCGGCGCGAGCTCGACCGGCCGGACCTGAGCGACGAGCCGGCGGCGCTGGCCGAGGCTGCCCGCCTGCACCTGCGCCAGAAGTTCCTGGCCGCCCGCATGGGCGTGAGCGGGGCGAACTTCGCGCTGGCCGAGACCGGCACCGTCTGCGTGGTCGAGTCCGAGGGCAACGGCCGCATGTGCACCACGCTCCCGGAGGTGCTGGTGACCCTCATGGGGGTGGAGAAGATCCTGTCGAGCTGGCGCGACATGGAGGTCTTCCTGCAGCTGCTGCCGCGCTCCTCCACCGGTGAACGGATGAACCCCTACACGTCGTTCTGGAGCGGGGTGCGCGAAGGAGACGGGCCCAGCGAGTTCCATCTCGTGCTGCTCGACAACGGCCGCACGGACGCGCTGGCCGATGAGGTGGGACGCCAGGCTCTGCGCTGCATTCGCTGCAGCGCCTGCCTCAACGTCTGCCCGGTCTACTCGCGGGTGGGAGGGCACGCCTACGAGTCGGTCTACCCTGGGCCGATCGGGGCGATCCTGACCCCGCAGCTGGAGGGCATGGAGGCCGCCGGCTCACTGCCCTACGCGTCGTCGCTGTGCGGCGCGTGCGGCGAGGTGTGCCCGGTCAAGATCGAGATCCCCCGGCTGCTCATCCATCTGCGGACCCGGGAGCGCGCCGAGGCCTCACCGGCGGACCCGGAGGCGCTGGCCATGAAGGGGCTGTACCGCGCGTTTTCGACCCGTGAGGGCTACGAACGAGCCCAGAAGCTGGCCCGCCTCGGCAGCCGCCCGCTGACCCGCAACGGCAAGCTGCCCAACGTGCCCGGGCCGCTGGCCGGCTGGACGATGTCGCGCGACCTGCCCGCCCCGGCCAGGGAAAGCTTCCGCGACTGGTGGCGACGCACGCGCGGGGAGCCCGATGCCGCCCCGCCGGTCACGCGAGCTGCGCTGAGCCCCATACCGGGGCCCAACGCAGATAGGACGCCGAGACCGACGGGTGATTCCCGGGCGCTGGTCCTGGAGCGGGTCCGCGCGGCCCTCACTGCTTCCGTGGACGCCGAGCCCGCCACCGCCGCCGAGCCCGCCTACCGCACAACCGACGACCGCTCCCATGAGGAGATCGTCACCGTCTTCGCCGAGCGCGTGGCCGAGTACCGGGCCACGGTCGAGCGCGTGGACGAGGCCGAGCTGCCCGAACGCGTGGCGGCGTTGTGCGGGGAGCACGGCGCGCGTCGTCTGGGCGTGCCCGCCGGCCTCCCCGGCGACTGGCGCCCCGACGGCGTCGAGCTGATCGAGGACGACGGCCTCTCACCCAACGATCTGGACGAGCTCGACGGGGCGCTCACGGGCTGTGCCGCCGGCATCGCCGAGACCGGCAGCTTCGTGCTCGACGGCGGCCCCGGCCAGGGCCGCCGGGCGCTCACCCTCGTTCCCGACCTTCACATCTGCGTCGTGCGCGAGAGCCAGATCGTCGGCCTCGTGCCGGAGGCCGTGGACACGCTCGAGCCGGCGGTGCGCGAGGGCCGTCCGCTGACCTTCGTGTCCGGACCCTCCGCCACCTCCGACATCGAGCTCGACCGGGTGGAGGGAGTGCACGGGCCGCGAACACTGTTGGTGTTGGTGGTGCGCTGAGGGTTTCGTCCCGATGAAGCCGGGAGTCGATCTGGCCAACGGGAGGGAAGCTTGAGCGCCACCGCGGCGCCGACGCAGCTGTTCTGAGATGAACCGGTTCGCCGTGCGCGTGCTGATGGCCCTCGCTCTCTGGGCGCTGCTGATCGGAGTGGCCGCGGCCACCGGCCTGCTGGCCTAGGCAGTCAGGGGCCGACCACCTTTCCCACCTCCAGTGCCGTGAGCTTCTGGTCCTCGGCGACAAGCTCCTCGCCGTCCTGCTGGGTGCATCGCAGCGCGATGCGCGGGTCCACGAAGCGGTCGTCACTGAACACGGCGGTGAGCGCCTGCGCCTCCGAGTCCGCCGGATCGTCGTTGGTGCCGAGGTGGTGCCGCGTCTCGTCCAGCACGGCGTCCGGCCCCGTGCTGCTGTCGAGCACCAGGCCGCACCGGTTGTGGTCTTCGGGGTCCTGGGGATTGATGGAGTCGATGACGAGCTTCGCCTGGATCAGCCAGTTGCGGCCCTTCTCGAATTCCACGGGTCCGCCCTGGCTCTTTCGCCGGCGTGCGTTCGCTTGGGTGTCGTCGCTGGTGTTCAGCCGCAGCGCCACCAGGTTGCGGCAGGCAGTCAGATCCGTGCCCGTGCAGCGAGGCACGAATGCGTCGCCGTCCTCCTCCGCCACCTCTACGTCGCCGAGAAGGGCGGACCGCGCGTCGGTGGCTATGTCGGGAATCTTGACCGACTGGCTGCGAATCTCAGAGCTGCGGACCGCGTCCGCCTTGATCTGTGGTGCCCCGACGCTGTCACGCTCGAGGGTCGCGGCGGCGACCGCGGTGCCGCCGAGCGCCGCGAACAGGGCGATGCTGGCAGCGATGTTGGAGTAACTGAGGTGCTTCTTGAGCATGGTGCTTCCTTTCGCTTGTGAGGAGAGGCCGGCCCGACCCGCGTCCAGCGGGCCGGGCCGAGCCGCCTAGGGGCAGTTCACGATCTGGTCGCCGGCCTGGCCGCCGCCGTCGCAGAACAGGTCGACCCCGGCGCCGCCGTTGATCGCGTCGTCTCCCTCACCACCGGTGAGGGAGATGTCGGCACCGCGCCCGCCGTCCACCTCGTCGTTGTCGTCCTGGCCGTTGACGCGGTCGGCTCCACCGCCGCCGCGCAGGATGTCGATGTCGTCGCTGCCGGACACGATGTCGTTGCCCGGGCCGCCGTCCATCACGTCCTCGTCGTCGTTGCCCTGCAGGTTCTTGTCGTCGCCGCGCCCGCCGAAGACGACGTCGTCGCCGTCACCACCCTGGACGATGAACTCGGCGTCGTCGCCGCCGTGAACCACGTCGTCGCCGGGACCGCCCCGCACGTCGTCGACGTCGTCGCCGCCGTGCGCCTTGTCGTTGGCCTCTCCGCCGGCCAGGGTGTCCTCGCCGTCCCGGCCAAGCAGCGTGTCGCTGCCGTTGGAGCCGTCGAGCGTGTCGTCCTCCGAGCCGCCGTCGAGACGGTCTCGGCCCCTTCCGCCGTCGAGGGAGTCGACGCCCTTCGCACCCTTCAGCGTGTCGCCACCCTCGTCACCGAACACGGTGTCGTCGTTGTCGCCGCCGGTGATGCTGTCGTTGCCGTCGCCGCCGCAGATGGTGTCGTTGCCGCCCTTGCCGCGGATGTCGTCGTTGCCGTCGAGCCCGGCGATGATGTCGGGGCCGGGGGTGCCCTCGAGCGTGTCCGCTCCGGGGCCTCCGACCTGTGTCGGCACCTGACCGTCGCACAGGACGATCGGGATTCCGACCGGGGGCACCTGCTCGAGTTGCCCGGTCTGGGCGAACGCGACGGGAGCCCCGATGACGAGGGCTCCGCCGACCACTGCTGTGAGGATCTTCCTGCGCTGCATGAAGCATCCTTCCTTGCGAGTCCGGCCTTATTCGGCCGCTTGGGGACTGGACCCGATCGCGGCGGGGTAATTCCTCTCTGTGGCCCACCTCACACGCCCCGCCAGGAGGGCCGCTACATGAAGATCACCTCTCTCGAGACCTTTCCGGTGCCGCCGCGCTGGCTGTTCCTCAAGCTGTCGACCGACGAGGGACCGGCGGGCTGGGGCGAGCCGGTGGTCGAGGGCCGGGCGGGGACGGTGGCCGCGGCGGTCGAGGAGCTGTCCGGCTACCTGGTCGGCACCGACCCGTTCCGGATCGAGGATCACTTCCAGGTCCTGCGGCGAGCCGGCTCCTATCGCGACGGGCCGGTGCTCACCCTCGGCCTCACGCGGGGGTGGGAGCCCGGCGCATGTGCCCGCGCCGGGCACGTGATCGCGGCCCACGCCCTGAGGGGAACGGGCGACTGGGAGACCCTTCCGCATCTCGACGCCGTGGCCGCCGAGCTCGAGCGCGTGGCTGCGCGACACTAGACCCGTGCCCACGGTCTACCTCGGCACCTCGGATTTCGCCGCCGCCGTGCTCGACCGGCTCGCCGCCACGGCGCACCGGCCGGTGCTGGTGGTGACCCGGCCCGACCGGCCTCGAGGCCGCGGCCGCCGGCTGGCGGCGCCGCCCGTGTCCGAGACGGCCGGCCTGCTGGGCATCGAGGTTCTGCAGCCGGAGGACGTGAACGCCGACGAGGCACGGGCGGCGATCGCCGCGGCGCGGGCCGACACGGTGGTCATCTGCGCCTTCGGGGCCCTGATCAAGGAGCCGCTGCTGTCCGAGCACGAGCTGCTGAACGTGCATCCCTCGCTGCTGCCGCGCTGGCGCGGCGCCGCGCCGGTCGAGCGTGCGATCGAGGCCGGCGACGAGGACACCGGTGTGACGATCATGAAGCCCACGGCCGAGCTCGACGCCGGGCCCATGTGCCTGCAGCGGCCGGAGCCGATCGGACCCGACGACGACTACGGCACGCTGGCCGCACGGCTGGCCGACCTGAGCGGCGAGCTGCTGGTGGAGGCGCTCGACCTGCGACCGCCGTTTCGCGAGCAGCCGGACGATGGCGCCACCTACGCCGAGAAGATCGAGGCGGCCGACCGCCTGCTAGATCCGGATCGCCCCGCCGCAGAGCTGGAGCGACGCGTCCGCGCGCTCAGGCCGCACATCGGCGCGTACCTCGAGCTGCCCTGGGACGCGCGCCTCGGGGTCGTGCGGGCCTCGCTCGTTCCGGAGGAGGGGCCGCCCGCGGGCAGCCTCGAGGTACGCGACGGGCGCCTGCTGTACGGCACCGCCACCGGAGCGCTCGACCTGCTCGAGGTCCATCCCGCGGGGAGGCGTCCGATGACGGCGGACGACTGGCTGCGCGGACACGCCGCCCGCCTGTCCGGTGGCGCGACCGGCTAGCGTTGACCCGAGCGATGCCGGTGAGCGACGAGGAGAGAATCGATCTCGGTCCGATCTGCCCGGACTGCGGCGAGCCGTGGCTGCGAGGGACGAACCTGGCCGGCCGCTACCGCTGCGTTTCCTGCCTGCACCGCTTCGAGTTGCGCTCCGAGTGCCCCAACTGTCTCGCTCACTCGACCATTGCCCGCATGTCGGACACGGCGAACGTGATCTGCCGCAACTGCGGCGAATCGATGCTTCAGCCCATCTGAGCCGCACGCGATGCGGCCTCACGTGCTCGCCCACGGTCGGGTCGCACTCGCAGTGTGGATGGTTTAGGTTGTGGCGCCTGGCACGGATATCCGGCGGCTCGGGGCTCGGGGCCGCGGGAGCGAAGCACGCGAGGGGGAGTCAATGTCCGGTCATCTGGTGGCAGCGCCGAAGCGGGCGCGGTTACGACTGTTGTGGATCGGTGTAGGCCATGCTGTTGTTGGCGGCGCTGCTGCCTGGCCAGGCATCAGCCCAAGGCAACGCGTGCGAGAACGCGACCAACAACACCTACGACAAGCTGTTGGGGTGCGTGACGGTGGAGGGCGTGCGCGAGCACCAGGCCGCGTTCCAAGCGATCGCCGACGCCAACGATGATCCGTTCTATCCGGGCACCCGCGCGGCCGGTACGGAGGGCTATGCCGAGAGCGTCGAATACGTCGCCGGGTTGCTCAGGGATGCCGGCTATGAGGTGACGCTCGACCCGGTTGAGATCACGTTCAACTTCCCCGCGACGCTTCGCCAGTTGACACCCGTCGAGGCGGAGTACGAGACCGGCGTCTTCACCGGCAGCGGCTCGGGCGCCGTCGAGGGCCAGGTGATCCCGGTCGACATCAACCTGACGGGCGATCGCGCGTCGACCAGCGGCTGTGAGGCGGCTGACTTCGCCGGCATCGACTGGAGCGGTGACGCGGACATCGCGCTGATCCAGCGCGGCACCTGCTTCTTCGGCACCAAGGCGTTCTACGCCGAGCAGGCGGGCGCCGAGGCCGTGATTATCTTCAACCAGGGCAACACACCCGACCGCGAGGGACTGATCGTCGCGGACGCCACGAGCGTGGATCCGCCAATTCCGGGGGCGCCCGGCCCTGTCACCCATAGCATCCCGGTCGTGGGCGCGAGCTTCGCCGACGGCGTGGCGCTGGCGCAGCCGGGCTCGACCGCCTTCGTGGAGGTGCTCCCGGCCGAGACCCGCACGGACTTACAACGTCATCGCGGAGATGCAGGGCACCAACGAGGACAACGTCGTGATGGCCGGCGCCCATCTGGATAGCGTCATCGAGGGGCCTGGGATCAACGACAACGGCTCCGGTTCGGCTGCGCTGCTGGAGACGGCGCTGATGATGGCCAAGGTCAAGCCGGAGAACACCGTGCGGTTCGCGTGGTGGGCGGCTGAGGAGCAGGGCCTGGTCGGCTCGGCAGATTACGTGGCGGGGCTGTCGCCGACCGAGCGCGAGCGCATCGCCCTGTACCTCAACTACGACATGGTGGGCTCGCCGAACTACATCTTCATGGTGTACGACGCGGACGAGTCGACGTTCGAGGCGCCGAGGGCGTGACTATCCCGCCGGGCTCGATGGCGATCGAGGACCTGTACGAGTCGTACTACACCCTGGTCGGTGAGCCTTACGACGACACCGCGTTCGACGGGCGCAGCGACTATGAGGCGTTCATCCTGGCCGGCATCCCCTCGGGCGGTCTGTTTACCGGGGCCGAGGTGCCTAAGACCGAGGAGCAGGAGGCGATCTGGGGCGGTACGGCCGGGGAGCAGTTCGACCCGTGCTACCACCTGGCGTGCGACACCTTCGACAATGTCGATCTGCACGCGCTCGACGTGAACAGCGACCTGATCGCCTTCGCGCAGCTGACGTTCGCCTATTCGACCGAGTCGGTCAACGGCGTCGCGGGCAAGAAGGTCCCCGGCCCGCCCACCGCCTTGCCGGCTCCGGCAGGCCCGGAGGGCACCTTCGCCGGCGGTGACGGCGGCCAGGGGCCTGGCGTTCCAGCCTCGTAGCGAAGCACCGCTGGTTTGGATGGGGGCGGTCCACGCGACCGCCCCCATCAAACCCTCAGCAGGGGAAGAGATCCTCGGCTACCGCCGGCGTCTGTAGACGGTGCGTCCGCGCGTCCGGCGGCGAGCACCGCCGGCGACGGGCAACGACCGCCCGACAGCCACGCCAGTCCCGGGGCGAGCCGTGGCTGCGAGGGACGAAGCTGGCCGGCCGCTACGTGATCTGCCGCAACTGCGGCGAATCGATGCTTCAGCCCATCTGAGCCGCCGGCGTTCCGAACCATCGGGTGAGCGCGTCGGGGAGCCCCGGGTCAGTGAGGTCTCCCACCCAGGCGACATAGCCGTCGGGCCGGATCAGCGCGGCAGTGGGAGGCGTGACCACACCCAGTACCGGAAGCTCCCACTCTCCCGTATAGCTCGCGTCGATCAGCTGGACGCGGTCTGCCCACGGCGTGATGTCGAGGCCGCCGGGCTCACCAAAGTTGAGCAGCACCGGCCGGGCGTCGCGCAGCAGGGTGAAGACCCGCAGCGGGCCGTTGGCGGTGACCAGGTCGAGATCGGGCATGCGACGTCCCAGCAGCGGGTGGCCTTCGCCGAGGTCGTAGTGGATGTCGAGACCGAACATCATCGCGGCGAAGCGTCGGCGGGCCTCGTCCGCGGTGAGGAGCTCGGCGATGGTGTCGCGCAAGGCTTCCGTGCGTTCGTCCGTGCGGCGCAGCGCGACGTGCGCCATCGTGGTGCGCAGCACGCGGGCGGCGACCGGGTGGCGCTCGGCGTGGTAGCTGTCCAGGAGGCTTTCCGGCGATGTCCGGTTGACCACCTGGGCCAGCTTCCATCCCAGGTTCACCGCATCCTGCACGCCGGTCTGGAGGCCCTGCGCACCGTCCGGGGAATGCACGTGTGCCGCGTCGCCGGCCACCAGCACCCGTCGGTCGCGGTAGGCCGCGGCCTGCCGGGTCATGTCGGTGAACCTGGAGATCCAGATGGGACTGTGGATCCCATAGTCGGTCCCGTAGACGGCGATCAGTCCCTCGCTGATATCGCCCAGCGTGGGTTCGCTCGCGGATCCGACGTGCGCTTCGGTCAGCATGACGCGAACCGGTCCGCTATCCGCGAAGACCACCTCGCCGTCGCGGATCTCGTACTCCTCCCGTCCGAGGGCATGCATGCCGCGGGCGTCGTGGCGGACGCCCAATTCCGGCTCCTCGGCCATCTCCACCTCGGCGATCAATGCGCTGGTCGTCGGATCCCATCCCGGGAACTCGATGCCAGCCGCTTTGCGGACCAGGCTGCGTCCTCCATCGCACCCGACGAGGTATTCCGCCCGCAGCGGCGGGCCGTCGGACAGCTCGACGTCGACGCCGGTGTCGTCCTGCGCGAACCCCGTCACCTCACGTCCGCGGTAGATCGGCACCTCGAGCTCGGCGACCCAGCCGGCCATGATGCGCTCGATGTGGTTCTGCCACAGCCCCAGCGAGTAGGGATGCCGAGTGGGAAAGTCGCTGATGTCCAAAGAGACCCCGGCGAACTGCCCGACCTGGACCACCTGTCCTTCCGAAAGGAACCGATCGGCGATTCCCCGCTGATCGAAGATCTCGATGGTGCGCGAGTGCAGACCACCTGCGCGCGAGCCGGGGAGGTCCTGGCTGGCGCGCCGCTCGACGATCGCAACGTCGACGCCGGCCAACGCCAACTCGCCCGCCAACATCAGCCCCGTCGGACCACCTCCGGCGATCAGCACCGCATGCTCGGTCATTGCCATTTCGCCACTCCCATCTCCGTTGATTCCCGGATTGCGGCGGGCGATTATGGGGCATGGATCGAGGCTTCATGAGCGCCTCGGATCCGGTATAAATTGGACGTGGCGGGGATGGGGTTCGCGACGAACTCGCAGCGAAGCTCGCAGCCACGCCCGTCCCGCTGATCGAAAACCGCTACTCGCGAAGCTCGATCCAGAGCGCCTGCGACGCGCACAGCATCCGGCCCTCCGAGTCGTACAGCGCCGCCGCCGAGTGGCGCTTTCGCCCGTCGTGTTCGAGGGCCCACGACAGGATCGTGTGCGCCTCGCCGGCGCGCACGGGGCAGCCGAGCCGCGCGGTGAGTCGGGCCAGCACCACCGGGGGCCCGTCGCCGTAGTTGGCCACCGGGGCGCTGGTGGGGCAGTCGAGCGCCGCCCAGACGCCCTCGGGGCGCACGCAGCCGTCGTCGTCGGCCACCGAGTCGCCCGGGGTCCAGGACGCGCCGTAGAGCCCGTCGCGGCCGGGCAGCTCTACGGGGAAGATCAGCATCCCGTCCCCGGGGCTCCGGTCAGGGCCGCACACGAAGCAGGTGGGAAACGGATGCCTCGCCGTCCACTGGTCGCGCCCCTCCTCCTCGGCGCGCGCAACCTCGTCCGCGGGCACGGCGTCGGGGACCTCGAGCAGAAGCTCGGCCGGCCGCCCCTCGGCGACCAGGGTCTCGCCCTCGAAGAGCTCCACGTCCGCGCCGTCGCGCTCGACGACGAGGGGAGTTTCGAGCGGCGGGGGAGAGCGCAGGGCCACCTCCACCTCCTCGACCCCGACCAGCTGGGCCACGCGGCCGCAGGTGTAGCCGCCGTTGGCCGAGCCCGGCGGGCCGCTGAAGCGCGCGGGGATCGAGAGCGTCTCGGTCATGCGAGCCGAAGGATCTCAGGCGGCGTGCGAGCGACTGTGACGCCCGGCACCCTCTCGCCCGGTCAGGCCGCCCGGGTGGGGAGCGAGTCGAGCGCCGTGCGCAGGTCGCCCACGGTCTGGAAGTCGAGCCCGAAGAGGTGGTCGTGGCGATGGCGGACGATGCCGTCCTCGTCGACGATGATCACCGCCCGCTTGGTGCCCACCACGGGCGCGCGGGCTCCGTAGCTGTTGGCCACCTCGCCACTCTCGTCGGCCAGCAGGGGCACGGTCAGGCTGTGCTTGTCGGCGAAGTCCCGGTGCGAGGACACGCTCTGGGCCGAGATCCCGACGACGGTGGCGTCGAGTGCCCCGAAGGCCTCGGAGTTGTCGCGGTAGGAGCAGAACTGCTTCGTACAGACCGCCGTGTTGTCGCCGGGGTAGAAGAGCAGGACCACGCGCTCGCCGCGGTGCTCCGACAGGCGAAAGCGCCCGTCGGTTCCCTCGAGCTCGAAGTCGGGTGCGGTTTCGCCCACCTGGGCTTTCTTGGCCATGTCCCCGAGGATACGTACGTCAGGTGCTGCGATAGAGCGCGTACAGGGCGGAGCTGAGGCCCACCGCCGCCCCGGTGAAGGCCAGCTCCACCTGGAGGACCCGGTCGTCGAACTCCACCAGCAGGAGGAACAGCACGAACGCCGCCGCGGTGATCACCCACACGGCCGAGGCCTGGCCGGCCCGATCATGGGCCAGCAGCGCCTGGTTGAGGGTGGCCGCCGACAGATAGAGGCCCATGCCGAGCGCGACGAGCACGAGCCCCCAGCGGCCATAGTCGTACTCGCCCCCGAACAGCAGGTTCATCACGGTCGGGCCGGCCGCCAGCATCACCAGCGCCACCGCCCCGGAGAAGCCGGCGATGGCCAGCAGGGTCACGCTCACGCTGCGGCGGAAATCGGATCGTGCGCCGGCGGCCGAGCCGCCGGCTTCGCCTGGAGGGTCGGTCTCGCCCACGGCGCGCAGCCGGGTGAGGTGGGGCAGGATCGCCGTCTGCACCGCCTGAAAGAGGGTGAGGGCGGCCCGGGCGATCAGCAGCACGTTGAACACCACCCCGGCCAGCACAGCCCCCTCGGCGCCGTCCGTGGTGGCCTCCACCAGCAGCGGCCCGGCGTTGAGGAAGGTCTGCTCGCACAGCATCACCAGCAGCACCGCGGCGGCGAAGCCGCTGCCCCGGGCCAGGGTGAACTCCGGTTCGCGAGCGGAGGGCTCGTCGCGGGCGGCGGCGTCGAGCTGCGCGGGACCGAGGGTGTCGCCGGCGGGGGCGCCCGCCGGAGCGAGGCGCCGCGCGAGGGCCGGGGGCACCACCGCCAGCGAGACCAGGGGGGCGGCGACGATGCCCAGGGCCACGGCCGACTGGCCCTCCAGGATGCCCACGGTCACGGCCAGCGCGAACAGCGTGCGCGACGTCGACTCCATGACCACGAGGCCGCCGTAGAGCCCGAAGCGCCGGTGACCGGCGAGGTATCCCCGGGCGAAGTAGCTCGCCGCGTAGGCGAGCACGCCGGCCACGAGGATCCAGTAGAGCGCCGACGAGCCGTCGAACAGACCGTCCTCGATCGGGCCGCGCAGGACCAGGGCGGCCACGGCGAACATCAGCGCCAGGCCCATCTGGATCGTCGCGGCCACGCGCAGGTGATGCGAGCCCTCGATGCCGCGCGCGTCGTGGTCGGCGATCGTGCGCGACAGCAGCTGCTCGACCGGGCGGTAGAGCACCGAGACGGTGATGAACATCGCCGACCACAGCAGCGTGATGCGCCCGTACTCGGCCTCGGAGAGCGCGTACGAGGCGAGCGAGAAGTAGCTGAAGGTGATCAGGCCGGTGAGGCCGATCCCCACCGACAGGATCGCCGCGCCGCGGCCGTAGGAGCCGGAGTCCGAGCTAGCCGTCGAGCCGGACAAGCAGCATGGTCCACGGGAACGGCGAGCGGGCCTCCTCCACCGTCCCGTGACGCGAGAGGAGGGAGACGAAGTCCCGCTTGGACCAGTGGTTCACGTGGCCCGGGGTGTTGCCCAGATCGCGCAGGTAGGCGCCGCGGGCCACGTTGAGCGCCCGCCAGAGTGGCTCGCGCGGAACGGACACCAGCAGGTGTCGCCGGGCCACGCGGGCCATCTCGGCCACGGTGGCCTCGGGTTCGGGCACGTGCTCGAGCACCTCGATGGCCGAGGCCAGGTCGAACTCCGAGTCCGCGAAGCTGAGCCGGGTGGCCTCCTCGGCCCTGAACTCGAGGTTGGGCCGCGAGCGCTGCTCCCACTCGGTGCGCAGTTTGGGGTCGTCGAGGTCGATGCCCACCACCCGGCTACCTGTGCCCCGAGGGGCGTCAGCCCCGACTTGGGTATCACCCAGCCGCTCGGCCCACTCGACGGTGAGCACGCCCTCGCCACAGCCCACGTCGAGCACCGACTCCGGCGCGGCGCGCTCCCAGAGCTCGTCGAGAGCGGAGTGAAAGCCCGCCATCAGGCGGCGCACCACCGGGTTCGACGATCCGTACTTGTCGAAGGTGTTGCCGGTGGGAACCTCGGTGGTGGCGCTGCCGGTGCTCACAGCTTGAGCGCCTCTCGCTCCTCGGTCTTGCCGGTGGCGCGGCCGGCGTGGGCGCCGGTGGTGCGCGCCTGGCCGCTGTCCTCGGCGCCCGGCTCGTAGTGCGAGGGCTCCACGCCCACGTGCAGCTCGACGCGGCGGACCCGCTCGAGGATGCGCTGCTGGAGCACGCGGCTGCCGGCCAGGATGTCGCCCAGCACCCCGAGGGCGGCGAACTGCACGGCGATGATGAACAGCGTGGAGCCGAAGATGATCGACTGGATGTGGCCGTCGCTGTCGCCGGTGACGACGAAGTAGGCGAAGCGCACCCAGAAGAAGGCGCCCACCAGCGCGGTGACCAGCGCGGCGGCCACGAACAGCCGCAGCGGCTCGTAGAGCGCGTAGATGCGGAAGATCGAGCCCGTGTTGCGCCGCACGTAGGACCACATCGACGGGAACAGACGCGACTCGCGCGTCTTGTCGTTGGTCCGGATCGGGACGTGGTCGACGGCCACGGTCTGCTTGCCCGCCTGGATGATCGTCTCGAGCGTGTAGGTGAACTTCGAGACCACCTGCAGCTGCAGGGCCGCCTCGCGGTTGTACGCGCGGAAGCCCGAGGTGGTGTCGGGCACGTTGGTGCCGGACGCCCGCCGGACCACCGCGCTGCCGAGGCGCTGCAGCCGCTTCTTCAGGGGCGAGAAGTGCTCGATCTGGTCGGTCTCGCGGTCGCCGATCACCATGTCGGCCTCGCCGGCCAGGATGGGCGCGACGAGCTTGGGGATGTCGCCGCCGAAGTACTGGTTGTCGGCGTCGGTGTTGACGATCAGGTCGGCGCCGAGCTTGAGGCAGGCGTCGAGCCCGGCCTGGAAGGCGGCGGCCAGCCCCTTGTTGTTGGTGAGGCGCACCACGTGGTGCACGCCGTGCGCGCGCGCGACGTCGACCGTGGCGTCGGTGGAGCCGTCGTCGATCACCAGCCACTCCACCTCGTCCACGCCCGCAACCTCACGCGGGAGATCGGCCAGCGTGCCCGGCAGGGTCTCCGCCTCGTCGAGGCACGGGATCTGGATGATCAGCTTCATGGCCGTCCCGTAGCGTAGAACAGGGTCCGGCAGGCTCCGGCCTTCATCACTCTTTCACGCCCTCGTCACGTGGCCTTCACAGTGCCCCGGCGGCGCGGGCCTAGCGTGCCGCCGGACGATGGCGAAGCTGATCGCCGCCTGCGCGGCCCTGGCCGGATTGTCCCTGCTGCTGCCGTCGGAGGCGAGCTACGACCAGTGGGCCTGGCTCGTGTGGGGGCGCGAGGCACTGGCGCTCGAGCTCGACACCACGGGCGGGCCCTCGTGGAAGCCGCTCCCGGTGGCCTTCGCCGCCGTGGTGGCGCCGCTGGACGCGCTCGGCAGCGCCGTTCCGCCCGCGCTCTGGATGGTGGTGGCCCGCACCGGCGCCCTGCTGGCGCTCGTGTTCGCCTTCCGCCTGGCCCGGCGCCTGACCGGGCCAGGCCTGCCGGGGATGGCGGCCGGGGCCGTGGCCGCGCTGGCGCTCGCGCTCACGCCGGACGCCTACCAGTTCGCGGCCCACGGCAGCGAGGCGCCCCTGGCCGTCGCGCTGATGCTGTGGGCAATCGAGCGCCACCTGGACGAGAAGCCCGCGCACGCGCTGCTGCTCGGCACGCTCGGCTGCCTGCTGCGTCCCGAGCTGTTCCTGTTCCTGGCTCCCTACGCCGCCTGGGTGTTCTGGACCAAGCCGGGTCTGCGTCCCCTCACGGCGGGGCTGATGCTGCTGCTGCCGCTGGCCTGGCTCGTGCCCGACTGGCTCGGCTCCGGCAACCCGATCGACGGGGCCGAGCAGGCTCGCAGCGAGCCGTTCTGGAGCCTCTCGCACCACGAGTCGCCATGGAAGCGGGCGACCCTGCGCGTGCACAACCACGTCGGGCCGGTATCAGAGCTGTTGACCCTGGTGGCAGCGGCGGTGGCGCTGTGGCGCGGGCAGGCGGCGGTGCTGGCGCTCGGCGTGGCGGCGGGCGCCGAGGTGGCGCTCTACGTGGCGATGACCGAGGCCGGCTTCTCCGGCAATCCCCGTTACGTGCTGCCGGCGCTCGCGCTCCTCTGTGTCCTGGCCGGCGTGGGGGCGGGCCGGCTGGCCCAGGCGGCCGAGGCGCTGGCGGGGCGCCTGGGCAGCCGGCTGGCGCCACTGGGCGCCGCGCTCGCCGTGGCGCTGATCGGGCTGGCCGCCCTCCCGCAGCTCGACCGCAGCATCGGCCGCGTGCGCCACGAGGCGCACGAGGTGAGGGTGCGCATGGCTGTGCACGCCGAGCTCGAAAGGGCGCTCGAGCTCGCCGGGGGCGCCGAGGTGGTCAACCGCTACGGCCCGGCCACCACCAACCGCGCCCTGCAGCCCCACCTGGCCTGGGAGCTCGGCCGGCCCCTGGACGAGATCGAGAGCGCGCACGGCCGCGGGGTGGTGATCAAGGTGTCGGGCCGAAGCAAGCTGGCCGGCCGGGTGCGGGTCTGGGGGAGGGCGACGGAGCGGCCGCTGATGGCCGTGACCGGGCGCGCCGAGGTCTATCGCCGCGAAGGCGTTCCGCCCTGGATCTTCATGCGCGGCGTGGCCTGGGCGTTTACACGCTCTTTGCAGGGATTTAACATACCGGTGTCCGGGAGGAGAATCAGGCTGTCCCGGGTAGTAACGAGGTAGCCACGCGCGGTTCACCGGCTGGCAACACCTCTGCTAGCCTGCGCGTTCTCTCGACCCCGGCTCTTTGGAGCACCTGAACACGATGACCACCGTTCTCGCTTATCTGGACCCCGGCAGCGGGAGCATGATCCTGCAGATCATCGCCGGCGGTCTTGCGGCGGTCGCCGTAACCGCGAAGCTCTACTGGAACCGCATCCTCAGGTTCCTCCGCATCCGCAAGGACGAGCCCGAGACGACCAAGTCCGTCGAGGCTCGGAGCACCGACTCCGCCTAGCGGCGCCCGCCGGGTCACCGCGGCCGCTTGGCGAGCAGCCGGCTCGGCCGGCTGCGCACGATTTGTGTTTGGCTACCCTCCCCGGCCCAGCGGGGTGGTTCCCGTTCCTCCATGTCCATGCCCGAGACGCACACGCCGAAGCCCGCGCCCGAAGGCCTAGAGCCCGGGTCCTTCCGCGATCCCGAGAGCCGGGTCTTCTACTCGGGCGGGGACGTTTACCGGGCCCTTTCAGCCGACGGCCTGAGCGACTTCGAGGCCCTGCAGGCGGCCGGCCTGCTCGAGCACGAGTACCTGGTGGGCACCGAGCGGGCGGCCGACATCGCAGCGCTCGAGAACCTGCTCGTTCACAAGCCGGCGGCGGTGCTCAGGCACGAGCGGATCCCGTTCGTTTCGTACCCGTACGAGTGGACGTTCTCGATGCTCAAGGACGCCGCGCTCGTCCAGCTCGACCTGCTGCTCGCGGCTCTCGAGCACGATCTCGTGCTGAAGGACTCGACTCCCTACAACGTCCAGTTCGAGGGCGCGCGGCCGGTGTTCGTGGACATCGGCTCGTTCGAGCGCCTGCGCGAAGGTGAGGCCTGGGTCGGCTACCGGCAGTTCTGCATGCTCTACCTCTACCCGCTGTTGCTCCAGTCGGTGAAGGACGTGCCCTTCCAGCCCTGGCTGCGCGGCTCGATCGACGGCATCACGCCGAGCGAGATGCGAGCCCTCATGTCGTTCCGCGACCGCTTCCGCAAGGGGATGTTCACCAACGTCTTCCTGCACGCGCGCCTCGAGAAGCGCTACGCCGACCGCCCGGGGGAGGTCAAGGAAGAGGTCAAGCGCGTCTTCAAGAAGGAGCTGTTCGTGGCCAACGTGCGCAAGATGCGCAAGCTGGTCGAGCGCCTCGACTGGAACCCGCCCGAAGGCGTCTGGACCGCCTACGGCGAGCGCAACAGCTACACCGACGACGACGCGCGGCGCAAGGACGAGTTCGTGCGCGAGGTGGCCACCTCGCGGTCGTGGCCGCTCGTCTGGGACATCGGGGCCAACAACGGCCGCTATTCGCGCATCGCCGCCGAGGGCGCGGGCACGGTGGTGGCCGTGGACGCCGATCAGGGACCGGTGGAGCTGCTCTACCGCGACCTGCGCGACGAGGGCAACCGGCAGATCCTCACGCTCGCGATGAACCTGGCCGACCCGTCGCCCGGCCTGGGGTGGCGCGGGCTCGAGCGCAAGACGCTGGCCGCAGCGCGGCGCGCCCGACCTGGTGCTGGCTCTGGCGCTGGTCCACCACGTGGCCATCAGCGCGAACGTGCCCGTGAAGGAGTTCGTGGACTGGCTGGCCTCGCTGGGCTGCGCGCTGGTGATCGAGTTCCCCACGCGCGAGGACCCGATGGTCAAGAAGCTGCTCGCGCCCAAGCGCGACGGCCTTCATCCCGACTACGAGCTGGGCTTCTTCGAGCGCGTCCTGGGCGAGGCCTTCGAGGTCGAGCGCTCCGAGCGACTCGAGTCGGGCACCCGGGTTCTGTACTACGCCACGCCGAAGCGAGGATGAGCACCGCCGAAGCCGCCGGGCCTCGCCCGCGGAGCCTTCCCCGGGAGGCCGCGTGGGCCTACCTCAACCTCGCGGTGCTGTGGACGTTCGCGGTGGCCCAGCCGCTGTTCGACCTGCTCAAGGACAACCCGGAGTTCTTCGCCGCACGCGGCTCCTCGGGCTTCGACATCATCTCCTTCTCGGTGCTCCTGGTGGCGCTGCCGCCGCTCCTGTTGCTGGGGATCGAGCTGCTCGTGGGGCTGGCCGGGCCGACGGCGCGCCGCGGCGCCCACACCGCGTTGATCGCCCTCCTGGTGGCGCTGATCGCGGCCCAGGCACTGAAGAAGGCGTTCGACGCGTCCGACGTGGTGCTGATCGTCCTGTCGCTGCTGATCGGTGGCGCGGTGGCCGCGCTCTGGGCCGCGGCCGAGCCGGTGCGCTCCTTCCTGAACATCCTGTCGCCGGTCCCGCTCGTCTTCCTGGCCCTGTTCCTGTTCAGCGGCTCGATCTCCGAGCTGGCCTTCCCCGACGAGGCCAAGGCCCGCACGATCGGCGGGGTGACCCAGGCGCCCATCGTGATGGTGCTGCTCGACGAGCTCCCGGTGAACACCCTGCTCGACGAGAACGGAGAGCTGGACACCGAGCGCTATCCCGGCTTCGCGGAGCTGGCTCGCAACTCCACCTGGTTCGAGAACGCCTACACGGTCTACGACTCCACCGAGCGCGCCCAGCCGGCGATCATGGACGGCGACCTTCCCACGGAGGACCGCCAGCCCATATCGAGCGACCACCCCAACAGCATCTTCGCGCTGTTCGGGAAGACGCACCGGATGAACGTGTCCGAGGAGGCGACCACCGTGTGCTCGCGCGACCTGTGCGAGGACGACCGCCTCGACGAGTCCTATCCGAGCCGGTTGTCCTCCATGAGCGAGGATCTCGGCCTGGTGTGGCTGCACGTGGTGTCGCCGCCCGACATCGAATCCGACCTGGCCAGCGTGTCCGAGAACTGGGGCAACTTCGGCGGATCGGCCGAGGACGACGCCGCGGCGGGCGACACCGGGAGTGAGAACCGCAACGGCACCCGCACCCGCAGCAACCTCAACGGCGGGCGGCCGGCGCGCTTCCAGGAGTGGATCGACTCGATCAAGCCGGGCCGGCGCCCCTCGCTCAACTTCAAGCACACGCTGCTGCCCCACGTGCCCTGGCAGTACCTCCCCTCGGGGGACCGCTACCGGCGCCAGCCCAACGACATCATCCCCGGGCTCTCGAACCAGTCCTACGAGGACCAGGGCCAGCTCGACGTCCTGCTGCAGCGCCACTTCCTCCAGACCCAGTTCGCCGACCTCGAGCTGCAACGGCTGTGGGCCAAGCTGAAGGCCGAGGGCCTGTGGGACAAGTCGCTGATCGTGGTCGCGGCCGACCACGGCGTGGCCTTCCCCAAGGACATGCAGCGACGGCGGATAAGCCGGGACACCGCCGCCGAGATCGCGCCCATCCCGCTGTTCATCAAGGCGCCCGGCCAGAAGAAGGGCGAGGTGGACGACGCCTACGTCGAGACCATCGACATCGTGCCGACGATCTTCGACGTGCTCAACCTGGATCCGAAGGTGAAGACCGACGGCAAGTCGGCGTTCAGCGACGAGGTGCAGCAGCGCGACGAGCTGCGCATCCTGATTCGCAACACGTTCGAGGAGCTGCGCATCCCGGCCGACGAGTTCCGGGCCGAGCGCGAGGAGATCATCGCGCGCAACACCCGGCTGTTCGGCAGCGGCAAGGACGGTCCCGGCCGGATCTTCGAGATCGGGCCCAACCCGGAGCTGATCGGGCAGCCCGCGTCGGCGGCCGGCGAGCCGCTCGACGTCGAGCTCTCATACGGTCCCGACTACCGCCGTGTCGATCCCGACACCGGCTTCGTGCCGGTGCACGTGGTGGCCAAGGTCAACGGCCCCGACCGGCATCCCCGCGACATCGTGGTGTCCGTGAACGGCACGATCGCGGGCACCGGCAACACGTTCAGGCTGGCCGAGGGAGAGCAGTCGGAGCTTGTGTCGGTGATGGTGCCCGAGACGGCCTTCCGCAAGGGACGCAACGACGTGCAGGTGCTGCTGGCCGAGTAGGCGCCGGCCTACTGGTCGGCCAGGCAGTTCTCCACGACCTCGAGCAGCTCCTCCGAGTCGTCGCGCACCTCGGGGCGGACGAACAGCAGCGCGGCCCCGATCTGCTCGGCGCCCTCGCCGTCCCCCTCGAACTGGGCGGCCTCGGCCTCGCCGGCCGTCAGGTAGAAGCGGATCCGCGGCCGGCCCGGCCCGTCGACCACGATCTCCTCGTCGCCCTCCTCGCCCTCGAGCCGGGCGTCGAGTCCCTGGTCCTCGGTCAGGCAGGTGAGCGTGGACGCCCGCACATCGCCGTCGTCCGAGGGCGAGCCGTCGCTCGAGCCACAGCCGGCCACGGCGGCCGCCAGCAGAACGGTGGCGAGCAGCGTGCGGGACACGCGCTCAGCGCAGCGGCCGCGTCTTGCGCCACTTCCGCTTGAGGGCGAAGTAGGCGAGCTTGCGGCCGTTGTCCTCGTTGATCACCGACTTGTTGTGCCAGGGCGGGGTGGCCCACGCGGCCGGCGCCCCGCCCTGCCAGGTCTTGTCCACCCGGAAGTCGCGCAGCGCCCAGTGGATCGAGCCGTAGACGTAGGGCTTGGAGGCGTGCACGGCCAGGTGGTCGAGCACGAACTGTCGCTGGTACTCCTCGCTGCCCTTCTGCGCAGCGGGACCCCTCCGGGAGGCCTCGGCGCCGAACTCGGTGATCATGAGCGGAAGCCCCGGGTTGGCCAGATGAAGGGCGTCGAGGTAGCCCGGCAGCTCCGCCAGCGTGGTACCTGGCCGGGTGAGGTTGGCCGAGACCGAGGGATACCACCCGAAGTACTCGTTCACCCCCAGCAGGTCGAGCGAGCGGAAGGCCGGGGAGCTGAGCGGCTCGCCCACGCGCGTGTGACGATCGATCGAGATCGGGTGGGTGTCGTCGACCTCGCGCACGGCCGCCGAGGCGTCGCGGATGTAGCTCTGCAGCCCCGGGCCGACCACGCCGGCGTCGGAGCGGTTTCCGGCGGGCTCGTTGGCCAGGGACCAGGTCAGGATCGACGCGTGGTTGATGTTGTTGCGCACGGTCAGCAGCGCGGCGCGCGTGGCCGCGCCGTTGACCCGCCCGAAGAGCGTGTTGGGCAGCTGATACACGGGGGCGGTGCACCAGTACAGGATGCCGGCGCGGTCGAAGGCCTCGAGGAAGGCGGGGTGGAGGGGGTAGTGCGACCGCGTGACCGTGGCGCCGAGGTCCTTCAGCCGGCCGACCAGGAGGTTGCGGGTGCCCTGGCTCAGCGCCGCGCCCTCCTCGCGGTCGTCCTCGTGGATGCTGGCCCCACGCAGGTTGAGCCGGCGACCGTTGAGCAGCAGCGTGCCGCCGCGCCCGACGGCGAGCTTCTTCACGCCGAAGCTGACCCGGTAGGAGGACTTTCGCTCGCCGTCGCTCACGGCCGCCACGCTCAGGTCGTAGAGCGCGGGTCGTCCCGGCTGCCAGAGCCGTGGCCGATCGATCGTGAAGGTGTTGGTGAGCTCGCGCGTGGCGCCGGCGTCCACCTGCTCGCGGTCGAAGACGTAACGGTCCCCGCCCACGGTGAAGACCAGGTTCACGTCGCGGCTCTGGCCGGTGACGTTGCGGACGAGGGCGCGCACCTCGACCTTGGCCGGGCCGCGCAGCTTGCGCAGCCTCGGCAGCACCTGGACGTTCTCGATGTCCACCATGTCGACCTTGCGCATGTAGACCTCACGCAGCAGGCCGCCGAAGTTCCACCAGCCGCCGGACCCGAAGCCGTTGTAGGCCGCCGGACGCCAGTGCGTGAGATCGGTGCTGCTGCGCAGCGAGGAGACCTTGAGGACGAGCGTGTTGCGGCCCTTGCGCAGCCCGCTGAGGTCGAGCTCGAACGGGAACATGCCGGTCTGCCCGCCGATCACCTTGCCGTTGAGCCACACCCGCGTGCGGTAGTTCGAGCCCTCGAAGCGCACCTTCCAGAGCTGGCCCTTCTGCTCGCGCCGGCTGCCGAGCGGGACCTTGAACTCCTTGCGGTACCAGCCCACCGACGAGCGGTTCTCGGTCACGTCCGTGCCGTTCCAGTTGAACGGGACATTCACCTCCGTCCAGCCGGTGAGGTCGCGCTGGGCGTACCAGCGCTCCGTGTCGCCGGTGGTCAGCTCGTCGTCCTGGCGGAAGTACCAGGTGCCGCCGAGGAGCTGGCGCGTGGGCTGGCCCTCACGGATCAGCGGCTTGCCTGCGGGGCGCTCGACGCGCAGCTCGGGCACCGGCACGGGAGGCGGCTGCTCGGGCGCGGGCGTGCCGCTCGGCGGGCCGGGGCTTCCGCCCTGCGCGTGCGCCATGGACGGCACCAGCGCAACGGTGGCCAGGCACACGGGTATGAAGAGTCTCGAGACGTGCAAGAGGAGAGCGAGCGAGGGCGAAGCACAGTAGCGATGCGTCGCGCCGGAAACACCGATTCAGGCCCCCGGTTGCGGGGTAGTCGACTGCTACGGTTATGCCGCCACCGGCGCTTCCGGGCCGGTCGGCTGCGCCCGAACGCCCTCATGAGCTTTCCGCCCGCTCAGGCGGTCGAACCTCGTCCGATCAGTCCATGAACCGACGCCTCGCGCTCATCCAAGCCCTGATCTCGGCTGTCGCACTCGCGGCGGTCATCTGGTGGGCCAGCAAGCAGGAGGCGCCCGAGCTGCCGAGCGGCGGGGACGCCCTCGCCTGGCTCGCAGCCGCGCTGGCCCTCTATGCGCTGGCCACCCTCCTGCGGGCCGAGCGCTGGCACCACATCCTCCGCGTGACCGAGGTCCACGCGTCGCGCGCCGACTGCTACGGGCTCACGTGTGTGGGCTACATGGGCAACAACGTCCTGCCGGCACGCGCAGGCGAGGTGCTGCGGGTGGTCCTGCTCGCGCCGCGCACTGACGCGAGCAGGCGGACGATCGCGGGCTCCATCGTGGCCGAGCGCCTGCTCGACGTGATCGCCCTGGGCACCATCTTCGTCGTCACCGTCTACGGCGTGCTCAGCTCGAACGTGCTGCCCACCGACCGGCCGATCCTGGTGGCCGGCATCGGCGTGCTGCTGGTGCTGGCCGCCGCGGCGGCCGTCTGGGTGATGCGCCGCAATCACGTATTCGACCGGGCGCGTACCTGGCTGCGTCCTCTGGCCGACTCCTCCCGGGCCCTCGTCGGGCGGGAGGGCGTGCTCCTGCTCGGCGCGACCTTCGTGCTGTGGGCCCTCGAGGCCGCGGTCTACCTCGCCGTGGCGCGCTCGGTGGACCTCGACATCAGCATGACCGGCGCGCTCTACCTCGTCGCCCTGACCAACTTCGTGGCCGCTCTCCCCGCCGCGCCGGGATCGATCGGCACCTTCGACGCCGCGGTGGCCTTCGGCGCCGAGCGTCTCGGCGCCACCGGCTCGGCCGCCGTCTCGTACCTCATCATGTTGCGCTTCGTGCTCTACGTGCCGATCACGGTGGTGGGCTTCATCGTGCTGGTCACCCGTTACGGCGGCTGGTCGAAGCTGCGCGCCGCGTTGCGCACCGGTGTCGGCTCGGCGACCGGCGACGACCCTGATGACGTACCGGCCTCGCCTCCTCGCGGCCCGGCCGTCCCGGCACCGCAGCGGCCGAGCCAGCCGGCGGCTCAGCCCCAGCCCTCCGGCGCCGAGGCGCCCACCCTCTAGCGCCCGCGCGCATGCGGGGGTCCGCCTCACAGCTCCGCCTCCTGCGTCCGCGGGAGGTCGCGACTCCGGCCGCAGGCGGAACGCTCCGGCGCGCCGACGGCACCGTCGCCGGGCGCCCGCCCTCGCGCCACGGCGTGCAGATGGCCTGGATCCTCGCCGGCTGCCTGGTGGTGGCGGGGCTCAGCCTGCTCTTTCCCTCGACCCCCACCTACGACCCCTGGGCCTGGATCCTCTGGGGCAGGGAGATCGCGCACCTCGACCTGGTGACCGAGGGGGGGCCGTCGTGGAAGCCGCTGCCGATCCTGTTCACCACGCCGTTCGCACTGCTGGGCCAGGACCTCGCCCCCTACCTCTGGTTGTGGGTGGCCCGCGCGGCCGGCCTGCTGGCCTGCGTCATGGCATACCGGCTGGCCAGCCGGCTCGTGGGCGGACGCGTGTACGGCGTGCTGGCCGGGGTGTCGGCCTTTGCCGCGCTGTTCGCCAGCAACAAGTACGTGCGCGACGCCGCGCTCGGCAACTCCGAGCCGCTGCTTGCCGCGGTGGTGCTGTGGGCGTTCGAGCGACACCTGGACGGGCGCTACGACCACGCTCTCTACCTCGGCGTGGCCGCCGCGCTCCTGCGGCCGGAGGCGTGGCCCTTCCTGGCGCTGTACGGGCTCTGGCTCTGGTTCAGCGAGCCGCGGCTGCGCCTGCGGATGGTCGGCTTCGCCGTCCTGGTTCCGGCGCTCTGGTTCCTGCCCGAGTGGTGGGGCGCAGGCGACCCGTTCCGCGCGGGCTCGCGCGCGAACGCCCCCAACCCGGGCAGCGCGGCCTTCGCCGAGTCGCCCGCGGTCGAGCTGTTCAAGCGCTTCTCCGCCAGCACGATCGCCCCGGTCGAGCTCGGCACCGTGATCGCGGTGGGGGTGGCCGCGGTGGCGTTCGTGCGCCGGCGAGCGCAGGGGGCGATCCTCGCGCTGGCCGTGCTCGGCTTCTCCTGGTTCGCGCTGGTGGCGGTGATGACCGAAGCCGGCTTCGCCGGCAACCAGCGCTACCTGATGGTCACCACGGCGGCGGTGGCGGTGCTCGGGGGCATCGGCGCCGTGCGCATCCTGCAGGGGGTGGAGCTGCTGGGCGAGCGGGTGTTCGGCACGGCCCGGGCCGGAGCGATCGCCGCCGGCGTGGCCCTGCTGGCCGGGCTGGCCGTCTCCACGCCCACGATCGTGGCCAAGGCCGACAACACGGCACGCGTCCAGGGCGGCCTCGACCACGAGGCCTTTCTCTGGCACGACCTCAAGGCGATGATCGACGAGAACGGCGGCCGTGACCGCCTGCGAGCCTGCGGCGGGATCTTCAGCGGCCCCTTCCAGACCCAGATGGTGGCCTACGAGCTGGGCGTCCACGGGATCAACGTGGGCTGGAAGGAGACGCCTCCTCCCGGCGTCGTGTTCCGCACACGCACGGTGCCGGACGGCCCGCTCGTGACCAGGCCGACCGACGACCGCTACCGGCTCGTCGACCAGACGGGCAAGTGGCGGATGCTCACCGTGCCGCCCGACGGCAACCGGGCCGGCGAGTGCCCGGCGGCCAGCCCCGACGCGCCCACGGCGCCCGCGCCGGCCGGGAGCGGTCTGGGCAGGCAGCCGTCGCGCGCGATCGGGGAAAGATGAGCCGCCCGGCTCACTAGGATCGCCCGGTGTCCAGCGTCGCCGAAAGCCCGCGCGCCGTGCCCCGGCTCGGCTCGCTGCCCAACTTCGTGGTGCCGGCTCTGGTGCTGCTCGGGCTGCTCGCCGTCTCGCTCTACCTGCGCACCAACTCGCTGGGCGAGTCGCTCTGGATGGACGAGGGGCTGTCGATCGGCATCGCCTCGCAGCCGCTGTTCGACATCCCGGGCGTGCTGCGCGTCGACGGGTCGCCGCCCTTCTACTACATGCTCCTCTCGGTCTGGATGGACGTGTTCGGCAACGGACCGGGGGAGACCCAGGCGCTGTCGGTGGTCATCTCGCTCGCCGCCATCCCGGCCGGCATGTGGGCGGGCTGGAGCCTCTTCGGACAGCGCGCCGGCCTGATCTGCGCCGCCCTGTGCGCCGTCAACCCGTTCCTCACGGGCTACGCGCAGGAGACCCGCATGTACGCGCTCATGCTCGTGCTCTCCCTGGTGGCCACGGCGGCGTTCCTGCACGTCTTCGCCTTCGGACGCCGGCGCTATCTGCCGCTGTTCATGGTCCTGCTGGCGCTCATGCTCTACACCCACAACTGGGGCCTGTTCCTGGCCGTCGGGCTCGCGTGCGCCCTGGTGCCGTGCTGGTACGTCTCCGAGAATCGCTCGAGCTTCTACAAGGACGCCCTGATCGGCTTCGGGGGCGCCGGAATCCTCTACCTGCCCTGGGTGCCCACGCTGCTGCACCAGATCCGGCACACGGGTGCGCCCTGGCTGAACTCGCCGAACTTCGGGGCGCCGATCCAGATCTCCAAGAACCTGCTGGGCGGCGGAACCCCAACCGTCGCGCTCGTGCTGGCGGGCGGCACCGGTCTCGTGGCCATCATCCAGCGGCGGCTCGAGGACAAGGAGCGCACCGCTCTGATCTCCGCCACGGTGATCGTGCTCGGCACGCTCGTGATCGCCTGGCTCGTGTCCCAGGTCTCGCCGGCCTGGACCACGCGCTACCTCGGCGTGCTGCTCGGGCCGATGCTCCTCATCGCGGCGCTGGGCCTCGCGCGCGCCGGTTATCTCGGGCTGGCGGCGCTCGCGATCATCTTCGTCGTCTGGGCCATTCCGAAGTCGTACGGCCTCGAGAACAAGTCGAACGCCGCCGACCTGCGCAACGCCGTGGTGGACGAGAACCTCATGAACGAGGGGGATCTGGTGATCTCCATGCAGCCCGAGCAGGGCCCGCTCCTGGCCTACCACCTCGAGGAGCTGGGCAACTCGCCCGACCTCCGGTTCGCCAGCCCTCTGGGGGCCGTGGACAACGATCGCGTGATGGATTGGACCGATGGCGGCGAGCGCATGGAGGACGCCACCGTCGAGCAGAATTTGGAGCCCCTCGTTGCTAACCTGCCCGTCGGCGGACGGGTCCTCATCGTTCATCCTGTCACGACCCGGGCGGATGACTGGGACGCGCCCTGGACGCAGCTGGTGAGACGGCGCTCGGCCCAGTGGGGCGCCTGGCTCACCGAGAACGATGATCTCGAGCGGGTAGCAGTGGTGCCCCCCAACTATCGTCGCGCCACCCGAATCGGCGTGCGCGGCGTGCTCTACGAGAAGACCGGATGACGACGAACACAGATCGCAGGACAGACCGAGATCGCGCGCCCCGAGATGCGCGACAAGCCCACGGTGATCCTCGGGGGCGGCCCGGCCGGGCTGACCGCCGGCTACGTGCTGGCCAAGCAGGGCCTGCCGGTGATCGTGCTCGAGGCCGAGAACCAGGTCGGCGGCATCGCCAAGACCGCCGTGCGCGACGGCTACCGCTTCGACCTCGGCGGCCACCGCTTCTTCACCAAGGTCAAGGAGATCGACGACCTCTGGCACGAGATCATGAAGGAGGAGTTCCTCGAGCGGCCGCGCATGTCGCGCATCTACTGGCGCTCCCCGGGCGGCGAGGGCAAGTTCCTCGACTACCCGCTGCGCGGGCCGGACGTGATGAAGAAGCTCGGGCCGGTCGATCTCATGAGGGCTCTCTTCTCCTACCTGTGGGCGGCGATAAAGCCGAAGGGCAAGGAGGACAACTTCGAGCAGTGGGTGTCCAACCGCTTCGGCAAGTGGCTGTTCAACCAGTTCTTCAAGTCCTACACCGAGAAGGTGTGGGGCGTCCCCACCTCGGAGATCCGCGCCGACTGGGCCGCCCAGCGGATCAAGAACCTGTCCTTCTTCCGCGCCGCCTGGTCGGCCTTCTTCGGCAACCGCGACAACAAGGTCACGAGCCTGATCTCGAAGTTCAACTATCCCCGCTTCGGCCCCGGCCAGATGTGGGAGCAGATGACCGAGGACATCAGGGCGCTCGGCGGCCAGGTGCTGCTCGAGACCAAGGTGACCAAGCTCGAGTTCGAGGGCGACCGCTGCGTGCGCGTGCACGCCGGCGACCAGGTCTACGAGCCCTCCGCCGTGATCTCCTCGCTCCCTCTGCGCAACACCGTGGGCATGTCCGAGCCAAGGCCGAGCCCCGAGGTGATGTCCGCGGCCAAGGGCCTGCGCTACCGGGACTTCCTGACGGTGGCGGTGGTGCTCAACGGCGACGATCTGTTCCCGGACAACTGGATCTACATCCACGACCCGAACGTGAACGTCGGCCGCATCCAGAATTTCCGCTCCTGGAGCCCGTGGATGGTGCCCGACCCGTCCAAGGCGTGTGTGGGCCTCGAGTTCTTCTGCTTCGCGGGCGACGAGCTGTGGGAGTCCGACGACGACGACCTGGTCAAGCTCGGGATGCGCGAGCTGGAGCAGCTCGGGCTGGCCCGCGCCGACCAGCTCGAGTTCGGCTTCGTCGAGCGCGTGCCCAAGGCCTACCCGATGTACGACTCCGACTACTCCGACCGCGTGCACGCCATCCGCTCGTGGCTCGACGGCCTAGACAACTTCATCCAGGTGGGCCGCAACGGGCTGCACCGCTACAACAACTCCGACCACTCCTCGCTCACCGCGCTGCGCGCGGTTGACAACCTCGTGAAGGGCACCAATCACGACATCTGGGCGGTCAACGCCGAGTCGGTGTACCACGAAGAGGAGCGCTCCCAGGACGAGGAGCAGCCCTACATCGAGGCTCCGGAGACGGAGTCGATGAAGGAACCGCTGCACCGCTAGACCGCCGATGAGCGGCTGCCGCGTTCGCCCTCGCCCTCGGCGCCGCGGTCCTCCACGCGGCGTGGAACCTCACGCTCGCCGGCTCGCGGGACACCGCGGCGGTCACGGGCGGGCTGCTGATCTGGGGGGCTGTGCTGCTGGCCGTGCCGGCGCTGCTGACGGGCGGCGTGTCGAACGCGGCGCTGCCGTTCATCGCCGCGTCGGCGGTGCTGGAGCTGGCGTACTTCGCGCTGCTCGCCCGCGCCTATGCCGGCGGCTCGGTGAGCATCGTGTACCCGATGGCGCGCGGGTCGGCTCCGGCGCTGGTGCTGGTCGTCGGGGTGCTGGGGCTGGGGAAGGAGGTGTCGGCGCTGGCGGCCGTCGGGGTGCTCGCGGTGTGCGCCGGAGTCTTCCTGCTCGGGGGGTTCGACGAGTTGTTCGTCTCTAGGGCGGACAAGTCGTCAGACCCCCGGGGCGGGCGGCGTGATCTCCTGTTCGGGCTGGCCATTGGAGCGACCATCGCCGCCTACACCCTGGTCGACGCCGAGGGGGTCGAGCGCGCCGACCCGGTCGCCTACCTCGCGCTCGTCATTGCTCCCTGTGCGCTCCTCTACCCGCTCGCCGTGCGCCGGGTACCGGACCTCGGCGTGCGCTCCGCGCTCACGGCGGGGGCCACGCTCGGGGCCTACCTCTTGGTGCTTGCGGCGCTCGAGCGCGCGCCGGCCGCGCCCGTCGCGGCGGTGAGGGAGACCAGCATTCTCCTCGTCACCCTCTTTGCCGCCGTTTTCCTGAAGGAGCGGGTGACGCCCGCACGAGCGACGGGCGCCGTTCTGGTGGTGGTGGGAGTCGCGCTGATCGCCTACTCGTAGTACGGCAGCGGCCCGCCGGCCAGCTCCAGCACGTGCTGGTACATCTCCTCGGACAGGCGGCGGTTCTTCTTCTCGATGTCGAAGAACTCGTGCGGGTCCTGGCGCAGGTCGTACATCGTGCGCTCGTTGCCCTGGTTGTCGCCGATCAGCACGTACTCGTCGGAGCGGATGAAGAAGCGGTTGTACATGCCGCCGTAGTGGACCTCGCGCCGCTCGGGCGGCTGCTCGCCGTCCAGCAGCCGCGACAGGTCGGTCCCCTCCATCCACTTCGGCGGATCGAGCCCGAGCATGGACAGGACCGTCGGACCCACGTCGTGGGTGGAGGCGAAGTACTGCGTGGTCTTGCCGGCGGCCTTGTTCTCGGGGGTGACGAGGATGAACGGGACCTGAGCCAGCTCCGGGTGAAGCTGGGAGGGCACCTTGCCGGTGTAGCCGCGCTCGCCGAGCAGGTAGCCGTGGTCGGAGAGCAGCACGATCGCGGTGTTTTCCTCCATCCCCAGCTCGTAGAAGCGGTCCATGAAGTGGCCCAGCCAGCGATCGGTCAGCGTGACCTCGGCGGCGTAGATCGCGTGCAGCCGGCGCAGCAGCTCGGGCGTGAAGTTCTCGGCGAAGCCGTAGCGGGTCACGCCGATGTTCTGGACGTCCGGCCCGGTGTCGGAGTACATGTCGATGTACTTCTGGGGCGGGCTCCACGGCTCGTGCGGGTCGAAGCTGTCGACCACCATGGCGAACGGCTGGCGCCGCTGGGCCTGCTCGAGCGTGTCGGCCGCGTCCTTGTAGACCCGGGCCGCACAGGTCTCCTCCTCGTCCACGCCCCGGCCCGTGTTGGCCAGGTACTTGCGCATGCCGGGCACGTAGCGCTCGTCGCGCAGGAAGGGAGGCAGCCACTGCTCCACCAGCTCCATCGACACGGTCTCGGGCGACCGGTAGAAGCCCGACTGACCGACGATCGTCCGCCAGCTGTCGAAGGTCTGGCGAAACGGCTCGTACGCCTTGGTGAAGGCCAGATGCGGGTTGTCGGAGATCTGGACGGCCCAGTAGCCGTCGCCCTGGAGTGCCTTGGTGAAGGTGTTCTCGTTGCCCTCGATGGGTAGCCAGCCGGGGCTGGTGCCCAGCTCCTTGTTGGGGACCCAGTCGCGGTAGGGAAAGATCCGCCGCGAGGTGAAGATCGACCGCCGTGCCGGGATCGTGACCATCGCCTCGGGGAACGCTCGGTTGAAGCGCAGGCCGCGGGCGGCCAGCGCGTCGACGTTCGGCGTCTGGACCTGAGGTGAGCCGTAGGCGCCGACGTGGTCGGGGCGCAGGCTGTCGACGATCAGCACGATGACGTTCAGCCGGCCGTCGCCCAGTCCGGCGGCGTTGCTGCTGCAGCCGGCCGCGGGCAGCAGGGCGGCACCGGCGGCCCCCGCGGCGCCGGCCTGCAACAGCCGCCGGCGGCTCAGGCGCGTTTCCACGCCGGTGGAGGCTAGAGGATCGACTGACCGGCGCTCAGGACTCGAACGGCGGCGGCTCGGTGGCCTTCGGTATCCGGACCACCGGCGGCCCGTAGGCCTGACGGCAGTCGTCGAGCCGGTGGATGCGCACCGTCGGTCCCGGCCGTTCGTACTCGGGCGGATAGTTGTTGTAGGAGAGGTCGAAGCTGAAGGGCAACTCGCCGGCGCCTTCCTCGTAGGGGCTGAACTCCCTCACCACGGTCGAGTCGCGGTCGAGGCGCCGGTAGTACGCGCGGGCGTCGGGGTCGCCGGTCTCCAGCGCGCGCCGTCGCACCGTGTCGACGGTCATCACCAGGCAGTAGCCGTAGAGCCGGTAGTCGTCGATCACGTCCGGGCCCAGCACCGCCTGGTAGGCCGATGCCCGCACCCCGCCGTCGGGCCGGGCGAACAGCCCGGGCTTGTACTGGGCGCACACACGCCGCCCGCCCGGTCCCGCGTAGGCCCAGCCCTCCTCGGTCCAGTCGGCGCGGCGGGGGCAGCGGGCGAGCCAGGGCGGTAGGCGCCCGTCGGGGTTCGAGCGGTACCAGCGCCCCGGCACCGCCGGCTCGATCGACACGCGCAGCTCCGGAGCAAAGCTCTGCGACAGCCAGGAGCGGGCTTGGCTGAGAGTGTCCTCGCGGCCCAGCACGAGCGCGCTGCGCACGTCGGCGGCCAGCGGCTGGACCAGCACGACCGCGGCCAGCACGGCCAGCACCAGCCCGCCGGCCACGGCTGAGCGCCGCGAGCCGAACGTTGGTCCCCGGCGTCGCTCGAGCGCGCCGGAGATCAGATCGGCCAGCTGGGTCACCCCGGCCGCGGCCAGCAGCGCCAGCGCTGGATACGCGGGCAGCAGCCAGCGCCCGAAGTAGCGCGACTGCCCTGCCAGGTAGGCCAGCAGGGCCAGCGGGAGCGCGATCAGGATCAGCCCGCGAACGAGGTCGCGGCGCAGGACCAGCGCGGCACCCAGCCCCGCCGCCGCCAGGCCGGCCCAGCCGAGACCCCAGGTGAGGCTGTCGAGGTAGTACGACAGGCCACCCGACTCCTGCCCCGGCTTCGGCTCGTTGGCGGCCACGTCGGCCTGGTCGCGCAGGTCGGTCCACCACTCGTCGAGGGAGCCGAACAGGTACGGGTTGAGCGCGACGAAGACGAGGGCCGCCAGGCCGCCGCCCAGAGCCAGCGCGGCGAGCGCGCGCGGGCCGTCGGCGCGCAGGCGGGCCAGCGCGGCGATGACCAGCGGCAGCAGCACGAGACCGGCGGTGTACTTGAAAGCGATCGCCAGGCCGGCCGCGGCCCCGGCCAGAGCGAAGTCGCGCGTGCGGCCGTCGTCGGCCGCCCTGGCCGCCCACATGAGCGCCAGGGCCACGCCCATCAGCGCGCCCACGTCGGTGACCGCCACCCGCGAGTAGGCCACCGGCAGGAAGGCGAAGCTCAGCACCGCCGCGGCCACCAGCCCTTCGCGCACGCCCCACAGCCGGCGCCCCGCCCAGTACGTGGCCGCCACGCCCACCATGCACAGCAGCGCGGCGACCGTCCTGGCCGCCACCCAGATCTCGGTCGGGTCCTTGTCGAACTGGTCGGTGACGTTGCCGAAGGGCAGGTCGAACAGGAAGCCCAGCGGCCCGTACATGACCCTCAGCGCCGCGTAGAGCAGGTAGGTGTATCCGGCAGGGTTCTGGTAGTAGCCGGGGTCGAGGTCCTGCCAGAACATCTCCACGGCCCGGCTGGCGAAATGGGAGCCCTCGTCGATCGAGTAGACGAACGGCAGGCCGTAGTCGATGTTCCAGATCCGCAGCGCGAATCCGGCCACCAGGATCGACGCCAGGACGAGGCGGTGCACGCGGCGAGAGGCTAGTGGCCTGAGTTTAGTGGGCGCGGCGGACCAGCGAGCGGCGCGACGGGCACCCGCTGGTAATGTTGACTCGCGAGTCAATCAACGCCCCACGAGGCGCCCGCGATGCCCGATATCCCTGCTCCAGAGCGCGATGCGCGACATCTTCACCGGGCCATCGAACTGGCCGGGCTGGCGCGTGGACAGGTGAGCCCCAACCCCATGGTGGGCGCCGTGGTGGTCAAGTCGGGCCGCGTGATCGGGGAGGGTGTGACCCAGCCGCCGGGGGAGGCCCACGCCGAGCGAATGGCCCTCGGCGCGTGTGAGGAGAGCGCCGCCGGAGCGACGCTCTACGTCTCGCTCGAGCCCTGCTGTCACCAGGGCCGCACGCCGCCGTGCACCGACGCGATCGTCGCAGCCGGCATCACGCGCGTGGTGATCGCCTCCGACGATCCCACGCCCAAGGCCGCGGGCCGCGGGCCCGGCATCCTGCGCGACGAGGGGGTGGAGGTGAGCTTTGTCGACGGAGAGGTGGGGGCGTCCGCCCGGCTGCTCAACCAGCCCTTCCGAAAGCACGCCCGCACGGGCCGCCCCCTGGTGGTGTTCAAGTCCGCGATGACCCTCGACGGCAAGGTGGCCACTCACACAGGCGACTCGCAGTGGATCTCCGGCGAGGCCAGCCGGGCGCGCGCGCACCGCTGGCGCGCCGAGTCGGACGCCGTGGCCGTGGGCATCGGCACGGCGCTGGTGGACGACCCGCGGCTCACGGCCCGCCTCGAGGGGGTGGCGCGCCAGCCTCGCCGCGTGGTCTTCGACTCCGAGGCGCGTCTGCCGCTCGACTCCAAGCTGGTGCGCGACGTGGCCGAGCTGCCGGTGACCGTGGTGTGCTCGCGCGCCGCCTCGCGCACCTCCCTGGAGGCGCTCGAGGCCGCCGGCGTGGACGTGATCGTGGCCACCGGCGGCAACGAGGCCGCACGCGTGGCCTCGGCGCTCGACGGTCTCGGCCAGCGCGACATCCAGTCGCTGCTGCTCGAGGGCGGCCCGCACCTGGCGGGCTCGTTCCTCGAGGCCGAGGAGATCGACGAGGCGCGCATCTTCATCGCGCCGTTCATGATCGGTGGCGGCAAGGCGCGCACCGTCGTGGAGGGCATCGGGCTGGGGGAGATCGCGGCGGCCGCCCGGCCGATCGCGATGGACACCGAGCGCATCGAGGACGACGTGCTCATAACCGCTCGCTTCAAGGAGTGGTGAGGCTGTTCACGGGGCTCGTGGCCGGAACCGGGACCGTGGCGTCGCTGTCTCGCGACGGCGACGGCCAGGGCGTACGCCTCCGGGTGCTCAGCGGCCTGGCCGCCGAGCTCGGCCCGGGTGACTCCGTGGCCGTCAACGGCGTCTGCCTCACCGCGGTCGATCCCGACGCCGAGGGCTTCTCCGCCGACGTCATGGCCGAGACGCTGCGGCGCAGCTCGCTCGGACCCCTCGACGAAGGCGACTCGGTCAACCTGGAGCTTCCGCTGCGGGCAAGCGACCGCCTTGGCGGGCACATCGTTCAGGGCCACGTGGACGGCACCGGCACCGTCGACTCCCTGCGCGACGAGGGCTTTGCCCGGGTGGTTCGCGTGAGTGCTCCGGCCGAGCTTTTGCGCTACGTCGTCGAGAAGGGCTCCATCGCCGTGGAGGGCGTGTCCCTTACCGTTTCGGCGGTGGACTCCGAGGCCTTCGAGGTGTCGCTCATCCCCGAGACGCTCGAGCGCACCACGCTCGGCGCCGCCGAACCCGGCCGGACGCTCAACCTGGAGGTGGACGTGCTTGCCAAGTACGTGGAGAAGCTGAGGGCATGACCAGTCCTCCCTTCAGCCCGGTGGAAGAGGCGATCGAGGACATCCGCGCCGGCAGGATGGTCGTGGTCTGTGACGCCGAGGATCGCGAGAACGAGGGCGACCTCACCATGGCCGCGCAGTTCGCCACGCCGGAAGCGGTGAACTTCATGGCCACCCACGGCCGGGGGCTGATCTGCCTGGCCCTGACGCCCGCCCGCTGCGACGAGCTGCACCTCGACCTCATGGCGGCCAAGAACGAGTCCGCCTTCCAGACGGCGTTCACGGTCTCGGTCGAGGCCCGCGAGGGGATCACCACCGGGATCTCGGCCCACGACCGGGCCCACACCATCCAGGTGGCGATCGATCCGAGCTCGCGGCCCCAGGACCTGGTCCAGCCCGGCCACATCTTCCCGCTCAAGGCCAAGGCCGGAGGCGTGCTCGAGCGCACCGGGCAGACCGAGGCCGGGGTGGACCTCGCCCGGCTGGCCGGCCTCAACCCGTCCGGCGTGATCTGCGAGGTCATGAACGACGACGGGACCATGGCCCGGGTCCCCGACCTCGAGCGCTACTGCGCGCGCCACGACCTGAAGATGATCACCGTGGCCGACCTGATCGCCTACCGGCGACAGCACGACAAGCTCGTGGAGCGGGTGGTGGAGGCCCAGCTGCCGACGTCCTTCGGCGACTTCCGGGTGGTGGGCTTCCGCTCGCTCGTGGACGACAAGCACCACGTGGCCATGGTCAAGGGCGAGATCGACGGCCGGTCGGACGTGCTGGTGCGTGTGCACTCGGAGTGCCTCACCGGGGACGTCTTCCACTCGCTGCGCTGTGACTGCGGCCAGCAGCTCGAGGACGCGCTCGCGCGCATCGAGGAGGAGGGGAGGGGCGTGCTGCTGTACCTCGCCCAGGAGGGTCGTGGCATCGGCCTGCTCAACAAGCTGCGGGCCTACCGGCTGCAGGAGGAGGGGCGCGACACGGTGGACGCCAACCTCGAGCTCGGCCTGCCCGCGGACCTGCGCGACTACGGGATCGGCGCCCAGATCCTCGTCGACCTCGGGCTGAGCTCGATTCGCCTGCTCACCAACAACCCCAAGAAGATCGTGGGTCTGGAGGGGTACGGGCTCAGGGTCACCGACCAGGTGCCGATCCAGCACCCGGCCAACGAGCACAACGCCGCGTATCTGCGGGCCAAGAAGGAGAAGCTCGGGCACCTGCTGCATCACCAGGGGCTCGCGCTCGACGAGGAGATGATCCACGAGGAGCGGGTGCTGGACAGGGAGCGGGAGGAGGCTGCCGCCGCGGCCGAGCAGGCCGACCTCTACGGCCAGGGCCCCGCGCCGGAACGTCGTGAGCGCTGACCGCTACGCGGTCTGCGCCGGCCGCTACTACACCGACATCGCCGAGCGGCTCGTGGAGGGCGCGCAGCGCGTGTTCGAGGAGGCGGGCGCAGCGGTGGAGGTACACGACGTGCCCGGCGCCTTCGAGCTCCCGCTGGCGGCGCAGTACTGCGCCCGCAGCGGGCGCTACGCAGGCGTGGCCTGCGTCGGCGCGGTGATCCGCGGCGAGACCGACCACTACGACTTCATCTGCACCGAAACGGCCCACGGCATCGCCCGCGTGTCGCTCGACACAGGCGTGCCCTGCTCGTTCGGCGTCCTCACCGTCGACAACATGGACCAAGCGCTCGCCCGGGCCGGCGGCGGCAAGCGCCACGAGGGCGAGGACGCGGCCCGGGCCGTGCTCAGCCTGGTGGCGGTCGAGCGGAACCTGACCGCTTGATCAACCTCTACTCGGACACCCAGACGCGCCCGACCGAGGCGATGCGACGGGCGATCGCCTCGGCCGAGGTGGCCGACGAGCAGCGCGGGCAGGACCCCACCACGCTCGAGCTCGAGCGGCGGGTGGCCGGCCTCCTGGGCCACGAGGCCGCGGTGTTCATGCCCAGCGGCACGATGTGCAACCAGATCGCCTTCCGGCTGCACGCGCGTCCGGGCGGCGACGAGATGTTGCTCGACCGAAGCGCTCACCCGATCATCGCCGAAGCCGGCGGGCCGGCCTGGAACGCCGGCCTGATGATCCACGCGCTCCCGGGAGAGGGCGGCATCTTCAGCGGCGACCAGCTGCGAGCTGCGATCCGCCCTGACAGCCGCTACACGCCGCGCTCACGGCTGGTCTCGGTGGAGCAGACCACCAACATGGGCGGCGGGCGGGTCTGGCCCCTGGAGGCCCTCGCCGAGATCCTCGACGTGGCTCGCGAGCACGGCCTGCGCGCCCACATGGACGGGGCCAGGCTGATGAACGCCGCGGTGGCCTCCGGCACCGATGCCGCCGACCACGCCGGAGGCTTCGACACCGCCTGGATCGACTTCACCAAGGGCCTCGGCGCGCCCGTGGGCGCCGTCCTGGCCGGATCGGCGGAGCTGATGGACGAGGCCTGGCGCTGGAAGCAGATGATGGGCGGCGCGTTTCGCCAGTCGGGGATCGTGGCTGCCGGCTGCCTGCACTCCCTCGACCACCACGTGGAGCGCCTCGCCGAGGACCACGAGAACGCGCGCCTCCTGGCCGACGGCCTGGCCTCGCTCGGGCTCGACGTGATCGCCCCGGAGACCAACATCGTGATCTTCTCGGCGCCGCCGGCCTTCAAGAGCCGGATGGCCGATCAGGGAGTCGAGCTGTCGGACACGCCGGACGGCCGTTTCAGGGCCGTGACGCACCTCGATGTGAGCCGCGAAGAGGTCGACCGAGCCCTGCGGGCGGCCCGGGCTTCCCTGCTAGCCTGACCGGCCGTGTCCAAGGTCTGTTACTCGTGCAAGAAGGGCCCTGCGTTCGGCAACAGCCGAAGCCATTCGATGGTCGCCACCAGGCGGCGCTTCGACCCGAACCTGCAGAAGGTCCGCATCTACGTCGGCAACGCTCCCCGGCGCGAGTACGTCTGCACACGCTGCCTCAAGGCCGGCAAGGTCCTGAAGGCCGTTTAACCGCGCTCGCTCCGCCTTTTCCGAGCGCGGCGTCCCGGTAACCCCGCCGCACTCTGGTGTACAACCCCCCACGTGCCTGACGAGAGCTTGATCCGCTTCCGGCGGGTCGTCGCCGCGGCGCTCGCGGAGCTCGAATCCCGCCGCCAAGAGGTGAACGACCTGAACGTCTTCCCTGTCGCCGACGGCGATACGGGGGACAACATGGCGCTCACGCTCAAGGCCGTGGTGGACGAGCTCAACGCGATGGACGGAGAGCCGATCGACGCGGTCGGCCGCGACGAGATCGTGAGCGCGGTGGCCCGCGCCGCGCTGCTGGGCGCGCGCGGCAACAGCGGGGTGATCCTCTCTCAGATCGTGCGCGGGGCGGCCGAGGAGCTCGCCTCCCGCCCGGGCGAGCTCGTCGATCCGATCCTGGTGTCGGCCGCCTTCGCCCGCGCGGCCGACGCAGCCTACGCGTCGGTACGCGATCCGGCCGAGGGCACGATGCTGTCGGCCGTCAGGGCGATGGCCACCCGGGTGGCCCACGACCTGGCCCACATGGACCGCACACGGCTCGGCCGGGAAGCCACCGCCGCGGAGCAGGACGAGTTGCTGGCCGAAGTGCTCGAGCAGGCGCTCGCGGCCGCCAAGGAGGCCGTGGACCGCGGGCCCGATCAGCTGGCCATCCTGCGCGACTCGGGCGTAGTCGACGCCGGCGCCTACGGGCTCACGGTGATCATCGCCGGGTGCCTGGCGGCGCTGCGCGGCGAGTCGGCGCCCGAGCTCGAGCACCAGTACGCCCCGGCGGCTCTGCATCTCCCGGAGCACGAGTCGTCGAGCTTTCGCTACTGCACCAATTTCGCCGTCACCGGCAGCCGGCTCGACGCCGCTCGTTTTACCCCGCTGCTCGAGGGACTGGGTGACTCCGTGCTGGTGGTCGGCGACGACCGCACCCTGCGGATCCACGTCCACACCGACGACCCGGATGCCGCGGTCGCCCTGTTCGAGTCCGCCGGAGAGGTCTCGCGCCTCGACGTGGCCGACATGCACGAGCAGGTGGCCGGCCGCAGCGCGCGCCTGGCCGGCGCGACCGAGGCCTCAGCTCCGGCGTGCTCGGTGGTGGCGGTGGCCAGCGGGCCCGGCGTCAGGCGCCTGTACGAGGAGCTCGGCGTGCTGGTGGTGGACGGCGGTCCCACCATGAACCCGTCGACATACGAGCTGCTCGCCGGGATCCACGCCGCCCCGGGCTCCGAGGTCGTGGTGCTCCCCAACAGCCAGAACGTGATCATGGCCGCCGAGAAGGCAGCGAGCCTGTCGGACAAGCCCGCGCGGGTGGTGGCCACCACCGCCCCCCAGGAGGGCCTGGCGGCGCTGCTCGCCTTCGACCCGGACGCTCCCAGCGAAGGAAACGCCCACGCCGTCGGCCGAGCCGCCGAAGCGCTTCAGGTGGGCGGGGTGGCGCCCGCGGCCCGCGACGATGCCCGGGGCCGCTTCGCCGCCGGCGAGGCCGTGGGCTACGCGGGCGGCGAGCTGGTGGCATGGGGCGATCCCGCCGCAACGCTGGCCGCCACGCTCGAGCGGATCGCTTCGGGCGCCGAGTTGCTCACCTGCATTGCCGGCGAGGGCCCGCCGCTCGGCCGTGATGCGGTGGAGTCGCGCGTGCCGGACGGCGTGGAGGTCGAGTACCACGAGGGCGGGCAACCCGCCTGGTGGTGGCTCCTCTGCGCCGAGTAGCGGCCGCACCCGCCGCGATCATCCCTTCTGTGCCCACTCGTTTCGCGAGCGCCGAGGCCGCCACCCCCGAGGAGCTTCGCGGGGCCCCGGTGCGCTCGGGGCCCAGGCCGTCGCGCCTGACAGAGCCCGTGACCCTCCCCGGCACCGCGGGGAAGGCGCTGCTCGCGCTGGGGATCGAGACCGTCGGGGACCTGCTCGAGCACCTTCCGCACGCGCACCGGGACCGTCGCGACGTGCGCCGGGTGGCGGACCTCGCGGTGGGGGAGGAAGCGACCGTCGGCGTGGCGGTCCGCTCGGTTGCGGTCAAGCCCACCCGCAACCGGCGCCGCAAGCGGGTGGAGGCCCGGGTGGCCGACGAGAGCGGGCCGCTGCTGGCCGTCTGGTGGGGCCAGCCCTGGATCGCGCGCCAGCTCGGCGAGGGGGCCGCCGTCCTGCTGCACGGCAAGCTGCGGCGCCGCAGCGAGTTCTGGGTCACCGAGCACGAGCTGCTGGGCGGCTCCGGCGCGCCGGTTCACACCGTCGGTCTCGTGCCCGTGCATCCGGCGACCGAGGGGATCACGGCCGCCCGGCTGCGCCAGCTCGTGTGGGACCACTACCGGAGCGTCTACGACGTCGTCGATCCGCTGCCGGGACGCCTGCGCGCGGCCGAGGGCCTGGCCGAGCGGCCCGCCGCTCTGGCCGCCGCGCACTTCCCGGACCGCGAGGAGGACGAGCGCGGCGCGCGCCGCCGGCTCGCCTTCGAAGAGCTATTCCTGCTGCAGCTAGCGGTGGCCGGGCGCCGCCGGGCGCGGCGCGAGGGGCGGCGGGCGCGCCCGCTGGCCGCGCGCGGGGTGGTGGTCGACCGCTGGCGCTGGTCGCTGCCCTTCGAGCTCACCGGCGATCAGCAGCGGGCCATCGCCGACGTGGACGCCGATATCGCCCTCGAGCGCCCGATGCAGCGGCTGCTGATGGGCGAGGTGGGGGCCGGCAAGACCGTCGTGGCGCTGGCGGCGATGCTGCGCGCGATGGAGAACGGCGCCCAGGCGGCCCTGATGGCGCCCACCGAGACTCTCGCCGAGCAGCACCACCGCACGCTCGACTCGCTGCTCGGGGGACCGCTGGCCGTAGAGCTCCTGACCGGCTCCACGCCGGCCGCCCGCCGGCGCGAGCTGCTGGGCCGCCTGGCCGACGGTCAGCTTCAGCTGGTGGTGGGCACCCACGCGCTGATCGAGGACACGGTGGCCTTCCGCAACCTGGCCGTGGTGGTGGTGGACGAGCAGCACCGCTTCGGCGTGCGCCAGCGTGCGGCACTAGACGCCAAGGCGCCGGAGGGGCTCGTGCCCCACGCCCTGCACATGACCGCCACGCCGATCCCGCGCACGCTCTCGCTCACCGCCTACGGCGACCTCGACGCCACCGTACTGCGGGAGCTGCCCAAGGGACGGCGGCCGGTGGAGACCTTCGTAGTCGACGGCGCGCGTGCCCGCACCCGCGCGTACGCGCGCATCCGCGAGGAGATCGCCGCGGGCCGCCAGTGCTTCGTCGTCTGCCCGCTCGTGGAGGAGTCGGAGGCCCTCCAGGCGCGGGCCGCCACGGTGGAGTTCGAGCGCCTGCGCAGCAGCGAGTTCAGCGACCTGCGCGTGAAGCTCATCCACGGTCAGATGCACTCCCGGGACAAGGCGGCCTCGATGCAGGCCTTCGCGGCGGGCGACGCCGACGTGCTGGTGGCCACCAGCGTCATCGAGGTGGGCATCGACGTGCCCAACGCGACCGTGATGCTGATCGAGGCCGCCGAGCGCTACGGCCTGTCCCAGCTGCATCAGCTCCGCGGCCGCGTCGGCCGCGGCGAGCACGATTCGCTGTGCATCCTCTTCGGCGATCCCAAGCTGCCCCGGCTGGAGGCGATCGCCGGTGAGGGCGACGGCTTCCGGCTGGCCGAGATCGACCTCGAGCTGCGCGGGGCGGGCGACGTGCTCGGCACGCGCCAGCACGGACTGCCCGAGTTCCGGGTGGCCAGCCTGCCCGAGGACGCCGCGCTGCTCGTGCGGGCTCGCGACCGGGCCGACGAGATCCTGCTCGGCGATCCGGCTCTGGCTGAGCCCGACCACGCACTGCTGCGCGAGGCGGTGGTGGCCCGCTTCGGCCCCGAGCTCGATCCGATCCCGGCGTGAACGACGAGGCCGCGCGCAGCCGCGTGGTGGTCGAGGCTCTGGCCGCCTTCGTCGAGCGGGGAGCGGAGGGCCTGCTGGCGCACATGAGCGACGACGTGGTCTGGGAGGACGATCCCGCCTGGCCCGACCGCCAGGTCGTTCGCGGGCACGCGGCGGTGAAGGCCATTCTCCGGGACCGACTGGATACCACCAGCATCGAGCCCGAGCTGGAGGGGCTCGAGGAGCGCGGCGACCTCGTGCTCGCCCGCTTTCGCTGGACCGCTCAGGGCGAGGCCAGCGGCGCCACCACGGTCATCCTGCCGGCGGTGCTGTTGGACGTCTCCGGGGGTCGAATCGAGCGGATCCGCTTCTTCCTGTCGCAGGAGCATGCGCGCCAGGAGTTCCTCGCGGCGTGAGGGTGGTGGCGGGCGAGTTTCGCGGGCGGCGGCTGCGCATGCCGAAGCGGGGCACGCGCCCAACGGCCGACCGCGTGCGCGAGGCGTTGTTCTCGATGCTCGGCGACATCGACGGAGCGCGCGTCCTCGACCTGTATGCCGGCTCGGGCGCGCTGGGGATCGAGGCTCTGTCGCGCGGCGCCCGGAGCGCCGTCTTCGTCGAGCGCGACCCGCGCGCGGCCGCCGTGATCGAGCGCAACCTGACCGAGCTGGGTCTCGATCAGACCGTCGTCGGCGACGACGTGCTGCGCTTTCTCGACCGGGCCGAGGGCACGTTCGACCTCGTGTTCTGCGACCCGCCCTATGATTCCGGCCCCCGCGTCGCCGGTCCGCTCTCCGAGCGTCTGCCGGCGGTGCTGTCACCGAACGCACGCATCGTGACCGAATCCGACAAGCGCACGCCGCTCGACCTTCCGTTCCCGCTCGTCCGGGAGCGGTCCTACGGCGACACCCGCATAGCCATCCATGGCCGCTGACCAGTCCAGGGGCGGCACCGCGGTCTGCCCGGGGTCGTACGACCCCATCACCTTCGGTCACCTCGACATCATCGGGCGGGCCGCTCACGTGTTCGAGCGGCTGGTCGTGGGGGTGGTCGACCAGCCCGTGCGCAAGAAGAAGACCCTGTTCGGCGCCGACGAGCGCGTCTCGTTCATCGAGAGCGAGGTGGCGGAATACGGGAATGTGCAGGTAAAACCCTTTGATACGCTGCTCGTCGATTTCGCTCGTGAGCACGGGGCAAAGGCGATCGTCAAGGGTCTGCGGGCGATCTCGGACTTCGAGTACGAGTTCGAGATGAACCAGCTCAACCGGAAGCTGGCGCCGGACATCGAAAGCATTTACCTGATGAGCGCTCCCCAGTTCAGCTTCCTAAGCTCCAGTGGCGTGAAGGAGCTGGCGATGTTCGGGGGCGATGTGAGTGGCCTGGTGCCGGACCCGGTGGCGGCCCGTTTGCAGGAAGAACTGAAGCGGTAGAGAACTGAGGAACCGCCAATGGATGTCCTAGTCCTGATCGACAAGCTCGACGACACGATTCACAACGCCAAGCCCGTGCCGCTCACGGATCAGGTGCGCGTGGACAAGGAGGAGGTCTACGACATCCTCGACCAGATGCGCGCCACGATCCCCGAGGAGATCAAGCAGGCGCGCTGGATCGTCAAGGAGCGGCAGGAGATGCTGGCCGAGGCCAAGCGCGAGGCCGAGCGCATCATCCGCGAGGCGCGCGAGGAGCAGGTACGCCTGATCTCCGAGGAAGAGGTCGTCAAGCAGGCCGAGCGCCAGGCCGACGAGATCATCGAGGACGCCCGCGCCCGCGAGCGCGAGATTCGCCTCGGCGCGGAGGACTACGCCGACGACATCCTCAACACCCTCGAGGTCAACCTCACCAAGTTCATCGCCGCCGTGCAGCGCGGCCGCGACCGCCTGCAGGGCCGCGAGCACGAAGAGGCCGAGGTCGGCTGACCGGTCGCTGCCTCTGCGGCGCCGTTCGCTTCGAGGCCGACCCACCCCTGCGCGACGTCGAGCTCTGCCACTGCGGTGAGTGCCGGCGCTGGCACGGCCACGTCTGCGCGATGACCGCGGTGCCCCGCGCGGCCTTCCGGCTGGTCGCCGACGACACCCTGCGCTGGATCGAGAGCCCCGAGAGCGCCGCCCACGCCTCCCGAGGTTTCTGTTCCGACTGCGGCTCGAGCCTGTTCTGGGACGCGCCGGGGCGGGACACGATCTCCATCGCCGCGGGCACGCTGGACGCGCCGACCGGGCTGCGGACGACGCTTCAGATCTACGTGGCCGACGCCGGCGACTACTACGAGGTCGATCCTGATCTGCCCTCCCGGTAGCCTCGCCGCCATGCCCAGCTACCTCCACACCTGCTACCGCATCGGCGACATCGACCGCTCGGTCTCCTTCTACGAGAAGCTCGGCTTCGAGGAGGCCCGCCGGATGCCCATCGGCGACGAGGCCACCAACGTGTTCATGCGGCTGCCCGATGAGGATCCGGTGCTCGAGCTGACGTACAACCACGGGGTCGATTCCTACGATCTCGGCGACGGTTACAACCACATCGCTCTGGCGGTCGACGACCTCGATGGGACGCTCGAGGCGCTGGCCGCCGACGGCATCGAACCCGAGAAGCCGCCCTACCGCCCGGGCGGGCGCACCGAGGGCTCCTTCATCGCCTTCGTCAGGGATCCGGACGGCTATCGCGTGGAGCTCATAGGACCCTCGTAGACCCGGCGCTAGGCTCGATCTCATGGGCCAGCGCACTGACATCTTCGACATCGGCAAGCTCGGTCTCTCCTCCGGAGAGGGGAGGAAGCTCGAGCTCCTTGTGCCCGTGGACGCCTTCGACTTCGGCGGGCAGCGCTACGAGCTTCTCGGTGGAGAGGTCGACGCCATCCTGAACGTCGACCGGACGGTGTCCTCCGGGTACGCCCTGCGGCTGCGCTTCGAGGCTCAGCTCGAGGGTCCGTGCATGCGCTGTCTCGAGAAGGCCGACCGGCCGCTGGAGGTCGACGCCCGCGAGATCGACCAGCCCGGAGGGGGCGTCGATCTGCGATCGCCCTATCTGGACGGGGGCGCACTCGACGTCGGCGCCTGGGCTCGCGATGCGCTGGCGCTCGGCCTGCCGACCCAGATCGTCTGTCGCGAGGACTGCCTGGGCCTGTGCCCGCTCTGCGGCGAGAACCTCAACCGCGCCCCCGACCATGTGCACGAGTCCGAGCCGGATCCACGCTGGGCCGCGCTGCGCGAGCTGAAGCTCGACTGATGGCCTGAGGGGCAGCTCGCACCGGCTACACTGGTGCGCTGCCCATGGCCGTTCCCAAGCAGAGACAGTCTCATTCGCGGACCCACAAGCGTCGCTCCCAGCACAAGGTCGAGGCGCCCGGTCTGCGCTTCTGCCCGCGCTGCCACGCGCCGCGCCGTCCGCACCGGGTCTGCCCCAACTGCGGCACCTACGCCGGCCGGGAGGTCGTGGTGACCCAGCAGGACGCCTCAGACGACGAATAGTGATCGCGGTCGACGCGAACGGCGCCGACCAGGGGCCGGCCGCCGTCGCGGAGGGGGTCGCACGCTCGGGACTGCCGGTGCTTCTGTTCGGCCCGGAGGACCAGATCCGCGATGCCGCGGGTCCGCTGGCCGAGGTCGTGGACGCGCCGGAGACGATCAAGGCCGGCGACGAGGCGGTGAGCGCGGTCCGAGCCAAGCGCGACGCCTCGATCGTCCAGGCCGCCCGTGCGGTAGGAGACGGACGGGCCGACGCACTCGTCTCGGCCGGGTCCACCGGGCCGACGCTCGCGGCCGCCACCCTCTCGATCAAGCGGCTGCGCGGCGTGTTTCGCCCGGCGCTGGCGGTGCTGCTGCCCGTGCCCGGCGGCCCGGTGCTGCTGCTCGACGCCGGCGCGAGCGTGGAGGTGCGGCCCGAGCATCTCGTCCAGTTCGCCTACCTGGGAGCGGGGTTCATGGAGGCCGTGGTGGGCGTGCGCCGGCCCACGGTCGGCCTGCTGTCGGTGGGAGAAGAGTCGGGCAAGGGCACCCCGGACGTGCTCGCCGCCCACGAGCGCCTCGCCGAGGGCACCCTGAACTTCGTGGGCAACCTCGAGGGCTTCGACCTCCCCCGCGCGAGCGCGGACGTGATGGTGGCCGACGGCTTCACCGGCAACGTGGCGCTCAAGGTGCTGGAGGGCACGGTCAGCTCGTTCACCGCCGCCATCCGGAGGCGGATCCGCTCCGGCCCGGTGTCGAGCGCCGGCGGGCTCCTGATCCGCGGCAAGCTGCGCGGCCTGCGCGACGACCTCGACCCCGAGCAGGTGGGCGGCGCGATCCTGCTCGGCCTGCGCCGCCCCGTGGTGGTGGCTCACGGGAGCTTCGGCCCCATCGGCATCGAGCACGCGGTGAAGCTCGCGCGGCGCGCGGCCGACGAGGACATGGTCGGTCGCACCAGCTCGGCGCTGGAGGCCGCGGGGGTCTTGCGGTCCGCGCCCGCTGGTAGCTTCGCCGACTGATGACCCGAGAGGAGGTCCTCGCACGCATTCGTGAGCACCTGGCCACCGAGCTGGAGGTCGATCCCGGGCGCATCGGGGAGACCACGCGCTTCCGCGAGGACCTGGAGGCGGACTCGCTCGACCTGGTGGAGCTGGTGGTCGAGCTGGAGGACAGCTACGGGGTGCGGATTCCCGACGAGGAGGCGGCGAAGATCGTCACCGTCGGCCAGGCCGCCGACTTCGTAGCCGCCCATGCCGCCGAGCTCGAGTCCTGAATCCCTTGCCGAGCTGCTGTCAGACCTGCCTGAGGACCTTCGGCGGCAGGCCTTCACCCACGCCTCCTGGGTCGAGCACCGCGCGGAGGCCTACGAGCGGCTTGCCTTCCTCGGTGACGTGGTGCTGAGCCTGGCCGTCTCGACCCATCTGTATCCGCGCTTCGAGCGCTACGGGGCCGGCCGCCTGACCAAGGTGCGCGCCCAGGCGGTGTCGGGGCGCTCGTGTGCCCGGGTGGCCGTCGCGCTCGGGGTGCCCGACGCGCTGGCCCGCGAGGCGCCGCAGGGCACCACTGGGCGCAGCGCCGAGATGCTGATGGACTCCGAGCGGGTGCTGGCCTCGGTGTGCGAGGCGATCATCGGCGCCGCGTATCTCGCCTTCGGGCTCGAGCGCACCGCTCCGGCGGTGGTGGCCTCGTTCGCGGGGGAGATCGATCAGGCGCTCGACCACCCGATGGACTACAAGTCGGTGCTGCAGGAGCGTCTGGCGCGCCGCGCGGCCCTCGTGAGCTACCGCACGGTGTCCGAGGAGGGTCCCGCTCACAACCGTTCCTTCGTGTCCGTGGCCGAGGTGGAGGGGGAGGAGCTCGGCCGCGGGGAGGGAAAGACCAAGAAGGGCGCCGAGCAGGAAGCGGCCCTACAGGCATTGGACGCCCTGGACGAGGCTCTCTAGCCATGCATCTGCGATCCATCTCCATGAAGGGCTTCAAGTCCTTCCCCCAGCGGACGAAGCTCGAGTTCGGAACGGGAGTGTCGGTGGTGGTCGGCCCGAACGGATCGGGCAAGTCGAACATCACCGACGCCGTGCTGTGGGCGCTCGGCGAGCAGTCGCCGTTGGCGGTGCGCGGCCAGGTGATGAAGGACGTGATCTTCGCCGGCGCCCAGGGAGTGGGCGGCTCGAGTGCCGCGGAGGTCGAAGTGGTGATCGACAACGCCGACGGGCGGCTGGACAGCGGCTTCTCCGAGATCTCGATCGTGCGCCGGCTCGATCGCGACGGCGAGGGCGAGTACCGCCTGAACGGCGCGCGCTGCCGCCTGGTCGACGTGATCGAGGTGCTGTCCGACTCGGGGCTCGGCAAGGAGATGCACTCGGTGGTCTCCCAGGGCAAGGTCGAGCAGATCGTGATGTCACGGCCCCGCGAGCGGCGCCTTCTGATCGAGGAAGCCGCCGGACTGGGCAAGCACCGCAAGCGTCGCCGCCGCGCGCAGCTCAAGCTCGAGCGCACCGAGGAGAACCTCTCTCGTGCGCTGGACGTCGAGCGCGAGGCGCGCTCGCGGCTGCGCCCGCTCAAGCGCCAGGCCGAGGCCGCCGAGCTGCACGAGCGGCTCGAGCGCCAGACGCTGGAGGCGCTCTACGCGCTGTCGAGGGACGCCGTCCGGACCGCCCGCGCCGCGCTGGCCGACGCTGAGGGCAGAGCGCAGGCCGCCGGCACGGAGCGCGACGAGGCCGAACGCCTGCTGGCCGGCGTGGCTCGGCGCCGCGAGCAGGCCGAGGAGGCGTTCGCGGCTCAGACCAGGGACCGCGAGCAGCTCCAGGGCCGCGTGTTCGCGGCGCGCGCGGCCGCCGACCGGGTCGCCATGCGCGGGGAACGCGTGCGTGAGCAGGCCGTGGCGGCCGAGGAGCGCCGCGAGCGCCGGCTGCATCAGCTCGAGCTGCTCGAGCAGCAGGCCGCCGTGGACCGCGAGCAGAGCGCCGAGCAGGAGGGTCCGGAGCAGCGCATCGCCGGCCTGGAGGCCGAGCTGGCAGCACTTGACGCGGACCGCGAGGCCCGCCTGACCCGCGAGCTGGCGGGGCTGGAAGCCGAGCTGGCCGAGGCGCGCGAGCTGTCCGGGAGCCGCGCGGCGGTCACGGCCAAGCGCCGCGACGAACTGGCCGAGGCCGAGCTCGCGGCCGCCACCGCGCGAAGCGCCTGGCACGCGGCGGAGCGGACCGCTGAGTCAGCCCGGGCCCGCGCCGCCCGAGTGGGGTCGCAGCTCGCCGCGGTCAGCCAGTTCCTGCGAGGGGCGTCGACGCTGCCCGGTGACGCTCGTCCGCTGGCCGAGAGCCTTCACGTGTCGCCGGGCTACGAGGCGGCGCTGGCGGCCGCCCTCGGATCTCGCCTGACCGCCGGGGTCGTCGCCGATCTCGCCGCGGGCGAGCAGCTGCTCGAGGCCGCAGGCCGCAACGGCGCCAGCGCGCTCGTCCAGAGCGCGATCGGCGCGGACGCCGCACCCGCCGGCGAACGGCCGTCCGGGGTCCCGGCGGGAGCCGAGCCGCTGCTCGGGCACGTGCGACCCGATCCGGCCGTCAAGGGCCTGGCGGAGCGTCTGCTCACCGGAGTCCTGGTGGTTGACACCCTCGACACGCTCGGCCCCGAGTTCCAGCTGGTGGCGGTCACACGCTCGGGCCGGCTGTTCGACGGCCGCACGGGAGAGCTGTCGCAGTCCCCCGCCGGCGGAAGCGAGCGTCTGCTCGAGGAGCTCGCGCGGCGCGACGAGCTCGTCCGCGAGTCAGAGGCCGCCGCCGCGGAGGAGGTCGACGCGCAGCGCGCTGTGGAGGCCGGCGCCGCGGCCGTGAGCGACGCCGACGCCGCTCGCGAGCGGGCCGAGGAGACGGCGCGGCTGGCGGCGCGCGAGACCGGCGAGGCCGAGGAGGCGGCCCGGCGCGCCGAGTGGTTGATCGCCCGCAGGCGCGAGGCGCCCGACGACGGCCCCGAGGCGGTGCGCCGCGCCGAGCTCATGGGCGACCTCCGGGCCGAGCGGCGCATGGCCGAGCGGATCGAGCGTGAACGCGAGGGCCGCGCACGAGCGCTCGCCGCCGTCCGCGACGCGGCCGAGCGCGACCTGGCCCTGCTCGGCGACGCGCAGCTGGCCACGCAGGCACTCGACTCCGCGGGCGATGCCGTGGCGGGCCGGCGGGATGCGCTCCAGGCGCTGCTGGACGCAGGAGCCGCCGCCGGCGAGGAGACCGCCGCGGCGCTCAAGGCGTGCGCGCAGGAGGAGGCCGAGCTGCAGGGCCGGCTCAAGCGGGCCAGCGACGCGGTCACCGCCGCCGAGGTGGCCGCCCAGCAGGTGCGGGACGCCGCCGCCGACGCCGAGCGCGAGCTCGGCGGCCACGCGGACCGGCTCGGACTGCCGGCCGAGCCCGCCGGCGAGCCGCTGCCCGACGAGGAGCGCGAGGCGCTGGGCTCACGGGTGGAGCGACTGCGCCGGCGGCGCGAGCAGCTGGGCCCGGTCAACCCGCTGGCCAAGCAGGAGTACGACGAAGCCGTGGCCCACGTGGAGGAGCTCGAAGCTCAGCGTGAGGACATGGAGAACGCCCTGGCCGAGCTCGAGAGCCTCATCAAGGAGACCGACCGTCGCATCCGGGAGGCGTTCGAGGAGACCTTCGCGGCCGCGGAGCGCAACTTCAGGGAGGTCGTGGAGCACCTCTTCCCGGGTGGCCGCGGCCGGCTGCGGCTGGTGCAGGCCGAGCAGACGCTGCGCCCGGTCGTGGGCGGGGAGAGCGTGCCGGAGGCGCCGGGCGACGAGGCCGCCCCCGACGAGGACGAACAGCCCGAGGCGGGGGTGGAGATCGAGGTCACGCCCCCCGGCAAGTCGACCAAGCGCCTGTCGCTGCTGTCCGGCGGCGAGAAGTCGCTGGTGGCGCTGGCCTTCATGTTCGCGGTCTTCCTCGCGCGGCCGTGCCCGTTCTACATCCTCGATGAGGTGGAGGCAGCGCTCGACGACATCAACATCGACCGCTTCCTGCAGCTGGTCAAGGGCTACTCGGACCGGGCCCAGTTCATCGTCGTCACCCACCAGAAGCGCACCATGGACGCCGCCGACACGCTCTACGGCGTGAGCATGGGGGGCGACGGGATCTCCCGCGTGGTCTCCCGCAGGCTGGCCGGTCGCCCGGCCCCCGAGGACTCGCTCTCGGCGGCCGACGAGGCCGCCTAGCGGCACTATCCTCCGCGGGCTCATGGCCCGCAACTGGCACGACCTGTTCGTCACCGGCGAGGACCCGCCCCCCGCGTCCGACGGGGACGAGGAGCCCGAGCGGCGCGGCGGCTTCTTCCGGCGGCTGCGCGACAACATGTCGAAGACCCGCCAGGCGCTCGGCGCGGAGCTCCAGGCCACCGTCTTCCAATCGCTCGATGACGAGGCCTTCGAGCACCTCGAGGAGACGCTGATCTACGCCGACGTCGGCGCCTCGACCACGGCGGCGATCGTGGAACGGCTGGAGCACGAGGCGGAGACGGGCGAATTGCAGGGCGGGGAGGACCTGTCGCGGCGGCTCCAGGAGCTGCTGGCCGAGACGGCCCGGCTCGACGGCGACACCATCCCCCTCACCGAGCATCCGGCGGTGATCCTCATGGTGGGGGTGAACGGCAGCGGCAAGACCACCACCATCGGGAAGATGGCCTGGCACCTCCAGCGCGAGCTGGGTCGCTCGGTGCTGCTGGCGGCAGGGGACACCTTCCGGGCGGCGGCGGCCGAGCAGCTCGAGCAGTGGGCGGAGCGCGCCGGCTGCGAGATCGTGCGCGGGGAGGCCGGCTCCGACCCCGGCGCCGTGATGTACGACGCGATCGCCGCGGCGAAGGCGCGGGGACACGACGTGGTGATCTGCGACACCGCCGGCCGGCTGCACACCCAGCAGCATCTGATGGACGAGCTGCGCAAGGTGCGCAAGGTGATCGACGCCCAGGCGCCGGGCGCCCCCCACGAGACGCTCCTGACCATCGACGCCACCACCGGCCAGAACGGGCTGCGCCAGGCGCTGCTGTTCCGTGACGCCGTCGACGTCACCGGAATCGTTCTCACCAAGCTCGACGGCACCGCCAAGGGCGGCATCGCGCTCGCCATCGCGCAGGAGCTCGGGGTGCCGGTCAAGCTGATCGGGATCGGGGAGGGGCTCGAGGACCTGCGGCCCTTCGACGCCGACGACTTCGCGCGGGCGATCCTCGAGCCGTGAGCACCGCGGGCGAGAGCGGGCGAGGCGACAGCACCCGCGTGGTGCGCGCCGGACTGCCCGAGCCCGAGCAGGGCGAGCCCTTCCTCCCGGGGCCGGTGTTCGCGGCGCCCTTCCACGTGAGCGGCGACCCCGCGGAGGCGCCGTACTCCTACACGCGCTACGGCAACCCGACCTGGCAGCGCTACGAATCGGCCCTCGCCGAGCTGGAGGACGCCGAGGCCGTGCTGTTCTCCTCCGGCATGGCTGCGGCCACCGCGCTGCTCCTGACGCAGACCCGGCCCGGCGACGCGATCGCGATCGACGAGAGCTGCTACCTCGGCATCAGACGCTTCGCGACCACGTTCCTCGACGCGCGCGGCATCGAGGTGCGCCTCGCGCCGCCCGAGCGGCTGGCCGAGGCCGCGCAGGACGCCGTGATGCTGTGGCTGGAGACGCCCTCCAACCCCAAGCTCGAGGTCTACGACATCGCCGCGCTGGCCGAGACCGCGCGCGCCGCCGGGGCGCTCACCGTGGTCGACAACACCACCGCCGGGCCGCTGCTCCAGCGGCCGCTCGACCTGGGCGCCGACGTGACGCTCACCAGCGCCACGAAGCAGATGGGCGGTCACGCCGACCTGCTGCTCGGCTACCTGGCCACCCGCGACGCCGAGCGGGCCCAGAGCCTGCGTGACTGGCGCCGCGACGGCGGTGCGATTCCCGGGCCCTTCGAGGCCTGGCTGGCGCACCGCTCGCTGCCCACCCTTGCGCTGCGCCTCGAGCGTGGGGGCGACAACGCCCTCGCGCTGGCCCGCCTGCTCGCCGCCCGCGACGACGTGGTCGCGGTGGCCTACCCCGGTCTGCCCGGGGATCCGGGCCACGAGGTGGCCCGCCGCCAGATGCGCGGCTACGGGATGGTGCTGTCCTTCGACCTCGGCAGCCAGGAGCGCGCCGACGCCTTCCTGGCCCGGGCGCTCCTCGTGACCGACGCCACCAGCTTCGGCAGCGTGCAGACCACCGCCGAGCGCCGCGCCCGCTGGGCGGGCGACGACGTGCCGCCGGGCTTCATCCGCATGTCCGCGGGCTGCGAGGACACCGCCGACCTGCTCGCCGACGTGGAGCGCGCGCTCGGCTCTCCGTGAGCCGGGGGATGCTCGTCACCGGTGGCACCGGCTACCTCGGGGGCGAGCTCCTGCGGGCCGCTCCCGGGGTGGCGGCCACCCATCTGACCACCGAGCCCGCGTCCCTGGCCGGGGTCGACTGGCTGCGGCTGGACGTGCGCGACCGCGCCGCGGTGGACGCTGCGTTCGAGCGGCTGCGCCCGACGGCGGTGGTCCACACCGCGTACCTGCAGGACGGGCCGGAGGCGCAGGACACGAACGTGCTGGGCTCCGAGGTCGTGGCGGTCGCCGCGGCGAGCGTGGGGGCTCGGCTGATCCATCTCTCCACCGATCTCGTCTTCGACGGCACGGCGTCAGCGCCCTACCGGGAGTCGGACCGCCCCAACCCGGTCGGCCCCTACGGACGCTCGAAGTTGGCGGCCGAGCAGCGGGTCTTGGCGGCCCATCCGGCGGCCCTCGTGGTGCGCACGTCGCTGATGGTCGGAGGCTCGTCGCCGGGTCGCCACGAGCTCGCGGCGCTGCGGGCGGCCGCGGGCGAGACCGAGATGACCTTCTTCGACGACGAGCTGCGCTCGCCGGTGCTGGTGGGCGATCTGGCGCGCGCTCTGCTCGAGCTCGCCGCACGCGACGAGCGGGGCGTGCTGCACGTGGCCGGGCCGGAGCCGCTCAGCCGCTTCGAGCTCGCCCGGCTCGTGGCGGACGCGCACGGCGTGCCGTCGGGGCGCATCCGCCGCGGAAGCCTCGCCGAGTCGGGACTGGACCGGGCCGCCTGCTGTGTGCTCGACTCGAGCCGGGCTCGAGCCCTGCTGACCACCCCGCTGCGGGGGCCGTCCGACCTCGCGGCGAGTCGCTCAGGCCCGCGGGAAAGCCCTCCCTGACCCCTAGAATTCGGGGACATGGATGAGTGGGTCCTATGGGTGATCGCGGCCGGCCTCCTGGCCGTGGGCGAGATCCTCACGCTCGGGTTCTTCCTCGGCCCGGTCGCGATCGCGGCGGCCGCCGCTGCGGTGGTGGCCCTGGCCGGCGCTGGCCTCGCGGTGCAGTGGATCGTGTTCATCGCGCTGTCGATGGCCTCGCTGCTGGTGCTGCGGCCGGTGGCCAAGCGTCATCTGCGCACGCCCGGGCAGCTGCGCACGGGCACGGCCGCGCTGGTGGGCGGGCAGGCCCTGGTGCTTGAGCGGGTCGACCGCGACGGCGGGCAGGTCAAGCTGGCCGGTGAGGTCTGGTCGGCGCGGGCCTACGACGACGACGACACCTACGAGCCCGGAGCCCGGGTCGAAGTGATGAAGATCGACGGCGCCACGGCGCTCGTCGCCGAATAAGGAGAATCAACACCGAGAAATGGCCGCCCTGATCGTCCTCATCGTCGTTGCGCTGGTCGTGCTGTTCACCCTGTCGCGCGCAATCCGCATCGTGCCCCAGGCGCGCGCCGGGGTCGTGGAGCGCCTGGGCAGGTACCAGCGCACTCTCGACGCCGGCCTCGCGCTCGTGATCCCCTATGTCGACCGGGTGCGGCCTCTGATCGATCTGCGCGAGCAGGTCGTCTCGTTCCCACCCCAGCCGGTGATCACCGAGGACAACCTGACCGTCTCGATCGACTCGGTCATCTACTTCCAGGTCACGGACCCCAAGGCCGCCTCCTACGAGATCGCCGATTACATCCTGGCCATCGAACAGCTCACGGTGACCACGCTGCGCAACGTGGCCGGCGGCATGACGCTCGAGGACACTCTCACGTCGCGCGACAACATCAACACTGCCCTGCGCGTGGTGCTCGACGAGGCCACCGGCCGCTGGGGCATCCGCGTCAACCGCGTGGAGCTGAAGGCCATCGACCCGCCGGTGACGATCCAGGAGGCGATGGAGAAGCAGATGCGCGCCGAGCGCGACCGTCGCGCGGCGATCCTCACCGCCGAGGGCGTCAAGCAGTCCGCGATCCTCACCGCCGAGGGCGAGAAGCAGTCGTCGATCCTCCGCGCCGAGGGCGCTCGCGAATCGGAGATCCTGCGCGCCCAGGGCCAGTCGAAGGCGATCGAGCAGGTCTTCGCCGCCATTCACGACGGTGACGCCGATCCGAAGCTGTTGGCCTACCAGTATCTGCAGACCCTGCCGAAGATCGCCCAGGGCGAGGCCAACAAGGTCTGGATCATCCCGAGCGAGGTGACCCAGGCGCTGGCCAACATCGGCTCGATCATCCCCAAGGCCGACACCCCGCCCGCAGACGACGCGGTCCCCCCGCCTCCGCCGCCCGAGGCGCTGCCTCCGCGCTGAGCGCCGGGTTGCAGCCCACGTGGGCTAGCCTCAGAGACTGATGTTCGACGCTCTCTCCGACCGCCTCCAGGACGCCCTCGGCGACGTCCGCTCCCGTGGCAAGCTCACCGAGGAAGACGTGAACCAGGCGATGCGCCAGGTGCGTCTCGCTCTGCTCGAGGCCGACGTCAACTTCAAGGTGGTCAAGCAGTTCACCGCGGCCGTCAAGGAACGGGCGCTTGGCGCCGACGTGATGTCGTCGCTGAACCCCGGCCAGCAGGTGGTGAAGATCGTCTCGGACGAGCTCACCTCCCTGATGGGTGGCTCGGGGCGCGACCTGGCCATCGCCCGGCCCGGGCCCACGGTGATCCTGATGGCCGGGCTGCAGGGATCGGGCAAGACGACGGCCAGCGGCAAGCTCGCCCGCCACCTGCGCGAGGAGCACAAGATGGACGTGGCCCTCGCGGCCTGCGACGTCTACCGCCCGGCCGCGGTGGACCAGCTCGTGAAGGTGGGCGCCCAGGCGGGAGCGCACGTCTACGAGCAGGGCACGGGTCGTAATCCCGTGGACATCGCCGAGTGGGCGCTCGGCCAGGCCAAGCAGGATCGCCGCGACGCCCTGATCGTGGACACGAGCGGCCGCCTGCACATCGACGACGAGCTGATGAAGGAGCTCGCGGACGTCAAGAAGCGAGTGAAGCCTCACAACGTGCTGCTCGTGGTTGACGCCATGACCGGCCAGGACGCCGTCAACGTCGCCGAGCAGTTCGCCGAGACGGCGGACTTCGACGGGGTCGTCCTGTCGAAGCTGGACGGCGACTCGCGCGGCGGTGCCGCGCTCTCGGTCAAGGCCGTCACCGGCAAGCCCATCCTGTACGCCTCGACAGGCGAGAAGCTCGGCGACTTCGAGCGCTTCCACCCCGACCGGATGGCCCAGCGCATCCTCGGCATGGGTGACGTGATGACCCTGGTGGAGAAGGCCGAGCGCCAGATGGACGAGCGCAGCGCCCAGGCGCTCGAGAAGAAGATCCGCAAGGAGCAGTTCACCCTCGACGACTTCCTCGAGCAGATGCAGCAGGTGCGCAAGATGGGCCCGCTCGGATCCCTGCTCAAGATGATGCCGGGCATGAGCCAGCAGCTGGGCAACGTCAACGTGGACGAGAAGGAGCTCGACCGGCTCGAGGCGATCATCCGCTCGATGACCCCGCAGGAGCGGGCGAACCCGTCGATCATCGACGGCTCGAGGAGGCGGCGAATCGCGCGCGGCTCCGGCACCTCGGTGCAGGCGGTCTCCCACCTGGTCAAGCAGTTCTCTCAGATGAAGAAGCTGATGAAGCAGATGGCCGGCGGGAAGATGCCCTCTCTGCAGCAGTTGGCCGGCGGTCGCTAACCTCTCCCGGTCGTATGTCCGTTCGAGTCCGTCTCACCCGCGTGGGGAGCAAGAAGAATCCGATCTGGCGTGTGGTCGTCGCCGACCAGCGCTCGCCGCGCGATGGCCGTTTCATCGAGACGATCGGGCATTACAACCCGCAGACCGACCCGTCGACGATCCTCATCGACGAGGAGCGCTTCCAGCACTGGGTCGCCCGCGGCGCCCAGCCCACAGGTACGGTCAAGCAGCTGGTCAAGGCGCACGCCAAGGGTCTGACCGCCGACCCGAAGACCTCCGCCGCACCGCCGCTGCCCCAGCCGCCGCCGCCGGCGGAGGAGGCCCCCGAGGCGGAAGAGCAGCAGCCCGCCACGGAGGCGGAGGCCCCCGGCGAGGAGCAGCAGCCGCCCGGGGAAGAGCAGGGGCCGCCCGGCGAGGACATCTCCGGCGACGACGCCGTCATCGAGCCTCCGAGCGAGGGCGCGCCGCCGCGCGAGGCCGCCGATGAGGCCGCCGGCGCTCCGGTGCCCGACGACTCCGCCGACGCGGACGAGCCGGCGGACTCCGACTCCGCGTAAGTGGAGGACCTGCTCGCCTATCTCGCCCGGTCGCTCGTCGACCATCCGGACGAGGTGAGCGTCGAATCCTTCGAGGAGGACGACGGGACGGTCGTTCTCGAACTGCAGGTGGCCGACGACGACGCCGGAAAGGTGATCGGCCGGGGCGGGCGCACCGTGGCCGCTCTGCGCACCGTCATGAAGGCCGCCGCGGTTCGGCAGGGCAACCGCGTGCTCGTCGACGTCGTCGATTGACGCTGGTCACCGCCGGCCGGGTCGGCAAGCCGCACGGGCTGGACGGCAGCTTTCGCGTGGACTGGGCGCGACACGCGCTCCCGTTGGGCACGCAGGTGGTGGTGGCGGGATCCGGCCACCAGGTCGACCGCCGCGCCGGCACCGACGAGCGGCCGCTGATCCGCCTCGCCGGGGTGGACGATCCCAGGCCGCTGCGCACCGAGCTGATCCTGGTGGACGAAGAGCTGGAGGAGGGGGAGTGGCTGGCCTCCGACCTGGTCGGCTGCGCCGTGCCGGGGGCCGGCAAGGTGGCGAGGGTCCTCGACGGCCCGAGTTGCAGCGTGCTCGAGCTCGACAACGGCCAGCTCGTGCCGCTCGTGTCCGACGCCATCGAGGCGATTGATCTCGACGCCCGCGAGATCCGGGTAAACCAGGCCTTTCTCGGATGAACATCGACGTGATCACGCTGTTTCCGGCCTGGTTCGCCTGGTTTCGCGAGCAGCGCCACGTGGCCAATGCGCTCGCGCTGGGCCACAGCATGTCGCTCGTGGATCTCCGTGCGTCGACCCCCCTGACGGCCGGTCAGGTGGACGACACCCCCTACGGCGGTGGGGCCGGCATGGTGATCAGGGTGGACGTCGTCGAGGCCGCGCTGCGCGAGCGCTACGGGGCCGATCCGCTCGAGCTGCGCCCGCGCCGGCGGATCGTCGCGCTGTCGCCGGGCGGCCGGCGCTTCGACGACGCGCTGGCCACCGAGCTCGCCGCCGAGCCGGAGCTCACCGTGCTGTGCGGGCGCTACGAGGGCTTCGACGAGCGCGTTCACGATCACCTGGCCACCGACGTCGTCTCGATCGGCCCGTACGTGCTCGCGGGCGGGGAGCTGGCCGCCATGGTGGTCTGCGACGCGGTGATGCGCAAGCTCCCCGGGGCCCTCGGGCACGATCAGAGCGCGGTCGAGGAGTCCTTCAGTCCCGCGCTCGGCGGATCACCCGAGTATCCGCACTACACGAGGCCGTTCGACTGGCACGGCCACACCGTGCCCGACGTCCTGCTCTCGGGTGACCACGCTCGCATTCGGGACTGGCGCCTGGCACAGAGCAGCGAGCGCGGCCGCAGCGAATCCTGAGTATTCGCGGGCAGGGGTGGTGGAGGAGTCGCTACCATTGCGCCCCAGGCGCGACGGCTCCCGGGAGGTCGCGCTTTCTTGTGCCTCCCGAAGCAGACGAAGCCCTCACTCACTCATGTCCGGCCTGATCGACAGCATCGAGCGCGCTCAGTTGCGCCGCGTTCCCGCCTTCCAGGCAGGTGACCGAGTGCGCGTGCATTTCCAGGTCGTGGAGGGCACGCGGCGCCGGACCCAGGTCTTCGAGGGCGTCGTCCTCAAGCGCCAGGGCTCCGGAGCACGGGAGACCTTCACCGTGCGCAAGCAGTCCTTCGGCGTGGGGGTGGAGCGCACGTTCCCCCTGCACTCCCCGAAGATCGAGCGCATCGAGGTGGCGGCGCGCGGCGACGTGCGCCGAGCCAAGCTCTACTACCTGCGTGACCGGGTCGGACGCGCCTCGCGTGTGCGCGAGCGCCGCTGGAGCGGAGAGGCCGCCACCGTCGAGCCTGGCGCGATGCTCCCGGACGACGCCCCTCGTCCCGGCGAGGAGGAGTTGGCCGAGGAGAGCGCCGTGGCGGAGGCCGAGGCCGAGCCGGACGCCGAGGCCGGCAATGGCGCGGCCGCCGGTGGCGACACGGCAGAGACTTCTGCGACTCCCGAGGGCAACGGCGATTCCGCCGAGGAACCGTCCGCCGAGGAACCGCCCGCCGACGCGCCGGACGATCCCGATGCTCAGGCCGCCGCCACCGAAGCCGGCGGCGAGGCCCAGGCCGGCGACAAGTCGTAGGGCGCGGGCGGAAGCCTGACAGGGCTCAGGGTGGCGCGCAGCACCAGCAAGGAGAAGAGCACGCGCGGATCGCTCGTCGAGCTGGTCACGATCGTGGTGGTCGCGCTCGGGCTCGCTCTCGGCATCCAGGCTTTTCTCGTCAAGCCGTTTCGGATTCCGAGCGAATCGATGGTGCCGACCCTGGAGGTGGGCCAGCGGGTGCTGGTGGATCGTGTGAGCTTCCGCTTCGGCGACCCGGGCCGCAACGACGTGGTGGTCTTCAAGCCGCCGGCCGGCGCTGACACCAACACCTGCGGCGTTCAACATCCCTCGGACACCGCCTGCCCCGAGCCCACGCCGGAGCGCTCCGACACCAACTTCATCAAGCGCGTGGTGGGCCTGCCCGGCGACCGCCTGAGGGTGGTGGACGGCGCCGTCTACATCAACGGCCGGCGCCAGGACGGCAGCTTCGCGCGGCTCGACGCGAACTGCGGGATCTGCAACCTGCCCGGAGAGATCACCGTCCCCGAGGATCACTACTTCATGATGGGCGACAACCGCGGCGAGTCCGCGGACAGCCGCGAGTGGGGGCCCGTGCCGAAGAAATGGATCATCGGGAAGGCCTTCATGACCTACTGGCCGCCCGGGCGCGTCGGGCTCCTGTAGCGGCCGCAGGCTCGCTTCGCCGGCGCGAACACGGGTTGTGGTTCCATAACAGCGTCAACCTGTGTTCCCGTCCGGACCCGCCTTGTCGCCAGCCCCGCTTCTCGATTCCGCCGTGCCCGGTCCTATGATCGGCCGCCAGTGGGGAGCCCCGAGCCTGCCGACACGCCGCCGGACCAGCCGCCCGCCGAGGGCGGCCCGGCCACCGGCCGCGGAGGGTCGGCGAGCAGGGCACAGCGGCGCCGCGCCCGCATGAAGCGCCGCACCGGCACCGGACGGCGCCTGTTCGCCTTCGACCGGGATCTCGACTGTCGCTACGTGGCCGGCGCCGACGAGGCCGGGCGGGGCTCGCTGGCCGGGCCCCTGGTGGCCGCCGCCGTGCTGTTCGACCTGGAGCGGCTGACGCTGTCGGACCGGCGGGCGCTGTCCAAGCTCAACGACTCGAAGCAGCACACCGCTGAGGCACGCGAGGAGCTCTACCCGCTCGTGATGCGCGCCGCCTCGCGCTCGGTGATCGTCACGCGCTGCGTGCGCGGCATCGACTCCCGGGGACTCCACAACACGAACCTGGAAGCGCTGCGCACGGCGCTTCTGGGCGTGGCGCGGGACGGCACGATCTGCCTCGTCGACGGCTTCAACGTCCCGGCCTTCGGCTTCGAGCAGCGAGCGGTGATCGACGGCGACTGCCGCAGCGCCGCCATCGCCGCGGCCTCCGTCCTGGCCAAGGTCAGCCGCGACCGCTACATGCGGCGCGCCGCGGAGCGCCACCCGGACTGGGACTTCGAGACCAACGTCGGCTACTCCACTCCCGAGCACCGCGCCGCGATCCGCCAGAACGGCATCTCGCCGCTTCACCGCATGTCGTTCCAGTCGATCGCCTACACGCAGCTGGCCCTCGAGGGCTGAGGTAGCGCCTCGGGGCTGCCGCTCCCGATCGCCGGGGCCGCCGCCGCAATCACGGCTCTGCGTTCCGCTCGGGCCTGTGCGACGGGCTGGGACGTGGTCCGGTTGGCTGGGGAAGGGGACTCGACTGGGGGTCTGGCGACTTGTTCGCCCTGTAGACGAACAGAGCGTCACAGCCCCCTGGGTGTCGACTTATGCCTCCAGAGCGGCACAAACTCGACAGCTTCATTCCCTTCCCCCAGGAAATCGTGGGCGCCCGGAGAGCCGCGCAGCCGCGGGCGGGACGCAGCGGCCGGCGGGACGCGCAGCCCGGGCGGGACGCGCAGCCCGGGCGGGACGCGAAGCCCCGCTGCCGAGCAGGCCGGCCGGCGCTCGTCGGCCAACCGGCTCAAAACGCTCCCTCCACGTGCTCCAGCTCCACGAGCCGGCCGCGGTCGTCGAGCCAGATGCCGATGGCGTCGAACCTGATCTCGGGAGGGGCCGGACCGTCGCGGGCCGCCGCCGTGAGCCACGCGCGGGCCATGGTCCTGACCTGACGGCGCTTGCGCGGACCGACCGCCGACAGAGGACCCAGAGGGTCCTGGGGCGCCCGGCCAACCGGGCGGCCCCGTGCACCGCCGCGCAGCAGGCGCGTCTTGACCTCGCAGAAGACCAGGAAGCGCCGGTCGCGGGCCACCAGATCGATCTCACCCAGCCGGGTGCGGAAGTTGCGGTCGATCACCTCGAGCCCGAGCGCCTCCAGATGATCGGCCGCCAGCCGTTCGCCCCGTGCGCCGAGATCGCGGCGGGGATCCCGGCCAGGTTCGCGGGACGCCGTCACCACGCCGCACGCTCCCAGCCGCCCAGGTCCCGGCGCACCAGGTAGCCCTCGGCCTCGAGGCGTCCCAGTGCCGCCCGCACCTTCGCCACCGCCATGCCGGTGGTGCTCGCGATCGCCTCGACCGAGGAGCCCAGCTCGGCCTCCGCCAGCACCGAGCGCAGCGAGAGGTCCTCCGGCTCGGCCGGCCTCGCCGCGGCGACCGGCACGGGCTCGCGGACGCCCACACCGAAGAGCTCGTCCAGCACATCGGCCGTGCCGGTAACGGGGATCGCGCCGTCCTTCAGGAGCTCGTTGGTTCCGCGGGCGACCGACGAGGTGACCCTGCCCGGCACCGCGGCGACGGAGCGACCGAGATCCCGGGCGAACTCCGACGTGATCAGGCTCCCGCTGGGCTGAGCGGCCTCGACCACCACCGTGAGCTGCGCGAGGGCGGCCATGATCCGGTTGCGCGCAGGAAAGCTCCACAGGAACGGCTCGGTGCCCGGGGGCAGCTCCGAGAGGACCATGCCTGCCACGCGCACCCGGGCGTGGAGGCTGCGGTGGCGGCGTGGATAGACCACGTCGGGCCCGCAGGCCAGCACGGCGATGGGCAGGCCGCCCCCGTCGAGACAGCCGCGATGCGCCGTGCCGTCGATCCCGAGTGCCAGGCCGCTGACGACCGGAACGCCCGCCGCGCCCAGCCCGCGACCGAGGGCGTAGGCGACCTCCGTGCCGTACGGGCTGGCTCGTCGTGCGCCGACGAGGGCCACGGCCGGCCCACGGCCGAAAGCCTCGAGCGCGTCTGCACGGCCCAGGCCGAACAGCACGGCCGGAGCATCGTCGAGCTCAAGGAGCGGCTTCGGATATGACCCGGCGTGCCGGCAGACCGCGGTGACCTCGTCACGCAGGAGCGCTGCACGCCGGCCGGCGCCGTCGAAGCTCTCGAGAAACGCATGCGCCCGCCCGGAGCGAGGCCCGGCCACCGCCGCGATCAGCTGGTTGTCGCCGAGCGCCAGCAGTCCGCCGGCCCGCGGCCGCCGCTTCCCGAGCAGGCCCGCGATGCGCGGCGCGAGGTGAGCCAGGAGGAAGGCGCGGCGCAGACAGCATTCGCAGCAGTCGATCACGCCGCCACCCGCTGCCAGCCGTCGAGGCGATAGGAGAGCGCCTCGTCCAGGTCCTGGGTGCCCACGCGCTCGCGGCCATCGAGATCGGCGACGGTGCGCGCCACCCGAAGCACACGGTCGTGGCCCCGGCCGCTCAGGTCGATCCTGCTGCGCAGCGCGAGCAGCCGCTGCACGAGCTCCGCGTCCAGCGGCACCTGCCGCCGGGTGAGGCGGCCGTCCATGTCCCCGTTGCAGAGCGCCCGCGTGCCGGCGAGCCGCGTGCGCTGGCGCTCCCGTGCGGTGATCACCCGTTGCCTGATCGCGGCCGAGCGCGTGAGGGAGGTGCGTTGCGCGTCGACCAGCTCCACCGCGGGCACGGCCTCGACCTGGCAGATCAGGTCGATCCGGTCCACCAGCGGACCGCTGAGGCGCCGCTGATAGCGGCCGAGCTCGAGGGCCGTGCACGTGCAGTCGTTCTCAGGCCGCGCGCACGGACAGCGGTTGCAGGCGGCCACGACGATTGCGTTGGCCGGAAAGACCAGCGTGCGCTGACCGCGCATGATCTCCACCAGCCCCTCCTCCAGCGGCTGCCGCAACGCGTCGACGGCCGCGCGGCCGAACTCGGGGAGCTCATCGAGGAAGAGCACGCCGCGGTGCGCGAGCGTGATCTCGCCCGGGCGGGGGGTGGGCCCGCCGCCCACGAGACCCTGGGGCGAGATCGTGTGATGGGGCGCCCGGAACGGCCGCTCGGTCGCCAGTTGCCCCGCTCCCACACCCGCCGCACTGTGCATCTGGGTGATCTCGAGCGCCTCGTCGAAGCCCGGCGGCGGCAGGATCCCCGGCAGCCGTCGGGCGAGCATCGTCTTGCCGGCGCCCGGCGGACCGACCATGAGCAGGTTGTGGCCTCCAGCCGCGGCGATCTCGAGCGCCCGCTTGGCGTCCTCCTGGCCGCGCACGTCGGCCAGGTCGAGCGCGGTACCGGCTTCTCCCGAGGGCGACGCGGCGGGTGCCACCGGCTCCGCCTCCCAGTCGCCGTGGAGCATCTCGGCCAGCCGCCCGAGCGTGGGGATGCCCGCCACGTCCACTCCCTCCACCAGCGCGGCCTCCGGCCCGTTCGAGCAGGGGACGAGCAGGCGGCCGTAGCCTGCCGAGCGCGCCCCCAGCGCCGCCGCCAGCGCTCCTCGCACCGGCCGGATCTCGCCACTGAGCGACAGCTCTCCCACCAGCGCGCAGTCGGCCAGGTCCTCGGCCGGCACCTGCCCGCTGGCCACCATGACGCCCACCGCGATCGCCAGATCGAAGCTCGGTCCCGCCTTGCGCACGTGCGCGGGCGCGAGGTTGACCGTGATCCGCTGGCCGGGAAACTCGAGCGCGGAGTTGAGCAGCGCCGCCCGCACCCGCTCGCGGGACTCGCGGATGGCGCGGTCGGGCAGGCCCACGAGCGTGAAGGTGGGCAACCCGCGCCTGACGTCGACCTCGACGGTGACCTCGTGGCTGCGCACCCCTTCGAGGGCGAACGTGGCGATCGCGGCGAGCATGACGGCCAAGCTACGGGCGAGCGACGCACCGGTGGGCACGCCGGAGTGACGATTCGGCCACCGCCGAGCGACAATTCGGCGTGCCTATCCTCCGGCGAGCCATGGCTGCCCGCCGCGTGCCCACCGTCCTCTCCATCGCCGGCTCGGACTCCGGCGGCGGTGCCGGGATCCAGGCCGACCTGAAGGCGTTCGCCCGCAACGGGGTTCACGGTGCCACCGCCGTGACCGCGATCACGGCACAGAACACGGTGGCCGTGACCCACGTCTACCCGCTTCCGCCCGAGGCGATCGTGGAGCAGGTCAGGGCGGTTCAACAGGACATCGGCGTCGACGCCGTGAAGATCGGGATGCTGGGCACCGCCGAGACGATCGAGGCCGTGGGCGCGGCCCTCGATCTGCTGCCCGGCGTCCCGGTCGTGCTGGACCCGGTGATGATCGCCGAGAGCGGCGCGCGGCTGCTCGACGAAACGGCCCTGGACGCGTTGCGCACGCTCCTGCTCCCGCGCACGGCGGTGACCACTCCCAATCTCCCGGAGGCGAGGGTCCTCGCGCGGGAGACCGGAGGGGGAGTGGAGGTGGAGGACTTGGCGCGCGCGATCCACGCGCTCGGCCCCGCGGCGGTGGTCGTCACCGGCGGACACCGCGACGCCGCCACGGACCTGTTCTTCGACGGCAGCCGGATGGTCGAGATCCCGGGCCCGCGCCATCCCGGGGGCGCCGCCCACGGCTCGGGCTGCACCCACTCGTCGACCATCGCCGCGCAGCTCGCTCTCGGAGCCGACCCGCTCGAGGCCGCCCGGCGGGCGAAGCAGGTGGCGGGCGACGCGGTCCGTGACGGCCTGCGCGACATCGGCGCCGGCGCTGGACCGGTGGACGTGTTCGGTCTCGCGCGCGGATGACGGCCACGAGCGCTCGCGCCAACCGCGAGACGAGGCCCGGGGCCGTGCCATAATCGATCATGGCGGTGGTCGCCGCCGCAGCCGCTTCATCTACCACTGGAGAGATCGATCAAGTTCCTGCGCATGAAGCCCGGTCACGGAGAGGTTCTCCTCGCCGAGGGCGATCCGGGCGTGGACGAGGACGAGGAGCGGCTGGTCGAAGAGTTTCGCCGCCAGCTCGACGAGGGCATGTGGGCCGCCGTGCCCACCACCCACTCGGGCAGCGGCCGTCGCGAGGCCAGGATGGTCAGGGACTACGCCGACATCCCGCCCGAGGCCGAGCGCGTGATCTTCTTCCCACGCGCCTCCGGCGGCTGAGGGGCCACCGGCCTTGCTGTTCGCCCTCCTCGCCCTGGCGCTGATCGCCCTGGCGCTGGCCGCGCCGTTGATCTCTAGTGCGGTCAAGGACTGGCGCGGACGGCGTGCGGCCGATCGCCCGGACGGTCGTGGACCGCTCGAGCTCGGTCTCTACGATCCGGGCCGCGAGCGCCGGGCCGAGCAGCGCGCCCGCGAGCTGTTGCGCTCCTGCGTCAACGGCGAGGAGTGGTCCATGTACCGCGACCTGGGCTTCATCCGGGTCGGCGGCAAGCACACCCGCCGGGACGCCGATAAGGCGCGTGAGCGGGCGGCCTACGCCTACCTCGTCTACCCGCACAAGCCGATCGTGGCCTTCGTGCCGGACACGGGACAGCTGCTCAGCGAGTACTGCGTCGAGTTCCCCGACTTCGGCGGCGCCGGCGGGCGCCATCGCCTGCCCGCCTCCGACGACGTGCTCGCCAAGTGGATGGCGCTGACCTCCGACGAGGACCGGGTCATCCGGCGAGCCAACATGCACCTGATCGGACGCCAGCACGATCCAGCGCGGATCCGTCGCGATCTCTGGCGCCTGGGTGAATGGGAGCGCCGGCGCGGCCCGCGCTCCGAGCTCGAGCAAAAACAGGGATGACCGATTCCCGCCCCCGCAGCCGGGTCCTGCTCGACGGCCCGGACCGGGCCGCAGCCCGCGCGCAGCTGAAGGGTGTGGGCTACGACGACGAGGCGCTGCAGCGCCCGATCGTCGGCATCGCCAACACCTGGACCGAGACGATGCCGTGCAACTTCCACCTGCGCCGCCTCGCGGAGCGGGTCAAGGACGGTGTGCGCGCCGCGGGTGGAACGCCGATGGAGTTCAACACCGTGGCCATCTCCGACGGCATCACCATGGGCACCGAGGGCATGCGCGCGTCGCTGGTGAGTCGCGAGGTGATCGCCGACTCGATCGAGCTGGTGGCGCGCGGGCACATGTTCGACGCGCTGGTCGTCATGTGCGCCTGCGACAAGACCATCCCCGGCTGCGTGATGGCCCTGGCCCGCATGTCAGACGTTCCCGGGCTGCTCCTCTACGGCGGCTCGATCGCGCCGGGACGCTGGCGGGGCAAGGACGTGACGATCCAGGAGGTGTTCGAGGGCATCGGCGCGCACGCCGCCGGCGACATGTCGGACGAGGAGCTCACCGATCTCGAGAATCACGCCAGCCCCGGCGCCGGCGCGTGCGGAGGCCAGTTCACGGCCAACACGATGGCCATGGCCTTCGAGGTGCTCGGGATCTCGCCCACCGGCAGCTCGATGGTGCCGGCCGAGGACGGCAAGAAGGGCCAGGTGGCCGAGGACTGTGGGCGGCTGGTGCTGGAGTTGCTCGAACGCGGGCTCACCCCCGCTCAGGTGATCACCCGCGAGGGACTCGAGAACGCCATCGCGGCCGGAGCGATGTCGGGCGGGTCCACCAACCTGGTGCTGCACCTGCTGGCCGTGGCTCACGAGGCCGGGGTCGAGCTCGAGATCGAGGACTTCGACCGGATCGCCTGGAACACGCCGCTGCTGTGTGACCTCAAGCCCGGCGGCCGCTACGTGGCCACGGACCTGTACCGCGCGGGGGGCATACCGGTGGTGGTCAGCCGGCTGCGCGAGGCCGGGCTGCTCCACGAGGGCCAGCTCACGGTCACGGGCCAGACGATCGGCGAGGTGGCCGACACCGCGGAGGAGACCGAGGGCCAGGACGTGGTCCGCCCGCTGTCCGAGCCGCTCAAGCCCAACGGCGGCTTCGCCATCCTGCGCGGAAACCTGTCGCCGGACGGCTGCGTGGTCAAGCTCTCCGGCCACGATCGCACCGAGCACCGCGGCCCCGCCCGGGTGTTCGAGAGCGAGGAGGACGCGTTCAGGGCCGCGAAGGACAAGTCGATTCAGCCCGGCGAGGTCGTGGTCATCCGCAACGAGGGCCCGAGCGGGGGACCGGGGATGCGCGAGATGCTGCAGGTGACCGCCGCGATCGTGGGCGAGGGGCTCGGGGATTCCGTGGCCCTGCTCACCGACGGCCGCTTCTCGGGCGCCACCCACGGATTCATGGCCGGTCACGTGGCCCCCGAGGCTCGCCGCGGCGGCCCGATCGCCGCCGTACGCGACGGCGACACCATCGTCTTCGACGTGGCCGCTCGTGAGCTGAACCTGGAGATCTCCGACGAGGAGATGGCCGAGCGCCTGGAGGCCTGGCGCGACCCGCCCGCGAGATACCGCAACGGCGTGCTCGGCAAGTACGCCAAGCACGTGGGCTCGGCGGCCGAGGGCGCCGTTACGAGCTAGCCGGCCCCGGTCGCCTGAGCCGCTCGAACAGGGCACCGGCCACACGGCGCTCCAGGTGGCGCACCGATCCGGTGCGGCCCGACCCCACCGCCACCGCTATGTCGGCCAACTCGGCGCGGCGCTGGAGCACCGAGGCGCTGAGGTCGTGCTCCTGGAGGCGGTCGGAACGGGCGATCAGCGTCCGCCGGGCGAGCGCGCCGTGACGGACCACCACGCGACCGTCGTCCAGGCGCCAGCCGGCGGCGCGGTGGCGCAGCAGGCCCCACCCGAGTCCCAGCGCCGCGAGCACGGGGACGGCCGGCCAGAAGTCGTTGAGCACGAGCGTGGCGGCGGCGCCCAGCGCGGCGCCCACGAGCATGGGCGGGAGCGCGTACCGGCGCCGGGCCCGGGTGGGCGGGCCCTCGAGCGGGCCCTCGAGCGGCCCGGACGTGCCGGCCAGGGCGGGGACGAACTCGCCGAGCAGAGCCGGCACGTCGGCGAGCCGGACCAGCGGTAAGAGCGTCTGGGCGGCGGCCGCCTCGGAGCGGTAGCCGGCGGTCTCCACGCGTACGGCCGCGAGGCCGAACGGCCGCCGGGCGAGGCTCTCGATCACGTCCACCGCGTGGACCCTGGCCAGCGGAATGCTGGCCGCGCGGCGCTGGAGGAAGCCGCGGCGGATCTGAAGGCGCTCGCCGTCGCGGACGAGCGTGAAGCCCGAGAAGGCCACGACCGCCCCGAGGAAGGACACGATCAGCGTGGCCCCCGCAACCGCGGCGGCCACCAGGGCGATCCCGACCGGATCGTCCGGAAGCCGGTCGATCAGGCGTGAGTTGCCGCGCTCGGTGAGCAGCAGGTCGTCGAACAGCGCGGCCAGGCCGCCCACCAGCGGCAGCAGCACGCCGATCTGGGGGGTGGTCAGCGCCGCGGCGACGAGGCCACGGGGCGACAGGCGCCACTCGGGCAGGTCGCGGGCCTCGGGCTCGGCCAGGCCCGCCTCCGCGCGCAGCGCACGGGTGGCCTCCGCCGACACCGCCCGCAGCACGATCTCGCCCTTCGCGCCGCCTCCCGCGGTCTGCACGTGCAGCTCGTGAACGCCGAACAGGCGCTGGACCGGGCCCTGGGTGGTGTCGATCGCCTGGATGCGGGCCAGCGGCACGCTGGTCTCGTCCGGCGACACGATCCCGGTGCGCAGGTGCACCGCATCGTTGGCGACCCAGTAGGACGTCGTGCTCCAGCGCAGCCAGCCGACGAACAGCACGAACACCACGCCCGCCAGGCCCAGCAGCACGGCGAGCACCGGCGAGAGGGCGCTGGCGCCCCCGCCGAGCACGAGGCCGGCCACGACGGCGATCAGCAGCTCGCGGACGTTGTCGAGCGCCGCGAGCACGATCTCCGCGGGGTGCAGGCGGCGCTCCCGGGGCGGCGGCGGCGCGGCCGGGAGCTCAGAGGTCATCGGGGGTGCGCGCCAGCTGCGCGATGCGGTCGCGGATGGCCGTGGCCTCCGCCGGCCGGAGGGCCGGGATGTCGTGCGAGCCGGCGGCCGTGTGGACGTTGACCGAGCGCAGGTCGAACAGGTCGGCCACCGGGTTGCGCTGGGTGTCCACGTGCTGCACGCGAGTCATGGGCACGAGCGTGCGCGTGACCACCAGCGCGCCGCGCAACAGGTCGATCTCCTCGTCACGGACCTCGTATCGCCACGTGCGCCAGCGAAGCAGCGGCCAGACGAAGCCTCCACCGAGGAAGATCGTGACCGCCGCGACGCCCGCCACCCATGCCGTCCAGCCCGGCGCATCGCTCTCGGCGAGACCGCCCGCCGCGATCAACCCTCCGATCAGCACCGGCACCGCCCAGAGCAGGTTGCCGACGACGAAGTACCCGCGCGCCGCGGAAGGGAGACGCTGCGTGGGCTCGGGGGTCGCCGCCTCCGTCAGGCCACCTGCGACTCGCCCGGCACTTCCTCCTGCTCCTCGGCGGGCCCCGTCTCGTCCAGGAAGCCGAGCAGCACGTCGTCGAAGGCCTTGGGGCGCTCGGCCATCGGAACGTGCCCGGTGTCGCGCATCACGACCTTGCGGCTGTCGCGGATGAGTCGCTCGAACTCGTTCGCGTCGCGCGCGGGGATGATCGCGTCCTTCTCACCCCAGACGATCAGCGTGGGCACGCGCACGTCTGGAAGCCGGTCGCGGAAGTCGTAGTCGAGGCAGGCCCGTAGCGCGTCGTTGAAGCCGGGCTTGCCGGCCCCCTTGTAGAAGCCTTCGTAGGTGAAGTCGGCCTTGAGCAGCCGGGGGTGGCGCGCCACCAGCGCGAGGGTCATGTGACGCGCGAGCGGCCGGGCCGCGAACTCGCGCTGGCGCGCCGCGCCGTAGGCGGTGAGGGCAGTGGCGGCCCGTCCGGCGGTGAGGATCGGCGCGTGCGCCACGTCGGCGCTCGAGACCCCGGCGGCCGAGACCAGCACCAGGCGCGAGACCCGCGAGGGAAACTGGATGGCGATCTCGGCCGTGATGTATCCGCCCATGGAATTGCCGACGAGCGCAACCTCGGTCAGACCGAGCGTCCGGCAGAAGGAGTCCACGAAGCGACCGTAGCCGGAGATCGTGACGCGGTCGCGCGGCATCGGCGTGAGGCCGAAGCCCGGCAGGTCGAGGGCGATCACGCGCCGCTCCTGTGCGATGCGCGGCAGGTTCTCCAGCCAGTTCTGCCACTGGCCGCCGAGGCCATGGACGAGCACGACGGGCTCACGGTCGCCAGAGCCGATGTCCACGTGGTTGACCGGAACGCCGTCGACCTCGACCGTCTTGAGCTCGCTGCGCCAGTCCACGTCGCGCCAGTTCGGCGAGTCCGTCGCGCCGTAGTCGGTGTCCGCCTCGCGGTCCCGGCGTGGGCCCGCCGGGGCGGCTGCGGGGGCGAGAAACCGGCGTGCCATGCATCTACTGTACGAGCCCGTGGCCCGGATAGCCCTCGACATCGACTCGACGCTCCATCCCTACTGGGATCTCCTCCAGCGCGTGGTAAAGGAGCGCTACGGCGTCGACCTGCCCTACGAGGACCAGCGCGACTGGGGCATCACCGTGCTCGAACGGGACGCGGTCATCCACTGCGTCGAGGAGACCCACTCCGACGAGAACATCGCTGCCGGGGTGCCGTACCCGGACGCGGTGGAGACCGTACGCGACTGGCACGCCCAGGGGCATTGGGTCCACGTGACGAGCCACCGGCGTGCGAGCACCCGCGCTGCCACCGAAGCATGGCTCGACGCCATCGGCATGCCCTACGACGATCTGCACTGCTCGTTCGACAAGATCTCCCGCTGCGTGGAGCTGGAGATCGACGTGCTGGTGGACGACAGCCCGCTCAACATCGCCAAGGCGCGTGCGGCCGGTATCGGCGCGGCCACGATCATCCACCCCTGGAACGAGGACCTGGTGGACCGCGACGGCGTGATCGGCGCCCGCGACTGGAACGAGCTGCGCCGCAAGCTCGATCCGGTGCTCGCAGAGCTCCGGCCTGCTTGAATCGGCGCGGATGGCGAAGTCGAGGCGCACCACACTGTCCCTGCGTGACCGCGAGCCGCCGGCCGAGGCGCTGCTGGCGCCCGAGGGGCTCAAGGACCACCTTCCGGGCATGGAGCCCGACCGGCGCCTGACCGACTGGGGTCGCTCCGAGCGGGTCGAGGAGGTGTTCGACGCCACTCTCATCGAATGGTTCTACCGCTACTGGTTCAGGGCCGAGGTCGAGGGAATCGAGAACGTGCCCGCTTCGGGCGGTGCCCTGCTGGTGTCCAACCACTCGGGCGCCCTGCCACCCGACGCCGTGATGATCGGCAAGGCGATCCGCGAGGAGCACACGCACCCGCGGCCGCTCAACATCACGGTCGAGCACTTCTTCAAGGGCTACCCCGGGTTCAGCATGCTGCTCCCGAAGATTGGCTGCGTGGCGGCCCACCCGGCCAACGTGCACCGGCTGCTCCACGACGAGGAGCAGCTCGTGCTGGTCTTCCCCGAGGGGCGCAAGGGCACCGAGAAGCTCTACAAGGACCGCTACCGGCTGCGCCGCTTCGGCCGGGGCGGATTCGTGGAGGCGGCCATGCGCGCGGGCACGCCGATCGTTCCGGTGTGCGTGGTGGGCGCGGAGGAGGCGGCGCCCGTGTTCGCGCAGATGACGCTGCTCAAGCGACTGACCGGCCTTCTGTACTTCCCGGTCACCCCGACGTTCCCTCACTTCGGCCTGCTGGGCATGCTCGGCTACCTGCCGGCCAAGTTCAAGCTGCGCTTCCTCGAGCCGATTCGCTTCGACGAGCCGGGTGTGCACGAGGACAAGGCGCTCGTGCAGACGGTGGCCCACGAGGTGCGGGCTCGCATCCAGGAGGGGCTCTGGGACATGCTGGCCACGCGCAAGTCGGTCTGGTTCGGATGAAGGCTCCCGACTCACGCCGTGTCCTGGTAACCGGCATCTCCACCTACTGGGGCGGCCGCCTGGCCCAGGCGCTCGAGCGCTTCGACGAGGTGGAGGCCATCATCGGGGTGGGCGACCTCGAGCCCCAGGTGGAGCTCGAGCGCACCGAGTACGTGAAGGTGGGGGCTCAGCACGCCCTGCTGCGCCGGGTGGTGGAGGCCGCCGAGATCGACACCATCGTGGACACGCGGCTGGTGGTCGACTCCGCCACCACCAGTCCAGCCAAGGCCCACGAGAACAACGTGATCGGGACGATGAACATCCTCGCCGCGTGCAGCGGCCCGGATTCGCCCGTTCGCAAGGTGGTGTTCAAGTCCTCCACACACTTCTACGGGTGCGAGCAGGACGACCCCGCCTTCTTCGACGAGAGCATGGGGCGCCCGCATCCGCCGCGCACGCCGATCGAGCGCGACGTGGTGGAGGCCGAGGCCTCGCTGAACGACTTCGCCGAGCGCAGCCCCGACGTGGCGGTCACGGTGATGCGCTTCGCCAACGTGCTGGGCCCCGACGTGCGGACCTCCCACATCGAGCTGTTCGGGCTGCCCGCCGTGCCGATGATCCTCGGCTTCGACCCGCGCTACCAGTTCGTGCACGAGGACGACGTCGTGCACGCGCTCGAGCACGCGGTGCGCCATCGTCTGCCCGGGGTCTACAACGTCGCCGCCGACGGCGTGCTGGCGCTGTCCGAGGTGGCCGGCCTGCTCGGCAAGCGCTACGCGCCGGTGCTGCCTCCGTGGGGGACCGGTCTGGCGGCGGCGGGACTGCGCCGTGTGGGGGTGAGGATTCCCCCGGAGGCGATGAACCAGCTGCGCTACGGCCGGGGCGTCGACAACCGGCGCTATAAGGCCGCGGGCTTCGGCTATCAGCACACCAGCCGCGAGACCGTGCTCAGGCTCGGCGAGCACATGCGCCTGCACCCCGTGGTGCGCGGCCTGCAGGAGCCCTACCGCTACGAGCGGGAGGTCGAGGAGTTCCTGCGCTGGAGCCCGCACGTGCGCAACTCCCGCGACAAGCGCACGCCGGCCCTCGATCGCCTGCCTCCGGCGGGCGACGACGCCGACCGGCTGGCCGCGGCCGAGGCCCGCGCCGCGTCGGCGGAGCGAAACGCCAAGCGCGCCGTGGACCGGGCCAAGAAGGCCGAGCGCCGCGCTGCCCAGTCGGCCCTCAAGGCCACGGAGCGCGCCAAGAAGGCCGAGCGCCGCGCCATCAAGGCGGCGGAGGAGGCGGTCGAGCGGGCGGAGCAGATCTCGCGCCAGAACGTGGCCGCCGGCCCGCCGCCGGCGGTGGTGGCCGGTGGTCCGGTGGAGCACTACGACGACCTCGCGGCCGACGAGCTGATCGCCCTGCTGGCCTCGCTCGAGCGCGAGGATCTCGAGACCCTGCGCGAGTACGAGAGCCGCAACGCCAACCGTGTCGCGGTCATCAGCGCGATCGACTCGGTCATCTCGCGCGGCTAGCGCTGTTTCTTCCTGCAATTTGGCGGCTTTAACCCGCGCAAGGCCGCTGTCACCGGTCGTCGGGCGCCGCGCCTGTCCCTACACTGAGTCGCACTCGCGATATGAGGCACAAGTCGTTCATCCTCGTCGCTGTCCTACTGTTGGTTCTGGTCGGCGGCGCAGTCGCCGCATATGCGTACGACTCGTCGCGCGAGGACCAGGTCGCGGAGGGCGTGACCGTCGCCGGCGTCGACGTCGGCGGCATGAGCGCCGACCAGGCGCGGCGGACGATCGCGCGCGAGCTCGCTGAGCCGCTCGAGCAGCCCGTCGCGGTCGAGTGGAAGCGCCGCCGCTTCAACCTCTCCGCCGAGGACGCGGGCGTCACCGCCGACGTGAACGGCATGGTCGACGAAGCGCTGCAGAAGAGCCGTGAGGGCAACGTCTTCAGCCGCGTGGCCCGGGATCTCACCGGTGGTGAGGAGAGCGTTCAGGTCTCCGCCCGGGTCAGCTACGACCCGAAGTCGGTCGAGCGGCTGGTCCGGCGCGTCAAGCGCAAGCTCAACCGCCCGGCCCGCGACGCCGAGGTCGAGTTCCCCTCGCTCGAGCAGGTCAAGGAGCAGACCGGCCTGCGCGTTCGCGCCGCGTCGCTCCGGCGCCGGGTCGCGCAGGCGCTCACGGTGCCGGGGGTCGACCGCAGCGTCAAGGCCGCGGTGGACGTCACCCAGCCGAAGGTCACCCAGGACCAACTGGCCGAGAAGTATCCGGCCTTCCTGGTGGCCGACCGGGCCAACTTCCAGCTTCGCTTCTACAAGAACCTCGAGCTGGCGAAGTCGTACACGGTCGCCGTCGGGGCCGTCGGCTTCGACACGCCCGCCGGCCTCTACAACATCCAGAACAAGGCCGTCGACCCCGCCTGGACCGTGCCCAACAGCGGCTGGGCCGGCGATCTCGCCGGCACCGTCGTGCCGGGCGGCACGGCCGAGAACCCGCTGAAGGCGCGCTGGCTCGGAATCTACGACGGCGCCGGCATCCACGGCACCGACCAGACCTACTCGCTCGGCACCGCGGCCTCCCACGGCTGCATCCGGATGGCGATCCCGGACGTGATCGAGCTGTACGACCAGGTTCCGGTCGGCGCTCCCATCTACATCGCCTGAGCGGCCGCACGGAATAAACCCGGCGGGTACGGGTCTGGGGAGGAGTGCGCATCCTCTTCGCCACCACACGGGGCGCGGGCCATTTCGGTCCGCTCGTTCCCTTCGCCCACGCTCTGCGGCGCAGCGGCCACGAGGTGCTGGTCGCGGCCCCGGCCTCGCTCCGGCCGCACGCCGAGCGGGCCGGGCTGCCCCTGGCCGCGCTCGCCGAGCCGTCGGAGCAGGTCATGGCGCCGGTCTGGGAGCGGGTCCGCGCGGCCGGGCCGGGTGGAGCCGACCGGATCGTGCTCGAGGAGATCTTCGCCGGTGAGTTCGCCCGCTCGGCGCTGCCGGGGACGCTCGCGATCATGCGTGAGTGGCGCCCCGACGCCGTGCTGCGCGAGAGCACCGAGTTCGCCTCGCTGGTGGCGGCCGAGCATCTTGGCGTGCCTCACCGGCACGTGTCCGTGTTCCTCACCGCCGGCGGTGAGTTCGACTGGTCGACCCTGCTCGATCCGGTCGAGCGGCTGAGGGCGGGGGCCGGGCTGCGCCGAGAGGACGGTGCGGAGCCCTTCTGGCGCCAGCCCTACCTGACCATGGCCCCGCGTTCGCTGGAGGCGCCCTCGACGGAGCCCCCGGACGGCACCCGGCGCTACCGGGAGGCGGCGGTACCCGCGCGGGCGCTGCCTGATTGGTGGAAGGGCAGCGACCAGCCGCTCGTCTACGTCTCCTTTGGCTCGGTCGCGGCGGGGAACGGCTTCTATCCACTGCTCTACCGCGAGGCGCTGGACGTGCTGGCCGACCTCCCGGTGCGGGTGCTCCTGACGCTCGGCACCGAGGCCGATCCGGCCGAGCTCGGACCGGTGCCGGCCTCCGTGCACGTCGAGCCGTGGGTGCCGCAGAACGCGGTGATGGCCCACGCCGACGCGATGGTCGGCCACGGCGGCTCGGGCTCGACCCTGATGGCCATGGCCGCCGGCATGCCCCTGGCCGTGGTCCCGCTGTTCGCCGACCAGCCCCACAACGCTCGCCGGGTGGCGGAGCTCGGCGCCGGGATCGCGCTCGGCCCGAACGCTCAGCCCGGCGGCGACGCCTCCTTCGAGGCCGCGATGGCCCCCGGGCGCCTGGATGACCTGCCCGCCGCGATCAGCTCCCTCCTCGAGGATCCGCGCTACCGTCGCGCGGCCGGCGCCCTCGCCGACGAGATCGCAGCCCACCCTCAGGTGGACGCGGTGGCCGAGATGCTGGAGGACGTGGCGCGCGGCGAGGCGCTGGCGGCGTAGGGCGGCCCGCGGTACGGGACGTCAGGGGCGCGCCCAGAGCGCAACGCGCCCGAACGGAACGCGCAGCCCTAGACGCCGATCTCCGCCACGGGTATCTCCTCCCAGCCCGCCTCCTCCAGAAGGGGCTGACGGCCGGTGTGTCGAATGCAGAGCGTGCCTATGTACACGCCCCGCTCGCGCTTGCGCAGGACCGCGTACCACATGGTCGACGCGTCGCTCGGACCCTGGATCCGATGCCAGGGCTTGACCGGCTGGTCGCGCGCGTCCACGAGCTCGGCGTCTGCGAGCTGAGTCCGAGTCGCCACCCGACCGTCCTGAGTGTTGACGAAGAACAAACCCACTCCAGAGATCATCGAGGGCTCGGCGGACGCCGCCGCCTCGCCGTCCCGTAACTGGAGCGCCGCCCTCGAGCGCTTCGACGACTGGCAGCTTGCCCGGGGGATGGGGGAGAAGACGCGGCGCGCCTACGGAATCGATCTCGGACAGCTGGCCGACTGGGCCTCCTCCCGGGACCTTCAGCCGTCCGAGCTCGGCCATAAGGACCTCCGGCGCTTCGCGGGGGTCGTCTCGGAGCGGGGCGCGGCCAGGTCGACCGTGGCCCGCAAGCTGGCGGCCATCCGCAGCTTCTACCGGCACCTGGTCGAGCGTGGCGAGCTCAGCGCCAATCCCGCCGATCTGGTGTCCAGCCCCAAGAAGGACGCCTACCTCCCGCGCGTGCTCAAGCCGGATGAGCTGGCCGAGCTGCTCGAACGGATCCCCGCTTCGAGCCCCCTGGACGTGCGCGACCGCGCGCTGCTCGAGCTTGCCTACGCCGCCGGACTGCGGGCAGAGGAGCTGGTGAATCTCGACACGGTGGACGTCGACCCCGACGCCGAGGAGGTCCGGGTGGAGGGCAAGGGCGGGCGCACGCGTGTGGTGCCGGTGGGTGAGCACGCCTGGAAGGCGCTCGAGCGCTATCTGGCCCGCGGCCGCGCCGTGCTGGCCACGGGCGAGAGCGAGGCGCTGTTCGTCTCCAAGAGCGGGCGCCGGCTGTCGACCTCGGACGTGCGCCGGCGGCTGCGGGTGCAGACACGCCGCGCAGGGATCACGCCACACACGCTCCGTCACTCGTTCGCGACCCACCTGCTCGAGGGCGGCGCCGACCTGCGTGCGATCCAGGAGCTGCTCGGACACTCCTCGATCAGCACGACACAGACCTACACTCGGGTAGAGTCGAGTCGCTTGAAGAAGGCGTATCGACGCTCGCATCCCCGCGCCTGACTGGCCATATGGAGACGAATCTCAAGGCGATCGACCTCAAGGACTTTTGGCGGCGCTACAAAGACGAGCGCGACGAGAAGGCCCGTGAGCGTCTGGTTCTGGCCTACGCGCCGCTCGTCAAGTACGTGGCGGGACGCATGTCCAGCGGCCTGCCCTCCCATGTGGAGGAGGCCGATCTCATCTCCTATGGGCTGCTCGGCCTGATCTCGGCGATCGAGCGCTTCGAGCCCGAGCGCGAGATCAAGTTCGAGACCTTCGCGATCACCCGCATCAAGGGATCGATCATCGACGAGCTGCGCTCGCTCGACTGGGTGCCGCGCTCCGTGCGCAGCAAGGCCCGCGAGATCGAGAAGGTCAACGCCAAGCTCGAGCATCAGCTGCACCGCGCGCCCACCGACCAGGAGATCGCGGAGGAGCTCCACGTCTCCGTCGACGAGTTGCAGGACTCGCTGGTGCGAATCTCCAACTCCTCCGTGGTGGCGCTCGACGAGCTGTGGACGGTGTCCGACTCCTCGGGCGACCAGGTCTCTCTCCTCGACACCATCCAGGACCCCGCGGCGCTCGATCCCGCCATGGAGATGGACACCACCGAGATGAAGGACCGCCTGGCCGACGCCATCGCGCGTCTGCCGGAGCGGGAGAAGCTCGTGGTGGCCCTCTACTACTACGAGAACCTGACCCTCCGCGAGATCGGCGAGGTGCTCGGCGTGACCGAGTCACGTGTCTCGCAGCTCCACACCAAGGCCGTCCTGCGGCTCAAATCCCGCCTCCAGGGCGAACCCTTGGCCGAGGACGAGTAACGGTCAGTCGGCGTGGCCGATCCCCGGCTCCGCGATGAAGGCCGACGCGACGAGCTACGGATCCGCGCGAGCCAACAGGCGGCGCTGGCGGGGCTGGCGCAGGCGGCCCTTGGCGGCTCGCCCCTCGACTACCTGCTGACGGCCGCCGCCGAGGCGGCGCGAGCCGAGCTCGGCACCGACTACGCGACGATCGGCGAGCTGACCGCCGACCAGCACGGGTTGCTGCTGCGAGCCGGCGCGGGGTTGCCGGACGGCGCGACGGGCGGTGTGGTGGTGCTGCTCCCCGGGGAGCTGCCGGCCGTGGTGCTGGCGGTGGGGGAAGCGGTGGCGGTCGAGGACTTCGCGACCGACGAGCGCGTCGAGCCGTCGAGTGAGCAGCGGGAGCTTGGCGTGGCCGGCGCCGCGGCCGCTCCCATCGGCGGCACCAGCGGCCGCCGGTACGGGGTGCTGGCCGTCCACAGCCGCAGCGCTCGCCATTTTCCCCACGACGACCTGATCTTCCTGCAGGCGCTGGCCAACGTCCTGGCTCTCGCCGCCGAGCGGGCCCGCGACGAGGCGCTCGTGCGCGACAGCCAGGCTCGCTTTCGCGAGCTCGCCGACACCGCCCCCGTGCTCATGTGGATGACCGATGCCGAGGGTCAGGTGACGTTCGTCAACAGCGGCTGGCTGCGCTTCACCGGACGCAGCCTCGACGAGGAGTTGGGCGACAGCTTCGGGCTCAGCGCCCATCCCGACGACCGCGAGGAGCTGCTGGCCCGCTGGCACGAGGCCTTCCGGCGCCGCGAGGAATTTCGCTACGAGTACCGGCTGCAGGGCTCTCTTGGTGGTTATCGCTGGGTGCTCGAGGTGGGCACACCGCGGTTCAGCGACGGCCGGTTCGCCGGCTACGTCGGCACCGCCACCGACATCCACGAGCGTCGCGCGATGGAGGACGCCTTGCGCGAGTCGGAGGCCGGCTTCCGGGACCTGGCCGACACGGCGCCGGTGATGATCTGGACCACCGACACCGACGGGCTGGTCACCTTCGTCAACGACGGCTGGCTGCGCTTCACCGGCAGCTCGCTCGAGGAAGAGCTCGGACTGAGCTGGGAGCTCGGCGTCCACCCCGAGGACGTGGAGCCGATGCTCGCCTCCTGGCGCGCGGCCCTCGCGGAGCGCTCGCGCTGGCAGTTCGAGTACCGGCTCCGGTCCGCGTCGGGAGAGCATCGCTGGGTGCTCGACCGCGGAGTGCCGCGCTACGAGGGCGACACCTTCGCCGGTTACGTGGGGACGGCGGTCGACATCCACGAGCGCAAGCTGATGGACGCCCGCCTGCGCGAGGTGTACCAGCGCGAGCACACGATCGCCGAGACGCTGCAGCGCAGCCTGCTGCCCGAGCGGCTGCCGCTGATCGACGGTCTCAGCCTGTCGGCGCGCTACCTGCCGGCCGGCGCCGGCGCCGCGATCGGCGGGGACTGGTACGACGTGCTCGAGCGGCCCGACGGGCGGGTGGCGCTCGTGGTGGGCGACGTGGTGGGCCACGGACTGCGCGCCGCCACCACGATGGGTCAGCTCCGCAACGCGTTTCGCGCCTACGGCCTGATCGAGGCCTCGCCCGCCGAGGTGATGGCCCGCATCAACCGGCTCGTGATGAGCGGGCTCGACGACGTGATGGCCACTGTTCTCTACCTCGTGCTCGATCGCGAGACGGGCGACGTCGTGTTCTCGGCCGCCGGGCATCCGCCTCCGCTGCTCCTGGCTCCGGACGGGCCGCGTTTCCTCGAGGGGGGCCGCTCGGTGCCCATTGGCGCCGCGGACCCCGCGGTCTTCCGCGAGACGCGCGCCGAGATGCCGCCCGGCTCCACCCTGCTGCTCTACACCGACGGCCTGGTCGAGCGGCGTGACGTGCCGTTGTCCGAGAGCCTCGACCACCTGGCGCGCGAGGCGGGGGAGCCCGAACAGGATCTCGGCGCGCTCTGTGACCGCGTGCTGGAGGCGGTGCTCGGCAACGATGAGCCCGCCGACGACGTCGCGCTGCTGGCCGTGCGACCCACGCGAACCGGCGCGGAGAGCATTCGGCTGGCCCTGCGCGCGGAGCCGGAGTCGCTCTCGGTGCTGCGGCGCCGGATGGCCCGCTTCCTCCACGCCGCCGGGGCGGCCGAGCTCGAGTCCTACGAGATCACGCTCAGCGTGTGCGAGGCCGCCGGCAACGCCATCGAGCACGCCTATGGGCCCGGCGACGCGGCCTTCGAGGTCGAGGCTCGAATCGAGGACGACACGCTGACCGCCAGCGTCCGTGACCGTGGCCGCTGGCGCGACCGCCGCGGCGTGCACCGCGGCCGCGGGCTGAAGATAATCGAGGGCCTGATGGGCGAAGTCGACCTCCGCGTCGACGACGGCGGTACCTTGATCGTGATGAGGAGACGGCTGGGACCACCTCGGGCCTCGTGACCACACCGGCGGAGATCTCGGTTGAACGGCGAGGGGGGAGCCTGCTGGCACACCTCGGCGGCGAGATCGACATGACCAACGCCGGCTACGTGCGCGACGAGCTGCTGGCCTCGGTGCCCAACGACGCGCTCGCACTGGTGATCGACCTGAGCGGCTGCCGCTACCTCGACTCGGCGGGGATCGAGATCCTGTTCGACCTCTCCCGCCGCCTCGCACGCCGCCGCCAGCAACTGCTGCTCGTGGTGCCTCCACAGTCGCCGTTGCGGCGCGTGCTCGAGCTCACCGAGGTGGAGAGCGCGGCGCCCATCCACGAAGCGCTGGATTCCGCGCTCGCCGGGTAGGCTCCTTTTTCGGCTGTCGAGCGAAGGGAGAGTCATGGCGCACCTATCGCCGAAGAGGATCCGCAACGTGGCGTTGGTGGGCCACCGAGGCAGCGGGAAGACCTCCGTGAACGAGGCACTCCTGTTCGAGGCGGGCGCGATCAACCGCCTGGGCTCGGTGGCCGAAGGATCGACGATCTCCGACTCGGCGCCCGACGAGAAGGCGCGCCAGATGTCCATCTCGGCGAGCCTCTCCTCGTTTCGCTGGGAGGACCGAAAGATCAACCTGATCGATACTCCGGGCGACCCCAGCTTCGTGGCGGACGCCCTGGCCGCCCTGCGCGTGGTGGAGGGCGCGGTCTTCGTGGTCAACGGCGTGATGGGCGCCGAGGTGACCACCACCCGCCTCTGGGAGCGGGCCACCGAGCTCGGCCTCGCCCGCATCCTGTTCGTGAACATGCTCGACCGCGAGCGCGCCGACTTCTTCCGTAGCCTCGAGTCGCTCAAGAGCACCTTCGGCCAGCACGTCGTGGCCACCGAGATCCCGATCGGTGCCGAGCACGAGCTCGAGGGCGTGGTCGACCTGATCGACATGAAGGCCTACCGCTACGACGGCGCCGAGCGCGACAACTGCACCGAGATCGAGATTCCCGAGCACCTCGCCGAACAGGCTCAGGAGTACCGGGAGAAGCTGATGGACGAGGTGGCCGAGGTCTCCGACGCTCTCATGGAGCGCTACCTCGAAGGTGAGGAGATCTCGCACGACGAGACGGTCTCGGCCCTCAAGACCGGCGTCACCGAGGGACACGTGTTCCCGGTCACCTGCGGCGCGGCCACGCGCAACCTGGGCATCAACCGCCTGCTGGACGCGCTGGTGGACGACCTGCCGTCACCGGCCAAGCGCGGAGCGATCGACCTCGACGGGGTGATGCTCGAGCCCGACGAGTCGAAGGACATGGTCGCCTTCGTCTTCAAGACGCTGGCCGACCCCTACGCCGGACGGGTCAACCTCTTCCGCGTCTACCAGGGAGTGCTCGGTCACGACGCACACGTCTTCAACTGCCGCGCGCACGTCAAGGAGCGCATCGGCCAGCTGCTGGTGCCGCAGGGCAAGGAGAACGAGCACGCGGACGAGTTCGGCCCGGGCGACATCGGCGCTGTGGCCAAGCTGAAGGAGACGCGGGCGGGCGACGTCCTGGCCGGTAAGGACGCGGAGATCCCGCTGGCGCTGCCCGCCATGCCGCGCCCGGTGATGGCCTTCGCGATCGAGGCCAAGGCGAAGGGGGACGAGGAGAAGATGGGCCAGGCACTGCGCCGGCTGCAGGAGGAGGACCCCACCATCGACTTCCACCGCGACACCCAGACCGGCGAGCAGATCCTGGCGGGGATCAGCCAGATCCACGTCGAGGTGATCGTCGAGCGCATGAGGGAGCGCTTCGGGGCCGAGGTCGAGTTGCACCCTCCTCACGTGCCCTACCGCGAGGCGATCAGGTCGAGCGCCAAGGCGCACGCGCGCTACAAGAAGCAGACCGGCGGCCGCGGGCAGTTCGCCGACTGCCACATCGAGATCGAGCCGGTCGAGCAGGGCAGCGGCTTCGAGTTCGTGAACGCGATCAAAGGTGGCGTGATCCCGGGCGGCTTCATCCCGGCGGTCGAGAAGGGCGTGGTGGAGGCCATGCGCAGCGGAACCGTCGCCGGCTTTCCGGTGCGCGACGTGCGGGTGACCGTGTTCGACGGCCAGCACCACTCGGTCGACTCGTCGGAGATGGCCTTCAAGATCGCGGGCTCGATGGCCTTCAAGGACGCGATGGAGAACGCCCAGCCCACGCTGATGGAGCCGATCATGACCGTGGTCGTGACCGTGCCCGAGGAGTCGGTGGGCGATGTGATCGGCGACCTCAACTCCCGGCGCGGCCGCCCACTCGGCATGGAGCCCGCCGGCTCGGTGACCGAGGTCAGGGCCGAGGTGCCGATGGCCGAGCTCTTGGAGTACGCGCCGGACCTGCGCGCCATCACCGGCGGCCAGGGCGAGTACACGATGGAGCTTGCCCGCTACGAGCAGGTGCCCGGACACGTGGCGCAGCAGGTGGTGGCGCAGGCCGAGCAGGAGAAGGAGGCCGTGAAGGCCTAGCTGTCGATCTCGCGGAGCTCGCCGGGGTGCCCCTATCATCGGGCCCGTGAAGAAGGAGCTGAGGCCCGTTCACGACGTCGTCAACTGCGACGTCTGCGGCCGTACCATTCTCAAGGGAGAGCGCGCCGAGTGGTATCTCGCCCCCGGCGGGGCACGCCACCGGGTCTGTGACCTGTGCGCGGTGCGCGCGCAGCACCACGGCTGGATCCGCGAGTCGGCGGCCGGCGACCTTCCGGCCCGCATGCCGCGCAACGAGCCCGGCCGCGGGGTGTTCGGACGCCTGCGTCGCCGGCGCCCGGCGGAGTCGCTGCGCGCCTCAGAGGGGGAGCGTTCCTACTCCCCGGAGGCCGGCGCGGGGTCGGCTTCCCAGGAGGACAGCTACGACACCGGCGAGCACCACCAGGCCGATGAGGCCACGGCGCCCGCTCCGCGCGAGCGCCCCCGGCCACAGGATCCGCGTCACGTGCGAGCCGTCCCCAGCACCGCCGAGGCCAGGATCGATCGCGCCATGGAGCTGTTCAACGGCTCCGCCCACGCCCGCACGGTCGCCGGCCTGGCTCGCACGCTCGGGCCGGCCTGGGTGAGCGTCCAGCCCGTCGCCGAGCAGCCGAGCTTCGTCTCGCTGCTGGTGGCCTGGGAGCTGTCCTGGTACCGCTACCGCGTGGACCTCGGTGCGGAGGCAGACCCCGCCGAGCTGCTCGACAAGGGCGACGAGATCGACGAGCTGGACGAGGGGCTGCGCCAGTGGAACGCGAGCCTCGACGCCGACGGACGAGTGGTCGCGGGCGCGACCGTGGGAGGCGAAGGCTCCTCGGCCCGGTGAGGGTCACGGTCCACGTCGACGGCGGGGCGCGTGGAAACCCCGGTCCCGCCGCGGTGGCCGCCGTGGCGACCAGCCCCGACGGAGACGCTCTCGGCGAGCGCAACGCCTACATCGGAGAGGCCACCAACAACGTCGCCGAGTACCGCGCCCTGCTGCTGGGCCTCGAGCTCGCCCGCGACCTGGGGGCGACCGAGGTCGAGGTGGTCAACGACTCCGAGCTGGTGGCCCGTCAGATCGGCGGCGAGTACAAGGTCAAGCACGCCGGGCTCAAGCCGCTCTTCCTCGAGTCCATGCGCGAGCTGCGCGGCTTCGACTCCTGGGCGGTGCGCTCGGTGCGCCGGGAGCAGAACGAGCGCGCCGACGAGCTGGTCAACGAGGCCCTCGACCGGGCCCTCGGTTAGGCTCGGCGGGCCCGCCCCGCGATCCATGGCCATGAAGACGAAGCTGACCGCCGTACTCACGTGCCTAGCCGCCCTCGCGTTCGTGTCGCCGGCCGCGGCGGCCATCCTGCCCGGGGTCGCGATCGACGGCCCCAGCGCCACCGTCGGCCCGGTCCTGCCCCGGATCGACGTGGCCCCGGACGGCAGCGCCGCGCTCGTCTACCTGAAGACGGTCGACGGCGAGGACCATCCCTTCGTGTCGCGCCTGGTGAACGGCGCCTGGAGCCCGCCCCAGCAGGTCGACCCGGGCTCGAACGAGGTCTCGGAGGCTCCCCGGATCGCCGTCGCCAACGGAGGCAAGACGGTGGTGACCTTCCGCTCCGCCACGGTGGTGGTGGCGCGCGTGAGCCCGAGCGGGGGAGCGCCCTTCGGCCCGCCCCAGGTCATCCAGGCCGCGGGGCGGTACGGCAACGTCGATCTCGCCCCCGACGGCAACGGCTACGTGATCTCGAGCGACAACGCCGACGTGGTCGCCTGGCGCCTGGACGGCGCGGCCTGGGCGCAGGTGGGCGCGGGCGAACTGAACGCAGATCCCGCCGTCAACGCGGGCGACGCGAGCAACCACGAGGCTCGTTTGGCCACCGCCCCCGACGGGGCGTCGGCGGTGGCCGCCTGGGGCGAAGGGGACGCCGGCAGCACCGTCGAGACGGTGGCACGCCGATTCACCGGGACCAGCGCCGGCCCGGCCGCCGGTGCGGCCCTGCCCTCGCTTCCCGGGGCTCAGCCGTACGGCATGGGCGTCGTGGCCGCCGACCAGCCGGACGTCGGCATCGCTGCCTCCGGCACGGCCTGGGTCGTGTTCCGGCAGAACTTCATCTACAACAACATGACCAAGCACCGAGCTATCGCTCGACCGTTCACCGGGAACGCGTTCGGCCCCTACCAGCTGGTCGACGGCATGCCCGACCCGCCCCCCGAGGGCCGCGACTATCAGCGCATCGACGTCAATCCCGCGGGCCAGGGTCTGGTCACCCACTACGGCAACCTCACCAACCCGTTCGAGGCGGCCACTCTGAGCGCCGGCAAGTGGACCAAGGGCACGCTGGTCAACACCGCGGCCAACAACGGCGCGCCGCTCGGCTCGCCGGCCATCAGCGAGAACGGCTCGGGCCTCGTGGCCTGGAACCAGGATCCGGGCGGCGGCGCGGACAGGCGCGCGCTGGCGCGCGCCACGCTGGGCGGGCTGAGGCCGGAGCTGACGCTGTCGGATCCGGCGTTCGGCGCGGTCGCGGGCGGCGTGGAGACCGCCGCCGGTGCGGGTGGCTTCGCGGCGGCGGTGTTCGTCCAGGGAGCCGCGGCCACCACGCGGATCGTGGCGGCGGTGGTGGACCTGCCGCGGCCCGCGGGGACTGCGCCCCAGCCCGCGCCGCGCGACGTCACCCGGCCGCGCGTCACCGGCCTGCGGCTGTCGCGCAGGCGCTTCCGGATCGGCCGCGCGCTGCCGAGCGCCGCGGTCGTCAAGACCGGCACCACCATCCGCTTCCGCCTGTCCGAGGCCGCGCGGGCCAGGCTGAGCTTCAGCCGGGCGCGGGCCGGCCGGCGCGTGGGTGGCCGCTGTCGCCGGGCCACCCGGCAGAACCGGGGCCGGCCGCGCTGCACGCGCTTCGTGAGCGTCCGGCGGGGCTCGCTCACCCGCTCGGTGGCCGCGGGCGCCCGGCGGATCCGCTTCGCCGGCCGGGTCAGCCGCCGCACCACGCTCAGGCCGGGCCGGTACCGGCTGACCCTGACCGCCACCGACAGCGCGGGTAACCGGTCGAGCCCCGACCGGGCGCGCTTCACGCTGCTCAGGCGGGTCAAGCGGCGCGGCTGAGCGCGCCCGGCGCATGAGCGAGAAGCAGACGCGCCGGAGGTTCATGGCGCAGGCAGGCAGCTCGGCCGCCGTCGTGGGCGGGCTGCTGGCGGTCGGACAGGCCGGCTGCAGCGGCGGGGGCAAGCCCGGGTCAAAGCCCGATGCGCCAAACGTGGTGGTGATCATCGTCGACACGCTCCGCGCCGATCACGTCTACGGCAAGCGCGCGCGAACGCCCAACATCGACGCGCTCGCTCGGGACGGGCTGAGCTTCACCCGCTTTCACCCCGAGGCCATGCCCACGGTGCCGGCCCGGCGCTCCATCCTCACCGGCCGGCGGGTGTTTCCCTTCCGCGGCTGGCGCCCCTACTCGGGACTACTGGCCGAGCCGGGGTGGGCGCCGGTGGCGAACGTCGACACCACGTTCACCAGCGCGCTGCGCCGTGCCGGCTGGTGGACGGCCTACGCCACCGACAACACCTCGCTCGGCTTCTCGGCTCCGTACGGCCCGTTCCGGCGCAGCTTCAACCTGTTCAGGCGCCGCGGCGGGCAGATCGGCGGGACCGCGGCGGGGGTGTCCGAAGCCGAGCTGCGCCACTGGCTGCCGCCCGCGCTCGACGACCCCGACATGCGCGACCGGATCCGCCGCTACCTCGCGAACGGCCGCTACTCCCACGACGAGACGCGCTCGTTCGCCGCGCGCGTGTTCCGTGACGCCACCGAGGTCCTCGAGCGCGCCGCGAAGCGCGAGCGGCCGTTCGCGCTCGTGGTCGACACCTTCGAGCCGCACGAGCCGTGGACCCCGCCGCGGCGCTACGTGGACATGTACGGCGATCCGGACTACCGCGGACCCGAGCCGGCCCGGCCCTACTACGCGCCGGTCTCGCGTTATCTCGACGGACCCGACCTGGTGCTGCTCGACCGCATGAAGGCGCTCTACGCGGCCGAGGTGACCATGACCGACCGCTGGCTCGGGGTATTCCTGGATCGCCTGCATGGCCTTCGCCTCGCACGCGAGACCGTGGTGGTGCTCGTCTCCGATCACGGCTTCTATCTCGGCGAGTACGGCTACACCGGCAAGACCGGCAACATGCTGCATCCGGCGCTCATCCGCGTGCCGCTGATAGTGGTCGACCCGGGCGGCCGCCGGGCCGGCGAGCGCAGCAGCTGGTTCGCCTCGACCCACGACGTGGGTCCCACGGTCCTGTCGATGGCGGGCGTGCCCGTGCCGCGGGGAATGGACGGAGCCGATCTGTCCCGCCTGTTCGAGGGCAGGGCCCCGGCCGACCGCGACTACGCGTGGGGCGGGTACGGCAACAGCTGGTACGCGCGCAACGGCGACTGGGCCGCGTTCGGCGCCAACGACGGCTCGGGCCCAGAGCTGTTCGACAGCCGCCGCGATCCCGCCGAGCGTCGCAACGTGGCCTCGGCTCACCGGGCCGTGGCCCGGCGCCTGGAGCGCGCGGTACGCTCGCGCGCCGGCTCGCTGCCCACGTATCCGTTCTGACCAACGGATCGCCCACGTAGCTCGCTAGGGTCCGGGCCATGCCCGTCGGAGTGGTCGAAGTGGAGATCCTGCAGGCCGGGGAGCAGGCCGACCAGCTACTCGCGGCGGCCGGAGCCCGGCTCGAGACGTCCTCGGTCCGCGACGGCCGGACGGCCCAGTTCTGGCTCGACAATGCGACTCCGGAGGAGGCGTACGGGGCGCTCCAGGATGCGCTCGACGCCGAGGCCGGAGACTGGCCCGAGTTCCTCGAGATCAGGCGTCCCGCCCCCGGCTGACCCGCCCCCGGCGTAACGCCTCGCCAGCCGGTATACGGCGGGCAGGAGACTACGACTTCGATCACCCGCAACACGACGCTTCCTGAGCGCTGGAACCTCCTGGACCTCGCCCGACCTGCTCAAGTCGACGCTGGGCGAGCATCCACGGCCCACGGCAACCAGCACGGCGAGTGGGAGGCCGGTCGCCGGTTCACCTATCCCAATTCCGACTACCGCTGAAGCTCAGGTCACCGCCGTGCCGTTGGGCTTGACCACCAGCCACAGACCCCCGAACTCGGCCACGTTGTGGCAGAGGATCTGGCCGGGCGAGTCGTCGACGAAGTAGTAGAGCGGGTGGCCCGCGTAGGTCACCTGAAGCTTGCCATTGCGCCGGCGGGTGGTCCCCAGGAGGTCCCTGCGCGCGCCGCTGCCCGCGCGTGGCTTGCCCTTGGCCAGCAGCGGAGGCCACACCTCCGCGCATTCGCCGTAACAGCGGCTACGCCGGCCCTGCTCCTTGTCGAACAGATAGAGCGCCTCGCCCTGGCGATCGGCCACGACCCGCCCGAACTGCGAGTCCACCACCCTCACGATTGCGCCCTTCCTGGCCGGCTTGGCCTTCGGCGGCGCGGCTGTCGCCTCGCTCGCGGTGGCGTCCTGCTCGGCTGAGGCGTTCGGGCTCGGGTCGCCGTCGGCCGCCTGGCTCGTTTCGCCGTCGTCGCCGCAGCTCGCCAGGACTGCGGCGGCGGCAAGGCAGGCAAGGGTCAACCGGAACACTGCTTCTCCTCGTCTCGGGTGAGGGGCTCAGTATCAGTCGCCGTCCTTACGACTCCATTACGCGGCCTCGCGGATGTCGCGTAATGAACTCGTAAGCGCCCGTCATCAGAATCCGGGGTGTGGCTGCGCTGATGATCTTTGCGTTCGTGGCGTGTGCGGTCTCGCCCTGTCGTTCGCCTTCGCGACGGTGGCGCTGGTGTACGTGATCGACGCGCTCGGGCTGCCCGGCGACCTGCTGCGCACCGTCGCCATCGCGGTGCTGCTCGGCTTCGGGCTCTGCCTGCTCGCGCCGCCGCTGGCCGCGCGGGTCGAGACGTACTGACGCTCGAGGTCCCGCCCGGCGTTTCCGGCTATGCCTTCACCTTCGGCTGACGTTTGCGATGCTGGGTGGGCCATGCCCACCAACTCCGAGCTCCTTCGCGCCGGCTACGACGCCTGGAACGCCGACGACTGCGGGGCCTGGCTCGAGCTGCTCCATCCCGACATCGAGATCCGTACCTCGGGGGTCTTCCCCGACCTCGCGGCCGTATATCGGGGCCACGCGCGCGCCGAGCGCTTCTGGACCCAGCTGCGCGAGCCGTGGGAGCGCTTCCGCATCGAGATCGAGAGCATGGAGGAAGCCGGTGACTGGGTGGCCGCGGCGATCCGGTTCCGGGCCACCGGGGTGGACAGCGGCGTGGAGGTCGACATGCGCTTCGGGCACGCGATCAGGGTCGTGGACGGTCTGGCGGCGGAGTTCGTGACGCGGCGCACGGCGGAGGAGGCGCTCGAGGCGCTGCCCGATCGCGGTGTGGCCCCCGCCGCTGAGCCTGAGTTCGAGCCGGAGCCGCGGCGCGGCTAGCTCGGTCCCGCTTCCTGCACGGCCCAGGCGTTGCCGTCGGGATCCGCGAAGAACACGAAGCGTCCCCAGTCGAAGGACCGCACCTCGCTCACCTCGACGCCGCGATCCACCAGCTCGGCCCGCGCGGCCTCGATGTCGGATACCACAAGCTGAAGGCCCTTCGCCGTTCCGGGCTCGGATTCGACCACTCCCGTGCCGATGGCGATCGAGCACGCCGAGCCCGGCGGGGTCAGCTGGACGAAGCGCAGCTCCTCGCTCACGGTGTGATCGTGATCCGCGTTGAACCCGGCCTGCTCGGTGTAGAACGCCTTTGCGCGGTCCACGTCCGATACGGGTACTGCCACCAGCTCGAGCTTCCAGTCCATGGGTGCCCTTCCTGTCGAGGTCGGCGCACCCTAGGCGGGATCTAGGACTCCTCGCGTCCGGAACCGGCGCTCAGCCGGGCCTGCTACTCCTGTACCCGGTGGGCCTGGCGCTGGCCGCCTACGCGGTGCTCGAGCTCGTGGAGGCGGTCGGCGGTGTTCATCCCGCTCGAGATCTACGAGCTGTCAAGAGGCGTGAGCCCGTTCAATCTGATCGCCTTCTCGCGCTGGAGGGCGCGCCGTTGCCGATCTTGCGCGCTCCGGTTCGTACCGTCATGCTTGCCCGCTCGTACCCCGAAAGGGACTCGCAGCCCAAGGAAGGAAGTCATGAGCACGGACGACTCGCAGCCCGGGAGCCGGCCCACGGTCTGGATCGTGGCCACCGCGCTGTTCGCCATCGCCGCCATCGGATTCGCCGTGTGGGGGTTCATGACCAAGTCCGATCTCGACGACGCCAACGCGACGATCGACAAGCAGAAGACGCAGTTGGCGGCCCAGCAGGGCGAGGCAACTCAGGCCGAGCTGCGCCTGCGCGCCTTCGGCGCGCGCGAGCGCGCCGCCTTCCGCCGGGTCAGGCGGCGCTTCATCCGCGAAGAGGCTGCCGCGGGGCGCCTGAAGCAGACGATCGACAAGGAAGCCGGGGAGCTGCAGAACGCCCGCAATCAGACGGCCGCGGCCCAGGGCCAGGACGAGAAGGACAAGGCGGCGCTAACGCAGGCTCAGCAGGCCGAGCAGCTGTCGGCCGCCTGCGTCCAGGGCGCCGTGAGCGCGCTCGACAAGTTCTTCAACGCGTCGTCGGCGAAGAAGGGTGCCAACGCCGCCGTCGCCGAGCTGGAGTCGATTCAGGATCAGTGCACTAAGGCGAACTGATGCAGAATTCGCGTTAAAGGTTTGGCGCGTAGACATTTGCCGGGTCACCCATTAGCGTGCCCGCCCATGACTCGTACGAGAAGGATCTTCACGGCTCTGGTCGCCGTGTTGGCGGCGGTCGCCGTGACGGCTCCGTCGGCCTCCGCAGCGCCGGCCAACTGCCCCGGCACCTTCGAGGTGCTCCACAACGACCGCATCGGTGGCATGCAGCTGCCGAAGGGCCCGTACGTGGTCACCGTGCTCGACACGGCCACGATGGGCTGCACCGAGGCGTCGCGGTTGTTCTCCGAGTTCCTCGAGGACTGGGACGGCCGGCTGCCGCGCCCGTGGGTGACCACGAACTCCACCCGAACGTTCCAGGCCGGCCGCGGCAGCGGGGTGGGCTTCCGGGTGACGCCGGACACCAACCCCAACCCGCCGACGCCGCCGCACCCGCCGTCGAGGCGCATCTGCCCCGGCTACTTCGAGGTGCTCCACGACGACCGGATCGGCAGCTTCCAGATTCCCGAGGGGGACTACCGGATCACGCTGCTCTCCTATCGCGGTCTGACCTGCAGGGGCGCCGTGCGGCGCCTCCAGCGGTTCCTCCAGGACTGGGACGGCGTTCTCCCGAGGCCGTGGCATCTCGACCCGGGCACGGGCTCCTTCCAGCGCGGACACCGTCACATCGGCTTCCGCATCAAGCCCTACGTGGCGCAGACGAGCACCAGCGGGGTGAGCGCCGGCGCTTCACAGGAGAGGAGCCAGGGCCAGCATCCGAGCGGCGGTCAGAGAAGGTGCCCGGCGACGTTCCGGGTGCTCAACGACGACCAGATCGGACGGCTCCAGCTCCCCGCGGGCCCCTACTGGGTGTGGGTCAGGCGGCTGAGCTGCGCGCGCTCCACCAAGCTGTTCGCGGCGTTCCTGCAGGACACCACGGGCGCCCTGCCGCGGCCGTGGCGGCTCGACGCCAGGACCGGCACGTTCAAGCGCGGCCGCGCGGGCAGGGTCCTGTTCCGCGTCAAGCCGGTCAACCCGTAGACCACAGGCCGACAGACCGACCGTAGGACGAAGCCCCGCCACCCGGCGGGGCTTCGTCGTCGATGCGCACACTCGTCCACCGGCTTGCCACCATTGGGGGAGTGAACTCCACCGACACGCCGCTCATCGCCGATCCGGTCTACGGCCTTCGGACGTGGACGGTCACCCGGGACGGTCAGGCCGAGCGGCTGGCGGGCCCGCACCAGGGCACGGCCTGGCCGCTCGGTGGCGAGTGGATCGAGGCCGGCTGCTCGCAGTCGGCGGAGCACCGGCCACCCGCAAAGGGGTGCAACTGCGGCGTCCACGCCTGGCACCCGTCGAAGCGCGCGGCCAGGCGCGTCCTCTCGGGCCGCCGCGAGATACCCGGGGTCGTCGAGTTGCGCGGGACGACCGAGGTCCACGAGGAGGGCCTGCGGGGCGAACGCGCCCGTCCCCACGTGCTGTTCCTGCTGCCGGGCCGCAACGCCCGCCTGCTCCGACGGCTGGCCGACGCCTACGGGGCGCAGCTGGTCGAGGCACGCGGCGCCGGGGACGTGCTGAGTTTCTGCCAGTCCGCCGGGCTGGGGCTCGACGAGCCGACCGTGGCCGGCCTACTGGGGCCGGTGACGGCCGAGAAATTCCGGCGCAGGCGGCGCGAGCGGGTGCGCCGCGACGCGCTCCGGGTGGCCGCCGCAGTGGCCCTCGCCGCGCTGATGGTGGTGGGCGGCCTGAAGCTGGCCACCGATCCGCCCGGTGAGCGCGTGCTCAAGGGCCGGGCGGGCGAGATCCGCGTGAACTCGCGCTAGCGCGAAACCGTCTCCGCGGAGTGGAGTACCTCAGTGCATGGGGGACGGAAGAGTCGACCGCGCCATCAGGCATGGCAAGGCGCGCACCACCGAGATCAAGAGCCGTGTTCCGGAGCTGCGCGAGCGCGTGCCGGAGTTGCGGGAGAAGGTCCCGGAGCTGCGCGAGCGCGTGCCCGACCTGACGGGCGAGCTGAAGACCCGCGGCAGCGAGCTGCGCACCAAGGGCGTCGAGCTGCGCACCCAGGGCGGCGAGCTGGCCCGCCAGTACTCCAAGATGGACGTCTCCTGGGCACGCTGCAGCTACGCCAAGGCCGCGCGAGCCGGGCTGCTCAGCTTCGGGCTCGGCCCGATGATCGACTTCTACGTGCGCAACACCGTGAGGGGCGGCGAGCACTTCGAGAGACTCACCCACCCGGTCATCTTCGTGGCCAACCATTCGAGCCACCTCGACACGCCGACGATCCTGCGCGCGCTGCCGCAGAAGTGGCGCGCCCGCACGGCGGTGACGGCCGCGGCCGATTACTTCTACAAGAGCCGCTGGAAGGCCAGCGGCGTGGCGCTCCTGTTCAACACCGTGCCCCTGGGACGGCAGGGCGGCGGCCTCGACAACGGCGCGACCGACCACGTGGACAAGCTGCTCGACGAAGGCTGGAACCTCGTCATGTTCCCCGAGGGCACCCGGTCGCGTGACGGGGAGGTGGGAAAGGTGCGCTCCGGCGCTGCCGTGATCGCCGCCCGGCACGGCATCCCCATCGTCCCGATCTACCTGAGCGGCACGCACGAGGCCATGCCTCCGGGTCAGAACTGGCCACGGCGGATTCGCGGTCGCCTGCTCGGCAGGCGCCACGGGGTCGAGGCGCGCTTCGGCGATCCGATCTCGCCCCGGACGGGGGAGACTCCGCGCGAGGTGATGGAGCGTGTCCGCGTGTTCTGGTCGAACGAGGGCCTGGCCCCCGTGCCGCCCCCGGCGTCCGCTCCGGCGCCGCGGTTCGAGCACGCGCCCGAGCCCGAGGTCGTGCTCGAGCCGCAGCTGACCGAGCTGCCACCGGTCGCGCACGCGGCGGAGAGCCCCGCCACCACCGCCTCCTAGCCGCCTCGGCGGTAGGGCGGGATTGCCAGCGCCGGGCGTCGCGTATAGCGTCCGGGCGGCGGAGCCGGCCCAACGAGTGGAGGAGAGACCATGAAGAAGCTCATCAACGAGCCCGACGACGTCGTGCGCGAGGCGCTCGAGGGCATCGAGGCGGCACATGGCGATCGGCTCCGGGTGACCTACGACCCGTACGTGATCGTGCGCGCGGACGCGCCCGTCCAGGGCAAGGTGGGCCTCATCTCCGGCGGCGGCTCGGGTCACGAGCCGATGCATGGCGGCCTCGTGGGACCGGGAATGCTCGACGCGGCGTGCCCCGGCGAGGTGTTCACCTCACCCACTCCTGACCAGATGCTCGAGGCCACGAAGGCGGTCGACGGCGGCGCCGGCGTCCTACACATCGTCAAGAACTACACCGGCGACGTACTGAACTTCGAGATGGCGGCCGACCTGGCCAAGGGTGAGGGCATCGAGGTCGAGGCCGTGGTCACCAACGACGACGTGGCCGTCCAGGACTCGCTGTACACGGCGGGCCGGCGCGGTGTCGGCATCACGGTGATCGCCGAGAAGATCTGCGGCGCCGCGGCCGACGAGGGGAAGTCGCTGGCGGAGGTGGCAGAGATCTGCCGCACCGTCAACGGGCAGGGCCGCAGCATGGGAATGGCCCTGACGCCGTGCGTGACGCCCGGGTCCGGCGAGCCGAGCTTCGAGCTGGGCGAGGACGAGATGGAGATCGGCATCGGCATCCACGGCGAGCCGGGCCGCTACCGCGAGCCGATGGAGCCGGTGGCGAAGATCGTCGAGCGTCTGGCCACGGCGGTGGTGGAGGACCTGCCCTTCGAGTCGGGTGACAAGGTGCTGGCCTTCGTCAACGGCATGGGCGGCACGCCGTTGATCGAGCTTTACATCGTCTACCGGGAGCTCAACAGGTTCCTGCAGGACAAGGGCATCACCATCGAGCGCCGCCTGATCGGCGACTACATCACCTCGCTCGAGATGGCGGGCTGCTCCATCACGCTGCTGAAGCTCGACGACGAGCTCACGCGGCTGTGGGACGCGCCCGCGGACACGCCGGCTCTGCGCATCGGCTGAGGGCGCGGCCTTGAGCATCACCACGGAGACCGTGGGGGAGTGGATCCGCGCGTACGCGGCGGAGATAACCGAGCAGCGGGCCGCGCTGGTCAAGCTCGACACCGCCATCGGTGACGGCGACCACGGCACCAACATGGATCGCGGCATGCGCAAGGCCGTGGAGAAGCTGGATGCCGCGGACGACCCCGACATCGGCGCCCAGCTCAAGGGAGTGGGCATGGCGCTGGTGTCGAGCGTCGGCGGCGCGGCCGGTCCTCTGTACGGGACCCTGTTCCTGCAGATGGGCTCGGCCGCCGGCGACAGCACGGAGCTCGACCTGGCCGGCTGGACCGACGCGCTCGAGACCGGCGTAAAGGGCGTGCAGGCACGCGGCAAGGCCGAGCCCGGCGACAAGACGATGCTCGACGCGCTGCTGCCGGCGGTGGAGGCGCTGCGGGAGGCCGCCGGTGACGGGGCGGACCTGGGTGACGCCCTGCGCCGCTCGGCCGACGCCGCGGAGGAGGGGATGAAGGCGACCATCGAGCTCGAGGCGCGCAAGGGGCGAGCGAGCTACCTGGGGCCGCGCAGCGTCGGCCACCAGGACCCGGGCGCAACGTCGTCGCAACTGCTGCTCGAGGTGGCGGCCAAGACGTTCGCCCAGTGACCTGGGCGATTTAACCCGGCTTTGCACATCGCGCGGCGGAGGAATAGGCTGGCCCGCGCTGAATCCGGTGGCATCTACGGAGGGAGAAGGCCTTGAGTATCTTCGGCGCTGAGGTGATCGGGACGGCGATCCTGATCCTGTTTGGTAACGGAGTCGTGGCGGGCGTCCTGCTGAGCCAGTCGAAAGCAGAGAACGCCGGCTGGATCGTGATCACCTTCGGCTGGGGCATGGCCGTCATGGTGGCAGCCTTCGCGGTGGGACAGTTCAGCGGGGCTCATCTCAACCCAGCGGTGACGCTCGGGTTCGCGGTCATAGGCGACACCGATTGGGGCGACGTGCCCAAGTACTTCGCCGGGGAGTTCGTCGGGGCCTTCATCGGCGCGACGCTCGTGTGGCTGGCCTATCTGCCGCACTGGGGAGCGACCGAGGATCCCGGGCTCAAGCTGGCGACCATGTGCACCGCGCCGGCCATCCGCAATCCCGTGGCCAACATCATCTGCGAGATCATCGGCACGTTCATCCTGGTCTTCGGCATCCTGGCGTTCTTCGCGAATCCCGATACGGCCGCTACCGGGCTCGGCCCGCTCCTTGTCGGCCTGCTGGTGTTCGTGATCGGTTGTCACTCGGAGGACCGACCGGGTACGCGATCAACCCGGCGCGTGACCTCGGACCGCGGATCATGCACGCGATCCTGCCGATCGCGGGCAAGGGTCCGTCGGACTGGGGCTACTCCTGGATCCCGGTGGTGGCTCCGCTCATCGGCGGCACCCTCGGTGCGCTCGCGTTCGACTGGTGGTTCCCAGGCTGATCTCGGGTAGCTGACGTAGCGACGACCAAGAGCGAGGGGTAATAGATGGCGAAGTACGCCGCAGCAATCGACCAGGGCACGACGAGCACACGCTGCATGGTGTTCGACCACGGCGGTCAGGTGGTCAGCGTCAACCAGAAGGAGCACGAGCAGATCTATCCGAAGCCCGGATGGGTCGAGCACGATGCTGCGGAGATCTGGGCGAGTACGCAGGAGGTCGTCGACGCGGCGCTCGAGGAGGCCGGAGCGTCGGCCGATGACATCGCCGGGGTGGGGATCACCAACCAGCGCGAGACCACTCTCGTCTGGGACAAGACGACCGGCGAGCCGATCCACAACGCCCTCGTCTGGCAGGACACCCGTACGGACAAGCTGGTGGACGAGTACTCCAAGGACGGCGGCCAGGCGCGCTTCCAGGAGAAGGTGGGCCTGCCGCTGGCCACCTACTTCTCCGGGCCGAAGATCCGCTGGATCCTCGACAACGTCGACGGCGCCGCCGACAGGGCCGACTCGGGCGACCTGTTGTTCGGCAACATGGACACCTGGTTGATCTGGAACCTCACCGGCGGCACCGACGGCGGCCAGCACATCACGGACGTGACGAACGCCAGCCGCACGATGCTGATGGACGTGCGCTCGCTGAAGTGGGATCAGGAGGTCATGGACGTGATGGGGATTCCGGAGGCGATGCTTCCGGAGATCCGGGCCTCCTCCGAGGTCTACGGCGAGGTCAAGACGTCCGGCGGGCTGCAGGGAGTGCAGATCGCCGGCGACCTCGGCGATCAGCAGGCCGCCACCTTCGGGCAGACCTGCTTCTCGCCCGGCGAGGCCAAGAACACCTACGGCACCGGCAACTTCCTCCTGCTCAACACGGGCACCGAGGCGGTGGCGTCGAAGAACGGCCTGCTCACCACGGTGGGCTACAAGATCGGCGACGAGGACGCGATCTACTGTCTCGAGGGCTCGATCGCCATCACCGGGGCGCTCGTGCAGTGGCTGCGCGACAACCTCAAGATGATCAAGGCCGCGCCCGAGGTCGAGGAGCTCGCTCAGAGCGTGGACGACAACGGCGGCCTCTACATCGTCCCGGCGTTCTCGGGGCTGTTCGCGCCGTACTGGAAGTCCAACGCCCGCGGGGTGTTCGCCGGCCTGACCCGCTACGTGAACGCGGGCCACATCGCCCGCGCGACGCTCGAGGCCACGGCCTACCAGAGCCGCGAGATCGTCGAGGCCATGGACAAGGACTCAGGCGTGGCGCTCGAGTCGCTCAAGGTCGACGGCGGCATGGTGGCCAACGACCTGCTCATGCAGTTCCAGGCCGACCTGCTCGGCGTGCCCGTGATTCGGCCCAAGGTGCCGGAGACCACGTCGCTGGGCGCCGCCTACGCGGCCGGACTGGCCACCGGCTTCTGGAACGAGGTCGAGGACCTGCGCGAGAACTGGGTGGAGGACAAGCGCTGGGAGCCGCAGATGGACGACGGCAGCGCGACGAGTACTACAAGTACTGGAAGCGCGCGGTCACGCGGACATTCGACGGTTCGAGGCGGACGAAGAGCCCGACGAGGGTATAATGATAGACGCTGTGTGCTCGCCCGACGAACGCTCGGGCTCGCTCCTCGCGTAGAGCGATCATAGCTCCAGGGGAGTTCGGCGCGCGTCTTCCAGTACGCCGCCGGCTCCTCTGCCAGCCCACTGAGGCGCTGCTCGAG